>CAWFOV010000008.1:0-92379 GCA_963817605.1 uncultured Solirubrobacterales bacterium | reverse complement strand
GTTTATGTAACCTACTAACCATCGTATTGCTGTGCGTTATCTCGATGGCAAGCCCGTCGAGATCGAGAAGCTTCTGATCTCCACCCAGCACGGCGAGGGCGCCGAGTCACTGATCCCGGACGACCTCTGGGAGCACGTGGTCGAGCCGATTCTGCCGAAAGAGCTCTACGACGCCGGGAAGCTGCGCAAGAACTTCCTTGTCAACCCGACCGGTCGCTTCGTGATCGGTGGCCCGGTTGGCGACGCTGGACTGACCGGCCGCAAGATCATCGTCAACACCTATGGAGGCATGGCCCGTCACGGCGGTGGTGCTTTCTCGGGCAAGGACCCCTCGAAGGTGGATCGCTCAGCTGCCTATGCTGCGCGATGGGTGGCCAAGAACATCGTCACTGCGGGTCTCGCCGAACGCGCTGAAGTGCAGGTTGCCTACGCGATCGGCGTCGCTCACCCGGTATCGGTGATGGTCGAGACCTTCGGCACCGAGAAGATTGGCCGTGGCCAGATCGCTGGCCTCGTGGACGAGCACTTCGACCTGCGCCCTGGTGCCTTCCGCGAGGAGCTCAAACTGCACCGGCCGATCTATCAGAAGACCGCCGCCTATGGGCACTTCGGCCGCGATGACCACGACTTCACGTGGGAGCGGACCGACAAGGCCCCCGCGCTGCGTTCTGCCGCAGGCCTCTGACCGGCGCCGCATCTAAGGTGGCGGCGTGTCCGCTATCGCCCAGGTCGAGCCGATGACAACGGCCCGCGCGATGCGCGGGCCGTTTGATTACCGGCTGCCCTCCGAGCTGCGCGGCGGGGCGGTGGAGGTCGGCTCGATGCTGGTGGTGCCCTTCGGCCGGCGCGAGGTGCTGGGGGTGGTCGTCGGGCTGGCCGAACGCAGCGAGGTCGCCGAGGAGAAGCTGCTCAGCCCGCTGCGCGCGCTGGATGAGGGCCCACCCACCCTGCCGGGCGATCTGGTGGCGCTGGCCGAGTGGATCGCGGCGGAGTACTGCTCGACGATCTCACGCGCGCTCGGCCTCGTGTTGCCGCCCGGTGCCACGCGGCGCTTGAGCGGGCGCAAGCGCCGTGCCGTCACCCGGTGCGTACACCTCCCAGTCGGCGCGCGCAGTCCTGAGCCCCCGGAGTCGACCGATGAGCAGCGCGATGTGCTCGAGCCGATCACGGCGGCGCTCATGGCGCGCACGGCCGCGCGGCGGCTGCTGCATGGGGTCACCGGATCTGGCAAGACAGAGATCTACCTGCGGGCCGCTGCGACCGCGCTAGGGCAGGGACGCGGCGCGATCGTGCTCGTGCCGGAGATCGCGCTGACTCCACAGATCGTGGGGCGCTTCTCAGAACGCTTCGGTGACACCGTCGCGGTGCTGCACTCACGGCTGCGTCCAGGCGAGCGCTATGAGGAGTGGCGGCGCCTGCGCACAGGGGAGGCACGGGTGTGCGTCGGCCCCCGCTCGGCGGTGTTCGCACCGATCGAAGACCTCGGTTTGATCGTCGTCGATGAGGAGCACGACGCCTCCTACAAGCATGAGGGCGACCCGCGCTACGACGCCCGCGATGTCGCGGTGCAGCGTGCCGCGCGCTGTGGGGCGCTCTTGATCCTGGGGCAGCGCCACCCCGCGGCCAGAGAGCGTGTTCGCGGCGCCCCGCCCGCTGCGCCTGCCCGGCCGCGTCGACGGCCGCCCGCTGCCGGAGGTGCAGATACTCGACATGCGCGGAGAGGTGAACGGGCTGCACCCATTGACCGCCAATGCGCTCGCCGGGGTACGCAGCACGGGTGGAAAGGCGATGGTGCTGCTCAACCGCCGTGGCTGGTCAAACTTCCTGTCGTGCCGTTCCTGCGGGCGGGTGTGGAGTTGCCCCGACTGCGACGTGGCGCTGGTGCTGCACCGCAGCGAGGGCTACATCGCGTGTCACCACTGCGGGCATCGTGAAGGCGTACCGGCGAGTTGTGGTGATTGCTCCTCTACAGCGGTGGCGCGCCACGGCGCGGGCACAGAGCGCGTGCAGCACGACCTCGCGGCCGCGCTCGATGACGGGAGCTTCCCCGTGTTTCGCTTGGACGCGGACGTAGCGGACGGGAAGGAGGGCGGCGTGGGAGCGCTGCTGCGCCGCTTCGAGGCAGCGCCGTCAGGGGTCTTGATCGGCACCCAGATGGTCGCCAAGGGGCACGACTTCCGCGACGTGACACTTGGGGTCGTGCTCGACGCCGACGCCACCTTGCGCTTTCCGGACTTCCGCGCGGAGGAGCGCACGTTTGCGCTGATCGCCCAGCTCGCGGGTCGCGTCGGGCGCGGTAGCGAGGGCCGCGTGCTCGTACAGAGCCTCGCTCCGCAGGCGCGTGCAATCGTGCATGCCTCCCGTCACGACTCAGACGGTTTCCTCGCGGGCGAGCTGGAACGGCGTGAGGCGCTCCGCTATCCGCCTTTCTCGCACCTGATCAGGATCGTGTGTGCCGCAGTGGAGCCCGGCCCGGCGCGAGCGGCGGCGCAGATGCTGCGCGAGCACCTGAGCGACACCTTCGGTGAGAACGGCCCAAGCATTCTCGGTCCCGCAGCGCTGTTTCGCCTGCGAGGCCGCGAGCGTCAGGTGCTGGTGCTGAAGGCGGCCGAGCGCCGTGGAGCCGTACACGCGGTGGGGGAGGCCGTCCGGCACGTAGCGGCCGCGCGCGAGCACGCGAGTGTGAGCTTCAGCGTAGATGTCGACCCACAATAAACTTAGGTCGTAATGACCGAGACAGACGAGCTGATTGAGTCCGAGCAGGAGGCTGAGGAGCCGCCCAAGGAGCTCGATCCTGAGACACGAGCGCGTCGCGACGCGGCGCTTCGCCACGTACGCAAGCTGGGCGATCCCGTCCTGCGCTCCACCTCACTACCAGTGGAGCGCTTTGACGATGTGCTCAAGCAGGAGATCGAACGCATGGGCGAGTTGATGGGAGACGCGCTAGGTGTCGGGCTCGCCGCCACGCAGCTCGGCGTGCTCCACCGGGTGTTTGTCTATCGGGCCTACCCCGAGGACCCGTTGACGGCGGTGGTCAACCCCGTCCTCGAGTGGAAGAGCGATGAGCTGGAGACGGCAGAAGAGGGATGTCTGAGCCTGCCAGGGGTGCACGTCGAGGTCGAGCGCCCGGCACAGGTGAGGGTCAGCGCGCAGGATGACAGGCGGGCAGCAGCTGCGAGATCGAGGCCGAGGGTGTTCGAGGCGCGAGTGATCCAGCACGAGACTGACCATCTCAACGGGGTCGCGCGATTCTCGCATCCACATCTCGGCGCGGCGCGATGCGCGAGGCAAGGAGACGGCGCGGCGCAATCGCGGTACGAGCGACGCCACGGAGCACGGCGAGCGCCGTCCCGGACGCGAGTCTCGCCTAGCGGCGGGTCGTCCGACGCCCATCTTGCGCATCGTCTTCCTCGGCACTTCCGAATTTGCGGCCGCCGTGCTCGAGCGGTTGGCCGCGAGCGATCATCGTCCAGCGCTGGTGCTGAGTCGCCCCGACCGGCCTCGGGGCCGGGGGCGACGGGTGGCCTCTCCACCGGTCGCCGAGCGGCGCAAACTCGCTGCGAATCCCTCTGGAGCAGCCGGAGAGTGTGAATGAGCCGCGGTCACCGAGCGGATCGTCGCAGGCCCGTCCAGAAGCGGTGGTGGTGCTGCGCCTTCGGGGCGCTGATCAAGGAGCCGCTGCTGTCCGAATACGAGTTGCTGAACGTGCACCCATCGCTGCTGCCGCGCTGGCGTGGGGCGGCGCCGATCGAGCGCGCGATCATGACCGGTGACGAGCACACCGGCGTGTCGATCATGCGCCTCACCGCGGGTCTCGACAGCGGGCCGGTGTGTCTCACCAGCGATGAGCCGACAGACCCGCAGGACACATACGGATCGCTCGCCACGCGCCTGCAGGTGCTCGGCGGCGAGCTGCTCGTGAGAACGTTCGATCTCCTCGTCGACGGGCGAATCGCCGACGTTTGTCGAGCAGGACGAGGCGCAGGTCACCTACGCCGAGAAGATCGGCCCGGAGGACCGTCTGCTCGATCCCGCCCTTCCCGCGAGTGAGCTCGAGCGTGTCGTACGTGCGCTGCATCCGCACATCGGCGCGCGCATCGCGCTCGCGGACGGGACGCTGCTGGGCGTGCACCGCGCGCGTGACGCGGCAGAGACGGCACGCCGGCGGAGAACGCTGAGCACCGTCCCGGGAAGGTTGCTGTACGGCGCTTGTGACCGGGCGCTCGAGCTGCTGGAGGTGCAACCGCCGGGCGGTCGTCCGATGGACGCGGCTGCCTACCTGCGTGGACATGCCTGCTAAGGCACGAGTCTGCGCCTACGCTGTACTGCGCAGGGTCTTCGAGGACGGCGCCTACGCCGACCGTGCCTTGCAGGCGAGGCGAAGGAGCTCGACACGCGCGACCGGGCACTGGCGATGCGCCTGCTCTATGGGGCGGTGCAACGCAAGGACACGCTCGACTATCTGATCGGGCGCCTCGCCGAGCGCCCACCGGACCAGCTGGACGCGCGGCTGCTGGCCGCGCTGCGGCTGGGACTGTATGAGCTGCTGTACCTGAGCGGAGCGCCCGACCATGCCGTCGTGGCGGACGTAGTGGAGCTGGCAAAGGGAGGTGCGCGCGGCGGTCATGGCCTGGTCAATGCTGTGCTGCGCAGGGGCACACGCGAGGGCGCTGCACTGCTGGAGGGGCTGAGCGACCAGACGCCTCGCAGGCGGCGGTCAAGCACTCCCATCCGGAGTGGATCGCGCGATTGTGGTGGGAGCAGCTGGGGGCCAGCGACGCCCGTGCGCTGATGGCCTACGACAACGAGCCGGGCGAGGTGGCGCTGCGTGTGAACACGCTGGTCACTGACACGGCAACGCTGGCGAGCGAACTACCGGTGGCCACACACACCGACCCCGACACTCCCGAAGCGCTGGTGCTGGAGGGCCCATTCGATGCCCACGACTCGCCGCGTGGCGGGCGGGGGCGTTCCTGGCGCAGTCGCGCGCCGCGATGAAAGTGGCGCGGGCGCTCGACCCGCGTCCGGGCGAGCAGGTGCTCGACCTGTGCGCGGCGCCCGGTGGCAAGAGCACACATCTGGCAGCGCTGATGGAGGGCGAGGGAGAGGTGGTGGCGGTCGAGCGCAACCCGCGGCGGGCGGGTGCGCTGGCGCGGACCGCGCAGCGGCTGCATGCCTCCAACGTTAGCGTCGAGGTCGCTGACGCCGCCGGGGAACGTCCGGAGGGGGCGGTGTTCGACCGGGTCCTGGTCGATCCGCCGTGTTCGGGTCTGGGAACGCTGCAGGCGCGCGCCGACCTGCGCTGGCGGGTAACCCCGGAGCATGTGCAGGAGATGACGGGCCTGCAAGCGGCGATCCTCGCGGCTGGCGCCGCGGCGCTTCGTCCGGATGGCGTGCTGGTCTACTCTACGTGCACCATTTCCTCGATAGAGAATGAGCGCCTGATCGCCGCCTTCCTGGACTCCCACCCCGACTTCAGCCTCGACACGGAGCTCGCGCAGACGCTGCCTCACCGCGACCTGACAGCCGGCTTCTTCATCGCCCGGCTGCGCCGGAGTTGAGTGCAATGGCTAACGAGGGAACCCCTGGCAGCGCGCAGGTCGACCTCGGGCCCAAGTGCCCGAACTGCGGCGAGCCGTGGCTGCGCGCCACCAACCTGCCGGGACGCTATCGCTGCGTCTACTGCCTGCACCGCTTCGAGCTGACGTCGGTGTGTCCGAACTGCGGTGAGCATTCGACGATCGTGCGCATGTCCTCGACGGCGCTCGTCAAGTGCAACAACTGCGGCGACAGCATGCTCCAGCCAATATGAGCGCCTCTTCGAAGGAGCTGCTGCGGAGCGTGCGTGTGGCGCCCTCGATCCTCTCCGCCGACTTCGCGCGGCTGCGCGAGCAGGTAGGAGAGGTGCTCGATGCCGGGGCGCGGATCATTCATGTGGACGTAATGGACGGGCACTTTGTGCCGCCGATCACGCTGGGGCCGGTCGTCGTCGAGGGCATTGCCTCGCAGGCGCACGAGGCGGGAGCGATACTCGACGTGCACCTGATGATCGAGCGGCCTGAGCGGCAGATCGCCGACTTCGTGAAGGCGGGTGCGGACTCGGTGACGTTCCACGCGGAGGCCACGCCGCACCTCGCCTACGCCGCGGACATCGCGCACGGGAACGGCGCCTGCGTGGGCGTGGCGATCAACCCCGGCACAGCGGTCGGTGCGCTGGCGGAGGTGGCGGGCGAGATCGAGCTGGCGCTGTGCATGACGGTCAACCCCGGGTGGGGCGGACAGGCTTTCATCGAGCACTCGCTCGACAAGCTGCCACGCGTGCGGGCAATCGCCGGCGAGCACGTCGCGGTGGAGGTTGACGGCGGGATCGCGCCTGATACCGCGCCGGCGTGCCGCTCGGCCGGTGCGAACGTGTTCGTCGCTGGCTCGGCGATCTTCGGCGCGGAGGATCCGGGAGAGGCCTATAGGGCGATCGCCGAGGCCGTCCAGGCGATCTGACGCTAGGGCGCCGCGCTCGCCTGCAGCTGGCGTGTGCCCTGCCGGTACAGGGCGGTGAGCGCGAGCGCCAGCACCGCGGTCGCGCCCGCGTAGCCGACCTCCGCACGCAGCAGCTGTTCGGAGATCGCTGGCAGCAGCATCCAGGCGACGAAGAGCGCCGCGGCCAACAGCCAGCAGCCGGCGGCGGCGCCCGCCCGGTCGCGCGCGAGGGCGGCCTGGTTGAGCGCTCCGGAGCAGAGGTGCAGGCCCATGCCGATGCCGATCAGCGCAAGGCCGGTGCCTTTGTAGTTGTAGTGCTGGCCGAAGAACACGTGGCGCAGCGCGAACGGGCCGGCGACGAGCAGGGCGAGCGTCACCACGGCGGCGAACGCGAGGATCGCGAGCACGGTCGTGCGGATCGCGCGCGCGAACGCCTCGTGTCCGGCGGTCGCCTCCAGTCCCGTGAGATGCGGCAACAGCGACGTCTGAATCGCCTGAAACAGCTGCAGCGGCGCGCGCGCGATCAACAGCACGTTGAACACGATCCCGGCGAGCGCACGGTTGGCCGCCGTTGCATCGACAGTCAGGACGGCCGCGTTCAGCAGGGTCTGCTCGGAGAGCATGATTCCCGACACCCACACGGCAAAGCCGCCCCCGCGGCGCAGCGAGAGACCGTCGTGGGCGGCCGTCTCCTGCACGCCCTTAAATCGGACCCCACCCACCCCGGCGAGCGCCACATCGGCCTCGTCCACGGTGATCGCCGCGGCGAGGGTGTCCTCGTGACCGCCGCCGGACTCCTCCTCTCCACGGGCGCGCTCGGCGCGTGTGCGCGCGAACGCGGCCGGCACTACGACCAGCGATACCAACGGCGCGGCGGCGATTCCGAGCGCGACGGCCGTCTGCCCGCTGGCGATGCCGATCGCCACGGCGATCGCGAAGCTGACGCGCGAGACCGACTCCATCAGCACGAGTCCGCCGAACAGGCCGAAGCGCTGATGTCCCGCAAGCCAGCCGCGCGCGAAGTAGCTGGCGGCGTAGGCGAGCGTGCCAGCGAGGAGCACGTCGTAGAGGACCTGCTGATGTTCGAAGACGTTGTCCAGGAGCTCGTCGTGCAGTACCAGCGCCGTCGCCAGGAAGATCAGGGCGAACGTCGCCTGGATCAGCATCGGCACGCGCAAGGTGTGCTGCTCTTGGCCGCGTGCGCGGCGTTCGGCGATCGTGCGCGAGAGCAGCTGTTCGATCGGCCGGTAGATCACGGAGATGATCACGAACATCACCGACCACAACAGGTCGATCCGCTTCGCGGGCTGTTCGCCCAGCACGTGGCTCGCGATCGAGAAGTACGCGAACGTGAGAAGCCCGGTGGAGGCGATGCCGATCGACAGGATCCGCGCGCCGCTTCCATAAGAGCGCTCCTTGTGCCCGGACGGCCGCTCCGTCACGGGCGCGCTAGAGCCGGACAAGCATCATCGTCCAGGGGAACGGCGAGCGCGCCTGCACGACCTCGCCGTAGCGCGCGAGCAGCTTTCCGAACGAGCGCTTGGACCAGTGGTTGATGTGCCCGGGGGTGTTGCCTAGCTGGGGCAGGTAGGCGCCACGGGCCATGTTGAGCATTCGCCACAGCGGCTCGCGCGGCACCGAGACGAGCAGGTGGCGCTCGGCGCAGCGCGCCATCTCGGCGAGCGTGTGCTCGGGGTCGGGGACGTGCTCGAGTACCTCGATCGCTGTGGCCAGGTCGAACTCGTTCTCTGCGAACGGCAGGTTCTCGGCGCGCATCACGCGGTACTCGAGGTTGGGCGCCTGCCGCTGTGACCAGCCGGCCTGGATCGACTGCTCCTCCAGGTCGATCCCGACGACGCGCCGCTCTCCCAGGCGCTGCGCCCACTGGTGCACGAGCACTCCCTCACCGCAACCAACGTCGAGCAGCGAGTGAGGCTCGGCGCTCGTGAGAAGCTCATCGAGCGCACGCTCGAAGCCGGTCATCATGCGCCGCACCAGCGGGTTGGTGGAGCCGTACTTGTCGTAGGTGTTGCCGGTGACTATCCCCTCGTGGGAGACGGTGACGCCGCCGCTCACAGGCGCACCGCCTCGCGCGGGCCGGGTTGGGCGGGATCCGGTCTGGCTCCGGGTTCGTAGTGTGATGGCGCCACGTGCAGCTCGAGCTCAATCCGCCGCACGCGCTCGAAGGTCTTCTGCGTCATCACGCGCTGGGCGGCGAGCAGGTCGCCGATCACCCCGAGCGCGAACAGCACGACGGCCGCGATGAACAGCACGGCTCCGAGGATCAGCGACTGCACGTGGCCCTTGCCGCTGCCGTCGGCGTAGGCGACGATGAAACGGATCCAGACGGCGAGCGATACCACCCCAATCAGCGCTGCGAGGCTCCAGAACACGCGCAGCGGCTCGTACTGCGCGTAGATGCGGAAGATCGAGATCGCGTTGCGCCGCACGTAGGCGCCCATTGAGGGAAACAGGCGCGACTCGCGCGTCTTCGGGTTGGTGCGGACCGGGACGTGATCGATCGCGACGAGCAGCTTGCCGGCCTGGATGATCGTCTCCAGGGTGTAAGTGAACCGTGAGACGACCATGATCTGGATCGCGGCCTCGCGGTTGTAGGCGCGAAAGCCGGAGGTTGTATCGGGCACCGAGGTCGAGGATGCCTGGCGTACCACCCACGACCCGAGCCGTTGCAGTGCCTTCTTCAGTGGCGAGAAGTGCTCGACGTTCGTCACCTCGCGATCGCCGACCACCATGTCTGCTCGTCCCTCGAGGATCGGGCGCACGAGCCGTGCGACATCAGGACCGTAGTACTGGTTATCGGCGTCGGTGTTGACGATCACATCGGCGCCGAGCTTCAGGGCCGTGTCGATGCCGGCCTGAAAGCCGGTGGCCAGGCCCTTGTTATTTGTCAGGCGCACGAGATGCTCGACGCCCAGCGCGCGGGCGACCGCGATCGTCTCGTCAGTCGAGCCGTCGTCGATCACCAGTCGCTCGACGACGTCGAAGCCCTCGACCTCGCTGGGCAGCTCCGCGAGCGTTCGCGGGAGCTGGCTGGCCTCGTTGAAGCATGGGATCTGGATGATGAGCTTCATTTGGGCGAAAGCCTGGTCATGACGGGGGGTGGTCTGGAGGGGGACCTGTCCCCCTCCTGCTCAAGCTTGGGATCTGGATGATGAGCTTGATGGGTGGAGGATAGGCTCTGCGCGCAATGGGAGGCGCGACGCTCACCCGGCTGCAACTGAGCTCGCTGCTGCCGGCTCGGCCACGTGACGCCCGGGCTGTGACATGGGCGAAGCTCGCCTTCGCCGTGATGTGCGCCGGCGCGCTGATCGGCTACTTCGTCTACCCGACCTACCCGACGTACGACTCTTTCTACGCACTGTTGTGGGGTCGTGACCTGCTGCACTTCCACCTGCCCGACTTCCACGTCTATCGTGGCCCGACTGAGCATCCGCTGGCGATCGCCTTCGGCATGTTCTGCTCGATCTTCGGCCAGGGCGGGGCGCGTCTGATGGTGCTGGGCTCGATCGGCTCCTACGTCGCGCTGGTCGCTGGCATGTACCGTCTCGGACGGCTGTGCTTTGGTCCAGTAGTGGGCCTCGTCGCGGGGCTGCTGGTGCTGAGCCGCTTCTTCCTCGAGAACCTCGCTGCACAGGGTTACCTGGACATCACTTATGTAGCGCTGATCGTCTGGGCAGTCGTCCTAGAGGTCGAAAAGCCACGCCGCGGCACACCGGTTCTCGTCATGCTTGCTGCGGCCGGCCTGCTGCGCCCCGACGCCTGGCTGCTGGCAGGCGTCTACTGGCTGTGGTGCTCCTGGCCGCGCAAGGCCGGCCGCAGATCGCTCGCCAGGAGCCTCAGATACCTCGCACTGGCGGCGATCGGGCCGGTCGTGTGGGTGCTCGTCGATCTGATCGTGACGGGCAAGCCGTTCTACTCGCTGAACTCGACTGCTGGGCTGGCGCAGGAACTCGGGCGCACGCAGGGGCTCTCCAGCGTGCTCAGCTCAGTGTGGACATTCGCCGTACGGATCGACAAGCTGCCCGTGCTGCTCGGCGCGCTGGCGGGCATCCCGCTCGCGATCTGGCTCACCCCACGGCGCGTGCGTACGCCGCTGGCTGCGCTCCTGCTGCTGCTCGGTGTGTTCGTGCTGGAGGGTGCGGGCGGGGCATCGGTGATCGATCGTTACCTGATGGCCGCGGCGGTCATGCTGCTGTTGTTCTGCGCGGTCGCTATAGGCGGCTGGGCGATGCTCGAGCCGGGCACGATCATGCGCCGCATCTGGATGGCCGGTGCGGCCGCCCTGTTCGCCTACGGCGCGGCCTCGGCGGCCACGACGCTGAGCCTGTCCAGCCTGCGCACGACGCTCGCATACCACGAGGACTTCCACAAGGGCCTCACGGTCGCGCTGCGCGCACCCGCGGTGAAGGCCGAACTTCGGCGCTGTCCATTGCTGTCGCTTCCCAACAACAAGCTGATTCCGGATGCCCGCTGGATCCTCGACAGCACCGGTCAGCACGACATCGTGGCGCGCAGCCAGGCGCGCGCAGATGTCACCAAGCACTCGCACACGCTCGAGAACCGCATCCGCCGCGGGAGCGTCGCGGTCTATCCGCTCGGCAGCGCGGTGTTCTTCGAGGCGATCGTCGATGTGGGCGATGACCCGCGCGACCAGGTTCCGCTTGCGGGCTTCAAGCGCATCTACGTGAGCCGCTATTACGCGATCTATGGCAACTGCTGAGATTCCCCGCCGGTGGGCGTGGCCGGGGCTGGCGGCCGTGCTCGTGGGTGGCCTGGGGCTGCGTCTGTGGGGTATCGGTGAGGGGCTGCCGTACGCATACAACGCCGACGAGGCCGGCCATTTCGTGCCCCATGCGGTGAAAATGTTCGAACAGCACAGCCTGAACCCGCACTACTTCGCCAACCCGCCGGCGTTCACGTACGTGCTGCACTACCTGTTCGCGCTGTGGTACGGAGGCTCAGCCGGCGTGCGCCACGCCTTCGATGCGCACCCCGGGGACGTGTACACGCTTGCGCGCGTCGCGGCCGCCGTGCTCGGCGCGGCGGCACTGTGGCTGTTGTATGCGACGGGCGCGCGCCTGTTTGGGCGCGGTGTGGGCCTACTGGCGGCAGCGATAGAGGCAGTCGCATTTTTGCCGGTGTTCTACGCCCATCTTGCGCTGAACGATGTGCCGGCGCTCGCGCCGCTGACGCTCTCGCTGCTGGGAAGCGCTGGTGTGTTGCGCAAAGGACGGGGGCGGGACTACCTGCTGGCGGGCGCCGGTCTGGGGCTGGCCTGTGCAACTAAGTACACGTCCGGGATCGTGCTCGTGCCGTTCGCGGCAGCGCTCGCCGCGCGCTACCTGCAGGCTCAGCCGGACGCCGGCCGCAGCGCACTGCGCGGGATCGCGCTCGCGGGTGGCGCAGCGCTCGCCGCGTTTCTGATCGCAAACCCCTACGCGCTGCTCGACTTCAAGAGCTTCCATTCAGGACTGGTGCATCAGTCGACGCTCTCCGCCGAAGCCCAGGGCAAGCTGGGCGCGCCCAAAGACGGTGGCTTTGCCTACTACTTGTGGTCACTCACGTGGGGGCTCGGCTGGGTGCCCGCGCTGGCTGCGCTGGGGGGCGCGCTGAGCGTGTGGCGCCGGGAGCGGACACTCGGCTGGCTGCTCGTGCCCGCGCCGCTTCTGTATCTCGCATTCATGGGATTGCAGGGACGTTATTTCGGGCGCTGGCTATTGCCCGTCTTCCCAATCGTATGTCTGCTCGCTGCGCTGTTCGCGCTGCAGCTGGCGGGCCTAGCGGTGCGCCAGGCACCGCGCTTGCGACCGAAGCCGGGTGACACGCGCCTTCGGCACGAGTCCCAGTTTCGGCTAGCGCTCACCGCGTTGCTCATCCTGGTGCTGCTCGTACAGGGACTTGTGTACACAGTGCACTCGGGAAAGGTGCTCGCACGCGCCGATACGCGCAACCTGACGCGAGCGTGGATGGTGGCTCACATTCCCGCCGGCACACCCATCGTGGTCGAGCCGGTCGCACCCGACGCGTGGGGCAAACGATGGAGCAAGTACCCCTCGACGCTGTCGAGGATCTCTGCCAGCGGTGGGCTCGAACCGGGCGCTAGGAATGAAGTGGGGATCGAGGACTACGAGCGCACGCTCAGCCCCGCGCTGATCGGCTACTACGAGCGGCATTCCTACTGCTGGGTGGTGAGTGGCACCACGCAGTCGGGGCGTGCGTATGCCGACCCGAAGGCGGTGCCCCAGGCAATCGCCTACTACGCGGCGCTGGCCAGGCAGGGCGAAGTCGCCTACCGCGCCTCGCCGTACTCGCAAGGACGGGGTGGGCGGGATTCCGTACCTTTTGACTTCGACTGGAGCTTTGACTTCTACCCGCTCGCCTACGACCGTCCCGGACCGGAGATGACCGTCTACCGGCTCCACGGCGGACGGTGCGCACACTGAGCAGGGTTATCCTGGATGGACACATGACCACCTGCACAGACACCGATAAGGCGCATCTCGCGCGGGCGATCGAACTGGCCGGCAACGGCCTCGGCGCGGTCAAGCCCAATCCAGTGGTGGGTGCTGTGGTCGCTCGCGGCGGCGAGGTGCTGGGCGAGGGCTGGCACGAAAAGTTCGGCGGGGTACACGCGGAGATCAACGCGATCGAGGCGTGTGGTGTGGCGGATCTGAGCGGAGCGACGCTGTATGTATCGCTGGAGCCGTGCTGTCACGAGGGCAAGACACCACCATGCACCGATGCGATCCTGCAGGCGGGGATCAAGCGGGTGTTCGTCGCTTCTGACGATCCCACCGAGAAGGCCTCGGGCCGCGGCTTGGGAATTCTGCGCGACGAGGGCGTGGAGGTACTGCTCGCTGACAGTGAGCTCGCAGCGCGCGCGCGGTTGCTCAACCAGGCTTTCCGTAAGCACGCCCGTGTTGGGCACCCATGGGTGCTCTTCAAGTCCGCGATGACGCTGGACGGCAAGGTCGCGACTCGCACAGGCGACTCTCAGTGGATCAGCGGCGAGGACAGCCGTGAGCTGGCCCATTGCTGGCGGGCCTCGGTCGACGCGGTGGTCGTGGGCATCGGCACGGCACTGGCGGACGATCCGCGGCTGACGGCGCGGCCGGAAGGGCTGGCGGCGGCGGAGTTGCCCCACCAGCCACGGCGCGTGGTGTTCGATTCGCTCGCGCGACTGCCGCCCACCTCCCAGCTGGTGGCCGCGGCCGCTGAGATACCGCTCACGGTGGTGGTCTCGCGGGCGGCGCCGCGGGCGGACACCGACGCGCTGGAGGCGGCCGGGGTACAGGTGCTGGTGGCCACCGGCGAGAACGAGCCGGCGCGGGTCCGCTCGGGGCTTGAGCAGTTGGGGGGGCTGGGTGTCACCGCAATGCTGCTGGAGGGCGGGCCACATCTCGCGGGAGCGTTCCTGGACGCGGGCGAGATCGACGAGATCCGCCTGTTCCTGGCACCGCTGCTGCTGGGCGGAAGCGCGGCTCGCGATCCCTTGGAGGGCAAGGGGGTCGAGCAGATCTCGGAGGCGCTGCGCGCGCTCACCTTCGACTGCGAGCGCGTCGGCGAGGACCTGTTGATCTCCGCGCGGCTGCGTGAGTGGTGAGGAGATGTTCACGGGGCTGATCGCGGACGTGGGCAGCGTGACCGCGCTCGAGCTGGACGGCGCGGGCGCCACGCTTGAGATCGACACGCGGTTAGCGGGCGAGCTCGGCGAGGGGGACTCGATCGCCGTCAATGGCGTGTGCCTCACCGCGACTGAGATTCGCGACGGCGGCTTTCAGGCGGAGGCGATGATCGAGACGCTCGAGCGTTCCACGCTGGGGGCACTTGGCGCCGGCGCGCGAGTAAACCTCGAGCTGCCGCTGCGGGCCACGGATCGCCTCGGCGGGCATGTCGTGCAAGGCCACATCGATGGCATGGGTACGGTCAGCGAGCTGCGCGAAGAGGGCTTCGCGCGCGTTCTCGCGATCGGCACCGGCCCGGCGCTGGAGCGCTACCTGGTGGAGAAGGGCTCGGTCGCAGTGGACGGCGTCAGCCTGACGGTCAGCGCCCTGCGCGAGCATGGCTTCGAGGTTTCGCTGATACCGGAGACACTGAAGCAAACGAACCTCGGAGCGGCAGCCGTCGGTGATCGGGTCAACCTGGAGGTTGATGTGCTGGCCAAGCACGTAGAGCGACTACTGGAGAGAAGAAGATGAGCGAGACCACCACAACGACCCCGTTTGCCACGATCGAGCAGGCGATCGAGGATTTTCGCCAAGGCAAGATGGTCGTCGTCTGCGATGACGAGGATCGCGAGAACGAGGGTGACCTGACGCTCGCGGCGCAGTTCGCGACGCCCGAGGCGATCAACTTCATGGCGAAAGAGGGGCGGGGGCTGATCTGCCTGTCGCTGAGCGCTGAGCGCTGCGACGAGCTCGGGCTGGACCTGATGGCGGCGAAGAACGAATCGTCGTTCGAAACGCCGTTCACCGTCTCGGTTGAGGCGCGCGAGGGCGTCACGACAGGCATCTCAGCGCACGATCGCGCGCATACGATCCAGGTCGCGATCGATCCCGAGAGCGTGCCGCGGGATCTCGTTCAGCCGGGTCACGTCTTTCCGCTGAAGAGTCGCGCCGGTGGGGTGCTCGAGCGGGCGGGGCAGACCGAGGCCGCCGTTGACCTCGCGCGGCTCGCGGGCCTGAATCCAGCTGGCGTGATCTGCGAGGTGATGAACGACGACGGCACGATGGCGCGCGTGCCGGACCTGGTCGGCTACTGCGCTCGTCACGGGCTGCGCATGATCACCGTGGCCGACCTGATCGCCTACCGCCGGCGCCACGACAAGCTCGTCGAACGGGTCGTGGCCACACGCTTGCCCACAGCTTTTGGCGAGTTCGAGGCGGTTGGGTACCGCTCGCTCGTCGACGACAAGCACCATGTGGCGCTGGTCAAGGGGGATGTCTCAGGGCAACCGGGCGTGCTTGTGCGAGTGCATTCAGAGTGCCTCACCGGTGATGTGTTTCATTCGCTGCGCTGCGATTGCGGCGAGCAGTTGGAGTCCGCCCTGTCAATGATCGAGCAGGAGGGCCAGGGGGTGCTGTTGTACCTCTCCCAAGAGGGGCGCGGGATAGGGCTCTTGAACAAGCTGCGCGCCTACCGCTTGCAGGAGGACGGCCTGGACACGGTCGAAGCCAACGAGCGCCTCGGGCTGCCCGCAGACCTGCGTGACTATGGGATTGGCGCCCAGATTCTGGTGGATCTCGGGCTTTCGTCGATCAGGATCCTCACGAACAACCCCAAGAAGATTCGAGGCCTGGAGGGCTACGGGCTGTCGGTGAGCGCCCAGATCCCGATCGAGCACGCCCCGAACGTGCACAACGAGGAGTACATGCGCACGAAGGCGCGGCGCATGGGGCACACCCTGCACCACCAGGGGTTGAACCTCGACGAGGAACTACTGCACGCCGAGCGCGAGCAGGACCGGGCCGGTCGCAGTGATGCCGAGGGCAAGCAGTGAGCGACTCATACGCGATCGTCATCGGGCGCTTCTACGAACAGCTGGCCGAGCGCCTGCTGGCGGGGGCGATGGAGGCGTTCGCGCTGGCAGGTGAGACGGGCGTGGAGGTGTTCGAGGTGCCGGGGGCGTTCGAGCTCCCGCTCGCCGCGAGTTACGCCGCGCGGTCCGGGCGCTTCGCGGGCGTGGCGTGCCTGGGCGCGGTAATCAAGGGCGAGACCGACCACTACGAGTTCGTCTGCGCCGAGACGGCCCGGGGTATTCAGGAGGTCCAGCTGAGCACCGGGGTGCCGTGTGGCTTCGGCGTGCTGACGTGCGCGACGATGGAGCAGGCGCTGGCGCGCACCGGGGGCGGAAAGCGCGATCAGGGCCGCCACGCCGCTGAGGCTGTGCTGCGGATGGCGGCGCTGCGGCGTGAGCTGGCCTAGAGAGGGTGGCGCAGGCGGCTGTAGGCCGCCGAGCCGGGCCCCTCTTTTTTCGGACCGGTGGCGCAGGCGGCTGTAGGCCGCCGAGCCGGGCCCCTCTTTTTTCGGACCGGCTAGACTGCGGGCCATATGGCAAAGGTTTGTCACAGCTGCGGAAAGGGTCCGGCCTTCGGCCAGAGCCGCAGCCACTCGATGGTCGCCACCAAGCGGCGCTTTAACCCGAACCTGCAAAAGGTGAGGATCCTCGTGGGCAAGGCGCCCAAGCGCGTTTACGTGTGTACCCGCTGCCTGAAAGCCGGCAAGGTCACGAAGGCTCTCTGAAGAGCGTTGCAACGGCCGTGCGAGGGGCGCTCACCGGTGAGCGCCCGGCTGAGGTGATAGAGGTGTCACCGTGACCGATACCAATCTGGTCCGCTTTCGCGCCGCGGTGGCGGGGGCACTGGCGCACCTGGAATCGCGTCGCGAGGAGGTCAACGACCTGAACGTGTTTCCGGTCGCCGACGGGGACACCGGCGACAACATGGCGCTCACGCTGCGCGCGGTGCTGGCGGAGCTCGACCAGCTGCTGGGGAGTGACGGGGAGCGCACGATCGACGACATCGGGCGTGAGGAGATCGTGCAATCGGTCGCCCGCGCAGCGCTGCTAGGGGCGCGCGGTAACTCCGGCGTGATCCTCTCTCAGCTGATTCGCGGCGCGGCCGAGGAGCTGGTCAGCCGGCCGGGCGAGCTGATCGACGCGGCACTGATCGGCGCGGCGCTGGCCAACGCCGCAGACCGCGCCTATGCCTCGGTGCGCGAACCCGCGGAGGGCACGATCCTGACGGTGGCGCGCGAGATGGCCCACCAGATCGTGACCGACCTGGCGCACAGTCCGGAGGATTCGCGCTTGGACCCCGAGGCGGAGCCGGAGCTGCAGGATGCGGCGATCGCCGCGACGCTGGAGCGAGCGGTGAGGACAGGGCAAGAGTCGGTCAAGCGCGGTCCGGAGCTGCTGGCGGCGCTGCGCGACGCGGGGGTGGTCGACGCAGGTGGCTATGGGCTGACGATCATCTTCGCCGGTGTCGTGGCGGCGCTGCGCGGTGACGATCCGCCCGAGCTCGATCACCATGCGCCCGCACGCATCAGTCATCCCGAGCATCGCTCGAGCACGTATCGCTTCTGCACCAACTTTGCCGTCACCGGAACTGGGCTGAGCGCAGGGCGCTTCATCGCGCCGCTGGAGGAGCTCGGCGACTCGGTGCTGGTGGTGGGGGATGCAACGACGCTGAAGGTGCACGTGCACACCGATGAGCCGGAGCGAGCGACAGCGGTCTTCGCTGAGGCGGGCGAGGTGTCACGTCTGGATGTCGCGGATATGCGCTTGCAGATGAGCGAGCTCGAGGGACGGCTCTCCGACGGCGTTGCTGGCGCTCATCGAGGGGCTCCTGTCGCTAACGGAGGACAGGTCGCGGGCCGGTCCTTGGCCGATGTCCCGAGGGTGCGCTGCGGAGCGGTGGCGGTGGTCAGCGGCGACGGGCTTCGGGCGATGTTCAGAGAGCTGGGTGTGCACACGATCGACGGCGGCCCGACGCTAAATCCCTCCACCTACGACCTGCTGGCAGGGATCCATGAGGTGCCGGCCGAGGAGGTGGTGGTGCTGCCAAACAGCGCCAACGTGATCATGGCGGCTGAGCACGCGGCCGAGCTATCGGACAAGCAGGTGCTCGTGGCGCCCACCACCAGCCAGCAGGCAGGGCTCGCCGCCGCGGTAGCGCTGGTATCGGATCGCACGGTGGAGGAGAATGCGCGGGCGCTGATGCAAGCGCTTACGCACCTACGCACGGGGGCCGTCGCGCAAGCGGCTCGCGACGACGCACAGCGACGCTTCGGTCGCGGTGAGGCGGTGGGATTCCTGGCCGACGAGGTGATCGCGTGGGGTGACCCCGGGGAGACGCTGAAGGCCGTCCTCGAGGCGCTAGCCGATGGCGCGGAGCTGATCAGCGTGCTCTCGGGAGAGGACGCGCCGCTCGCGCCTGAGGAGGTCACCGGGCTCCTCGGCGCAGGAGTAGAGCTCGAGCTTCGTCACGGCGGCCAGCCCGCCTACTGGTGGCTGCTGACCGCGGAGTAACGACCGGCGTGCGGTGCATGATGGGCGAGCGAGGTGTCTAGGACGGTGACAGTCACGAGAGCCCCTGAGCAGGAGGAAAGCGCAGCCTCCCGGTGCCCCGAGCCGCGAGGGCCGCATGCGTTCGCGTCCACGAGCCATCTGAGCCGCGAGGAGATGCTCGAGGCGCCTGTGCGCTGGCCGAGGCCATCGCGGCTGAAAGACCCGCTGGATGTGCCGGCGGGGAAGCTGGCCGACGGCCTGGAGGCACTCGGCCTTACGAGCGTCGGTGCGCTGCTGGAGCACTTGCCTGCGGACAGTCGCGAGGCGCGCAGCGTGGACGCACTGCAGGCCGGAGTGCAGGCGACGGTCGCGGTGCAGGTACGAACGATTAGCGCACGGCCGGTGAGACGGCGGGGGATGAAGCCGCTGGTGCAGGCGACGGTGTTCGATGCGACCGGGAGTATGCGCGCGACGTTCTTCAACCAGCCGTGGCTCGTGAAGCGTTACGGTCCCGGGACGCGCCTGCTACTGAATGGCAAGGCCGACGAGCGCGGGGGATTCAGCGTCACTGACCATGCGCCCGGTGGGGATTTGGATGCCCACCCAACCGCCCACGAAATCCCGGGCGAGACCGGTCCGCCGGGGGAGATCGCCCGCTACCGGGCGACGGAGGGTGTGAACTCGACGCAGATATTGACGCTCGTGCGGGGCATGAAGGATGCGCTGGCGCACGTACCCGAGGCGCTGCCCGCGGCGATGAGGGTGAGCGAGGGCCTGCCGGATCGCCGTAGCGCGCTGGCGGCGATGCACTTCCCGCATACGGCAGGGGATCGTGAGGCGGGACGGGAGCGGCTGGCGTTTGAAGAGCTGCTGCTGGCACAGCTGGTGTTCCTGAAACGGCGCGCCAGAAGGCGGGAGCGCACGAGCGCTTACCGGTGTCGCCAGGAGCCGGGGCTGAGCGAGCGCTGGCTGAGAGACGGCCTGCCGTTCGAGCTCACTCACGACCAGCGCAGGGCGGTGGAGGTGATTCGCAAAGAGCTGGCGACGGCGCGCCCGATGCAACGGCTGCTGATGGGAGAGGTGGGCAGCGGGAAGACGGTGGTGGCGCTGTACGCGATGTTGCGCGCAATCGAGCATGGGCGGCAGGCCGCGCTGATGGCGCCGACAGAGACGCTCGCCGAGCAGCATTTCGCCACCGTGCAGAGGCTGATCGGCGGCGAGCCGGTACCCAGTGCGCTGCTGACGGGCTCGACCCCGTCGCGCCGGCGCGAGGACATCTTGGGCAAGCTTGCAAGCGGCGAGCTGCCGCTCTTGGTCGGCACCCACGCGTTGATTGAGCCGGATGTCAGCTTCCGGGCACTGACCGTGGCCGTGGTCGATGAGCAGCATCGTTTCGGTGTGCGCCAGCGGGCGGCGCTGGACGGGAAGGGAGCCCAGGCACCGGCCGGCGATGGACCGATTGGAGACCGGGCAGCGCCGCACGTACTGCATATGACCGCCACGCCGATCCCGCGCACGCTCGCCCTGGCGAGATATGGGGATCTGGACGTGAGTTTCTTGCGCGAGCTTCCCCGTGGGCGCCAGGCGGTCGAGACCCGTATCGTGGCCGGTGAGCAAGCCCGCAAGCATGCCTATCGGGACCTTCGCGAGCAGTTGAGCGCTGGCCGGCAGGCATTTGTGGTGTGTCCGCTCGTCGAGGGGCCTGCAGCAGATCCGCCAGCCGGTGCAGAGACTGGGGAGTCTTCCAGCGAGGCGCGTGCTGCCACAGCAGAGTTCGAGCGCCTGTCGCATGGTGAGCTGGAAGGATTCCGGCTGGTCCTGCTACACGGCCAGATGCGTTCGCGCGAAAAACAGGACGCGATGGCCGCTTTCGCTTGTGGTGACGCTGACGTACTGATCACCACAACGGTGATCGAGGTGGGTATCGATGTGCCCAACGCGACGGTGATGCTGGTTGAGAACGCTGAGCGTTTCGGTATCTCCCAGCTGCACCAGCTACGCGGGCGCATCGGACGGGGCGAGCACCGGTCGGTGTGCCTATTGATGGGATCTCACCCACCCTCGGCTCGCCTGCGTGCGGTGGTCAAGCACGCCGACGGCTTCAAGCTGGCTGAGATCGACCTTGCGCTGCGCAGCGAGGGCGACCTGGTGGGTACGCGGCAATCGGGTGCCCGCCTGTTCGAAGTGGCGTGCCTGCCGGATGATGCGGCGCTGCTGGAGCGAGCGCGAGCGCGGGCGGAGGCAATCGTCGCCGAAGATCCGGAGCTCGAGGGGCCCGAGCACGTGCTGTTGGGGCAGGCGCTTGCCCACGCGGCCGGGTATGAGGTGCTAGAGCCGATTCCGGCGTGAGGGTGATCGCTGGGCGCTGGGGCGGCAGGCGGCTGACGGCGCCGAAGGGCACTGCCATCACGCGGCCGACGTCTGAGAGGGTACGGGAGGCGGTCTTCTCGATGCTCGGCAGGGGTAGAGGGGGAGGAGGTGCTGGACCTCTTCGCCGGCACGGGCGCGCTGGGGATCGAGGCGCTCTCGAGAGGCGCGAAGCGGGCCGTGTTCGTCGAGCGGGACGGGCGCGCGCTGGAGAGCGCTGGCAAGCCAATCTGGAGGCTCTTGGGCTCCAGGAGGGCGAGGCCGAGGTGCGGCGCGGAGAGGCGCTCGGCGCTCTGCGGAGAGCACGAGCGTGCGCGGAGACGTACGATCTAGTGCTGATCGACCCCCCTTATAGGCGGGCGAGCGACTTGGGGCGCGAGATCTCAATGGCCCTGGCGCCGCTGCTTGCACCAAAGGCGCGCGTGGTCGTGGAGAGCGACCGGCGAGCGCCGCTCGAGCTGCCTTGGGAGATCGTGAAGGAGCGGCGTTATGGAGATACATCGATCACAATCCACCGTCACGCATGAGGAAACCCGATGAGCGGGCGTGAGAAGTCGATCGCTGTGTGCCCGGGCTCGTATGACCCGATCACGAACGGCCACTTGGACGTGATCTACAGGGCAGCGGCTCTGTACGATGAAGTTGTGGTGGCGGTCGTGAACCGCTCGGTGCGCAAGCACGAGGCGCTGTTCGGGATCGACGAGCGGATGGGCTTTATCGAGCGTTCGATCGCGGGTCTGGATGGGGTGAGGGCCGAGCCTTTCAGCACGCTCGTCGTAGAGTTTGCGCGGCATGTGGGGGCAAAGGCGATCGTCAAGGGACTGCGCGCGATCTCGGACTTCGAGTACGAGCTGGAGATGAACCAACTCAACCGCCGGCAGGATCCCGGGATAGAGTCGGTTTACCTGATGGCCAGCCCGCAGTACAGTTTTCTGTCCTCGAGTGGCGTGAAGGAGCTTGCGACGTTCGGGGGAAGGATTGACGATCTCGTCCCCGACGAGGTAGCGAGAAGGTTGCAGGAAGAGCTGAGGCGCTGACGAACTTGGATGCGAGACTGAGGTCGAGCTTTTATTTCAAATCGTGGGGCTGGAGCGCCTCACGGAGGTAACCCTGATGGATGTTCTAGTACTGATCGACAAGCTGGATGACTTGGTGCACAACGCCAAGCCTGTGCCCCTGACCGATCAGGTGAGGGTGGACAAGGAGGAGATCTACGACATCCTCGACCAGATGCGGGCGACGATCCCCGAGGAGATCAAGCAGGCGCGCTGGATCGTCAAGGAGCGCCAGGAGATGCTCGCGGAGGCCAAGAAGGAGGCCGAGCGGATCGTCAAGGAAGCGCGCGAGCGCCAGGAGCGCATGGTGGGCGAGGAGGAGGTCACCAAGCAGGCCGAGCGCGCCGCGGAGGACATCGTCGAGGATGCACGTACGAGAGAGCGCGAGATCCGCCTCGGTGCTGAGGACTACGCGGATGAGATCTTGAACACGCTTGAGGTGAACCTCTCGAAGTTCATCGCCGCTGTGCAGCGCGGCCGTGAGCGACTGCAGGGTAAGGACGAACCGGCAGAGGTCGGCTGAGCTCAAGTAGGGTGCGCGCGGCATGAACGCGCAACAGGCAAAGCACAAGCTGCATGTGGTGAGGACGCTGCTGGGCACCGGCATGATCGCACCTGTGCGCCCTGATAAGGCCGTACGCGCGGTAAGGGCGCTGCGCCGCTGGGGACCGACACCGGCGGCCGCGTACACGGGCTCGGCGGTGCGCTATCCGGATCGGGCGGCGATCGTTGACGAGCGGGGGACGCTGACGTTCGACGAGGTGCAGCGGCGCACGAACGCTCTGGCACGCGCGTTGCAGGCGGAGGGGGTGGAAGAACAGGACGGCGTGGCGATCATGTGTCGCAACCACCGCGGGTTCATCGACGCGACGGTGGCGTGCTCGAAGGTGGGGGCGAACGCGCTGTATTTGAATACGGCGTTCGCGGGTCCACAGATCGCGGATGTCCTCACGCGCGAGGACCCGAAGGTGCTGATCTACGACGAGGAGTTCGCGGGTCTGGTGAGCGAGGGTCGTGCGGGGCGAAAATGTTTCGTCGCTTGGCGTGATCCCGGTGAGGCCCCATCCGCTCCGCTGCTGGAGGAGCTGATCGCGAGGGAGGGGGACTCTGATCTGGAGCCACCGAGCGAGAAGGGGCGCGTGGTGATACTGACCTCAGGCACGACGGGTACGCCGAAGGGCGCAGCGCGCAAACAGCCCGAGTCGCTGGACCCGGCGGCGGCGCTGTTCTCGAAGATCCCGCTGAAGGCACGGCAGACGACGATGATCGCCGCGCCGATGTTTCATTCATGGGGATTCGCGCACTTCACGCTGGCGCTGCCGCTTGCGAGCACGCTGGTGTTGCGCCGGCGCTTCGATCCCGAGGACACGCTGCGCGCGGCAGCCCAGCACCGCGCGAGCGCGCTGGCGGTTGTGCCGGTGATGCTGCAGCGGATCTTGGAGCTGGAAACCGAGACGATCGCGCGGTATGACCTGCACGCGCTGAAGGTGATTGCGGTCAGCGGGTCGGCGCTTCCCGGCGAGCTGGCGACACGCGCGATGGACGTGTTCGGGGACGTGGTCTACAACCTGTATGGGTCCACGGAGGTGGCGTGGGCGACGATCGCCACGCCAGAGGACCTGCGCGCGGCGCCGGGAACCGCGGGAAGGCCGCCGCTGGGGACGGTCGTAAAGCTGCTCGACGAGACGTGGCCAGGAGGTCGAGCCCGGGTATGGCGGGCGCATCTTCGTAGCGAATGAGCTGGTGTTCGAAGGCTATACCGGAGGTGGCGGCAAGGAGATCGTGGGGGGATTGATGAGTACGGGCGACGTCGGTCACTTTGACGCGGGCGGGCGGCTGTTCGTCGATGGGCGCGACGACGAGATGATCGTGAGTGGCGGCGAGAACGTGTTCCCGCGCGAGGTCGAGGACCTGCTGGCCGACCACGGGCAGATCGAGGAGGCGGCGGTGATCGGCGTGGATGACGACGAGTGGGGTGAGCGGCTGAAGGCATTCGTCGTACCGCGCAATGGCGCGCAGCTGAGCGAAGCGACGGTGAAGGAATACGTGAAGAACCACTTGGCCCGGTACAAGGTGCCACGCGAGGTGGTGTTCCTAGAGGAGCTGCCGCGGAACGCGACTGGCAAGGTGCTCAAGCGCGAGCTGAAAGGATCCGGCTGAGGGGGTCGGATTCGCGGAGCCGAACGCTAGCCTGAGAGGGGTGAGTGCGATCGCTGACCAGTTCGATCTTCAGGGGCTGCGGCTGAGCACCGGCGAGGGGCGGAGGATCGAGCTGAGCGTGCGGATCGATCCGCTGGTGCTGGGCGGCGAGCGATACACGGTGGCGCCTGAGAAGCTGCCGGTGAAGTTAGAGGTGTCGCGGATGACCGGCAGCGGGTACGCGCTGCGACTGCTCTTCCAGGCGACGCTGCAGGGCACGTGCATGCGCTGCTTGAAAAACGCGGCGCTGAAGGTCGAAGTGCAGGCGCGTGAGGTCGACAGGCCGGGCGGGGGAGAGGAGCTGGAAAGCCCGTATGTGGACGGCGAGAAGCTCGACCTAGCGGCATGGGCCCGCGACGCGTTCGCGCTGGCCACGCCGGTGAAGGTGCTCTGCAAGGAGGACTGTGCGGGGCTGTGCCCGGTGTGTGCGGCGGACCTGAACGATTTGGACCCCGCCGGTGAGGAGCACCACCACGAGCCGGCCGGGGATCCACGGTGGGCAAAGCTGCGGGAGCTGCGCCTGGGGTGAGACTCGCTTGCGGGCCATGGCGGGCAGCGGGCGGGTATTGGTACTCTGTTCGCCCCGATGGCCGTCCCCAAGAAAAAGCAGTCTCACAGTCGGACCGCGAAGCGCCGTGCGCAGCACAAGATCGGCACGCCTACGGTGAACGCGTGTCCGAAATGCCACAGCCCGCGCAGGCCGCACCGGGTATGCCCGGTGTGCGGCACATACGCGGGCAAGGAGGTCGTGGTGCAGAGCACGCACGACCACAGCGAGCACGACCACGACCGGTATATCCGGCCCCGCCTGCGACTCCGGTCATAGCAGTCGATTGCAACGGGGCCGATCTAGGCCCGGCAGAGGTCGCTGCGGGGGCAGCGATAGCGGCCGGGAAAGGGGCGCGCGTGCTCTTGTTCGGGCCAGCGGATCAGATGAGGATCCCGCCCGCCCCTCCCACCCTGCCGGAGGGCGTCGAGGTCGTGGATGCGCCGGTGTCGATCGCGAAGGCCAAAGACCCAGTGAGGGCTATGCGATCGGCGCCCGGGGCGTCGATCGTGATGGCCGCAGGGCAGTCGCGGAGGGGAGAGCTCAGGCGCTGGTGTGCGCGGGCGGCACGGGTGCGGCGCTGGCCGCGGGGCTGTTCAACATCAAGCGCGCGAAGGGCGTCTACCGCCCGGCGCTGGCGATCCCGTGCCTTGCCGGTTCCCCACACGTCCGGTGACCACCTGCTGGATGTGGGGGCCAACGCGGAGTGCAGGCGTGAGCACATCGTGCAGTTTGCATTCATGGGCGCCGCGCTTGCAAGGGTGGTGCTCGGGGTGGAGCACCCGCGCATCGGGCTCCTGTCAAACGGCGAGGAGCCCGCGCGCGGTAGCGCTCTGGTCGTCGAGTCCCACGACGAGCTGGCGCGACGGCCGGGGACGGACGTGACGTTCGAGTTCATCGGCAACGTCGAGGGCGACGACGTCGTGAGGCGGTGTGGCTGATGTGATCGTGACCGACGGGCTTCACCGGCAACATCGCGCTGAAGCTGATGGAGGGGGTATCGCAGACCATGCTCGGCGCTGTCCGCGACGCAGCGATGGCCTCGACACGGGCGAAGCTCGGGGGCGCACTGCTGCGGGCGCGCTGCGGAGGCTTCCGCGAGGAGATCGACCCGGAGGAGCATGGCGGCGCCTACCTGCTGGGGTTGCGTAACCTGGGGGTGAGTGCCTCACGGGCGCTTCACGCGGAGAGGCTTTGCGCAAGCGATCCTGCGGGCGCAGCAGGGCGCACGCGAGGATCTCGTGGGACAGACCCAGAGTCGCGCTCGAACAGGCCGGGGCGCTGCAGGCAGCGCGGCACGGTGCGGTTCCCATCCGCGCGGGCCGCTAGCCTGCCGCAGGCACGATGACTTACCCGCGAGCAAGTCTTCACCCTGATCCAGGCGCATCTGGCCGACGAGCTGGACGTCGATCGGGGAACATCGACGGCGAGACCCGCTTCAAGGAGGACCTGGAGGCCGATTCGCTTGATCTGTACACACTCGTGCAGGAGCTGGAGGACACATACGGCGTGCAGATGTCCGACGAGCAGGCGGCAAAGATCCTGACCGTGGGGCAAGCCGTCGACTTCGTGGTGAGCCACGCCGAGACCGACGGCTGATGTGCGATGAGGCCGCCGATGAAGATCGGCCAGCACACGTGCACAGCACGCCACGCTCCCTGCGTTCCGGGTGGGCGGACTCAATGCATCTGCGTGCCCATCGGGGCGTTGTGGATATGAAGCTGCTCAACGAACTGCTCGACGAGCTGCCGGAGGAGCTGGAGCGACAGGTGTTCACGCACGCGTCGTGGAGCGACCGCTCGAGCTCCTATGCGCGGCTGGCATTTCTCGGCGACAGTGTGCTCGGCGCTGGCGATCACGACGCACCTGTACCCACGCCTGGAGGCGGAGCGGTTCGGGGCGGGGCGGTTGACGAAGATCCGCGCGCAGGCCGTGTCGGGGGCCGAGCTGCCGGGTGTCGCCGAACGGCTGGGCGTACCCGCGCAGCTACGCGCGGCGGCGCCGCAGAGCGCCGCGGGCGGGGCGGTAGCACTGATGGAGACCGAGCGCGTGCTTGCTTCGGTGAGCGAGGCGGTGATCGGTGCGTGCTATCTGAACGCTGGCTACGAGCGCACGGCCGCAGGCGGTTGTGGAGGCCTTCCAGCCGGAGATCGAGCAGGCACTGGAGCATCCGCTGGACTTCAAGTCTGCGCTGCAGGAGCTGCTTGCGCGGAGCGGTTCGCTGGTCAGCTACGAGATAACCGCCGAGACGGGACCGCCGCACGAGCGCACCTACGAGGTGATCGCGCAGGCTGGCGGCGAGACGCTGGGCGCAGGAAGCGGCAAAAGCAAGAAGCACGCCGAGCAGGAGGCCGCACGCCAGGCGATCGACAAGCTGGAGAGTCAGTGAAGGCGAGTCCCGAGTGCGCCTGAAGTCGCTCACGCTGAAGGGCTTCAAGTCCTTTCCTGACCGCACCCAGATGGACTTCGGGCCAGGGGTGAGCGTCGTGGTGGGGCCGAACGGGTCGGGCAAGTCGAACGTGACCGACGCGGTTCTGTGGGCGATGGGCGAGCAATCGCCGCTCGCCGTCAGGGGCCAGTCGATGCAGGACGTGATCTTCGGAGGGGGACGAGGGGTACAGGCGCGGAGCGCCGCCGAGGTGGAGATCGTGCTGGACAACTCCGACGGCACAATCGACGTGCCGTTGAGCGAGATCTCGATCGTGCGGCGCTTGGATCGCGCGGGCGAGGGCGGTTACCGTCTGAACGGCGCCCGCTGCCGGTTGACGGACGTGATCGAGGTGCTGTCAGACACGGGCCTGGGCAAGGAGCAGCACTCGGTCATCTCCCAGGGCCGGGTCGAGGCGATCGTGACGTCCAAGCCGCGCGACCGGCGGCTGCTGATCGAGGAGGCCGCCGGGCTGGGCAAGCACCGCAAGCGCCGTCGCCGCGCGCAGCTGAAGCTCGATCGCACACAGGAGAACCTCGACCGCGCGCTCGACGTGGAGCGCGAGGCGCGCACGCGGCTGCGCCCGCTCAAGCGCCAGGCCGAGGCGGCCGAGCTGCACGAGCGGCTGGAGCGCCAGATGCTGGAAGCGCGCTGGGAGCTCGTGCGCGACGCGTTGCGTGCGCGCGCAGTGGAGCTGGACGTGGCCGAGGCCGAGGTAATGCAAGCACGTGCCACCCAAGCTGAGATCGAGGAGCAACTGCAGGCGATGGTGGAGCGGCGCGGGCGGGCTGAGCGGGCGCTGAGCGAGCGGGCAGAGCACCACGACGCACTGGCGCGGCGCGTGTATGAGGCCCGCTCGGCGCACGAGCGGCTGGGATTGCGCGGCGAGCAGGTGGGCGCGTGCGCGCAGGCGCTTCACCGGCGGATGGAGCAGGTGAAGCTGGAGCTGAGCGCGCTGAGCGAGGCCGCAGCCGAGACGACGGGCGAGGGAGTTGAGCACGGCGAGACGAAGGGACGCATCGAGGCGCTCCAGGCCGAGCTGGCAGAGATCGAGAGCAAGCACGGGCAGCAGATCGAGCGGGAGATTGAAGACCTCGACCGCGAGCACGAGCAGGCGAGAGCACTTCTCGCAGAGCTGGAGCGGGAGCTGCAGAGTGCCCGCGAAGCTCGCCAGCGTGCCGAGGAGCGCGCCCAGGCGGCACGCGATGGGCGGATTTGGTCAGTGACGTGGACAGAGGTGCGACAGGTGATCGTGGAGGGCGTCGAGCGCGTGCTCGCGCTCCGCGAGGGACGCGAGCGGGAGATCGCGGCCGGCGAGGTGGTGGAGCAGGCCGAGCGCGTGGCCAAGGGCGCGATCGAGCACGCCTTGGGGGAGGTGAGCGCAGTCGAGGACGCGCGCGCAGAGGCTGAGGATGCTTTACGTGATGTACAGCGCCGGCACACGCAGGCAAGCGAGGCGCAGCGGCGGGTACAGTGGCTGATTGAGCAGCGAAAGGCGGCCCCCCAGGAGGGGCCGCTGGCGGTGCGCAGGGCGCAGCTGGAGGGCGAGCTGGCGGTCGAGTGCCGCCAGGCCGAGCATGTCGCGGACGAGCAGGCCGAGCGGCTGGCGAGGATAGAGCGCTTGCGTGCGCGTCACGCTGCCGATGTGGCGCTGGTGCCAGCGGCCGAGCGGCTGGCGGAGGCGCTCAAGCGTGCCGGGGAGGCCGTGCAGGAGCAGGTGGAGCAGCTCGAGGAGCAGCGCTCGCTCGATCGTGCCGCGGGCGAGGAGATGGCAGGTGAGCTGCGCGCCTGCGCCGTGGAGGAGGCCGAGATCCAGGCTGCGCTGCGTGGGGCGAGCGAGGCAGTGACCAGCGTTGAGGTGGCCGCGCAGCGGTTGCGAGACCAGGCGCAGGAGACCACGCAGGAGGCACAGGCTGTCGGCGAGGCGCTGGAGCTATCAGAGCAGGCGCGAGCCGAAGAGGCGCCACCGCTGGCGCCGGAGCAGGTGCAAGCGCTCAGTGCCCGGGTGCAGCGGCTGCAAAGGCGGCGCGAGCAGCTCGGCCCGGTCAATCCACTGGCGCAGGAGGAGTACGCGGAGGCGGTGCGCAACGTGGAGGAGCTCGAGAGCAGGCGTGCGGACCTGGAGACGGCGTTGCGTGAGCTGAAGACGGTGATCCGCAGCACCGACCGCCAGATCCAGGAGACATTCGAGGAGACGTTTGCCGCCGCAGCCCGCAACTTTGAGGAGCTTGCGGGCGACGTGTTCCCGGGTGGCTCGGGCAGGCTGCGGCTGGTGCGTGATGAGCAGCTGCCGCGAGGAGTGCTCGGCGGCCAGCCGCTGCTTGCGGCTGGAGTGGAGGGCAGTGGGGACGGGCACGAGGGTGGTGAGCAAGCCTCCGAGGAAGAGGCTGAGCGCGAGGAGGAGGCCCAGGCGGCGCCGGGCGAGGAGCTGCTGGGCGTGGAGATCGAGATCACGCCCGCGGGTAAGTCGACCAAGCGCCTCTCGTTGCTGTCAGGCGGGGAGAAGTCGATGACGGCGCTCGCGTTCTTGTTCGCGGTGTTCCTGGCCCGGCCGTGCCCGTTCTACATCCTCGACGAGGTCGAGGCCGCGCTTGACGATCAGAACTTGGACCGCTTCCTGGCGCTGCTGCGCCGGTACTCCGGGCGCGCGCAGTTCATCGTGATCACCCACCAGAAGCGCACAATGGAGGCAGCGGATTGGTTGTTTGGCGTGTCGATGGGCGGCGACGGAGTGTCGAAGGTGCTCTCTAGGAGGCTGCCTGATGAACAGGACACCCCACCCACCCATGCCCCGCCCACGCACACGCCACCCCCCCACACCCTCCCGGTCCAGGCGCCAGAGGTGGCCGAGGTCGCCTGACCCTTCGCTGCTATCGTCGCGCGGCTCGTGGCGCGCGATTGGAGCGATCTGTTCATCACCGGTGAGGCCGCTCTGGAGGAGTCCGAGCCCGTCGCTGCCATAGAGCAACGCCGTAGCGTGTTTCGCCGCTTGCGCGAGAACCTGGCGAAGACGCGCCACGCGCTGGGCGGCGAGATTCAGGCCACCCTGTGGGGGACGCTCGACGAGCACACGTGGGAACGGCTGGAGGAGGCGCTGATCATGGCCGATGTCGGCGCGAGCACGACGGCATCGGTGGTGGCCAGGCTGGAGGCGGAGGCGGCCGGTGGTGCTCTTACGGGTGGCGAGGCGCTGAGCGAGCGGCTGATCGGGTTGCTGGCCGAGACGGCGCGGGTGGGCGACGGCCGCATCGATGTACGCGCGCGCCCGACGGTGATCATGGCGGTGGGTGTGAACGGCACGGGCAAGACGACGACGATCGGCAAGCTTGCGTGGCATCTGCGGCACGAGCTGGGGCTGACGGTGCTGCTCGGTGCGGCCGACACCTATAGGGCGGCGGCGAGCGAGCAGCTAGAAGGCTGGGCGCGGCGAGCGGGCGCTGAGATCGTGACTGGGCCGGCGGGCTCGGACCCGGGGGCGGTGGCGTTCGAGGCGATCGCTAAGGCACGCAGCACGGGCGCCGCCGTGGTTATCGTTGATACCGCCGGGCGGCTGCACACGCAGGACGACCTCATGGCGGAGCTGGGGAAGGTGCGCAGGGTGATCAGCAGGCAGCTGGAGGGGGCGCCGCACGAGACGTTGCTGACCGTCGACGCGACGACTGGCCAGAATGGGCTGCGCCAGGCGAAGATGTTCGCCGCGACGGCTGATGTGACGGGAATCGTGCTGACGAAGCTCGATGGCACCGCGCGCGGCGGGATCGCGCTGGCGATCGCACGCGAGCTGGAGATGCCGGTGAAGCTGATCGGTGTGGGCGAGACGGTCGAGGACCTGAGGCCGTTCGATCCTGAGGACTTTGCGCGCGCTTTGATCGCAGAGGGATAACCTGAAGGCATGGACGTATGGATTATCTGGCTGGTGGCTGCTTGTGTGCTGGGCGTGGGGGAGATGCACCAGGGCGGCTTTTACCTGGCGCCGTTCGCCGCCGGCGCTGCGCTGGCCACCGTGGTGGCATTGCTAGGCGTCGGCGCGTCGCTGTCCGCGGTCGTGTTCCTGGCCGCCTCGGGGATCGTGTTTGGAACGCTGCGCCCGGTGGCTCGCCGCCATCGCCGGCTCCCGCCTTCGATCCGGACGGGTGCGGCGGCGCTGGTGGGTAAGCGCGCGCTCGTGCTCGAGCGGATCGCCAACCAGGAGGGCGTCGGGTGCGTGAAGATCGACAGTGAGGTGTGGACTGCTCGCAGCTACGACGAGGATGAGGTGATCGACGTGGGAGAGCGCGTCGAGGTCGTCGAGATCAGGGGCGCAACGGCGCTCGTCATGCACTAAGGAGAAGGGAACCCGTTCAATGGCTGCTCTGATCGTCGTCGCGGTGGTGGTCGTGTTTGCGCTGATCGTGGCGGCGCGCACGATTCGCGTCATTCCTCAGGCACGGGCGGGAGTGGTTGAGCGGCTGGGCCGCTACAGCCGTACGCTCGAGCCGGGCCTGACGATCGTCACGCCGTTTATCGATCGCGTGAAGCCGCTGGTCGATCTGCGCGAGCAGGTCGTCAACTTCTCGCCCCAATCGGTGATCACCGAAGACAACGTCGTCGTCGGTATCGAGACGGTCCTCTACTTCACGATCACAGACCCGCGCTCGGCCTCATATGAAATCGCCAACCCGCTGCAGGCGATCGAGCAGCTGACTGTGACGACGCTGCGCAACGTGATCGGCGGGCTGACGCTCGAGAAGACCCTGACCGCCCGGGAGAACGTCAACAGCGAGCTGCGCGTCGTGCTCGACGAGGCGACCGGCAAGTGGGGCATCAGGATCAACCGCGTCGAGATCAAGTCGGTCGACCCGCCGCCGGACATCCGCTCAGCGATGGAGAAGCAGATGCGCGCCGAGCGCGACCGGCGCGCGGCGATCCTCACGGCCGAAGGCGAGAAGCAGGCCCAGATCCTCACCGCAGAGGGCGCCAAGCAGGCCGCGGTGCTGACCGCCGAGGGCGAGCGCCAGGCGGCGATCCTGCGTGCCGAGGGCGAAGCGAAGGCGATCGACACGGTGTTCAAAGCGATCCATGAGGGCAAACCAGACCGCGAGCTGCTGAGCTACGAATATCTGCAGATGCTGCCGCAGCTCGCGGAAGGCGACTCGAACAAGGTGTTCGTGATTCCGTCAGAGTTCGCCGAGGCGTTCGGCGGTATCGGTGAGGTGCTGGCGCGCCGCGCCGCGCAGGACAAGCCGGAGTAGGAAAACCGCCCGCCGCGCAATGTTCGACTCGCTCGCCGAGAAGCTGCAGGGGGCTCTTGCCGGTGTCCGCAACCACGGGACGCTGACCGAGGGGGACATCGATGGCGCGATGCGCGAGATCCGCTTGGCGCTGCTGGAGGCAGACGTCAACTTCAAGGTCGTCAAGCAGTTCACCGCGCAGCTGAAGGAGCGCTGCATGGGCGCCGGCGTCGTCGGTGGCTTGAACCCCGGACAGCAGGTGGTGAAGCTCGTCGGTGAGCAGCTGACGATATTAATGGGTGGCCCGCCCACCAGCGCAGGATATGAACCCCCACCCGCCCTGAGCTTCGCGCCGAAACCGCCAACGGTGATCTTGATGGCGGGTCTGCAGGGCTCCGGCAAGACGACTGCGACAGCCAAGCTCGCACGCTACCTGCGCGAGGAGCACTCCTGCACCGTGGCGGTCGCCGCCTGTGACGTCTATCGGCCGGCGGCCGTCGAGCAGCTCGTCAAGGTCGGTGGGCAGGCCGGCGCCGAGGTCTACCACCGAGGCCCGCCCCCCGAGACCACGACCCGGTCGAGATCGCCGAATGGGCGCTCGGACGGACGCATGAGGACGGCAAGGACGTGCTTATCGTCGACACGAGCGGGCGCCTGCACGTCGATGAGGAGCTGATGGATGAGCTCGTCCGGATCCGCGGCGCGGTCAAGCCGCACATGGTTCTGCTCGTGGTCGACGCGATGACTGGTCAGGATGCCGTCAACGTCGCCGAGCAGTTCGCGCAGGCGGTCAAGTTCGACGGCGTCGTGATGAGCAAGCTCGACGGGGACTCCCGCGGCGGCGCCGCGCTGTCGGTCAAGGCCGTCACAGGGAAGCCGATCCTGTTCGCCTCCACAGGCGAGAAGCTCGAGCAGTTCGAGCGCTTCCATCCTGACCGCATGGCCCAGCGTATCTTGGGCATGGGCGATGTGATGAGCCTGATCGAGCAGGCCGAGCGTCAGTTCGACGAGGGCGAGGCGGTCGAGTTGGAGCGCAAGCTGCGCCGCAACGAGTTTGGGCTCGACGACTTCCTGGCCCAGCTGAAGATGATCCGGAAAATGGGTCCGCTGAACAGCCTGCTCGGGATGATCCCGGGCCTGGGCGGAGCACAGCTGCAGCAACATGAAGGTGGACGAACGTGAGCTCGACCGCATCCAAGCGATGATCCTGGCGATGACCCCCGAGGAGCGTCGCAAGCCGGAGCTGATCAAGGGCTCGCGCCGGCTGCGGATCGCGCGCGGCTCGGGCACGAATGTGCAGCAGGTCAACCGCTTGGTAAAGCAGTTCGGGCAGATGAACAAGATGATGCGCCAGGTGGGCCGTGGCAAGGCGCCGATATTGGTGCGCTGATGCGAACGCGCGATGACCGTGCGAGCCCTCGCTCGCGGCAGCCGCACCTCGCCCGGCCGCACGCTCCACCCTCATCGGCCTCGGCCGGGCGCACCGTCTAAGCTCTGTTCCCACCAGTACAAGACATCGAGAGGAATACGTGGCGGTAAGGCTCAGGCTCACCCGAGTGGGCGGCAAGAAGGACCCGATGTGGCGTGTGGTCGTCGCCGACCAGCGCTCACCGCGTGACGGTCGCGTGATCGAGACGATCGGCCACTACAACGCCCAGACGGATCCGTCGACGATCGTGATCGACTCCGAGCGGGCGCGCAGCTGGCTGGCAAGGGGAGCGCAGCCGTCGGACACCGTGCGCAAGCTGCTGCGCATCCAGGGCATAGAGACCCGGACCGGCTAGCAGGCCACCGGGCGCCACGGAGATGCCCACTGAGAATCCGAAGCGGCTCCTCGAGTATCTGGCCGAAGGCTTGGTCGAGGATCCCGAACGCCGTGTCAGTCGAGGAGTTCGAGGAGGACAATGGCACGATCGTGCTGGAGTTGTCCGTAGGGGAGGGCGACTACGGCAAGAGTGATCGGCCGGGGCGGACGTACCGCGCATGCGCTGCGCGCGGTCGTGAAAGCCGCCGCGACCGGCGAAGGGCAACACGTGCTGCTCGACATCGTCGATTGACAAGCGGCGGCGGGTGTGGGACCACCAAGGCTCGAACGATGGTGAGGACCGTCGATCCAGCGCCAGATCTGCAGGCAGGTCAGGTTGGGCGCGCGCATGGCCTGGACGGGAGCTTCTATGTGACACGACCCCGGCCGCGGCTCTTGGCCGTCGGGACGAACGTGACAGTGGCAGGACGGCGTGCCGCAATCGTACGCCGCTCGGGGACTGAGGAGCGTCCGATCGTGCGTTTGGAGGGCATCGAGGATCGCGCTGCGGCGGACGCGTCTGCGCGGGACGACTCTGACGGTGCAGGAGCTGGAAGTCCCCGCACTCGCGGAGGGCGAGTGGTGGGCGCACGAGCTGGAGGGCTGCGCGGTGGTGGACGGTGACTATCGTGTTGGCACGGTCAGCCGTTTGGTCGAGCTGCCCTCGTGTGAGGCGCTGGAGGTGGCCAGAGAGGCCGGTGGAGCGCTGCTGGTGCCGATGGTCAAAGACGCGATCCGCAGTGTCGATGTCGCCGCGGGACGGATCGACGTGAACATGAGCTTCGTCGAGGGTTAGCCGCCGTGGAGATCGACGTGTTCACGCTGTTCCCGGAGTGGTTCGAGTGGCTGACCGAGCAGCGCCACGTGCGCAATGCGCTCGCGGCGGGAACGCGCATCGAGTGCGTGAACTTCCGTGAGCACACACCGCTCGGCGCCGGCCAGGTGGACGACACGCCGTTCGGCGGCGGCGCGGGGATGGTGCTGCGCGTGGACGTGCTCGACAGCGCGCTGCGGGCCCGTTACGGGATCGATCCGGTGCGGCTGCGTGAGCGTCGCCGGGTGATCGCGCTGACGCCGGGCGGGCGACTGCTCGACAACGAGCTCGCGAGTGAGCTGGCGGCGGAGCCGGCACTGACGTTGCTATGCGGTCGCTACGAGGGGTTCGACGAGCGCATCCTCGAGCACTTCGCGAGCGAGCAGGTCTCGATCGGGCGTTACGTCCTCGCAGGCGGGGAGCTCGCCGCGATGGTCGTGTGCGACACCGTGCTGCGCAAGCTGCCAGGTGCGCTTGGGGACGAGCGTTCGGCGCTGGAGGAGTCCTTCAGTCCCGCGCTCGGGGGCGATCCGGAGTATCCCCATTACACGCGCCCAGCCGAGTACCGGGGCTGGCGTGTGCCAGAGGTGCTCCTGTCTGGGCATCACGAGCGGATCGAGCAATGGCGGCGGGAGCGCAGCCGCGAGCGGGGCGGGGAGAAAGCGGCGGGAGCGCAACCGTGAGCATGGCAGGGATCGCCGACGGTCCGCTACCATTGGCGGTCGCGCCGGTGAACCGAGTGGAATTGCACTCGCGCCGCGCGTTCTTTTTGTGATGAGCAGCGTTATCGAAACCATCGAGCGCGCGCAACTGCGCCGCGTTCCCGACTTCGCGCCGGGCGATCGCGTGAAGGTGCACTTCCAGGTGATCGAGGGCACCCGCCGTCGCGTGCAGGTCTTCGAGGGCGTGGTCATCAAGCGCCAGGGACACGGCGCCCGTGAGACGTTTACGGTCCGTAAGCAGTCCTTCGGCGTCGGCGTCGAACGCATGTTCCCGGTGCACTCACCGAAGATCGAGCGGATCGAGCTCGCCGCCCGCGGGGATGTGCGGCGCGCGAAGCTCTACTACCTGCGCGATCGCGTCGGCAAGCGTGCGCGTGTGCGTGAGCGCCGCTACACAGGTCCGGAGGAGACGGTCGTGCCTGGCCTGCTGCATCAAGCCGAGGAGGCGACCGATGCGGATGGCATGACCGCGGAGGAGACGGTCATCGTGGACGCCCAGGACCAGGCGCCCGAGACGGCCAGCGCCGAGGGCGTCTCTGAGGAGCTCCTCAGCCCAGCTGGGGCAGAGGGCAACGTTGCGGAGGAGACCGGGGGCGAGGCAGGGCCCGAGGGGGAGGCAGGGTCCTCAGAGAAGACCCAGTCCCAGACGGCGCCTGACCCCGCGGCATCAGCCGATGCCGCGACCGGCGTCTCCTCCGATGCCGGCGACGCTCCGGGTGCTTAGGCGCCGGCGCGCCGCTGCTGCCGGTGGACCTCCGATCGATAGCGGCACGGAGGTGGGCAAGAAGCGTCCGAAATCGACGATGGGTTCGCTGGTCGAGCTCGTCGCCATAGTGCTCGTGGCACTGGGCCTAGCCCTCGGCATTCAGGCCTTCATTGTCAAGCCATATCGCATCCCGAGCGGCTCGATGGAACCGACGCTCGCGATCGGCCAGCGCGTTCTCGTCAACCGCCTCGGCATGGACTTCGGCAAGCCGCACGTCGGAGAGGTCGCGGTCTTCCATCCGCCCGAAGGGGCGGCGCAGGAGCGGTGCGGGATCGGCTTGCACATCACCCCCGGAGGAGCGGTCTGCTCCCAGCCGGTCCCGAAGGAGGACACCGGCACGAACTTCATCAAGCGCATCGTCGCCGGTCCTGGCGACACGATCAAGGTGATCGAAGGCCACGTGATCCGCAACGGCGTGGGTGAGAAGGACTCCTATATCCGTCCCTGCCCGGGCGTGTCAGAGTGCAACTTCCGGACGCCGGTCAAGGTTCCCGCCGGTCACTGGTTCATGATGGGCGACAACCGTGGGGAATCCGACGACAGCAGGTACTGGGGACCCGTTCCCACAAGTTGGATCATCGGGGAAGCCATCGCCACCTACTGGCCTCCCGACCGGATCGGCATCTTCTAAACCCATAGCTATCGCGGATGCTCCTGGGAGATCTCAACGGGTCTCTGAGAGACCGGGACGCGCAGCGCGGCGCCGTGGGCGGGCAGCTACGAGCGGGCAACGGCTATTCGCCTTTGACCGTCGTCTTGGCACGCGTTTCGTGGCGGGTGCCGATGAGGCCGGCAGGGGTTGTCTGGCTGGGCCGCTGGTCGCGGCGGGCGTGCTGTTCGACTACGACGCGCTTAGCGCCCGCGAGCTCCGAAGCCTCGCCGCGCTGAACGACTCCAAGCAGCACAGCGCGCAGGCGCGCGAGGAGCTCTACCCACTCGTGCTGCGCAGTGCCACACGCGTTGTGGTGGTCTCGAGGTGCGCGCGCGGGATCGACGAGCGCGGGTTGCACAACACCAACCTCGCGGCGTTGCGCGACGCGATACGGGGAGTCACCGTGGGCCTCGCCGGCGAGGTCGCGTGCCTGCTGGACGGGTTCTCGGTGCCCGAGTTCGAGCGCCCCCAGCGCGCGGTCATAAATGGCGACGCCACCAGCGCGGCGATTGCGGCGGCGTCGATCGTCGCGAAGGTCACACGCGACCGCTACATGCACCACGCCGACGAGCTGCATCCGGGCTGGAGCTTCGCCGAGCACGTTGGCTATTCGACACCGTCCCACCGCGAGGCGATCTTGCGTCAAGGCGTTTCGCCTCTGCACAGGATGTCCTTCCGCTCGCTCGCCTATCAGCAGCTCGCACTCTGAGATGCCCGAGCCGCTGGCGCGGCTCTCACCAGGCCCCCTCGATGTGGTCGAGGCAGATGAGCTTGTCGTTGGTGTCAACGATCACGCCGATCGCGTCGAAGCGGATCGTGTGGGCGGTTGGCCGGATGTGCTGTTTGTCGTATAGCCATGCGGCGGCGAGCTGGCGCAGGCGTTCGCTCTGACGCGGGTTCAGCCACGCCAGGGGCTGCTGGTCGGGACGAATGCCATGCTTGTACGCGCTCACGCGACGCGTCTTGACCTCGGCGAACACGAGCGTGTACCCATCGAAGGCGATCAGGTCGATCTCGCCGTAACGGGTGCGTTCGTTACGGCCCAGTGCAGAGAACCCAAGCCGCTCGAAGTGGGCTGTGGCCAGGTCCTCGCCGAGACGGCCCAGCGTACGGCGCGGGTCCTCACCTGGAGGGGGGACGGGTCAGGGGCAGGAGCAGGGTCAGCGTCAGGATCGGGGGAATCCTGGGAAAGCATGATGCATAAACGCTAGAGCGAAAGATGTGACCTAAGACGCCTATTTGTGCCGATTTAGTGCCCGGACAGTAAAGAACCCGCGCCGCCGGGGGCAGAGGACGCTAGACCGGGTGTGAGTCCCCTGTGTGGGTGCGGCGAGCGTCGAGCCGTGCGTAGCCAGTGGCGCTCGCGTAGCCTCCAGTGCCATGAGTGACGTTTCCACCGGGCCCGACGGACACGGGCAGAGCGGCTCCTCAGCGGCTGGCGCTGGCGCCAGCCCGGGGTCCCGGCCAGGCGCTGGCGGCGCTCCGCGCGCGCTCGACGGCGTCAGCAGCTTCATGGGCATGCGCTGGGATGACCCGCAAACGGTTCGCCTGGAAATCCGGCCTGAGCTGATCAATGGCGGTGGCCTGCTCTCCGGTGTGGTCACCTACGCGCTCGTCGATTACTGCATGGGCTCGACGCTGTGGGCGCAGACCACCGAGCAGGAGCGGATCGCCACGATCAGCATCGCGATCAACTACATACAAACGGCCACCGAGGGTGAGATCGTGTGTCGCACGATCCTCGACCGCCGCAATCGCACCACGGCGGTGATGCGCAGCGAGGTGCGCCACGTTGACGGCCGCCTGCTGGTGAGCGCGATCGGCAGCTACACGATTTTCCCCGTCCGTCGTCCGCCCCCAAGCACGCGCTGAACCTCGATGCCGGGCGGACGCACGCCACGCGCGCTCTCGATCGCAGGCTCTGACTCGGGTGGCGGGGCGGGCATCCAGGCCGACCTGAAGGCGTTTGCGCGCTGCGGTGTGCACGGCACAACAGCGATCACGGCGATCACGGCGCAGAGCACGACCGGCGTCACGGCGATTCACCCAGTGCCACCCGGTGTGGTCCTCGCCCAGGTGCGCGCCGTCGTGCAGGACATTGGTGTGGACGCGGTTAAGGTGGGGATGCTGGGCACGGCAGAGGTCACGCTCGCGGTCGCCCGGGCCATCGATGAGCTGCCAGCGGGTACCCCCGTGGTCGTCGATCCGGTGATGGTCGCTGAGTCAGGCGCACGCCTGCTCGATCCTGACGCCCAACAGGCGCTGGTTGGGGAGATCCTGCCACGGGCGACCGTGCTGACCCCAAACCTGCCCGAGGCGCGTCTGCTCGCCGGTGAGATGCCAGACGATCTCCAATCGGTCGCTGCGGAGGAGGATGGTGAAGCTGAGTCCCTGGCCAGAGCGCTGCTGGCGCTAGGTCCTCGCATCGTTGTACTCACGGGCGGTCATCGCACGCGTGCGGCAGACCTGTTCCTCGACTCGGCCGGCGACGGTTCCATCCTCAGCATCGAGGGAGAGCGCGAGCCCGACGGCGCCGCGCACGGTTCCGGCTGCACTCACTCCTCTGTGCTCGCTGCTCAGCTGGCCCTTGGCCGGTCCCCGCTGGATGCCGCGCGCGCCGCCCGTGCGCTCGCGGGAGCAGCGATCGCGAACGGGCTGCGCGATATCGGCGCGGGCGCCGGTCCGGTCGATGTCCTCGGTCTGGCCCGAATGCGCACCGGCTGAAGATCGCACGGATGATGGGGACCTGTTTGCCATAATCGGGAAGCGATGAAGCTACTGCGGATGAAGCCTGGGCACGGTGAGGTGATGCTCGCAGAGGGAGATGTTGAGGTACCGGAGGACGAGCGGGAGCTGATCGAGGCATTCCGCCGTGAGCTGGACGCTGGCATGTGGGCCGCCGTGCCGACTGGTGCCCCTGGTTGCAGACGCGAGGCGGAGCTTGTTCAAGAGCTTCGCCGAAGTGCCCCGCGACGCTGAGCGTGTGATCTTCTTTCCGCGGGCCGCCGGCGGCGCGCCTGGGGCGACGCTCTAGCGGTTATGTCGCTCGCGCTGGGTACCGGCGTGATCATCATCCTGGTGCTCCTGTGGGAGCTGATCCGGCCCGCGCTCAAAGGCGCCATGGCTCATCAGCGCTTGATCTGGTCACTACGCCAGCGCTCCCCGGCGCTGGCGGGCTATGACCCCGGACGGGAGCGCCGCGCCGAGCGCCGCGCTCGTGCCCTGCTGCGCTCGTGCATCGACGAGCACGACTGGGCGATGTACCAAGACCTGGGATTTCTGCGCGTGTGGGACGGGCTGTCCACCGGCCCAGACGGCGCGCCCGCCTACGCCTATCTGATCTATCCCCACAAGCCGATCGTCGCCTATCTGCCCGAGAGCCGAGAGCTGCTCAGCGAGTACTGCGTGGCCTTTCCCGACCACTCCAAGCCCTACGGCAGCTCCCGGCTGCCGCACTCCGATGATGTGCTCGCCAAGTGGATGGCCCTGACCGCCGACGAGCGGCGCTTGATCGGCGAGGCCAACATGCACCTGCCCGGCCGGCAGATCGAGCCCGAGCGTGTAAAGCGCGACCTCGCCCGGCTCGCGCGCTGGGAGCAACAGCGCCTCGGGCGTGGCGAGCGGGTGCCCGGTAATGTGCGCGCCGCGTGAGCACGATCAGCACCTTTGACGTAAGGCACCGCAGTCGCGCTCTGACGGAGGGCCCCGAGCGCGCGGCCGCACGTGCCTACTTGCACGGCATCGGCTACTCCGCCGAGGATCTCGCCAAGCCGATCGTCGGTGTGGCGCACTCCTGGATCGAGACGATGCCGTGCAACTTCAACAACCGTGTGCTGGCGGCGAAGGTCAAGGAGGGGATCCGCGCCGCGGGTGGCACTCCGATGGAGCTGAACACGATCGCGATCTCCGACGGGATCACGATGGGCACCGCCGGCATGCGCGCGTCGCTGGTCTCCCGCGAGCTGATCGCGGACTCGATTGAGCTGGTTGCGAGCGCGCACGCCTTCGACGCACTGGTGGCGATCTCGGGCTGCGACAAGACAATCCCCGGCACGGTGATGGCGCTGGCTCGCCTGAACATCCCAGGTCTGATGCTCTACGGCGGCTCGATCAAGCCGGGGCACTTCAAAGGCGCGGAGGTGACGATCCAGCAGGTGTTCGAGGCTGTGGGTCAGTTCGCCTCGGGCAAGATCTCAGAGGTTGAATTGCACGAACTCGAGGAGGCCGCCTCGCCGGGTGCGGGCGCGTGCGGCGGCCAGTTCACGGCGAACACGATGGCGATGGCCTTCGAGGCGCTCGGCATCTCGCCGCCCGGCTCGGCGATGGTCCCGGCGGAGGACGGCCGCAAGCTCGAGGTGGCGATGCAGTGCGGCGAACTGGTCATGGACGTGCTCCGTCGTGGGCAGCGACCGAGCGATGTGATCACCAAGCCCGCGCTGGAAAACGCGATCGCGGCGGTGGCAACGAGCGGCGGCTCGACCAACGGCGTGCTGCATCTGCTGGCGGTGGCGCGCGAAATGGGCGTGCCGCTGACGATCGACGAGTTCGAGGGAATCTCCGAGCGCACGCCGCTGCTGTGCGACCTGCAGCCGGGCGGGCGGTACGTGGCGACGGAGCTGTATCGCAGCCGGCGGGGTACCGCTGGTGCTGGCGAGGCTGAAGGAAGCGGGCATCCTCAACGAGGACGCGCCGACGGTGAGCGGCGCGAGCATCGGCGAAGCGGCGGACGAGGCACGCGAGACGACGGGGCAGCGAGTGGTGCGCGCGCTGTCGGACCCCTTGAAACCGACGGGCGGCTTTGCAATCCTGCGCGGCAACGTGGCTCCGGATGGCTGCGTGGTCAAGCTCTCCGGCCACGAGCGGCGCAAACACTCCGGTCCGGCGCGCGTGTTCGACGGCGAGGAGGCCGCGATGGCAGCGGTGCTCGCGCACGAGATCGAGCGCAGGCGACGTGGTCGTGATCCGCGGCGAGGGCCCCGCCGGCGGCCCGGGCATGCGCGAGATGCTGGCCGTCACCGCGGCGATCGTGGGCGAGGGCCTGGGCGAAAGCGTCGCGCTGATCACGGACGGGCGCTTCTCGGGCGCCACCCACGGTTTCATGGTCGCCCATGTCGCGCCCGAGGCCGTTCGCGGTGGCCCGATCGCGGCGCTGCAGAGGGCGACGAGATCACGATCGACGTGGAACTCCGGGCGCCTGGACGTGGCGCTGCCGGATGATGAGATCGCCGAGCGCGTGGCAGCCTACACGCCCTCCGCGCGCCGACGAACACGTCGACGTGGCAATCCAGAAGTACGCGAAGCTCGTCGGCAGCGCCTCAGAAGGCGCCGTTGCGCTGTAGCTATTCGGAGAGGAATTCCTCCAGCAGCGCGTTGAAGGCCGCCGGACGCTCGATCATTGGCAGGTGACCGGTGTCTTTGAGGATGACCTTGCGCGCGTTCGGGATCAGCTGCTCGTAGACGTTGGCGTCCTTGGCGCTCACGACCCGGTCACGCTCGCCCCACACGATCAGGGTTGGGCAGGCGAGCTCTTTCAGCCTGTCGCGGTAGTCGTAGTTGAAGTTCGCCTCCATCCCCTCGATGAAGCCGGGGGCGCCCAGTCCCCGCACGAGCTCCGCCACCAACGGTGCCGGCAGGCGATTGGAGTGGCGCGCGACGATGTGCGTTGTGGGCTCGAGCAGGCGCAGGCGCGGGTGCCTGGCGTAGAGCCCGGCGTGGGCTGAGACCCGGGCGTGGTAGGCGTTTACGATCCGTTTGAAACGGCGCATTTGCGCGACGAGCCGTAGATTCCGCCGGTTGGCGTAGGTGCTCAGCCCCGCGGCGGAGACCGAGGACGAGGCGCTCGACGCATTGCGGGCAGTTGATCGCGAGCTGGGCGCAGGCGAAGCCGCCCATCGAGTGGCCGGCGAAGGCGGCGGCGCTGATCTCCAAGTGCTCCAGCAGCTGCTCCAATGTGCGCGCATACAGGGGTATCGAGATCCTCTCGTTTGGCATCGGCGAGTTGCCGAAGCCGGGCAGGTCGATGGCGATCACGCGATGGTTGGACGCGAATGCGGTCAGCTGCTCGAGCCAATGGGTCCAGCGCTCGATCAGGCCGTGGACGAACACCGAGCGGCGGGCCTGCGCCGAGTTCGATCATGTTCACGGGGTGACCGTCTAGGATCACCCAGCGCTGGTGCGCACGCCAGTCGAACGTCGAGCCATGGGGAATGACCCTGCGGCCCGTAGACTGGCGGATCATCCAATCCGGGGAGCGAGGAGGATGAAGCTGTGGACGACGGGTTCACAATCGTTCAAGCTACCCAAGGAACAGCATAAATATATGAGGATCGCGATCGACATCGACTCGACGCTTCATCACTACTGGGACATCCTCTCGGAGGTCTCGGTGAGGCGCTTCGGAATCGAGCTGCCCTACGACGAGCAGTTCACGTGGGGCATCACGCGCCTTCGCCCCGAGCAGCTGGCTCTGTGCATCGATGAGAGTCATTCAGATGAGCGGATTCTCGCTGGCACTCCCTATCCGGGTGCGGTTCAGGCGGTGCGCCGCTGGCATGAGGAAGGTCACTTCGTGCATGTCACCAGCCATCGGGCTGCCGATCGCAAGCGTCCCACCGCTGCCTGGCTTGAGCAGATCGGGTTGCCGTTCGACGATCTGCACTGCTCCTACGACAAGGTTTCTCGTTGTGTCGAGCTCCAGATCGGCCTGCTGATCGACGACGGGCCGCTGAACCTCGCCGCCGCGCTGGCGCGCGGCATCGCGGTCGCCACGATCCGCCACCCGTGGAACAGGGATCTATGCGACGAAGAGGATGTGATCTGCGCCGCTGACTGGCCAGAGCTCGAGTGCAAGCTCACACCCGTGCTTGTGAGGCAGGGCACGGGGGTTGGCGCGGCGAACTAGGTGTCTCGAATGGAGAGCGCTTGGAAGGCAGCCCTCGAGCTGCTCGAAGAGGATCTGGGCCGCCGCGACGCGGCCGCCAGGACAAGACGGGCGTATGCGCTCGATGTTGGGCAATTTGCCCGCTGGGCCGTCACCCGCAGGTTGCTTCCGGAGCTGGTCGGCGTGAAGGACGTGCGCCGCTACATTGCGCTGCTCTCCGGTGCAAACGCGGCCCCGAGCACAACCGCACGCAAGCTGGCGGCCCTGCGTGCCTTGTTCGCCAGCCAGCGCGAGCACGGACGGATCGCCCAGAACCCGGCCGACCTGGTGAGCACACCACGCCGCTCGTCATACCTCCCGCGCGTGCTCAAGGAGAAGGAGGCGGCCAGGCTGCTGGACGCGATCCCTGCGCGTAACTCGCTGGAGCAACGCGACCAGGCGCTGTTCGAGCTGGCCTACGGGTGCGGCTTGCGCGCCGAGGAGCTCGTGTCACTGAAGATCACAGACATCGACTACGACGGCGAGCAGCTGCGCGTGGAGGGGAAGGGGCGCAAGACGCGCTACCTGCCGGTCGGGGAGGTCGCGATGGCCGCGGTGAGGCTCTACGCAGCACGGGGCCGCAATGGGCTCACCGCGCCAAGCGCGCCGGGAGAGCGAGCGGGAGAAGAGGGCGCGCTGTTCCTGTCAAAGACTGGAAAACCGCTGGGCACGAGCGACGTGCGCAGGCGGCTGCGGGCGTGGGCCACACGCGCACAAATCCCGGGCGGGGCGACGCCGCACGCTCTCAGGCATAGCTTTGCGACACATCTCCTCGACGGCGGAGCGGACTTGCGGAGCATCCAGGAGTTGCTCGGCCACGCAAGCGTGTCCACTACCCAGGTTTACACTCGGGTAGAGTCCGCCAGGCTGAGAAGCGCCTATGCGCGCAGCCACCCTCGGGCTTGAGGGGGAGAAGACACTGGAGACGAATGTTAAAGCGATCGAGCTGCGCGAAGTCTGGCGGCGGTACAAGACCGACGGTGACCGGCGTGCGCGCGAGCGGCTCGTGCTCGCCTACTCACCGCTTGTCAAGTACGTAGCCGGGCGCACCGCCGCTGGGCTGCCCCCGCATGTCGAGGAGGCCGACCTGATCTCCTACGGGCTGGTGGGGCTGATCTCCGCGATCGAGCGGTTCGAGCCTGCGCGGGAAATCAAGTTCGAGACGTACGCGATCATGCGCATCAAGGGCGCGATCATCGATGAGCTGCGGGCAATGGACTGGGTACCCCGCAGCGTGCGTTCGCGGGCCCGCGAAGTGGAGCGCGCGAACGCGAAGCTCGAGCACACCCTGCAGAGGGCGCCGACCGATAAGGAGATGGCGGCCGAGCTGAAAATCACGGTGGAGGAACTGAACGAATCGCTGCTGGCGATCTCGCACTCCTCGATAGTCGCCCTGGACGAGCTCTGGAGCGTGTCGGACTCCAGCGGCGATCAGGTGTCGCTGATGGACACGATCGAGGATCACGCGGCGCCGGACCCGGCGAAGGCGCTCGACGTGGGTGACCTGAAGGACCGGATCGCCGAGTCGATCGCCAAGCTGCCAGAGCGCGAGAAGCTGGTGATCGCGCTGTACTACTACGAGAACCTGACCTTGCGCGAGATCGGCGAGGTGCTTGGAGTGACCGAGTCGCGCGTGTCCCAGTTGCACACGAAGGCTGTCCTGCGCCTGCGTTCGCGGATGCAGGAGGACTCTTTCGAGAGCTGATCGACTACGCTGCGCAGTCGATGGCTACCAGGTCGATCGTCACCTCTCAGCCGGATGTCGCCTGCGACGTATGCGAGCGGCGGCTGCTGCGCGGCGAGTTGCCCGACGTCTTCCTGGCGGGTGGCAGGCGTCGCACGGTCTGCGAGTTGTGTGCGCCGCGAGCGGCGCACGAGGGGTGGCTGCGCGAGGCGGACCGCCACACGGTGAGCTTGCCGGCGCCGCGCGTGAGGCGCGGTCGCAACCTGTTCGAGCGCCTTCGTCCCCAGCGTGAGCCGGTCTCCGGTGGTTCTGGGGAGGACCTTACCGCTCAGGGGATTGAGCTTTCCTCGCCGGAGGTGCCGCTCGAGCCCAAGTCCTATGACTTCTTGGGAGCCATCGCGGGGGACCAGGGAGAGTCATCCGCGGTGGCGCCGGGGCCGGGTGAGGAGGGCACGATTGCTTTGACCAGCGGCGAGGTGAAGGTCGAGCGGGCGCTCGAGGTATTCAACGCCGGCGAGCACCCCAGGCGCGTGGCGGGTGTCGCCCGCTCGCTGGGCGAACCGGGCGTTACTGTTCGCCCAGTCGCCGATTCCGGGAGCGTGGTTGTGATCGTGGTCGCGTGGGAGCTGTGCTGGTACCGGTATGAGGTGGATCTCGGCGATGAGGCGGCAGGGGCGCGGGTGACGGCGCAGGGGATGGAGCTTTCAGAGCTCGCGGAGGAGGACCGGCTTGTGAATGCCACAGCCGGCGAGTCCGGCGCGCTGTTGCGCCTGGATGTTTGAGCTGGACCTGTTGAGCTGCACCCTTGTGTATTTGCGGCTGGAGAGTAGAATCGAGGCCTGATGATCTATTGCGTTGTCCCCAAGCCATTGGCCGAGGAGCTCTATCCAAAGCTCGTCGAGCACTACCAGCACGAGGACAACGTGACGGTCATCGTTGACCGGCGTGAGTTCGACCGGCGCGCCCGGCGGGGGAGCCCGGCCGCGAAAGCGCCAGCTCCAGATGGTGCGCCGCGGCGTGTGATCCGCGACCGTCGCAGGGCTCGCGTGGCCGGGGATATGCCCCCGCTCGCACGCGCTTCCTCGTAACTCGCGCGTTTCGTCTTAGCCGATCTAGATACTTCGGGCGATGAAGGTGATAGTGCACGTCGACGGCGGCGCTCGTGGCAACCCTGGGCCGGCGGCGGCTGCTTGCGTGATCACCTCACCCGAGGGTGTGCTGCTGGGCGAGCATGCCCAACTGCTCGGCACGGCCACAAACAACGTGGCCGAGTACCGGGCGCTGCTGCTCGGGCTTCAGCGCGCGCGCGAGCTGGGCGCAAGCGAAATCGACGTCGTGGGTGACTCGGAGCTGATTGCAAAGCAGGTAAAGGGTCTCTTCAAGGTCAAGCACGAGGCGATGAAGCCCTTGCACCGTGAGGCGATGGCGGCCTTGGGGGAGTTCGAGCGCTGGTCGATCCGGACTGTGCCGCGCGAGCAGAACGAGCATGCCGACGCGCTCGTCAACGCCGCACTGGACCAGGCGCGCGCGAGCGCCGCAAGCTAGGCGATTCGCCACGCAGGCTCAGTGAAGCGGCCGGGCCGAGCGCGCGATGCCGAGCATCTGTTCGTTTGAGAGATCCTCGAGCAGCGTGTTGGTGACCCAGTACAGAACCTGCCCCTGGCGCCAGGCGACCGTGTGGATGTGACTTCCATCGGCGAAGATCCTGTAGGCGATGCCGCCGATCTTGCGGGTTTCGGTGGGGTGGGCGACGATCGGTGGGTTCAGCCAGTCGGTGCCCTCCAGGTCGTAGTAGCCACCGAGGCCGTTCTGCTGGAAGGGCACGACATAGGCGTGACGCAGGTGGTTGCCGGTGTCGCGCAGCGTGTAGGCGCGTACCGGCTGCTGCGTGGCGGGAGCGGTTTGCAGCGACGGGTAGAGGACGCGGAAGGGCACGTTGATGGCGGCCTTGACGAGTTCGCTCTGGCCTGAGGATGGGGTGGGGTACAGGCCGATCGACGCAGCGCTGGAGCTCCTCGAGCGGTGGTGGCCGTGGCCCTTGGTCGGATTCGGAAGGGTGGGCTTGGGTGCGCTGACTTTCTGCTGTCCGTGCAGGAAGTCCGCGAGCGTGGCCCGCGCGAGGGTGGGCGTTGTCGTAACGAACGACTGCCCTTTGAACCCGTAGTTTCCGTTGGCGACCCGGAACTTGACCTGACGCAGCGGCTTTGATTGCGAGAACCCAACCAGCTTGGCGAGGTCGATCAGCTGGCTGGCTGAGGAGCTGAACCCGGCGGTGACGATCGCCCGTCCCACGGCTTTGGCGACCGTGTCGATCTGGCCGATCGCGTTTTCGGGCGAGATTTGCTCGCGCAAGTTGCGCAGGAAGTCCTGCTGGCGGGCGACTCGCACGAAGTCGGAGTCGTGGTGACGATAGCGGACGTAAGAGAGCGCGTTGTTGTAGCAGAGCTTCTGGTAGCCGGGCTGGAGATTGATTTCGGAGTATTCTTCCCCTTCTTCACCGTGCAGGTGAAGATAGCGGTGGTCGACGTTGACGTAGACACAGCCGAGCGTGTCGACGACCTGGATGAAGCCTTTGAAGTTGACGTCGATGATCCCGTTGAGCTTCAGGCCGGGGAAGACTTCGTGCTCGATTGTTTCGGCTGCCAGCACCATCGAGCCGCGCGCGCCCCCGAGCTGGGCGCCGTAGGTGTATGCGGCGTTGATCTTTGACTGCGGGTAGTACTGCCCGGTTGAGGCTTTGATGTTCACGAGCAAATCGCGGGGAATCGAGAGCACCGAGGTTTGTCCCTGTTCGGGGTCGAAGCGCACCAGCAGGATCGTGTCGCTGTGCGGGGGGTCCGTACGGTCAAGGGCGTCTTTCGAGGCGGCTCGCCTGTCTGAGCCGAGGATCAGGTAGGTCGCCGGGCCGCCGTTGTATTCGGGGATGACAACCCCCTTGGGGGCGTGGATCTGGTTGACGCCGGGGAAGATGTCGTGCGCGAGGCTGCTTGCGGTGTTCAGCGCGACGGTCGCCGTCGCCCCGCCGCTGAGCAGCACGATCAGCACGCCGCCGGCCACGAAGCGCTTCCACATGCTCATCCACAGAGAGGGTGGGCGCTCGTCATCCATGGGGTATAGGCACGCAGCAGCTCATATTGGGCACAAGGCAAGCTAGCGGCGGCAGGGAGGGCACTTATCACCGCGCTCGTTCGGTAAGAGTAGCGAGCCGCCCGGCGCGCACGCGGCGGGCGAGGCCGGGGAGACCGGTACCCTCGAGGACGTGCTCAGCCCCCGAAATCGCGAGTTGTTGGGGCTCGTTCCCGCAGCTCTGCTGGTCACAGCAGGCTTCACCGCGATCTTCATCCAGGCCGAGAACAACTCTCCGGGGGCCTCGACGAACCTCACGCTGAACCACGCCTCGGGCGTGTCGCTGACGTATGGCGCCCTGTTTCTAGGGTTGTGCCTGGCGGCGCACCTGGTGATCCGCTTCGCCCTGCCGCATGCCGACCCCTACCTGTTCCCACTCGGGGCGGTGCTCGCGAGCGTGGGGATCGTGATGGTGTATCGCATCAACCCCGCGCTGGCGCGCCAGCAGGCGCAGTGGATGGTGATCGGGCTGGTCCTGTTCGCCGCGACGATCCTGGTGCTGCGCCGCCGGGGGCTGGGCATGCTCGAGCGCTACCGCTACACGATCGCGGCGCTCGGCATCGGTATGGCTGTACTGCCGCGGCTCCCCGGCATCGGCCAGCAGGTCAACGGTGCCTACCTGAACATTCACGTGGGCAGCGTCTCCTTTCAGCCCGCCGAGCTGGCAAAGATCGCGATCGTGATCTTTCTGGCGAGCTATTTGCGCGACAACCGCCAGATCCTCGTGACCGCCGGGCGGCGCGTGCTGGGCCTGACGATCCCGCCGATGAAGCAGTTCGGCCCGATGCTCGTCGTGTGGGGGGCGGCCATGGCCACACTGCTGTTGACCCGAGAGCTCGGCACTTCGCTGATGTTCTACGGTGCCTTCCTCGCGCTGTTGTATGTCGCCACCGGGCGCTTCTCCTTCCCGCTGATCGGACTGGTGCTGTTCGCCCTTGGCGCCTGGTTCGTGGCCACGCATGTGAGTCACGTGCACGCGCGAGTGCTCGCCTGGGAACACCCCTTCGACCCGGCGCTGTACAGCCGCCTGGAAGGGGGCAGCTATCAGCTCGCGCAGTCGCTGTTCGCCCAGGCCGACGGGGGTCTGCTGGGCACGGGCTTTGACCAGTCGCTGCTGCGCTTACCCCACGGCGGCTCCTCGATCCTGCCGGTCCCCGAAAGCGACATGATCTACGCGGTGATCACAAACGAGCTGGGCCTGGTGGGCGCCACGGCGCTGCTGCTCGTGTATCTGCTGTTCATAGCCCGTGGGCTGAAGACGGCGATGCTGGCGCGCGACTCCTTCTCCAAGCTGCTGGCGACGGGGCTGTCGTTCATCGTGGCGATGCAGGTGTTCGTGATCGTCGGCGGCGTGACGCGGGTGATCCCGCTGACGGGGGTGACGCTGCCGTTTGTCGCCTACGGGGGGTCCTCCGTGGTGATGAACTTCGTGCTGCTGGCGCTGCTGCTGGTTGTGTCCGACCGGGCGCGAAGACCCTATTCCCGGACGTGAAGGCCTCTAGCGTGCGCTCGTGTGGGCTTGCTGAGGCTTTCGGGCGAGAACCTTCATAACCACCAGCCCGCGCAGGTGAGTCTCGGGCGCCGTCGAAAACCTGAGCCGTGTTGACTTCGACGATCGCGGCGGCGACGCCACGTTTGCTCCTGCGAACGCCGCCCCACTCCCACCACCGCTACGCCGGCCTGGCCGGTCCTCGTTCGTCCGGCGGTGAGTCCTCGCCGGCCGGCCTGCACCGGCGACCGTGGCTGGCGCGCCTGCGCCGCGCGTTGGACGAGGAGCTATTCGTTTTGCACTACCAGCCAATCATGTCGTTGCGGGACGGGAGCGTGTCGCATTACGAGGCGCTCGTGCGGCTCGCCGACGAGCCCGGCGGGGGATTGGTGGCGCCCGGCAGGTTCCTGCCCGCGGCCGAGCGTTACGGCCTGATTCGTGAGATCGACCGCATGGTGCTGGCCCAGGTGGCCACACTGCTCTCCGGCGAGCACGGTGAACAGGGCGTGCACGTCGCGATCAACTGCTCGTCGCTGTCGATCACCGATGGGGGAATGCTGGCTCAGATCGAAGGAGCGCTCAGGCTCGCGAGGGTCGATCCCGCACAGCTGGTGGTCGAGGTGACCGAGACCGCCGCGATCTCCGACATGGCGCGCGCACAAGCTTTCTGTGCCGGCGTGCAGGCATTCGGCTGCGCGGTTGCGCTCGACGATTTCGGCGCCGGCTTCGGTTCCTTTCAATATCTCAAGCACCTGCCGTTTCAGTACTTGAAGATCGACGGCGACTTCATTCGCGGCCTGCCGGCTTCGTCAAAGGACCAGCTCGTGGTCAAGGCGCTCGTGGATCTCGCCCGCGGCATGGGCAAGCAGACGATCGCCGAGTATGTCGAAGACATGGCCACGGTGGAGCTGTTACGCGAGTACGGCGTGGATTACGCCCAGGGCTTCGAGGTGGGTGCTCCACACCCGGTGCTGCCGCTCGCCTAGTTTCTGGCCGCGCGCCTATTTGGGCTGGGGGAATTGCCTGCGCATCGCAGCGTCCCACATGCGGTCGCTGAGCAGGCGTCGCGCCCAAATCGTGAACTTGGCTGAGGGCGTAATCGTGATCCGCGCAGGCGGCCGTGAGCGGGTGATCGCACGCTCGATGACCTTCGCCACACGGTCCGGGCTGCCGCCGAGCAGCTTCATCGGCCCCTCATACGCGCCTTTGGTGACCGCGCCGACGGTCGTGTTGAACGTCGCGTACGGGTCGTCTGCGCCTGTCCCCACGCCGGCCATGCTCGCCGTGGCGGCCTCGCCGAACTCGGTCGTGATCAGGCCGGGCTCGAGCAGGATCACGTCGATGTGAAAGCCGCGCAGCTCAAAGCGCAGCGCGTCGGAGATCGCCTCGAGCGCGTGCTTGGTCGCGTGGTAGTGGCCGCCGCCGGGAAACGACAGGCGCCCGCCCATTGAGCCGACGTTGACGATCTTTCCCCACCGCTGCGCGCGCATCTTCGGCAGCACCAGCTGGGTCAGGCGGACGAGCCCGAACACGTTCGTCTCGAACTGCCGTCGTACGGCGTCCAGCGGCACCGTCTCGATCGCCCCTGACTGGCTGTAGCCGGCGTTGTTGATCAGCACTCCGACGGCGCCCTCAGCGCGCTCCACCTCGGCTACCGCTGCTTGCATCGAGGTCTCGTCGGTGACGTCCAGGGCGAGCGTCCTGCAGCCGGCCTGCTCGAGGCCGGCGAGCGCCTCCGGCCGGCGCGCGGTCGCGTACACCGTCCAGCCCGAGCGCACGAGCGCAAGCGCGGTGGCACGGCCGATGCCCGAGGAGCAGCCGGTGATCAGCACCGCCTTCGAGGGTTCGGACATGCGGGCAGCATAAACGCGCGCCGGTCCTCTAGGGTGGCGCCCATGCGTGCCGTGACCTTCCAAGCTCCGGGCGAGGTGCGTGTCGAGGACGTGCCCGAGCCGGAGCTGAACGAGCCGACCGACGCCGTTGTGCGGATCGAGGCGACGGGGGTGTGCGGGTCGGACCTGCACATCTACCACGGGCGCGTTCAGATCGAGCCGGGCTTCACGATCGGGCATGAGTATGTGGGCACGGTGATCGCGGCTGGCGAGCGCGTTAAGGCCGTGTCGGTGGGGGACCGAGTGCTCGGGTGCTTTCAGACCGCGTGCGGTGTTTGCTACTTCTGTCGCGCCGGGTGGTATGACCGCTGTGCGGTGTCGCGCACGTTCGGGCATGGCGCGGCGCTCGGGTCGCTCCAGGGGACCCAGGCTGAGCGTGCGCTGGTGCCGAACGCCGACCTCGTGCTGCGCCGGGTGCCCGAGGGGATGAGTGACGACGTTGCGCTGTTTGCCGGGGATGTGATGGGGACAGGCTTCCACGGGGTGGTGGCGAGCGGTTTGCGCCCCGGGGATGTCGTCGCGGTGCTGGGGTTGGGGCCGGTGGGCTTGTGTGCGGTGCAGGCGGCGCGCGCGATTGGGGCGGCGCATGTGCTTGCTGTTGACTCGGTGGAGGAGCGTCTCTTAGTCGCCGAGTCTTTCGGCGCGGAGCCGGTGCACCTCGTTGAGCAGGATGTGCGTGCGCTCGCGCGCGAGCGCACGCAGGGTCGTGGGGTGGACGTGTGCATTGACGCGGTGGGCGATCCGCGGGCACTCGAGACGGCGCTCTACATCACACGTGCGCATGGTGCGGTGCAGTGCCTGGGCGTGTATGCCGAGCGCGCGGAGGTGCACATGGGGTTGCTGTGGATCAAGGCGCTCACGTTGCGCGGGGGCAGGCCAACGTGATCGGTCACCTCGATCGTGTGCTGGAGATGATGTCCGCGGGTCTGCTCGACCCGGGCCCGCTCGTCACCCACCACATGGCTCTCGATGACGCGGTCGAGGCCTACGCGCTGTATGACCGGCGCGAGGCGCTTAAGATCGTGCTGAAGCCGTGAATCAGCTGGAGCCACAGACCTCGCATAAGGAGCCCTCATGAGCGCCGCTGCCGACACCGCCACCCCGCACGTCCTTCCCGAGGTGCTCGGGTCGGCTGCGCGGGAATTTCGCTCACAATCCCACCAGCTGCTACTCGGCGCAGAGCGCCCGGAAGCCGCGGACGGACGCACCTTCGCGACGCTTGACCCCGCCACCGGGCGCGAGATCGCTCAAGTCGCCCATGCCGGCGCTGAGGACGTCGACCGTGCCGTCGCGACGGCACGCGCAGCGTTCGCCGAAGGCCCGTGGGCCTCGCTGCCGGCCGTCAGGGCGCGAGCGTTTGATGCTCGCGCTGGCCCAGGCGATCGAAGAGCGCGCCGAGGAGCTCGCGCAGATCGAGTCGCTCGACAACGGCAAGCCGGTGGGGCTGGCCCAGTACGTTGACGTGGCAGGCACGGTCGCGCACCTGCGCTACTTTGCCGGCTGGCCGACGAAGATCGAGGGCAGCGTGCTGCCGGTGAGTGCGCCGAACATGCACTGCTACACGCGCCGTGAACCCGTCGGGGTGTGCGCTCAGATCATCCCCTGGAACTTTCCCCTGCTGATGGCCGCGTGGAAGCTCGGTCCCGCGCTCGCCGCGGGCTGCACGGTCGTGCTGAAGCCCGCCGAGCAGACGCCGCTGAGCGCGCTGCGCATCGGCGAGCTCGCGCTGGAGGTGGGCTTTCCGCCGGGTGTGCTGAACGTGCTCACCGGTGACGGCAGCACGGGTGCGGCGCTCGTGGATCACCCGGGTATCGACAAGATCGCGTTCACGGGCTCGACCGTCGTCGGCCGCGAGATCGGTGCGAAGGCCGGGCGTGCGCTGAAGCGCGTGACGCTGGAGCTGGGGGGCAAGTCGCCGAACGTGATCCTCCCGGACGCGGACATCGACGCCGCCGTCAAGGGCTCCTATCAGGCGATCTACTTCAACTCCGGTCAGGCCTGCAACGCGGGCTCGCGCCTGTTCGTTCCGGCGGAGCGCTTCGACGAGGTGATGAGCGGGCTGAGCCGCGCAGGCCGACGCAGCGCGCCTGGGGCCGGGTCTGGATCCGCAGACGCAGCTAGGGCCGGTCGTCTCGGCCGAGCAGCGCGACGCGCGTGATGGGCTACATCGAGTCCGGTCGCGCAGAAGGCGCCGAGCTGCTGGCGGGAGGTGAGGCAGCGCTTGACCGACAGCGGTGGCTACTACGTCACGCCGACGCTCTTCAGCACCACCTCAGACGATCTGCAGATTGTTCGCGAGGAGATCTTCGGGCCGGTGCTCGTCGCGTCTCCCTACGACTCGCTCGAGGAGGTGGCCGAGCGCGCCAACCAAAGCGAGTACGGCCTCGCCGCGGGCGTCTGGACGCGCGACGTCTCGAACGCTCACCAGCTGGCCGCGATACTGCGGGCCGGGATGGTCTACATCAATACCTGGGGGGTGGTCGACCCGTCGGCGCCGTTCGGAGGCTTCAAGGCCTCCGGCATCGGTCGCGAGCACGGCCACGACGGTCTCGACGCCTACCTGGAGACAAAGACGGTTTGGACAGCGTTGTAGGGAGCAGCGGCGGCGTTGTGGGAGGGCGTCGTGACGCCCCCGTGGCCGGCCGGCCGCGTCTCGGCAAGAGCGCTGTGGGCGTTCGCGACACCCGTCGAGCGGCTGGGTGATCGCGCCGGACGTCTGCCGTCGCGATGGGTGCGGGCAGTGATCCTCCTTTGCGCGCTTGTGCTCGTGGTGGCCACCGCCGAGATCGTCCTCGACGGCGCTGTAGGACATTCACCGCTGATCCCCAAGCGCCGGAGATCGCGGGCTGGCTGCAGCGGCGTCGGCGAGCGCCTCGGATTACCGCGTCTTCCTGATCGCGATGCTGGCCTTCTCGGCGCCTACGCGGTGCTGCTGGGGCTCGTGGGGCATCTCAACACGCTGGGCGATCGTGCTGGTCGGCGTGCTGCAGCTGATCGTGTTCGCCGGGCCGATCCTGATGTCGACCGACGTGTTCAGCTACATCGCCTACGCGCGGATGGGCGTCGAGCACGCGTCAACCCCTACACGCATGGCCCGATCGCGATTACGGCACGACGCGGTCTACCACTACGTCGGGCAAGGATTGGAAGCACGTCGACACGGCATACGGCCCGCTGTACACGCTGCTCTCCTACCCGCTCGGCCTGCTCGGCTTGAAGGGCGCGCTGTGGAGCGATGAAGCTCGCGGCGCTGCTCCCAGCGCCGGCACGCTCGCGCTCACCTGGCGCTGCGCGCGATCCGGAAGATCGACCCGTCGGCAGCGCTGCTGCGTGGGCGCAAACCCGCTGTAGGTGATCTACGGCCTGGGCGGCGCGCACAACGACCTGATCATGACGCTGTCGATGATGGTCGCGGTCAGCCTCACGTTCGCCGGTCGCGACGTGTCGGCGGCGCCGCGGTCGTCGCCGGGCGCGCTCGTCAAGGCCACTGTCGCGGCACTGTTGCCGTTCATGATCCTCGCCCGGCGCAGTCGCGCGCCGATCTTCGGCGCGGTGGCCGCGCTGGTCCTCGGCCTGCTGATCGGCCTGCGGCCTTCGGCGTCCACGGGATCGACATCGTCGCCGCGCTCAACCGCGATGCGGCGTTCGTCTCGACCGACAGCTTCCCCACCGAGATCGCCCATCTCGTCGGCAAGCCGGGCGTGTTCCCGGTCGATCACTACCTGCTCAAGGGCGCGCTGGTGGTGATCGTGCTGCACCTGATGTGGCGCACCTGGCGCGGCTATGACTGGGTCGCCGCTTCCGGCTGGGCGCTGCTTGCGATCTCCGTCACCAGCACCTGGCTGCTCGCCTGGTACATCCTCTGGCCGCTGCCGCTGGCGGTGATCGCGCGCGACCGCCGCCTGCTCGTCGCCACGCTCGCGGTGCAGGCGCTGTTCATAGCCCATCAAACGACGCCCCTGTTCGCCCCGGTTTCATGAACGGGGCCACGGCACCCACCCGCGCCTTCGGCCGGCTGCCTGCGTGGCTGCGCCCACGGGATGTGGAGGCGCGCGGGACCGGCCGGATGCGACTGGTCGAGACGACCTTGCTGCTGCTCGCCGGCCTGCTGCTCGCCGTGGCCACGGTCAACGACGTGGTGCTGCAGACGCACACCAACCATCGCCTCGTGGCCGACCTGCGCACGTGGCGCGAGTACACGGGCCACGACTACAAGAACCTGTCCGCCGAACAGGATCAGCGTGGCCACACGACCACGGAGGTCGTCTGCGGCAACACCGTCCCGGGACCGCCGAAAGAACGGATCCAGCTCTGCCTGCAGATGACGGGCCCGGTCATCCATTCACGGCGCGCAGCGCGCGGCGGCTGGTACCTGCCGCCGAAGGCCGAAGACCTCCGCCACTCACGCTATGGCTGCTTCGGTGAGGCCAAGAGCGCCGGGCTCTGTGGCCCGGCCGCTGCGGGCGCGGAAAGCCCCGAAGGCACAGTGCCGGAAACAGGCCAGTGAGTGCAGCGATCCCCTCGCCTGCCGGTGTAACTCGTGCCGCTGCCCTGCGCGGTCACGCGCTGGGAGCGTGGTGGGCGCTCGCGGGGCTCGTAGTCTTGGCCGCGGCGCTGCGGTTTTCGACGCTCGGGCGCCAGAGCCTGTGGTACGACGAGGCGTTCACCCCCGTACACACTCTCCACCCGAGCCTCACGGCGACGCTGAGCGCGGTCGCTCACACCGAAAACTCACCGCCGCTGTGGTATCTGCTCGAGCTGGGCCGTCTCGCGCGTGTTCGGTACCGGCGCGATCGCGCTGCGCTTTCTCTCGGCGCTCGCGGGGGTGGCGAGCGTCGTGGTCGGGTTGGGGAATAGGCCGCGAACTAGCCGGTCGCCGCGCCGCGTTTGCGACGGCGGCCCTGATCGCGGTCAACCCGCTGTTTGTGTGGTACTCCCAGGAGGCGCGCGTATATGCCCTGTTCGTGCTCATGGCGGGGCTGGCGATCCTGTGCTTCTTGCGCGCGCTGCGCGAGCCCACGCCGGGAGCACTGACCGCGTTCGCGGTGAGTGGCGCGCTGGCGCTGCTCACTCACTACTTCGCGGTGTTCCTGCTGGCGCCGATGTGCCTGTGGCTCGTGCTGGCGCACCGCGCGCACAGGCGCCTGACGCTGGCAGCGGTGGCGGCAGTGGGTGCTGTGGGCGTCGCGCTACTCCCTCTGATCTCTGCCCAGGGCGGCCGCGGCACACAGTGGATCGGCCGCTGGCCACTCGGCGAACGCCTGGAAGCAATTCCTGCAGTACTACCTGACGGGCGAGTCCGGCGCTCCGCTTGGCCACGGCGTGGAGTTGCTCATCGCCCTGCCGGTCCTCGGCGGTCTTTTCTTTGGGCTATGGCGGGGCCTCACTCGCCTCGAGGAGCGCCAGGCACTGATCGTGCTGGTGCTCAGCGCCTGCGGCGTGCTTATCCCCGTCGTGCTCCTCATCTTCGGTCTGGACTATCTAGCCCCGCGCAACCTCGTTGCCGCGATGATCCCGCTCACCGCCCTGCTTGCGCTCGTCATCGCCGCGCAGCGCACGGGCCGTGTGGGCGCCGCGCTCGCAGGCGTCGTAGCGCTCGCCTTCCTCGCGATGTCCGTCGATGTGAATCTCAGCCCGCGCCTGCAGCGCGGTGACTGGCGCGGCGTCGCCAAGGTCTTGCGAGGGACCCCCGCGAACGAACGCGTGATCACGACCGTGGAGCTCGGGGCGGCGCCGCTCGAGTACTACCTGCCGCCGCTGCACAACCTCGCCCGTGGGGGAGCGGTGACGGTCAGCGAGATCGACGAGACCGGTTATGCGCCATTGCGAGCCTCTGCGGGCAGCCCGCCGGCGCCCGGCTTTCACCTGAGCAGTCGCTATGACGTGAACGGTCTGATCGTCTATCGCTTCCTGTCGCGCTCGCCCCGCAAGGTCTCAGAGGCGGCGTTGCGCAGGCACGTGATCACCGAAGCGCACCCCGAGGTGCTTGTCTCTGAAGATCAGGCACCGTTGTAGGAGGCAGGCGCCTGGGGATCTTCGCGACTGCTTGCGATTTGCGCCAGCAGCGCCGCGGGCGAGGTGCCGCCCAGCACGCGCAGGCGGTGCAGGCGGTTGGGGTCGTCTCCGGGATGCGCCCAGCCGGGGATGACAGTGGTCGAACCGGCGTAGCCCGCGGCCTTGACCGCGGCGATGACGGTCGCGTCATAGTGCCCGGACGGGTAGCAGAACCAGTTGACCGGTACGTGGTAGCGCTGCTGCAGGATCCGGCGCGCGACCGCCACCTGGTAGTGCAGCTGCTGGGCGTCCAAGGTGATCAGATCGGCGTGACTGATGCCCTGGGTATCGAGCTCCCAGCCTGCGGCGATCAGGCCACGGATCTGCCCTTGGCCGAATCCGCCCTGTGATGGCGGCAAGCCGGATAGCTGGATGTTCTCAACACCGGCCCAACCGAGCCGGCGCAGCACGGGCAGCGCCTGGGTGTATTGCGACTGGTAGCCGTTGTCGAAGCTGATGACGATCGGTTTGCCTGCTGGAAGCGATGCGCCGCTGCGCCAGTAGGCCTGCACCTCATCGAGGGTGACGGCGTGCCAGCCTGCGCTCTTCAACGCCTGCATCTGTGCGGCGAACTCGCTCGGTGTCACGTACAGCCCTGGGAACGGCGCGCCCGCGGGAGGCGCGGCGATCACGTGGTACATGAGGATCGGCACCGGCGCGGTACCCGCTCCCACCCGCCCGCCCGCTCCCCCATGGCCGGTCCGGCTCGCGCTTAGCGTATCCCGCGCCCGGGCCAGGAGATCGCTCGCGCCATGGGCGGAAGGCGTATGGCCTGCCGCGCTGTGGGACTGGCTGGGAGCGTTTCCAGATTGGATGCCCCAGATATCGCCCAGCAGGACGACGCTCACAGACAGGATCAGCAGTGTGATCAGTCCGGTGGCCTGGTAGCGGTGGCGGCGGGTTGCTCGCCGGCTGGCGCTACGACGGTTGCGCAGCTCCTCGGGAGGCTCTATCTGTGGCGAGGGCACTGGCGAAGGATGGCATGAAGCCCGGGAGCTCGAGCGCGATTTGCGCACCGCCCCCGGGACGGTCCCCAGCGGTGATGCGCCCGGCATGGGCCTGGACGATGGCGCGAACGATCGCCAGCCCAAGGCCGGTGCCGCCCGAGGCCCGGTCACGCGCTGAGTCCGTGCGGTGGAAGCGGTCGAAGATGCGCTCGCGCTGATCGGGGGCAATGCCCGGACCGTTGTCGCTCACCACGAAGCGCAGCCGGTTGCTTGCCAGGAGCTCCACATCTAGACGAACGAGGCCCTGAGGGGCGGTGGTGTGCTCAATCGCGTTGCGGGCGAGGTTACGCAGCGCTTGGGCGAGGCGGTCTGGATCAGCCCGGAAAGTGCCATCTGGAAGCGGTGAAAGCTCGAAGCAGCGCTCGGCGGTGAGGCTCATTCCGTCCCACAGGTCTTGGATGTAGGGCCGCAGGTCGATCGGCTCGACGCGCAGGAACTGCCTCTCCTCGGACTTGGCGAGCAGGATCAGGTCATCGACCAGCCGGGTGATCCGGGAGACCTCGGCTTGCACGAGGCGCTCGACGCGGCGCACCTCCCCGGCCGGTGGATGAGGCTGGGCGCTGAGCACTTCGAGCTGACCCCGGATGACTGTCAGCGGGGTGCGCAGCTCGTGAGAGGCGTCGGCCACGAATGCGCGCTGGCCGGCGAACGCCGCGGAGAGCCGGTCGAGCATGTGGTTGAAGGCGTCGGCGAGCACTCGCACCTCATCCGCGGAGCCGCTCGCCTGGTGGATGCGCGGCTCGAGCTCGCCCGCGTCGACCCGGGCGGCGATCGCGGCCATCCTCCGCAGCGGCCGCGACACCCTGGCGCCGATCAGATAGGACGCGAGCAGCGCGGCGGCAAGCGCCAGCGCGCCGGGCAGGATGAAAGCGCGCGCGACGCCGTCCTGGGCCCGGTGCGCCGCCGCCAGCGGCTCGCCCACGCCGATCGTGATGCCTGCCCGTCCGCCGGTGCTGATGTGGCGCTTGAGCAGGCGCAGGTCGCCGACATCGGGATAGTCCAGGGTGGAGTAGCCGTCGTGAGCGCTCAATAGCCGATCGGCCACACGGTTCTCCTGGGCCTGCGCGGCGGGCGTCTCGCCTTTGTCTGGAGCGGCCTGGCCGAGGAGCTCGGGCTGGTTGGTGCTCGTGCCCGCGCCCGGGACGTTCGCGAACAGCAACGTGGAGCTGGCGCCGAAGGGCTGATCGTGGACATAATTGCGAGCGGCCGTGGTCAGTGCGTCGGGAGAGTTGCTGCGCAGGAGCTTGAGGTTGTGGGAGAACTCGCTCGCGTCGCCCGCCAGCTCATGGTCGATCTGGCGGCGTATCTGCGCCGCCGTGCCGCGGTAGACGGCGACGAAGATCGACCGCGGCGAAGAGCAGCATCACCACAGCGACCCAGGCCGTCAGCCGCCAGCGCAGCCCTCGCCACCATCTCGAGCGTCTAGCCCGCATCGTCCAGGCGATAGCCGACGGAGCGGACTGTGAGGATCGGCGCGGGGTCATCGGGGGCGCCCAGCTTGCGCCTTAGATACCCGATGTAGACGTCCACGACGTTTGTCTGCGGGTCGTGCCGGTAGCCCCATACCGTGGACAGGATCTCCTCGCGCGAAAGGACCTGACCGCGGTGGCGCATGAGATAGACCAGCAGCTCGAGCTCGGTGCTCGACAGTCGCACCAGCTTTCCGGCGCGGTGAACTTCACGGGTGAGCAGGCTGACCTCGATGTCGCCCGCGTGAAGCGTTGTTGCGGGAGCCTGCGCGGCAAGGCGCAGCTGGGCGCGAATCCTGGCAGCCAGCTCGGCCAGTGAGAAGGGCTTGACCAGGTAGTCGACCGCGCCCGCGTCGAGACCGCCCACACGATCCTCGATCTCTCCTCGCGCGGTGAGCACGATCACGGGCACTGTCATGTTGGCTTGGCGCAGCGAGCCGAGGATCTGCAGGCCGTCGCGGCCGGGCAGCATCAGGTCGAGGACGATCAGATCGAAGCTCTCTGAAAGCGCACGCCGCTCGCCCTCGGTCCCATCGAGGGCGGCTTCCACCGCAAACCCCTCGGCGGCGAGGCCGCGCTTTACGAAGTCGACGATCCCGGGCTCGTCCTCGATCAGGAGAATCATCGCTCGACAATAAAGGGCAAAGGGGATCAGCAGGGAAACGAGATAAGAACTCTCTAACCGGCTCTTTAGTGGGCAGAAGACAAAGTCCTCGAAGATGCTCACATGAAAAGTTGAATTCGAGTCGCTCCCGAGACGCCGCGCTGCGCCGGCTGGAGCGCTGTAACCGCTGGCTGCTCGCGGCGCTCGTGACTCTTACCGGAGTGCTCACAGAGGTCGCTGCGCAAGCCTTCCCTGGCAAGACGCGCCGCCACGTACAACGTCCGGCACAAGCGGGAAGGCCTCCCACTCGCACCACCACGCGAGGAATGCTCGCGCGCCACAAGGCGAGTACCGCGAAAGCCCTGCAAGCGCCCGCGCAGGCGCCCACGGCGACATCCTCCACCCCGGCACAGGCTTCGGGGGAAACGCAGGCCGCTTCCACGCCGGAACCCCAGGCGACCACGACCGAACAGACCACGCCAGCGCAAGACACCAGACCACGGAAACACCGGCCTCCACCGAGCTCGGCTTCGGAATCGAGTCCGGCCTCCGAATCGAGCTCCGCCCCGGTTGTGTCCGGGGGATCGTGAGGAATTTGCGATGACCCTCGCCCGGAGCACGTGCGGGGAGAGCAGGTGGGAGGCGCTTGGCAGCAGCGTGGTGCTGCGGCGTCACCGATCCCAGCGCGCTGGGACGGGCACGAGCGATCGTCGAGCGAGAGCTAGAAGAGGTTGACCGTACGTGCAGCCGCTTTCGGGAGGACTCGGATCTGCAGGCTGTGAACGCAGGCGCGGGGCGATTCATACCGGTCGGTCCGCTGCTGATCGAAGCGCTGCTCGTCGCGCTGCGCGCTGCCGAGCTGACCGGCGGCGATGTGGACCCGACGGTTGGTAACGCCCTGGTGCTCGCCGGATATGACCGAGACTGGGCGCTGTCTGGAGAAGCCGGCGAGATCGGAGCGAGCGAGCAGTGCCGGAGATCCGGGCGCAGATCATGCCGGGATGGAAGGCGGTCGAGATCGACCGAAAGGCCGCCGCGATTCGTATCCCCAGGGGCGTGCGCCTGGATCTGGGCGCTACCGCGAAAGCGTGGGCGGCCGATCGCGCGGCGGACGCCGTCCTACGAGGCGACGGGGGTGGGCAGTCTGGTCAGCCTGGGCGGTGACATCGCCACGGCTGGCGCGGCTCCGGAGGATGGCTGGCGGATTTATGTGACCGACGATCACCGCGACGGTCTCGACGGTGCACGGTCAGCTGGTCGCGATCTCTCCGGCGGCCTGGCCACGTCGAGCACGACCATGCGTCGCTGGGTAAAGGACGGGAAGATCAACACCACATCATCGACCCCGCGACCGGCGTTCCTGTCGCGTCTGACTTGGAGGACGGCAAGCGTCGCTGCCGCGACGTGCGTTGACGCGAACATCGCGAGCACCGCGGCGCTGGTGCGGGGGAGCGGTTGCCTCGAGCTGGCTCGCGCGGCTGCGGCCTGCCCGCGCGGCCTGGTTGCGCACGACGGACGCGTGGTTGCCTGGGTGACTGGCAGCTGGCCTAAATCCCGTCCTGCGGATGGTCGCGGCTGACCGTCTCGATCGCCTCCGTTGGCCCGAGCACGTACTGGTACCTCACGCGATCGACTGGGGCGGTGTCGCTGATCCTGCTGACCCTGAGCGTCGCATTGGGGGTAGCTGGTGTCAGGCGCTGGAGCAGCCCGCGCTGGCCGCGATTCGTGCTGGACTCACTGCACCGCAACGTGTCCTTGCTGGCGGTCGCTTTTCTGCTCGGCGCACATCCTCACAGCGGTGCTCGACAGCTTCGCGCCGATATCGCTGACCGACGCGATCATTCCCTTCGGGGGCAGCTATCGCCCGTTCTGGCTCGGGCTCGGGGCGATCGCATTTGATCTGCTGCTTGCTGTGGCTATCACGAGCATGGTGCGCCGCCCGCTCGGATACGACGTCTTGGCGCGCCATTCACTGGCTCGCCTACGCCTGCTGGCCAGTTGCGCTGCTGCACGGGTTGGGGACCGGCAGCGATGTCAAGAGCACGTGGCTGCTGGCGTTGAACATCGTATGTCTGGGGGTCGTTGCGCTGGCGGTGGGCGTGCGTGCAGTCGCCGGCTGGCCGGACCGCGCGCGGATTCGCAGTGCCGCGCTCGGTGCCACTGCTGTCTTTGTGCTGTTCCTCATGTTCTGGCTGCCCGGCGGGCCGCTGAGAGCAGGCTGGGCGCACCGCTCGGGCACACCCACCCCGCTACTGGTCGGGTCCTCCAAGAAATGAGTCTGCAAGCCGATCCCGCCAGCCTGCCGAGGCTGCTATCGGGCATACCGGCCGCACGGCGCCATGGGTCTCGAGGAGCACCTGGGCAATTCACGGCGAGGCGCCCTTCGCCAAGCGCCGCGAACGGCGTGGCGCAGGCGCGCTGATCGATCTCATCGAGCGGGCCGGTCTGCTCGGTCGCGGGGGCGGTGCGTTTCCAGTCGCGGTAAAGATGCGGGCGGTCGCGGGCGCCGTCACGCGATCGGCCGAATCGTCCTTGCCAACGTGGCCGAGGGAGAGCCCGCGAGCCGTAAGGACCGCGTGCTCTCGAGAACTGCCACACCTCGTGCTCGATGGTGGTGTGCTGGCCGCGCGCGCCGTTGGCGCCGACGAGCTGATCCTCTGCATAGACGAGTCGGCCGCTGTAGCCCTGCAGAGCGCGACACGTGCGATCTACGAGCGCGAGCGGACTGGTGGCGATGCCCTGAAGGTCAGTGTTCAGATTGTGCCCGAGGGGTATGTGTCGGGCCAGGAGTCGGCGCTCGTCAACCTCTGCAACGGCGGGCCGGCATTGCCGGCGTTCATCCCGTCGCTGCCGTTCGAGCGTGGCGTCCACCGGCGTCCGACACTGATCAACAACGCCGAGACGCTCGCCCACCTCGCGCTGATCGCCCGCTATGGGCCACGGTGGTTCCGTCGGCTGGGTACAGCAGGCGCACCCCGGGTCGGCGCTCGCTGACGCTCTCCGGCGCCGTCGGTCACCGCGGCGTGTACGAGATCGAGCAGGGCGCGTCGCTCGCATCGCTGATCGAGGTCGGCTGGCGGCACGACTTCTCCGATCCGCGCGGTGCTGCTCGGTGGCTACGCGGGCACATGGCTGGACGGCGGATCGATCTCGAGGCTCGAGCTGTCCAATGATCATCTGGCAGCGCACGATGCCTCGCTCGGCGCGGGGATCGTCGTGCTCCTCTCCGAGGAGGCATGCCCAGTGGCCGAGACCGCGCGCGTCACGACGCTGGCTGGCCGCACAGAGCTCCGGTCAATGCGGACCTTGCGTGCACGGCCTGCAAGCGATCGCCGGCGCGATCACGCAGCTCGCCGCTGGCACCGCTTCGGCCGGGACGGGGACAGCGCATCGCTCGCTGGTGCTTCGCTGGTCCAGGGCGCGGCGCCTGTGCTCACCCGGACGGAGTCGTACGCTTCCTCACGAGTGCCCTGGATGTATTCGCCGCAGGAGTTCGCCGACCACGCCCGGCATGGGCCATGCGATGCGTGCTCGCGTCCGGGAGAACTGCCACTGCCGGTGCCGGTCGAGGTGGCGACGGCGGCCTGAGTCGATGGGCGTGCGCCTGAGGGTGAATCCGATCGCCTGTGAGGCCCATGGCATGTGCGCCGAGGTCTTGCCCGAGCGGATCACGTTGGACGACTGGGGCTATCCGATCATCGACGAGCGACCACTGCCCGGAGAGCTCACCGCCATGGCCAAGCGCGCCGCTGAGGCATGTCCCACGTTCGCGCTGCTCCTCGTACGCGACAAGGAGAAGAGCTGATTCGACCTGTCCCCCGCGACAAGCGGACGAGCTGATTCAAGCGTGAGCGCAGCAGAGCTGGCGCTGTTCCTCTCGGTCTTCCTGGCGTGCGCCGTCGAGGCCGTCGAGGCATTGACGATCGTGCTGGCGGTGGGCGTTACGCGCGGCTGGTCTTCGGCGCTGGCCGGTGTGGGTGCCGCTGTCGCTGTGCTGGCGGTTGCGGTGGTCGGGCTGCTCGGTCCGAGCGCTGACGGAATTGCCGATCGATGTGTTGCGTCTGAGCGATCGGGGGCCTGTTGCTCGTGTTCGGCTTGCAGTGGCTGCGCAAGGCGATTCTGCGCGCCGCTGGCCTGAAGGCAGTCCACGACGAGCGAGCTGCGTTCGACCGGAGACCGACAGGCGCGCGCTGCGGGCAACAGGCACGCTGGGCTTTGACGGTTACTCGTTTACGATCGCCTTCAAAGGAGTCTTGCTCGAGGGGCTGGAGGTCGCGTTCATCGTGCTCACCTTTGGAGCCAATCAGCACCACGTCGGTCATCGCCGCGGCGGCCGCGGGACTCGCCGTAACGATGGTCCTTGTCGCCGGCATCGCGGCACGTGCGCCCTTGGCGAGGGTCCCGGAGAACACGATGAAGTTCGTGGTCGGCGTGATGATCACTTCGTTCGGAATGTTCTGGGGCGCCGAGGGTGCAGGTGCGTCGTGGCCGGCAGGCGAGCTGTCGCTGCTCGTGATCGTCGCCGGTGCTCGCGGTCGCCTCGATTGCATGGTGGCGATTCTGCGCCGTGCGTCAGCGCTTCACCCAGCCAGCTGATCGGACCTGTGCCGCGCGAGGACGCCGTGCGATTGGACGGAAAGCGCATGAGCGCGCTATCCGGGCATTTCCGCAGGCGATCTGGGAGTTCATCGTCGGCGATGACTGGCGCACGGCACTGGGTGGTCTCGCGCTGGCGATCACTGACGCGCTGGTCGCGACGACCAGCGTTCCGGCCTGGTGGCTGATGCCAATCGCGGTGCTCGGCCTGCTCGGCCTCTCGCTCTGGCGCGCCTCTCGCTGAATGGATTACGAGACGACGGCCGGCTCTTCTTGATGCGCGGGCACGCCCGCGGCCTCATAGGCGCCGGGCGCATCGAGCGTCTCCGCCTTCAGCAGCGCCTGCGCGAGGCTCTCCAGCTGGTCGCGATGCTCTGAGAGCAGGTGCGTTACGTGCTCGTGCGCGCTCTCGACGAGCTTGCGGATCTCCTCGTCGATGAGGCGCTGGGTTGACTCTGAGGTCTCGCTCGCGCCCGGCAGGAATGGCCCCTGGCCGTCGGCCGGCAGCACGGCGATCGGGCCGACCGCCTCGCTCATCCCCCAGCGCCCGACCATCTGCCGCGCGATCTGCGTTAGCTGCTGGATGTCGGACTCCGCCCCCGTCGTGATCGTGCCGTAGACGAGCTCCTCGGCCACGCGGCCGCCGAGGGCCACGTCGATCTTCGCCTGCAGGTCCTCCAGCGAATAGGACACGCGGTCGGCGTCGGGCGTCGACAGCGTCACACCGAGTGCCATCCCGCGGGGGATGATCGAGACCTTCCTGACCGGGTCGGCGCCCGGCGTCAGCATCCCGACTAGCGCGTGGCCTGACTCGTGGTAGGCGGTGCGCTCGCGGTCGGCGGGGGACAGCAGGATCCCGCGTGGGGAGCCGAGCATCAGCTTCTCTAGCGAGTCCGTGAAGTCGCCCATCTCGACCTTGTCGTGTTCGCGCCGCGCGGCCAGCAGCGCCGCCTCGTTGGCGAGGTTCGCGAGGTCGGCGCCGACCATACCCGGCGTGCTCGCGGCCAGCGCGCCGAGGTCCACGCTCGCGGCGAGCGGGATCGAGCGCGTGTGCACTTCGAGGATCTTCGCGCCGGCCGGTGCGGTCGGGGGCCTGCACGGCGACGCGGCGGTCGAAGCGGCCGGGGCGCAGCAGCGCCGAGTCCAACACGTCGGGCCGGTTCGTTGCCGCCAGCACGACGACGGCCTCGGAGCTCTCGAAGCCGTCGAGCTCGGTGAGGATCTGATCGAGTGTCTGCTCGCGCTCGTCGTTGGCGCCGGTGACCGACACCGATCCCTGGCGCGATCGCCCGATCGCGTCGAGCTCGTCGATGAAGATGATCGCCGGTGCTGCCTCCTTGGCCTTGGCGAACAGGTCGCGCACCCGCGAGGCGCCGACCCCGACGATCGCCTCGATGAACTCTGAGGCGGAGATCGAGAAGAACGCGGCGTGCGCCTCACCGGCGACCGCGCGTGCGAGCAGCGTCTTGCCCGTGCCGGGCGCGCCCGAGAGCAACACGCCGTGGGGCATGCGCCCGCCCAGGCGCCCGTAGCGCTCGGGGTTGCGCAGGAAGTCGACGATCTCCGACAGCTCAGCCTTGGCTTCGTCGATCCCGGCGACGTCCTCGAAGGTGACCCTGATCGTTTCCGGATCGACCCGCCGCGCCTGCGAGCGACCGAAGTCGCCGAGTGCGCCCATCGCCCCGCCGGCTTTCGCGGCGCGCCGGGCGATCAGCACGAACAGGCCGACGATCAGCAGCGTCGGTCCGAAGCCGAGCAGCATCTCGGCGAGCAACGAGGTGCTCGTGCTAGTTGATTCGGCGTTGATCTTCACGCCCTTTTCCTGCAGCAGCGCGGACAGCTGGCTGCCGTTCCAGAAGCTCGGCACCTGCGTCGCGAACAGCTTGGTGGGCGTGGCCTTGGCGTTGCCCGGTGGGTAGCGCTGCTTGGCCTTGAGCTCGCCCTGGATCGTGTCGCCCTTGGAGGAGATCGAGTCGACCGTGCCGCCCTTGACCTGTTCGAGGAAGTACGGGCTGAACGGCACCGTCACCCGCTGTTCGCCCGTCTTGGGCGCGAAGAACAGGACCGACAGCAGGTTGATCGCCAGCAGGATCCCCACGAACCACACAAAGCCCGGCCGGCGGTGCTGGCGGTACTGCTCGGCGCCTGCTGGGGCATGCCGCGGCCATCCGGCGCCGGCGCCACGTGCCAGCCGCGCTTGTCGCGTGGCAGCGGCGAGTGCGCGTCTGCCCGGCTCGCGCTCAGGCGATCGTCGGGCTCGTTCGGCGATGCGCCGGGCACCCGGTCGCCCTCTCGTTCACGGGATGGGGAAGGTGAACGTCTGCGCAAACATGACTGGACGATCAACATAGCGGGTGCGCTGCACAGAGACACCTGGCTGCTGATAGCACGCGGGCTAAACTGCGCTTCCCCGCCGGAGTAGCTCAGCTGGTTAGAGCAGCGGAATCATAATCCGCGTGTCGGGGGTTCGAGTCCCTCCTCCGGCATCGCTGTGAAGTTTCGGGGCATGCTGGACAGTCTAGGTCGGTGTCCAGCTGTCTTGCTTGGCTGGGCTTTGGCTTCGGGAGTATCTTGACTAATCTTTTGGCTTGCCATACAATTGTTTTATGGCTAGCAATGACCTGTTGCGTTCACCGGCGGTCGAGGACTACTCGAAGGCCATCTTCTCCCTGCAGTCTGGAGACGGTGAGCCGGTCTCGACCAACGCCCTGGCCGAGCGGCTGGGTATCACGCCGGGGTCCGTGTCGGCGATGCTCAGCAAGCTGGACGAGCTCGGCCTCGCCACGCACGTGCCCTACCGGGGGGTGCGTCTCACAGCCGAGGGCCGCCGCGCTCGCGCTCGAGGTGATCCGCCACCACCGCCTGCTCGAGAGCTACCTCGCCGAGGCGCTGGGAATGCCGTGGGACCGCGTGCACGCCGAGGCGGAGGTGCTCGAGCACGTGCTCTCCGACGATCTCGAGGAGCTGATCGCCGCCAAGCTCGGACACCCCACGGTCGACCCGCACGGTGACCCGATCCCGACTGTCGATTTCGATCTGAAAGAGTCCGAGACCAGCCGCCTGGACGATCTTCCGGTCGGCGCGACGGGCCGCTTCGTGCGCGTCTCCGATGAGGATCCGGAGATGCTGCGCTACCTCGCCGAGCAGGGCATCGGTCTCGGCGACCGGCTCGAGGTCACCGGCCGGCAGCCGTTCGGCGGGCCGCTGTTCGTGCGTTTCGGCGAGCGCACGCACGCGCTCGGAGACGGCCTCGCACGGGCGATGCGCATCGAGGAGGTTGAGCAGCCGGGATGACGCCCCTTCAGCGCAGCCCTGTGCCGGTGCTCGAGGGCAACGACGGCGTGGCCGTCACGCTCCCGGGTGGAGCGCTGGCGCCCAGCGCCCTGGAACAGCTGCTCGCGAAAGGACGTTTGCGCGCCACCCTGGCGATGCTCGGCCCGGCGTTCGTCGCGGCCGTCGCCGTACGTCGACCCGGGCAACTTCGCGACCAACATCCAGGGTGGCGCCAAGTACGGCTACCTGCTGCTGTGGGTGGTGCTCGCCGCCAACCTGATCGCGATGCTCATCCAATACCTATCCGCCAAGCTCGGCATCGTCTCCGACCGCGACCTGCCGCAGAACGTGCGCGCCCACTACTCACGGCCCGTCGCGTGGGGCATGTGGATCCAGGCGGAGATCATCGCGATGTCGACCGACATCGCCGAGTTCCTCGGCGCCGCGCTCGGCCTCAACCTGCTGTTCGGGGTCCCGCTGCTGCCGGCGGGCTTCATCACCGGCGTGATCGCGTTCGCGATCCTCGGCCTTCAGAGTCGCGGCTTCCGCCGCTTCGAGCTCGCGATCACGGCGCTGCTCGGGATCATCTTCCTGGGCTTCCTGTACGAGGTGCTGCACGATCGGGCCGTCCGTACACGGCTCGCTGAACGGGCTGATACCGGGCTTGCACGGCAGCAGCTACCTCTACCTGGCGGTCGGCATCATCGGCGCGACCGTGATGCCGCACGTGATCTACCTGCACTCGGCGCTCACGAACGGGCGCGTGCCGCCCCGCGACGATGCCGAGCGCCACCGCATCCTGCGCTTCGAGCGCACAGACGTGCTGATCGCCCTCGGCCTGGCCGGGCTCGTCAACATGGCGATGCTGGCGGTCGCCGCCAAGCTGTTCCACACGCCCGCGCTCGCGGGCCTGAGCTCGATCCAGGCGGCTCACACCCAGTTCGGAAACCTCGTCGGCGGCGGCGCGGCGCTCGCCTTCGCGGTTGCGCTGCTCGCCTCCGGCACGTCCTCCTCGAGCGTTGGCACCTACGCCGGGCAGATCGTGATGGCAGGTTTCATCAACGTCCGCATCCCGGTCCTCGTGCGCCGCGCGGTCACGATGATCCCAGCGCTCGTCGTGCTGGCCGTCGGGGTCAACCCGACCACCGCGCTCGTACTGAGCCAGGTCGTGCTGTCGTTCGGCATCCCGTTCGCCCTCGTCCCGCTCGTGATGCTCGACCTCACGCAGTGACGTCATGGGCGCGCACGTCAACCGCGCTGTCACTCGCGTGGCCGCCTGGGGCTGCGCGCTGGCGATCAGCGGCCTGAACGTGTTCCTGCTCTACGAGCAGATCTTCGCCTGAGCCCTGATAGTCATCTGCGCCTTCAGTCCCCGCCAGAGGGCTCGATGCTGAGCAGCTCACCGCCCTCGTGGTCGACCTGGAGGGTCGTATGGTCCAAGCCGAACTGATCGTGAAGCGTCCTTTCGAGGCTCCGGCGGGCGGCATGGCAGTCGCTGTCGCGGCCGACGAGGACATGTGCTGATAGCGCGGGGAAGCCGGATGTCACCTCCCAGACATGCAGGTCGTGTACCTCGACCACCCCTTGTACCGCTACGAGCGTCCGGCCGATCGTCTGCGGGTCGAGTCCCTCCGGCGCGGCCTCTAGGAAAACTCGCCCGGAGGCCTTGACGAGCCCGTACCCTGAGCGCACCATCAGGGCGGCGACGAGCAGGGAGACGATCGCATCCGCGCGCTGAAAGTGAGTGAGCAGGATCACCCCGGCGGCGATCGCCGTGCCGGTGAAGGCGTACAGATCGGTGAGGATGTGCTGGAAGGAGCCCTCGACGTTCATGCTCCGCCGGTTGGCCTTCGCCAGCGTCCAGGTGGCGGCGAGGTTCACCGCGACGCCGGCCAGCGCGACGGCGAGGATCAGCCCGGCCTGCACGTGCGGCGGGTCAAACAGGCGGCGGATTGCCTCATAGGTGATCAGTGCGGCGAGGATCAGCAGCGTCACGCCGTTGGCCTGCGCGGAGAGGATCTCCACACGCTTGAAGCCGTAGGTCAGTGCGCCCCTTGCCGGGCGGAGCGCCAGCCGGGCGGCCACCAGCGAGAGGCCGATCGCGGCGGCGTCGGTGAGCATGTGCCCCGCGTCGGACAGCAGCGCCAGGGAGTGAGCGATGACACCGGCCGTGAACTCGAGGACCAGCAGCCCCAAGATCAGCCCGAGCGCGATGGCCAGCTTGCCCGCGTCCGCATCAGTATCGGCGCGATGCAAGTGCCCGGCGTGACCATCCAACATTGTGCCTGAGAGGCTATACGTCAAGACCGTCCTTACCTCTTTGATCCGATGCCAACAGTGTTCAGGGCACAAAACGGTGCTGCCCGCGTGCGTACGCGGGCAGGCGACATTTAGGCTGTGATGGTGGAGAACCTTTTGCTCGCCGTGCCGAACGTCTCAGAGGGCCGCGATCAGACGATGGTTGCCGCGATCGCAGCGGCGTTTGCGGCTGACAGCGAGGTCCGGCTCCTGGACACCCACTCCGATCCAGATCACCACCGCTCCGTGTTCACGCTGGCCGGTGGACCCGGTGCGCTCGGCGATGCGTTGCTAGAAGGTGCGCGCGCGGCGGTGCAGCGGATCAGCATCGAGGATGGACGAGGCGTACACCCGCACGTGGGGGCGGTCGATGTCGTGCCGGTGGTCTACCTGGACGAGGGGACGCGCGGGGCGGCGTGCGCCGAGGCGCTGGTTGTGGCCGGCCGCATCGGCGAGGAGCTGAACGTTCCCGTGTTCCTCTACGGGGAGCTCGCCGGCGGGCGTACCCGTGCCGAGCTGCGCCGTGGCGGGGTCGCTGGGCTGGAGTCGCGCATCGCCGCGGGCGAACTGCACACGGATTTCGGTCCGTCCCGGATGCATCCGGGCGCCGGTGCCACGCTTGTCGCGGCCCGCCCGCCGCTGGTTGCCTTCAACCTGCAGCTGGCCCCGCCGGCCACGGTCGAGGATGCACGGCGGATCGCGGCCCTGATCCGCGAGGGTGGCGCCGAGGGTCTGCCGGGGTTGCGCGCGATCGGACTAGAGCTCGGCGGAGGGGTTGCGCAGGTGTCGATGAATATCGAGCGTCCCTTCGAGATGACCTTGGCAACGGTGGTGGCGGCAGTTCGCCGGCACGTGGAGGTTGCGAACGCGGAGCTGGTGGGGCTGGCGCCGCGCGCGGCGCTTCAGGGATTTCCCGATGAGGTGCAGTTCGTCGGATTGAATCCCCCAAAACAGGTGATCGAGGACATACTCGCCGCGTGAGGACCGGGGCCCGCCAAACGCACTAGGCTCCCGACGTGGCCCAAACCAGGCGCAAACGCCAGACCAAGCACCGCGGTAACGCCGCCGGGATGGTCGAGTCACGGGGGCGCACGGGACGCAAGCCGACCGCCGCGGAGAAGAGCGGCGATGCACGTGAGGCTGCAAAAGCTAAGGAGAAGCTGCTCGACAAGCGCGACCGTCCGCCCACCTGGCGCGGCGCGTTCATCAAGGCGATGTTCGCCACGGTGGTGCTGCTGCTGTTCGCGATCGTCTTTCTGAAGCAGTCAAACCAGGCGATTGGGATCTTCCCGGTCGTACTCGCTATGTACACGCTCATCAGCTACCTCACCGACAAGTGGATCTATGACCGCCGCCAGCGCAAGAAGTCCAAGGCGGGCGGTGGCGGGAAGACAGCGCCGCGATGAGTGGGATGACTTTGAAATGAGCGGCCTAGACGTGCGGGCATTCACCGTCGGGCCGGTTCAGGAGAACACCTACATCGTGCGGGCCCCGGATGCGAAAAGCGCGGTGATCGTCGACCCCGGCGAGGAGGCCGGGCGGCTGCTGGAGGCGGCGCGCGCGCTCGAAGTGGACATCGAGGCGATCCTCATCACGCATTGCCACTTCGACCACATCGGCGCGGTCGCGGAGGTGGCGCGGGCAACAGGGGCCCCGGTGTATTGCCCACAGATCGAGCGTCCGGTGCTGGCGGACATCAACAGCTGGACACCGCCGGGGTTCGGGCCGTTCGAGAGCTACGAGGCGGATCAGACGGTCGAGGGCGGTGAGCGGCTGAGCCTGGCGGGGCTGGACATCGAGGTGGTTTTCACCCCCGGGCACAGTCCGGGACACGTCACCTATGCGATCGCCGCGTCTGACGATGAGGCGAAAGAGCGGGCGCTGCTCTCGGGGGATGTGCTGTTCCAGGGGTCTGTCGGGCGCGTTGATTTGCCCGGCGGCGACTGGCCAACCCTCGAACGCTCGATCGGGACGCTGCTGAGGACGTTTCCCGCAGAGACGACGGTATATCCCGGGACACATGGGGGTGACGACGCTGGGGCGCGAGCGCGACACCAACCCGTTCCTCACGGAGCTGCGCGTTCCGGTGCCCCGCGAAACCGTGGCGCCGGACGCAGCGGCAGCCAAAAGTTGAGCCGCGGGGAGAAGATCAAAGCGCCGCGGGGCATGTCCGACGTGCTCGGGGAGCAGGCGGCGGCGCGCGCGACGCTGGAAGAGCGCGCGAAGGCGATCCTGGAGGGGGCCGGGTATGAGCGGATCGAGACGCCGGTGCTGGAGGCGACCGAGCTGTTCGCGCGCGGGGTGGGCGCCTCGACGGACATCGTCCAGAAGGAGATGTTCTCGCTCGAGGACGGTGGCGGGCGTTCGCTGACGCTGCGCCCCGAGGGAACCGCCCCCGTCTGCCGCGCCTACGCCGAGCACGGCATGCACAAGCGCAAGCAGCCGGTGAAGCTCTGGTACCTGTCGAGCTTCTTCCGCCACGAGCGCGCGCAGGCGGGGCGCTACCGGCAGTTCTGGCAGGTGGGTGCGGAGGCGCTCGGCTCCGAGGATCCTGCCGTTGACGCTGAGTCGATCGCGTTGCTCGCCAGTCTGCTCGAGCAGATGGGCGTGCGCGAGGTTCGCCTGCGGCTGTCCAGTCTCGGCAGCCCCGCCACGCGCGCCTCCTACCGCGAGCGTCTGCAGGGCCACCTGCACGCGCACGAGTCAGAGCTTTCCGAGGACGTGCGCGGGCGGATCGAGCTCAACCCGCTGAGGGCGTTCGACTCCGAACACGAGGGGACCCGCCGCGTGATGGCGGCGCGCCGCGCCTGCTCGACCAGCTCAGCTCTGAGGACGCCGCGCACTTCGCGGAGGTGCGCGCTCTGCTCGATACGGCAAACGTGCCCTACGAGCTCGACTCAACGCTCGTGCGCGGCCTGGACTACTACACGCGAACCGTGTTCGAGTTCACATCCGATGCGCTCGGGGCGCAGAGTGGCGTGGGTGGCGGAGGACGCTACGACGGCCTGGTCGAGATGATCAATGGCTCACCCACCCCCGGACCGCCCACCCCTGGTATGGGCTGGGCGGCTGGGGTCGAGCGGATCCTGCTGGCAGGCGAGGTGGGCGGGCTCTTAACCAACGCGGCGAGCCCGGTAAAGCTGTTCGTGGCGCTCGGCGCTCCGGACACTGATCTCCGCAGGGCGGCGTTCGGCCTGCTGGCCGAAGCCCGCTCGGCTGGGCTGACGGCGCAGATGGAGCTCGCCGGACGCTCGCTGAAGGGTCAATTGGGGTACGCGAACGCGCTCGGCGCGCGCTATGTGGCGATCGTGGGACGGGCGAGACGGTGCTGAAGGACATGCAGGACGGCGGGCAGGAGCGGATCGCCACGGACACGGTCATACACGCAGTGCTGCGTGGTCTGCGCACGCTCTGAGAGGCCGTCAGCCGAGGAGCCTCGAGGGGCTGCGAAGAGGTCCAAGGAGCACCAGTCGCCGCGGCTCAACGAGAGTCCAACCGATTTTGCGCGGTTCAACTCTTGCCTCGAAGTTGCCGAAGGAGAGGCGATGGCTCAACTTTCCCGTCCCTATCAGATCGCCCTCGTGGCGATGGCCGTTCCTGTGCTGGTGTGGTTCGTCGCGTTGCGCGGACACAGCGCGAGCTCCGCCTCGGCGTCGGTGGCCAGCACGCCTGTGCAGCTGCGTCCGCGATCATCCGCGGCCTCGCCGGCCAAGGCTGCCGCGAAAGCACGGTCTATCACGGCACCGATCCCGGCGTGGAAGGTATGACGCGCGCGATCGCCCATGCGCACGAAGCGGTCGCGACGTCGCAGCAGACGCGACGGTCTGCAAGCAGCTCGGCGGAAACGTCCGAGCAAGGGCACCGGGTCACCTCGTCGAGCACCCGTAACAAATCCAACAGGCCGGGCACGACCGTGACTCACTCGCAGCCGAGGCCGCTTGCCCCGAGCTACGTCCAGAGAGCCCGGTCACGACCTCGAAAAGCGCCGCGCCCGCGGTCAAGCCGCACAAGGCCACGGCAGTGCGTACTCCCGCTCAGCAAAAGGCGGTGGAAAGCGAGCTGAAAGCGCGGCAAAGTCGTGCTGGTGCTGTTCTGGAACCCGGGGCGCTGACGATGACTCCGTGCACGCGGTCCAGACGCTGTTGGCGGCGCACCACGAGATTCGGTCGCTCGGTCATCAGCGCCAGGTTCGCAGGCTGCTCAAGGCGGTGGGCTCGAATGGGAAGATCGCGGTGCATACGCGCTCGCCAAGCAGGTCGGGTCGTTCGGCTCGATCACCAAGGCGATCCAGGTCTACGAGACACCGACGATCCTGCTCGTCAACCGGCATGGGGTGACGACGACGCTGACCGGCCTCACCGACGTCTACTCGCTCGAGCAGACGATCGAAGAAGCACGGCACGCCTAGCCGTAAACTCGACCGGGTGAGCACCGCCGAGAGCCTCGCAAATCACCTCGAAAGACCAGTCGGCCGCGGGCATATGCCTGAGGACGCCTTCACCGGTGCGGCTGGTGGCGCTGCATGCGGCGACCTCGTCCGGATCTCGATGGCGATTGACCCTGACAGTCCTCCGAGGGGCGCATCTTCGACTCTGGCTTTGACGCAAGCGGTTGTGGCGCGAGTGATTGCGGCTGGCAGTGCCGTCATCGGCCTGATCCGCGGCACGCCGCTGCTCGATGCGCGCGGCTCGGCCCGCAGGAGATCGAAGCCGAGCTCGGCGGGCTCAGCATCGCCAAGCGCCACGCGGCCGAGCTGGCAGCGGATGCCCTGCACCGGGCACTCGGTGGCGCAGCCCGGGGTGGGGCGATGCTCGCCCCCTGCAAGGAGCGGACCCTGGTGGCGATGAGCGGTGGGGTGGACAGCGCAGTGGCAGCTCTGCTCGTCGCGCACAGGAAGGCAGTGAAGCGGTCGGGGTCACCCTGGAACTGTGGTCGGATCCTGAGAATGACGGGGATCTGAGCTGCTGCTCCGCCCAGGCCGTCCGTGGCGCCCGGGACCTCGCCCACGATCTCGACATGCCCCACCTGTCGATCGATCTGCGCGCGGAGTTCCGCGCCGGAGTGGTCGATCCGTGGCTCGCGGACCACGGCGCCGGGGAAACGCCGAACCCATGCGTGCGCTGCAACGGCAACGTGCGCCTGGACGCGATGCTCGAGCTCGGCGAGCGGCTCGGCGCGCGGACGCTCGCCACCGGTCACTACGCACGCGTGGTGCAGTGTGGAGAGACGGGCGTGAGCGAGGTCATGCTGCGCATGGCTGCCGACATCGCGAAGGACCAGTCCTATGTGCTCTCGGCGCTCGCCCCCGAGTCGCTGCGGCGCCTCTGCTTTCCGCTCGGTGAGCTGCGCAAGGAGAAAGTGCGTGAGCTAGCGGTGCAGGCTGGCCTCCCTGTGGCGCGCAAGCCAGACTCACAGGACCTGTGCTTCCTCGCTGGCACGCGCCAGGGCGACTTCCTGCAGCGCCACGGGGGCCTCGGCGTCACGCCCGGTCCAATAGTCGACGAGCAAGGGGCAGTGCTGGGCGAGCACCGCGGCGCGCACTCGTACACAGTCGGTCAGCGCCACGGTTTGGGCATCGGCTCTACCCACCCGCTATATGTGCTCGCGACCGACACGCGCGCGAACACCGTCACTGTCGGCCCGCGCGCGGAGCTGCTCTGTGGCGGCATGCAGGTGCGAGAGGTGACGCTCCACCGCGACGGTGGCTGTGTTGATGGCCGTGAAGATACGCTCGCACGGGCGGCGGCTCGCATGCCAGTTGCCCGGCGGGACGGGTGCGGGACGCCACCCGCGCATCAGCGTGGAGCTGGAGGAGCCGGCGGAGCGCACGGCGCCGGGCCAGTTCGCGTGCCTGTACGCGGGCGAGCTCATCGTCGGCTACGGCACCATCGCCTGACCTAAGATCATCCGCACGATGACCTCGGATGAGATCCGCGAGCGGTACCTGAGCTTCTTTGAGCAGCGCGGGCACATGCGTATCCCATCGGCATCGCTGGTGCCCTCTGCACACGATCCCTCGGCGCTGCTCACCGTGGCGGGGATGCACCCGCTGAAGCCATATTTCCTTGGCCAGGAAACGCCGCCCGCGCAACGGCTGGCGAGCTGCCAGAAGTGCTTTCGCACGGTAGACATCGACAACGTCGGCAACACCACCCGGCACTTGACGTTCTTTGAGATGCTCGGGAATTTCTCCTTCGGCGACTACTTCAAGGGCGAGGCGATCCAGTTTGCGTGGGAGATGTCGCTCGGTGTCTTCGGGTTAGACAAGGATGACCTCTGGGTGACGGTCTTTGAAGGCGATGACGCGCTTGGCCTGGGTCCCGACGAGGAGGCGATCAGGCATTGGCTCGAGGTGGGAGTGCCGCGTGAGCGGATCATTGAGTGCTCGCGCTCGGAGAACTTCTGGCAGGCAGGGCCCACTGGCCCGTGCGGACCAAGCTCGGAGCTGTATCTCGATCGCACTCCAGATTTGGACCCGCCCACCCAGCCGGATGATCTGCCCGGGGGCGAGAATGAGCGATTTCTGGAGTACTGGAACCTGGTGTTCACGCAGTACGACCTGCAGGCCGGCGCTGGCGGGGTGGGCGGGGATCCAATCCTTGCGCAGCTGCCGAGCAACAACATCGACACGGGGCTGGGACTCAACCGCATGGCTGCGATCCTGCAGGGCAAGGAGTCGGTGTTCGAAACCGACCAGTTCCAGCCGCTGATCGAGCTCGGCGAGGAGCTCTCGGGCAGGCGCTACGGACACGAACCTGCCACCGACCGCGCATTGCGGATACTGGCGGATCACAGCCGCGCGATGACGTTTCTGGTGGCCGACGGCGTTGTGCCGTCCAACGAAGACCGCGGATATGTGCTGCGTCGCGTGATGCGCCGCGCGATCCTGCAGGGCCGGGCGCTCGAACTCGAGCCCGGCTTCCTGACGCGATATGGCGAGCGCGTGGCTGAGGCGATGAGCGTTGCTTATCCCGAACTTCGCGAACAGGCTGACGCGATCCGCACGTGGCTGGGCGCGGAGGAGGAGGCCTTCGGACACACACTGGAGCAGGGACTCGGCAACCTGCGAGCGCACATCGCCCAGGCCAGGGAGGAGGGCCGCGATCGCATCGCAGCCGATGACGCCTTTCAGCTGCACGACACGTTCGGATTCCCGTTCGACCTGACGAAGGAGCTGCTGGGGGAGGAGGGCTTGACTGTGGACGAGGGCACGTTCGACCAGCTGATGGACGCCCAGCGCGCCCGTGCCCGCGCGGCCGCCGGCGGGAGTGAGCAGGGGGAGAGTCCGCGCGAGCGCGCCAGCGAGTTCGCTGAGCAGACCCTCCTAAAGAGCAGGTTCACGGGCTATGAGACCGAGGAACAGCGAACCACCGTCGGCGCGCTGGCGGAGGAGAACGGCCATTACCTGGTGAAGCTCGCTGAGTCGCCGTTTTATGCGGCCGGCGGCGGGCAGGTGGCGGATGTGGGCACGATCGAATGCGAGGACGGCGATTGCCGCGCGCGCGTGGAGGAGGTGTTCCGGCTGGGCGAAGACCAGGTGCTCGCGGTGGTCTTGGAGGAGGGTGAGCTGAAGCCGAACGAGCGCGTGCTGGCGCAGGTCGACCGCGTCGCCCGGCACGCCACCGAGGCCAACCACACCGCCACCCACCTGCTGCAGGCAGCGCTGCGCGCGCGTCTGGGGTCCCACGTTCGGCAGGCCGGCTCCTACGTGGGGCCGGATAAGCTGCGCTTCGATTTCAGCCATGGCCAGGGCCTGACCGAGTCCGAGCTGCGCGATGTCGAGGATCAGGTGAACGCCTGGATCGCCGGGAACGATCCCGTGCGGCCGATCTCAACGACGCTGGCCGAGGCCAAGCAGCTCGGGGCGATGGCCCTGTTCGGCGAGAAGTATGGCGAGGTGGTGCGCATGGTCGAGGTCGGTGAGGGGGGAGGTGGGAAGGGAGATCCATACTCGCGTGAGCTGTGCGGCGGAACCCACGTGCGCTCGACGGCTGAGATCGGCCCATTTCGCATCCTCTCAGAGACCTCGAGTGCCGCGAACGTGCGGCGGATCGAGGCGGTCACGGGACCGGCGGCGGTGGAGCTGCTGCGCGACCACGACCGCCTGCTCGAAGAGGCTGCCGCGGCGCTGCAGGCGCGTCCTGAGGAGGTGCCTGAGCGAGTGAGAACCCACGAGCGCGAACGCAAGAAGATGGATAAGACGTTGCGGCTGCTCGAGGGAGGGCTGATCGGCGTCGAACGCTCCCGAGCTCGCGGCCGGGGCACAGGCGATCGCCGGCGTGCCGGTGGTCAGCGCCGAAGTGGAGGTCCCCGAAGCCAAGGCGCTGGTCGATCTCCTCGATCGTGTCAACGGCCAGCTCACAGGTGACGGAGTGGTGGTGCTGGGAAGCAGGACCGGCGACCGCGTCTCGCTGGTGGTGAGCGTCGCGCCTGCTCTCGTGCAGCGCGGCCTGCGTGCGGGAGAGCTCATAAAGGCGGCGGCTGCGGTTGTGGGCGGCGGCGGTGGTGGCCGCGACACCCTGGCGCAGGCGGGCGGGCGCGATCCGGAGAAGCTCGGCGAGGCGCTCGAGGCAGCGAAGGCCGCGATCGCCGCTGCCCTCGAAAGCTGATGCGAGTGCTGGCGCTCGACTACGGAAGCGCTCGCTGCGGATGTGCCCTGAGCGATCCGACGGGGACGATCGTCACTCCGATCGAGACGGTGCTGAGTCCCGGTACCAGGCGTGGGCTCGAGCAGATCGAGGAGCTCTGCCGTGCGCGCGAGGTCGAACAGGTCGTCGTTGGGCTGCCGCTTTCGCTGCGCGGTACAGACACCGAGCAGACTCGTGAGACACGAGCGTTTGCAAGCCAGCTGTCGCAGCGGCTCGAGCTGCCGGTGGAGTTGCACGACGAGCGTTTCACCACGCGCATGGCCCAGCGGGAACGCGGAGAGGGCGCTTCGTCCAGCGCGAGCGAGGACTCGCGGGCCGCGGCGCACATGCTGGAGAGCTGGCTGGCCGCCCGGTCGGGCTAGGTCCGTAGGATCTGTACCTTGGCCCGCGGCGACCGATCAAAGCCACCCTTGCAGCGCACCGGTGAGGAACGCGAGCGCGACCGCGAAGAGCGCGAACGCCGTCGCGCCGGGCACGCGAGCGACTCACCAGTCCTCGAGTCAGCTGCGCCTGATCCTCGAGCTTTAGAGGACGGCTTTCCCATGGTTGAGCCGGCCCCAGCCGGCGGCGATCGAACCGCCCATGGACGAGCCCGCCATGGTGGAGCCGCTCGCATCCGATCTGCCTGCGTCCGAGCAGCCGCTGCCCGAACCACCCGCACCAGAGCCGCTGGCCCCCCTCCCATCTGCTCTGCCAAGTCTGCGGCCGCACCACCCGCACTTTCCGCGCCGCCCACACGCTCCGCGCCGCGGTCCCGCCAGGGTCCTGGCGCTGCTCGCGCTCGCCGCGGTCGTGGCGGCGGTCGTGCTCGTTGTGCGTGCGCTTGTCCATCATTCGAGCTCCAAGCCGGTCGCGGCGCCGAAGGTGATTAGGCTGGTGATCCCCGAGGGGGAGACCCGTGCGCAGATCGCCGAGATCGCCAAGGCAGATCACCTCACCGGCAGCTACAGGGCCGCGTCCAAACGCTCGCCCCTGCTCGATCCCCTCCACTACGGCGCTCCCCGCGGCACGCCGTACCTCGAAGGCTTCCTGTTTCCCGCCACCTACGACATGAACCCGGGAGAGCCGGTGCGCAGGCTGGTCGAAAAGCAGCTCCTGGCCTTCCGGGAAAGCTTCGGCGCGAGCGAGATCCGCCGGGCGCGTGCGCTACACGTCACGCCCTACCAGCTGTTGACGGTCGCCTCGATGATCGAGCGCGAGGCGCAGACCGAAGGTGACAGGCCGAAGATCGCAGCCGTCATTTACAACCGCCTGCGTAATGGCATGCCGCTGGGGATCGACGCGACGATCTACTACGCGGTGGAGCTGCAGAAGGGCATCGCCACGTACACGGGCGAACTGACAGAAGCGCAGCTGCACAGCGACTCGGCATATAACACGCGGCTGCACAAAGGACTGCCGCCAACACCGATCTCAAATCCGGGTTTGGCCTCGATCCAGGCAGCCGCCCACCCCGCTCATGTCCCTTATCTCTATTACGTGGCCGGCGCCGACGGATGCGGCGAGCAGGTCTTCTCGCGCTCGTCTGCCGAATTCGAAAAGAACGTCGCCTCCTACGATGCGGCGGTCAAGAAGAACGGCGGCAAGCCGCCGGTGTGCAAGAAGAAGTGATGCATCGCCTCGGCGTGCTGGGCTGGCCGGTCGCGCACAGCCGCTCGCCTGCGATGTTCAACGCCGCGTTCGCGGATCTCGGGATGGAGGGCTGGCGCTATCAGCGGCTGCCGGTCCCGGAGGAGCTCTTCGTAGAGACCACTCGCGCCTTAGGAGGGGCGGGCTTCCTCGGGGCGAATGTGACGATTCCCCACAAGCAGGCGGCGCTTGCGCTGGCGGGGGAAGCGAGCGAGGCGGCGAAGGCGATCGGCGCGGCGAACACGCTGACGTTTGCCCCCGGTGGGACGGCGATCGCCGCGGAGAACACCGACGCCCCCGGGCTAACCGCGGCGTTGAAGCAGCTGACCGGTATGCCTGCTCATCCGAGCGTGCTCGTGCTGGGTGCCGGCGGCAGTGCCAGAGCTGCGGTCTGGGCGCTGCGCGAGGCGGGGGCAAGCGAGGTGTCGGTGTGGAACCGCACCCCCGAGCGCGCCGAGGCGCTCGCTCGCGACCTGGGCGTGCAGGCCGTGCCGTCACCCCAGACGGCAGATCTGCTCGTCAACTGCACGGCCGTTGGGCTTGAGCCTCTAGAACGGTCGGCTAGTGAGCCTGAGGGGCTCAACCAACTCGGGCTGACGTTCGATCAAGTCGGTGAGTACTCGTATGTCGTCGACATGGTCTATCGAACAGGATCAACTGCGTTGCTGGCGGCTGCCCGCAGCCACGGTGCACAGACCCTCGACGGGATCGAGATCCTGCTCCGCCAGGGAGCGCTCAGCTTTGAGCTGTGGACCGGCCGGCAGGCGCCGCTGGATGTCATGCGCCGGGCCATCGGCGTCGGCCAGAGCCGTTCTCTGTAGCGATCCCAGAGCGGATGGTCCCGAAGATGAGTGAGCTGCCTCAGCAGGAGAGCCCCGACCTGCACGCGATCTTTGGCATAGAGGGTGGCGCAGCCGGCCCCAGGACGGCGAGCCGGGCCCCTCTTTTCCCAGATCAGGATGCTTCGGAGATCGAGTCGGACCCCGTAGTCGAGACCACTGCGGATGTGCAGGTCGATCCTGTCCCAGATGATCTCGCTGAAGGTGCGACCGAGGATACGCTCACCGCTGTCGAGGAGGACGAGGAGCAGTGGACGGGTATCTCGAGTCCCTCCCGCCGGGGGTCTTCGCAGCGCTTTCTGACGGATGTGATCATCGAACTCGGCCTCGTCTCACAACGGCAGGTGGAGGAAGCGATCGAGACATCGCGCGCCACCGGCGCCGTGCCGGAGCGTGTGCTGCTGGACAGCGGGGCCTTGACGCAGGACGGGCTGACGCGCGCGCTGGCCGAGCGCTACGGGCTCGACCATCTCGACCTCGGGGTCTTCTCTGTGGATATGAGCGCGGCCAACCTCGTGAGCACTCCCGCGGCCAAGCGCTACCAGGCGGTCCCGGTCGCGTTCACCGACAAGCGCACGCTGCTGGTAGCGATGGCGGACCCGTCGAACGTGCTCGCGGTCGACGACATCGCGATCATGACGGGCTACGAGGTGCGCGTCGCGGTAGCTGCCCCGGAGGACATCGCCAGCCTGATCTCGCGGTTGGACCGGCTCGAGGACGTGGTGTCCGAGCAGGACGCCGGTATCGAAGAGCTCGAGCAGAGCGCTGCCGAAGTGGTGGACCTGCGCGAGACGGCCGATGACGCCCCGGTCGTCAAGCTGGTCAACCAGATCGTGGCGCAGGCTGTCGAGCAGGGCGCCTCCGACGTGCACCTGGCGCCCGACGGGCAGGAGCTGCGCGTGCGCTTCCGAGTCGACGGAGTCCTGCACGACGTCACCACCGTTCCGCGGCGGATGGCTGCGGGCGCGGTCTCGCGCGTGAAGATCATGGCCGAGATGAACATCGCCGAGCGCCGGCTGCCGCAGGACGGCAGGGTTGGGCTGACCGTCGATGGGCACCACGTGGACCTGCGGGTCGTGACGCTCCCGAGCGTCCACGGAGAGGCGGTCGTGATGCGCGTCCTCGACAAGGAGTCGGTCGTGACCCGCCTCGACAAGCTCGGCATGTCCGACTCCGACCGCGAGCGCTTTGAGCACGCCTGCCACGAGACGCACGGCGCGGTGCTGGTGACGGGCCCCACGGGCTCGGGTAAGTCCACGACCCTGTACGCGGCACTGCAGTTGCTGAACACGCCGGAGAAGAACATCATCACCGTCGAGGACCCGGTCGAGTATGAAATGGAGGGCCTGACGCAGCTGCAGGTCTCCGCGAAGTTTGGCCTGACGTTCGCGGCTGGTTTGCGCTCGATGGTGCGCGCCGATCCGGATGTGATCATGGTGGGGGAGATCCGCGACGGTGAGACGGCGCGGATCGCCATTGAGTCTGCCCTCACCGGACACCTGGTGCTCTCGACTCTGCACACCAACGACGCGCCCTCGGCGTTGACAAGGCTGATCGAGATGGGAATCGAGCCTTTCCTGGTCGCCTCGGCGCTCGACTGCGTGGTCGCCCAGCGGCTCGCGCGCATGCTCTGCCAGAACTGCAAGCAGCGCGTGATCATTCCCGCGGGGGTGCTGCGCGAGAACGGCTACAAGGCGCTGGTGGACCTCGAGGCCTACGAGCCGAAGGGCTGCCGGCGCTGCGCCGGCTCGGGCTATCGCGGGCGTTTGGGGCTCTACGAGGTGATGAATGTCTCTTCGGAGATCCGCGCGCTGGCGCTCGAACGCCGCCCGGCGGAGGAGATGCGCGACGTGGCGGTGCAGCAGGGGATGCGACGCTTGCGCGATGACGGCCTGGAGAAGGTCAAACAGGGCCGCACCTCGATCGCCGAGGTCGCCCGCGTGATCGGTAGTAGCTGAAAGCTAACCGAAAACTCCGAGGTCTCTCCTCACCCTGACGCTGAACACGATCTGAGGAGTTTTCGGTTGAACAAGTCTCTAGAACCTTCGTCCAGTTCGCCTTGGGCGGGCTGCGTGCGCTAATGGCCGGGCCCGCATTTGTCGATGGGCGAGCATGGACATCGACTTCGCAGAGATCCTCATGGAGGTCGTCAACCGCCGTGCCTCCGATCTTCACCTGAGCGCTGGGGCGGCGCCGACCGTGCGCGTGCGCGGCCGGCTGCATCCCGATCGATGGCTACCCCGTGCTGTCTGCCACCGACACGCGCGAGATCGTCTACTCGATCCTCACCACCGACCAGCGCCAGCGCCTGGAGACCAACTGGCAGCTGGACTTCGCCTACTCGATCCCCGGGCATGCGCGCTTTCGCGTCAACGCCTACTACCAGCGCGGCGCGATCGGCGCGGCCTTCCGCCTGATCCCCTTTGGCCTGACCTCGATCGATGAGCTCGGGCTGCCCGCCGCCGTGCACGAGTTCACACGCCGCCCGCGCGGCTTCGTGCTCGTCACCGGCCCGACCGGGTCGGGGAAGTCGACCTCGCTGGCGGCGATGATCGACGAGATCAACGCCACGCGCGAGGAGCACATCATGACGATCGAGGACCCGATCGAGTTCCTGCACGCACACAAGAAGTGCATCGTCAACCAGCGCGAGCTGGGCTCCGACGCACAGAGCTTCTCCGAGGCACTGACGGCCGCCCTGCGTCAGGACCCCGACGTGATCCTGGTCGGGGAGATGCGCGACCTGGAGACGATCTCGACCGCCCTGACCGCGGCGGAGACCGGCCACCTGGTGTTCGCGACGCTGCACACCCAGGACAGCGCCCAGACGATCGACCGCATCATCGACGTCTTTCCCGCCCACCAGCAGGGGCAGGTGCGTGTGCAGCTGTCGGTCGCGCTGCAGGGGATCATGACCCAGCAGCTGCTGCCAACCACCGACGGCTCGGGCCGCGTCGTCGCGACCGAGGTGCTCGTCCCCAACCCGGCCATACGCAACCTGATCCGCGAGGGCAAGACCCACCAGATCTATTCGGTCCTGCAGACCAGCATGGCCTCGGGCATGCAGACGATGGACGCATCGCTCGCCGGGCTCGTGCGCCAGGGCAAGATCACCCGCAAGCTCGCCGAAGCACGCTCCTCGACTCCCGAGGAGCTCGGGCGCTTGCTGGGGTCCGAGGCGCTGGTGGCGGCGTAGCGCCTCAGCGGAGCTGAAACGATGAGCACCTATGTTTTCAAGACGATGGACTTCGCCGGCATCAAGGCGCGCGGCGAGGTGGAGGGCGAGTCAAAGCAGGCGGTCTCCGACCAGCTGAAGGCGCGTGGGCTGATCGTCCTCGAGGTCGCCGACAAGCACGCCTCGCGCGAGCTCAACTTCGCGTTCACGAAGACCGTGAAGGTCTCAGAGCTGGCGGTCTTCTCGCGCCAGCTCGCCACGATGATCTCCTCGGGCATGAGCATCCTGCGCGCCCTGTACGTGCTCGATGAGCAGACCGAGAGCAAGTTCCTGAAGGAAACCGTCGTTCAGGTTCGCAAGGACGTCGAGGGGGGCCTGTCCCTGAGCGACGCGATGGCGCGCCACCCGAAGATCTTCAACCCCCTGTTCGTCGCGATGGCGCGCGCGGGCGAGGCCGGCGGCATGCTCGAGGACGCGCTGATGCGCGTCGCCGACCAGCTCGAGAAAGACGCCTCGCTGCGCCGGCAGATCCGCTCGGCGATGATCTACCCGATACTCGTGATCACGTTCGCGGTTGGCGTGATGATGGCGCTGGTCGCCTTCCTCGTGCCCGTGTTCGAGGGCGTCTTCAAGCAGTTCGGGGCGAACTGCCGAAGATCACCCAGGTCTCGGTGTTCATGTCCCACGCCGTGCTCGGCTATTGGTGGCGATGTTCGCGCTGGCCGCGGGCGCCGCCATCGCGTTCATCAAGTGGAAGAAAACCACGTGGGGGCGCAAGCAGTGGGACCGCTTTCGCCTGCGTATTCCGATGAAGATCGGCACGATCGTCCAGCAGGTCGCGGTCGCGCGTTGGTCGCGCACGCTCGCCTCGCTAACCGGCGCCGGGGTGCCGCTGCTGCTGGCGCTCGAGATCACCGGCAAGACCGGCGGCAACGTCGTCGTCGAGGAGGCGATGGACGGCGTGATCGCCTCGGTCAAGCGCGGCGGCACGATCTCCGCGCCGCTGGCCCAGGCGCCGATCTTCCCGACGATGGTTACGAACATGGTCGGCGTCGGCGAGGAGACGGGCGCGCTCGACGCGATGCTCGACAAGGTCGCCGACTTCTACGACGACCAGGTCGAAGCCTCGGTCAAAGCGCTCACCTCGATCATGGAGCCGATCATGATCATCGTGATCGGCGGCATCGTCGGCTTCATCGTGATTTCGATGTACATGCCGCTGTTCACCGTCTACAACAGCATCCACTAAGGCCGCTCCGCCCCGACTCTAGCTGGGCGGCCGGGGATCGACCAGCACCTGTCCGCCTCCAATCGACAGTGACCGCCGGCCGGCGAGCAACGCCAGGAGCTCCTCGCCGGCCAGCTCGCGCCGCCAGCCGCGCAACGTCCGCACGTTGGCCTCACCGGTCCCCTCGCGTACCGCTGCGACGATCGCCTGCAGGTCCGCGCGCGCGGCCAGCAGCTCATAGGCCAGCCCCGCCTCCCGGGCCCGTGCCCGCAGCAGCGCCTCGGCTAGGGCGACGAGTGGTGCGTCATCGGGCTTCGGTGCGACCGAGCGGGTGCGCTCGGGCGCAGGCTCGGGCGGGCGGGCGGCGCCGCGCCTGATGACGTCGAGCAGCTCATCGCCGCGCCTGGCCGCTGGCGCCGAGGCCGCGGATGCGCGTGAGCTGCTCGTGCGACGACGGCTTGCGCTTGGCGAGCTCCATCAGCGCCGCATCCCCGAGCACGCTCTGGACCGGGCGGTCTTGGCGCGCGGCGGTGCGCTCACGCCAGGCGACGAGCTCACGCGCGACCGGGCGCGAGCTCGCGCTCAGGCCGCCGGCGCGGGGCAGCCGCAAGAACACAGTCTCGAGGTCGCGCTCGTCGGTCGAGCGGGCGAGCGGCTCGCACTCCTCCGTGCCCACTCCAGCCGCCCGAGGGTGCGCAGGCGCCGCTGCAGCTCCTCGGCGAGCTCCAGCAGGTGCACAACGTCCTCGCGCGCGTACGCGAGCTGCTCCGGCGACAGGGGGCGCTGGTCCCAGCGGGTGAAGCTGGCCGTCTTGGCGACCCGCAGCCCCAGGATCTCGCTCAGCAGCGAGTCGTATGAGCTTTGCGCTCCCAGCGCTGCAAAGCCAGCGGCTACCTGCGTGTCGAACACGTTGGCGACCTCCGTGTCAAAGCGCCTGCGTATCAGCGCGATGTCCTGGCGGCCGGCGTGCACGACAATCTGACGCCTGGATCGGCTAGCACTGCTGCTAGCGCCCGAGCCGTCCAGCTTCTCTTCGAAGGGATCGGAGGATCGCGATCCGCTGGGAAGTGACCGGGATTCCCGATCTCTTCAGGAACCGCCAACTGAATCAGGCACAACAGCGTTCGGTAGCGACCCTCGCCCATGAACTCCGTGTCGAGCGCTAGGCGCCCGGCCGCTTTCGCGCGCTCGGCAAGTGCTCTCAGCGAGTCGTTCACACTCATGGCGACGCTCCCGGCAGTAGCCACAGAACCTTGTGCCGGCTCAGGCCGGCCTTTTGGGAGACATCCGTGCCGTTCGCGCGTATCCACTTAGCGGGCGCCGCGCAGGCGGCGTTCATCATCGAGACTTCATGGCCGCAGTAGGAGTTCAGGAATGCATAGCGCACGGCCTCCTGCGGCGATCAGCCGCTGCGAACTTTGCCACGTTCGTGAAGACGCGTGCTTCATAGGTGGTCAGGATCACTACGGGGCGCGCGTCCTGCACGATGAGCGACCCGATTTGCGTGGCCGACTCGGCCACCAGCTCGTAGCGTGCGCCGCCCTGGTGGGCGCGCAGATAGTCGCTCACCTGTCGCTGCTCTTCGGCTGGCAGCGCCCCCACATAGCCGGCGTCGGATCACGTTGTTTTCGATCAGCGTGACGTCAGTGCTCACAGGGATCGCCAGCACCGCGACGAGCGTCAGCGCGAGCGTCGCACCGCTGAGAGCAGCGTGCGGGAGAGCGGATCGATCGGGTTCGCGCGCCATGCGTGCGAGCCCGGCGAGCGCGATCTGCGCCGAGCGCTGCGGACGAGCGTGATCCACCAGACGTCGGGTCGGCCATAGAGCAGGCGCTCGACGTAGGTAGGACCGTACCGCCACGGCTCCCGCTCAGCACGAGCAGGCGCACGCGGGTGGACGCCTCGATCGGTGGGCCTGCCCCACGCCACGCCCCGATCCCGAGCATCGCGGCCACGGCCGGCATGAATCCCTCCACGTATCGTGGGTGCAGTCGCGCCATGTCGCTGAACAGTGCGATGCCGGTCAGCATCCACACGGCCAGTCCTGCGGCCCTGCGGCGCGGGCCGCCGGGACTCGCTTGCCCGTCCACGGCCGCCTGTCGCTAGCAGCGTGCAGATGAACGCCGGCAGGCCGAGCAGCAGCGCGATCGAGCAGCTCGAGCCCCAGCCGCTCGCCCGAGAGCGGCCCGATGCGTGCGAGCAGGCGCGTGGGCGACGGCGGGACGATCGGGATGTGGTCGCGCTCGGACTGGGTCGCCACCGGATAGTGCTTGCCCGGCTGGTAGACGGTCTGGGGTTCGACCGACTTGCCCTGCAGGCGGTCGGTGCCGTTGAACACGAACGCGGCGTTCCAGGCGCTGCCGTTGGTCGAGCCGATCGCGTAGGGGCGGTCGTGGGCGGGGACCAGGCAGCGTCGCTCCCAGCCACGACAGCGCGACCGACCACGTACACCGCGCTCGCGGCCGACAGCTGCAGCAGGCGCCGCCGTCGTGGCCCGGGCAGCCCGAGGTAGGCGAGCAGCGCGAGGCCCGGCAGCGCGACCAGCGACTCGAGCAGCTTCACGTCGAACGCGAGCCCGAGCGCCGCCGCGCCGGCCAGCAGCCAGGCGCTCGAGTCGGTCTCGCTCGCGCGCACGACCAGCAGCAGGGCGAGCACGATCAGCGCCATCATCACCCCGTCCATCGTGTCGCTGCGCGAGGTGATCACCTCGACCGGCAGCAGCGCCAGGGCGAGCGCCGCCGCGAACGCCGCTGGGGTGCTCCACATGCGCCGTACGGCCAGGAACAGTAGCGGCACCGCGGCGGTGCCCGCGAGCGCCTCGGGCAGCTTGAGCGTCGTCGACGGAGAAGCCCAGCAGCTTGACGCTCGCCACCTGCAGCCACAGATCGACAGGCGGCTTGTCGATCGAGACGCTGCCCCCCGGCTCGAACGCGCCGAAGAAGAAGTTGTGCCAGGAGAGCGTCATGCTCCTGACGGCAGCGTCGTAGAACGGGTCGGGTGGCACCTGCCCGACGTGGATCAGGCGCAGCACCGCCGCCGCGGCCGTGACCAGCGCCAGCCCGACCCACGATGAGCCCTCCGGCAGGCCTTTTCATCGGCAGAACGCTAACCTCGCCCGCGCATGGCTGGCGAGCAAGAGGAGGACGACGGCGACGATCCGGTGGCAACGGCCCATGGGCCGCGGGAGTGTATGCCCTGTCGCGGTACCGGCAAGCTGATCTCCACGCTCGGCGGTGAGCCGAGCACGGTCGCCTGCCCGTGGTGCGAGGGCGGCGGCGTGCGCCTAACCGGCATCGACGCTCAGGCCAAGTGGCTCGACGGGGCCGCCGCGCCGCGCGGTCGTCGACCGAGGCCGTCCTGCTCCCTGTGACCTGGGCGTGGCGGGCGGTAGCGCCAGATGGCCATTTTGTCCAGGTCTTATGCAGCGATTGCAGTTTATGCGCACCATGGCCGATGCAGGGTCTGACAAAGCCAGTGCCAGGGTGCCAAGGCAAACGCCTGTAGTGGGTGTGTCGCAAAGCCACGGCTCTCGCAAGGGGGACGTATCGCCATTTGAGGCGGTGGAACCAGGGGCTGGCGCCCGAATCGGATCCTAGGAGGATCAAATGTTGTATCGACTGCGCCAGCGCTCGAAGGATGAGGGTGGTTTTACCCTTATCGAGCTTCTGGTGGTTATCCTGATCATCGGCATCCTGGCCGCGATCGCTATTCCGTCGTTCCTGAACCAGAAGGGCAAGGCGGCGGACGCTTCGGCTAAGGAGCTGGCTCGTACCGCCCAGACCACGGCCGAGACGTTTGCGACTGACCACAACGGCGAATATGTGGGCCTGACGGCTAAAGAATTGAACAAAGTTGAGCCGTCGATCCAGCTCGGCGCGGGTGGTAACAACGCCTACGTCGTGGATCCCGGTGGGGTTTCTGGAGTCTCTCGGCAACTGGCTACACGGTTACCGCGACTTCGACCAACGGTGACACGTTCTCCATCGCGAACGCGGGTGGAGTGGTAAGCCGGACCTGTACGGTCAAAGCCGGTAACAGCACTGGTGGTTGCCCGACAGGCAGCTGGTAGTTCGGTCCCGATCCTGAAGCGTCATGCTTCGGATGATTGATGGTACATCAACAAGGGGGCGGCCTATAGGCCGCCCCCCTTGTTGTGTTAAGAGCGCTGACTCGTCTTTCGCGCCCGAGGAGCCAATGCGTTCTACGAGACGCTGGCCTGTAAAGGTAAGTGACTGTGTGACCGATGTTGTCCTCAGCCAGTTTTACGCACCAGCAGACGTCCAGTGGACGACAAGTCAAAGCCAACGGTCCTTTAGGGGGCCGAGTTGCCATCGAGATGGCGACGAGCCGGGGCTGGCGCCCTGTAACCGGATCCTAGGAGGATCAAACATGTTGTATCGACTGCGCCAGCGCTCGAAGGATGAGGGTGGTTTTACCCTTATCGAGCTTCTGGTGGTTATCCTGATCATCGGCATCCTGGCCGCGATCGCTATTCCGTCGTTCCTGAACCAGAAGAGCAAGGCCAGTGACGCGTCAGCGAAGGAGCTCGCGCGTACGGCTCAGACCGTGGCCGCGACATATGCGACCGACCACAACGGCGAATATGTGGGCCTGACGGCTAAAGAATTGAACAAAGCTGAGCCGTCGATCCAGCTCAACGCAGGTAGCAGCAACGCCTACATCGTGGATCCCGGTGGGGTTTCTGGAGTCTCGGCAACTGGCTACACGGTTACCGCAACTTCGACCAACGGTGACACGTTCTCCATCGCGAACGCGGGTGGAGTGGTAAGCCGGACCTGTACGGTCAAAGCCGGTAACAGCACTGGTGGTTGCCGACAGGCAGCTGGTAGGGCGGTCGGCCGATCCTTGCGTGGCGGCGCTCAAGTGCCGCTACAGGACGGTCGATCACTTCGCCATGGAGGCACTAACCTTTGCCGGAGTCCTCGGCGCGATCTTCGGCTCGTTTCTGAACGTCGTCGCCTATCGCCTGCCCCGCCATGAGTCGCTGATCGCCCCGGCCTCGCACTGCCCCAAGTGCCGCACGCCGGTCAAGCCCTACGACAACATCCCGATCCTCTCTTGGCTCTTACTGCGCGGCCATTGCCGTAGCTGCTCTGAGCCGATCTCACCGCGCTACCCGCTCGTCGAGGCGGCCACCGCCGCCCTGTGCGTAGGCGCTGTGCTTGCTCACCATTCCGCGGCCGGGATCGCGCTCAGCATCGTGTTGATCCTGCTTGTCGTGCCCGCCGCGCTGATCGACCTCGAGCACAGGATCATCCCCAACCGGATCACGCGCTGGGCGCGGTGCTCGCGCTTGGGCTGGGCATCGTGCTGGACCCGGCTGGCGAGCCGGAGCGATTGATAGCGGGCGCGGCGGCGG
>CAWFOV010000007.1:0-232325 GCA_963817605.1 uncultured Solirubrobacterales bacterium | reverse complement strand
ACCCGCGAATTCACCTACGGTGCTGAGATCACGCGCAGCCGGGAAGGGCAGTTGCTGGGCCACATCGAGCTGGGCCTGCGCCTGCTCGCGCTCCATGCCCCAAAGACGCTCGAGGATGAGCGCCGGCTTGCGCTAGAGCACTGCGTGATGCTCCACCACGGAGCCGACATGGCCGCTGGGCAGCGCTTTGCTTCTGGAGAGGCGCTAGCTCTCTACCGGCTAAACGCGCTCGATGCCGTGGTCAAGGGCGCCTTTGAGCACGGAATGCCTTCCTAGGCGATCAAGCGGCTCCTCGGCGATGCCGATAAAACCAATGATGAGCGATACCGCCATGCCCACAGCCGAGTCCCCTGCAGAGTCTGAGGCGCAGATCGCAATCGGGCCTTCGGGAGACGGTCTTTACCCCCCGGTGCGCTCGGGACGCTCCTCGCGGATGATCGGCGAGGTGATCGTTGACCTCGGCTTCGCCGACCGCAGTACGGTCGAGGAGGCGGTGGCGGCTGCGCGTGCCCAGGGCAGGCCCACGGGCCAAGTCCTGGTCGAGCGGGGCGTCCTGCGCCACGATCAGCTCGCCCGGGCCGTGGCGGAGCGCTTCGGCTTGGACTACATCGACCTGTCGGTCTACGACCTCGACATGGGCGCCGTCAACCTGATCCGCTCGGAGACCGCCAAGCGCTACCAGGCCGTTCCCGTCGGCTATACCGACGACGGGACGCTGCTGCTGGCGATGGCCGATCCCACCAACGTGCTGACGATCGACGACGTCGCGATGATGACCGGCCGGCGCATCAAGGTCGCGGCGGCATCGGTAGAGGACCTGAACCTGCTCCTCACGCGGCTCGCCCAGATGGACGATTCGATCGAGGACATCATCGACGACGAGTCCGAGGACGAGTCCGAACCCGATCTGCTGGCCGAGGAGGCCGACCGCGATGCCCCGGTCATCAAGCTGGTGCACTCGATCGTCGCTCAGGCGATACAGCAGGGTGCCTCGGATATCCACATCAACCCCGAAGAAGGGGACACGCGTGTGCTGTTCCGTGTCGACGGCGTGCTCTCCCCGGCCGCCACCGTCAAGCGGAGGATGGCGATGGGCGTGGTGTCCCGCATCAAGATCATGGGCGACCTGGACATCTCTGAGCGGCGCCTGCCACAGGATGGCCGGTTTGCCTTGACGGTCGACGGACGGCGCGTGGACATCCGCGTGGTCACGCTGCCGCTCGTCCATGGAGAGGGTGTTGTGCTGCGCATCATGGACAGGGGGGTTACGGTCGAGGGGCTCGATTCGCTGGGGATGGCCGAGGATGAGATGAAGCGCTTCTCGAGTGCGATCGCCAAGCCAAACGGGGCGGTGCTCGTCACCGGGCCGACCGGATCCGGCAAGTCGACGACACTGTATGCCGCGCTGAATGTGCTCAACGACGGGGAACGGAGCATCCTCACGATCGAGGATCCCGTCGAGCAGCGCATGCAAGGCGTCAAGCAGATGCAGATCGCCCCCAAGGCGGGAGTCACTTTCGATGTCGGGTTGCGCTCGATGCTGCGCGCCGACCCCGACGTGATCATGGTCGGCGAGATCCGCGATCGCGAGACCGCGCACATCGCGGTCGAGGCGGCGCTCACCGGCCACCTCGTGCTGTCGACCTTGCACACGCGCGACGCGCCCAGCGCGCTGGGGCGGCTGATGGATATGGGCATCGAGCCGTTCCTGGTTTCCTCCGCGATCGATTGCATCGTCGCCCAGCGCCTGGTGAGAATGCTCTGTAAGCACTGCAAGCGAGTAATGACGGTCTCAGAGGCCGTGCTCGCCGAGCACGGCCTGACGGGCGCCGAGCCTTACGAAGCAGTGGGTTGCTCGCGCTGCGGCGGTTCCGGCTACCGTGGCCGTGTCGGGCTGTATGAGGTGATGTCGGTCACCGAGGAGATTCGTACTTTGATCCTCGAGCACGGCTCCGTTGACGCGATCGCTGCGGTGGCGGTCGGGCAGGGAATGTGTCGTCTGCGCGATGACGGCTTGGTGAAGGTACGCGAAGGGCTCACCTCGATCGCCGAGATCGAACGGATGACCTCCAGCCTGCTCTGAGCGACGGCCCTAAGCTGGCTGAAAGCAGCAGCCAGAGATGCATCGGCCCGGCGGGAAACATACGCCGGTGGCATCCGGGTGGAGCGTCGTCACCTTTACGTGACGCCGCCCTGAGCCGGACCGCTACAGCTTACTTGGCTGTGACTTACTTCTTGTGCTTCTTCTTGTTCTTGGCGTTGCCTCGGCCATGCTTGCCTTTGTGTTTGCCCTTCGCGGCGAGCGTGACCGGCTTAGGCGACAGGCGGGTGCCCCCTGAGAGCGCGCTGGGTGGGCAGCCGTTCGGACGGCCGAGATCGAACGGCCCGGAGATCGCCTGAGTGACGACGCCCTTTTCGAGGTATGCGTATGTGACTGTCAGTAGCGGGTCTACGCGGGGCTCAGCGCAGAGCTTCGAGCCGATCGCGAACTGGCCCGTGATCGTCTCGTATCCAGTCTTGGCCTGACCGATGCAGTTGACCGCGTATCCGGGTATTTCCCCGGAGCAGGAGAAGCTGTCGGTCAGCACAGTGCCCGCCGTGGTCCCGAGTGGGGTGGCGGTGGCGGTCACCAGTGGCGGGCTCTGGACTCCGGTCAGCGGAATCTGTGCCTGTAGCTGGTAGCCGGTAATCGGGCCGTTGCAGTAGAAGACGTACTTCACCTGCTGTTCTTCGCTGCCCACTTCGGCCGTCCCGGCGGCGATGCCGCCAAGGCAGTTGTAGTTGTTGGGATTCGATTCTTCCGCGCGGCTGATCGCAGGTGTGGCGAGCAGCAGGGCGAGGGAGCAGCCCACGATCGCGACGAGCCACCACGTGGCCTTGCGGTGGGCGGGATGTAGTGCGTGCAACGTGGGTCTCCTTGGTTGATTGACGGAACTGCGGATGCGGCGCTAGTGCAGCAGCCCCGAGAGGCTCTGCTTGGGTGAAGTTGGGTTGAAGGCCGCCTTCGGCCGCGCGCCGGCGCGGGTGAACGGTGAGAGCAGCAGCACGCCTGCGGGGGGCTGGGTGCTGAGCGTCGCGGTCGAGGCGCCCGCGGGCAAGCTGGAGGAGGTGGCGTTACCGATCGTGGCGAACGTGATCACGATCAGGCCGTGCGCGCGATAGGCGGCGCTCGCGGTGATCGTGGGCACGGTGGCCTTCAGGAATGCGTCGGCGGCCGTCAACGCGCCCGCCGTTTCCGGCGCGCACTGCGCGCCGGCCGCGCCTTCGGGGCACGGAGGCTGGACGATCGAGTCGAGCGTCTGCGGAGGTTCGCCCCCTAGCAGCCCGGCCTCGCTGGCGAAGGAGGCGGCGTCGAGCGAGGACCAACCGCTCAGCAGCGTGCCGTCAGGGACGAGCTGGGAGTCGATGTATGGGGCGACGGCGGACTGGGCGAGGGCCTGGGCGAAGGTGGCGCCGGAGAGTGTGATCAGCCAGACGCTCGTCACGGGTGCAAGGGCGGCCTGCGTGCCGCCCTTGCCGGTGCTCGGTGCCGGTGTCTTCGCCGCGTTCGGGGTGGGACTCGAAGTTGGAGATGCGGCGGCGCTCGGCGGTTGCGCCGGCTTCGTCGCCCCTTTCACGCCGGACGATTTGCCCGAGCCGGCGCCCGCGGATGTTACGGCGGGCGTTGCCTGAGGTGTGACCGGGGGAGGCTGGAAGGTCGTTGCGCTTGTGCCTGTGCTCGTGTGCGCGCCGCCGGCCGCGACGATCGACTGCAGCAGCAGTGGGACGCGCTCCCCGGCAAGCGAAGTTTCAGGCGCAGGGCCGATCGCCGCGCCGGCGGCTACGCCGAGAGCAAGCATTCCCACCGCCAGCGCTGCGATGACGCGCAGCGAAGGCAGGCGCGGCATGCCCGGGGTGGTGGGTATGGGGGTGTCGGGTGTGGTGGTCATCGTCGGGTTGATTGGGGCGCCGGATCGAGGGAACCGACGCCTCGGTCCCGTCTTCTTCATAAACTAGCTTATCTTGATCGGTCTACTGAAGATTATGGTAGATTCGATCACGGCATACCGTCAACCATCTGAAATGGAGCCCTCTGTTCATGAATCGAATTAGCCGTCTCTCCGTCGCCCTCGGGGTGGCAGGCGTACTCGGAGTCGCGGCGCCCGCGACCGCATCAGCGACGACCACGGTCACGATCAGCGGAGCCACCGCCTCCTACCCGCTCGTATCGCTGCTTGCCCAGAAGTACGTGAAGCTCTTCCCGCACAAGGTCAAGTTCAAGATCGCTCAGGGCGGCGCCCAGATCGGCGTCAACGATGTGGCGGCCGGCCGCGTCACGATCGGCGATGTCTCGCGCGATCCACTGCCGGCCGATCCGGCGGGCCTCGTCTTCTATCCGATCGCCAAGTACGGGATCTGCGTGGTCACGAACAAAGCGAACACGCTGAGCAACCTCACGCCGGCGCAGGTCGCTCTCGATCTTTACCGGCAAGACACGTGCTTGGAGCAGAGTGCCCGGCGCCACGGCGAGCGGCACGATCGACCTGATCAGCCGCACCTCGGTGGCAGGCGTGCTGACCAACTTCCAGACACTGCTGCTCGAAGGCAAGAAAGTACCGAGCCGCTCGCCTCACGAACGGCGTCCGAGGGTCTGCTGCGCGCAAGTCGAAAACGACCCGAACGGGATCGGCTTCCTGTCCAACTACCAGGCCGGCCTGGGCGGCTGAACTCGGTCGGCTACAACGGTGTGCCCTGCAACGAGACGACCGTGCGGCCTCAGGACAGTACGCGGGTACCGCGCGGTTCTACGAGGTGACGCGCGGTCCCGGCGACGGGCGCGGCCTCGGCGTTCATCGGCTGGATCAGGCCTCTACGGCGGCACGCAAGATCATCTCGAGTCAGTGGATCCCGGTGAAATAGGCATCGCCAAGTAACGCAGACACTGACTGAAATCAGTCGGATCCGAGCGATTGACTCCGCAACCCTGGCCGGACCACCGCGCCGAGCGTCTGCTCGGCGCGGTGTCTTTGCTCGTGGCGTGATGCGTGATCGCGATGATCGTGTTCGTCGGCGTTCGCGCGTGGCCGGTGTTCGAGCACAACGGTCTGTCCTGGCTGGGGCCGGGCGGGACGTCTCGAAACGCAGATCGCGAACATGCAGGCCACGAGCGTGAACCCGCCCGCGTCTGCGTTTCACCTGAACGCGCTGGCCGCTCGTATACGGCACGCTGCTGACGCACGACCATCGCGATCGTGCTGGGCACTGGCGATTGCGGTGCTGTCGTCGATCTTCATCGTCGAGCTTGCGCCGGCCCGCGTGCGCAAGCTCGCGATCCCGGTGATCCGGCTGCTGGCGTCGGTGCCGTCGGTCGTCTACGGGCTGATCGGCGTGCTGGTGCTCGTGCCGTTCGTCGGCAATCACCTGATTACCGCGTCTGAGAAGACCTCGGTGCAGAACTTCGTCGAGCTCACGGGCGCCGGCCTGGGGGTCGTCGTCGTGATCCTGACGGTGATGATCACGCCGATCATGATCGCGCTGATCTGCGAGGCCCTGATGGCCGCGCCACGTCCTGGCGCGAGGGAGCGGTGGCGCTCGGGTTGAATCCGCTGCGAGCGGTGCTGGCGGTGACGCTGCGCGCGATCCGCCCGCGATCGTCGCCGCGGCGGTGCTCGCCACTGCGAGGGCGCTCGGCGAGGCGGTGATGATCCAGATGGTCTCCGGCGGCAGCTCCTACACGCCCAATTTCTCTCACGGCGCGCTGATCTTCTTCTACGAGCCGCTGCGCACGCTGGCGTCGGCGATCGTCGACTACCACGAAGGCCTCGGCGCTCCGGCGCTGCGCGCGACGCTGTATGCGTTCGGTGCGCTGCTGCTGTTCTCCGCGTTTGTGCTGTCGATCACGGGCTACCTGATCAAGCTGCCTCTCAGGAAGTACCAGGTGCGCGGATGAACGTGTACGCACCCCAACTGGAGACTGGCTCGCCGCCGACGTCCAAGCGCGGGCGGCGCTCCTCGCCGTGGACGTGGCGCTGGCGCGACCGGCTCGTGCTCGCATGTGCCTGGACGGCCGGTCTCGGGCTGTGCGCGATTGCCGCGGCGATCGTCCTGTACATGGGCTGGCGCGGGATCGAGTACCTGCGCCCTGGACTGCTGTTCACGCGCCCGGCGATCGGGCAATCTCAGAGTCAGACGGGCGGCATCCTCGACCCCCTGATCGGGACCGCCCTGCTGACGTTGATCGGCATCGCGCTCGCGTTTCCGCTGGCCGTCGCCTGCGCGGTGTGGATCGCCGAGTACGGACGGCCGAGCTGGCTGGCGCGGGTGGTCGAGTCGAGCATCGAGATCGTCGCCGGCACGCCCGACATCGTGCTCGCCCTGTTCGGCCTGTCGATCTTCCAGCTCGGCCTGTTCGCGCCGCTGTCGTTCCGCGCCGAAGGCGGCGGGGTATATGGGCGTTCGTTCATCGCCGCCGGCGCGATGATGTCGCTGATCGCGCTGCCGCCCCTGTTCGCCGCCACGCGGGACGGGCTGCAGGCCGTCCCGGAACAGATGCGCGAGGCGGCGTTCGCGCTGGGCAAGACCCGGATCGCGACGATCCGGCGGGTGCTGCTGGGAAGCGTGCGCTCGAACATCGCCACCGGCGTGACCCTCGGCGTCAGCCGCATCATCGGCGACACCGCGATCGTGCTGCTGCTGCTGGGCGAGACGCTGCACATCGAAACGCAGGGCCCCGTGCCGGTCGTGAACCTGCTGCGCGGGACGGGCTCGACGCTGACCAGCTATGTCTATGACAACTCGCCCGCCGGCGAAGGGGCCGCGCCGCAGAAGGCCTACGCGGCGGCGTTCGTGCTGCTCGTGTTCGTACTCGGTCTGAACCTGCTCGTCGATCGCATCGGTCGCTCCCGTGACCGAGCCACCGGACTGTCTGGAGTGGGGGGCGTGGTATGAGCTCGCGCGGGTTCGCAAACTTTTCCCAAAACCTGCAAAATCTGGGTAACCTCATCGGTTCTATCGAGAACATTGAGTTGATGGAGAACGCGCGATGAGTCCTGACGAGCTGCTGCTAATGGAAAATCCATTTACAACCGAGGACCCGGAGACGCTTCGCGGACCTCGGGTGGCGTTCGGATCCCGGGCGGTGCGCGCCGAGCACGGGCACGATGACGATCTGCCGCGTGCCTACGAGCAGGATGCACCTCACGAGCACGACGTCTCCAGCGCCCAGGAGGTGCCGCCGGTGCGCACGATCGTGCTCGACCGACCGCCCGTGCCGGTCGCACCGCCCGCGCGGGAGCGTAACCCCCTGCGCGAGCCTGCGCCCTCGACGGCCGGCCCCGAGCGGCTGCACCTGGAGCGATCTGAGCATCGCCTACAGCGGCGTGCCGGCGGTCAAGTCGGTGTCGCTGTCGATCCACCAAGGCGAGGTGCTTGCGCTGATCGGGCCGTCGGGCTGCGGCAAGACGACGCTGCTGCGCACGCTCAACCGCCTGACCGAGCTGACGCCGAGCGCCGCCCGTGCCGGAAGCAGTGCTGCTCGACGGCGAGGACATCCACGAGCTCGCCGACACGACCCTGCGTGCGCGCGTGGCGATGGTCTTTCAGCAGCCCAACCCGTTCCCGATGTCGATCTTCGACAATGTCGCGTTCGCCCTGCGCGAACAGTCGCGCAAGCGCCCGCGCCGGCGCGAGCTGGAGCCGTTGGTGATCGACGCGCTGCGCCGTGCCGGACTCTACGAGGAGGTCCGCGACGACCTCGATCGCCCGGCGCTGCGCCTGTCCGGAGGTCAGCAGCAGCGGCTGTGCATCGCCCGCGCGATCGCTCCCCGCCCCGAGGTGCTGCTGATGGACGAGCCCTGCAGCGCGCTCGACCCGATCTCCACGGGCGTGATCGAGGAGCTGATCGGCGAGCTGCGGCGCGAGCTGGCGGTGGTGATCGTCACCCACAACCTCGCCCAGGCCCGCCGCGTCGCCGACAAGGTCGCGTTCATGTATCTCGGCGATCTGATCGAGTACGGGACGACCGCCGATGTGTTCGAGCGCCCGCGCGCCGCGCGTACGCGCGACTACGTGCAGGGAACGTTCGGATGAGGCCTCGCGTGAGATGCCGCGAGCACTCGACGGTAACCGCCGGTGGGGTGCATCGGCGAGGGGAGCCGCGGCCGTGAGCCTCGCGCCCGTACCTTCCGAGCAGCCGGGCGCGGCCCCGAGCTGCGCCAACTGCTCGGCCCCGCTCGTGCCCGACCAGCGCTACTGCCTGGCCTGCGGCCGGCCCGTCTCGCCGATCCGACTGTCGTTCCTGGACGTGCTCCAGACTGAGCCCCAGCCCTATGGTGCCGTCCAGGCCCCGGTCGCCGCGATTCCCACCGGGTACGCCTCGGTGATCGAGCCCGCCGCCGGCCCCTACGCTTGGCTGCGGCGCTACTCGGGCCTGTTCGGACTGCTGTCGGTGCTGCTGCTGGCGATCGTCGCGGGCCTGCTCGTCGGTCACTGGGTCACCCAGAGTCGGACGCCCAGCCGGCAGGTGCTGCGGGTCGAAGGTCTGGGTGCCCTCGCCGCGCCTCAGGTTGCGGCCACGGCGACGACCGCGTCCGGCGCGACCCCGGCCACCGCGCCCACGTCCACCACGAGCGCCCCCGCGAGCAAGTCCGCCGCCAAGACCGAAGCACACGAAGCGCGGGAAGCCAAGGCGATCGAAAAAGCGCCGCCCCCCAAGGCGGTCAAAGTCAATTCGACCAAACTCCACAAACTCGGCACCACGACCGGTCAGAAGCACGAGGAAGAAGTCAACTCGCTCGGCGCCCAGCCGATCGAAACGGGCTGATGAACGCGCTCGCCCCACCCGCGGCTGAGCTTCGCCACCGTCGCCATGAGCTCGCCCAGCGCGTCGCCGCGCTGACGTGGGATCTCGGTGGGCTCACCTACGAAATGGCGATCCGCGACCACTACCGCCTCGACGTGCTCGCCCGCCGCGCCGCCGAGCTGCAGCAGGCCGACGCCGAGCTCGACGAGGTCCAGCGCCTGCTCGCGGCGCGCCGAGGACGGGCGTACACGGCACCTGCCGCGCCTGCGGGGCCGTCCACAGCCGCGGCGCCGCCTACTGCTGGCACTGCGGCGTGCCACTGCTGAGCGAGGCGCGCCCGGCGGTGCTGGGCGTGGACTCACACGCCGGCGGGATAGTCTGCAAGGAGTGCGACCAACCCCGGTGCTCGCGATCGTCGTGGCAGGCCTGCTCGCGTGCGCTGCTGCTGCCCCCGCTGCTGCTGCCCCCGCTGCTGCTGCCGCCGCGGGCGTGCATGCGCCTCGTGGCCCACGCGAGTACTCCTGTCCGATCTTCCCCGCGAGCAACTCGCTCAACCGGGACATCTCCCACGCTCCGGTCGATCCGCGCTCGGCGCAGTACATCGCGAGCATCGGCCTGGGCGGACATCTGCACCCCGACTTCGGCACCAACCCGAGCTACGGCATCCCCTACACGGTCGTCGGCCCGCGCCAGCCGCGGGTGCCCGATCACGTTCACCGAATATCGGCGCCGAATCCGAGCCGGGGCCATACCCGATCCCGGCCGGCGCACCCGTCGAGGGAGCTGGCAGAAGAAGGTGACCGGCACGTGCTCGTGCTGCAGCGTGGCAGCCTGCAAGCTGTATGAGCTGTACTCCGCCCGCCGTCGCGGCGCCGGCTGGGAAGCGGGCTCGGGCGCCGTGTTCAACCTGCGCTCGAACGCGCTGCGCCCCGAAGGCTGGACCTCGGCCGACGCTGCCGGTCTGCCGATCATGCCGCTGCTCGTCCGCTACGACGAGGTCCGCGCGGGACAGATCGACCACGCGCTGCGCGTGACCGTGCAGCGCACGCAGCGCGGCTACATCCACCCCGCGACCCACTTCGCCTCCGCCGAGCTCCGACCCCGCGCTGCCGCCGATGGGGCTGCGACTGCGGTTGAGCGCGAGCTACAGCCTCGCCGGCTTCCACGGCCAGTCGCTGGTCGTGCTGCGCGCGCTGAAGCGCTACGGGTTGATCGTCGCCGACAACGGCTCCTCCTGGTACATCACCGGCGCGCCCGATCCGCGCTGGAACGACGACGACCTCGAACAGATCAAGCGCGTTCCGGGTTCCGCGTTCGAAGCCGTGCAGAGCGGCCCGATTCGCCACCGGGGCTAGTTTCGATCCGCCATCGGGGATAGCCCGATTCGCCACCCGGGTGTAGTGACGTACGGGCAGCGCCAGACCGCGGCGGCTCGCGTCCGAGCGCGGCTCAGGAAGGGGGCGCGCTCGGGCTGCCCCGCCGGCGTAGACCGGGCTCCGGCTGGGGGGCCGGAGGGGCGGTGCGGCGGCGGGGACCTGCGCCGCGGAGGCTGCACCGGAGCCTGCGGTTGCTGGCGGTTGTTGGGCGGTCGGGGGCTGCTGCGCGTTGTCCGTCTCGCCGGTCACCGACGTCCTTGAACTCACGCATTCCGCTGCCGAGCGAACGTCCGATCTCCGGTAGCCGTTTGGCTCCGAACACGAACAGCAGGATCACCACCAGAAACGCGATGTGCAGATGGATTGTCGAGTCCCATCACCTCAAGTCTACGACCTTCAGGGGCCGTCCGGATCATCTGTTCGGCGCCCGCGCGGATCAGGGCCGCGCGGAATCAGTGCGACTGACCGCGCTCGCGCTGTCGGCCCGCGGACCGGCGCGTCGCCCGCAATGTGCCACGATCGGCGGCATGCAGCAGCGCGAAGGCCGTCCGGAGCACGGCTCCCGAGAGCAGGTTCGCGAGCGCGACGCCGCCCGCCACTCCCACGATCGAGAACACGCCCATCGGCAGCGCGTCGGCGCGGCGCACGTTGCCATAGCGATCCTGGCGCGACGCGCCCGACGAGTGCAACCGGGACGATCGCCAGCAGCGAAGTGGCCTCGGCCTGGTGCTGGCTCAGGCCGAGGACGATCACCAGCCCCGGCACGAACAGCACGCCGCCGCCCACGCCCAGCAGGCCCCCGAGCACCCCCGCGGCGACGCCGAGCGCGGCGAGCTCGAGCGCGATTGCGAGCGCAGCCGATCATTCGAGCAGCAGCTCGACCGCCGCGGCCACCAGCACCGCGGCGAACAGGAGCGTGATCGAGCGGCCTGCAAGCCGTTGCTGCAGCCACGTGCCGATCAGCACGCCGCCGACGGCGGGCACGCCGATCGAGCAGCCGCGTCGAGCAACTCGCAAGTTGCCGTACGCGGCCTGCACCGCCGCTGGCGAACGCCGCGATGAAGACGATCGCCGCCAGCGAGGTGCCGGTCGCCTCGCGCTCGTCGTAGCCCAGCCAGAGCACGAGCAGCGGCACGATCACGGTGCCGCCGCCGACCCCGAACAGTCCGCTGAACAGCCCCGCGGCCGTCCCGATCGCGATCAGCTCGATCGTTCGCTGCCGCGAGCGATCGCTGCTCGTCCCCATCCTGCTCAGCAAGCACGGTGCGACGAGGACTCATCAGCCACCATGCGCGCCATACTAGTGCTCGTGTCGCCCGCTGCCACGCTCGTGGAGGCGCTTGAGCCGCTCCGCTCCGACCCCCGCCACGGCGCCGCTGTGCTGCTCGACATCGACGGCACCCTCGCGCCGATCGTCCGGCACGCCGCGGACGCGCACGTTCCCGAGGCGACGCGCGCGCTGCTGATCGAGATCGCCAAGCGTTACCGGCGTCGTCGGCTGCGTCAGCGGCCGCCGTGCGAGCACCGCACGCCAGATCGTCGCGATCGGGACGATCGCCTACGTCGGCAACCACGGCGGCGAGCTGCTGCGCCCGCGGGCGACACGTCCCGGAGGTCAACCCCGAGCTCGCCGCGTGGACCGCGCGCGTGCGCGGAGTTCGCCGCGCGCGCCTACACCCCCGAGCACCAGCGCATCCGGGTGCGCAGCGAGGACAAGGACACGATCGCCGCCTTTCACTGGCGCGGAGCGCCCGACGAGGACGGCGCCGCCGGCGGTGCAGGAAATCGCGCGACACGCCGAAGAGGAGGGCTTCGCGGTTCACTGGGGGCGCAAGGTGCTGGAGGTGCGCCCGCCCGTTGAGCTCGACAAGGGTCTTGGCATCGCTGCGTTGCTCAAGAGCCCACCCGCGCCGCTCGCTCGCCGCCGCGCTGTATGTCGGCGACGACACGACCGACCTCGATGCCTTCCGCGGGCTGCGCTCGCTCGTAAAGGCATGGAGCCTTGACCACCGCCATCTGCGCGGCGGTCAGCTCCGACGAAGCCCCCCCGGAGCTGGCAGCAGAGGCCGACCTCCTGCTCGACGGCACCGACGGCGTGCGCGGTCTGCTCGAGGCGCTGCTCTAGTGCTCGCCACAGTGCGCTTCGTCGACTTCCTCAAGACCACCGTTCTGCTCAGCGCCGGCGCGGCCACCGCGCTCGGCGCGGTCACCATCCTCGCCGCTGGGCAGAGCTCCAACAGCGCTGCTGGCGCCGGTCGCGGTGGGCTGGTGGGTCCTCGCAGCCCTGGTCGGCCTGCGTCTCGGGCAGGCGGGCCGAGACGAACCCGCCGATCGCGCGCCTGCTCGCCGGCGCCAAGGCCACGACCACGCTGCCCGAGCATCATCCGGGCGCGATCCTCTCAACCGGCTGTGGCCGCTGCTGCTGTTCACGCTGCTCGCGGGTGGCCTGGCCTTCCTCGCTCCTCAGATCCCCGGCATCGCCGCCGGCTTCGCGATCATCTGGGCGCTCGCCTGGCGGCGCCAGGACGCCGCGGTGGCGGCGATCGAGGAGCGCGACGGCGTCGTGCTTCTACGTGCGTCGCACTTCCCCCGTGCGCCCGATGGCGCTCGAGCGCGCGCCTGGCTTCAAGACGCTGCGCCCCGAACGGGTGAACGGTGCCGTCACCTGAAAGGCCGGCGGCACAGGCGGTGGACGTGCTGATCGTCTCGCTGGGCTCCACCGAAGGCCTACGCACAGCCGACGAGGAGCTGGCAGTCGCTGCGTGAGAGCCGGCGCGAGCGTGGCGGTCGCCGGGACCTCGCCGCCGCCAGGATGCGCACGCTCGCCCTGACCGATCTGGGGTGGGCGCTCGCCGCCCGCCGTGCGGCCGTCGCTGGGCTTGCCGCGCACAGCCGCGCGCGGTCATCTACTCGAGCACGACCGCTGCGCTTCTGTGGCCGACGAGCCGGGGCGATCCGCTTCGACGCTCCCTCCGCCGGCAACCGGCCGGGGCGCCACGGCCTGTGGCAACGGCCGCTCGAGCGTCGCCGCCTGCGCCAGGCGCCGCTGCTGCTCCCCTGGAGCGAGGGCGGCCTGCGCGAGGCGCCCGGTGTGGCGTCGCGCGGCGAACGCGCGCTCGTGCTCCCCGTCCCGGTCGAGCCGTCGGGACCGGCCGATGGAGTGCGCGACATCGCCGCGATCACCTATGCGGCGAACCCGAAGAAGAAGGGCCTCGACCGGTGCTGCAGGCCTGGCGGGAGGCGCGGCGCCCCGGCGAGGAGCTGGCTCGTGATCGGGCGCCCGCGGCGGCTCGAGCGGAGCTTCGGGCCAGGGGTGGCGTGCCGTGGGCATGCTCCCCTACGAGGAGTACCGCGGGCTGCTGCGCCGTGCCCGCGTGTTCGTCTGCGCCCCCGCCGCGAGGACTACGGGATCGCCCAGCTCGAGGCGCTCGCCGACGGCTGCCTGCTCGTCACGACCGCCGCGCCCGGGCCCTACGCAGCGCTGCCGATCGCGCGGGAGCTCGACGCGCGCCTGGTTGGTGAGGAGCTCGCGCCGGCGCTGCGCACGGCGCTCGACGATCCCCTGGAGGGTTACGCCACCCACGCGCGCGAGGCGCTCGTGGCGTTCAGCCGCGAGGCGGCAGACCGGGTGGTCGCCGAGCAGCTACTGCCGCGCCTGCTTTCCTAGCTTCGCGAGCTCCGGCCACGACCGCGTGTTGGCGACGTCCGCGGCGGTCAGCCAGGCGCGGCGCGCGGTTGCGATCCCCCAGCGCATGTTGGCCAGGGTGGCGATGCGGTGGGCGTCGGAGTCGATCAGGATCGAGACGCCGGCGCGCGCCGCGGCGCGGGCGTGCACGTCGGAGAGGTCGCGGCGCTCGGGGTTGGCGTTGATCTCGAGCATCGTTCCAGTGCGGGCCGCCGCAGCGAAAATGGCCTCGAGATCGATCGCGTAGGGGCCCGGCCGCTCGATCAGGCGGCCTGTGGGATGGCCGATGGCGCGCACCAACGGATGCTCGATCGCGGCGATCATCCGCTCGGTCATCGCGTTGCTCGCCAGTGCCGAAGGCGGTGTGCACACTGGCGATCACCCAGTCGAGCTGGCCGAGCAGCTCGTCGTCGTAGTCGAGCGAGCCGTCGGGCAGGATGTTGACCTCGCTGCCCGCCAGCAGCTCGATGCCCTCCACCCGCTCGTTCGCCTGGCGCACGAACTCGATCTGGCGGCGCAACTGTTCCGGGGAGACGTCATTGCCGAAGCCGTGTGAGGCAGAGTGGTCGGTGATCGCCAGGTACTCATAGCCGCGCTCGCGTGCCGCGAGACCCATCTCCTCGATCGTGTCATGACCGTCCGAGGCGATCGTGTGGCTGTGCAGGTCGCCGCGGATGTCCTCCAGCTCGATCAGTGCTGGCAGCCCGCCAGCGGTGCGGCGCCTCCAGCTCGCCGCGGTTTCGCGCAGCTCCGGCTCGATGTAGGCCAGGCCGAGGCGGCTCATAGACCTCCTGCTCGGTCGCGCGTGCGTGTCGATCGTGCCGGTCGCGTCGTCGAGGATCCCGTACTCAGAGACGTGCAGTCCTCGTCTGCACGGCCGTTTCGCGCAGCGCCGCGTTGTGAGGACCCGAGCCGGTGAAGTGCTGCAGCAGGTTGCCGAGCTGGCCGGGTTTGGCGATCCGCAGGTCGACGCCGATACCCGCATGGGTGCGCGCCCTGGCTCCGGCCTTGCCGGCAGAGATGACGTAGCTCGATCTCCTCGAGCTCCTTGAGGCTTTTCGCGAGCGTCGTCGGACGGGTCGTGGTGGCGATCAGGTCGATGTCCTTGACGCTGTCCGCCATCCGACGGGCCGACCCCGCGAGCTGGACGTGCGTGCCCTGCCTCCCAGCGCGGTCAAGCCGGCGGCGAGCGTCTCGCCCAGCTCGATCGCTTGCGGCAGCAACAGGCGCCTGGCCGCCTGCTCTGGGTAGTGCTGGCATTCTCGAGTGCCGCCAGCATGCTCGTCTCGAACTTCACGCCGAATCCCCGTACGGCTTGCAGGCGCTGTGCCAGCGCCGCCTCGCGCAGCTTCTCGGGCGAGTCGATCCCCAGCTCCGTGTAGAGCAGCCGCGCGCGCTTGGGTCCGAGGCCAGGTAGCCGTGTGATCTCGATCAGTCCCGGCGGAAACTGTGCGCGCAGCCGCTCCGTCGACGGGGTCGTGCCGGTGTCGAGCAGCGTGAGGATCTTCTGCTGGAGCGTCTCGCCGATCCCCGGCCAGCTCGATCGCTCGCCCCGCGCGCGCCAGCGCCGCGACCGACACGGATGCCTCGCGGACCGCCTTGGCCGCATTGCGGTAGGCCAGCACACGGTGGACGATTGCCCCGTCGAGCTCATACAGGTCGCCCAGCTCCTCGAGGGCATCGGCGATCGTCGGCGTTCGGGCAGGCTCCACTGCTCTAGGGTACGGCGACTCATGAGCCGGCGCGCCCTGGCGATCATTGCTCCCGACCTACAACGAGGCCGAGAACGTCGAGGCGATCGTCCTCGCCGCGGGAGAGGTGCTCGCGGGCGCGGCGCCCGACGGCTTCCGCGTGCTCGTCGTCGACGACGGCTCGCCCGACGGCACCGGCGAGCTCGCCGATCGTCTCGCGGTCGAGCACGACTGGGTGCAAGTGCTCCATCGCGCGAGAAGGAACGGCATCGGTCCTGCCTACCTCGCCGGCTTTCGCCACGCGCTCGACCACGGCGCGGGCTATGTGATGGAGATGGACTCCGACTTCTCCCACGATCCCGCCGACCTCGTCCGGCTGCTTGGAGGCGGTGGAGCCGGCGCCGATCTGGCGCTCGGCTCGCGCTACGTGCCCGGCGGCGGCGTGACGGACTTGGGGTCTCTTGCGCCGCTTCATCTCAGAGGGTGGCTCCACCTATGCACGCCTGGTGCTCGGGTTTGCACGTGCGCGACCTGACGGGCGGCTTCAAGTGCTTTCGCCGCGAGGTGCTCGAGGCGATCCACTTCGACGGCGTGCGCTCGCAGGGGTATGCCTTCCAGGTCGAGCTCACCTATCGCGCGGTGCGCGCCGGCTTTCGGGTGGTCGAGGTGCCGATCGTCTTCAAAGACCGCGAGCGCGGCCAGAGCAAGATGTCCTGGCGGATCGCCGCCGAGGCGATGTGGCTCGTGCCGCTGCTGCGCTTCGGTACGCCAGCCGGCCTCACGTCCGCGGGAGAGGATGCCGATCAACGGCTAGTGTCCCGATTCAAAACGCTGGCGTTTCCCGGCGCCTGCACGCACCTGACGCTCGCCGTCGACGGCCCACGTGCTACCGGCACGCAAACCGCCGCCATCGAACGTCAGATCACGACCATCCGCTCGGCAAACGCTGACCAATTTTTGAATCGGGACACTGATGGATGCCTCCGCCTACGCGTTTGCGCATGGTGTGCGTCGCACGCGCACGACGCTGCGCGCCTGGCAGCGGACCCCGGCGCCGTCCTGGGGCGGTGGGTTGCCGGCTCGGCCCTGGCTGCCACCGGCCTGCTCTGCGCCGTGTGGGTCGTCGCCTCGCTCGACCACGGCTACCAGCAGGTCCTCGCCCTGCAACCCCCGTTTGCGGTCGGCGACGGTGGCGACGTGCTCAGCATCCTGCGGCGCAACATGCTCGTGCTCGCCCTCCACGCGATGGCCTGTGTCGCGGGCTTCATCGCCGGCAGCTCGCTGCCACTGCAGGCCGAGCGCCACCGCGGTGTCTCGCGTTGGGTGCACGAACACGGTGGGCGGATCGCGATCGGCTTCGTCGTGGCTGCCACCACCTTCTCGCTCTGCACGCAGGCCTACGTGCTCGGGCACACCCTGGCCGGTGTCTCCGGCTTTCTCGGAGTCGCGCCCGGCGTACTGCTCTTGGGTCTGCTCCCGCACGCGATCCTCGAGCTGATCGCGCTCTTCCTGCCGCTGGCCGCGTGGATCATCGCCAGCCGACGCGGGGAGTGGGATCAGCTGCTGGCCGCCACGTTCGTGACCGTCGCGGTGGCCGTGCCGCTGCTGGTCATCGCCGCCACGATCGAGGTCTACGTCTCCCCGCACCTGTTCACCGCCCTGACCGACATCCACCCGCCGATCGTGCGTACCTCCGGCGGTTGGACCGTGACAATCCACTGACACACGCTCGTCCTCGCCCGTGCCCTGGAGGCTCTTACTACACTTTGTATAGTGGTGAGAGATAAGAGGAAAGCAATCAAGGAGACCCCATGGCAGGCACTCTCAACGAAGTCACAGACACCAACTTCCAGGCCGAGGTGCTCGAGTCCGAGGGCCCTGTGCTCGTCGACTTCTGGGCGCCTTGGTGCGGTCCCTGCCGCGTGGTCGCGCCCGTGCTCGAGGAGATCGCCTCCGAGCGTCAGGACCTGCGCATCGTGAAGCTGAACATCGACGAGAACCAGCAGACCGCGGCCAACTTCCAGGTGCTCTCGATCCCGACGATGATCCTCTTCAAAGGCGGTCAGCCGGTCAAGACCGTGATCGGCGCCTACCCGAAGAAGAAGCTCGAGGCAGGAGCTGGAGCCGGCGCTCCCGGCCTGAGGCGTGAGGGTGCGCGGCGGTCTCAGCGCTGATGCTCAGCTGCAGGCCGTCGATCTCGGTCTGCTCTGAGTAGTCCACGTCGCAGCGCGAGGCCTCGCCAGCCGTGGGCTCCCCGTCCAAGCTCGAGCCGAACGGCAGCGTCTCGCGTGACCAGGTAGTCGCGGAGCCTGTCGCGGCCTGCGATCAGGGCGGGGTCGCCCGTCAGGGACAGCTCGATCCGATCCTCGACCTGGAGCCCCGCGGTCTTGCGCGCGTTCTGCACGGCGTGCACGATCTCGCGCGCCTGCCCCTCGGCCCGCAGGTCCGTCGTCGATCGTCAGGTCCAGGGCGACCGCGTGGGCGCCCTCGCGCTCGACCGAGTAGCCCTCGGGGGCGCTTCATCGTCAGGATCACGTCCGCGGCCGAGAGCGTGTGCTCGCGTCCGCCGACCGCAATCCCGATCGCCCCGTCGCCGTCGCGAATACCGCCGCCGCCACCCGCGCCGGGTCGAGTGCCGCGATCGCCTCGGCCGCGCGCGGCATGTCCCTGCCGAACAGCGGTCCGAGCGTGCGGTAGTTGGCCTTCACCTCGTACTCGCTCAGCTCCTCGGCCGCGGCGACGAAGCGCACCGCTTGACGTTCAGCTCCTCGCGCACGACATCGGCCAGCCGTTCGATCGCCGCGCGCTCGCGCTCGTCGGCCACGACAACGGCCTCGCCCAGCGGCTGGCGCACCTTGATCTTGGCCTTCCCGCGGGCGCCCAGACCCAGGCGGACCGTCTCGCGTGCCAGCGCCATCGCCTCCTCGAGGTCCTCGTCGCGCGCGGCGATCGCGTCGGCCGGGGGAAGTCGCACAGGTGGACGCTCGCGCGCTGCCGTCGAGGTTGTCGTAGATCTCATCGGCGATGAACGGGCACAGCGGCGCCAGCAGCTTCGCCACCGTCAGCAGGCACGTGCGCAGCGTCTCGAATGCGGCCGGGTCGCCGTCCCAGAAGCGTCGTCGCGAGCGGCGCACGTACCAGTTCGACAGCTCGTCCACGAGCCCGCGATCGCCCGTCCGGCGGACGTCACGTCGTAGGCGTCCAGCCGCTCGGTCACCAGCTCGGCCGTGCCAGCGGTGCGCGACAACGCCCAGCGGTCGAGATCGTCGGTGGGCCCGGCGTGCCTCCGCCCGCGCCGGGGTCGGAGGCGTTGGCTTCGGCGTAGAGGGCGTAGAAGAAGTACGTGCTCCACAGTTGCTTGAGGAACAGGCGTACGCCCTCGCCGATCGCCTCCGCCGAGAAGCGATATCCGTCCCAGGGCTGCTTGGAGGTGAAGAAGTACCAGCGGAAGGCGTCCGCGCCGTACGTGTCGAGCACCTGCCAGGGCTCGACCGTGTTGCCCTTCGACTTCGACATCTTCTGGCCCTCCTCGTCGAGGATCAGGCCGAGGCAGACGACGTTCTTGTACGGCGCCTGGCGGTCGAAGGGCCCTCCTGCCAACAGCGTCGCGACCGCCAGCAGCGAGTAGAACCAGCCGCGCGTCTGATCCTGGGCCTCGCAGATGAAGTCGGCGGGGAAGCGCTCGCCGAAGACGTTCCTTGTGCTCGAACGGGAAATGGTGCTGGGCGAACGGCATCGCGCCGGAGTCGAACCACACGTCGATCACCTCCTGCACCCGTTTCATCGGCTGCTCGCATCCGTGCTCAGTGCACGGGAACTCGACCTCGTCGACGAACGGACGGTGGTGATCGTCGAGGCTTATGCCGGAGCGCTCCTGCAGGTCGGCAAACGACCCGATCACGTGTACGTGCCCGTCCAGGCAGCGCCACACCGGCAGCGGTGTTCCCCAATAACGCTCGCGTGAGAGCGCCCAGTCGACGTTGTTCTTCAACCAGTCCCCGAAGCGGCCCTCCTTGACGCGCGGAGGGTGCCAATTCACCGTCTCGTTCGCCGCCAGCAGCTCGTCGCGGAGCTTCGTCGTCGCTATGTACCACGACGGTTTCGCGTAATACAGCAACGGCGTGCCGCAGCGCCAGCAGTGGGGGTAGGAATGCTCGTAGGCCTGCTCTCGCAGCAGCAGGCCCCGCGCCTGGAGGTCCGCGATCAGCTCTTTCGTCAGCTCGGGATCCTTGACGAAGCGACCCTCCCACGAGTTGCCGTCGCGGTCGCGCACGCGAGCGTCGTAGGTGCCGTCCGGCCTGCACCGGATTGTACAGCGTGTGCGGTTCGTCGCCCCTGAAGATCCCTGCCGCCGCCGCGACGCGGTAGTCGTCCTCGCCGAACGCCGGCGCCAGGTGGACGATGCCCGTGCCTTCCTCCGTTGTGACGAAGTCATCCGCGAGGATTTGCGAACCGCCCGGCAGGCGATCGTTGAGCTTGAAGATCGGGCTCAGGTAGCTGCCGTAGCGCTCCACCAGCTCCTCGCCGCTGAACCGCTCGATCACCTCCGCCTGCTCGCCCAGCACCGCGGCGACACGATCTGAGACGAGCACGAAGTGCTCAGCGCCGAGGCGAGCCCGCGCGTAGCTCGCCGTCGGGGACACCGCCACCGCCACGTTCCCGGGCAGCGTCCACGGCGTCGTCGTCCACACTAGCAGCCTGTCCTCGCTGGCCGATCCGCGGTCGCTGGAGACCGGCAACTTCAGATACAAACTCTGATCGACGACGTCCTTGTAGCCCTGTGCCACCTCGTGCGAGGACAGCGTCGTCTCGCAGCGCGGGCAGTACGGGCTGACCTTGTGGCCTTCGTAGAGCAGCCCGCGGCGATCGATCTGCGACAGCGCCCACCAGACCGACTCGATATAGCTCTCATCCAGCGTCCGATAGGCGTCATCGAGATCGAGCCAGAAGCCGATCCGCTCGGTCAGCCGGTTCCACTCCTCCAGGTAGGTGAACACCGACTCGCGGCAGCGCGCGTTGAACTCGCCGATCCCATACTCCTCGACTTCCGCCTTCGATTTGATTCCGAGCGCCTGTTCGACCGCGATCTCCACCGGCAGCCCGTGGCAGTCCCAGCCGCCCTTGCGCTCCACTCGATAGCCGCGCATCGTCTGATAGCGCGGGTAGATGTCCTTGAACACGCGCGAGAGCACGTGATGGGAGCCGGGCGGGCCGTTGGCGGTGGGTGGCCCCTCGTAGAAGACCCACTGCTTCGCCCCCTCGCGCGCACGCAGCGACGCGGCGAACACGTCGCGCTCGCGCCAGCGCTCCAGCACCTCCAGCTCGAGCGCCGGCAGCTCCTGGCGCGCGTCGACCGCGCGGTGTGGGATCAGCGGGTGTCTCTCGGCGGGCGTCACGTGGCGGCCCATTGTAGGTGCGGGTCCCTGCCGCGCAGCTGAGCTGAGCCGCCTCTTTATGGGAGGCCATGCCGCGCCGCGCCCGCAGGACGGCCGCTGCGACCGGCCTCCTCGCGGGCTGTGCGAGACTGGGGCGGCGGATCCGGGCCTACGATGCGTGGATGGTCCCTCGTCGTCCCCGGCCATGAGGCTGCGTCTCTACCACCATCCCGACGGCGCGCGCGTCGCCTATCGCGAGTTCGGCGCCGGGCCGCCGCTCGCGCTGCTGCACTCCGCGATGCTTTCCCACAAGGAGTGGGAGCCCGCCGTCGAGCAGCTCGCCGATCGCTTTCGCGTGGTGCTCCCCGACCTGCCCCTGCACGGCGACTCCGAGGACCGGCCGCGCCATCCGTACACGCTCGACTGGTTCGCCGAGGTGATCGTCGGGCTTCGCCGCCGACGTGCTCGGGCCCCATCCTTTGATCGGCGGTCACGACGCGGGCGCGGAGATCCTCCTGCACGCGCGCCAGCGACCGCCTGCGGCCCTCGCGGCTCGTGCTGATGCCCAGCCGCCTGCACGCCGCGCCATGCGCGAACGCGTGCACCGCCTGGCAGCTCGGTGCGCGCGCCGCCGCGGCGCCCGGGCTGGACGGTCTGCTCTCCTACGCCGCGCGCGCTGCCTTCACACCCGAGCGCGGTCTGCGGCTGTCCGCGCGTGGACCCGGCCGCCGCCGATCTCGTGCGCCACGCCTTCGCCGACGTTCCCGGCAACCCCAGCCTCGCGCGCTCGTGGGCCAGGTGCGCGCGGTCATGGCCGCGCGGGGCGCAGACTCAACTGCTCGAGCTCTACCCGCGCCTGGACATGCCGGTGCTCCTGCTGTGGGCCGACCGCGACCGCCTGCACCCGCTCGCGGCGGCCGAAGAGGCGCTCGCGCTGCTACCCAACGGCCAGCTGCGCGTGCTCCAGAGCACGGGTTTCCTGATGGCCTACGACGACCCCGTCGGCCTGGCACGAGAGCTCGCCGCGTTCTGTGGATAACGTTCGGCGATGCCACCTGACAAGGAGAATCAGACGAGAAGCAGCTATGGGGTGGAGAGACCACCAAGGCCGTCGAGAACTTCCCGATCTCGGGCGAGACGATCCCCGTGTCGGTCGTGCGCTGGCTCGCGCGCGTGAAGGGCGCCGCTGCGCCGTCAACGGCGAGCTCGGGCTGCTCTCCAAGCCACCGCCGCGCGGATCGAGAAAGCCGCCGCCGAGATCGCCGCGGGCAAGCACGACGCACAGTTCCCGATCGACGTCTTCCAGACAGGCTCCGGCACATCGACGAACACGAACGCCAACGAGGTGATCGCCACGCTCGCCGGCGCCAAGGTGCACGCGAACGACCACGTCAACATGGGCCAGACCTCCAACGACGTCTTTCCCTCGGCCGTCCACCTCGCCGCGCTCGACGTCGCCCAGAACGAGCTTTTGCCCGCGCTCAAGCAACTCGAGCGCGCGTTCGCGCGCAAGGCCGAGAGCTTTCAGAACGTCGTCAAGTCCGGGCGCACCCACCTGATGGACGCCGTCCCCGTCACCCTCGGTCAGGAGTTTGCCGGCTACGCCGCGCAGATCGCGCTCGCCCAAGAGCGCGTAAGCGCGGCGCTCGAGCACGTCGGCCAGATTCCGCTAGGGGGCACCGCCACCGGCACCGGGCTGAACACCCACGCGAAGTTCGCCGAGCGCGTCCGCGCCCGCCTGAAGAAGGAGTCCGGCCTGAAGCAGATCGCCCCCCCACTGGACCCGTTCGAGGCGCAGGGGAACCGCGACGCGCTCGTCGAGCTGTCCGGCGCGCTGAAGGTGATCGCCGTGTCGCTCACCAAGATCGCCGGCGACCTCGCGCTGATGGGCTCCGGCCCGCGCGCTGGCATCGGCGAGATCCGCCTGCCGGAGCTGCAGAAGGGCTCATCGATCATGCCCGGCAAGGTCAACCCCGTCATCCCCGAGGTCGTCCTCCAGGTCTCCGCCCAGGTGATCGGCAACGACACCGCGATCACGATCGGCGGCATGCAGGGACAGTTCGAGCTCAACGTCCGCATCCCGCTGATCGCCCGCAACCTGCTCGAGTCGCTGCACCTGCTCGCAGCCACCTCACGTGTGTTCGCCGAGAAGTGCGTCGACGGCATCGAGGTCAACAAGGCCGGCACCGAGGCCTCCGCTGGGGCGACCCTCGCCGTCGCAACGGCGCTGAACGGCGCGATCGGCTATGACAAGGGGACGGTCATCGTCCAGAAGGCCACCGAGTCCGGGCGCCCGCTGCGCGAGATGGCGCTCGAGGAGGGCGTCGACGCCAAGCTGTACGACGAGACCATCGACCTGCGCAAGATCGCGCGGGGGAATCAGTAGGTGCAGCGCCCGCCGCGAAGGCGGTAGACGGTTATTTCCGGCCCTGGGCGGTGGAACGCGAGCGGGTAGTAGTCGAACGTCCAGTCGAAGCTAAATGGAACCCGCCCACTCTTAGTCTCATAGGGAGACGCACGGTAGACGACTTGGGCCTGCTGGACGAGGGCTCGGTAGTAAGCGATCGCATCCGGCACGATCTTGGGGTCGGCAAATGCCCGCCCGGATTGGGTGGAGCCGCTGATCACCCAGCAATAGCCATGCTGCTCGTAGTAGGAAATCAACGCGGGCCCCAGCGTGCGCTCGTAGTTTTCCAGCAGCACGGTTCTGTGCGGGGGTTCGGGCCTTCCGTTCGCGGGGTCAAGGACAAGGCGCAGGGTGGGGTACTTCAGCCAGCGCGTGCGGGTGGGCGGGACTCCGTCAGTGTCGTTCAGCCAGGCATTGGGGACCACGGGCTCGACCACGATTCGCGCACCCGCAGGTATGTGTTCCACCACCCAGGTGCGAGCGAGGTTGCGGGTGTCCGCACGCGACAGAACCAAACCCGAGTGAATGCTGTACACGAGGCCCTGCGCCGTCAGTGCAATGACCGCGACCGCGGCGAACCCGAGACGCAGCCGCGGCGCACGCCGTGTGGCCCAGCCAGTCACCTCCAGTGCAAAGCTTGCCGCCAGCAGACAGACGACCGGGAAGATCGGCAGCAGCCAGCGGCCGAAGTAGCGCCCCTGCAGGCTCAGAAACGCGAGGTACAGCACGGCCGCCGGCACAAGCACCCAACCGAGCCGTCGTTGCCGCGGCCAGATCCTCACCGCTCCCCCGAGGGCCGCCAGCGCGGGAACCCATCCGAGCCCCCAGGCGAACGACCACAAGTAGTAGACGAAGCTGCCCTGTCCGGGGCCGCCTACCCAGGACGCGCGCGAGGATTCGGTGTAGCTCGACTGGCGTTCCAGTTCCGCGCGGAAGCTGTGGAAATCGAGCACCGAGAACGGATTGGCAATCAGAAAAGCGCCCAGCGCGACGAGCAGGGCGACACCCACGCCGCCAGCCACGTCCCGCCGGGTGTCCGCTTCGCTGTTGAGATAACGTGCCACGGCCGCGGCAAGCAGTGGGAGGACTATCACGCCGGCCGTGTACTTCGTCGCAGCGGCGAGACCCAGGCCGGCCCCCGCCAGGAGGTAGTCGAGCAGGCGCCCCCGGCGCAATACGCCGGCCGTGCCGAGCAGCGAGAGCGTCAGCGGGGCGAGCGTGGGCACGTCGTTGAGCGCGAGGCGCCCATAGAAGACCGGCAGGAACGCCACGGCCATCAGAGCCGCCGCGAGCAGGCCGGCAGTGCGATTGAAGAGCCGGGCGCCCACGAGATAGAGCAGCCACACCGCGACCGTCCCGAGCAGCGCCACCGTCACCCTTGCTATGAGGAAGAAATGGTCCGGATGCAGCGCAAATTCGTGCGAGACGCTCGCTCCACCGCCGAACCAAACCGCGAAGACGATGTGCAGCAGGTAGGTGAGCGCCGGGGGGTTGATGAAGTAGTGAGGATTCAGGCCGTGGTGAAACATCGCCACCGCCTCGGGCACGAAGTGTCCGTACTCGTCGGTGTTGTAGACGTAGGGCAGGCCCTGCTTGATGCCCCACAGGCGCAGGGCCAGAGCAACCACCAGCACGAGCGAAAGCGGACCCCAGTAGCGCCATCGCCCGTGCATCACCCGCATCCTATGCTGCCCCGCGGCCCCTGGCGCATCGCGACTTTCGGGCGGATAGGCTGTTTCTGTGGCTGTGATCACGACCCTCCGCCAGCGCTTTCTCGCCGCCGTGCTACTCGCCTGTGGCCTGTCGCTAGCGCCCAGCGCCACCGTCCCCGCCGCGATCTCTGCTCGCTCCACGCATCATCCTGTGGCCCACGCCGCAGCCTCATACAAGGTGGGCATTGCGGACGAGAAGACCGAGATGTTCTCCGATCAGCGCTGGCAGCAGCTGCACACGCACATCACTCGCTACATCGTTCCCTACGACGCGGCCGTCCGGTCCTACTCGCTGTCGCTCGCAAGAGCTTGGATCGGAGCCGCCGAAGCACAGCATCAGCAGGTGCTGGTGGCCTTCTATCACTCCGAGTACACGCCGACACGCATGCCGAGTGTCGCGGCGTACGAACATGACATAAAGAAATTCATCAAGCTGTTCCCGAACGTCCACCAGTACCAGCCGTGGAACGAGACCAACCGGGGCAACGTCCGCTACACCTACGAGCGCTTCAACAGCCCGACGGCGGTCGAATCAGCGAAGTATTACCAGGCGCTCAGGCGCGTGTGCGGCAAATGTACGATCCTCGGCCTCGACATCCTCGACCAGGCCGAAGTTAGTCCCACGTTGAACTACATCGCCGAATTCAAAGCCGAGCTCCATCACCTGCGAGTGCCCACGCCAACGCTGTGGGGGCTGCACAACTACTCGGACACCAACCGCTTCTCGAGTACCCGCACGCGCGCGATCCTGGCGGCGGTGCCGGGAGATGTCTGGCTTACCGAGACCGGCGGGATCGTCAAATTCGGCGGCGCCTTTCCCAACAACCGCGGCTCGGGCCTGGCCCGAGCGGCGAAGGCGCTCGGTTACATGTTCGGCCTTGCCTCCACAAACTCGCGGATCAGGCGCCTATATGTCTACCAGTGGACCGGCGGCACGTCCTCGACAATCTTCGATTCGGGGCTGACCGACGCTCGTCACCATCCGCGCCCCGGCTATGTGATCGTGTGTGCACACATGCACGTGGCGCACTGCAGGGTGAAGATCAGCTCGCACTGACGGCACTACGCAACTTCCCCTGCGCTAGGGTGTCTCAGCCTACGGCGCCGATGACGTGCCCGCCCTTTATGTGGCGCTTGCGCTCCTGCGCGAGCATGTCTGCGCCGCTCGTTCCACAAGCAAGCAACGATCGAATCGAGGACCAATGTCGCGTATCCGCATACTCCTTTGTGCATCGCTTGCCTGCTCGGCGCTTGCCTGCGGGTCGGCCGGTGCAGGCCAGGCGCTGGCCTCGAGCGCTCAGAAGATGTACTTCGAGGGTTCGACCGCCCTGCTCAACCCCACCACGCGTCCCGCCGCGCTTGTGGCGCTGCAGACGCTGGGCGTGAAAGCGCTGCGCGTGGAGCTCAGCTGGTACTCGGTCGCGCCCGCGCCCACCAGCGCGACGAAGCCAAGCTTCGATGCGACCAACCCCGGCAGCTACAACTGGGGCCAGTACGACATCCTGCTCGCCGAAGCCAAGCGGCTGGGCTGGCAGGTGCTCCTGACCGTCACCGCGCCAGTGCCGCGATGGGCCACGGCAAACAAGAAAGCCCCCTACACCTACCGGCCCGACCTGCTCGATTTCCAGGAATTCATGACCGCTGTGGCGCGTCACTACGGCTCGCAGGTCTCGCTCTACTCGATCTGGAACGAGCCCAACGAGGCCGTCTACCTGACGCCGCAGTGGAGCTCGAGCGGCAAGCCCGTCTCCGGACGCATCTACCGCGGCCTCTATCAGGCCGCATACAAGGGCTTGCAGGCCGCCGGGATCGCCCATCCAAGCGCGCTGTTCGGCGAGACGGCGCCGGTCGGCTATGACACCGTCAACGTTCGTAAGGAAAAATCGAAAGCGCTGCTGCATCCGGTGGCGCCGCTGGCGTTCATGCGCGAAGCACTCTGCCTGAACGCCAAGTACAAGAAATCCGGCTCCTGCAGCGAACTGCAGATGGCCGGCTACGCCCACCACGCCTACTTCCCGGCGGCCGGTCCCCGCTTTGTCTGGCCGCAGAAGGACAGCGTGACGATCGGCTCGCTCTCGCGCCTGTCAAACGCCCTCAACCTGGCCGCGCGGGCCCACGCGATCCCGGGGGGCGTGCCGATCTACCTGACGGAGTTCGGGGTCAACAGCAAGCCGAACAAGTACGAAGGCGTGTCGGCCGCCAAGCAGGCCGAATACGACGCGATCTCCGAGCACATGGCCTACTCCAACCCGCGGGTGGCGGCGTTCTCGCAGTACCTGCTAAAGGATGATCCGACCAGCGGGCGTCTAACCGGCAGCGCGATCGGTGGCTTCGTCGGCTTCCAGACCGGACTGCAGTACGTCAGCGGCGCGCGCAAGCCACTCTACTACGGCTTCCCGGTACCGCTGGTGGTCACAAAGCGCGGGCACGGATACTCGCTGTGGGGGCTGGTGCGACCGGCGACCGGCGCCACGAACGTCACGGTGCTCGTGCAGCTCAAGGGCTCTCACCGCTTCCGCACGCTGAAGACGCTGAGGACCAACGGTGCGGGCTACTGGGCCTTGCACTCCTCCACGCGGGGGGTCAGCTGGCGCGTACGCTGGATGAGCCCCGCTGGCGTGAAGTACGAAGGCCCACCAATCCGCGCTAACTAAACTAACCGCATGAGCGCGCCCCAGCTGAGCGTGCTGATGGCGGCCTACAACGAGGCCGCCACGATCGGCGATGTGCTGGGAGCGCTGAAAGCGCTCGAGTACGAGTTGGAGATCATCGTCGTAGACGATGGTTCGCACGACGACACCGCCACCGTCGTCTCACGGCTCGCCGAGCACGACCCGCGCATCAAACTGCTGACCCACGAGCGCAACCGGGGCAAGGGAGCGGCGATCCGCAGCGCGCTGTCGAACTCAACCGGCGAGGTGGTCATCACCCAAGACGCCGACGTCGAGTATGACCCGGCCGACATTCCCCGGCTGATCGACCTCATCTTCGACGGTAACGCCGACGCCGTGTTCGGCACCCGCCTGCGCGGCGGCGCCCACCCGCAGCGCGCGCACCTGTTCTGGCACTACGCCGGCAACCGCTTCCTGACGCTGCTCACCGAACGTCCTCTACAACACGACGATCTCCGACATGGAGGTCGGCTACAAGGCCTTCCGCGGCGACCTCGTGCGCGGCCTGACGCTCGTCTCCGACGACTTCCGGATCGAGCCCGAGCTGACCGTGCGCATCCTGCGACCCCGACCTCCGGCTCTACGAGGTGCCGATCTCCTACTACGGCCGCTCGTACGCCGAAGGCAAGAAGATCACCTGGAGGGATGGGCTGCGGGCTGTGTGGGCACTCTGTACTTTCGCGTGGTCACTTGGCGAGAGCGCCGAGACCCCACCGGCTAGAACGAGCTCGGCGTCGCGGTCTGGATCTGCCGGTGGAGAGCTTTCGCCACGGCGAGGAGTGCTGGACGCGCGACGCCGGTCGCGCTGACGAGCCCCGCGTCCCAGGTGGACTTCTTCGCGGAGTAGGGAGTCCCGGGCGAGCGCCAGTGGTAGTAGTAGACACGGGTGATCCGGGGACTGATCGAGGCGAGCTTGAAGATGTTCTTGGCGACCCGGCCTGCGCTGGCGACGCCGTGGTTGATCAGCCTGCCATGAAAGCGCCACCAGACGATGCCGCCGACCTCGCTGAACCAGATCTGTCCGTGGACGAACGAGAGGAGCCTTCTGATCGCCCTAGGATTGTCGGCGCGGACGCTGAGGTAGGGGTTGAACGGCCATACCTTGGGATACGGGTGGGCGCTCTGCAGAAACGTCGCGATCCAGCCCTCGATGTTGCCGTCGGCGTCGAGCGTATCCGGCGCGGTGACCGTGCAGCCGGGACAGTGGGAGGCGATCGCGTCGTAGTACTGGGCGGCGAGCCGCGGATGGCGCGCGGTCGGCTGACCGGAATGGGTGGCCTCGTTCCAGGGGCAGAACTCGGTGACCCACGGAAACAGGGCCCTGAACCGCAGGAAGGCGCGCAGAAACTGGGCCTTGCCCGGCGCGCGGCCGTTGTTATCGGCGTGCTGGAAGGTGATCAGCGGCGTGATCCCGGCCCGCTTGACGGCATCGAGCCAGGCGGTCACGGCCGCCCGGTCTCGCGGCACGAGGGCGACGTTCCAGGGGACGACATCGCGGGCGGTGTGAACGCCGAGAGCGGCGACCCGCGGATCTGAAAACGTGGCTGGTTCGTAGTCGGCGAGGCCGAAGCTGAAAGTGGCGGCTGGCGCCTGGGCTGCCGAGGCCAGGCCAAGCAGGGAGAGACATGCGGCAAAGACCGCCAGGAGCGTCTTCTTGGGAAGGGTGAGTCCAGGCACGGGTATGGTCTTCAACAACGACCATGGGCGTTCAGAGCGGTGCGGGCAGCGCTGGCCCTGGGGCGCCCGTGAGCATCCGCTCCAGCAATAAGCGTGCTCCAGGCTTGGAGAGCGGTTCGTTGAGGTTGCCGCACTTCGGCGACTGGATGCAGGATGGACAGCCGGATGCGCAGGGGCACTCGGCGATCAGACGGTGGGCGTCACGGGAGAGTTCCTCAAAGCGGGTAAACGCGGTGCGCGTGATGCCGATGCCGCCGGGGTGGCCGTCGTAGATGAAGATCGTCGGGCCGCCGGTCTGCGGGTGCCGGTTGGTGGACAGCCCGCCGATGTCCCAACGGTCGCACATAGCGATCAGCGGCAGGACCGCGATCTGGGCGTGCTCGGTCGCATGGAGCGCGCCGAGGAGAGGCTTCACCGGAATCGCGCCGGCCAGCTCGGTGCGGTCGAGCTCAAACCACAGGGCCTGCGTGGAGAAGCTCGTGGGGGGCAGGTCGAGCGCGACGAGGTCGATTACTTGATGCCCACCCGCCCTGTGATTGGCCGTGCGCTTGCGCTGGTAGGCGAGGACCGTCTCGGTGACGGCGACCTCTCCGAAGCTGAGGGAGACCCCGAGCACGTCGCGGCGATCGAGCAGGCGCACGATCTCGGTGTCGGTCTCGCGCTTGGGCTGCGTGTACCAGTCGCCGTCGAACGGCGAGACGAGCGCGCGGCGGCGCTCCAGGTCCAGTTCGCGCACTTCGTAGGAGCGCCCGAGGTGCAGGTAGATCGCGCCCTCGTGGACGGTCGAGTGTGCGCGGGCGGACTCGGTCGAGCCCAGCAGCTCGCCGGAGGCGACATCGACGATCGTGAAGTGCTCGGGGGAGACAGAGCGCAGCGAGACCTCCCCCGCCGGATACCCGGCGGGATGGCGGGGAACGTAGCTCGCCGGCAGCCCGCTCGTCTTCTCGTTTTGATTTTCGTATCTGTCCCGGCCGCTTGCGCCTGCGCCTCTATGGCGCAGCTCACCGGTGCTGAGGAGGACTTCGGCGTGACTCTCCCAGCGTGGGCCGAGGAACTCAGCATCGGTGCTCGAGAGCGGCTCCTCGTGGGCCGAGCAGAGCAGGTGCTGGCGATAGATCAGAGGGCTCTCGTGGTCGAGGATCGCCGCCTCGACCGGTCGCTCGAGGAAGTCTTCGGGATGGCGGCAGAAGAACTGGTCGAGAGCGTCCTCGCCCGCCACGTACATCGCCAGGCCCCGGCCACGCCGCCCGGCCCGTCCCCACATCTGACGCAGGGAGGCGACGGTGCCGGGGAAGGTGACGACGACAGCGGCGTCCAGCTCACCGATGTCGATGCCGAGCTCGAGCGCGTCGGTGGTGATCACCGCGCGCAGCTCCCCCCGCGTGAGGCGCCCCTCGAGCTCACGGCGCTGCTGGGCGGTGTACGCCGGCCCGGTAGGGCACGACGAGCTCCGCCAGCTCCGGGTGGCTCTGCTCGAGATCCTGTTTGATCAGGCGGCTGAGCACCTCGACGCCCTTGCGCGACTTCATGAAGCAGATCGTTCGCGCTCCTCCCCGCACGAGCTGTGCGAGCACCTCCGCCGCCTCGGCAAGCGCCGAGCGGCGCGCGCCAGGGCCTCGTCGGTCAGGGGCGGGTTCCATACCGAGATCTGCCTGTGCGGCGCGGGCGAGCCGTCCTTGTCGATCAGGCTCACGTCCTCCAGGCCCGTGAGACGCTCGGCGAGCTCGACCGGGTTGGCGATCGTGGCAGACGTCAGCAGAAAGATCGGGTACGTGTTGTACCTGGCCGCAATGCGTCGCAGCCGGCGCAGCACGTTAGCAACATGCGAGCCGAACACGCCTCGATAGACGTGCGCCTCGTCGATCACGACTATGGCGAGATTGGCGAACAGGTCCGCCCAGGCTGCGTGATTGGGGAGGATGCCGACGTGCAGCATGTCGGGATTGGTGAGCACCACGTTGGCGCTTTTGCGGATCTGCGCGCGGGCCTCACGGGGTGTGTCTCCGTCGTAGATCGCAGGGCGCACCCGCTTGCTCAGGCCGAAGGACGCAAGCGCGCGCGCCTGGTCCTGGGCGAGAGCCTTCGTCGGATATAGATAGAGCGCCCTCGCACGCGCTTGTTACGCAGAGTATGTGGAGCGTGGGGAGGTTGAAGCACATCGACTTGCCGGAGGCCGTGCCGGTGGTGATGATCGTCGGTCCCGCCGTCGCTGCGTAGATCGCCTCCGCCTGGTGGGAGTACAGCTGATCGACGCCCAGATGCGCGAGTGCCGCCAGCACGTCGGGGTGCAGCTCCGCCGGGGGGTCCACGAGTTTGGCTGGCCCAGGGCCTTCGCGTGCCTCGCGCACGAGCCGCCCGTCCTCGCGAGCCTCGTTCAGCAGCGCGCTCCAGGGCTCGATCGTGCGTTGGATGGCCACCGCTTGCGATAGTAGAGGCGATGGGCTCGCGCACCCGCTGTTTGTACGTAGATCTCGACGGCACGCTGCTCGGGCGCGGCGCTTCGCTGCTGCACGACGGTGAGGGGAATGTGTCGATCGATGGCGTACGCGCCGTACAGGCGTGCCTGCGGGCGGATGTCGAGGTGGTGCTGATGTCAGGGCGCCGCCGCGCGCAGGTGTTCGAGGACGCGCGACTGCTTGGGCAGAGCTCCTACATCTATGAGGCGGGGGCGTGTGTGGTGCTGGATGGGGAGGAGCAGTGGCTGACGGGGGGGCTGCTTCCGGGCGAGCTGAGCATTGCCGAGCAGATCGAGCGATCGGGCGCGCCGAGGTTGCTGCTGGAGCGCTATGAGGGTCGCCTGGAGTACCACGAGCCTTGGCATATGCAGCGCGAGGTCTCGCACCTGTTTCGTGGCTTGGTCAACGCATTCGAGGTCAACGCCCTGCTGGAGCAGCATGGTCACGGGGATCTGCGGCTGGTGGACAACGGCGTGGTCAATCGTCGTTCGCAGGCGCTGGCGGGGTTGGAGCACGTGCGTGGCTATCACCTGCTGCCTGCGGGGGCATCGAAGGCGGGCGGAGTCGCCTGGCATCGCAGGGCGCGCGGGTATGCGCGGGAGGAGTGCTTCGCGGTGGGGGACTCGCGCGAGGATCTCGCGTGCGCGGCGCAGGTGGATGTCTTCTGGCTGGTGGGGAACGCGGTGGAGCGCGATCCGTCGATCCGCGAGGCGCTTGGGGGGTATGAGAACGTGCGCGTCGCCGAGGAGGGGCACGGCGCGGGAGTCTACGAGGCCGTGCTCGGAACTTTGATGAGCTGATTCTTGAGATCGTTGATGGGTTGTTTTTTGAGATCGTCCACGTGTCGCAGTGGGCATAGATGCGAGTGGGGCGGGACCTCCTTGCCCCGCCTCCGGGGCCTGGTTATTTCCCCGTCGTCAAGCGCCAGGCACGGCGCCAGAAGCCCGGCTGCGGGCGCCTGCGCCAGAGTGCCGGGGGTGGCACTGTGGCTCGCACCAAAGCCACCCAGGCCTGTAGCGGCAGCTCGCCCGAGATTAGTCGCCCCAGCGCGCTCGTGACCGGCGCTCCCACGCCTGCGGCCTGAAGCGCGCGGGCGAGCAGGGGCACGGACTCCAGCGCCTCGACCGCCTGGCCGATGCGTGCGGGGATTTCCGCAGCGGGCACGCCCGCGGCCAAGAGCTCGCCCGCTCGGCGGTTGCGGCTGTCGCGTGCGAGGGCGGTGGCCACCAGGTCGCCCGCTCCGGCCAGACCGATCATCGACTCCGGTCGCGCACCGAGAGTGTCGGCGTAGCGCCACACCTCGGCGAAGATGTGCCCGGCGGCCGCCCCCGCGGCGTTCAGGCCCTGCGCCTCGGTGGCCCCCGCCGCCAGCGCCGCGGCGTTCTTAGCGGCGCCGGCCAGCTCTACGCCAAGGGGGTCGTTGGACTGCTCGCAGACGACTCCGGCGCGTGTAAACACCTGCGCCAGCACACGTGCGAGCTCCTCATCACTGGAGGCGGCGACCAGGCCAGCACCCTCGTTGACCATCTCTTGGGCGTGTGCCGGTCCGCCGATGCACGCGACCCGCTGGGCGCCGAAGTGCTCGGTCAGGACGATCGTCGGCGGCAGCCCGGCCGGCGGAACGAGCCCCTTGGCGACCGACACGATCGCCGTGCGCTTGCCCAGGCCCGCCGCCCCGAGCGTCGCGATCACCTCACCCAGCCCACTCGAGGGCACCGCGAGGAACACGTAGTCCGCGCGCGCCACCCCCGCTGAGGCGGCCTCGATGCGCAGCGACGCGGGTAGCTCCACTCCCGGCAGGTAGGCGCGGTTCTCACGCTCCTCCTCCAAGCGCGCGGTCTGCTCGGCGGTGCGTGCCTGGAGCGTCGTGCGCAGCCCGCCCCGGGACAGGAGCACCGCGAGCGCGGTGCCGAACGAACCCGCGCCGATCACCGTCGCGCGCCTGGCGCCCGGGGTGGGCAGCGAGCGCGCGCGGAGTGTAGGCTCGGCCGGGGTCATCTCGATGAGCGAGCGTAGCGATCCGCAGAAGAACGGCGCGACCTGGCGTAACTGGGCAGGCGACGAGCGTTGCCGCCCCGCGGCATAGAGCTCCCGGGCTCGGTGCAGGAGATATCCGAGGCGATAGCTCGCGCCACGCACCACGACCGTCGCATAAGGGTCGCCGGCGCAGGGCACTCGTTCAGCGATGTGGCGCTCACCGGCGGCAGCCAGTTGCGCCTGGAGCGCCTGGATCGTGTGCTTGACATCAATCGTGCGTCGGGGCTGGTACGGGTGCAGGCGGGTATCACGATCAGAGAGCTCAACCGGCGGCTGGCCGGGAGGCGGCCTGGCGATGGAAAACCTCGGAGACATCGACGTGCAGAGCATCGCGGGGGCTATCTCCACCGCCACGCATGGGACCGGGGCGAAGCTGGGCAACATCTCCGCGCAGGTGCGCGAGCTGACCTTGGTGCTCGCTGACGGCTCCACCCTGCGGTGCTCGCCCGAGCGCGATCTCGAGACCTTCCGGGCCGCGCGCGTGGGACTCGGCGCGCTTGGCGTGATCGCGGAGGTGACGCTGCAGTGTGTTCCCGCCTTCACGTTGTGCGGCGTCGACGCCCCGGCGCCGCTGGAGGAGACGCTCGAGCGCTTCGAGGAGCTGGCGCTGGGGAACGACCATTTCGAGTTCTTCGTGTTCCCCCATTCAAGGACGGCGCTCACGCGCACGAACAACCGCACCGAGAAGGACCAGCGGCCACGCGGCCGGGTGAGTGAGTACGCCAACGACGTGCTGCTCACCAACCACGCTTTCGGTCTGATCTGTCGCGCCGGGCGCAGGTTTCCCGGCCGGATCCCCCAACTCAACCGGCTCGTGACGCGCCTGGCCGGGAGCTCGGAGCGGATCGACCGCTCCGATCGGATCTTCGCGAGCCCGCGGCTGGTGCGCTTCACCGAGATGGAGTACGCGCTGCCGCGCGAGCACACGGCGGATGCGGTGCGTAGCGTTATGGATCTCGTCGAGCAACGAGGCTTCGCCGTGCCTTTCCCGATCGAGGTGCGAACAGTGGCGGACGATGATGCGTTCCTCTCAACCGCCGCCGCTCGCAACAGCGGGTATGTGGCCGTGCACATGTATGAGGGGATGGAGTGGGAACCGTACTTCCGCGCCGTGGAGGTATCATGGACGAGCTCGGCGGCCGCCCGCACTGGGGCAAGCGCCACTTCCAGACGGCCACGACCCTGCGCGGTCGCTATCCCGGCTGGGACCGCTTCCAGGCGGTGCGCGCCCGGCTCGATCCGGAGGGGCGCTTCGCCAATGCCTACGTCGAGCGCGTATTAGGACCCGTCCACCCACCGGCCCGCCACCCCAGCGATGTCTGAGGATCCCTGCGAGCGCCTCGAACAGGCCACTGCTGAGCTCGACCCTCCCTTCGCGGTGGTTGACATGGACGCCTTCTGGGCCAACGCCGCCGGCATGGAAGCACGCGCTGTGCCCAAGCCGATCAGGCTCGCCAGCAAGTCCGTTCGCTGCCGCGCCTTACAGGAACGGGTCCTTGAGCGTGAGGGGTTTCAGGGTACGCTCGCCTTCACCCTTCCGGAGGCCCTGTGGCTTGCCGGGCGCGGGTTTGAGGACATCCTCGTTGCCTACCCCACCGTCGATCGTCGCGCCCTGCGCTCGCTCGCCACGCTCACCGCCGAGCGGCCCGAGACCCGCATCGCGATCATGGTCGACAACGTCGCCCAGCTCGATCTGCTCGACTCCGCCACAGGCGTGAGGGAGGGTATGGATCAGACGCCTGTGCGCGTGTGCCTAGAGCTCGATGCGGGGCTCTGGATGCTGGGCGGGCGCGTGCGTATCGGCGCCAAGCGCTCCCCTATCCACACGCCGGCACAGGCCGCTGCGCTCGCTCGCGCGATCGCCGGGCGTCCGGGTGTGCGGCTGGCTGGAGTCATGGCCTACGAGGCCCAGATCGCAGGGCTCGGCGACGCTCCGGGCGGGCGGGGAATCGGTCCCCGCCTGCGAACGGCCGCGATCCGCCTGCTGCAGAGGGCATCTGCCCGCGAGCTCGCCACACGCCGCGGCGAGGCGGTCGCCGCCGTGAGTGCGCTAGCGCCGCTCGAGTTTGTCAACGGCGGCGGCACCGGCAGCCTCGAGAGCACCGCGCGCGAGGCCGCCATCACCGAGATCGCCGCCGGCTCGGGGCTCTATGGGCCAGCGCTGTTCGACACCTACCGCGCCTTTACGCCGCGGCCCGCGGCGATGTTCGCGCTGCCTGTGGTGCGCCGCCCTGCGCCTGGTATCGCAACCGCGCTTGGCGGTGGCTACCTCGCCTCTGGCCCCCCAGACCGTGCGCGCCTGCCCAGTCCCTACCTGCCCGACGGCCTGCGCCTCGATCGTCAGGAGGGGGCCGGCGAGGTGCAGACCCCGCTGCTCGGCGCATCAGCCCGCGCGCTTGCGGTGGGCGACCGCGTCTGGATGCGCCACGCCAAGGCCGGCGAGCTCTGCGAGCGATTCGACCGTCTGCACCTCATTGAGGGCGGCCGGATCGTGGAGGAGGCACCGACTTACCGTGGCGAGGGACAATGCTTTCTGTGAGCCCCGCTGGAGATACGCTCGAGGGAACCCTGCGCGAGGTGGTAGAGACGCTTGCCCCGATCGACCGGACCCCCTGCTCGCCCGGCGAGCGTAAAGCGGCGGAGTGGCTGGCAAGGCGGTTGCAAGCGATTGCTGGAGTGGACGTCGCGCTCGAGGATGAGCCTTCCTGGGGCACATTCCCGCCGACCGCCACGGGGCTGGGCCTGCTCGGCATCGCCGGCGCGGCGCTCGTGCTGCGCGGCAGGCGCGCCACTGGGGCGCTGCTCGCGGCGGGAACACTCGCGGGCATCGTTGACGAGGCGCAGAACGGGCCGCGGATCCTGCGGCGGCTGGTGCGGCGGCGGCGCACGACCGTCAACCTGATCGCCCGTGCCGGCAGTGGGGGCGGCACGCTGGTGGTCCTCGCCCACCACGATGCGCCACAGACAGGAGTGATTTTCGACCAAACGCTGCAGCGTCGCATCCACGAGCTAGCGCCACAGTTGCTCGAACGAGTCAAGACGCCACCGCCACAGTGGTGGGTCGGCCTCGCCGGGCCGCTGTGCACGATCGCCGCCGCGGTCGCCCGCCGCTCCCGGCTCGCTCGCCTGGGCATAGCAATCGGCGTCTTCGGGACAGCGACGGTGGCGGATCTATGGCGCAACGAGACGGTGCAGGGCGCGAACGACAACCTCTCCGGCGTCGCGGTGCTCGTCGCTCTGGCCGAGCTGCTGCAGGAGCGCCCGGTGCCGGGAATGCGCGTGCTGCTGGTCTCCTGCGGAGCCGAGGAGACGCTCCAGGACGGCGTGCGCGCGTTCATCGCCCGTCACCGCAACGAGCTGGCGGAGGGGCGCACGTGGTTCGTGAACCTCGACACGGTCGGCTCGCCCCACCTGGTGATGCTCGAGGCGGAGGGGCCTGTGTGGATGGAGAGCTACGCCGGCCCGTGGCTGCGGGACCTGGTCGATGAGTGCGCGCAACGGCTGGAGATTCCGTTCGAGCGGGGCTTCCGCGCGCGGGCCTCGACCGACAGCGTGATCCCCAGCCGCGCTGGCTATCCGATCGCGACGCTCGTGTCGATCACCGATTGGCGCAGTCCCGCCAACTACCATCTGCCCAGCGATATACCCACGAACCTGGACTACGGCACGGTCGCCAGCGCCACCCAGCTTGTATACGAGCTGGCGCGAACGCTCGCCACGGACGCCAGAGCTCAGACCACCTGAGCGAGCTTTCTTCCCGCCGCCGTGAGCGCTCGCACGTTGCCCGCCTCCAGGATCACCTGCAGGTCGAGCATACGCGCGTCAAAAAGGTTCAGTGCGTTCTCGCTAGTTATGGCATAGGCGGGCACGCCTCCCTGGCGCGCGCGTGTGGCGATCTCAAACGTCGCGCTACCGCGCAAGGTACGCTCCTGCAGGCGCCGTTCGGAGAGCACCACTGCGCGGCACCGGTGCATACGCGCATCGAAGTCCAGTCCCTTCAGCAGCGCAGTCACATCGGACGTCCGCCTAGCGGACGGCGCGATCGGGCAGAGGTCTGGCTCTGGCAAGCCGCCTGCGACCAAGCCCCGTCCGATCGCATGCGCCACGTCCGCGGCGCTCAGGGTCTCGCCGAGGCGGCCCGCGACGACGAGCACCGTTTTCGAGATCACGATCAGGCATCCTTTCAGCAATGGCTCCGAAGAAGGGTGAGCACACGATCATTGATGTCTGCGGGCGCGATTTGCGCGTGTCCAACGCTGATCGCGTGATCTTCCCACCGGCCGAAGGATCCCGCGCCGTCACCAAGCTCGACCTAGTCAACTACTACCTCGCTGTCGGGGATGGCATCATGCGCGCACTGCAGCGGCGGCCGACGACGCTCGAGCGCTGGCCGAAGGGGGTCCACCCAGGAATCGTGCCCTCGACACGCGAGAAAGGCGGCGGCGACGCCTTCTTTCAGAAGCGTGTCCCGCGCGGGGCACCCGAGTACGTGCAGACCGCGACGATCGAGTTTCCCTCAGGCCGCACCGCCGACGAGGTCTGCCCGACGGAGCTAGCGGTCGTCGGCTGGGCCGCGCAGATGGGCACGATCACTTTTCACCCGTGGCCGGTCCGCCGCGAGGACCTCAACCACCCCGACGAGCTGCGCATCGACCTCGACCCACAGCGGGGCACCGATTTCGCTGACGCGGTCCGCGTTGCCGCGGAGGCGCGCGCGCTGCTTGAGGAGTTGGGGTATATCGGCTTTCCTAAGACATCCGGCGGCCGGGGGGTCCACATCTACGTCCGCACAGAGCCGCGCTGGACGTTTACCGACATGCGCCACGCCGCGATCGCCTTTGGTCGGGAGCTCGAGCGACGCCTGCCGGGCCAGGTGACGACCAACTGGTGGAAGGAGGAGCGCGGCAAGCGGATCTTCGTCGACTACAACCAGAACGCACGTGACCGCACGATCGCGTCCGCTTACAGCGTGCGGCCGAAGCCGGGGGCACCAGTTTCCGCGCCCCTGGCCTGGGAGGAGCTCGAGCAGGTGGTGCCCGAGGACTTCACGGCGGCAAGCATGCCCGCCAGGTTCGCCGAGGTGGGCGATCGCCACGCTGGCATCGACGACACTGCCCACTCACTCGAGCCACTGCTCGAGATGTATGAGCGCGACTTTGCTGAGGGCCGGGGGGACATGCCCTACCCCCCCGACTATCCGAAGATGCCCGGAGAGCCTCCGCGTGTCCAGCCAAGCCGCGCACGTAAACACGTCCAGACCAAGGAGCCCGCTGGCGCATTGGGCGATCACGGTGGCGATGCGGAGCGCTCGTCGTGACGCTGGCGCTCGAGCCTCCCCTGAAGCCCCAGCTCGCGCTCTCGCGCAGAGAGCTGCCGAGCGGCGAGGACTACACATACGAGGTCAAGCTCGACGGGTTTCGCTGTGTGGCATTCGTGGACGGTCCGGAGATCTTCCTGCAGTCGCGCAACGGCAAGCCGCTCGGGCGCTACTTCCCAGAGCTGATCCTGCCTGCGGGCCGTTACGTGCTCGACGGGGAGATCGTGGTCCGTGACGGTGACGGGCGCGAGGACTTCGATGCGCTTGGCCAGCGTATCCACCCGGCGGTCTCGCGGATCGAGCGCCTCGCGGTGCAGACGCCAGCCATCTATGTGGCGTTTGACCTGCTCGCGAACGGAGATCAGTCGCTGCTCGATCTTCCCTTCGCCGAGCGGCGCGCTGCGCTTCAGAGCCTGCTCTCCTCCGAGCAGTTCGCGAACGTCCCAGTCGAGCTGATGGAGACCGTCGCCACCGAGCAGGAGGCCCAGCGGTGGCTCGAGCACGCTGAGGGCGCGATCGCCAAGGAGCGCTCGGCACCCTACCTTCCCGGTGAGCGCAAGGGGCAGTTCAAGGTCAAGCGCGTGCGCACGATCGACGCGGTTGTGGTGGGTTGGCGACCCGGCAAGAAGGAGGGGACGGTGGGCGCGCTGATCCTCGGCCTCTACGACGGTGCAGAGCTGCGCGTCGTCGGACACTGCTCCGGTTTGACGGCGACCGACAAGAGCCGTCTGGTTGGCTTCCTCGCAGAGTACGAGTCCGGCGAGCGTGGCTCGGCAGACCCCAGCCGTTGGAGCGCGGGCAAGAATCTCGAGTGGGTCGGGCTGCGCCCTGAGCTCGTCGTGGAGATCGACTTCGACCACGTCTCCGCCGGACGCATCCGGCACGGCGCCAAGCTGCGCCGCTGGCGCGAAGACAAGAACCCTCTCCAGTGCACCTATGATCAGTTGCGCCAATGAACAGCACGAGTGGGGCGGCGACGGTGGCCGAGGAGGAGTATCTGCAGACCCTCTTCTGGCTGCAGGAGGCAGGGCTGGGGATGACCGGCGCAAACGTCGCGCGCGCGATGCAGCTATCGGCGCCCACCGTCCATGAGATGGTCGGGCGGCTGGAGCGCGACGGCTACATCACCCGCGACAAGGACCGCACGATCGCCTTCACCGCCACCGGCGCCGAGCACGCCGAGGGGATAGTGCGCCGCCACCGCCTGATTGAGCGCTTCCTCACCGATGTCCTGGGTGTTCCCTGGGACGAGGTGCATGAGGAGGCCGAGCGCTTGGAGCACGCGATGTCTCCCGTGCTCGAGGAGCGCATGCTCGTGGCGATCGGTGACGCGAAGACCTGCCCCCACGGCCACCCGATCGCCGCCGGCGCGCGCCTGGCCGGTGTGCCGCTTGCGGACGTAGCGGTCGGCGCGTCGGTGAAGGTGCTGCGTTTCGAGAATGAGGCCGAGGATCTCTTGCACTACCTGAAGGGCTCGGGCCTGGAGCCGGGACTGGAGGGTACTCTGGCAATGCGCAACGAGGAGCAGGTGGTGCTGCAGAGCGCCGATGGTCGCCACTGCACGGTAACCCCCAGCGTCGCCGAGACCGTGTCCGTCATCGCCGACCCCTCACCGCCCCCGCGCACCGCGCTGCCGGAGCAGCTTGTGCTGGGACAGCGCTACGGGCGCTGAAGCGAGCGGTACGCGGCGGCGAGGCGGGTCACGCCCTCGTCGATCTGCTCGGGCGTGACCCCCGAGTAGGCCAGCCGCAGGGTGTTCTCGCCGCCCTCCAGCAGGAAGTCAGTGCCCTTCACGAACGACACCCCGCGCTCGGCGGCGGCCTTGTGCAGAACGCGCACATCGGTGCCCGCGGGCAGTGTCACCCACATGAAGTAGCCGCCTTCGGGAGTCACGAACTCGGCCTCGGGCAGCTCGCGCCGCAGCGCCACATCCAGCGTCAGCGCGCGCTTTGCGAGCGCGGTTCTAACGGTCTCGATCGAGCTGTCGATCGCGCCCGAGGCGCAGAACTCGTACACGATCGACTGCGAGACCATGCTTGGTGAGATGTATGTGTTCGTCGCAAGCTTTGCCACTGCTGCGATCAGGCTGGTGGGCCCGACCAGGTAACCGACACGGATGCCAGGACATACGGTCTTCGAGAACGACGAGGCGTACACGACGCGCTCCGAGTCCATGGACAGCATGCTCGGCAGCGTCTCGCCGCTGAAGCGCAGGTCAACGTATGGATCGTCCTCGAACACCCAGAAGCCGTGCTCGGCGGCCAGCGCGAGCAGCGCTTGGCGCTTGGCCGGTGAGAGCGTGTAGCCGGCGGGTTCTGGAAGTTGGGGATGATGTGGGCCAGCTTTGGCCGCATCGCATGGGACCCATGCAGCAGGCCAGCGAGCGCGTCCGTGTCGATCCCGTCCAGCTCCAACTCGACTGCGTGCAGGCGGGCGCCGCGCTCGCGCAGCGAGAGCAGCGTGCGGTCGTAGGTAGGACGCTCCACGATCACGTCGTCGCCGGGTGCTACGAGATGCTCGAACAGGAACGCATCGGCCTGCATCGAGCCGTTGGTTACGAGCACACGCTCGGGCTCGACGCCGTGCCGGTTCGCGATCCATGCGCGCAACCGGGGATAACCGACCGAGGTGCCGTAGGCAGTCGCGCCTGCGGGGTCGCTTTCGAACGCACGGATTGCTGCGTCGCGCAGACCCACTACATCAATGATGTCCAGCGAGGGCGCACCGCGTGCGAATGAGATCGTTGGGCCTACGTGTGGGCTGGGCACGGCGGCGAAGCTTATGCGTCCAAGCAGCTCGTCATATTCCTGGGTCAGCTCGCGGGCGGTGAGCTCCAGACGGTCGCGGAAGCGCAACAGTTCCTCGGCGCTCGGGGACCGGTCCTCGGGGGGCTGCGGTGCTCGCGGGGGCTGCGGTGCTCGCGGGAGCCTGGGCTGCTCGGCATGCGCGATCGGCTCAACCGCTTCATCGACCAAACGGGTTGGGCTGGGAGCCTGCCAGGTGGTGGGCGTCTCCTCCAGGCTGGCGGGTGGAACATCCCCGCTGGGAGCCTCGCCGCGATCGATCGAGGTCAGGGTGCGCTCGAGCTCCTGCAGCTTGCGCTCCAGCTCACCCAGCGTCTTCGACACCTCTTGATCCACGAACCTAGCGTAGCTGCGTTACCGCTATCTGCGCTACCTCGGTTGGGGTGTGTCCCACACGCACACCCTTTGCTTCCAGCGCCTGTGCCTTCGCCGTGGCTGTGCCTGCGGAGCCCGACACGATCGCTCCGGCGTGGCCCATCTGCTTGCCGACGGGTGCGGTGAAGCCGGCGATGTAGGCGACCACGGGCTTGGTCACGGACTGCTCGATGTACTCGGCGGCCTCCTCCTCGGCGGATCCCCCGATCTCGCCGGAGAGCACGATCAGCTCCGTCTGGTCATCGGATTGGAACAGCTCGAGGATGTCCACGAACGAGCTGCCCGGCACCGGGTCGCCGCCGATCCCCACGATCGAGGAGCAGCCGAACCCGGCCTGGGCGATCTCGTTTCCGATCTGGTAGGTCAGCGTCCCCGAGCGGGAGACGACGCCAACGTTGCCTTCCTTGAAGAACGACGCCGGGATGATCCCGACGTTGGCCTTGCCGGGGGAAAGGATGCCGGGACAGTTGGGGCCCACCAGGCGCGTGCCGGGATGGTCTCGCTTCAGCGTGTTGTAGACGCGCAGCTCGTCGTGCGCGGGGATGCCCTCGGTGATCGTGATCACCAACTCCACGCCGGCATGGGCGGCCTCGAGGATCGCGTCAGCGGCAAAGCGCGGCGGCACGAAGATCATCGCGGTGTTCGGCTGGGCCTGCGCCATCGCGTCAGCCCAATTGTCGAACACGGGTATGCCCTCCACGTCCTGGCCACCCTTGCCCGGCGTCACCCCGCCGACCACATTGGTGCCATAGGAGCGGTTGTTGAGTGTGTGGAAGGAGCCCTCCCGGCCGGTGATCCCGGCCACGCAGAGCCTCGTGTGTTCGTCGACCAGGACAGACATCAGCTCCCGCCTTTCGCCAGCGCCACGACCATCTCGGCGGCCTCGTTCATGGTCCTGGCCGCGTGGACGTTTGGCAGCTCAGCCTCTGCAAGCAGGCGGCGTCCCTCCACATCGTTGGTTCCGTCCAGACGCACAACGAATGGCACGTTCGGGTTGATCTCGCTGAACGCGGCGATCAATCCCTTGGCGACCTCGTCGCAGCGGGTGATTCCGCCGAAGATGTTGAAGAGCACAGCCTTGACGGCGTCGTTGGAGAGGATCAGCTCCACGGCCTGCTTGATCTTCGCGGCGTCCGAGCCGCCGCCGGCATCGAGGAAGTTGGCGGGTGCACCGCCGGCCTGGGCGACGACGTCCAGCGTCGACATCACCAGCCCAGCGCCGTTGCCGAGGATGCCGATGTCGCCGTCCAGGGCAACGTATTGCACGCCCTGTTCCTTGGCGCGTCGCTCGATCGGGTCTTCGTTCTCGGCGTCCGAGAGGCCTTGGTTCTCGGGGTGACGGTACAGCGCGTTGCCGTCGAGTGAGACCTTTGCGTCCAGCGCCTTGACCTCGCGCTCGGGGGTCACGATCAGCGGGTTGATCTCCGCGAGCGTCGCATCCTCTGTTAGCCACACCTCGTATAGCGCCACGAGCGCGTCGGCAACACCCTCGATCACGTCGGTGTCGGCCTTGCCGTCGGTGGCGATCTTGATCGCCTCCTCGCGGGAGAGGCCATTCAGCGCGTCGACGTGATGGCGCACGAGCTTCTCCGGGGTCTTCTCCGCGACCTCTTCGATGTCCACGCCACCCTCGACGCTGAACATCACCAGCGGCTGCTTGGCGGAGCGGTCCAGCAGAACCGACGCGTAGTACTCGGTGGCGATGTCAGAGGCGTGCTCGATCCAAAGCTTTCGCACCATGTGCCCATGTATGTCCATGCCGAGGATGTTGGATGCGTGCTCTGTGGCCTCCTGCGCGTTGGCCGCCAGCTTCACCCCGCCGGCCTTGCCGCGGCCGCCGATCAGCACCTGTGCCTTGACGACCACCGGGTAGCCGATCTCATTTGCCGCGGCGACGGCGTCCTCAATGGTGGTGACGGCTTTGCCGTCGGACACCTTCAGGCCGTGGCGGGCGAATAGCTGCTTGCCTTGGTACTCCAACAGGTCCATTGCGGCGCGGGACTCTAGCCGAAAGCAGCGTGACCGCGCGCGGAGGCGTGCGCAGGGCATAATGCCGATCCGATGCCGATTCCCAAAAACGTCACGTTCGTCACTTTTGATGTCTACGGCACGCTGATCGACTGGGAGACCGGGATCTACGAAGCCTTTGCCAAAGAGGCCGAGCGCGACGGCTTCGAGATTGACCGCGGCGTGCTGATCCCGCTCTTCCATGAGATCTCGCGCGAAATCGAGGGCGGCTCATACGAGCTCTACGCGGAGGTGCTCCGGCGTACGGCGATCGAGATCGCCAAACGCCTGGAGTGGTCCCTGGAGCCCTCTCGCTCGGGTTTCCTGCCCGACTCGGTGCAGCGCTGGAAGCCGTTCAAGGAAACCAACACGCAGCTGCAGAAGCTCTCAAAGAAATACAAGCTCGGCCTGCTCTCGAACATCGACGACAAGCTGCTAGGCCAGACGCGCCGCCATATCCCGACCGACTTCGATCTGGTCGTGACCGCCCAGCAGGTACGCTCCTACAAGCCCGAACTGGCTCACTTCACTGAGTGCGCCAGGCGCATGGGGGGCAAGCGCGGCTGGGTGCACGTCGCCGCGAGCCACTACCACGACGTGGCGCCGTGTGTGAAACGCGCGTGCCCGTCATCTGGGTCAACCGCAACAAGGATGTGCTCGACTCCTCGCAGAAAAAGCCGACGGCCGAAGTGAGCAACCTCAAAGAGGCCGCCAAGCTGCTCGGCGTCACCTGAGCCGGTGCGGGCGGTCGCCCTGCACGCCGACGTGCTCGTCGCCACCAGCGCGATCTGGCAGACCAACTGCACGATCGTTCGCGGGTGTGTCGAGGTGCAGGATGCTGACGGTCTGAGGCAAGCCGGAGAGTCCTTCCTGATCGATTCCCCGGTGCTGCCGGACGAGCTCGATGCGCTGCCCACGCTGCTTGAGCAATCCGGATTCCCGCCGCCGAGCGGCCTGCTGGCGACGCATGGCGATTGGGATCACCTGCTCGGGCGGCTTGCCTTTCCGGGCATCGCGCTGGGCTGTGCGGAGAGCACCGCCGCGCGGATGCAAGCCTCACCGGGGGAAGCCCAACGCGAGCTGCGCGCTTCTGATGAGGAACACTTCATCGAACGCGATCGGCCCCTCGCCCTGGGCGCGGTTCAGGCGCTCCCCGTCCCCGGCCGCTGCGCTGTGGGTGACCGCGAGCTCGAGCTGCACGCTGCCGAGGGCCATACCGGGGACGGCATGGCAGTCTTGGTCGGGTGGGCGGGAGTCCTTCTGACCGGTGACTATGTCTCGCCGGTCGAGCTGCCGGTGCTCGGCGCCGCCGGCATGGCCGATGCTTATGTAGACACGCTGCGGAGACTGCGTCCACTGGTGCAATGCGCTGAGCACGTCGTGCCCGGCCACGGGCGCGTGCTGGCCTCTAAGGAGGCGTTAGCGATCCTGGATGAGGATCTGGCCTACGTCGAGAACGTGGGACCGTCTAGCTCGACTCGGCTGAGACGATCGTCGCGATCGGTGCGCCAGCCTGGATCGGGGCACCCTCGCTGATCGGCAGCTCGGTGATCGTGCCCGCCTTGTGAGCGGTGATCTCGTTCTCCATCTTCATTGCCTCGATGATGCAGAGAAGCTGGCCCTCCTGCACGGTGTCGCCCTGCTTGACGAGCACCTTCCACATGTTGCCCTGAAGCGGTGAGGGCAGCGTGTCCGGACCACCCGCGCTGGTTGACTTACGCTCGCTGCGTTTGGGTGCCCTGGTGCCTGCGGGCGCCGCTCCGTTCCCAGCGCCACCCCCGGCAAATGGGGGTCCGAGCACCTTGACGTCGAAACGCTGTCCCGACACCTCGACGGCGTAGGTCTGTTCTACTTTCTCTGGTTCATCGCCGGCATCCGGTTGGGCCGCGTCAAAGGCGAGCGTCTTCAGCCAGCTCTTGTCCTCGAGCAGGTCCCGGCAGGTCTCGCCTTTTGCCCATTGCTCGGTGGCCAGCAGCGCCTGGTGGAAGGGGATCAGTGTCTTCAGCCCTTCGATCTCGTATTCTCCAAGCGCACGCAGCATCCGCTGCGTGGCCTGCTCGCGGTCTGCGTCCCAGACGATCAGCTTCGCCACCATCGGGTCGTACATAGGTGAGACTTCGCCGCCCGCTCCCACACCTGAGTCCACGCGCACGCCAGGGCCTGACGGCTCTTTGTAGGCGCCGATCTTCCCGGGCGCCGGGGCGAAGTTCTTGGAGGCGTCCTCGGCATTGATGCGGCACTCGATCGCGTGGCCGCGCAGGACGATGTCCTTCTGAGCGTAGGACAGCTGCTCGCCCGCGGCGGCGCGGATGCCCTCCTTGACGATGTCCACACCCGTTGTCATCTCGGTCACGCAGTGCTCGACCTGCACGCGCGTGTTCATCTCGAGAAAGAAGTACTCAGCGCCTGCACCGCTCGCTGCACTCGCTCCGTCGCGCTCCGTCGCCGGTGCGGAGAACAGCCCCTCGATCGTGCCAGCACCCACATAGTCCACAGCCTTTGCCGCGTTGACTCCGATCTGCCCGATGCGCTCGCGCATCTCAGGGTCGAACCACCCACTCTGGTGCGGGGGACTCCTCGATCACCTTCTGGTGGCGGCGCTGAATCGAACAGTCGCGCTCGCCGAGGTGGATCACGTTGCCGTGCGTATCGGCCAGGATCTGCACCTCGACGTGGCGCGGATCGTGCAAGTAGCGCTCCAGGTAGACGGTCGGGTCCGAGAAGAACTTCTCCCCTTCGCGGCTCGAGCCCTCGAAGGCCCCCTCGAGCTCGTCCTCTGTCAGAGCGACGCGGAAGCCCTTGCCGCCCCCGCCGCCAGCGGCCTTCACGGCCACGGGAAAGCCGATCTCCTCCTTGGCGATGCGCAGGGCGTCGGCCACCGTGGCGACCGGCTCGGTGGTGCCGGGGACGATCGGCACCCCGGCGGCCTGCATCAACTCGCGCGCGCGGGTCTTCGAGCCCATCGCCTCGATCGCGCTGGCCGGCGGGCCGATGAACACGACGCCTGAGTCCTCGCAGGCCTGGGCAAACGGAGCGTTCTCCGCCAGAAAGCCATAGCCTGGATGGATCGCCTCGGCGCCAGAGCGCGTGGCGACGTCGAGGATCTTCTCGATACTGAGGTAGTTCTCCGCGGCCGGACCCTCGCCGAGGTTGTAGGCCTCTCCGGCGCGCGCAACGTGCAGCGCGTCCCGGTCGAGCTCGGAGTACACGGCGACGCTCCTCACGCCGAGCTCATCCAGCGCGCGCACGATGCGGACCGCGATCTCGCCGCGGTTGGCGACCAATACCTTCGAGAACATCGGGTCGGTAGCTTAGGCGATCATCCCGGCGCCGACGGTCTCGTTGCTCGTCTCGTCGATCAGGATGAAGCTGCCTGTGCGGCGATTGCTCGTGTATGGGTCGAGCACCAGCGGGGTGCTCGTGCGCAAGTGCACGCGGGCAATGTCGTTCAGCGCCAGCTCCGCTGGTGGCGTGGCGCGTTCAAGCGTATGCACGTCCACGATCTCACCGATCTCATCGATGACCGCCGTCGTGTGGCGAGAGGTGTGCTTGAGCAGGTAGCGCCCACCGGGCTGCATCGGCTTCTGCGCCATCCAGCAGATGTCCGCCTCGAGCTCACGCGTTACCGCCGGCGCCTCCTGCGGACGGCAGATGAGCTCACCGCGTGAGATGTCGAGCTCGTCCTCGAGACGGAGGGTGAAGGACATCGGCGCCATCGCCTCCTCGAGCTCCCCGTCGAACGTGTCGATCGCTGCGATCCGCGAGCGCCCGCCACTCGGCAGCACCGCTACTTCCTCACCCTTACGCAGCGCTCCACTGGCGAGCTGGCCGGCATAGCCGCGATAGTCCTCCGTGAGCAGACCGTTCGACGGGCGGATCACCCACTGCACGGGAAAGCGCGCAGGCCTGTCGTAGGGGTGGTCATAGGCGACCTCGACCTGCTCCAGCAGCTCCAGCAGCACCGGTCCGTCATACCAGTCCATCTGCTCGGAGCGAGCGACGACGTTATCGCCGTTGAGCGCCGACATCGGGATATAGGAGATCTCCGGACGCGGGCTGTGCTCCGCTCCCGCGGAGTGTTTGCCAGGGCCACGGCTCAGCTTCACAGCGAAGCCTTCGAACTCCTCGATGAGTTCCTCGAAGCGCTCCTGGGAATGCTCGACTAGGTCCATCTTGTTGATCGCAACGACCATGTGGGGGATCCCCAGCAGCGCGCTGATAAAGGCATGACGCTTTGACTGCTCGAGCACCCCTCTGCGTGCGTCGATCAGCACCACAGCGAGGTCCGCTGTCGAGGCGCCGGTCACCATGTTGCGCGTGTACTGCCGGTGCCCGGGGCAGTCGGCGATGATGAACCGCCGGCGTGGCGTCGCGAAGTAGCGATATGCCACGTCGATCGTGATCCCCTGCTCGCGCTCAGCCCGCAGCCCGTCGGTGAGTAGCGCCAGATCCAGCGCGCCCTCGCCACCGCGGCGCTCGCTCGCCTGCGTGACATGCTCGAGCTGGTCCTCAAACACCTGCTTTGAGTCGTATAGGAGCCTGCCGATCAGGGTGCTCTTGCCGTCGTTGACCGAGCCCGCCGTGGTGAAGCGCAACAGGTCTAAGGTCACTTAGAAGTATCCAGCCTTCTTGCGGTCCTCCATCGCGGCCTCTGAGACTCGATCATCCGCGCGCGTCTCCCCGCGCTCGGTGATGCGCGTCGCCGCGATCTCGACCACGACCTCCTCGAGTGTCGCCGCCTGGGACTGAACTCCGCCGGTACAGCTCATGTCGCCGACGGTCCGGTAGCGCACGGTTGCGTCGAAGACCTTCTCACCGTCGATCAGCTCGGTGCCCTCCCGCCACGCGTACAGCATCCTGTCGCGCTTGAAAACCTTGCGCTCGTGGGCGAAGTAGATCGAAGGGACCTCGAGGCCCTCCTGATCGATGTACTCCCACACGTCGAGCTCGGTCCAGTTAGAGATGGGGAACACCCTCACGTTCTCTCCCTTTTTGATGCGCCCGTTGTAGAGGTTCCACAGCTCCGGGCGTTGGTTCTTGGGGTCCCACTGGCCGAAGTCGTCACGGAAGGAGAACATCCGCTCCTTGGCCCGGGCGCGCTCCTCGTCACGGCGTGCGCCGCCGAAGGCCGCGTCGAAGGAGTGCTCAGCAATCGCGTCGAGCAGCGTGATCGTCTGCAGGCGATTGCGCGAGGCCCGGGGGCCCGTCTCCTCTACCACGCGGCCGCTATCGATCGAGTCCTGCACGCTGGCGACGATCAGCCGCTCGCCGAGCTCCGCCACGCGGCGGTCGCGGAACTCGATCACCTCGGGGAAGTTGTGCCCCGTATCGACGTGCATCAGCGGGAAGGGGAATGGCGCGGGGCGGAAGGCCTTCTCAGCCAGCCGGAGCAGCACGATCGAGTCCTTGCCGCCACTGAACAGCAGCACCGGTTTCTCGAATTCGGCAGCCACCTCGCGCATCACGTGGATCGCCTCCGACTCCAGCGCGCGCAGGTGACTCAGCTGTGGGCGGGTCGCGACGCTCATGTCAGGAAGGGTCAACGAGCTCTACGTGGATGCCGCACTCGGTCTTGTCGGTCCCTGCCCAGCGGCCCTCGCGGCCGCTGCCTGGCTGGGTGCACGTGGCACAGCCGATCGACTCGTAGCCCTGGTCGTGCAGCGGATTGTAGGGAAGGTCCCGCTCGTGGATCCGTCGCCACAGATCCTTGTCGGACCAGTGGGCAAGCGGGTTGTACTTCCACAGTCCGCGCGTCTCGTCGCGTTCGATCAGCTCGGCGTCCGCCCTTGTCGGGCCGTGCTCACGCCGAATACCCGTGATCCAGCCCTCGGCGCCATCCAGCGCCCGCTCGAGCGCGGCGACCTTGGCGCCCGAGCAGCAGTGCTCGGGGCCGCTCCACGGCTCGCCTGGGCTGCTCGCGTCGAATACCTCGATCTTCACGCCGAAGCGCTCCTCGAAGGCCCGCCAGGTCTTCATCGTCTCCTGGAACAGCACGCCCGTGTCGATCGTCAGGATGCGTACCGCCCGGCCGGTTCCCTGGTCAAGTCGCAGCAGCTCATCGAGCAGCACCGACTCCTCCTTCTGGAAGGAGCACAGCAGCACGGCCTGCTCCCCATGACGCGCCGCCTCGCGCAGCGTATGCGTCAAGCCCGGCGCGGGGTCGAAGTGGGGGGTGGTCTGTGCCATCTGGCTATCCGTTGGGGTCATCTGATCGGTCCTCGTGTCGCATCTGATCTATACCGCGCACTCGCCCTCGCCACGAATCACTTCGAAAGGCACGTCGCGGTTCCAGTCGATGAATTGGTTCATCGTCTCCAACCCGAAGTCAACAGGCATCGACAGATCCTTGACCTGCGACTCAAGCTCGCCGGTGCCGACGCGGGCGAGGTACTCGTTCCACTCCTCGCCGTCCTTGCGGTTGGCCTCGTACTGCTTGATCCACCGCTCGATCGCCTCGGGCACGCGCTTGGACGGCAGGCGCAGCTTCAGGCGCGTGCCGAACTCGACCTCGCCGCCTTCGAACACGCCGCCGATGATCGGGATGTACGCCGGGATTGTGTGGTCGCCGACTTTGATCGACGCGCCCGTGAAGCCGATGCTCGCGACGTGGTGCTGGCCGCAGCCGTTCGGGCAGCCGCTGATCTTGATGTTCAGCTTCCGCGTCAGCTCGTCGGTGATCTGCAGCGATTCGATCCGCTCTTGGACGGCCTCGTTGAGCCCCATCGAGCTGGTGATACCGAGCTTGCAGGAGTCGGTTCCGGGGCACGAGACGACGTCGTTGATTTCGCGCGAGCCGGCCTCGCCGAGGCCGAGCTCCGACAGAGCCCGCCACAGGTCATACACGCACTCCTCGCGAACCCAGCGCAGCACGAAGTTCTGCTGCACGGTCGTGCGCGCGTAGCCGCCCGCGTAGGAGCGCATGACCTGAGCCAGCCCGCGGAACTGCTCGGGCGTCAAATCGCCGCGTGTGACCTTGACCTCGACGGTGACGAAGCCCTCCTGCTGCTGCTCGCGCACGTTCGCCGTGCGGAAACGCTCGAACTCGGAGGAGTCGCCGTTGGGCGAGCCGTAGCTCGCTGGCGCCGCGGGTGCTGACTCACGCTCGTCGTCTGCGAACAGCCGACGCTCGATCGAGAAGTCACGTTCGGCGACCCACTCGCCCTGCATCTCCTCCTCGGCCTGCTTGCGCAGCTCCTCGATGCCGTACTTGTCGACGAACACCTTGATCCGTGCGCGGGCGCGGTTGACGCGCAGCCACTCCTGGCGATCGAAGATCCGCATGACGGCCTCGGTGACCTTCAGGTATTCGCCGTTGTCGAGCTCGAGGAACTCGTACAGAACCTGTGCCTTGCGCGGCATGATCGAGGTGCCGCCGCCCACCAGCATCTCGACTCCGCGCACCTCGCCGCGACCCTCGATCTCCCTGACCCGGGCGCGAAAGGCCACGTCGTGGATGCCGCTGATCGCGCGGTCGCGCGGGCTGCCGTCGAAGGAGGTCTTGACCTTGCGGGGCATTGCCTGGGTCGTGGGATGGCGCACGAAGTAACGCACGTATGCGCCCGCGTAAGGCGTCAGGTCGAACAGCTCGTCCTTGGCCACGCCGGCCCACGGGTCGCCGGTCACGTTGCGCATCGTGTTCCCGCAGCCCTCGCGGCTGGATAGCCCGGACTCGCCGAGCTCGCGGATCAGCTTCTCGGCCTCCACCAGCGGGACGTGGTGCATCTGGATGTTCTGGCGCGTGGTGATGTGGCCCTTGTTGAGGGGCACGTACTTCTCGACCACGTCGGCGAACGCCTCCATCTGCTCGGGCGTGACACCCCCGAAGGGGAGCTTTACGCGGATCATCTGAACGTCAGCCTGGCGCTGGCCATAGACGCCCTGCTTGAGGCGGAACTTGATGAACTCGTCTTCCTCGGTCTCGCCGGCGAGGAATTTGGTGGCCTCGGTCTTGAAGTCGTCGTACTCTCGCTGCAGAATCGGGATCACGTGCCCGGGGACGTTCTGCAGGACCTCGGGGTCCTCGAGCGTGCCGCGCTGGGCGGGTACGGAAACTGGCTCCATTACGAAACCTCCTGATCCGGGCGCTGGGCCCGGGCTGCTTTCAACGGTGTACTGCTGGCGAGAGGAATAATGGCTAAAGGCTAGCGGCTTTTAGGGGTTTATCCAGGGATCGGGCACATCTCCCTGACACTCTCGTTCGACGCCTTCGAGGATAGCCGCGTGCTGCCACGGGTCAGGACCCTCCTCGCCCGGCGACGGCTGTGGCGCTGTCTCGCGCATGAAGCGCTCGATCGCGGCCACGATGGCCGCGGCCTGCTCGGGAGACGCCGTTCTCACAGGGGGATGTTGCCGTGCTTACGTTTCGGCCCGGGTTCGCGCTTGCTCTGCAGCGTGTGCAGCGCAGTGATCAGCTTCGGACGCGTCTCGTGCGGCACGATCACGTCATCGATATAGCCGCGCTCGGCTGCCGTGTAGGGGTTGGCGAAGCGCGCCTTGTAGTCCTCCATCAGCTTTTCGCGCCGCTCCTGCGGCGTCGGGCTGCCGGCGATGTCGCGCCTGTAGATGATGTTGACCGCGCCCTCGGGACCCATCACGGCGACCTCCGAAGTCGGCCAGGCGAAGTTGAAGTCGGCGAGCATGTGCTTGGAGGCCATCACGTCGTAAGCGCCACCGTAGGCCTTGCGCGTGATCACGGTGAGCTTAGGCACGGTCGCCTCGGTGAACGCGTACAGCAGCTTCGCGCCGTGGCGGATGATGCCGCCCCACTCCTGGCTTGTACCAGGAAGGAAGCCGGGGACGTCAACGAACGTGAGGATCGGGATGTTGAACGCGTCGCACGTGCGCACGAAGCGCGCCGCCTTGGCCGATGCGTCGATGTCGAGCACGCCCGCCAGCTGGGCCGGCTGGTTGCCAACGATGCCGATCGCAAAGCCGTCGAGGCGCGAGAAGCCGCAGATGATGTTCTTGGCGTGGTGCTCGTGAACCTCGAAGAACTCTTCGTTATCCACGATCAGCTTGACCACGCCCCGCATGTCATACGGCTTGTTGGGGTTGTCCGGCACCGCTGTGTCCAGCGCCGGGTCCATCCGTTGCGGGTCATCGGTCGGTTGCACGCGCGGCGCCGTCTGCAAGTTGTTCTGCGGCAGGAAGCCGATCAGGTAGCGGCAGTCCTCCAGGCACGCGTCCTCATCCTCGGAGGCGAAGTGCGCCACGCCCGACTTCGTGTTGTGCGACATCGCGCCGCCGAGCTCCTCGAAGCCGACCTCCTCGCCGGTGACCGTCTTGATCACGTCGGGACCCGTGATGAACATGTGCGAGGTCTCCTTGACCATGAAGATGAAGTCGGTGATCGCTGGCGAGTAGACCGCGCCGCCCGCGCACGGACCCATGATCAGGCTGATCTGCGGGATAACGCCCGAGCACTTGACGTTGCGCACGAACACGTCGCCGTAGGCGCCGAGCGAGATGACGCCCTCCTGGATGCGCGCGCCGCCGGAGTCGTTGATGCCGATCACGGGGCAGCCGATCTTGGCGGCCAGGTCCATGATCTTGACCATCTTCTCGCCCATCACCTCGCCGAGAGAGCCGCCGAACACGGTGAAGTCCTGGCTGAACACGCACACCGTGCGCCCGTCGATTGTGCCGTGGCCGGTCACCACCGCGTCGCCCCACGGCCTGTTCTTCTGCATGTCGAAGTCGTAGGTTCGGTGACGCACGAACGTGTCGAGCTCCTGGAAGGAGCCCGGGTCGAGCAGCTTCTCCACGCGCTCACGCGCCGTGTACTTGCCACGGGCGTGCTGCTTCTCCTCGGCCTCGGGCGCGGAGTGAAGCGCCGCTTCTCGAAGCTCGTGCAGCTGGGCGAGCTTTTCCTCGTAGCTCTCGGGTGCCTTTTTGCGCGGCTCCTTGCGGTGGCCGCTGCGGGATGCCGCGAGCAGCGCGGCATCAGTCTGTCGGTCGTGGGAACTAGCGGCCATCGGGGCCGATGTTATCCGTGGGCCAGTTCTGGGGTGATTCTCAGGCCCGGGAGAACGGCCGGTGGTGTGCGGCGCCTAACCGGTCCAGCACTGCGGTCAGTATCGCGGTCACCTGCTCCGTTGCGACTTCCTCGGCGGCCTTCAGTTCCGCCGCGATGTCTTGGGTTTGCTGCTGCTGGGGTTGGTCTGGCTCGGTGATTCCGGCGGCCTCGGGCTGTTCTGGCTCGATATCTGGCTCCGCTTGCGCCAGAGGCTCGGGCGGTGCCTGCTGTTTGTAGCGGTGGAAGATCCTGGCGAAGAATCCCCGACGTGGCAGAGGCTCTTCCGCGATCGAGGGCTCTGGCTCGGGCTCCTCTACGGCCAGCGGCTCCGGCTCCGGCTCCGGCTCCGGTGCAGGCTCGTCCACGACCGCGGGTTCCGGCTCCACTTCAGCGGGCTCCCGGGTCACGCTCAGCGTCACCTTTGTGCCCCACCCGGAGGGGGCGAGCGTGACCTTGCCGGTGGTGTCAGCCGCCTCCCATTCGACGGCCTTCTCCGGCTCGGTGCGGGTGATGCGGATCTCGCCGAGCTCGCCCAGGTGGCGAGCTAGCGCGTCAGGGTCGCTGAGCTCCGTCCATAGCTCGGGCGGGGACTTGACCAGCGTGCGCTGCACCTCCGAGGAGATCATTGTCCTCAGTTTCGAGCGATCTCCCCCTAGTCCTTCAGCGGGTCGGCTTATGCAGTCGAAGACGCACGCCGTGCTTGTACCAGTCCGCGCTCATGCAACGCCTCCGCCAGCTGGACGGCATTCAGGGCAGCTCCCTTGCGCAGGTTGTCGGCGACGATCCACAGGTCCAGCGCGCGTTCGTTTCCCGGGTCGCGGCGGATGCGCCCGACGAATACGTCGTCCTTGCCAGAGGCGTCGATCGCGAGCGGATAGAGCGCGGCGTGGGGATCGTCGAGGACGGTGACGCCGGGCGCTTCGCGCAGGAGCTCGCGAGCACGCTCGGGAGCGATGGGTACGCGCGTCTGCACATTGACGGCCTCGGAGTGGCCGTTGACGATGGGCACACGCACGCATGTGGCGGAGATGCGGATCTGAGAATCGTCGAGGATCTTGCGCGTCTCGTCCATCAGCTTGCGCTCCTCGTCGGTGTGATCCTCGCCGGCGGCGAACGAACCGGCGTGGGGGAGGGCGTTGAACGCGATCCGATGGGCGTACTCCCGGGGCGAGGGGAGCACCCGGTCGTGCAGTAGCGCGTGAGACTGGTCGAGCAGCTCGTTCGACAGCGCGCCTGCCCGTACCCGAGACAGCCTGGTATGTGCTGATGACCAGTCGCTCGATCTCTGCCTCGTCGTGGAGTGGCTTCAGTGCCACGACCATCTGCATCGTTGAGCAGTTCGGGTTGGCGACGATCCCGCGATGGCCGGTGAGCGCCTCAGGATTGACCTCGCTGACGACGAGGGGAACATCGTCTTGCATGCGCCAGCGCGAGGAGTTGTCGATCACGGTTGCGCCCGCCGCGGCGAACTTCGGTGCCCACTCGCCGGAGGTGGTCCCACCGGCAGAGAACAGCGCGAGGTCAAAGCCCTGGATCGACTCCTCGCTGAGGCCGTGCACGACCAGGGCGCCATCAAGCTCGCGCCCAACCGAGCGCTCGGATGCGAACGGCACGATCTCGCGCGCTGGAAAACCGCGCTCTCCTAGCAGCGCCAGCATCAACGTGCCTACCTGGCCGGTGGCGCCGACGACCGCGATTCGGTAACCCTCGTTGCTCATCTCGCCAGCGTACCGCCCGGGAAACGGCTATCGGGGTTCTGCTAAGCGCCGGTTTGGGCGGTCATGAAGTAGATCGTGAGCAGGATGAGCGCGTTCGCGGTCAGCCCGACCACCAGCACTTGCCGCCTTAGCGCTTTGTATTCCTCGCTGAACACGACCTCGCCATCTCCGCTTGCCGTGACGTCACGCTCTGCCAGTGCGGCCAGGCGGCGCTCCCGCGGGGAGAAGAACGCGCCACCGAGGGCACCAACGACAATGATCACGCCAAGTCCCCACTGCACGTAGAAATCGCTCCAGACGTGCAGTTTGCTGGCCAGGTAGATGCCGGCCAGCAGTGCGAGGCCCATGAACGGGGAGATCACGCGCTTACCGACAGCGTCCTGGATCCGGTGCAGCCCGGGCATCGAGCGGGGCTCGGCGCGTATGCCGACGGCGTACATGACCGGATAGGCGAAGGTGACTCCGAAGGCGATGACAATCGCGGCGATGTGGACCGCGAGGACAAACGTATAGAAGGTGACTGCGGGGATGAGCATGCACGCACCCTAACCGCCGGTGCGGGCGGACGCTCAGAAGGTCGGGGCGTATTTCCCGAAGACGTCCTGCATCGCGCCGCAGGCCTCGCCTAGCGAGCAGCGGTCCTTGAGCGCCTGGCGGATCGCGGGCAGCAGATTCTCTGAGCCGCGGGCGACCGCACGCAACTCCTCCAGACGCTGCTGTACGAGCGCCTGGTCGCGGTCGGCCTTGAAGGCGGCCAGGCGGTCGAGCTGTTCGCGCTCTGACTCGGGGTTGACGCGCAGCAGGTCGGGGACCTCGATGCCCTCTTCCTGGTACTTGTTCACGCCGACGACGATGTCTTGGCCGATGCGGTAGCGCTCTTGATAGCCCCAGGCGGACTCGTCGATCTCGCCGGTGATGAACTGGATCGCGTTGACCGAGCCGCCGAGCGCATCGACCTTGGCGATCAGCTCGTTGGCGCGCGCCTCGATCTCGTCGGTGAGCGACTCGACGAAGTAGGAGCCGGCGAACGGGTCAACGGTATCGGCGGCGCCCGACTCGTGCGCCAGGACCTGCTGCGTGCGCAGGGCGATTTTGGCGGCGCGCTCGGTAGGCAGCGCGAGCGCCTCGTCGAAGCCGTTGGTGTGCAGCGACTGGGTGCCGCCGCAGACGGCGGCGAAGCCCTGCAAGGCGACGCGCACGATGTTGTTCTCCGGCTGCTGGGCGGTCAGCGTGACGCCGCCGGTCTGGGTGTGGAAGCGCAGCATCGTCGCCTTCGGATTCCTCGCGCCGAAGCGCTCTTTCATGATGTGCGCCCACATGCGCCGCGCGGCGCGGAACTTGGCGACCTCCTGAAAGACGTTGTTGTGGCCGTTGAAGAAGAACGCAAGCCGTGGCGCGAACTCGTCGACGGATAGGCCGGCATCGATCGCGGCTTGCACGTAGGCGATACCCGAGGACAGCGTGAACGCCACCTCCTGTACCGCCGAGCAGCCCTTCTCGCGGAAGTGGTAGCCGGAGATCGAGATCGTGTTCCAGCGCGGTACGTTTTCGTGGCAGTACTGGAACAGGTCGGTCGTCAGGCGCATAGTCGGCTGCGGCGGGTAGATGTAGTTGCCGCGCGCGATGTACTCCTTGAGCACGTCGTTCTGCGTGGTCCCGCGCAGCAGCTCTGAGGGCACGCCCTGCTCCTCGCCGACGAGCTCGTACAGCAGGAGCAGGCAGGCGGCGGGGGCGTTGATGGTCATCGAGGTGGAGACCTGCTCGAGCGGGATGCCGTCGAAGGCCGTGCGCATGTCGTCGAGCGTGTCGATCGCGACGCCCGTGCGCCCGACCTCGCCGAGGCAGCGCGGGTTGTCGGAGTCCAGCCCGAGCTGCGTGGGCAGGTCGAAGGCCATCGACAGCCCGGTGGAGCCCTTGGAGAGCAGGTAGCGGTAGCGCTCGTTGGACTCCTTGGCGGAGGCGTAGCCGGCATACTGGCGCATCGTCCACGTCTGCTTGCGGTACATCTCGCGGTGCACGCCGCGCGTGTAAGGGAACTCGCCGGGCTCGCCGAGCTCGAGCTCCTCCGGCAGGTCCGCCTCGGTGTAGAGCCCAGAGATCTCGATACCGGAGTCGGTGAAGCGGCGGGGGTCCTCAGGCCCGACGATCGGGGCGACGGTCAGGTGCTCTTCGGGTTCGGTCATGTGCGGAGAGGTTATCCTGCCGTCCATGGCCACTTGTCTGGTCACCGGCGGCGCTGGATTCCTCGGTTCGCACCTATGCGACGAGCTGCTCGTGCGCGGGCATCGTGTGATCTGTGTGGATAACTTCGAGACGGGATCGCTCGCGAACATCGAGCACATCCGCGACCCCGAGCGATTCGTACACGTCGGCGTGGACATCATCGAGCCGTACTTCATCGACGAGTCGCTTGACTTCGTCTATCACCTGGCTTCGCCGGCGTCGCCGATCGACTACCTGCGGTTGCCTCTGCACACACTGAAGGTGGGGTCCTATGGCACGCATCACACGCTTGGGCTGGCGAAGGCGAAGCGCGCGCGCTTCCTGCTCGCGTCCACCAGCGAGGTGTATGGAGATCCTCAGCAGCATCCTCAGCAGGAGTCTTATTGGGGGCACGTCAACCCGATCGGCCCGCGGGGCGTGTATGACGAGGCGAAGCGCTATGCGGAGGCGCTGACGATGGCCTATCACCGTCAGCAGGGCGTGGACACGGCGATCGTGAGGATCTTCAACACGTATGGGAGCCGGATGCGCCCGCATGATGGTCGCGCGATCCCGACGTTCTTGCGCCAGGCACTGGCGAACAGGCCGCTGACGGTGTTCGGCGATGGCTCACAAACGCGGTCGTTCTGTTATGTGAGCGATCTGATCCGGGGGATGATCGCGCTGGCGGAGTCCGGCCATCACGACCCGGTCAACATCGGCAACCCAGACGAGTTCACGCTTCTGGAGCTGGCCGGCACGATCAAGGAGCTGACCGGGGCGAGCTCGGAGATCGTGTATGAGGCGCTGCCGGAGGATGACCCGAAGCAGCGCAAGCCCGACATCACACTCGCACGTGAGCTGCTCGCGTGGGAGCCCGAGGTCCCGCTTCGCGAGGGGCTGCAGAGGACAATCGAGCAGTCTGGGGTCGAGCTGCTCATCGGCAGCGGTTCCAGCTGAGTCCCGCAAGGCGAGTGCATCGAGTCCTGCTGAGGACCGGCTGACCGCTACATCTGCGAGTCTGATGCGTTGTGAGTAGCGAGATGGGACCACGTTCTTCAGGAACGCCCGCTCCGCCCGCGCCCTCCTCGCGGGTACCGGCTTCGCCGGCGCAGTCCGGCGTGGCGAAGTCCGAGGCGGCGCGGCCGGCGCTGTCGGAGGCAACCGCGCGCCGCGAGCCGTCCGACCGGGATATGCGCAGTAAGCGCCCCCCGGCGCTGTCGTTCCTGCTGCGCATGGTCACGGCCCGGCGCCTGGCGCGTGTGCTTTCCCTATTGGCGCTCGACCTCGCCTGCGTGGCGCTCGCGATATTTACGGCACTGGTGCTGAAGGCGGCGGTCCTGGGTCATGTGAATGCAAGCTCGGCGCTGCACGAAACCGAACGTATTCTCGCTTTCGCCTACCTCGTGACCGCGCTTCTGTTCGCGCGCTCGGGACTGTATGCCGAGCGCGCGCAGCGTCCGGGCCTCTCGCGGATCGTGGCTGCGCTGTTCCAGGTGTCGTTTGTCGCGCTGCTATTCGCGGTCGTGAGCGGCGAACACTTTCAGAGCTTCTACATCTTCTGGGGCTCGCTGGCCTTCGCGCTGCTGTACATATCTTCGGCACGCGGCGCTTACGAGTGGCTGACCGGCGTGGTCCTGCGCGCCGCCGGCTACCGGCGCCGTGCGGTGCTCGTGGGCACGGGCAAGCACATCCGCGATGTCGCCCACGCGCTCGCGGACGCACCGCACTCGCCGATCGAGGTTGTTGGGTTTCTCTCGCCGAATACGCTGCCCGCCAACGGCCTGCGCCCTCTGGGATCGCTCGCGAGCCTGGAGGACGTGCTCGACAACGAGCGGATCGACGAGGTGATCATCGCCGACCCGGAGTTCCCGCAGGTCGAGGCGGTGGAGCTCGTCAACCAGTGCCACAGGCGCGGCGTGCGCGTGCGCCTGGCGCCATCGACGATGGAGATCCTGATCCACCGCGCGGAGTTCGTGCCGGGACAGTCGGTGCCGCTGTTCGAGCTGAGCTCGCCGGTATTCGAGGGTGTGGACTTCGCGCTCAAGCGCGCTTTCGACCTCGTGGGGGCAACCCTGCTGCTGGTGGCGTTCAGCCCATTTCTGCTGGTGATCGTGCTAGCGGTGCGGGTGTCATCACGTGGCCCCGTCCTATTCCGCTCGACACGCCGCGGGATCGGCCAGCGACCGTTTGAGTGCCTGAAGTTCCGCACGATGCATACTGACGCCGAGCAGCGCCAGGCCGATTTGGAAGAGCTCAACGAGGCATCGGGAGCGCTGTTCAAGATCCGCGACGACCCGCGGATGACGCGGGTGGGACGGGCACTGCGGCGCTACTCGCTGGACGAGTTGCCCCAGTTGGTGAACGTGCTGCGCGGCGAGATGTCACTCGTGGGCCCTCGCCCGCTTCCCGAGCGCGACTACCAGATGCTCGAGGACTGGCATCGCAAGCGCTATCTGGTATTGCCGGGAATCACTGGCCTGTGGCAAGTCTCAGGCCGCTCGGAGCTCGACTTCGACGACCTCGTGCATCTCGACTTCATCTATCTGGAGCGCTGGTCGCTGGCACTCGATTTGACGATCATCCTGAAGACATTTCCCGCGGTGCTGATGCAGCGCGGGGCATATTGACGGGGGAGGTCGGTAGGGGGGCCTGCCCCTTCCGTGTATTAGCGCGGCGCCTATTGAGCCCCGGCCATGGCCTGCTCGTAGACCTGCCAGGTGGCGCGCCCGGCGTCCTCCCACGTCCAGGCGGGCGGCGGCGGCGCCGGGCGCTTAGTCGTTTGGGCGGCGAGAATAAGCGCCTCCAGGTTGCCCGCCTCCACAAACGTGGCGCGCTCGTCGAGGACCTCGCGGAGCGCTGGGATCTCGCACGCCACGACCGGCGTGCCGCAGGCCAGTGCCTCAACGGCTGGCAGACCGAATCCCTCGTCCACCGAGGGGAGCACAAGTGCGTGAGCGCCAGAGTAGATCGCGGCGAGATGCTCGTCGGAGACATGCCCCGTGAGCGTTACGTCGGGCAGCTCGTGCGCCCAGGGGCGCGTGGGCCCGACGAGCACCAGCGGCAGCTCGCGAGGAGTTGCCGCGAGCTGAGCAACATGCTTGCGCGGGTCAGGGTGCTGCAGGCCCCCAACCCACACCAGATAGCGCTCGGGTAGCGCAAAGCGCGCGCGAGCCTCCGCGATCTCGTGCGGCGGGCGCGGGTACATCACCGAGTCTGGTGCCTCGGCGATCACAACGACGCGCTCGCGCTCCAAGCCGAGGCGCTCGACCGCGTCGTTGGCTACCGCCTGGGTGGGCACGATCACCCGCATAGCACGCTGCACCGCCAGCTGGCGCAGTCGCATACGCACGCCTGTGCGCAGATGCTCTGAGCGGCGCTTGAGTGCCGCTAGGTCGTGCAGGGTGACGATCATCGGGCACGGGCTGCGCAGCATTGCGCCCTCCATCCAGGGAGCGTGGAAGACGTCGTAGACGCGCCTGGGGCGGTAGGTCTCCTCGATTTCGGCCCCTCTGGTTGCGGTGATGCGCAACGCGTCGAGCAGGCAGCGGGAGTAACGCCCGACGCCGCGTGGATCGCCGGCGGGACGGCTGTCGAAGGCGACCCTCACGAGGACATCCTCGACTCGTCCCGCTGGTTCACTGCGTCCCCGGGGAATGCACGTCCCCAAACATAGTCGGTTCGGAATCGAAATAGTCACGATGGCGGCTTGCGTTGCAGCCGCTTCTCACCGCTAGCCTTGCCCGAGGATGTCCCCGCAAGGCGACTATCACGAGACCCTGTGGGAAAGTGTGCCTGAGGGGTTAGATCCACCTGAAGATGGGCGCCGGCGCGCTTTCCTGCTGGAGTACGTGGGCCCGGGTGAGCGAGTACTCGACGTGGGCTGTGGCGAGGGACACCTAGCCGCCAGGCTCGCGCATGCGGGAGCAGAGGTGGTAGGGATCGACGTCGCCGCCGAGCCATTGCGGCGCGCGCGCGTGCGTTACCCCGAGCTCGACCTACGGAAGGTTGAGCCAGAAGGAGCCTGGCCGCTGGCGGACGGGAGCTTTGATGCGGTGTGGGCTGGTGAGGTGATCGAGCACGTCACAGACACCGGCGGCTGGTTCTCGGAGGTCCGGCGCGTGCTTCGTTCTGGCGCCGTCCTCTTGCTGAGCACACCTGATCACGGGCGCCTGCAGATGTTCCGGTGGGCGCTCACACCGCGTGCGTTTGACGCCCACTTCAATCCCCGCGCCGATCACCTGCGCTTCTACACCCGCCGCAGCCTCACAGAGCTACTCGAGGACTTCGGCTTCCACGATGTCCAGGTGCGAGGTGTGGGAGGGCCGCCGGGCATGCGCCAGCAACTGCTGGCGCATGCCCGCAGATCCCGGTTTTAGAGGCCTGTCCTCGGAAGCCCGCTCTTCACGCTCGGGGTCACTACACGTGGGGTGCGCACATGCCGAGTCGTTGTGCGCCCAGTCTTCCCCGCTCGGGTTTTCGCCGGCAGATGCGCTTTCGGCGCCCTTTTGATGGCAGTGGGTGGCGGCGTCTCGCGCAAGGCCTGGAGGTAGGCGTTCTGGATTGCGAGCAGACCTGGATCGTGTTCGATCACCGACAGCGGAGCGACCGCCTCGGGGTTCAGGTAGACGGTCGCGCGTAGCTCGTTCAGTGCGTTCTTGGGATTGCCCGTCCGCAGGTCGTATTCGCCCAGCGCCTGCCAGGTCTGCGGGTTTGAAGGTTGCAGGTGCACCGCCCGCACGAGCGTGGCGCGCGCAAGCGCCGCCTGGCCAGCGTGCTGCTGGATAGTTGAGAGGGCGAATAGGGCTTCCGCCGAGAGTGGGTCGTGGCTGACGGCGGCCTGTGCCGCTGAGCGTGCGCCGGTGGGATCGCGCGCGCTCAGCGCGAGTGCTTCCTGAGAGGCGTCCGCGGAGCGCTGCGGCTGCCACTGTGCCCAGGCAGCGAGCAACGCAGCGATCACAGCGGCCACGGCCACGCCAACGCGCAGCGGGCCCAGCTCACGCAGGGCGGGCAGGGATAGTTTCCCGCGCTTGCCCCTCTCCGGAGGATTTTCCAGTGGGCCGCGGCCGGCGAGCCAGCCGGCGCAGAGTAAGGCCACACAGGCGTTGCCGGGCACAAACCATGTCCAGTCGACGGTGGAGTGAATACCGAACACGACTACGAGGCTGAGCATGCTGAGCATCCCGATGCGCTCGGGCGTATACGTGCGCTGCTCGCCTACGGCGCCCTGCCGGTCTGCGGTTTTGCGCCAGCCGATGCCCTTCCAGCCCGTGCGTTTCAGCTCAGGCCAGCTCGTCCAGCGCCGGTTGAAAGGGTGCGTTGCGCGTCCAGCGGCGGCCATCCAGGCCGCCAGCAGGGCAAGGGCGATCGCTAGCCCCACCACGCCCAGGTCGGCGAGGGTCTGGACAACGAAGCCATGGGCGTCCTTCGCTTCGAGATCCTCTGTGCGGTAGCGCAGGCGGGCCGTTCCATAGCTCCGCGCGCCGGCCCCGAGGACGGGGTGGGCCTGAAATATCTTCAGTGCCTCGTTCCAGTAGCGTGCGCGTACGCTGCCGATCGCGGTCAGGCGGCCGGGAGTGTTGGCAGGGACGGCCGCGTGGGGGTTGGTGAGCGAGTGAAACCCGTGAGAGATGCTGCCGGTGAAGCCGCGGTGACTGGCGGCAAGCGCTCCCGCGAAGGCGATCACAGCGAGCACGAGGAAGCTGAGCAGGGCTGCGCCGGCTCGCCTGCGCAGCACGAGCGAAGGCGCGCGACGGCCGGTGAAGAAACCGATCGCCAGTCCTGCGATCGCGAGCACGACGAGCATCGCGACCAGCAACACGCCGAGCTGGCGCCCCGCGATCACGCGAGCGTGAAGAGCGACGTTGTCGGTAATGAGTGCATGCCTCGAGAAGTCCCATGCCACCACCAGCCCGGCTGTGGCGGCGCCGGTGAGCAGCACGGCGGCGCCGCGCAGGCGCAGCGGAACGATGCAAAACCACAGCGCCAGGCCGAGCGTCAGCGCTATCAGTGCGCCGCGGGAGTAGGCAAGCATCAGCGCTACGAGCAGCAGGCCCATGGCCGGGTAGGCCAGCGCGCTGAGCAGGGCGTGCCCAGCCCGGCGCGCACCCAGCCACATGCAGCCGATCACGCCCATAGCGGCGGTTAGGCCGGTCGCATTCCAGTAGCCATACGGCGCTTGCAGGCGCGCGTAGATGTCGTGGGCGTCGAGCCGGGCGGGGAAGACCTTCGTGAGCAGCGCGTAACCGCATACCACCACGGCCGCCAGCGTCACTCCGCCGAGCACCGAGGGCCAGCGTGCGGGGGCCGCACGGGCCAGCGCGACCGCAGCGCCGAAGACGGCGCTGTAAGTGAGCATGCGCCCGGCGTCCTGCCAGCTGTCGTCGGGCTGCACGGACCACACCACCGACAGGGCGGTCAATGCCGTGAATGCAAGCAGCAGCCCCACCGCCCACAACCCGTATGCATGTCTTTCTGGTGGCGTCAGGATCACCGCGCCGGCCACGATCACGCCGCAGCCGAGCGTGAGGAAGATCTCCATCGTGGTCATCTGCTGGACGGGCGGCAGGCCACCTCCGGCGAAGAAGGTAATGAAGCAGAAGATTGCTGCGCTCAGGAGCGCTGGCCACCACAGGAACAACCGGTCTGCGCCCGGCAGATGCCGCGAACGCCCTGGACGGGAGCCGTGGGGAGAAGATCCCCGCTCGTTACCGAGTGGCGGAATGAGGCCCTCTGGCGGGGCGGGATCAGTTGTGGTGGCGGTTGAGGACACGGTTTCGCAGTGCCCCGCCCGCGAGCGCCAGCGCGCACGCGAGCAGGAATGCCAGGATCACCAACAGGGGGTTGGGCAGCGAGCTGAGGGCTGAAGCGATGCCGACGGGCACGACGCCCGGGCGGATAATTTGGCTGCCCACCCGTAGTGGAGTTGAGCCTGCGTGTGGTGCGCGGCTGAGTTCACGCTGCTCAGCAGGAGTGGCGGGGGTGACAGCCGTGCCTGCCTGCTCCGCCCCCCGCGCCAGTCCCTTTGCCCGCACCGGCAGCCAGCTGGGCTTTGTGAATCAGGCTGGCGCAGTCGGTGTACTCTTCGCTGCTGGTTTCCAGCTCCTTCAGGGCCTTGTTGTAATCCTTTTGGCTGAAGCCGCTCAGCGATTCGCCATGGGTGCACTTGAGGATGATCTTTTCGCCGACGTCAGCTTGAGCTGGCACCGCGAGCAATATGAGGATGCTCGACAGCGCCGCCGCAAGCGCCAGCGTTCGCGTGAGGGTAGCAATTCTCATGATGAGCCGAATAACGCTACCAACGCCCTCGGGCGAGATCGCAGGTAGGCCAGCCCCTAGGATCCCAGAGAGAGGCCGAGACTAGCGAGCGCTCCCGCGAAGCCCTTGGCCCAGGCTTCGTAAGTAAAGGCGCGCACATCATGCGCCCCGGCCGCGCCGAGGCGAGCACGCAGCGCGGGCTCGGTGGCTAGTGCTCTCATCGCCCCGGCGAGAGCCTTGGGATCGCCAGCGGGCACCACCAGACCGTTGCGCCCGTTTCGTACCAGGCCGCCGGCGGCCGCGCCGACGGCGTCGCTTGCGATCACTGCCAGGCCGCGGTTCATTGCCTCGTTCACAACCAAGGCCCAGGGCTCGCGAAACGTGCGTGTCGGGATCGATGGCACTACCAGGACGTCGCAGCCGGCGTAGAGGTTGCGCAGCTCCACTGGCGGCACGGCATCCATCCAGAGAACCTCGTCCTCATCCCCAGCTCGTCCCGCCGCGCCGCCGGCGGGGACCCAAGGGGGCTAGATCCCACGCCGACGATGGCTAGCGCGGCGGTTGGGGCCTTAAGACCCGCTGTACGCCAGGCCTCTGTCAGTACCCTCACTCCCTTTTCCCGGCCGGGCCTGGCCTACAAACAAGAACTTTGTTCCAGCTTGCTCAGGCCACCCCGGCCGGCCCGTGGCTGGCCAGCGCGGGGGGGTGGTCTCAGGAGCCCTCCAGAAGTCGTTGTCTACGGCCTGCGGGGCGACATGCACGTTGTGAGCGCCGTGCGCGCTGACGTAGGCGCTGACGTGCGATCCGTAGGTCACGACGGCGTCCGCGGAGCGATACAGGCGTTGCAGTGCCAGATAGCTGAGCACGTGTGCTGCGCTGCGGGGGTGCGCCCACAGCGAGGCCCAGAGGATCAGCGGCACACGCGCGCGACGTGTGCCCGCCCAACTTGCCGGCAAGGCTACGCGACCGCCGGTGGAGGAGACGACGGCGCGGTAGTCCCCGCTCGCAGCCAGCGCCGCTGTTTCATACTGGCGCAGGTGACGGTGCGGGAAGGGCAGCGCCTGCGACGGCATTTGGCCGGCGACGCTGGCGCCGTGCCGGGAACGCCCCCCGAATAGCGCGAACTCGACGTTCTCCTGCGCGTGCAGACGTGCGAATGCGCCCACACGATCGGGCGGCGCATGGGAGGTGACGAACAGAACGGGCTTCACCGCAGGGCGTGCTCGTAAGCGGCGAGCGTCTGCACACCACAGCGCTCCCAAGTGAAATGGGCGGCCACAGTCGCGCGCGCGCGCTGAGAAGCCTCGCGCAGCCGGTGAGTATCGGACAGAAGCTCGTCGATGCGCTGGGTGAGCCGCTCGATATCGCCGGGAGGCACGAGCATGAAGCCGTCGCCGGCGGCGGCGATCTCCTCGGGCCCTGGCTCACCGCGGCATCCGATCGCGGGCAGGCCGCCCGCCATCGCCTCGATGTAGGCCACCCCGAATGCCTCCTCGGTCGAGGGCATCACGAACAGTGTGCACTGGCGTGCCTGTTCAATCGCCTCCGCGGGGGGCAACTGCCCGTGGAACTCGACCCGCCCGGCGACTCCCAGCCGAGCGGCGAGTCCTTCCAGCGCCACTCGCTCGGGGCCTTCGCCGACGATTGAGTAGCGCAGCGTTGGATGTCGCTGCCCGAGCACCGCCAGGGCGCGCAGGACGTCGGCATGGCGCTTGCGGGCAACAAGATGGGCAACCGTTACGATCGTTGGGTGGGCTCCTGTCCCCGCGCGCCGCGACGGATACGGGGTCGCAGGCAGCTCGGCGCCGAGGTGCACCACACGCGTCTCGCCGGCCCCATGGGTGCGTGCCAGCTCCGCGATTCCTTGGCTGTTGGCGAGCACCAGACGGGCGGCACCCAGCCCGCGTGACACCGCCGCGGCGCCGGCGGCGCTGCCGGTTGGCGGATCGGCGGCCATGTAGAGCACATCGCCGCCGTGCACGGAGACAATCAGTGGCACGTCCAGCTGGACGCGGCGCACGGCGTCACCGGCCGGCACGGCGTTGTGGGCGTGGATCAGCTGGAATCCAAACGAACGATGTAGCCGTCGCAGAGCCAGCCCGAGGGAAGGTGCGGCCCATGCTCCCCAGCTCGCGTAGGAACCCGAGCGGGGCGGCGAGACGTAGGGGATATAAGACACCTCCAGACCGTCATGGAGCTGCTTGCGAGGCTCGCGCACGAGCCTCGCCAATGTGTTCGCGACGCCCCCCGGTCCGGCCGCGAATGAGGCACGCGGGGGGATCAGACGGTGCAGGACGAGGATGCGTACCTCCGCACCGGCATCGCGAGCGGCGAGCGCCTGCCGGTGCGCCCATACGCCCAGCACCGGGTCACCCCGGCGAGGGTAGAACTCCGCTACGACGGCGACCTTCACCAGCGGCGGTGAGTGGTCAGGGTGCGCTGTGTCTCAACAGCGCTCAAGTACGGCTGCCCGGCGAGAAAGGCACGCGCCTCGGCGATCGCTGCCTCACGTGAATAAGCCGAAGCCGCAGGCGCTGCGCGATGGCGGATCGAGACCGCGTCGAGTACGCCGCAGCGCCAGTGCTGCTGGCGAGCGAGCGCCGCCCAGTGAGCGTCCAGTCCCCAGCCCATGCGCAGCTCGGGGAAGGGCAACAGGGTCGAGAAGGTACGGCGGGCAAAAGCGGTCACCGGGCCGATCTCCACGAAGCCGGTCTCACGTACGACGCTGAACAGGCGCCGGCGCGTCAATGGCCAGGCGGCATGGGAGCAGGAGCGGTGGGTGGGTTGAGCGAGGTCGAGTGAGAAGCGCTCTGCGAGAAACAGGAAACGGTCGAGGAAGCCGCGGGGTAGCAGCACGTCATCGTCAACGAGCAAAAGCCAGTCGTGGCCGTCGGCCGGATGGGCGAGCAGCATCCGGTTGAGGTTCTCGAACTTACCGAGCCCCCCAGGCGGCTCGGTATGCAGCTCCACTTCATGGCGTGAGCTCAGTAGCTCGGCGCGTATCGACTGTGCCAGCGCGTTGTGCTCTGTGCGCACGACACCGAGAACGAGCACCTGCCGCGGGGACGGATCGCGCCGCGCCGCGATCTTCAGCCGCAAGCGCAGGCCACTGGCCATCTCCCAGACGTTCACTGCCTCGTCCTGCATGCCACGGCGAATGGCATCGAGACCCGCGACCCTGCCGCTCGTGCCTGAGAGGAAATCGTCCGCGACGACCGGCGGTGAGCCCGGTGTCCGGCGTTCGCGCAGTGCTTCGCGCAGACGCCCGGCGCTGTGCGCGACCATCACCAATCCGGCCGGGCAGCGGCGCCGGATGACGTGCCCGAGGCAGCCGGTGAGCGTAAGTAGCTCTCGCCGAAGGGATGGCGCTTGCGCGCGCCGCGCGTCGAAGCGCCGCGCACCGCGGCCCCGTGCGTGGGCCGCTCTGGAGAGCGAGCTCAAGCGGGCGTCGGGGCCGGCGCGACGGTGCTCGACGGCGGCCCCGGCGACGTAGAGGATCCTCGCGCCGGGTGTTTGCGTGCGCAGCCGTTCCTGCCACTCCTGCTCGTCGCCGGCGTGCTCGAGGGAGACCTCGAATGGGCCCACTCGCTCTAAGGCGGCGCGGCGGATCGTCATGTTGGCGCCCCAGGCGTAGGGCGCGTCGGTGTCGCTCGTGCCGAGGTCCAGAGCCGTGACCGGCGGCCCCTCCCGCCCGCAGCTGCGTAGCGCTGGGCCCTCCAGGCGAGGCTCGATTGGGCCAGTGAAGACATCCACCTGTGGGTGCTCGCTCGCCGCGTCGAGCAGCGCTCCAAGCCATCCCGGCTGCGCACGGACATCATCGTTGACGAACATCACGAGCTCACCCGTCGAGCACTTCACACCCGTGTTACGTGCCACGTTCAGGCCCAACTGACCCGGGTGAGACTCATAGCGGGCGCCGAGATGCTCGACCAGGGCTCGCACAGCGAGCGAGGGCCCGGCGTCGTCGATCACAAGCACCTCGGCGCCGGCGGCATCCGCCTGGGGAACGATCGAAGTCAGCGCAACCTCCAGATAAGCGGGACGTGCGCGGGTCGGGATGATGATCGATGCTGTGCAGGGCATGGCCGCAACAGTCTAGGTTTGACGCTCACATGGTCCTGTTCCTGCACAACCGCTACCGCACGACCGGCGGCGAGGAGCGCACGGTCGAGGACCTCGTCTGGCTTGTCAATGCTCATCTCGATGAGCCCGCCAGGCTGCTCACTCGCGACTCCTCAACAGTAGGCCGTGGCCGCGCGGCCGTGGGACTGCTGCGGGGGGGCCTGGAAGGTCAGGATGTGGCGCGCGCCGTTCGTCTGAGCGGCGCCCGCATCGTGCACGCCCACAATCTCCACCCGTCGCTCGGCTGGCGCGCCTTGGCGGCCGCCCGAGAGGCCGGAGCGCGTGTTGTGCTGCATCTGCACCAGTATCGGATGGTGTGCGCGACCGGCGTGTGCTTTACGCGCGGGGCGGAGTGCACGCGCTGCCATGGGCGGGACACGCTGCCGGGTGTGCGGCTGAACTGCCGCGGTAGCCTGCCCGAGGCGATTGCCTATGGTGCGTCATTGGCGTTGTGGCAGCGACGTCTTGCCGAGCAGGCCAGTGCGGTGATCGTTCCGAGCACGTTCGCGCGCGAGCGGCTGCAAGAGCTCGCCGCACCCCTGCCGTGGGACCGCGTACACGTGCTGCCACCGCCCGTGCGCACGCGTCCCGATCGCGCTGCCGGGGAGTCCGGCTCCTACGCGCTCGTCGTCTCGCGGCTCGCACCTGAGAAGGGTGTCGACGTTGCGATCGAGGCTTGTCGTTTGGCCGGCGTGGCGCTCGTCGTGGCTGGGGATGGGCCCGAGCTTCCTGCTCTGCAGGAGCTTGCTGGCGAGGCTGACGTGCGCTTCGCGGGCCGTGTCGATGATGCCGAGCTGGCTCGCCTGCGCGAGGGTGCGTCGATTGCGCTCGTCCCCTCGCGCTCGGCTGAGACGTTCGGAATGGCCGCTGCTGAGGCGATGGCCGCGGGCCTGCCGGTAGCCGCCAGCCGTGTGGGGGCGCTGCCGGAGCTCCTCGGCGAGGAGGGACTCGTGCCGCCGGGAGACGCGGGCGCGCTGGCCCGGGCAATCACCCGTCTGGCTGGAGACCGGGCCGCCGGCGTGTCGGGACGGCAGCGAGTGCGTGCCCTGTGCGCACCGGAGAGGGTGGCGCCTGCGCTGGCCTCGATCTATGACGCGGCGACGTAAGCTGCGGCCGTGTCCCCAGCTGAAACCGCGACCCGGCGGGCCTTGATCACCGGCATCTCCGGGCAGGACGGCTCGTTCCTGGCAGAGCTGCTGCTGGATGAGGGCTATGAGGTCGCTGGGGTTTTGCGCGACCCCGAGCGGCTTGGCTGCGCCGGGCACCTGCGTGAGCAACTCGGTCTCGTGCGCGGCGAGTTGCTCGATCCGGGCTCCCTGAGGGCCGCGGTCGAGCTCCTCCGGCCAAGCGAGATCTATCACCTGGCCGCGCCCTCGTTCGTTCCGGCCTCTTGGCTGGCACCGCTGCAGACGCTCCGCGCGATCGTGGACTCCACCGCGGCGATTCTGGAGGCCGTGCGCGAGCTCGTCCCCGACGCCCACGTATTCGTGCCCGCCTCTGGCGCGATGTTCGGCGAAGCGATCGAAAGCCCGCAACGCGAGGACACGCCATGCCGCCCCACGACGCCCTACGCGATCGCCAAGCTTGCTGGACACCAGCTGCTCGGCGTGCTGCGCGCTCACGACGGCATACACGCCAGCTCGGGAATCGTCTACAACCACGAGTCCGAGCGCCGTCCGGAGCGGTTCGTGACGCGCAGGATCACGCGGGGAGCTGCCGCCATTGCTCTCGGACTGCAGGAGGAGCTGACGCTAGGGGACCTGCAGGCGGTACGCGACTGGTCGTTCGCCGGTGACATCGTGCGCGGCGCCTGGCTGATGCTCCAGCAGGAGCAACCTGAGGATTATGTGCTGGCAAGTGGCGTGCCGCATACTGTCGGGGAGTTTGCGCAGGCGGCGTTCGCATGCCTGGATCTGGACGCCGGGCGCTACCTGCGCGTGGATCCAGCGCTGGTGCGAACACCTGAGAGCACGCCGAGTGTCGGTGACCCGAGCAAGGCGCGCGAGCGCCTGGGGTGGCAGCCGCTGCTCTCGTTTTCAGAGCTGGTCGAGCGCATGGTCCGCGCCGACCTGTGCTCGCTGGAAGCACAGGCGGGTAAGGGTTCAAAGCCATAGACTGCCCGGCGTCATGACGACCATTGGCGTGATCGGGTTGGGTTATGTTGGTTTGCCGCTCGCGGTGGCGTTTGCCGGGGAGGGTTGCGAGGTGATCGCGGTCGATGTCGATGAGCGCAAGATCGACGCGATCGAGGCCGGGACTTCCTACATCGAGGACGTTCCCGACGCGACGCTTGGAGCGGTGGCGCAGCTCATCCACGCGACCACGCGCTACGCCGACCTGGCCAGGGCCGACGCCGTCCTGATCTGCGTGCCGACACCTTTGACGCGCAACCGCGAGCCTGACCTCGGACCGCTGATCGACTCCACCCGCGCACTTGCGGAGGTCCTGCAGGCCGGTCAGCTGGTGGTGCTCGAGTCCACGACGTACCCCGGCACGACTAGAGAGCGGGTCGCGCCATTGCTCGAAGAGTCTGGTCTAAAGGCGGGCCGGGATTTCCATCTGGCGTTTTCCCCGGAGCGCGTCGATCCGGGCCGCACGGATTTCACGCTGCGCAACACCCCGAAGGTCGTCGGTGGCCTGACCGAGGCGTGTGCGGAGCGCGCCGGGGAGATCTATGGGCTCGTATGCGATGAGCTCGTGCGGGTCTCGAGCCCGGAGGCGGCGGAGCTCTGCAAGCTTTTGGAGAACATCTTCCGCTCGGTGAATATCGCGCTCGTGAACGAGCTGGCGATGTTGACCGACCGTATGGGGATCGATATCTGGGAGGTCGTCGAGGCCGCGGCGAGCAAGCCGTATGGGTTCATGCGCTTCGAGCCCGGACCCGGGATGGGCGGACACTGTTTGCCGGTCAACCCGTTCTATTTGAGCTGGCGCGCGCGGGAGTTCGACATGACGACCGAGTTCATCGAGCTCGCGGGAAAGGTCAACCAGCAGATGCCCTATCACTGCGTCGCGAAGGTTGAGCGTGTGCTCAACGACGCCGGTCTTCCGGTCAGGGGTGCGCGGATCGCGGTGCTCGGCGTCAGCTACAAGCCCGGTGTCGGCGACATCCGCGAGTCTCCCGCCCTGAAGATCCTCACGTTGCTGCGTGCACTCGGCGCGGATCTGCGCTACCACGACCCGCACGTGCCCACACTCGCCGGCTATGACTTGAGCAGCGTGCCGCTCGAAGAAGCGCTCGACGACGCTGACCTGACGCTGATCGTCACCGCCCACCCAAGCGTGGACCACGACACGATCGCCCAGCATGCCCGCCTACTGGTCGACCTGCGCGGCGTCACACGTGGCACACACGCCGAGAACGTCGTCCGACTATGAGCGTGCTGAGCGCCGACCCGCGCGCGCCAGGACTGCTGCTCGGGAAGGATGTCCAGGTTGGCAGAGGCGTGTCGTTCGGCGCTTACGTAGTCGTGCACGATGGCACCACGATCGGCGATGGGTGCGTGATCGAGGATCACGTGGTGCTGGGCAAGCGCCCCCGGCTGGCGCCCGGCTCCTCTGCGGCGGGCGAGGTCAGCCGGCTGGAGCTCGGTAAGGAAGTCAAGGTCTGCTCCGGGGCGGTGGTCTTCGCAGGCGCCCAAGTGCAGGAGGGAGTGATCCTCGGCGACCAAAGCTTTGTGCGTGAGCGCTCGCTCATCGGCACCGGCTCGGTGATCGGGCGGGCCAGCACGGTAGACAACGATGTCTATGTGGGCGCCCGCGTGCGGGTGCAGACCAGCGTCTATTTGACCGCGTTCACAATCGTCGAGGACGACGTGTTCGTCGGGCCCGGTGTGATCACGACCAACGACAACACGATGAGCCGCCACTCAGCCGAGGCTCCGCTGCGGGGTGCCACGCTGCGCCGTGCCTGCCGGGTCGGCGGGGGTGTCGTGCTGACGCCAGGCGTGGAGATCGGCGAGGAGGCCTTCGTCGCGGCTGGCGCCGTGGTGAGCTGCGATGTGCCGGCACGGGCCGTCGTGATGGGCATCCCGGCGCGTGCCATGCGCGAGGTGCCGGCGGAGGACCTGCTGGAGCGCTGGCGTTAGCTGGAAGCCATACCCCCTGGCTCCCTGCCCAGCGTCCTGTGATCAGCTGGGCGTGATGACGACGATGGGGATTGCCCGGGCCGTCTGCTCTTGATAGGCGCTGTAGCGATCGCGATTGTTTTCGTTCACGATCTTCCATAGGCGGTCGTAGTCGGGGTCCGCCGGCTCGAGGGCCTTGGCAGTGCCTTTCTGGCGTTCGCGGGCGATCTGGATCTCCACGCCCGGGTTTGCGCGGAGGTTGTAAAGCCACGCTGGATGACGATCGCTGCCGTTGTTGGAGGCGACGACGAGGTAATCGTCCCCGTCGCGGGCGTAGACGAGGCTGTTGCACCGGGTCACGCCCGAGCGGGCACCAGTGGTTCGGAGCAGCAGAGTGGGGACGCCAACCATGCGATGCCCTATGCGCCCGTCGGTTCGCTTGTAGAGCTGCGCGTGGATCTTGAGAATCTGGCTCGTGACGCTCATGCGACACAGCCTATTAGGCGACGGCCGCCTACGTCCTTACCCGGACACAACGCCCTGCCGGCCCCGGCGTAGTTGCCCTACAGCACCCTGACCGCTTCCACGACCTCCTCGGCCTGCTCGCGACTGAGCACGGGGCTCATCGGAATGGCGAGGTGGGTGCGCGCAGCGTGCTCGGTGGCCGGGAGCTCCACGCCGGCTTCCCACTGGCGCATCGCGCCCTGGCGGTGTACGGGAGTGCGGTAGTAGGCCTTGTGGCCTATGCCGGCAGCAGCGAGCGCGCTTTCCAAGCGCTGCACCTCGGGGTGAGCGACCACATAGAGATGCCAAGCCGGCGCTGTTCCCTGGACTGGGCGTGGCAGTCCCACCAGCTCGCCGAGGCCGGCCTCCTCGTAATGGCGACCGGCCCGGCGGCGTCCCTCGGCCCAGGTATCGAGGTGGGGTAGCTGGACGCGCAGGATCGCCGCCTGGAGCTCATCCAGGCGCGAGTTGTAGCCGACGTGCTCGTAGGTGACCTTGTCGCGCGAGCCGTGGAAGCGCAGCACCCGCGCGCGTTCGGCGACTGCCTCGTCTCTGGTCGTGATCATGCCGCCGTCGCCGAAGCAGCCGAGGTTCTTGGAGGGGAAGAAAGAGAACGTCGCCGCCGTGCCGAGCGCACCTGGGCGACCCTGCTCAGCGCTCGATCCGGCCGCCTGGGCGGCGTCCTCTAGCACGGGCACGCCGAGCGCCTCGATCTCGGCGACCGGTGCGACGTTGCCGAACAGGTGCACGACGATTACTGCCTTTGTGCGGGGGGTCATCGCGGCGCGCACGGTGTCGGCGGTTACGCAGTAGGTGGACGGATCGATGTCGCAGAAGACGGGGACCGCCCCCGTGGGGGGGATCGCCTCGGCGGAGGCGTAGAACGTGAAGGAGGGGACGACAACCTCGTCGCCCGGTCCCACTCCCATCGCACGCAACGCGATTGTGATCGCGTCGGTCCCGTTCGCCACCCCCACGGCGTGCGAGGCTGAGCAGTAAGCGGCAAACTCCCGCTCGAAGCAGTCAACCTCTGGACCGAGGATGTAGCGCTCGGAGTCGAGCACCCGGCCGACCGCGGCGTGGAGCTCCTCGCCTAGCGCGGCAAGCGGCGAGGAGGTATCGAACAGGGGCACCCCCATGTCGCTCAGTGCGCCGCGAGCTGCTCGAGGTCTGAGCGGGTCATCAGGCGGATCAGCTCCTCGAAGGAGGTTTCGGGCTTCCAGCCGAGATCGCGCTCGGCCTTTGCCGGGTTGCCGATCAGGTGGTTGACCTCGGCCGGGCGCACGAACGCGGGGTCGATCCTGACGTACTGCTCGAAATCGCCCAGCCCAGCCTCGTCGAAAGCGACCTCGCAGCATTCGCGCACCGAGTGCGCCTCGCCCGTGGCGATCACGTAATCCTCGGGTGTGTCGCGCTGGAGCATCAGCCACATCGCCTGCACATAGTCCTTGGCGTAGCCCCAGTCGCGTTCCGCGTCCAGATTGCCCAAGCGCAGTTCCTTCTTGAGGCCGTGCTTGATCGCGGCGGCGTGCCAGGTGATCTTGCGCGTCACGAACTCCAGCCCCCGGCGGGCGGACTCGTGGTTAAAGAGGATTCCCGAGGTCGCGTGCAGGTCGTAGGACTCGCGGTAGTTGACAGTGATGAAATGCCCATAGGCCTTGGCGACACCGTAGGGGGAGCGAGGGTAGAACGGCGTCGTCTCCGTCTGGGGGACCTCGAGTACCTTGCCGAACATCTCCGAGGAGGAGGCCTGGTAGAAACGCGCTTGCGGGCAGACTTCGCGCATCGCCTCGAGCATGCGCGTGACACCTGTGCCTGTGAACTCGGCCGTCAGCGTCGGCTGGATCCAGGAGACGGCGACGAACGACATCGCGGCGAGGTTGTAGATCTCATCTGGTTTGGATGCGCGCAGCGCGTTGACGAGCGAGCGCTGGTCGAGCAGGTCGCCCTGGTGCAGCGTGACGCGGTCGCGCAGGTGCTCGATCCGCTCGAACTTCTCAGTCGAAGCGCGGCGCACCATGCCGTGCACCTGATAGCCCTTCTCGAGCAGCAGCTCGGCTAGGTAGGAGCCGTCCTGGCCCGTGATTCCGGTAATCAGTGCGGATCGCTCCCCGGTCATGGCGCTGACCCTACCGGGACATGATCCCTGACCCATGCCACCGTCGCTGAGATGCCGTCCTGCGGGCCGGTGCGCGCCTGCCAGCCGAGCAGATGGTGGGCCTTCCCGGCCGATGGCCAGCAGCGGGACACGTCGATGGGAAAGTCCGGCAGGTGCTCGAGCGTCAAGGCCGCGGGGTCCTCGCCACATGCCTCCCAAACGATGCGTGCGATCTCCGCGACGGTGAGCTCGCGCAAGGCGGAGATGTTGAAGTCCTCGTTCAGTCCCGCGGGTGAGCTCATCGCGGCGAGGATGCCGCCGGCGACGTCCTGCACGTGGGTGAGCGTGCGGGTCTGCTGGCCAGAGCCGAAGACCTGCAGAGGGCGCTGCCCGGAGAGGATCTTCCAGATCAGGTCTGCCACCAGATGGGTGCTGCCCGGCTCGGGAGGAGGGATCTCGCCCGGGCCGTAGGTGCCCGACGGCCTGCAGATCGTGTAGGGCAGGCCGTGCTCGTCGTGGGCGGCGCGACAGTAGACCTCGCCAGTGAGCTTGGAGAAGCCGTAGGCGGAGAGCGGCACAGGGCACTGCAGCAGGTGATCCTCGGTGCTCGGGAACTCGGTGGCGCGCTCGAACACAGCCGACGACGACACATATACGAACCGCTCGACCTCGAGATCGATTGCCGCCCGGATCACCGAGTTATGCAGCGCGTTGTTGGCCTCGGTGAGGGTATGAGGCAGGCGGTGGGAGCTGGCGATGCCCCCGGTGAGGGCTGCGAGGTGGATTACGTGCGAGCAGCCGCCCATCGCCTTGTGGGCCTGTATGGGCTCGCGGAGATCGCCGGTGTGGACCGAACAGCCCTCGCGCATCCACTGGGGGGCGGGCCGGAGATCGGCCACGCGCACCTCGTAGGCGGGGTCCGAGAGCAAGCGCCGCACGAGGGCCGCGCCGATCGTGCCAGCGCCGCCTGTGATCAGGACGCGGCTCATGCGCGATGCTTCACCGAGCGCCTGTGTCCTGCGTACTGGCGTGCGAAGCCCGCCATGAAGCGGGGGTTGTAGCGGGCGTAGCGCGGCCACAAGCGGCGAGGCTCGCGCGAGAGGCGATAGATCCACTCCAGGCCGTTGCGCTGCATCCATGGCGGGGCTTGGGAGACAAGGCCGGCGTGGAAGTCGAAGGCCGCGCCCACGCCGACCAGCAGCGGCGTCCACAGACGTGGGCGGACGCGGCGCATCCACTGCTCCTGGAGGGGCTGGCCCGTGCCCACCCACACCACCTGGGCGCCCGAGGCTTCGATGTCGGCGAGCGCCCATTCGTCCTCCTCTGGCGTGAGCGGGCGGAACGGCGGAGAGTTGCCTCCTACGATGCGAATACCGGGATAGCGTTCGTTCAGGCGGCGGGCCAGGAGCTCACGCGCCGGTGCGTCGCGGCCGCCGTACAGGTACATGGGAATTTCCTTGGCGGCGGCCCGCGCGCAGAAGTGGCCCATCAGGTCGGGCCCGTAGATGCGGGTGGCGCGGGAGTGGCCGAGTGCGTGCAGCGCCCACACCAGGGGCTGGCCGTCGGGGACGGCGAGCGTCGCGCCGAGGGTGGCCTGCCTCGTGAGGGGTTCCTCCTGGGCTTTCATCACGAGGTTGACCGCGGCGGCGGTCAGATACCCGCGCTGGTCGGTTGCGATCATCGCCTCCATCCAGTCGAGGACCTCAGCGTAGTCGGATATAGCGAGCGGGATGCCAAGAATCTCGGCGGTCTGAGGCGGGATGGGTGTGGGGGTGGAGGAGATCACACGAGCCTAGCTGTGGACTTAGAAGATCCCTGTAGGGATACGGTTGCGGACGTGCCTATCGATTCTGACTTCTGGACGGGACGCAGGGTCCTGCTTACCGGACACACGGGTTTCAAGGGCGCGTGGACGGCGCTGTGGCTGCAGGGCTTGGGTGCGGAGGTGACCGGCCTGTCCGCCGGGCCGCCGACGGAGCCCTCGTTGTATGCGCTAGCCGGCGTCGGCTCACAAATGGCCGGTGAGCTGGCGGTTGACGTTCGCCACACCGACGCAGTGAGCGAGGCCATTAGCCAGACGCGGCCCGAGATTGTGCTGCATCTGGCGGCTCAGCCGCTGGTGAGGCGCTCGCTGCGGGATCCGGCGATGACCTACGAAGTGAACGTGATGGGCACCGTCAACGTCTTGGAGGCCGTCCGCCTCGCTGGCGACTCAGTACGGGCGGTTGTGGTCGTCACCTCAGACAAGTGCTACGCCAATTCGTCTGAGAATCCCCGGCAGTTCGTCGAGGGCGATCCGCTGGGGGGAGCGATCCATATTCCAGCTCGAAGGCCTGTGCGGAGCTGGTTACGGCGGCCTATCGCGATTCGTTCTTCTCTGCAGAGACCGCCGCGCGCGTGGCGAGCGCGCGGGCGGGCAACGTGATCGGTGGCGGGGACTGGGGACAGGACAGGCTGATCGCGGACATCGTGCGCGGGGTAGGAGCGGGGGAGTCTGTGAAGGTGCGCAATCCGGGGGCGGTGCGGCCATGGCAGCACGTGCTGAACCCGCTGAGCGGGTACTTGCGGCTGGCGGAGGAGCTGTGCCTGAGCAGTGATGTCGCACGAGCGTGGAACTTTGGCCCGCGCGAGCGCGACGCGCGAACGGTGGGATGGATCGTCGAGCGGCTCGGGTCACTATGGGACGGCAGGTTGAAATGGGAGCTGGATGAGGGGGAGAACCCACCGGAGGCCGGTTATCTGGCACTGGACTCGACCGCGGCCGGGCGCGATCTCGGATGGTCCCCAGCGTGGGACCTCGAGGAGGCGCTGGAGCGGATCGTGGAGTGGCACGAGGCGCAGCGCAGGGGCGAGGATATGCGTCAGGTGAGCTTGGCCCAGATTGAGCATTTCGCAGGATTCGCTTGACTCGCAATTTGTCATAACATTTTGGGGAATGAGTCCCCTCAACGTGCGTCGCTACCGTGCCGAGCGTTTGCTTCGTAAGGAGTTCGAGGGATTGCGCGGGAGAGTGTTGGGGATGGTGCGGGGACGGCTGCGAGCAAGCGGCGTGAACCTCGACCCGAGTGACCTGGAAGCCTGTTATGCGCAGGCATGGCAGGGCCTCTACACAGCAGTGCTGGAGGGCCAGGAGATTGAGAATCCCACCGGCTGGCTGACGCTGGTGACGTTCCGCCGCGCGATCGAGGAGCACCGCTCACGGCGCCGCGTCTACCCCACGGGCGATGCGGGAGAGCCGGAGTCCGTTGCCGGCGGGGCGACAATGGAGCGCGACTTCGCGGACGAGCTGGACGACCGGATCAGGCTGCGGCAGGTGTTTGAGGGATTGCGCGGCCGGCTCAGCACACGCGAGCTGCAGGCAGCAGCGCTGTGCTACCTGCAGGGGTGCTCGCGCTCGGAGGCGGCCGCGCAGATGGGGATCTCAGAGTCTCGTATGCGCAAGTTGATGGAGGGTCCCGGGGCTGGCCGGCCTGGGGTGGCGGGCAAGGTGGGCGACCTGGTCGAGACGATCCGCGGCGGAGGCTGGTGTGAGGAGCAGGGATCGCTGATGCGCGGCTTGGCATACGGCATCCTTGATCCCGAGGGAGAGCGCTACTCACTCGCGCTGATGCATCGCGACGAATGTCCGGCCTGCCGCGCCTACGTCCTCTCGCTGCGCGGTCTGGCCGCGGTGCTGCCGGTACCAGTGCTGCTGCCGGGGGTGCTCGGCGCTTCGGCACTCGCGGGGACCGGGGCTGGGGTTGGAGCGAGCGCCGCAGCGCAGGCGGGCAGCGGGGCGGGCGCGCAGGCGGGTTCTGGGATTGGCGGCGCCCTGACTGCGTCGGGAGGAGCTGGGGCCAGCGCCGCGGGGGGAGGCTGGTTGCTGGCGGGAGGGCCCGTGGGGGCGAAGCTCGCCGTCGGCTGCCTGGTCGCGCTGGGGGTGGGGGCGAGCTGCGTCGCGCTCACCGCAGGTCCGATCGCCCCACGGCATGCCGCCCACCGGCGTCACGCCGTGCACGTGGATAGGACCAGCGCCCATGCGGTGCAAGACTTACTGAGCCCGTCGATAGCAGGCGCACAGTCCGTGGTTGGCCTCAGCGCTCTAAGGAGCGCCGCGGCACCGAGGGGCGCGGGCGCGGCGCTCATTCCTGCGGCGAGAGCCAGCCGCGAGTTCGGGCCTGAGCAGGCCCTTGCGCAGAGCACATCCTCCCCGGCCGGTTCGTCCTCCACTCTGAAGGCAACGAGTGCGAGGGCCGCCTCCAGCGGGGGACGAGCGCTCACTGGCACAGGAGAGTTCACGTCCACCGCCAAGCCGGCCTTCCGCCGGGCAACCAGCACCGAGCTCCTCCGGAGGTGCGACGGGCAGCGGCGCAGGCGCCGCCCAGCACGAGTTCGGGATCGGGTAGCGCCGCCTAGCGCCCGCGAGAAGCTCAGCCGCGCGGGAAGACCTTGGTGAGCCGCGCGAGCGCAAGCGGGTTGCCGCGCGGGCGCAGCTTGCCGGTGGCCATCGCGCGGAGGGGGTCGAGGCGTTCGCCGATGATGTTGACCCAATCCTGGTAGGCGACGCGTAGGCGCAGGTCGGGACTGAGTGCCTCGCCCTGCTCGACGGCGGATGAGCCGTTATTGACGGTGAGGTGCCAGGTGGGAACGTCGGGATCGGTGAACTCCCACTGGAAGGTGGTGGGGCGGGAGAGGCCGTGGTTGGGGTTGACCTGGCGGCGGATCGTGTCGAACAGCAGGGCCACGGTCTCGGGATCGCGCTTGGAGGGACCTTCGCGCACGCCGATCACGCCGGCCTGCGCGAGCGTGCGGCCGCGCTGGGAGACCTCAAGCGGGGAGAGGCCGGGAGGCAGCAGGGCTGGTCCGGGCAGCGTCTCGGTGGCCAGGCCGGCCGAGCGCAGCTTGGTGGTCATCGAGGTCAAGCCCTCGACGCCGACCTCGTCGTAGGTGGCGCCGAAGACGGTTATGTAGCGTTCGTCCCATCCTGGGGGCATCAGCACCTGGGCCGTGTACCGGGTCACGTCGCGGAGGATGCGGGCGACCGCCTTGGGGACCCCGACGGGGTCTTCGCGATTGAGGTCGGAGAGGAGCTTGACGCCGAAGCCGATGTGGCGCTGCTCGTCGGCGGCGATGTTCTCCATCCCCTGGCGAAACGCGGGCAGCACGTCGCGCTCTTGGAGGTAGCTGCATATGAAGTGCTGCCCGGGCTGGGCGAGGGCCGCCTCGATGACGATGTGGTAGAGCGTGATTGCCGCGGCGAGCTGGGGCTTTGAGTGGTCAGCGCGCAGCTCGTCTGCCATCCGGTCAAGGCGGTCGAAGATCTTGCGAAAGCCGGGCGTCAGCTGCGGCTTGATCGCCTCCAGCCCGCTTGACATCGTGCCGTCGCCGATCCCGCAGACCTCCTGCATGAAGCGCTTGAAGAAGACAGCGTGGCGAGCCTCGTTCGACCTGCTGGGTGGTGAGGAAGTACTTCTGCTCCTCCAGCGGCGCCGCGTCGATGTAAGGGGAGAGATTGTCTGCAACCGCGTCCTCGCCCCAGAAGAACAGGCAGTAGTTCCAGAGCGCCGCTTGGCGCTCAAACTCGGTGAACTCCTCCTGCCACTGGCGGGCGTCTTCGGTGAAGTCGAGCTCGGTGGCCTTCCAGTTACCACGCTCCCAGCGAGCGTAGAGGTCCTCGTAAGTGATCGCGTCGGTTGGCAGGCTGGCCAGATTGGCGGAGTCTGCCGGTCTTGTTGCGGTCGCCATGTGACTGCTCCTATATCTCTGCGCTGGCCAGGATGGATAACGAACGTTATCGCAATAGCATTTGCTCTGTCAAGTAGAATGGAGCCGGTGGAGACGACGCGTATGACACGCGAGCAGAGCAAGGCGCATACGCGTGAGCGGCTGCTGGCGGCGGCGCGGAGTGTGTTCGCGCGCAGCGGCTTTCACGGCGCCTCAGTCGAGGAGGTGGCGTCCGAGGCGGGGTTCTCCACGGGGGCTCTGTACTCAAACTTCGACGGCAAGGAGGATCTGTTCCTCGTGCTGATGGAGCGGGAGATCGAAGAGCACGCACGCGAGATCTCAGAAGCGGTGAGCGCGCGCACGTCGGTGGCCGAGCGTGCGACGGGCGGTGCGCGGCAGTGGATGATGATGATCGAGCGCGAGCCGGAGTTGTTGTTGCTGTTCATGGAGTTCTGGGCCTACGGCGTGCGGGATCCACAGGTGAGGCCGAAGGTGGCCGAACGATTCGCCCAGATGAGGGAGGTGTTGACGCAGCTGATCGCCGATGGCGTGCGCGAGTTCGACCTCGAGCTGGCCATCCCGGCGGAGCAGTTGGCGGTGGCGATCGACGCGCTGGCTGACGGGATCGCCCGCCAGAAGCTGGCCGACCCAGAGGCGGTGCCCGACGATCTGATGGGGAAGGTGCTGTCGCTGCTGTTCTCCGCCGCTACCCGGCCGGTGGCTCGCACAGACACGCCCAGTGCACCGTGAAGAGCCGCTGCGCCAGGGCTGGAGACAGGCCGTGAAGTGAGCCCCGTACAGCCCACTTGAGGGTGGCCATCGCGCGCGCCGGGTGGCCAGTGGCGAAGAAGCGGTGAACCTCGAGGGGCAGAGGGTCCTCGACCTCACAGAGGATCGACAGCCCAGCGCGCGCAACGATCTGCCGTGCGGCGGAGCGGGAGAGGCGCTGGAGGTGGCCGACCTCCTCGGCGTGATCGCGCTTGGAGGCACGCTTGGCTGAGATGTTCTCCTCGAGCGGCACCTCTATTAGCACGGCCCGGGCTGCGCGAGCGACCTCGGCGAGGAGGGCCCGGGGGTCGGGGACGTGCTCGAGGACGTGGGAGAGGATCGCGAGGTCATAGGTCCCGTCGGGAACCGGCAGGTGCAGGCCGTCGTAGAGTTCGACCGATTCGATCTGAGTACGGGTGCGGGCTATTGAGACGGCCGCTTGAGTGATCTCCACGCCGGCGAGGCGCCCGCCAAAGCCGCGATTGTAGAGCTCACACAACAACGCGCCGTCGCCACAACCGACCTCGAGCGTGCTGCTGGGCTGTATGCCAGCGCGGGTGCACAGCTCGAGCACGTGGTTGGCCTTACCGGCGGCGGAGAGTGCGCGCCAGCGCGCATAGAGGTGCGCTTCGGCGGGGTCCTTCGAGTAGGCGTCATCGTAGAAGCGGACGAGCTGTGAGGGGTCGGCCACAGCGACGATTATCGTAGGCTCAATGATGAGCAGGCTCACGGGGCTCACGGCGTCGCTGCGCGAGGCCCCGACGACGGTGCCGACGTTGATGGCGGTCGTGCTGTTCATCGTATGGGCCACCGATCAGACGGGCTACCCGGTCACTCATTGGGCGCCGGGGGGTCTGATCGTGCTCGCGCTGCTGGCAATCGCACTGTGGAGCGTCCCGCTTCGCCTCCGAGACGTGCCTATGGCGGTGCGCATAGCGGTGGGGTGTCTTGCTCTGTTCACCGCGTGGAGCTTCCTCTCCATCCTCTGGGCCGACGTTCCGGGCGATGCCTGGGAAGGCGCGAACCGCACGCTGCTGTACCTGCTCGTGTTTGCGCTGTTCGCGCTCTGGTCTCAGCGGGGCGTGAGTGCGGCTCTGCTGCTGGGAGCATGGACGCTGGCGATGATCTGTCTGGCGGCGTTCGTGGCCCTGCGTCTGAACGACATCACGAGCGCGAGTCTGCAGAGGCTGACGCTTGAAGGACGTCTTGTCTATCCCGCGGGTTACGTCAATGCCAGTGCTGCTCAGTGGCTGATGGCATTCTGGCCTGCGGTGCTGCTCGCGCGCAGCGAGCGGCTGCCGTGGGCTCTGCGGGGCGTGCTCGCCGGCGGGGCGGTGCTGCTGGCGGAGGTGGCGCTGCTCAGTCAGAGCCGTGGCTCGATATACGCGACGGCGTTGATGCTCGTGCTCGTTTTTGCGCTACTGCCGGGGCGTGTGCGTACGTTTGTCGTGTTGGTACCGCTGGCGGCAGGTATCGGGACAGCTGCGCCGGCGATACTCAGGGTGGGTGACCACCTCCGTAACGGAGAGGTGACAACCACAACCGTGCACAGCGCGATAGCGACCGCGATAGCGGCAGCTATCGCGGTCGGCCTAATCGTGGCGCTGGGCGCCGCAATCGAGACCCGGAGGACCTTCTCGGAGACATCTCACGCGCGGATCCGTAACGCCGTCGGAGCAATTGCAATCGCCACGCTCGTGGCCGTGGTCGCTGGCGGTCTGGTGGCCGCGGGCGATCCGGTGGCGCGGATCAGGCATGGCTGGGACACGTTCAAGAGCCCGCGCGGATATGCCGCCAACGCCTCAGGCAACCGGCTGACGAGCGGGCTGGGGAGCCAGCGCTACGACTTCTACCGAGTGGCGCTGGACGAGTTCGCCGCCCATCCGCTGGCCGGGATCGGCGCAGACAACTTCCAGCAGCAGTACCTGGTGCATGGCCGCAGCGAAGAGACTCCCCACTACCCGCATAGCGTCGAGCTGCGCACACTTGTGCAGACGGGCGTGACCGGAGCCTTGCTGGCGCTGATCGGCCTGGGAGCCGCGCTGGTGGCGGCTGCGCGCGGCCTCCGTGGAGGAGATCCGCTAGGGCGCGCGGTGGTCGCGGCCGCGCTTGGCGGGTTCGCCTATTGGTCGGTGCACGGCTCGATTGACTGGTTCTGGGAGTTCGCGGGGCTTGGGGCGCCGGCGTTTGCGCTGCTCGGTATCGCCTGTGCGCTGACGCCGCGAGCAGCCACCGGAACATATCTCACATCCGAGAGCGTGTCCGGGCGGCGGACGGCGTTGCGCCGACTGGGCATAGGCGTGGGTGCATTGACAGCAGTGGCGGTGGCACTGTCGCTGGCGGCTCCGTGGCTGAGCCAGCTACAGGTTCAGAGCGCGGCGCGTGTTTGGACGGAGGCGCCGCAGGCGGCGTACGCTCGCTTGAACGACGCGGCGCAGTTGAATCCTCTGAGCGACGAGGCGTATCTGGTGGCCGGGAGCATTGCGCTGCGCCTCGGCGACCTGGCGCGCGCAGACCACGAGTTCGCGCTGGCGCTCGGGCGCACATCCGGCGACGCATATGCCACGCTGGAGCGTGGAGCGATCGCCTCGACCGAGAACAAGCCCCATCAGGCGCTCGAGCTGCTTCAGCGAGCCGCGCGACTGAACCCGCGAGATCCGCTGACTCAAGAAGCTCTGCGGCTGGTAGGGGAAGGAAAGCGCGTGAGCGTCGGGGAGCTGAACCGCTCAATCCTGCTCAAAGCTCAGCAACTCGCGTGAAGGTGCCGTGTTTGGGGGCCGAAACAACGTTTTCTTATTCGACAAGACCGCCAACCTTCGCTAGCTTATGAGAACAACCTTATGAGAAGAATCTGGGGTCGTTGCGCTGACCTTGGCGCTCGCGGGGGCGATAGCTAGAGACGGAGGGCGGGCGAATTACGGCACATGGCATGGGGGGCGGACACGGAGTCGCTCGGGCCACGGAAAGGAACCCAAGGTAGGGACGTATGACAAGCCATCGCACGACTCTCTTGACACTGGCCTCGCTGGTGGTCATAGCGGCCTCCATGCCGTCGTTGGTATCTGCCAGCCCCCTGCTCGGCGGCTACGGCGGTCCTGGTGAGGGCGACCAGACGATCCTCGGCTCGGCCCTCCTGAACGGCCCTCGCAGCGGAGGAGGGTCGGGAGGGGGCTCGGGCTCAGCTGGATCTTCTTCTATCTCTTCGGCGAGCAGAGGCCTGCTGGTGGATGGCGCGCGGATCGCGTCGTCCCGCGCGCATGCTGCTGGTGGTTACGTCCATGGCAAGCAGGCCACTGGCGCTACCGGGCAGACACTCGGTAAGCCCTCAGGCCCGGACTCCATCTCAGAACGGGGCACAGCCGCCACGTCGGCTGTGGCAGACTCTGGGATGCTCGGGCTCTCCGGCACGGATCTCCTGTATGTCCTGCTAGTTCTCGGCGCTCTGGCTCTAACAGCAGTGCTCACTAGGCGCTTGACGCGGATTGCAGTGACAGGAAGCACCGGTAGCTAAAGGGATGCGATACATGATCCGAGTAACTGAGTAAGGGACAAGGACGCCCTCCATACATGGACCCACCAAGCATCACCCAGCAGACATCTACGACACTTCCGCTGACCGGTGGGCTTCCCGCAACGCGGGAAGCCCACCAGCCGCATACGCTGCGGAGCGGGGCGTTCGGCGGACCTTTGCAATGGCTGCTGGACGGCCCTGGCTGGGGTGTGTTGCGCCCCGCGATCGACTTTGTGCTGCTGTGCATGGCGGTGGTGCTTACCCTCGGTGGCGTGCATGGCTTATTCCACGTGTCTGCGGTTCGCGCGCCACTGCTGGCGATGCCACCGCTGGTCATGCTCTTGCTCTACCTACGCGGGCTTTATCGCACGCGGCTGCGTGCGCTTGTGCTCGACGGCGTGGTGCCTATCCTGAGCGCCGTGTCCGTCGCGGCGATGACGGTGATGATGCTCGGTCTGTTCGCGAATGGGCAGGCACCGAAGCAGTCTGAGTCGGTGCGGTTGTGGCTGTTCGCGCTGCTGGCAATCGGCGCTGGGCGCATGGCCCTGTCCTTTGCTCAGCGTATGGCGAGGAGCCGGCGGCTGGTCGGCAAGCCTGTGCTGATCATGGGCGCCGGAGTGGTCGGGGCGCAGGTGGCGCGTCGCCTGGAGAACCATCCCGAGTATGGGCTTACCCCGGTGGGATTCCTGGACGACGATCCGCGTACGGTAGCGGAGGTGGGCGGCCGTGATGTGCCGGTGGTGGGTACGGCCGAGGATCTCGACGAGACCGTGGCACGAACGGGCGTCAAGAACCTGATCGTGGCCTTCTCTTCGGTGGCCGACGCTCGCGTGAGCCGCCTGATCCAGCGCTGCCAGGAGCTTGGCATCGAGGTCTCGGTCGTCCCGCGGATGTTCGACACGATCAACAACCGCGTGGGCTATGACACGGTCGGAGGCCTGCCGCTGATGTCTTTCACGACGATCAACCCGAAGGGAGTGCAGTTCGCGCTCAAGCACGGCTTCGACCGCGTCTTTGCGACAGTATTGATGGTGCTGCTTTCACCCGTGCTTCTCTGCACGGCGCTCGCCGTGCGTCTCAGCTCGCCCGGGCCAGTGCTGTTCACCCAGCGCCGCGTCGGCCGTGACGGCAAGGTGTTCGACCTCTACAAGTTCCGTTCGATGCGCCTGGCGCCCGGACAGACGGAGCTGAGCGCCGATGACTCGACTGCGCTTGAGTTCCTGCTGGGAGGCGATACCGCGCCGGGAGGAGTTGAGGGAGACGACCGGCGCACTCCAATCGGCCGCTTCTTGCGGCGCTTTTCGCTGGACGAGCTACCCCAGCTGCTGAATGTCCTGCGCGGCGAGATGAGCATCATCGGACCGCGCCCCGAGCGTCCTGAGTTCGTGGAGCTTTTTCATCAAGACATCATCCGTTACGACGATCGCCACCGCGTCAAGTCAGGGATCACCGGCTGGGCGCAGGTTCACGGCCTGCGCGGGCAGACCTCACTTGCCGAGCGCGTGGAGTGGGACAACTACTACATCGCCCACTGGTCGCTCGGCCTTGACGTGAAGATCCTGGCACTGACGTTTGCGGCGCTGCTGCACAACGCGGAGTGATCAGATGCCGCGCTGCGCGGCTTTGCCAGTTCCTGCCCAGTACTGGTAGACGCGTACCCGTATGCCGCTGGTGCCCAGCACCCGCGGCAGCCCGATCGAGTAGCTGTTGAAGCGGTCGAGTGTGAACAGGGCCTTATAGCGCAGTACGCCACCCTGGAAGGCTTCCAGCTCCATGTAGTCACCGACAGGCCCGGACCCGCTCGCCAGCACCCGGCCGCCGCGTCTGCGCAGGCTCAGGGTGACCGGGCTGATGTGTCCGAACGGCGAGGCGAGCACTCCGGAGAGGACTCCGAACGACGGCTTGCGGGTTCCTGTCGCGTTCACGGCACCGAAGTTTTCCGAGACGGATCCACGCAGCTTGTAGAGCACCTCAGCGGCGATGTAATGGGTGCGAGCGAGCGAGCGGAAGGTATCGGCGATGTTTCGCGCTTGGATCCGGGGAGTAACGCATGCCTGTTCCTGTTGGACTCTGTATCGCGGCCAGCAACTGCTCCAGCCGAACTCATCGAGCCACAGGGGCTTTGTGTCTCCGCTTGCCAGCTGCACTTCGTGGATCGAGCGCAGTGAGGCGAGGGTCAGGGTGTAGAAGTGCACGGCCAAGCCGTCGTAGTAGCCTTTGATGCCCGCGGCATAGAGAGCACGCAGGAAAACCCCGTTTGCGCCGACGAGTGAGCCCGCGAGTACGGGCACGTCGGGGTTAGCTTGCTTGATCGCTGGGTAGGCTGCCCTTAGGATGGCGGCGTAGCGGCGGGGCTTTTCGGGGCCGGCGAAGTAGAGCTGGTTGGCTTGATCAGGCTCGTTCCAGACCTCGATCGCCGCCAGGCGCGTTCCGTAGCGCTGGGCCAGGTAAGCGACGAAGGCGGCATAGTCGGCGGGGTTGCTTGGCGGCCATGCGCTTGCCGGACCCGAGCGCCCCTGTGCGCACTGGTGTAGCAGCGATGCTGGCGCCGAGGAAGCCCAGCACGGCGTGCTGTCCACCGTCGCGATCACGCGGATGCCGACGGCAGACGCGTCATCGATCAGGCGATCCAAGGAAGCCAGCGCTCCCTGGTCTACCTGCCCTGGGCCGAGCGGCTCCAGAGAGGACCAGGGCACATCTGTGCGTATGACCTTCGCCTGAAGCGCACGGGCAAGGGCGATTTCGCGATCCGCGCTGGCTAGGCTGGTGCCGCCGTAGACGGCTGTGACGTTCACGCCCCCAAGAGGGACGGTTGTGGACAGATGTGCTGTTGCTGTGCGCTCGCCACGACCGACCGGCGCAAGCCCTGCCAGCATGCAGAGCCCGAACACCAGTGAGATGAAAATCTTATGCGGGCGTCGTGCCCTGTAAGTGCGCAGATGTCCTGCCATCTCTACACGATAGTCGTACGCGAACCGAGCAGCGACGCTAGTGCCGAATCTCTCGGCAGGCTGTCTGCGTTCATATCTGGCTGTCTGAGTTCATACCTACCACCTGGATTTGGTAGCGATCGTCGTGTTCGTGTTGACGGAGATGATCATGGGGATCACGAAGCACGCGTGGGTCGGCCTCGGCTCCAGCGCCAGCGTCGCGGGGGAAAGCCCTGCGGGAGTGGGACACGGGGCCGCGACGGGATCTCGCCCCCGCTCAGGATCGCCTCTGGCACATCGCGCGTCCACCAGTCGGCGAATGCGCCGAGCCCGCTCTGGGCCAGCTCGGCGGCGATGCTCGGCGGTCGCGTCTGCCGGTCGTGAGCGTCTGAAGCGACGTTGTGAACCATCCCCTCGGCCACGAGGTCCATCGCGAAGCGTCGCACCTCGGCTCCGAACCGCCCCGCGATTGAGCCCGCGGTTATCGAGGTGAGGACTCCTTCGCTCACGAGCGAGCGCAGCATGCGCGGCTCATGCCGAAACGCCGGACAGCGCTCCGGGTGGGCGAGCACGATCCGATGGCCGCGCCGCTGGATGTCCTGGAGCAGGATGTCCAAGCCGCTGGCTTGCGGCGTGAACGGAGGCTCGAGCAACAACCACTGCCCGCCGCCGAGCGTCAGCCGCTGCAGCTCCTTGGGCTGGAGTTCGACGGCGCGGGAGATCGCGATCTCGGCGCCCGGGCGCACTTCGACCGAAATCACCTCGGCGATCAGCCGAGAGTTAAGCTCGGCCACCTTAGTCGCGATCGTGGCGGCGTCGTTGGCGAAGCGCCGGTTCACGTGTGGGGTCGCCACCAGCACGCGCGTCCCGACGGTCGCCGCGTCGCGGGCTAGCTCGACCGCATCGTCGATTGTTGCTGGCCCGTCGTCGATGCCCGGGAGGACATGGCAATGGAGGTCGATCACCCCTCGCACTCTAGGGCGCGCAAAGCGGTGACCGGAATTAGGCGGCTGTTCCGCTGCCGCCGGCGTCTCCGCGCGTCCGTGACACCCGCAGCCGGTCGAGCGCGCGGCCCAGCTGCGACGCGCGCAGGCGCCGCAGCGGCGGTGAGACCTTCACCCGAAACCGGTGCGCGTCATCGCCGTGATAGATCGGCACTCGCGGCCACAGCAGCGGGTGTACGGGCGGCAGAACACGCGGGATCGTCCCCGCCCAGCGATAGCCGGCACGCTGCGTCGCATCTTGCACCCGCGCGTCGACGTCTCCGTAGGGGTATGCCAGTGCGGTGCATGGGCGGCTCAGCTGCTCCTCGATGAGGGCCTTGGAGGCCGCCAGCTCGTGTGCCAGTCGTGCGTCGTCAAGCGCCGGGAGATGTGGGTGCGAGCACGTGTGCGAGCCGATCTCCCAGCCGGCGGTGGCCAGTTCGCCGAGCTCCTGCCAGTCGAGCGCGCGCAGGGCGTCCTCGTGAGGTGTGTCGAGCCACTGCTCGATCCCGTCCCAGCGCATCGGCTGCTCCGCGCCCGCCCAGTCGGTGGGGACGAAGATCGTACCCGGAAAGCCGTGGTGGTCGAGCAGCGGCTTTGCCAGCTCGAGCACCGAGCGATAGCTGTCGTCGAAGGTGATCGCGACAACGCGGCCGCCTTGCTTCTCGCTGAGCGCGTCGCTGAAGCGCGCTCCACGGTAGCCCGCGCGAGCGAGCTCGCTGAGCTGGCGCTCCAATGCGTCCGGCGAGACGCACAGATCCGCCGGCCAGGCTGGATCCACCGCGTGGTAGCAGAGGATCAGAAGATCGTTCATCACAGCGACGCCGTAGGGTACGCGAAATGCTGCGCCCACACTCGATGCCGGCAGCGCGGCGGGCCGCCGGCGTGATCAGATGAGTGACGAACGGGTTAGCCGCAGCGCCACGTTCGCCCTCACCGCCCAACTTGTCGGTGGGGTGCTGACGGCGATTCTCACAATCTTCCTCGCACGCGAACTGTCTCCCGATCAGTTCGGCGCGTTCACCTTCGCGCTCAGCGTGATCGCGATCGCAACGTTGTTCGCCGACGTTGGGATCGGCAGCGCGACGGGTCGCTTCATGGCCGAGCGTCGAGACCAGCCGAGTGCCGCCGCTGCGGTCTTTGCGACCGCGCTGCGGCTCAAGCTGCTGACAGGCCTTCCAGCCACGGTCGCGCTCTTTGTACTGGCAAAGCCGATCTGTCACATATTCGGCACCGGCGACGCCGTCTGGGCCTTGCGCGCCAGTGCGATCGCTCTATTCGCGCAGACGTTGTTCAACCTGTTCCTCGGCGCGTTCATCGCGCTGGGCAAACTTCGGTACAACGTTCTTCTCGCGACCGTCGAGAGCGTCGCCGAAGTCAGCGCGAGCGTGCCGTTGGTGATAATCGGCGGGACGGCTGCCGCAGCGGCGTTCGGACGCGCAGCCGGATTCTCGATCGGCGTGATAGTGGCTGCGGCCTTCGCCCGTAGAACGCTTGGCGCGCGCCGCGGCCGCAAGCAGCTCGCGGAGCCGAAGCTCCCGGCGGTGTCGTCTCGCCGACTGATGGGATATGCCGGTCCGTTGCTTCTCGTTGACGCCGCCTTCCGGCTGTTCGTCAGCATCGACGTATTGCTGATCGCCGCGATCATCGGTGGGGGTGCGCGGATCGCTGCATTCGGCTTGCCGATGCGTCTGACTGTGTTTCTCGAGTACCCGGCGGCGGCGGTTGCCTCGGCGGTTGCACCGCGGCTGACGCAGCGGCGTAATGATGACGACGTCGCGTTGCTCGGCGAGAGCATTCGCTATCTGACGATCGTTCAGATGCTCGTCACTGCGCCTCTGTTGATCTGGCCGGAAGCGATCATGAGCCTGCTGTTCGGTGACAAGTACCCTGAAGCCACCGGAGTGTTGCGCGCGCTGGCGCCGTTCGTGCTGCTCTCCGGCATCGCGCAGCTGACGACGCTCAGCGTCAACTACCTCGGTGAGGCCTGGCGGCGCGTCCCGATCGCGGTGGTGATGCTCTCCGCGAACGTGATTATCGACATCGTCCTGCTGCCCAAGATCGGCATCGTCGCCGGTGCGGTCGGCACGAGCGTCGCCTACGTGCTGTGGGTGCCGGCGCACGTGTGGATACTGCGCAAGCGGGGCGGTCTGCTGGTTCGCCCGTTCCTGCTGACTTTGGCGCGAAGCATTCTCGCCGGAGGCGCCACGGTCGGCGTTCTTGCGTTGTTGGGGACGGGGCGAGTTGGGATTCCCGTGATGCTGCTGGGAGCGGTGGCCGGCTCGTTGGTGTATGTCGCGGCGCTGGTCCTTCTGGGTGAGCTTGGGCGAGAGGACGTCGCGGTGATCCGTCGTTTGATTCCCCGACGTAACCTCACTTGAGTCCAGGTGAGGCCGGGTACGGACTCAGGGAGGCGCCGCGAGCGCCGCGTGTTGCTGAGCGTCTCGATCGATCGCAGTGGCGACCGCTAGCAGCACCGGTCCAAGCGCGAGCAGAATCCAAAAGAGCTTGACCGTGCTCTCAGAAAGGAACAGCAGCGTGACCAGGTAGCCGCCGATCGCTACCACGAAGCCGCGGATGAGTATCTCCATGCACTCGTCTCCCGCCCGCGTTACGCGCTTGATAGCTAGCAGCGCACATCCGACGCAGAAGACAATCATCGCTACGAACAGAATGCCCCCGACGATTCCCAACTCGGCCGTGATGTTTAGGTACGTGTTGTGCGCGACCTTCGGAGTGGAGAGGATGAACGCACCATTCTGGATCAGGCCAGGGCGCAGGAGATAGTGCACGGAAGAGACCGGGAACTCACCGCTGCCAATGCCGTTGAGAGGATGGGCTTCGATCATGCGCAGACCCACCGTCCACAGATCCAGACGGCCGGTGCCGCCTTCCGCTCCGACGTTGACGACACGCTGTTTCGCAGGTAGCGAGGCAAAGAACGCGAAATAGCCAACAGCGAGCACCGCGAGCACTCCGGACAACGCGAGCACGCGCCCGCGCCACCGCCCGCCCACCACGACCGCGATCAGCAATGCGCAGGCGGCACCGAGCAGACCCCCACGCGAAAGCGACAAGAGGATGCCGGTGAGGCACAGAGCCGCCGAGATGCTGGCGAGTGCGCGTAGCGGAGGGCTGATGTGACGGTTCACAGCAAAAGCTGCCGCTACGGCGAGGCCTACGAGGAGGGCGGCCGCGAGTTCGTTGGGATCGCCGACCGTCCCCGCCGCTCGTCCGTAGATCGCCGATTCGGGAGGTGGCGGCGCAACGATGGCAGAGACGGCGGCAATACTCGCGCCGATGACGATGGCGGCGAGGATGCGCATCGCGTCACGTCGATTACGTACGGCCGTGAACGCGATCGGAAGCAGGAAAGCATTGAGCGCGTAGCGACTCACGCTCGTGAGTGCGGTAGAGGAGGACTCCGACCAAGCAACCGAGATCGCACTCCAGCCAAGGAACGCGAGCACCAGGTAAGTGAACGCCGGATGGACGGTGAACAGGTTGCGCTCGTTGCGTCCACCTATGCTGATGGTTGCGACCCACGCGATCACGATTAGCGCGCCCGCCACCTTGGCGAGGCTCACGCCACCGAGGACGGAGAGCACCTCTAGGTACGCGAACATCACCATCGCCGCAAACCCGATCTGCAGATTAGTCAAGACCAGCACGACGAACACCACGCCAACCGCCGCTAGGATCCCGAGTCGCGGCTGAATCCCGCTAAGCGCACCGACGGCGACGGTCAGGACCGCGCTTGTTGCGACCAGCGGAGTTAGAGGAGAACGGATCCGCTGGGGCCAGGTGTGCACGCGTCAGGCGACCTGTTCATCGACGGCCATCGCTCCGGTTTCGTAGTAGGAGCTATGTGAGACCCGCTCGCGTCCGACAACGATAAGCCCAGCGGGCCTGACCCCTCCGTGCTCAAGGATCTCGCCGAGATTCTCGAGCCGCTTGAGGCGACTGGTCCCCATTCGGGCGATGATCAGAACTGCATCGACCTCCTGGGCCAGTGGCAGGGCATCGCTGATCTCCGTGAGTGGCGGAGAGTCTATGACGACGTAGTCCGCGAGCGACTTCGCCTTCTCGACGAGTTCTCGCGCGGTAGGCAGCGACAACCGATCGACGAGCGACAGTGCAGTCCGTTCCACCAGCAACAACCCCAGGTTCTCGTATAGATCGGAGTACACGATCGCGTCCTCCATGCTGACCTGGTTGATCAGCACGGCGCCGACGCCGGCCGTGAGGGCCGGAACTCCGAGGGCTCTCCCGAGCGTGGGCCGTCGCAAGTCGCCCTCGATTAGCAGCACGCGACGATTGGCCATCGCGAGCGACACTGCATAGTTGATGGCGGTCGTCGACTTCCCCTCAGCTTCAGATGAGCTCGTTATGAGGATCGAGCGATGGGACTCTCCGACGGTGGCAGCGACGGTCGCTCGGAGTGTGCGGTAGGCCTCCGTGGCGGCGGGGGTGAGCCGGGATGGGACCAAAGGTCCGTCCTGCGCGCCCTCCACCCGCGGGATGTGGGTCAGGATCGGAAGGCGGAAGAGTTCTCGCAACTGCTCTTCGCGCCGTAGTCGCGGATCCAGCGCCTGGGAGGCGAAGGCTGCGCCAAGGCCGACGATCAGGCCGCCAAGCAGCCCGGCCACGAGCGCGAGCTTCTTCTGCGGAGAGGATGGCGAGGCCGGGAGTGTCGCGGCGCTGGCCACGCGCAGGGTCGGATCGGCCGCGCTCTTGAGTGATCGCAGGGTGGCGATACGCTCGCCCAGAGTGCCGGGGCCGGTTCGCTCGGCTGTCGGCAGGCTCTGCAGCTGTTGTTCGAGAGATGGAAGCTGTGCGGCGATTGCCGCGTGGAGCGTGATGGTCCCAAGTTCAACCGCTGACTTTGCGAACGCGTTGGCGATCCGCGCGGCGTCGTAGGCCGAGCCACGTTCCGCTTGCACGGCGACGAGGCTGCTCTGCGCGATCGGTTCTGCGGAGACGTTTTGGAGAAGAGCGTGCGCGGTACCCGAGAGACCCAGATGGGCCTTGGTCAGTTCCGCTACTGCCGGTGTGGCGATAAGGCGCGCGGCTGTCGAAACAGTCTGGGTTGGGTCGTTCGACTCTGTGATCAACCCGAGGCCTGCACTCGCCGTTTCGTTACTGGAGATCGGGGTGACGAGGATGTCGGCCTCAGCGCGGTATCGCTTGGGGGCAGTCAGCACGTAGGCAAGCGCGACGATCACGGCGAGCACAGTCATGCCGGTGATCAGTGGCCATCGTTCGCGGATGGTGTCCAGATAGCGAACCGCGCCTCCCGTGTCCGTACGAGGGCGGAGCCAGTCCTCGGCCCGACCGGTTTCCCTAAAGGGCTCTCGCATCGGCTGCATATTAGGCGAGCCGGGGGAGGGAGGCTGCAACGCGGACGGTGGCGCTCGCGCGCTGTTCGTGCTTTACAAGAGGGGGCGCCTTGCAGGGCACGTCTGGTCCGGCGTCTATGACAGCCTCTTGCGGAACATGCGCCTCGCCGTGTTTTGTGACTACTCGTATCGCGTGGAGGAAGACAAGCTTTACGCCGAGTTGCCGTTTGCTGTTTTTCTGCGCCAGCTTGCGCGGCACTGCGAGCGACTTGTGCTGACTGGCCGGCTCGATCCAAGCCCAGGGCGCTACCCCTACCTGATGCAAGGCGTGGAGTACGTGCCGCTGCCGCACTACTCCAGCGGCGCCGACCTGAAGGCGGTGTTGAGCGCGATGCCCGTCGGGCTCGCTCGCTTCTGGCGCATGCTCGGTCAGGTCAACGTTGTCTGGGTGCTTGGACCAAACCCGCCGCAGGCGCTCGCGTTCGCGCTGATGAGCAGGCTGCGCCGTCGTCGGCTCGTGCTTGGCGTGCGCCAGAACCTGCCACAGCTGATCCGCCACAAGTACCCTCGCAAGCCCCATCTGTGGCTGGCGGCGCTGGCGCTGGAGGCCGCGTTCCGCCTGATCGCCCGCGGCGCGCCCGTCGCCGTAGTCGGCCCCGACCTGGCGAGCCGCTATCGCGGCGCCCGCGCTCTGCACGTCATGTACGTGTCGCTGCTCGACGAGGAGCGGATCATGGCAGCCGCCGAGGACACGCGCGACTACCAAGGGCCGGAGTTGCGGATGCTCAGCGTGGGGCGGCTGGATGCCGAGAAGAACCCGCTGCTGCTGGCGGACGTGCTGGCGGCGGCGCTGCGCGGCGACGCGCGCTGGCGGCTGGAGATCTGCGGAGACGGGGCGCTCGCGGGCGCGCTCGCCGAGCGCCTAGCGGCGCTGGGCGTCGCCGGGCGGGCGCGGCTGCGCGGGCATGTGCCGATTGACGACGGGCTGTGGGAGCTTTACCGTGGCAGCCACGCGCTCGTGCACGTCTCGCATACGGAGGGAGTGCCGCAGGTGCTGCTCGAGGCGTTCGCGGCCCGGCTGCCCGTCGTGGCCACGGCCGTCGGCGGCGTGCCGTCGCTGGTCGAGGGCTGCGGACTGCTCGTGCCCCCGGACGACGCCGACGCCGTCGCCCGCGCGCTGAAGCGGCTGGTGCACGACGACGAGTTGCGCGCGCAGCTCGTGCAGGGCGCCGCTGCTCGGGCGAGCGAGCACACGCTGAGCGCCGAGTGCGAGCGGCTCGCGCGCTTCCTCGCGGGTCCTGCCTGAGCTCAGGTGGCCACCAGGCGCAGATCCTTTATGCGCGCCAGCACCCGGTCGGCCACGTGCGTCCACAGGTATTCGCGACGCACCTTCTCGTAGCCAGCCCGGCCCATGGCGGCCTTCCTTGCGGGGTCGCCGAGCAGCTCGACTAGAGCATCGGCGAGCGGTTGTGGCTCGCCAGCGGGAACGAGCCGCCCGGTCACTCCGTCCTCGATGATCTCCGGCATCGCACAGCCAAGCGTGGCGATGCACGGCAGCCCGTGCCCCATGGCCTCGACGAACACGTGCCCCCACGGCTCGAACAGCGACGGCATCACGAACAGCGAGGCCGACCGGTACAGCTCGCTGATTGTCTCGCGACTCCCGCGACCCACCCACGTGACTCCGTCCGGCAGTGGGCGCCGGGGTGCGCGCCGCGGGCCCGCGATGACGAGCTCGGCGTCGGGCAGGCGGCTGCGCACCGTGGGCCAGGCGTCGAGCAGGACCGACCCGCCCTTGCGCTCGAGCTCGAAGCCGACGAACAGGGCGCGGGGGACGCTGTGGTCCCACTGCTCGAGCGAGTCGAGCATCTGGTTTGCCCCGGCGCCGGCGGCGAACACCGCGTCCTGCGAGCAGCCATAGTCTTCGATCACCGAGCGGCGAGCGAACTCGCTGTAGGTAAAGACGGCGGCGGCGCCCCGGAAGATGCTCGCCTCGTAGCGCATCCACCAGTCCGCCGCGTGCTTGGAGATCGGCGCCCACGCCGGATAATGACGGCGGGTGAGCGCCATCGTATTGTCTGTGTAGATCGTGTAGGGCACGCCGGCGCGGTCGAAGCCCGGTGCACAGAGCGTCTGAAACTGCATGATCAGGTCGTGACTCCCGCGATGTCCGGCCAGGTGCCGCTGCACGGAGGCCGTCTGCCTCGTGGCCATCCGCTCGTTGAAGCCGGCTCGCCCCCTCCAAGTCGAGCGGCGAGGGTGAAACGAGCGCGCGAGGATCGCGTTGTGCTGCAGGCGTGTGAGCTGTGGATGGAGCACGTCCACCAAGTCAACGCGCTCGGCCAGGGCGTCCACGAGCTGCGAGCGCCGCCCTGCGGCGTCGGGTTGGCGGACCAGCAGGAGGCGAAGGTCGCTGGCGTCCGTGCTCATAGGCGACGATTGCAATGCGTGAGACATGGTGAACGACCCGCGGCGCGATCTATGACGGCACACGCCGACATGCGCTCCCGGAAGACGAGTCTACCACCGACATGTCGCATGGGCAAGCGGTTTTTCGCCTGTCGGCGCGGTCAGAAACAGGACATTCGGCCCCCTGAGTCACATGTGCGCAGACCGGCGGCCTGTGCGCCCCGTAGGCTTGCTTTACTCATGACCGAAGCCAACGGCTGCACCCAGCCGCACCCGACAGACGTCAACGCCTCGATCCTCGTGCCGGTCTACAACGAGGAGCGCTATATCGAGCACAGCGTGCGGAGCATGCGCAGGCAACGTTTCGACGGACAGCTCGAGTTTGTCTTCGCGGACGGAGGCTCGACCGACCGCACACGCGAGATTCTCGACTTGCTGGCCGCCCAGGACCCGCGCATCCGCGTCTTCGAGAACCCGAGGCAGAGTGTGTCCAGCGGGCTGAACGTTGCGCTTGGCCACGCGCGCGGACGCTGGGTGGCCCGCATGGACGCGCACACCGAGTTCCCCGACGACTACGTGGCACTGGGGGTGGAGCGGCTGCGACAGGGCGGAGCTCGCTGGGTCAGCGGTCCGCAGGTCCCGCGCGGCGTCGGCCGCGTCTCGCGCGCCGTGGCGCTGGCGCTGTCCAGCAGCCTCGGTCGCGGCGGTTCGCGCAAGTGGGGCGAGCAGGGCGCCGAGCGCGACGGCGAGTGGGAGCTCGACACGGGCGTCTTTGACGGCGTTTGGGAGCGCCGTACGCTGCTCGAATACGGCGGTTGGGACGAGCGCTGGCCGCGCAACGAGGATTCCGAGATGGCGGCCAGGTTTTTCGCGCGCGGCGAGCGGGTCGTGTGCCTCGCGGCGATGGGCGCCGCGTACGCACCCCGCGACTCGTTCGTTGGTCTGTGGCGGCAGTATCTGGGCTATGGTGAGTACCGCACGAGGACGGCCTCCCGCTATCCGCAGACGCTCAGGCCCTCGGCGCTGCTGGCGCCCGCGATCGTGGTCACGGCGGCGCTGGCGTGCGTCGGCTGGCGCGGGGTGCGGCCCGCTGCGCGGCTCGGCCTCGGCCTCTACGCGGGCTCTCTCGCCGCCGTTGGCGCGCGTGCGCGCGCCAAGGCCGACTCGACGGGGGACGCGTTGCTCGTGCCCGCTGTGCTGGCGACGATGCACCTGGCGCATGGCACCGGCATGCTGCTCGGTGCCGTTCGACACGCGCCACCACTGTCAGCGCTCGCGGCGATGGCTGGATTACGTTCACTGTCCGAGTCCATCGCCCCCGCGCCTGAGCCCGTGTTCGCGCCTTCGCTTGGCGACCCCTGACGCGGCGGGCAACGCGGTGGCCGGGGGCCTGCGCACTCCCCCGCCAGCGCCGGTCCACGAACCTCGATGCATGATCGGCCGGAGAGCGGATAGTTCGGCTTGGTGTCCGGTCTAGCTGGCAGCGGCCAGGACGGGCGCTCAGTGGCTCGACCAGTCGTCGCGCGGCTCGGGGTCAAGGCGTGCAGGTGGCTCCTGCCGCTCGTAAGGACGTCGCTGGCGCTCGCGGTAGCCGCGAGCGGGAGCTCGCGCGCCCGCGTTCACCGAAGGCTCTTTCTTCGCAAAGACAGAAGGCTGGCTGAGTCCGACCTCGTCCGGCGAAGTACTCGATTGGCCGGCGAACGATCCGGCAGGCATCTACTTGCTGCGTGGCACGACGGTCAGGTAGCGATCGGAACGAGCGTCCAATGCGGTTGCGTTCGTTCAAGGAGTGGGCGCCGTAGTCCGAACGCATTCTTAGCTATTCGCCTCGGTATCGTCCCGACAATGGCACACCCGTCGTGAGGCGGGGTCGCAAAGCTACGGAGCTCCCCTGAGCTGGCCGAGCTGCCGAAGGACCGATCGGTCGGTGCCGCATCCAAGGAAGGATCTAGGTGCCAACCACTTGCCGTCGTCCGGCTTCGCTGTTGATCGTGTTCGTTGCCCTGTTGATGAGCGTTGCCGCTAGCGCGCTCGCCCGTAGCGGTGCTCGCCAGACTCGTGCTGCTGAGTCGCACGCGCACCATGTCCGCAGCCATTGTCCCGCCGGGTCCCGTCGCATGCACCGTCGCGGCCGCGCCAGATGCACCGCCTCGAAAGCATCGCGGCAAGCCAAAGTCGCGGGCCCAGCCAAGACAGCCTCTCCGCTCACGTCCTCGCGCAGCGCCACGCACAACCATCCGATCAAGGCTCCGCAGCAGCCTGTGGAAGAAGCGCCGACAAACCTTGTGGCGCCCGTCATCGCGGGCTCTGCCATACAGGGGCAGCAGCTCAACGCCGAAGCGGGTTCGTGGGCAGGGACGACGCCGATTCAATACACCTACCAGTGGCAGCGTGGCGGCGGGGATATCTCCGGTGCGACCGGCTCCGCCTACACGCTCACCTCCGCTGACGTCGCCCACCAGATCGACGTCATCGTGACAGCCTCCAACACGGCCGGGACCAGCTCGGCGACGTCGCCGGTGACCGTGCCGGTGGCGGCGCCCGTCCAAGCGCCCCCGCCGACGGAAGCGCCCCCGCCGACGGAAGCGCCTCTGGGAGCCACCGTCAACTCGGCCCCCACGGGTCCGGCCACGCCCGAAGGCGGCTGGCACGTCGCGTTCGCCGACGGTTTCGGCGCGCCGCTCGGGACGGGCACCGGGCAGGACAACTTCTTCTACCCCAACGAGAACGCCTGTTGCAACCCGTATGAAAACCATCACGGCGACAACACGAACGAGCTCGAGGCGTACAACGGGATCCAGGATCACGTCACCAGCGAAGGTCTCGAACTGGTCGATGCCTTTCATCCCAATGCGATGCCTGCCGAAGGCAGCTACCCCGTCCGCAACTACCTCAGCGGAGCAGCATCGACGCGACCGCAATACGCGGCTGGCGGCTGGCACCCGTTCACCTGGGAACCCGGCGGAGGCGAGACGTGGGCATTCGAATGTAACTGCAAGCTCCCGTCGAACTATCCGAAATACAGCGGCACCGATCCAGGCTGGTGGTCCACGGATCGGTCATGGACGAACGAGTTCGACTTCTTTGAGTCGTGGGGCTGGAACTGTAATCCGCTCGCCACCTGTGGCTTCGGTGTCGCTTGGGTCTACAACACGAATTCCTTGCACACAGAGGAGTCGGCGCTCTACGGGATGATCTCCAAGCTGACGGATCCTTCGGCTGCCTTCCACCGCTATACGACGGTGATTTATCCGGACAACACGTGGAGCGAGTACATCGACGGCCAGCTGCAGACCTGGGTCGGCAGCAACGGTGTCGCACCTGCGCCGCCTGAATTCAAGCGCGTGCAGATGGCCCTGCTGCTAACAAACGCGATTCGCTACAGCAGCAGTACCAAAAGCCCGAACCCATATCCGGAATTCTCGGCCCCCGGGGAAACGCGCACTTTCGACGTGCGCTCGATCGCGGTGTATCAGGATGGTGCGCATGCTGGGCTGAATGTCACGGGTGGGGGTGTGGCCCCGGGCACGACGGTCAGATAGCGATTCGAACAGCTGGCCAGTGGGCTTGCGTTGTTCAAGCTGTGGGGGCTCCTGTCCGAACGCATTCTTAGCTATTCACCTCGGTATCGTCCCGACAATGGCACACCCGTCGTGAGGCGGGGTCGCAAAGCTACGGAGCTCCAAGTGAGCTGGCCGAGCTGCCGAAGGACCGGACGGTCGGTGCCGCATCCAAGAAAGGATCTAGGTGCCAACCACTCCCCGTCGTCTGGCTTCGGTACTGATCGTGCTCGTCATTCTGCTTATGGGCGCAGCCAGCAACGCGCTCGCCCGTAACGGTGCACGGCAGATACGAGCTCGATCGCACGCGCACCGTGCCCGCCATTGTCCCGCCGGGTCTCGTCGCATGCACCGTCGCGGCCGCGCCAGGTGCACCGCCTTGAAAGCATCGCGGCGATCTACTCGGGCGGCGCGGACGAACCTTGTTGTGCCCGTCATCGTCGGCTCTGTCACCGCCATCGCGCCCGCGCCCGTGACGGGTGTCGCCTCCCCTGAAACACCAGCGCCTGAAGGCGCGCCCCTGGCGGAAAGCTGGCGTGGCTTCTCGGCGTCTAACCCAAATGCCGGCGGGGCAGACGCCGGGCAGCCCGGCCTCGCCTTTCAACCAGCGCGTAGACAGCTCGCCGGTCCAGTCTAACTCGGCGGAAATCGTCGCCTGGCTGCTTAGCCATCACGAATCCGGGTCGCGGGTGCCCGGCAGCGTCGAACCGCAGTTGGGCCACGGCAGCCCAACGGTGTATGCGTCGAACTCAGACCCCGTCGTCGAACTCATCGCGACAGAGCCGTGGGGTCCGAATGCGCTTCAAGGTCGCAAGATCAGGGTCCCGGCGGCCGCGCACCCGGCCGGCCCCGGTCCGCCTGCCGACGCTCATCTGCAGATCGTGCTCGCGCCCGGTGACGCGAAGATGCCGGGCGAAACTGCCGATCTATGGCGTGCCGAACCGGCCAAGGAAGGCAAGCTTCGCTTTGCCTGGGGTGGACCCGGCAACATCGCCGGCACGCAGCTCGGCGGCGCCGCGACCGCGTCCAACATCGATCTCTCCGCTGGACAGGTGAGGGCTCCAGAGCTGAAAGCTGGGATCGTTCCACACGCCCTATGCGCGTCCGTCCCTCGCACAAAACCAAGCTTCGTCTATCCGGCCTCGCGCTCCGACGGGAGCAGCTCGGAAACGGCCGCTCCGGCGATGGGCCAACGCTTCTATCTCGCGTATTCCCACGCGGAAATCGAAGCTCTCGCCGTCGCGCCATGGAAGCGGGCCGTGCTGGAGGGACTCGCCGACTTCGGTTTCTACGTGTGCGATTCGGGCAACGATACGCTCGGCTTCGAGTTCGAGTCCTCGGTGATGTACACGTCCTTTGGCCAGCCCGAATGGTTCTCCGCGATCGGCCAAGAACAGGGTCTGCCGACGTGGGAAGGCAGGTACGTCTTCAATTTCTCCAACGGCGTCAACTGGACGCGGCTGCGCGCAATCGCGCCTCCGAGCTGACCACGAGCCGCTGTCGCTCTCAGGCGCTCAGGTCAAACCCGGGGCTGTCAGCCACCCACGGATTCGCCGTGTGCCTCGGGGGACGGGCTGGGGGCGACTGGCTGACCCCTGGCATCGAGCAGCTCCGTATAGAGCGCTTCGACGTTGTGAACCATGACATCAAGGCCGAACTCGCGGCGCCTGCGCTCGCCTGCGCGCGATCCGAGAGCAGATGCACGGGCGCGATCACTCAGCAAATCGTGGATCGCCGCCGCCAGCCCCACCGGATCAGCAGGCTCCACGAGTAAACCATGCACGCCGTCTTCGATCAGATCCGGCAGGCCGCCGACATTTGTGGCGACGATCGGCAGCTCTGCCTCCATGTACTCCATAACCGCCAGCGGGCTCCCCTCAAAGTATGAGGCGCAGACCGCTACATCGAGTTCGGTGAGCAGGTCTGGTACGTCCAGTCGGCGACCCAGCAGAGTGACGACGTCTCCGAGCCCGAGCTCGCTTATGAGCGTCTCGAGGCGCGTTTTCTCAGGCCCGTCGCCCGCAATAAGCATATGTAGGTCTGGATGATTCCCGCGAAGGTGTGCGGCCGCGCGGATCAGGACGTCATACGCCTTTTGAGCTCGCAGGGCGCCCACGGTGCCGACCAAAGGCCCCGAACCGATCCCGAGTTCGGCACGGAGATTGCGGCCGTGCGTGGGTGCCCTGGGCGCTATCCCGTTCGGCACGAAGCGGATTCGCTCAGCCGGTATCCGCTCGATCTCGATCATCTTGCGACGATCCTCGCGTGACACCGCGACGAATGCGTCGCTCCAGCGCCCGATCACCTCGCGGTCAAGCAGGCGCCTGACCGGCTCGCCCTCGAACGACCACGTGTGCTCATGGGCGACGACCACCGGTACGCGAGCCAGCCGGCCGATGACCGTTCCCCAGAGATTCGACCCGAACATATGCGCGTGAATCACGTCAACGCGCTCGCGCCGGACATACGCGACCAGATGGCGCCAGGCCCAGATGTCGCCGCGGCGGCGCCGGCCAAGCGGGAGAAACCCTATACCGGCCTCGCGCATACGCTCAAGCGCCTGCCGCTCCACCTCGATGGGCGTATCGGTGGCCACAAAGCGGCTTGCGCACAAAGTGCTGCGAAAGCGCGTCGGCTCCAGGCGCGTGGCGATGTCAAGCGCCAGCCTCTCAGCCCCTCCTGTGGTACCAAGATGGTCCACGAGCGTGAGGACGTGCACCCGGCGCGGAACGGTCGCTTGACCAGACAATCGAGCATGCATTTGAGCGCGAGCATTCATGTTGACTCCGGCAGGCGATGTGATGCCGCGAGATCGAGATTGTCGTCACTGGGCACTCCGCGGGAAGGCAGCCGTGGTCTTGGTGATTTGGCAAATCTCGTCATCGATACCCCTCCATCAGCTACCCGCCCGGCGCTTCTAGGCTCTGGTTTGCGCGGGCCTCTGGCATACGATAGTCGCCAACCGCTTGGCCGCTACGCGGCATGCTTGATGGCTGATCGAAGCATTGTCGAAGTAAGCTTCGGACAACACCTTCGGGTTGCTTCCTAACAGCAAACGGCGTGGCGAGTGCTCACTATCTACACTCGCCAGCGTCCCGCAGTTCCGCTTTGGTCGGCGCTCTCAGCCCGCAGTGTAGGTGGCGTAGAGGGAAGTTTGCTCGCTATCTGTGGTGACCGCGCCGAAGGGGTTGGTGGGTCCGGAGGTGAAGGGGTTCGTGTTGTAGACGCGGGATCCGCTTACGCTGTCGAAGCGGAAGCCGGCGACGCTTGCCGTGGGCCCCGTCATGACACCGATCCAGTAGTTGCCCGCGGTGAGTTTCACCGCCGAGGAGAACACGAGGCCATACCAACCGGCGCTGTTCGTGCTCTTGAAGGTCAGCTGTTCAGTTACACCGAGCAGTGCGCCGGGCGCCCCGGCATTGTCGGCGTAGATAATGCCCTTCAGGACCTCCTGGCCCGATGTCGCGGTCGGTGAGAGATACACGCTCAGCTTGGTTACCGACCCGGCGGTGGGCAGCGCGTAGCGGTTCACGCGCTTGCGTTCTGAGGCGAAGGTGTCCGAGGAGGCACCCACGCTGGTCTTGCCAAACGTAGAGGGGGCCTGCACAACGACGGCCGTCTGAGCGGAGCTCACTGGAGTCGAGGAGCCCGGCCGAGTTCGAGGCAGTGACCGACACGCGTAGGGTCGAACCGGTATCCGTTGAGCCAATGGTGTAGGTCTGGGCGGTGGCGCCGGAGATGGCCGAACAGCTAGCTCCGGCGGTGTTGCAACGTTGCCACTGATAGGCGTAGGCGCTCGGGCTTTCCGACCACGAGCCCGTTCCGGCGCTCAGCTTCTGTCCGGTCTGGGCGAGGCCCGTGATGGTTGGCGGTGAGATGTTGACCGGAGGTGAGGTTGGAGGCGTGCTCGACGTGTAGGTTGCGTAGATCGACGCCTGCTCGGAGTCCTTGGTGGACGAACCGAAGGGGTTGGTCGGACCGCTGGCAAAAGTGTTCGTGTTGTAAGCGCGGCTGTTGGTCACGTTGTCGTAGGCATAGCCCATTCCCTCGGTCGTTGAGCCGGTGATGAAGCCCAGCCAATAGGTGCCGGGGCTAAGGGGCACCGCGGAGGCGAACGGAAGTTCAAACCAGCCAGATCCATTGATGTTGCCCCGGTAAGTAACTTCGGTGCCGGTCGCGATGAGGGCGCCCGGTGATCCACTCGAGTCGGAGTAGATCAAGGCCTTGAGGGCTTGCGGATTCGGCGAGTTGAGGCCGGGAGTAGCGTATAAGCTGAGCTTGGTTACCTGGCCCGGGACCGACAGCGTCGCGGTGTGGACGATCTTGTAGTTCGCGTACATGCCGCCATCCAAATGGACACCAACGGTCGTCTTGCCGAAGGTCAACGGAGCCTGCGAGACGACCGCGGTCTGGGCTGAAGCCGTGGGCGTTGAGGAGCCGGCCGAGTTTGACGCGCTCACCGAGACACGAAGCGTCGAATTGACATCTGGCACGCTCACGGCGTAGGTCTGTGCCGTGGCGCCGGAGATCGATGAGCAGTTCGAGCCGGTCGAGTCGCAGCGCTGCCACTGGTAGGCGTAGCTGGTCGGGCTTTCCGTCCAAGAGCCCATGCTGGCGTTCAACGTCTGCCCAGTCTGCGCGGTTCCCGAGATCGCGGGTGGCGCCGTGTTGACGGGAGGGGAGGTGGGAGGCGGTGAGCAGCCAGGTACCGCCCGGCACACGTTCAGGCGTCCACCTGTGATCACCTTGCCTGCAAGCGAGGGCAGTTTGTCAACGTTTTCGAGAATGTCTGCCTTCAGGGCTGTGGCCGTAAGGGACGGCAAGACTGAAAGGACAAGTGCCGCCGCGCCAGCTACCTGCGGGGAGGCCATCGAGCCTCCGCTGAGGTATCCGTAAGTGCCGTTGCGAAGCGTGGAATAAATGCTGACTCCCGGCGCCGCCAGATCTACTGTGTGCGGTCCGTAGTTCGCCCAGCTCGGCAGCTGGTCCTTGTTGTTGCTCGCCGTCGCGCAGATCTCGGTCGGCCTGTCATAACCACATGGATAGCGCCGCACGGCTTCTTCGTCGTTGTTGTCACCAGTGTTGCCGGCGGCGGTCACGAACAGAATGTTGTTCGCTCCCAGCGTGTCGATCTCTTCCGAGAGCGCCTGCGAGTAGGCCGTTCCCTTCCATGTGGCCGAGTCGTTGACCACACGAAGATTCACGCCCGCCTGCTTGGCCGCCACCAGCCATTGCAGCGCCGCGATCAGCCCGCTCGTGTAGCCGTTGGCCGACGAATCGAGCCACTTGACGGGAAGGATCGTCGTCTGCCAGTTCATCCCGGCCACTCCGGCGCTGTTGTTGCCCACCGCTCCCATGATCCCGGCGACGTGGGTGCCATGACCGCCGTAGTAGCTATCGTCATCCATTGGATCGCATTTGCTGCTCAGCACGTTGTAGCCGTGGGTCCCCGCCGCACAGCCGCCGATCCCCCCAGGGTTGCTCCAGATGTTCGCCGCCAGATCCGGATGGTTGTAGTCGATGCCGGTGTCAACCTCGCCGATCACGATCGAGCGATTGCCGGTGCTCACGCCCCACGCCGCCAGCGCTCGGTCATCGGCTCCCGCCGTGCCTTTTTCGGGCGGGCCGATTTCCTCGTTGCCGTTCTGGAAGGGGATACTCTGCCCCGTATTCGCTGGCCCCCACTGCAGGGGAAACGAGGGATCGTTGGGGATGGCGTCTGCGTGCATCAGGTAATCCGGCTCGGCATAGGCGACCGCGTGGTTGCGGCGCAGGCGGCGGATCACAGCCAGTACCTGCGTCCTTCCTACCCGCAATTCAAAGGGGACCAGGAGGGCTTGGCGGCTGGCATGCCGCTTGATAGCCGGCCCCAATCGCCTGGCGCCATTTCCGCCGGCTCTCCGCTCGATCGTGTATCGCTGGCCGACCGAGAGACCCGGACGGAAGCCAACCAGTACTACACCTGTGCGAAACGGGGCCGGTTTCGCTTGGAGGGCCGCTGGCGCCGAGGCAAGGAAGCTGGCGTCCGTAGGACCCGTCGCTAGAGGCGATATCCCGGTTGGATTTCCTCCCCGCGCGACCGGAGTGCTCACGCTCAAACCGGCCAGCACTAGCAATGCGGCGAATGCCAGTCTCATTGGGCTTTCCATGCCCCACATGCCTCCCTGCTTGCTCAAGTGGGAGCTCCTCCTTGGTGTAGCGAACGGCTCAGGAGCGTACGCTATTCATGCCAACTCTCGTCATCGAAAGACGAACGAAGTGTAGTCTAATTGATCGAGCTCAAGAATTGGTCGATTTTAGAGGGTAGGGAAGGCGCAGCTGATGTCGTCGTGTCGCCCACCCATTCTGCGCTGACGCGTCGCTCTTATGGCCAGGCCCATCAAACACATATCGGCTGCGCTACTGGCAGGCCTAGCGATACTGCTGGCCCAGGTTGGGGTGGCGATCTGGCAGCATCTGGGAAGTACGCGGTATTTCGCTTGGGCTCCGAACGATTATCTGGTCACTTATGATCTGCGGGCTGGCGTGGGGGGACGGGCGCTGACCCCGGGGCAGATTAGTCGGCGCTACCGTCTTAATCTCACGAATCGTCGCGAGAACGACCTCACGGCGAAAGCGGGTCTTGCACCATCTGAGCACTATGTGTGGGAAGATCCCCCGCAGCATCTGTTCGATCGCATCAAGTGGTATGAGCAGACATACGGCTTGCGGGACCCGGCTCGCGTTGTGCTGACCTACCAGCTCGACGGTGGCCCCATCCGAGTGTGGCGTTGGCCGCAATGAGCGCTCATGAGGCGACAGGGCGTTCCTCTCTAAATCCCTTCGATGTGCGTGGGACTCCGCTGCCGCCCAATGTCCTGTTGGCTGCCAAGCTCGTTACGATGGTCTTCTTGATCACAGGAGGCTGGCGGTTGACCGACCCGTTTCTGCCGTTCGTCAGCTTCCTGGGCGATCTGACGTCGCCCAGTGTGTTTCAACACACCCTGCAGGCAATCTGGCTTGCCGCGGCCGCTTCGTTGCTCGCGAACCGGTTTGTGCGAGCCTCATGCATCGTCCTTGGCGGTGTGATCCTTCTCGCGCTGCTCTCCTCACAAGCCTACCGGACGAACAATCTGACGTTCACCGCGTTGTTGCTGCTGCTGATCGGACTATCCGACCGCACAACCGCAGCTACCCTCATCCGGGGACAGTTCGTGGTCCTCTATTTCTGGGCCGGTATGAACAAGCTGCTGGACGGCAATTGGCGCTCAGGCGCCTTCTTCGAGACGTGGAACTCGCTTGCTGGCTACGGATCGGCCTACCACGCGCTCGCCTCCCGCCTGCCGGCAATGGCGCTGTCAACCATCCTCAGCTGGGGAGTGATCGTAACCGAGCTAGTAATAGCGGTCATGTTCGCGGTCCGCCGGTTGGTACCGGTCGGGATACTGCTGGTAATCGTCTACCACAGCTCATTGTTTCTGGTTACCGGCAGCACCTTCACGATGTTCTGGTACTCGCTCACGGCGGCGTCTGTGGCGCTCCTGTACTGGCCGACGGCTCCTCCCCTGGTTGCCTACAGCGATACCGGTCGGCTGGCGCGCCTCTGCGGTCTTCTACGCAAGCTCGATCTCGGGCGCGCCTTCGTCTGGCGGCGACAGGCTAGCTCTGGCCTGCGTGTTGAGATTGACGGCCAGCTCTTCACCGGCCGAGACGCCCTAGCTAGACTGCTGCTCTACCACCCGACGCTATACGTCATCTTCTTCGCTCTGGTGGCAGCTCCTCAGCCTCAGCGCCGCTGGGCCGCGCTCGTCGCAATCGGTGCAGTCGCTTACGCGACATTTAGTCTGCTGCGACGAAGGTTCTCCCCGGCGATGGCGGTTGAGACGTGATCTGCCTGCGCTCTGCGTTATTAACATCCCGAAGCGAGGGTGCCTACAGAATGTGCGGGCACATGACGGTGCAAGCAGCACTCGGACACCGGCCATGGTAGAAGGGCAGCGCGTTTCGGCCTCCGAGCGCTATCTGAGCCAGATAGGCGTTCGTCCCACACCTCGGGCCACTTGTCCGTTCGACCCAGGCTATGACCCGGTGACGGTCGAGGCGCACCTGCAGCAGAGCGGCCACCTGATGCGCACACTGAAGATCTCAATGGCGTGCTGGATGGTTGCCGAGGAAGGCGCCACGCGCAGCAAGATCCGTGCCGCGCGTGACCAGGGCATTCCCACAGTCGCCGGTGGGGGTCCCTTTGAGGTGGCGGTCGCCCAGCGGGCGCTGCCTGCTTACCTCGACCTGTGCGCCGAGGTCGGCTTGTCGCGGATCGAGTGTGGTGAAGGGTTCACCGACCCGTCGCTCGCGCCGGCCGACATCGTCCGCCAGGCCGCCGAGCGGGGCCTGGAGGTCGAGTTTGAGCTCGGCGAGAAGCACGGCGGACGCTTCACCAACGAGCAGACCGAAGAGCTGATCTCCACTGGGCGTCGCTGGCTCGAGGCGGGAGCCGTGCGTCTGGTGGTCGAGGCGCGGGAGAGTGCAGAGGATGTCGGCCTGTTCTCAGCGCCGGGACAGTTCGACCCCCGACAGGCCGAGCGAATCGCCGATGCGTTCGGGCTGGAGACGGTGCTGTTCGAGGCTCCGAACAAGCCCAGCCAGTTCGCGATGATCGACCACTTCGGCCCTGAGGTGCAGCTCGGCAACGTCCGGCTCGAGGAGGTGCTGCGGGTCGAGATCTACCGCCGCGGGCTGCACTCCGATGCATTCGGACATGAGAACCTGCGACTCGCCCCTCCGGCCGACGATCGAGCCTGAGCGCGGCGCCGATTCGATGCCGAGCGTTGCAATCGACTGCTTTCACGAGCACCTTGCTCCCCTTGGCGAAGGCGAGGTGATCGTCGCCGTGGACGTGATCCGCGCTACGACGACGGCTGTGACGGCCGCGGCGCTCGGACGGCAGGTCTACCCGGCGGCCTCGATTGAGGCCGCCGTGCGCCTCGCGGCCGATCTCGATCGGCCGATTCTCGCCGGCGAGCTCGGCGGGGTGCAGCCCTACGGCTTTGACCTGCAGAACAGCCCGACGCAGATGGAAGCGCTGGAGGAGACTGAGCGGCCGATCATCCTGCTGTCAACGTCGGGCACGCGCTTGATGGCTGAGGCGATGAGACGCGCGAAAACCTTCCCGGGTTGCTTGCGCAACACAACCGCGCTCGCCGGATACCTGGCCGAGCAGGGGAGCGACGTTCGCATCCTCGGAGCCGACAGCAGAGGTGAATTTCGCGAGGAGGACCAACTCTGCGCGGCCCGGATCGCCAGTGCCCTCGCGCAGGTCGGCTACACGATGGCAGTTGGGCTGACTGAGGAGGTAGTCGATCGCTGGGGAGAGGTCCCGGTCAAGGCGATCCTTGACGGGGCGAGCGCGAGGTATCTGCGCGATACCGGCCAGCATGAGGACCTCTCGTTCGTCCTCGAGCGGATCGACGATCTGGACTCCATCTACGTGATCGAGCGGGGCGAGGTCCGCCGGATCGCTGTTCGGGCCTAGCCGCGTACAAGCTTTCGCCCACCTCTCGCCTCGAAGACGAGGTTATGTTCGCGCAGCCCCCTCCGCGGCGGCGTGGGCCTAGCGACGCGAGAGCAGGCGGCGGGGCAGCCAGTAGAGCGCCAGTCCGGCCCACAGCCCGAGGAACGGCAACGGGTCGTCAGCGGCGAACCAGGCGTCCTCGCGCACGTAGCGCAGCGAGCGCACCCACTCGCCGAGCGTGATGTCCCCGCGCCGCCAATAGATGATCGACGACGCCAGATCCCACGGCTCGACGATCCACCCGCGGCCCTCGGATAGTGTCGTCGAGGGCACCTCCTGGCCGGTGAGGTCCAGGTACATCGCGCGGAGCACGTCGAGCCCGTTCTCACCGACGAACAGCCTGAAGGTGCCGCCGATGCGGGGATTGACGTCGAGCAGCTTGTATTCGCCGTCGCGTTGATCGAAGCGATAGCCGATGTCGAGGATGCCCCTGTAGCCAACGGCCGCCATCAGGCGCTCGGTCGCGCTTTGCACCGTCGGGTTCGGCAGGCAGACGCCGAGCGTCGTCGCGCCCGTGTACGGCGGCGTCTGTCTGATCTTCTTACCGGTGAATCCGACCTTGCACAGTGACTTACGATCGAAGTAACCGTTGAACATCCAGATCGTTTCGGGCTTGCCCGGGACATATTCCTGGATCATCAGGTTTGGACCGCCAGGCGACTCCATATCTCTGTAGGCCGCAAGCAGCTGATCCGGGTTCTCGACAATCGCCACACGCGGAGCATTGAGTGGAGCGTCGCCGGCGTCAATGCACTTCAACACGGTGGGAAAGGCGCCCTGCTCGGCGTACTCCAAAAGCTCGGCTTCGGACTCGGGGAAGGCTGAGGTCGGGGTTGGGATTCCGTGCTTCACGCACAGCTCATACATTTCCCGCTTGCTTGACAGTTCGAGTGCCAGACCAGAGGGTTGGCGAGGGAACAAGAAGTCCTGGGCGAGCGCCTCGGCGTGCTCGTCGAGGAACACGCTGCCGGCGTCGTCGATCGGAATCAGCAATGCCCGGCCGAAGCTGCGGCTGCACGCGTGCAGGTGGTCGAGGATCTCAGCCGTAGTCGCGCCCGCTGGGATGCGCCACCAGCCTCGGCTATAACGCGACAGACGAGTCGGCGCCCAGCGCTCGCGTGCGATCCGATGTACGGGTATTCCGAGCCTGCCGGCGCTGCGCGCAATCCCGAGTGCGCCATGATGGAAGGTCCCTGGGCTCAACCCGAAGATGACGATCGGCGTAGTCGTATCCACTGCGCTCAGGGTGCGTGCCTCGCGACGTGCCATCACGAGGACCTGGAGTGCACAGGGCGCCTTGGCGAGCCTTCGATAGACTCGATGCGCGCGAGGGCAGCATTGCTGCTTTCATTCTGGCTCTGGCGCATGCTTCTTAAACTAAGTGACGGGTGCGTGATGGGCACATTGGATAGTAGTGAAAATGACACTCAGCACTCGTTACACACCGGTGGCACAAGCCAGAATATGCAATCGGATGTTAATGCGTACTTCGATTCGGCCGCATCATACTGGGACGAAGTCTACCGGGACGGTGACCTGCAAGGACTTATCTACCAGCAGCGCCAAACCGTCGTCCTGAACTACGTAGACGCAGCAAGTTTGCAACCCGAGGCTCGTGTGCTCGAGATCGGGTGCGGTGCGGGGCATCTCACCGCGCGGCTCGCCGAGCGAGAGCTGCGTATCGAGGCGGTCGAACTCTAGCCCCGCCATGGTCGAGACCACCGCGCGCCGCGCGCGCGAGCAGGGGCTCGAGAAGTGGGTGACGGTGGGAGTAGCCGACGTCCATGCGCTGCCGTTCGAGGCGAGCCACTTCGATCTCGTAATTGCGGTGGGCGTGATTCCCTGGCTTCACTCCCCTGCAGAGGCTGTTCAGGAGATGGCACGTGTGCTGCGCCGAGGAGGCGGGCTTGTCCTGACGGCGGACAACCGCGCGCGCTTGAGTTCATTCACCGATCCCCGCGCGATGCTTTCTCTCTCGCCACTCTTCAAACGGCTTTACCGCGCCGTGCGCAAGCCGCAGGCGCTTGCGATCTCCCGCCTCGACTCTCCTCGCCGTGTCGATGGGCTCCTCGTCGAAGGTGGGTTACGCCTCCTCGAGCGCAGGACCGTGGGCTTTGGCCCCTTCTCTTTTCTCGGGCACATGGTCTTCAGCGACTCTCGGGGAGTGCGCATCGACCGGCGGCTCCAGGCGCTGGCGGATAGAGGTGTGCCTGGTCTGAAGTGGACGGGCTGGCATTATGTGGTCCGTGCCGTAAAGGCCTGATTTGTCGGTGGACGGCTATACGCACGATCGGCTGATCGGTGCGTATGCTTGTATGAGTGGGTATCTGGGCGAAGCGCCAAAGTCGCGACAGGATGCACCGGTGGGGCCCTGTGAGGCGTCGATGGGCTGCGATTCCGCACCGCGTCTTGATGCTTGTGCTGGTGTGCCTGGCTATTGGAGCCGTAGGTGGGTCCCTTGCGCTGGCCACAGTAGGCGCCAGGCCAGACCCGGGCCTACGTACGGCGACGCGGTTCCAGCTTGCCCATGGTGCCCAGGTCTCGGCCGTGCAGCGCTTCGAGTACGTGCTACAGGACCAGACCATCTCGGTGTATGACATCGACCATGGCTTTGCCGCTCTGGCGCCGATTGAACTGCCGCAGCTCTCCGATGGTGTACGGGGCGTCACGACAGCGCCCACGACGCATGTGCTGTTCATCGCCCATGGCGGTGACGGCGGGGGAAGCGGTAACGGCAGCGTACTGGCCTATGACATGGTCGCCAAGACTGTGCTCTGGGACAAGCACTACTCAACCGGGATCGACTCGCTCGCCATCTCCCACGATGGCCAGACGCTCTACGTGCCAACCGGCGAGAACGATGCGAGCGGGATCTGGAATACCGTCAACGCGGCGACTGGCGCCATCACCGGCACAATCAGCGCCGGCGCTGGTGCCCACGACGGCGTCATGAGCGCGGACGGCACTACGCTTCTGCTTGGCGGGCGTAATCACGCGCAGCTCGAGTGGTACAACACAGCCACTCACCAGGTCCGGTCATCCGACGCGTTGGTCGGCGGCGTGCGTCCGCTGACCATCAACGGCGATGACTCTCGGGCGTTCACCACGGCGACCAGTTTCGACGGCTTCCAGGAGATAGACCTGGGCACTGGGCATGTCCTGTTCACCGAGCAGCAGGCCAGCTATCCCAGTGGTTTCAAGTACACGACGGCGAGTCACGGGATATCGCTCTCGCCGGACTCAAAGACGCTGTACGTGCTCGACACTGTCAACAACACAGTGCACGTGTGGGACGTGGCGGGCACCCCGATACAGAAGGCGAACATCCCAGTGCAGCCGCTCACCGGCGAACAGGCCCACTGCGCATATGACTGCGCCCGCGACGGCTGGATCCAGACCTCGACCGACGGGCACTACGTGTTCGTCGGTGACAGCGGCGACGTAATCGATACGACGACCAATACGGTCATAGGACATATCGACAACCTGCGCGACTCGCGCGAGACTATCGAGGTCGATTGGTCGGGCGGTGTGCCGGTGTTGACTAGCACACGCCAGGGCGTAGGGGCCGCGGTGTCCAGCGTCCCGCCTTCACCCACCCCGCTGGCGGTAACGTCGCCTGCGTCTGGCTCAGGCGCGATCATCAGTGGGCTCACTGTCTCGCCCGCTGCGTTCAGGGCAGCTAGCAGGGGTGCGGCCATCGCTCGCCGGCGGGCCTCTACGGGAACCACGGTCAGCTACAACGACTCCCAAGCAGGGATCGCCGCCTTTACCGTGCTCAGACAGCAGTCAGGGATCGTGCGCGCTAAGCGTGGTTGTGTCAAGCCACCTCGCGCTACTCATAAGGCCAGGGGTAAGCACTGCACTCGATATCTGAGGTTGGGCAGTTTCATCCATATCGACCGCAGCGGCCCAAACAGGTTTCGCTTCACCGGGCGTATGGCTGGGCGTGCGCTCAGGCCTGGACGCTATCTACTACAAGCATCGCCAGTATCTGGCGGGCGCACCGCCAAGCCGAGTAAAAACTTCCGCATCATCCCTTGAGCGTCAATTCACGGCACTCTTGGCGATGGGCTATCAGGCGTATAACAACATGGACAGTCACGGACTGGTGGGGACAAGCAACCTTGGCTTCTCGTGGTCCCGTGAAGAGACGTTCAAGCTGTTGTTCCGGTGGCTGCCTTGAGGTTCAGCGCCTCATGACTCGCCGCGCCATGGCACGGCCGACCAGCGGGGCGATGCCCATGCCTGTCAACGGTATCCCCGCGTTTACAGGCGCCAGAAGGGTCCAGGAAATCTGATCGTTGCCATCGGCGAACCGCAGCTTGTAGGGTTGAGCGCCGACACCGAGATCGAGCTGCGCATCGCCAAGCTCGAAGCCTTCTCGGACCGCTTCGAGCATCGCCAGAGTCGCCGGCTTTAGCCGCGTGAAGCGCTCGTCCCAGCCGCCGTTCACGTACACCACGCGCCCTCCGGCGGCAAGGAAGAGCTGAGCCGAGATCGGCTCGCCTTGCACCTCCAACAGCTGTAGGCGAAAGCGACCCTGTTTGGGAAGCAGCGCATGCCCCATATCGTTGAGCATCGCTGGCAGACGCTCTCCCAGCGCGACCAGTTTGGAACTTCCGCGGCCCTCCCACCGGGCGGCGTGAAGACGCACGAACGCATCGACGTCCGACAGCAGCGTCTCAGGGATACTGGTTCGCAACGAACCGCCGGCCGCTTCGAACTGACGATGCACGCGCCGCATCTGGCCGCGGAAGTTTGAGCTCTTGCTCGCGAGCCACGTCTCGAAGGACCCGGCGCTCAGCGAGACCGTTGGCGAGTCAAGCACTCTGTATTGGAAGACGACCGGCCGCATGCGGCCCGGCCAGTGCTGCCGCAATGTCTCACCCCAGCGGGAGCCGAGCTGAACTCCCTCGAGCATCATCAGGGTGGGACGCCATGTGTGATCGCACAGCAGGCGCGCAACTGCGTCAGCCAGCGGACGGTCGAATCCCGGTGTGGCAAGCGGCGCCAGCCGAGCGGCAAGCTCGATCCCAGGCAGACGGAGGTCCACCCTCCGTGTGTATCTGTGCGAGTTCGCATAGAACGGCGCTATCCCCACAAGCTGTCCCTCGTCCTTTAGGACCACCATGTGCGGCTGTGCCGTCGGTGGCGCCATGTGGTGCCACCATGCCGCCACGCACGCTGGTGCCATCATCGGCACCTGATTCTCGACGGCAAGCTCATCCCACGCCGAGTGGAACTCCTCCAGGACTCCTGGTTCGGTGATCAGCTCAGATGAGAGCAAGCAGGTGCCACGCTCAAGGTCCAAGGGGCGCGGGGCAGTTCGGCCGTTCGGCCGGGTCCATCATGGAAGGATGATAGTACGGGTGAGCTTGCGTGTTTCGCCGCTAGCATCGGTCGCGAGGAATGTGGCAGTCAGCGGGATGTCCCTGATGCCGCGGAGCATGCGCGTCGGCAAGCGCAGACGCAGAAGGCTTTGAGGCCGGGGGATCTGCGTCTCTGTCTCGTGGTAGCGCGCGAGTACCACCATACGATTTAGGCGAGGCGTGACAAGCACGATGCGCACATCACATGCCCGCGAGCAAGTAACACGCACCGCCAACCCGTGCTTACGCGCCCAGCGCAGGTGGGTTGACTTTAGGTGAGCCGCGAAGTCGAAGCTCGCTGCCTTCACCGGCGCCACCGGCCTCGGCAAAGCGGAGGCGGTGCGAACCGCAGGCAGAGTGGCGCGCGATGAGTGTTGCGTGCCGTATGTCGTGCTCGAGACCAGGGGCTGGAATTTTGCGGAGGTTCCGCCCGCTGGCTGGCTGTGACATGCGCTCGTGCCGCTATCGAGCAGGGTCCCGGCTGTGGACCTGTACGCCCATTCGTAGCTGCTCGCGTGCAGCGCCAGGAACAGGGCTCCGTAGTGCTGGTTGTCGTAGGCTTCAGATTCGGCTCGCACGTGCCCAGCGGGAACGAGCACCTCGCCGCCGGTGCCTACGACGAACTCGCGGATTCCCTGGGTCGTCGCGTTCTGTGACGGGTCTTGCTGGGCATAGCGCTCTCATACATGTGGTCGTGACCGTTAAGTACGACGTCGGCGTGAGCGGCATAGAGGACATTCCATAGCGGCGCCACGCCAGGACTGTTGCCGACCCAGCCGGAGGTGAACCGCGGATGGTGCCAGTAGGCAAGGATGCACTGTCCGGCGTGTGCAGCGAGATCGCTTTGGAGCCAGCTGACTTGGGCGCTGGAGGACGTGCCCGCTATGAGTCCTGCACCCGAGTCCGAGCAGTCTGGAGTTCAGGGGACGATGTGCCACGAGCCCAGGTCGTAGGAGTAGTTGCCATTCCCGGCCGCGCCGAAGTATGTCGAAGTAGCCGTCCGCGGATCGAGCTGGCGCGTACTCGTGGTTGCCCGGCACGGATGCACCCTCAGTTGAAAGCACCCCAGGTGTCGTTGTATGCCCCCGGTCCGTTGTACTCGCTCAGCAATCCGCTTTCGTACTGGTTGTCGCCCAGGGCGCGCCACGGCGTCGGGGTGCTGAGCGACCGTCAGGTTGGCCGTCGCCGCTGCTGGCATGCATTCCAGTTCGTGTCACCGCGCGGCAGGCGATGTCGCCCACAGCAGCGAGCATGGGATCACCGGTCGGATGTGCCCGCGCCGCGTTGTAGTGCTGGATGATCTGTGAGGGGGCCAGCGCGTGTTGTATAGAGCGACCTCGTCGACCGACCCCTTCAGGTAGGCGGTCCCCGTGCTCTGACCAATCACCAACGGCTGGGTGTTATTGACCATCGTCTGGTTGGTCACCGTGCCCGTCACGTCGACTCCATCGAGATACAAGTGCACCGAAGAGCCGCTCTTTGTAGCCACGACGTAATGCCAGCTAGAGGTATCGGTCGTTGCAACTTTCGCCGACCGCCACTTCTCCCACAGTCGAGCGACGTAACGCCAACCGGTCAGATTCGTTGAACATCAACACCCAGGCACCGTTCTGCTTGGACGCAATCACCTGATTGACGCCCGTTCTCGAACTACCACGCTTGACCCAACCCTCGATCGTGAACGTATCCCCGACGTTCAACGATGACGCCGCAGGCACGCTCACCTGGCCCGTAGACCCGTCCAAGCGGTCGCGGTACTCGCGAATCGCCGCGAGATCGCACCCGGCACACCCAAAGTGAAGCCCCCCACATACGTCCCGTTGTTATGCGCCCGTGAAGTCGCACGCAACCGCTCCCGAGGGCTCGCCCAGCCGCCAATACCCGACCAGCCCCGGCGTCGAAGACACCACCCCCGAATACGACGACTGACGCAGGCCCACACACCATGTTGCCGACGCCTCGTTAGACGGGATACTCTGGTTGCCGGCGCCGTTGTATGCGGTCACACGATAGGTGTAAGTGAGTTGCACCGTCAGGCCGCCATCAGGTAGGAGAGCGTCGAAGAAGAGACGGTCGCCCGCGGAGTCGAGGGCCAGCTTCCATCAGGTTCCCTGCGGTAGATCTTGTATCCACTCACGTTGGCGGTCGGAGTCGCGCTCCAGCCAAGGCTCACCGTTCCCGTGTCCACCGTGGCGCTGAGAGTGCTGGGGCCGGGCATTCGCGCCGGCGTTGTAGTGCTGGATGATCTGGCGATGGGGTCAGCACTGTGTTGTAGAGAGCGACCTCGTCGACCGACCCTTTCAGGTAAGCGGTCCCCGTGCTCTGACCAATCACCAACGGCTGGGTGTTATTGACCATCGTCTGGTTGGTCACCGTGCCCGTCACGTCTACCCCATCGAGATACAAGTGCACCGAAGAGCCGCTCTTTGTAGCCACGACGTAATGCCAAGTAGAGGTATCGGTCGTTGCAACTTTCGCGACCGCAACTTCCCCCACAGTGGAGCGACGTAACGCCAACCGGTCAGATTCGTTGAACATCAACACCCAGGCACCGTTCTGCTTGGACGCAATCACCTGATTGACGCCCGTTTTCGAACTACCACGCTTGACCCAACCCTCGATCGTGAACGTATCCCCCACGTTCAACGATTCCGCCGCCGGCACGCTCACCTGCCCCTAGACCCGTCCAAGCCGGTCGCGGTATCCGGATCGCCGGAGATCGCACCAGGCACACCCAAAGTGAAGCCCCCCACATACGACCCGTTGTTATGGCCCGTGACATCGCACGCAACCGTCCCTGAGGGCTCGCCCAACCGCCAATACCCGATCAGCCCCGGCGTCGAAGACACCACACCCGAATACGACGATTGACCAGAGGAGCATGTGGCCCACGCCCCCCCCGGCGAAATGGCGAATACTGCGAGAATCGTCGCCAGCACGCCGATGATCGCCGGAACTCCGAGACATTTGCGCGTCCATGCGCGTGAGTCAGTCACCGGCTCAGTCTACATGCTTTAAGAGCTATTGTTGACTCAATCTAACAGTTACCGTTGACTCAACTCCGGCGGTATGCCACGCTTGAAGGCCGTATCGAGCGATGGCGTGCACGGACAGCTGGCGCCTCGCAGGTGCGCCAGTCCGAACGAGTCCTCGATCAGCGCCAGCAGCGAATAGTGGTCGGCTGGTGTGCGCAGGCGATAGCCGGCGCGGACCGGCGGGCCCGCGAGAATCAAAGGCACGCGTCCCCCGGCAGCGAGACCGCAACAGCCGCTGTTGCTGGTGCCCTCGTCCCAGACCACGGCAAGCACGCCGTGCGGCCCGATGCCTGCCAGCAGATAGGGGACCAGGTGCGCCAGAAAGCGATCGACGCTCGCGATGGGACAGTCGTGCCCGTCGTCGCACAGATTGGGGGTGATCCAGGCGAACGCCGGCAAGCGCCCCTGACGCAAGTCGCCGGTCAGCTGAGTAAGCGGCACAACATTACGGCAGCGGGACGGATCGCCAGCTATCTGGGGGAAGTACATGAACGGATCGTGCTTCTTCGCGTACCCGCCCGTAAACGCACCGGCGTAACAGGGTTGCGGCAGATCCTCCATATAGGCGCGCCAGCCGATGTGCGCGCGTTCGAACTGGTCGGGCAGAGTGGCGCCACGCGCTTGGCAGTCGGTGCAGTCGAAGGAGATCCCGAGCGGATCGCCGGCCAGCAGAGCGATGTAGTTGGGCAGGGAAGGATGGGCGATCGCGTAGTAGTCGCTCGCTAGCGCGCCATGCCGCACGAGCTTTTGTATGTACGGCGCCGAACTGTCGCCAATCACTTCGCCAAGCTCGCGATTCTCGAGCACGATCACCACAAGGTGAGAGCCCGCCGAGGAGGGTAGCTGGGCAGGCGATCTGGGCAACGCCAGCGGCGCCCCGGAGCTGCCGGCCGAACCGCAACAGGCGAGCACTAGGCAGAGGAGCAGAGCGGCCACTGGCGCGGATCTGTGCATACCGTCGGTTCAGGTCGTCCTGATGATGAGCACGGAGCAGGGAGCGTGGTGGGAGACCTTGTTGGGCACCGAACCCAGCAGGAAGCGCTTGGCGCCGGTCATCCCCTTGTTGCCGACGATAATCAGGTCGGCTTCTCGCTCCTCGGCTACATCCAGGATCGCATCAGCGGGATCGCCCTGACGCGGATAGACGTCGACGCTCACTCCCGCTTCCCGGGCGACCGCGGCGGCCGCCTCCAGGGTCGCGTCGACATCCTCCCGAGGATTGATCGCCCACTGCAGATCCTCAGGGGCATCACGCCGTTCCTCCTGCAATCGCTGCGCCGGCACCGGCTCATAGGCACTCACCAACTCAAGCTTCGCCCCCACGGCATGCGCCAGGTCTACCGCCTGGCGCACAGCCTGAGTGGCCGTATCCGAACCATCGGTGCCCACTACGATCGACTTGAACATGATCCTCCCTTGCCTGTCAGACGAGCTTTGTGATCGCCACGATCATCCCGATCAACACAAACACGACGATCGCAATCTGCGTCCAAATCCAGAATGGAGACATGGCCTCAAACAGCGTACTTGGCGGGTTGGGCGAGTGCTTGCGTCAATCCGGACGCCCGCGACTATTGTGTAGAGATGGCAGCACGTCCCGCGGCGCGCACAGTGCACGACGTCCGCACAAGGTTTTCATCTCGCTGATTCGGGGACGCCTCATTGCTACCGGCGGAGGTAGGGACTGCCCTGGCGACTTCGCGGGCACCGATTCATCTCGTCGCTCCTCAGTCGGCTCATGAAAGATTCCATCCATGTCCGATAAGACGCGTATGAAACGGGTGCATGTCCTCACGCTCATCGACCATCTCAGCGTCACGGGCGGGGCTGAGAGGCTGGCGCTTGACATCGCCACGCGCCTGGAGCCGACGCGCTTTCGCAGCACTTTGTGCGCAAGCCGCTTCGCACCCGACGGGACCCCCAGTGAAAACGAACGATATGCGCTTGAGCGTATGCGCGAGGCCGGTATAGGGTTTCTCCCGCTTGGCCGGCGCCGCCGCGGCGACATCTGGGCCTGGCGCCATCTGGTCGCGTATGTCCGGCGCGAGCGCGTTGACGTGATTCACGCGCATATGTTCGGGTCGAATCTCTGGGGAACGGTCATCGGCCGGCTGGCTCGCGTACCGGTGGTCGTCGCCCATGAGCACACGTGGTCGTTCGAGGGCGAGCCGGTCAGGCGCCTGCTTGACCGCGAGGTGATCGGGCGCTGGAGCGACGCATTCGTCGCGGTGTCACGCGAGGATCGTCGCAAGATGATCGAGATCGAGCGGATACCGGCTGAGCGAATCCGCTTCGTGCCGAACGGGATAGCGCCCAGGGCACCCACGCACGGCCGCAATCTCCGTGCCGAACTCGGGATCGCCTTAGCGGCACCGGTGATCGGCGCGGTCGGCCGGCTGCGAGCTCAAAAGGCGTACGACGTCCTGATCCAAGCGGGAGCATTGCTGCGCGATGACCACCCGGGCCTGCGCGTGGTCATCGCCGGCAACGGCTCTGAGAAGCAGCGCTTGGAGATGCTTGCGAGCGAGCTCGGCGTGCACGATATGGTCATGATGCTTGGGCGTCGCCTTGATATTCCCGACTTGCTCCCTATGTTCGATATCGCTGTGTCTTCCTCGGACTTCGAGGGCAGCCCGCTGGCGGTTATGGAGTACATGGAGGCGGCACGTCCGATCGTCGCCACAAATGTCGGCGGCCTGTCGGATCTGATCGAAGACGGCGTACACGGTCTCCTGGTGCCCCCGCGTGACCCCGTCAGGCTGGCTGCGGCGATCGACGCGTTGCTGTGCGACCCCGTGCGGTCCCAAGCGCTCGGAGGGCGCGCGCGAGAGCGCCGGCGCCGCGAGTTCGGCCTCGACACTATGGTGGGCAACATCGAAGCGCTATATACGGAGCTGCTTGCCAGGCGAAGGGACGCGGGCCGGGGCGCGAACCAAGACTGCTCGACGTAGGAGCAATCGATGCCCGAGGAATATCACTCGGTTGGGCTGTGCCTGGAGGTCCACGCGTCCCCCGAGTCGCTGTCGGTCGCCTGGGACGCCCTAGCTGACCACCTGGCTGTCCCGCCCTTCTTGAGGCCAGGCTGGATCCTTGCGTGGTCACGGGCATTTGCGCAAGGCGGTCTGTCGGCTCTGACCGCGACACGCGAAGGGAAGTTAGTAGGACTGCTGCCGTTCATCGAGCGGCGGGGCGTGCTGTCGGCGCCTGCAAACTGGCATACGCCGGTCTTCGGCTTCCTCGCCACTGACCAGACTGTTAGGACCGCTCTGGCTAGGAGTCTGATCTCCAGAGCCCGCGTGAGGGCTGATATCCGCTTTCTCGATCGGGCCGACCCGAATGTCGTCGAGTGCCAGACGGCAGCTGAGAATGCCCGCCGTCCAGCGCTCGTAAGAACCGTGATGCGATCGCCATACGTGACGCTCGTCGATCGGGATTGGGAAGCCTATCGGGCCTCGTTGGGGCGCAAGGTGCGAAAGGACATCGAGCGGCGCGGGCGGCGCCTTGGCGAGGAGGGCTCGGTAAGCTTTGACTTCGGGAACGGCCAGGCCGACTTGGAGCGGCTTCTCAAAGAGGGGTTCGAGCTCGAGGGCGCCGGGTGGAAGCAGGAGCGCGGGAGCGGGATCACCTCCGATCCCAAAACGCATCTTTTCTATACGGAAATCGCTCGATGGGCCAGAGCGCGCGATTGGCTGCGGCTGGCCTTTTTGCGGCTGGACGGAAAGCCCATTGCGTTCGATCTGTGCCTAGAGTCAGGAGGTGTGACATACGTGCTCAAGGGCGGCTTCGACCCCGCGTTTCGCCGTTTTGCCCCTGGGATGCTTCTCACATACGAGTCGCTGCGCAGGGGCTTTGAGGTAGGTCACTCTTCCTATGAGCTGCTCGGCTCCGACGACCCCTATAAGCTGGTCTGGACGCAAACGGTGCACGAGCGCGTCCGCTTCCAGGCCTTCAGTAGATCGCCGAGAGGCCGAGCGAACCACCTGGCTTGGACGCACGGACGTTCCGCGGTAGAGCGAGCGCTTCAGGTGGCCAAGCGAGGCGATCCTCGCCGAGCTCCGGCGGCCTGAATCGGGATGCTGTGAGCCGGGCTACTCTTGCGGTGAAAGCCGATCGCCATCGGCGTCCGCTTCAATATGTCACTGTGCCTCGCCGCAAGCGTGCGAATTCATCACCCCAACGCTTGCTTGTGCCGGGAGATGAGTTTCACGCGTCGCTCTCGATCGTGCGCGCGTTGCGAGCGGCTGGACATGTGCCCTACCTGGCCGTCACTCTGCGCGGTACCTACGCGAGCCGCTCGCGCGCCGTGGCCGCGGTTATCTATGTCCCCCACGCTGAGGATTCCCCCGGAGAGTTCGTCGAGGCGCTTTCGCGCGCCGCTGCCGAGCTTGAGATCGACGCCGTACTGCCGGGAACGGAGGCTTCTCTAATCGCTCTGGCCTCGCAACGCGAGTCCCTGCCTTGCCGTCTCGGGGCTCCCGCCGCGGCGATCGTCGACTTGGCCACCGATAAGGAGCGCGTGCTGGTCCTGGCGGCCAGCTTTGGTATGGATACACCGCCCTCAACCGTGGCCACTCCGGCAAGGCTGGCAGCGCAAGCTGAGAAGATCGACTATCCGGCGATCCTCAAGCCGACCCATACTCGGCTGGCGCTCGAGGACTCCCGGCTTGCTTACTACAAGGCCCGCCGGGTGGGCAACGCCGACGAGCTGTGCGCCGCCCTTGAAGGGCTCCCAAATACCGAGTGGGTAGTACAGCCCTATATGGACGGACGGCTTTCGGCCATCTCCGGCGTCGCTTGGGAAGGCCGATTGGTCTGCGCCGTCCACCAGATCTCGCATCGCATCTGGCCGCCGGACGTGGGCTATTCGTCATATGCCGAAACAGTCCCGGCCGATCCGCTCCTGGAGTCGCGGGTCGCTCATCTTCTGCGGGAGATCGGCTGGAGCGGGCTCTTCCAGGCGCAGTTCCTTTGCACGGCCGATGGTCGGCGCTTTCTCATCGACTTCAATCCACGAGCGTACGGATCGCTCGCTCTCGCGGTTCGTGCCGGCGCGAATCTGCCCGCAATGTGGGCTGCCCTTGTGCTGGGAATGCCCTTGCCACAAGTGCGCTACCGCCCGGAGGTGCGGTACCGCCTAGAGCACAACGACATGCGCGCCGCCGCTCGCAGGATGCGCGGGGGCGACATGGCGGAGGCGCTCGCGGCGCTGTTGCCGCGGCGCCGAACAGCTCATGCGGTCTTCTCGCTGCGCGATCCGCGACCGCTGTTGACGACGGCCGAAAAGCTACTGGCTCCGCTGCGCAAGTGAGCGGTTTGCCAGTAGCCAACGAGCTTGCCGTGAGTGTGGCGTCCGTCGTGGATGCTGCGGCGCGCGGCCCGGTGATGGTGCTCGGCTCGCTCCCTCCCGCGGGTCGAGACCTCGACATCCTGGCGCGCTCGCCCGAGCGCGATCGGATCGAGCAGGCGCTTTTGGCGGCCGGTCTGGTGCGCAAGGGCTCCAGCTTCGCGCTCTTTCGAACCTGCTCGGCGTACGGGGTCGAGCTCTTCGTTGCCGAGCAGTTCCTGCCGGAGGAGGCGCTGAATGATCTCTTCGCACAAGCGCTACCGCTAAAAGGCTTTGCGGCCCTCTCAAGACCAGCGCCGGCGCATGCCCTGCTAATCCTGGCGGGACTCGTAGCCGAGGAGCGTCATCTGGCGCCGAAGCGTCGCGCACGGCTTGAGCGAATACTCGCCGAGGATCCACAAGCATGGCAGGATGCACGCGAGGTGGCTCCCGCGTGGCAGGCAGCGCGATCTCTCGATCTACTCGCGCGCGCTGCCGCAACGAGAAGGCCGCTACCAGTTTCCTGGCGCCTGCGGGGACTCAGGCCACGCCGGCTGCCAAGCCGCCGTCCGGGTCTGCTCGTCGCGCTCTCGGGCATAGACGGGGCCGGGAAGAGCTCGCAGGCACGTTGGCTCGCCCACTCGCTCACCGCGCTCGGCGCCGATGTGGATGTAGTGTGGAACGACCTGCTCGGGAACCGAGCGCTCAATCTCTTGGCCGCGTGGCCGAAGGCATTGCTGCGGCTGGCCGGTCGCCATCCCAACGAGCGGCTGGCTCGCTACGACGACGCGCCTCCACGCGCCGATGAGTCGGCCACAAGTGCCTTTAGAGGCGGGTGGTCAACCATCGTGACGCTCGCAAACGCAATCGAGCAGCGGATCGTGGCGACTCGTTCGCTCGCACGCGACCGCGTCGTAGTGTTCGATCGCAGTCCGCTCGATTTGGCCGTGCGAATGGAGGTGCTCTATCGCATCAACATTGAGCCGCAGCGTCGCCTGGTCAAGCTGGCGGCGCCCCGGCCGGACCTGGCGTTTCTCCTCGATATTCCTCCCGAGGTGTCGCTCGCACGCAAGCACGACATCTGGTCACCGTCGCAGCTCGCCGAGCAGGCCACGCTCTACCGCATGCTCGCACCTCGCTTCGATGTCCGACAGCTGGATGGGCAGCGCCCACCGGAGGAGATCGCAGCCGAGATTGCCCGCCAGGCCTGGCTCACCCTGCGCTGATATACGGCGGCAGAGCCCGGCTGAGGAAGGATCGTAAAGCCTTACGCCTGCCCCCAGCGCTAGCCCGTCTATCTCCCAGAGAAGACGTGTGCATCATCGACCGCCTCCCGGTGGGAGCCGCCTTTCTCGACGAGCCACGCGGATAGACGATCCGATCCGCTACCGCACGGCCCCCGGCCCCCCGGGCGCGGTGGCCGCCGCCGCGTTGACCAGCCCGGCGCCATACAGCCGCGAGTCCCCGGGCCCGCCGAGCGGGCGCGCGGTCGCGCGCAGCCGCGCGGCGACCTGCAGGGCGGACGGATGGCGGCCGAGCACGCCGCTTGCGATGATCAGCGCGGCGGTCGCTGTGACGTGGGGGGAGGCCATCGAGGTGCCTTCGTAGCCGGCTGGGAACCCGAAGCGGCGCGGGCGAGGACCCGGTGAAGGTCATCTGGTAGATGTCCTGACCGGAGGGCAGTTCGGGGTGGCAGTTGGGGTCGCCGGGGAGGTCGGCGTCGGCGCCGCCGCCGGGGGCGACGAGCGTGAGGCCGGAGCCGTCGTTTGAGTAGTTGGCCAGACAGCCGTGTTCGGTGGTGGCGCCGACTGCGATCACGTCGGGCGCGCGCGCCGGGTAGGCGATCGCGGCGTGGCCCTCGTTGCCGGCGGCGGCGACGACGACGACTCCACGCCGGCGGGCGAAGCGCAGCGCTTCGATCAGCTCGGGGATGTCCGAGGCGGTGACTTCGCTCGAGAACTCGAGGCTGAGGTTGATCACGCGGGCGCCGTGGCGGACGGCGAAGCGCACGCCTGCGGCGATCGTCGAGGCATCTCCTTCGCCCTGGCTGTTGAGCACGCGCACGGGCATCAGGCGCGCGCCGTAGGCGAGGCCGGTGAGGCCGAGTCGGTTGTTGGTGGCCTCGGCGATCGTCGCGGCGACGAACGTGCCGTGGCCGTTGCGGTCGTTGGGAAAGGGGTTGTTGTCGACGAAGTCATAGCCGCGGACGAACTCGTAGCGGCTGAAGTCGGGCGAGCGGCGAAAGTGCCCGCGATTGGCGTAGGCGACGCCGGTGTCGAGCACCGCGACGATCACGCCGCGCCCGCCGGGGGCGCCATCGGCGGCGACGTTGGCCCAGGCTTCGGGGGCGTTGACGCCGAAGCTGCCGACGAAGTTCCACTGCAGCTGCTCCCAGTCGGTAGGCGCGCTGCCGAGCCCGGGATCGTTGGGGACGAACGTGCCGGTGGCGTGGGCGCGGTAGTCGGGCACCGCCCAGAGCACGTCGGCCGAGCGCGCAGGCGGCGCAGGGCGCAGGAGACGCTGACCCCGTCGGGGAGGCGCACGCAGCCGTGTGCGCGAGGCGAGACCGACGGGTCCACCCGACTACGCCGGCGAGCACGCGCGGTCGCGGCCCGGGCGAGGGGCGTGGCGTTGGCGTACTTGACGACGATCTCATTGGGTGCGTAGGCGCCGGGTCCGGCGGCGCAGGCGCGCGCGGGGATGAGCAGCACAAGGGCGAGCGCGGCGAGCGCGAGCGACCGGCGGGTGCGGGAAGGAAGGGATGGATGGTGGGCGCGAGAGAGCATGGGCTTCGGTAATGATGATGTGCGTGGCTTCCTCAGGCGCCGTCCACTGTCGCAGAGGGCTCGGGTGAGACCTGTGAGCGAGCGCTCACACGACGAGTACTTCATGCGACTGGCCCTGCGCGAGGCCGAGCGCGCGTGGGAGCACGAGGACGTACCGATCGGCGCTGTGGTGGAGCGCGCTGGCGAGGTCATCGCGGTGGGGCGCAACGAGCGCGAGTTGCGCCAGGATCCGACGGCGCACGCCGAGATTCTCGCTCTGCGCGAGGCGGCGAGAGCGGTGGGCAGCTGGCGGGTGTTGGACGCGACGCTGTACGTGACCCTCGAGCCCTGCGCGATGTGCGCCGGGGCGATCGTGCTGGCGCGTGTGCCGCGGGTGGTATACGGCGCGAGCGATCCGAAGGCAGGCGCGGCGGGCAGTGTGCTGGACGTGCTCGGCGAGCCCCGCTTGAACCACCGTCCAGAGGTCGTGGGCGGATTGCTGGGGGAGGAGTGCGGGGAGATGCTGAGCGAGTTCTTCGTCTCGCGGCGCGGCAGGATGATCTAGCCTTCCGGGCGTCGCCCTGGAGGGGTGGCAGAGTGGTTGAATGCGGCGCTCTCGAAAAGCGTTGTGCGTCTTATTGGCGTACCGGGAGTTCGAATCTCCCCCCCTCCGTTGCAAGTCAGATGCTCTGCCCAGGAGGCAGAGCTATCAATCTCTGATCAAATCTCCTTATCATTCGCAGCGGCGGAATGGGAGTCTTGACGCATGTGGGGCTGCCGGCCGTCGCGAAGCAGGATCTGGCATGCAGCACGACATGATTTGGAGCGGCGTCGATGAGGGCCGGAAGGAATGTTGCGCGAGCAGCGGCTGCGGTCATATTCGCTGCGTGTGTCGTTCTCGTCGGCGGCCTTCAGGGTGTCGCTGTCGCCGCGCCCATCATCACGATCGAACACCCCCTCGCCGGGAGTTCGACCAACAACCAGTCGCTGCCGTTCAGCGGCACGACCACCGACATGGTCAACGCGATCGTGCTGACGCTCCATCAAGGCGGGAGTACGGGCTCGGTGGTCCAGACATTGCACCTGCCGACTCCGCTCTTGGGAACCTGGGAAACGGCTCCGGAATCGCCGCTCGCAGAGGGGCAATACACGGCGGTCGCCGAACAGACTAGCCTCCTAGAAACGGAAACGGGCACCGCCGAAGTCACGTTCACCGTCGATACGACCCCACCGGCCGTGACGATGAGCCTTGTGGCCTCTCCGACGAACGATCCGACCCCGACACTCAAAGGCAGCGCGGGAACCGCCGAAGGCGACAACCCGGCAGTGACCGTCATGGTCTATCAGGGCAACGTGGTGGGAGGCACTGTTGCGGCGTCGGAAACGGTCGCCGCCAGCGGTGGAGCATGGTCATACACGACGCCGCATCTCGGCGATGGCACCTATACGGCTCAGGCCTCCCAGAGCGATGAAGCCGGCAACACCGGCAAGAGCGAACCACCTGTCACGTTCACAGTCGATACGACACAGCCGATCGTGTCGATGAATCCCGTCGCTTCTCCGACGAATGATCCGACCCCGACGTTGACGGGTGGCACGGGGACGGCCGTGGGCGATAAGCCGCCGGTGGCCGTGACGATTTATGAAGGCAGCACGGCTGGAGGTGTGGTCGCGGCGTCAGGCGAAGCATCGCTGAACGGCACAGAATGGTCATATACCCCGTCACATCTCGGCGATGGCACCTACACCGCGCAGGCTGAACAGTCCGATGAAGCCGGCAACACCGGTAAGAGCGAACCGGCTGTGACGTTCACGGTCAACACGACACCACCAGTCGTGTCAACCGGTCCCGTGGCCTCTCCTACGAACAACGCAACACCGATACTCGGAGGAGGCGCGGGGATCGCGGAAGGCGACAACACGACAGTGGCCGTGACGGTCTATCGAGGTGCTTTGGTCGGGGGGACCGTGGCTGCGTCTGGAAGCGTTCCGGTGGATACGGGGAAATGGTCGTTCACGCCGCCACATCTCTCTGATGGGATGTACACGGTTGAGGCGACTCAGGGCGATGCTGCCGGTAATGCGGGTAAAAGCAGCGCGGTGACGTTTAGGGTAGACAGGACCCCGCCGGTGGTGTCGTTGAATCCCATCGCTTCTCCGACGAGTGATACCACCCCGACATTCGAAGGGGGCGCGGGGATCGCGGAAGGCGACAACACGACGGTGGTCCTGACGGTCTATCGAGGTGCTTTGGTAGGAGGGAGCGTAGCGGCGTCTGAAAGCGTTCCGGTGAGCGGGGAAGCGTGGTCATATACGCCGTCCTCAAAACTTTCTGATGGGACGTACACGGTTCAGGCGACTCAGGGCGATGCTGCTGGTAATACGGGTAAAAGCACCGCGGTGACGTTTACGGTGGATACGGCTGCGCCCACGGTGACGCTGAATCAGCCGGTATCGCCGTCGAATGACACGACGCCGTCTTTCACGGGCTCCGCGAGCGACATCACCTCCGTCACGGTCCGGATCTACGCCGGAGGCACAGCGACAGGCCCTGTCATTTCGACTGCCACGGCGACCGGCACCGGAGGCGGATGGATCTCCGGCAGCGCCAGCCCAGCGCTGAAAGACGGGCAGTACACGGCAACAGCCACCCAAACAAGCTCGCTCGGGAACCATTTTGGCGTTACGGCGCCGGTCACCTTCACGGTGGATACAACGTCGCCACACGTCACCCTGACCTCTCCCGCCGAAGGTAGCTCGACGACTAGCGGTTCGCAGCTGGTTGAAGGGTCCGCGGGCACGGCTGAAGGCGACTTGCCGGGCATCACGGTGCAGCTCTTCCAGGGCTCGTCAACCGGTCAGACACCCCAGGAGAGCATCCTCGTGAACGCCCCGGCAGGGGCCTGGTCCACCACGTTCGGAGGCCTGAGCCCAGGTGTCTACACCGTCCGCGCCGAGCAGTCCGACGACGCCGGCAACGTCGGCCTCGGCAACACGGCTACGTTCACGGTCCTCGCGCCTGCTGCGGTCACTCCAACCCCGACCATCTCTCCGCCGGTACAACCATCCCCGGCCGCTTCCCCGCCGCGCCAGCCTTCCACGGCTACGTCCGCGCCATCGTCACCTGCACCTCGCACGATGCTGCCCTTCCCGATCGTGCGGATCGCGGGCTCGATCGCCGCCACCGGCGCCAAGCTCAGCCTGGTCACGGTGCAGGCTCCTGATGGGGCCCACATCGCAATCCACTGCCGAGGCCGCGGGTGTCCCAAGGCGGAGAGTCGCATGGTGGCATCGAGGAGTGCGGCCAGTGCGACCCTGGTCGAGTTCCGGCGCTTCGAGCGCCTCCTAAGGGTCGGCGCAGTGCTCGAAATCCGCGTCTCCAAGGGCGGCGAGATCGGTAAGTACACCCGCTTCACGATTCGTCGCAATAAGCCGCCCGCGCGAGTCAACACGTGTCTCAGCCCAGCCGGTAGCAGGCCGATCGCCTGTCCCTCGTCATGAGCACTGTGCGCATCACAAGGCGCTGGATCCAGGCGGACAGACTTCCCCTGGGCATAGATGGTCGCGGGCTGGTCATCGTGACTTGCCTGTGTGTCGCAGTCTTCGTGTGCTTCTTCGCGATAGGGCGCGCGACGAGCCCTGGCAGCCCTCCGCGAGAAGCGCCGCTGCCGGGCATCTCGGTAGCGCTTGGCGACACCGCGATCCCCCTGCATCTGAGCAGCGCTCCACCGATCGAGATCGCTGCGGCCGCGAGCGTGCGGGGGTCAACTCGAGCGGGAAAAGTGACGGTCCCTGTGGAAAGCGTCGCTGCGAAGGCACCGGAACCCACGAGTGAAGTGCCGCCCGTGCAGGCTCCGCAGACGAGAGTTTTGCCCGCCAAGCCGCAACCACACACACCGGCAGCACCGACCAGCTCGCGGCAACACGCGAAGAGCGCACCGGGCGCCAGCAAATCGTTCGACAGCTCGGGCTGACGCGTGTACGGCGCGATTCGCAGCCTGCCCGCGGTCGTGGTCCCGCTATTCGTCGCGGTCGCGATCTGCGGTTACCTGGTCGGCAACCGTGGCGCGCCCGCCACGCCTGGAGTTGCGTCCGGAGAGACGACGCGGATCGTGTCTGGGGCGGGCGTCCTGCTCGAATATCCCTCCACTTGGCAGCCGGCCGCCGTCGCGGCGGCGGTCCCGGGCCTTCCGATCGCCCATCCGCTGCTGCTGGCCCCGGGCGGTGACTCCACTCACGCCGGCCTTATCAGCGGACAGCTCCCCGGCGGCGAACCGAGCCCGCTTCCCCGCCAGTTCCTGGCCCTTATGCGCGGGATTCCCCGTACCGAAGTGGCGAATCTCCTCAACGTTCAGGCATACAACTACAGCCATATGAGCATCTCGGGGTATGACCGGATGCTCGACATCTACGTCGTCCCCAAACAGGGAGATAGTCCCACCGCGCTCGCGTGCTATGCGTTGACCGGATTCTCCACCTACATGCCGCAGTGTGAGCAAATCGTGGCCAAGCTCACGCTGGTAGGCCAGTCAGCGTCCGACCTGAGCCCGGACGCTGATTACGCTCGCCGGCTCGGTGGGTTGGTGGGAGTTCTGGATAGAGAACGTCTTAGGTTGAGGCGTTCGATGCGCCGGGGTTCGGCGCCCGCCGCGGTGGGCCGCATGGCCACAGCTCTCGCCAATCAGTTTGCTACCGCGAGCGCATCCCTTGTGGCGCTCGAACCGCCGCTCGCGGCCGGTCCGGCGCAAGCCGCATTGGCGGGCGCGATGTTGCACGCACGCGACACATACAGAACGCTAGCCGCGGCGGGTACTGCCGAAAGCGTGACCGGCTACGACGCGGCGCGAGGGCAGGTTGATGCTGCTGAGGCCGGTGTGGACACGGCACTCGAGAGCTTTGCCTTGCTCGGATACAACCACACGTAGCGACCGACTGTCCACTCACGCCACCGCGCGCAGCCGCCGGTAGGGCGTGCCGCGCAGCTCGCGGATGAGCGCGTCGACTACCCCCTCCTCATCCTCGGCGCGGCCATCGGTTACGGCGCCGATCACCGCGCGCTTGCGCTCCAGCAGAGTGGCGATCGTCTCATCGACCGTGCCGGCGGCGAGCAGGTAGGTGGCATTCACCGTGTCCTGCTGGCCGAGGCGGTGGCAGCGGTCCTCGGCCTGATCGTGCTTGGCGGGCGTCCAGTCGAGCTCGAGGAAGGCGACGTTGGAGGATCGCGTCAGCGTGATGCCATGGCCCGCGACCTCGATTGAGCAGATGATCAGCTGGTTGCAGGCGCCGTCAGGCGCTTGGAAGGCCTGCAGCGCTGCATCCCTCGCGGCGTGGCTGTCCTCACCGAGGATGTGCAGCGCCGCTGGGAAGCGCTCGAGCAGGGCGCGCTGGATCTCGCGATGATGTGCGAACACCACGAGCCGCTCGCCCGAGGAGCAGAAATCGTGAATCCAGGCGAGTGCGGAATTGAGCTTGCCACGCGCGGCGAGCAGCTTGAGCGCGTTCAGCCGCACGAGGCGTTCGGCGCGCAGCGCCGCCGCGACCCTCGCGTCGAGCTCGCCCAGGTGCAGCGGCTGGCTCTGCAGCCACGCGATGAGATCACGCTCAGCGAGGCGATACTCAGGCTCGTTGTCGAGCTCGATGGGCACGATGCCACGTGTCTTCGGCCGGCAGCTGCGGCAGGACATCGGCCTTCAGGCGCCGCACGAAGCAGCGCGCGCGCAGGTGCCAGTGCAGGCGCAGGTGGGCGTCAGGGCCACGGAAGCGCTTGCCGAACTGCGTACCCGAGCCGAAGTCGGCAAGTCGCCCGAGGATCCGCAGCTGCGAGATCAGCTCCGCTGGGCGGTTCATCACGGGCGTGCCCGTGAGTGCGAGTACGAGCCCATCGTGCGGCACCGCCGCTGACAATCGCTGAACGGCCTGGGTGCGCTTGGCGGCGGCGTTCTTGCAGTAGTGAGACTCGTCGAGTACGAGCGCACGAGGCGCAAGGGCCTGCAGTGCGGCCAGGCGGCCAGCGACGATGTCGTAGTTGACGACGGTCACATCAGCCGCCGCGATCGGGGCATCCGTGCGCGTGCCGCTGAGCGCCTGAGCACTGCGTCCGGGCAGCCAAAGCTCCAGCTCGCGCAGCCAGTTCAGCTTGAGGCTCGCCGGGCACACGACGATCGCGGGGTAGGCGCCATCGGCCTCCAGCGTCGCGAGCGCCTCGATTGTCTTGCCGAGACCCTGCTCGTCGGCGAGGAAGGCGCGCCGCTGCTCGATCAGGTAGCGAACGCCCGCGCGCTGAAACGGCTTCAGCTCACCGCCGAGGGTGGGTGCGGCCTCCTCATCGAGCGGTGCGTCGGTCGCGGCCGAGAGCGCCACAACGCCTGCGGCGTGGGCGTGCTCCTCGCGAACCTCCTGCAGCAGCGTGAGTGCCTCGGGCGCGATCCAGGTTTCGTGCGCGGCGAGAAAGCCGTCGAGCTCCGGGACACAGAAGGGATCGGCGCGGATGCAGGGGAGCTCCGCATGCTCCCTTGCGCCCGCGATCGTGGGTCCTCCGCCATACCGGGGTCTGCCGGCGCTTGCCCCCGCGAGCGCTGCGAAGGTCTCGAGCTGCTCGGGGCGGTGGCCGGGAGCGAGCACGAACGTCGGGTCCTCGTGAAGGACAGACAGTTCCAGTACGGATGGTGGCACGGGCCGTCCTTCGCGCAGCGCCGCGATGCAGCGCTTTGCCCCAGGGCTGATGAAGCCGCGCAGGCGCCCGTCGATCAGCCTCCATGTGTCGAGTGTCAACGGCACGGTCGCTCCGCCGGGGGCGCTGGCCGCCTGCTCGCGCAGCTCGCGCGGCAACCGTTTGGGCTCGCCGAGCAGCAGGAACACGGGCTGCTCGTGTGGGCCCGCGACCTCGATGGTGCCCGCCCAGGTGGTGACACGTGCCAGCCAGCTCTGCACGCGCGGGTCGATCCGGTTGACCTCGAGCCCGGCGATCAGCTCGGCGATCGGCTCGGCGTCGTGCTCGACGGCCGCCAGCGCGAACGTCGCGTCGGGACCATCCAGTGCGCGCAGGCCGGTGCGGCCGGCGAGCACGCTGGCAAGCGGCGCGTGCGTGGCGGCGATCATGATCCAGTGCTCCCCGCGGCGGTCGCGGCGCAGCTCGACATCGTGGGCCAGCGCGCTGCGTCCCGGTGTAGCTCCAGTGCTCTGTTTGATCTCCGTGAGCGCATGCGCTGCGTCGTCGGTCAGGCGCAGGCGGGAGGGGCCTGTGGGCAGCTCTTCGACGAGTCGTGCTGCGTGCTCGTCGAGTGGGACCAAGGCTCGCCCGATTGCGGGCAGGCTGTAACCATCAGGGTGCTCGAGCAAAGCCTGTGCGAGCTCGGGCGCGGTGTCGGTGGGGAAGCTCAGCCACCAGTTCTCATCGGGCCGGGCGAGGTCGAGCACGCACTCGTCGTGAGAACGCCTGGCTCGGCGGCGCTCGATCGCGCGGGCTAGCGCGTCGCTCACATCCGGCGCTCCCGGCAGGCTGGCGAACAAACGCGCGAGCGCCTCCGCGCGCTCAGGATCGAGCGGAATGCACCACGCTCGCCCGGCGGAATCCCAGCGTCGTCCAGGAAGCGCGCGCAGCAGCTGACGCAGGCGCTCGTCATAGGGGAAGCGCAGCTCGGCCTGACCGTCGACGAGCGAGGCGTGGAAGTCAGAAGCAGGCACGAGTACAGCACGATAAGCAATGCCCGGGATGGGACTGCTTGCTGGCCGTCCCGTTCGGGTGAAGGCCGGCGGGTCGCTCAGCGATCTGGCGAGGTTGGGCCTTCCCCAAGGTTGGTCGTCGTGGTCATGACCTTTGCGGCACTGCCGCCCATGACACGGCGGACGAGGCCGGGTGTGAGAGCCCGAAACGCCGCCGCCAAAGCGTAGGGGCGCGGGACGTAGCGCTCGGCCTTGCGGCCGGGCCGGCCTGGAAGATCGCCTCGGCCGCGTTCTCCGGCGTGGAGACCGCCCAGCGCGTAAGCGCTTTCTCGGTGAGCTCGGTCTGGGGGAAGCCCTCGGTTGAGATGAACCCGGGGAGCACCAGTCCGACGTGGACGCCGTACGGGCGCTCCTCCGCCCACAGCGCGTCCGACCAGCCTGCGAGCGCGAACTTCGAGGCCGAGTAGGCGCCCGCGCCCGCGCGCGCTACGCGCGAGGAGGTCGAGGCGACGTTCACGATCGCACTCGGTGCCGAGGCCCGCAGCAGCGGCAAAAGCGCCTCAGTGAGTCTGACGGGCGCGTCGAAGTTGAGCGCCATCGTGCGGCGCACGTTTGCGTAGCCCCCGTCGGCGAAGCGCGCGCGCCAGCCCGAGCCGGCGTTGTTGACGAGCAGGTGCAGTTGGCCGTCATGACGCTCCTCGATGTGCGCGCGGATGCGCGCGGGCGCGTCGTCGTCGATGAGGTCGGCAGCAACCCAGCTCACGCGCTCCTCACCCAACGACGACGCCAGCGCGCGCAAGCGCTCCTCGCGGCGCGCGACGAGCACCAGCGAAGCTGCCGGCTCGCGGGCGAGCCGATGGGCTGCCGCTTCGCCGATCCCGCTCGAGGCTCCTGTGATCAGCGCGACCATCCGCAACACCCTATCTCGCCTCCGCGCTTGCGCCCGGTACGGTGGAGAGATGGACTCGGCGAGGAAGCTCCAGGCGCTCGAGCTGTTCGAAGGCCTGCCAAAGCGCTATGACCAGTTGAGCGCGGCGCTGAGCTTCTGGCAGGATCCTCGCTGGCGCCGCGCGCTGGTGGATGCGGTGGCGCCGGTGGCCGGCGAGCGAGTGCTCGACGTGGCGACCGGCACGGGGATGGTCGCAGCCGAGCTGCGCAGGCGCGCGGACTGCAGGGTCGTGGGGGTCGATCAGAGTGCGGAGATGCTCGCCGGCGCCAAGGCGCGCTTCGCCGGTGAGGGCAACAGCGTGGAGCTGGTGCAGGGGCAGGCCGAGCAGCTGCCGTTCGCGGATGCGAGCTTCGACGCGGTCACATTCACGTATCTGCTGCGCTACGTCGACGATCCAGCGGCCACCGTAGGCGAGCTGGCGCGGGTGGTGCGCCCGGGAGGGCGGGTGGCGTCCCTGGAGTTCGGCGTGCCCCCGTGGCTGCCGGCGCGGGCGGCTTGGCGGTTTTACACCGCGATCGGGTTGCCTGTGCTGGGGCGGATGGCCTCGCGCGATTGGAGCGAGGTGGGCCGTTTTCTCGGGCCGAGCATCAGAGGCTATTACGAGCAACATCCGTTGGAGCGGATCGCCGGCTATTGGGAGGACGCCGGGTTGCGCGAGGTGCAGGTGCGGCGGATGAGTCTCGGCGGCGGGGTCGTGATGTCGGCCAGAAAGAGTGAGTCCACCGGCGATGCCCGCTAAGGCTGATCGCCCTGCTTTCTACGCCCGCGGTGGCGGTAGGGCAGGGGACCTGATCACCCTGCTGCATCCGCCGTATACGGCGTGGCATTTGAGCTACTTTGCGATCGGCGCGGCGGTTGCCCCGCGGCTGTATGCCGATCGCCTGCTGTGGGGTCTGGTTGCGTTCGGATTGGCGGTCGGGGTGGCGGCGCATGCACTCGACGAGCTGCACGACCGGCCGCTGGGGACGAACCTGTCTGACCGTATGCTGATCGCGATGGCGGCCGTGAGCCTGGTGGGCGCGGTGGCGATCGGTGTGGGGGGCGTTCTCACCGTGTCGGTGTGGCTGGTGCCGCTCGTGCTCGCCGGAGGCGTGTTCCTGCCCGCGTACAACCTCGAGCTGATGGGTGGGAGGCTGCATAGCGATATGTGGTTCGCGGTCGGGTGGGGAGCGTTTCCGGCCTTTGCGGGCTACTTCGTGGAGGCCGAGAGGATCTCGCTGCAGGGATTGCTGATCGCCGCAGGCTGCTTGGCGATGAGCGTGGCGCAGCGACGTTTGAGCTCACAGGCGCGTGAGCTGCGACGTCGCACGAGGGCGGTCAGCGGCGTGCGCGAGCTCCTCGATGGCACCGAGGAAGCGCTGTCGCGTGAGGGTCTGCTGGCACCGCTCGATGGCGCGCTGGCGGCGTTGTCTATTGGGATCGTGGTGACCGCCTGCGCGCTCGTGGTGGCGCGTTTGTGAGTGGCGGCGAAAGCCAGCGTGCAAGGTGATCTGCAGCGTTCGCCGAACGGTACATTGAGGGGCTGAGGATGAGACGAGTGATGAGCTTTAATCCGACGAACTGCAACCCACGATGAGCTCTCGCCGCGGCATGGGGATCCTCGCCGCGCTGTTTGCGGCGGTTGTGGTGGTGGCAGCGGCAGGGATGTATCTGTATGACCACGGCCGGCGCGATGAGATCGCAAAGGGCGTGAGGATCGACGGCGTGGATGTCGGGGGGATGCGCGCGGCGGCTGCACGGGCGAAGGTACAACGCGATGTGGTGGCGAACTTGAACCGGCCAGTGACCGTGCATGCGGGTTCGCAGAAGTGGACGCTGAGCGCGCGCGAAGCGGGCTTGACGGTGGACACGGAGAACATGGTCGCTCAGGCCGTGAGCGTGAGCCGCGCAGGCTCGATCTTCACGCGGACAGCACGGGGGCTGTTTGGTGGCAGCGTCAAGCGAAACATCCCGCTCGTTATCAGCTATTCCCACCAGGCGGTGAGGGGCCTGACGGCGAAGGTGAGCGCGGCCGTCAATCGCGCGCCGCGCGATGCGACGGTTTCAGCGAGCGCGAGCGGGCTGACTACGGTCCCGGCGGTGGCCGGGCTGAGCGTCAACGGTGCACAGCTGGCCGGGCGCGTCGAGCGGGCGCTGAACGGCACCGGCGCGAGCCGCACGGTTGCTGTCCCTGCGCATGGGGTCAAGCCGTCGGTGACGACGTCCGAGCTGGCGGCGAAGTATCCAGGGTACATCGTTGTCAACCGCTCAGAATTCAGGTTGCGCTTCTACGAACATTTGAAACTGGCAAAAACGTATGAAATCGCGGTCGGAATGGAAGGCTTGGAAACCCCCGGTGGCCTGCACAAGATCGAATGGGAGCAGGTCGATCCGCCCTGGTATGTGCCGAAAAAAGCGTGGGCGGGGGCGCTCGCTGGGACCGTGGTTCCCCCCGGTCCGGCTGATCCCCTGAAGGCGCGCTTCATGTCGTTCGACGGCGGCGCCGGCATCCACGGGATCGACCCGAGCGAGTACAGCTCGATCGGCCACGACGCCTCGCATGGCTGCATTCGCATGCGCATCCCCGACGTGATTGCGCTGTACAGCAAATCGCCGGTCGGCACACCGGTCTACATCATCTGAGGCGCGTGATCAGGCGCCGGGAGAGCCGCGCGAGGAGCGGTATTGGAGGTTCTGCCGGCGCTCGCCACGGATCTGGATGGCGATGAACACGACGATGATGTTGACGACCACGCCGATTCCGCCGAAGGTGGCGATTAGACCGATGTCGGTGCTGAGCGCTTTGCTGAGAGCTAGAACCATCGCGAGGAGAGCCTAGCAACGGATCGAGCGCTCGTGTCGTAGCCTTCGGCATCCGCGCTGGATCGCAAGCGAGTGCGGTGGAGAGGTGCCGGAGCGGTTGAACGGGCACGACTGGAAATCGTGTGACGGGGGAAACCTCGTCCGAGGGTTCGAATCCCTCCCTCTCCGTTTTGTGAAGTGTCGGGACATCGGAGACTGATGTCCCGGGACATAGTAGACAGCTCAGGACCGCCCGAGCGGCTGGTAGTCGCGGCTGGGATCGAGTGTCAGCACACGGGCGTCTAGACTGGGCGGCCTGCGCCCGTAGCTCAGCTGGATAGAGCGTCGGTCTACGGAACCGAAGGTCAGAGGTTCGAATCCTCTCGGGCGCGTCGAGAACCCGGCCATGCGCTACCGCGGGCCGGTGCTCCGCAGGCACCCTGGCCTGTGCCTTCAGCCCCTGCGGGACGCTGCAAACGTGCCGAGTCGTTCGACGACCGCTTTGCGGTCCGTGCCGTGTGCTTGAAGCACGTGATCGAAGTCGGGGCCGTACACATCCATCACGGCTATCAGCACGTCGGTCGTTGCGACCCTCGCGGCGCCCCTCTGGCGGGCAACGCGGGTGGCGTGCTCGGTGACTTTTTCAACTGCGTCGCGATCGTCGATCCTGGAAGAGGGGGGCTCAGCACCGGTGTTCTCGCCCGTGGCTTGGAGCCGTCCTTCGCTTAGCTGGAGCTCTGTCAGCACGGCTCCCACTTCGCCGTTTTGGCGCAGGACCCGCAGCCAGCGCTCGGCCTTGTCTTCAGGAGTGCGAGCGAAGGGCAGCGCTGTGGACGCCATGCCCAATAGAAGCGCCGTGTCCGGGGCGAGTGTTGGCGAAGCGTTCACCGTGACACCCTGAGATCGGCTTGCCGTCGGGCGTGGTGGGCATGCAAGGGCGCGACATTGTCGGGTTCCAGCGTGAGCTGCGGCCGCCCGTTCGTATAGTGCAGCACGAGCAGCATGGAACCAGCGCGTCCTGCGGCGAGCTCCGCCGATCCGATCAGCTCAGCCGCCTGCAGGCGCTGCACTCCGCATGCGAGGAGGAAGTCCTCGGTCCGGTCGCGGGCCGGCGCCTCGTTGTCCAGCAGGAGTTCCTCCCGCAGTACCACCGGCGCACTGGCGCCTCCCTCGAGGCACAGCAGGCACGCAGCCATATCGTCTCCCCGCGCGTCGGTGGCATCGGCCACGCTGTCCAAGAGCGCTGCTGCGGTGGCTTGGCGGCCGAGTCCGGCGAGCGTCTGCGCGAGGCGCTCGGAGCCGAACAGCTCTCCCCCCACCCGCGACTCGGTGACGCCATCGGTGTGGAAGCAGACCCGTGCCTGCCCCGGCAGTGATAGGACCGTCTGGCGGGTCCCGGTCGGAATGCCGGCTCCGATCGGTGGTGAGGAGCAGGCGGTGACCGGGTCGGCTGAGCTGACTGAAAAAGCGGCCGCCCCGTTGGCCTGTGGCCGCCCGCGCCAGCTTTGACTGGCAGAAGAGGGGCCCGGCTCGCCGGTCTTCGCCCGGCTGCGCCACCCTCTCGGAAGGCCAAGCACGAGCGGTGGCGGGTGTCCGGCTGAGGCGTAGACGAGGATGCGATCGCGTGGCTGGTATGTGGCCGCCAGGACGGTGGCGAGCGATCCCCCGAGCTGGCGCTCGAGCACACTGCCCGCCGTTCGCAACGCTTCCCTCGGTGAGAGGCCGGCCTCGAGGTATGCCCGCAGCGTGAAGCGCACGAGCGCTGTGTGGGGCAACGCTTGGCGCCCGTGTCCAGAGAGGTCGCCGATGATGATCGCCAGCTGGCCATCCTCGAGCGCGAACACATCGTAGAAGTCCCCGCCGGCTCCCGGTCCGGCCGCTGGCCGGTAAGCCACCGAGGTTCCTACCGGACCGAGTCGAGATGGTATGACGGGGAGCAGGGCGCTCTGAAGCAGCCCCACATCCTCGAGCAGCTGGCTACGCTGTTTCTCCAGACGCCGGGTGCGCAACGCGGCAAGGCGCGAGCGTACCGCCAGCGCGAACGCGAGCGCGAGCAGGGTGCCGATAGCAGCCCACACCGGTGTGGGGACGACACCGACGATCCTCGTGATCGTCGTGACGATAGGTGATGGGCGGACGGGCGTTCGTGAGTGCCGCGCCGCACTTTCCGTGTGCTTGGTGTGCGCCGGGGAGACTGTGGCCGCAATCGTTGCGGCTGCGAGGAGTCCGGGCACGAAGAGGACGGGACCGCGGCTCGCGGCGCGCTTTGCGGTGTGGCGCGCGCGTGCGGCTGCACGCCTGAAGCGGCCAGTGACCGTCTGTGCTGCCGTACCGGCGAGGAGTGGCTGGGACGCTGCCGGCGCTGCTGTGATCGCTGCCGGCGCGGCGGGGGCGCTAGCGCCTGCAGATGGGCGCGGGCTCGCCGTCGCCGCAGCGGTTTTGGCGGTGGTTTTGGCCTGCGAGGGCTTGGCGGTCTCTGGCTTGCCGCTGGACACCTTCGCTGGGACGGATCCCTGGGAATCCGAATGCTGCTGGGAGCGCCCCCGTCGTTCGTGGTGCTGTGAGCCGTGCCGTTCGCGCCCGGCGCCATGGCGCTGGAGGCGGTCCGTTTCCGGTCCCGTTTGCGCCGCCGCCGTGCCCTGGTTTGCCCCGCCATTCTGTTGGAGAGGTGCGCCGCTCTGATCCGTTCCCGCAGGCTGTTCGTGATGTTCGCCAGCGTGGCGCGCGCCCGGCGCTTCGTGGTGCTCTGAGCCGTGCCGTTCGCGCCCGGCGCCATGGCGTTCTGGGCCCGGCGTGCCCTGGCCTCCGGATTGCTGCGGTTGCAGCTGCGCGGCGGGCTGTGTGTTGTTGGCTTGACCGCCGGGGTTGACTGCACCGCCGGGGTTCGCCGCAGCGCCGGACCCTGGCCTCGAATGGTCCGGCTTGGCCGTGGCGGCTGGGATGAATGACAAGGCGAGCGCAGCACAGCCGGCCGTGGCCCCCAGCGCCAGGCGCAATCCAGGCCAGATAGCTGGTGGAAGGCCGCGCTGCACGCTCGCCATCAGCGGACCTATGCCGGCCGCGGCCTGGCCGTCGTTTCCCCGCGCGTAGGAGAGCGCCTCGTCGAGTGTTGGGAAGATTGCAAACACTCCATCCAATCCGGAGAACTCGAAGATCATCAGCACGTTGGCCCGGGTGCAGACGATCGCCAGGCGCGCGCCGTCGTCGAGGCTTCTCTTGACCCCGACGAGCACCCCTAGCGCCGTCGAGTCCATGAAGGTGGCAAGCGAGAGGTCCACGACGAGCTGGCTGTGGCCCGTCTGCAGCGAATCGACGAGCATCCACTTCAGGCGTGGGGCCGTGGTCAGATCGAGCTCTCCTTGAACTGAGATCACGACCGTGCGCGCGTCCAGCTCGCGCTGCTCGATACCGAACTGTGTTGGGGTGATGGATGTGGCGCCTTGGCTGGACATCATGGGCCTCGCTTTGGGTGTGCTGGCAGAAGATCACGGCTAGGCGGGCAGCTCACCGATGGCTGCTTCGCGCGCGCGCCTAAGGACCCCTCGGCCCGGACGGATCTGCGCTTTACAGCCACAGCGGATCTCAAACAAATGTCCACGGGCGCAGACGCTAGGCACGGCTTGGGACAGTTCGCTCGCTCCCAGCGTCCAGCGACTGCCGGCCGGACCGCGCACAAGGAGCTGGGCCAAAACCGAAGATGACTGTCCCGCATGGCAGGAATGGTCGGTATAAGAGATGGGCGCGCGGGTAGGAGTTCATGAAGGAGGAGGAGATGCGCAGCGTTTGGATGTTCGCGGTGGGGCTGCTTGTGGGTGCCGGGCTCGGGTGGGCTCCGGCCGCGAACGCCGGTGAGTGGGCGCAGGTCTCGTGTACCCAGCCGAACGGTCAGCCGGCGCCGGTCGAAGGCTGGCAGGGCGGGGCCTACGGCGGGTATGGGCCTGACAGCGGCCCGAGCAATACGTGCGCCCAGCCGGGCGGCGCGCTCACGGCGTTTGACAGCTCAGCAGCGCAAGAGGCGGCCTATACAGGCCCGATGTGGGTGTATACGGCCCCAGCCGGTTCTACGATTGCGGGCGGTTCGCTGGCGGTTTCGCTGAGTACGCCTCAGGGCCAGGCGTATGTGGCTACGCCGAAGAACGAATATTCCGCAGCGGACGTGCTCGTCAACTGCCAGTTCAACTTACCCTGCTCGAGCGCCGTCAAGACGGTGGGGATCAGCCATCCGGGTGGCACGCAGTTGTTCATGGTGGCCGAGTGCGTAGGACCGACGGAAGGAGCGACCACTTGCCCGGCAGGCTCGGGCGGTGGTGTAAACGCCGAGATCAGATTGTCTGCCGCGGACATCGAGCTCGCCAACAGCTCGACGCCCACCGGGACAGGCTTCGCCGGCTCTTTGCTTGCCCCCGCCGCGAGCGGAAAAGCAAGTCTGACTTTCAGCGCCCAGGACCCTGAAGGGCCGGGCGTGTACCGCGTGATCGTGGAGGTTGACGGCACGGCGGTCTATCAAGGCACGCCCGATTCCAACGGCGGTAAATGCGCGAGCATCGGCAACGACCCGAGCGGTGTCAGCGAGTTCCTCAGCGCCCAGCCGTGCAAGCGCAGCGTGGCGGTAGACGTCCCCGTTGACACGACCAGGTTCTCCAACGGGCAGCACACGCTGGAGGTCACCGTGCAGGATGCCGCTGCTAACCCGGCGATCCTCTACGACGGTACGATCTCGATCGCCAATGCGGGCGCCATCGGCCCGGGCAGTCCTACTGCGACGCGTGGTGCAGCGAACGGCGCGAACGCCTCTGATCAGGCCAGGCTCAGCGCCCGCTGGTCACATACGAGCAAGGCGGCGTTCACGAGCCGCTATGGAGCAGCCGGCCGCGTTATTGGGCATTTGACGAACACCGCTGGTGAGCCGGTCTCAGGAGCCTCGCTCGATGTGTTTGCGACCCCGGCTTACCACGGCGCCGGGGAGCGGCGGATCGCGAGTGTGTTGACCGGGCCAGCCGGCCAGTGGAGCCTGACGTTGCCCCGGAATATCTCCTCATGTGTATTGCACTTCGCTTACCGCAGCCACATCAACGACACGGTCGCCGCGGCAACGGCGACGCTCGAGCTGGGTGTGCGCGCGGGAATCCTCCTAAGCGTTGCGCCGCACAGCGCGAGCGTCGGGAGGAGGATCTTCTTCAGCGGCTCCTTGCACGGGGTGCCGGTCCCCGAAGGCGGCAAGCAATTGGTGCTGGAGGCCCGGGCGGGGCGTGAATGGATCCAGTTCAACACCATCCACACAAATGCCAAGGGGCGCTATCGCGCGTCCTACCGTTTCAAGTTTCCCGGTCCGGTTACCTATCGCTTCCGCGTGGTCTGTCCCCACGAGGCGGACTTTCCCTTTTTAGAAGGGGCGTCGAACATCGTCACCGTGCACGAGCGGTGAGTCAGGCTGGGAGTTTTTGAAATGCCGAGATTGTTCAAAGCCCAAAACGGGCCTGCCGTCGCGCGGAGCTAGCTGTCCGGAATCTCTCGCCATCGCCTGCCGTCTCAAGCGCGGCCTACCGTGCGTCGCGTTGTGTAGGACACCCGCGAGAAGAGAAAGGCAGTCCGATGGCAGAAGATCTCTTGACAAGAATCCAGCGACAGCTGCAGGAGCGCATGGCGGAGTTGCGTGGCGCGGTGGAGGAGCGCGATCGGCTGCAGGCCGATCTGCGAGCGCTGGAGGACAGCTCCACGGCGCCCGGACCCAGTCCCGTGGTGCTTGATCCCGCCCCTGCGGCACCCGATCCTCAGCCCGCCGAGCCGGCAGCGCCCGACCCCGAGCCGGTGGCGAAAAATGTCCTTCGCCTTCCGGTGAGACATGAGCCCGCGCGTGCGCGGGTGGTCTCGCCCAAGGTCGCCCGGCTGATGTTCGCGCCGCGCAGGCCTTCGCTCGAACGCTCCGGCATTCCCCGGGTGAGCGATCGCGGCGGGCGTTCCTCAGAGGAGACGGCCAGTGCGAGCGAGGCGCAGGCGTCGTGACCGCCAGGCCTCGTGCCGGGAGAGAGATGGCAGGAAAACGCCCATGCATTTGCCTTGGAAAGCCTGCCGTTGCCCGCCGGCAGAATGCAGTTACCTCCCCTTAGATAGGCCTGATACGTGCAGTTGCCTGCGGGCGAAAAGGCCGGGTAACTGCACACTAGAGCGCTGCAATTCGGCTCTAGAGAGGCGAACTGCGCTGTCATCGGCAGGGCCGGTGGGGCGAGCATCCATGTTTTGGGACGCCGTGACTTGACGGATGGCAGTCGGGCGCTACTCTCGATGCTTCTTCTATTTTGCTTCCTTGAGCCATTCGGCCCCTGCCGACCCTCACAGCTCGTTGCACACGAGCACCGAAGTAGACCCTCACCGCACATGACGGTCGCTGTTTCCTCATGTGCATTTGCTTCTCAGAAAGGTGTTCGCAAGAACCCATAAAGCAGGCATCGAAGCTGGGCTGAAGCGCGTCTAAATCTTGCGGCTCGTCTGTTTGAGACCCGCGCTTCATCGAAGACGGTGGCCATCTGGCTGCCGTCTTTTTTTGTTCATCCATCCATCGATCAAGCAAGGAGCAAGCATGTCCAAAGCACCATCAACATCCGGTCACGTCACACAGGAGCTGGCTTATAAGGCGATCGAGGAGGGATGGTTGACACGGGGACTCCAGACTCGTGCCCGTGAGAGCACCGGCGCTGCGCCTGTCACCAAAGATGCGCCCGCCCCACGGCGAGACGGTCAAGACCCCGGCGCTGCGATCCGAACCGTTGCCGAAGCATGGGGCGATGTGCTGGGCGTCGAGGTGCACGTCCGCACCATGGCTCGCGGGCGCGGAGGTAGACGTAAACACCCTCTTCCAGCGCGTACGTGTGGAGATCTTGTTCCATTCCACTGACGCGGCGCTCAGCACGGCCACCCGGCTGAGCGAGAGCAGGCCGACACCCTGGGTCCACAGCGATGTGCTCGGGCTGATCGCTCGCGAGGGTCTGAGGATCAGCCCCCGCGAAGTCGAGCTCGGCTGAAGCATCTCTAAATCTTTCGGCTCGCCGGTCGCGAGCCGCGCTGCACCAAGGCGGGCCAATGGCCCGCCGTTTTGACGTTCAAACCCGCCGGCGAATGTGCCGGCCCAAATGAAGGGAACGAAGCATGTTCAAAGGATCATCGACATCCGGTCAAGCCGTACAGGAGCTGCGAGAGCTGGCGCTCGAGGAGATCGTGCCCAACCCCTCACAACCGCGGCGGCACTTCGATGAGGCGGCGCTACAGGAGCTGGCTGGCTCACTGCGCGAGCGCGGTGTTCTGCAGCCCGTGCTCGTGCGTCCCGGGCCGGACGGCAAGCACGAGCTGATTGCCGGCGAGCGGCGCTGGCGTGCCGCTGCCCGCGCGGGCCTTCAGAGCATCCCCGCGCTGGTGTCTCCGTGTGACGATGCCGCGGCGCTCGAGACGGCGCTGATCGAGAACATGGCACGGGAGGACCTCAATCCCGTCGAGGAGGCACAGGCCTGTGCCACGCTGGTGCAGGAGCTTGGCCTGACGCTCGAGCAGGTCGGTCAGCGCGTGGGACGTGGCCGCGTTGCGGTGTCGAACCTGCTGCGCCTGCTGGACCTCTCCGGGGAGATTCTCGAGCTGATGGAACGTGGTGAGCTGAGCGAGGGCCACGGGCGGGCGTTGCTGACGGCAAAGGATGTACAGGTGCGCCGGCGGCTGGCCGACGACGCTGTCAGGGAGGGATGGAGCGTGCGGACCCTCGAGGCTCGTGCTCGTGAGGCCAGCGCCCTTCGTGAGGGTGAAGGCCTCACGAAGGGTGTAAGACCTGCGCCGGCCCGGCGCCGGCCTATAAACCCGCTGGCAAGCAGGAGCGGATGGACGAGGACGACGCGGTCACCTTGATCGCCAAAGCTTGGGGCGATCTGGCGGGCGCGGAGGTGGACGTAAAGACCGTCTTCCAGCGCGTACGTGTGGAGATCTTGTTCCACTCCACTGACGCGGCGCTCACCACGGCCACCCGGCTGAGCGAGGCGGCCTCTCGCGGCTCGAAGGGCAAATAGCTCATGCGCGCATCACCGGCGATCAAAAACGGCGGGCCATATGGCCCGCCGTTTTGACGTTTACCAGCTGGCGTGATCCGCCAGTCCATCAATCAAGGGAGCAAGCATGCCCGCAATACAGGAGTTTCCCCAACCGCCGGCCGGGATTGTCCAGTCAGATCCCGCAACACCCCGCCGGCGCTTCGATCCCGCCCCGCTCGAAGCGGCGCTGATCGAGAACATGAGGTTTCACAACCTCAGCCGTGTCGAGGAGGCACGGGCCTGCGCCACGCTGATAAACGAGCTCGGCCTGACCTATCGGCTCCTCGCGGATCGCCTGGGATGCAGCTTCGGCTTAGTGGCAAATCTGATGAGCCTGCTCAAGCTCTCAGGGGAGATCCTCGAGTACGTGGAGCGGCGCGAGTTAGGCATAAACCACGCACTGGCATTGCTCAAGGTAACCGATCCAAAGGTGCGCGAGGAACTGGCTCGTCAAGCGGCCACCGGGGGATGGAACGTGGGCACACTGCAAGCTCGCGCTCGTGAAAGCAACAACGACGAGTCAGCTGCCCCCGGCGAGGATGCGCCTGCCCGCCGGGAAGAGTCCACGCTCGCCGTTGCGAGGGAGTGGGGCGAGGTGCTGGGTGTCGAAATACAGGTTCGCCTAAGGACTAACGGGCAGACACGCCTGGAAGTTGACTTCAACTCCCCTGAGGCGGCGCTCGCCTCAGCCATGCGGCTGAGCAAATAGCTCACGGCGGCGCATCATCGGTGTTCATCAAAACGGCGGGCCACATGGCCCGCCGTTTGACGTTTACCAGCTGGCGTGATCCGCCAGCCCAATCAATCAAAAGGAGGAAAGATGTCAGGAACACAACCAACATTCGATGACGGCAAGCGTGGCGCCAACCAAGAGCTGGCGTGGCCATCTGCGCTCCGCGATTTTTCGGCGCTCGAAGTGGAGCTGCTCGAGAAGATAGGGAGCGGGAAGCTCAACGTCGTAGAGCGGGCGCGCGCCTGCGCGACGCTGATGAAGGAGTTCGGTCTGAGCCAGCAGCAGATCGGAGATCGCCTGGGCTGCCACCAAACCAAGGTGTCACACCTGGTGCGCCTGCTACAGCTATCCGATGAGCTCCTCGAGCTCGTGGAGCGGGGCAAGCTGGGCGAGGGCCACGGGCGGGCATTGCTGATGGTAAAGGACCCCGAGACCCGCCGGGAGCTGGCATATAAGGCGATCGAGGAGGAATGGTTGACACGGGCACTCCAGACTCGTGCCCGTGAAAGCACCGGCGCTGCGCCTGTTTCCAAAGATGCGCCTGCCCCACGGCCGGACGGTCAAGAGGACGGGCAAGATCCCGGCGCTGCGATCCAAACCGCTGCCGAAGCATGGGGCAATGTGCTGGGCGTCGAGGCACATGTCCGCACCATGTCTCGCGGGCGCGCTCGCCTGGAGGTCCTATTCACCTCTGCCGAGGCGGCGATCGCCATCGCCAGACGGCTGAGCGAGGCGGTCACTCGGGATTTACCGGGATAGACCTGCGCGCGCCCCGTGGGGCGCGCGTGAAGCACTCATCACGACGGCGGGCCATCGGCTCGCCGTTTTCACGTTAAGGGCCGCTGAGAAGCGGCCGCCATATACAGAAAAGGAGGGACTCCATGTCCCCGAATTACCCCGAATCCGAACAACAAAATCCATTCACGCTCTTCGCCCACGGGGTCTCGTGGCTGATGAGCACAACGTTGCATGTGGCGCTCGGTGTCCTCTTGGGCTGGGGCGTGGCGCGGTTGATGCGCTCGCAGCAGCTGAACTGGACCTGGGCGGCCGTGGCGTTCGTCGTGGTGCTGCTTGCCCGCCCGCTGTTTGGCGGTCTCGACCTGACGATCGGCGTCGCTGCTCTGGTGGCCGCGTTTCGCGGCCGGCGCTGGCGGCGTGAGGACATCGATGCGGGTGGTGATCTGGCGCAGATCGCCCGCAGTTTCCAAGGGCCGCTGGATGCTGTGCGGGCTCTTTCCACCAGAATCACTCTGCGGCGTATGTCTAGCCGTGAAGCATCGTGGTTTCAGGGAAACGAGCTGCTGATCGGCGAAGAGCCGGACGGGCATCTGGTCCGGATCCCGCTCGGCGGTCCTACCGGAGGCACGCACACGCTTGTGGTCGGTGCTGCCGGCTCGGGTAAGACGGTCACCCAGACCCTGATCGCAGTGCATGCCATCGAGCATGGCATGGGCGCAATCCTGATGGACCCCAAGGGCGATCCCAGCATGTTGAAGGAGGCTCGTAGTGCCGCCGAACGTGTGGGACGGCCGTTTGTCCATTGGACACCGGAGGGATCCGTCGTGTGGAACCCCTTCGGCCGTGGTAGCGAGACGGAAATCGTTGACAAGCTGCTGGCCGGCGAGCGCTTCACCGAGCCGCATTACCTGCGCCAGGCGCAGCGTTACCTGGGTCATGTTGTGCGTGTTCTGCGCCAGGCAGGCATTGAGATCAGCCTCGGCCAGCTCGTGCACCGCTGGATCCGCAGGAGCTCGAGTCGCTGGCGAGAAGCCTGCCCGGAGTTGAGGCGCAGAAGACACACGCCTATCTGGATTCGCTGACCCCCCGTCAGCAGACGACCTGTCGGGTGTTCGGGACCGGCTCGCGATCATGGCCGAGTCAGACGTTGGGTCTGGCTGGATCCACGAACCCCGAGGATGAGCCCTTTGACCTGCTCCAGATGGTGCAGCAGCGAGCAGTGGTGTTCTTCAGCCTGGAGTCTGATCGCCGGCCACTGCTCGCGCACATGCTCGGCGCCGCAATCGTCCAGGACTTGCAGGCGACCGTAGCGGCGCTGCAAGGCCGGCCGATCCCCACCCTCGTGGTGATCGACGAGTTCTCGGCGCTGGCCGCTGAGCAGGTCGCGCGCTTGTTTGGGCGCGCGCGTGGGGCGGGCATGAGCCTGGTGCTGGGCACCCAGGAGCTCTCGGACCTGCGCGTGCCGGGACGGGAGCTGTTGCTCGAGCAGGTGATGGGCAACCTGACGACCCTGATCGCCCACCGCCAGGTGGTCCCCGACTCAGCCACCATGATTGCCGACGTCGCGGGCACTCAAGGCGCATGGAGTACGGCCAAGCGTAGCGACGGCGGGGACACGCGCTCACGAGGACGTGAGTACACGATCCACCCCGACGACATGAAAAACCAGCCTCAGGGCTGGGCCGCCGTGATCGTCCTCACAGGCAAACGCCTCGTGTGTATCGCACGGATCTTCCGAGTGAATCGGTAGGCGGCAAGGCGCGGCCCGCAGTCATCTCACGGCTGTGGGCCGCGCCCACTTACTCCGAGCCCGCCGGGCTCTCACTTCTAAGTCAAAAGGAAGGAGCCATCTCAATGGCTACTGCAAAGTATGTCTCCCAACAGGTCCTCCAGCGAGCAGGGATGATCGCCTGGACCACGGCGCTGGGTGCGATCACCGCTGAGGCCTCAGCCGAGCGCAGCGAGCTGAGCATCGACGCCGCCCGGGAGGGTCTGGATGAAGCCGTCGATCTTGGCCTCCTGGAGAAGCATTCGGTGCTGGTTGGCTATTCCGACATCTACACCCCAACAAACACCGGCCGGAGGTTGGCCCGTAAGCACGCAGCGGCCGGCTCCTACGCCTATCCGCAGGGGCTTCGTGTGGCTCGTGTCACCATCAAGGATGCGCGGCACACGATCGCCTGCGTGAGCGTGGTGGCTGCCTTGGAACGCCGCTACCGCGGTCACCGCGTGATCGGAGAGCGCGAGCTGCATCGCGATGAAAGCGAGCAGAAACGCCGGCTGGCCAGCGTGGAGGTCCGGCGGTACAACCAGAAAAGATCCCACTACCCCGACGCGGTTATCTGGCCACCGGGTGTGCCTGGAGAGCCAGAGCCGCCTCCGGTCGGGGTCGAGGTCGAGCTCACCCTGAAGTCCAAGGAGGAGCTGACTGCGATCTGCCGTGGTCTGGCTCACGGTGTCCAAATAGGACAAATAGAGGCGGCGCTGTACTACGCCGAGAAAAGGAAGCTGGAAGAAAGGCTGCTCGACACGATCGATGAGCTGAAGGTTGGGGAGATGATCATCGTCAATCCCCTCAGCGAGATCGTTGGCCCGCTGCCGGGCTTTGAGCTCTCCCCGTGGCGGGACGAAGAGGATCACCAGCACCAGTAGCACATAAAAGACAGGCAACAGAGGCCTCGTCACCTTCGGGCGGCGGGGCCTCTTTGTCGTTCTTAGCCCAACCAATAAGGCGGTCAATCAGTCAAAGGAGCAAGCATGTATTCAACACGACCGGTACTTAGTGAGCCTCAGCATGGTGCCAGCCAGGCCCCACAGGCGTTGCCACCGGCGCCCGAGGATTTCGCGGCGCTCGAGGCGACGCTGCTCGAGAGCAGGGCGGGCCCAAAGCTCAACCCCGTAGAGGAGGCACGCGCCTGCGCGACGCTGATGAAGGAGCTGGGTCTGACCCAGAGGGAGATGGCGGAGCGCATGGGGTGCACCCAGAGCGCGGTGTCACACAAGATGCGCCTGCTAAACCTGTCCGAGGAGATCCTTGGGTTCTTGGAACGTGGCGAGCTGTGCATGCACAAGGCACTGACCCTCCTGACAGTAAAGGATCTCGAGGTACGTGGAGCGCTGGCTCGTACGGTGGTCGCGGAGGGATGGCCGGCGGGAGCTCTTGAAGCTCATGTCCGCAGGAGTGCGAAGAAACAAGAGCAGCACGACCTCGATGCGACCATTCTCACCGTTGCCAAGGCATGGGGAGATGTGCTGAGCGTCGAAGCGGACGCCAGCTCCGAGCCTTACGGTCGCGTCACTGTAAAGCTCAACTTCACCTCTGCCGGGGCCGCGCTCGCCTCGGCAGGACAGCTGAGCCGCTCGCCGGTTGGGGCCAAAGGAGCCGCCTCGGGCTCTGAGCGCAAAGTCCATGTCCCTCGAAAGATCATCCAGCGAGCCCGGACACCCGCGTCGGCAGGAGCCGCCTCGGGCCCTGACTGCAAAGTCCATGTCCCTCGAGAAATCATCCAGCGAGCCCGATCGCTCGCCTGGGCTACCGCGCTGGGTGCAATAACCGCTGAGGCATTGGCCGAGCGGGATGGGTTGAGTACCGCCATGGCCCAGAAGTGTCTGGATGAAGCCGTCAGCTTGGGATTCATGGAGAGGCACTCGGTGCTGGTCGGCTATTCCGCGCTGTACAGGCCGACAACCGCCGGCCGGAGGTTGGCCTCCAAGCACGCTGGCGCCGGCGGTTACACCTATCCCAAGAGACTCGGCCGGGCTTGTGTCAGCATCGGGGCGGCCCGGCACATGATCGCATGTGTCAGCGTGGTGGCTGCCTTGGAGCGCCGCTATCCGAGCCATCGTGTGATCGGGGTCCGCGAGCTGCACCGCGATGAGCGCAGTCAGGGGCGCCGGCTGGGAAGCGTGGATATCCGTTCCGCTGAGACCCGGTCCCATTTCCCAGACATCGTGGTCTGGGGGCCTTCCGTGCCTGGAAAGCCGCCGCCGTTGCCGATCGATGTAGAGGTTGAGCTGACAGCGAAGGAAAGGGAGAGAAGAACTGCGATCTGCTGTGGTCTGATGCGCGCTGTCCAAATAGGACAAATAGAGGCGGCGCAGTACTACGCCGAGACGCCCCACATAGAAAAAGGACTCCTCGATACGATCGAGGAGTTGAAAGCGCAGGACATGATCGTGGTCAAACCACTGAGTGAGATCATCGGCCCACTGCCGGGATTCGATCTGTCTCGGGACGTAGAGCATAGGACTGATCACTAGCCCCGAAGTAGTACACCTAAAAGCAGCAAGAGGCCTCGTCACCTTCCGGCGGCGGGGCTTTCGTCGTTCTAGGAAACGACCCATTAGGAGGTCACATGTCTGAACAGCGGTTCTTGCTACTGCCCCTTGCTCGTGGACCTCCGTCTACCGAGCTCTGCCGAGTAGCAAGATTCTCTCTCACACAAGCAGCAAACAGGCCTCGTCACCTTTGGGCGGCGGGGCTTTCGTCGTTAAACCTAACCAGAAAGAGGTATTGAAAATGGCTGACAAGAACACAGTTACGGTGGAAGGCAACCTCACGCGGGACGCCGTGTACATCGAGAAGCAGGGTCGCACCCCGGTATCTCTGCTGCGTATCGCGTGCAACCGGCGCCGCCAGGACCCCACAACGAAGGTCTGGAAGAACCACCCACGGTTCTTCGACGTCAAGGTGTATGGCTCGCGGGCCACGGAGGTGGCCGCGTTCGTCAAGGGCCAGAAGGTGCGCGTCAACGAGGGGTACCTCGACTCCTACACGAAGGGCGAGGGCGACGGGCGCCACGACGTCGTGAGCATCGTCGCGGGGAACGCCCCGGACGGGATCACGCTCGTGCAGAAGGCGTCCGGGCAGTCAGACGCCAGCACGGCCTCTGACGCCGAGCCGACCCCGGCCGCCAAGGCCAGCAGCAAACCGTCCGCTGGCAAAAGCACGAAAAGCAAAGGCACGAAAAGCAGCACCAAAGGCAAAAGCACGAAAGCCAGCACGAAAGGCAAAAGCACGAAAAGCAAAGCGCGCTCATAGGCGCCTAGACCCAAAGCAGCAGTAGCAAAGAGAGAGGCCTCGTCACCTTCGGGTGGCGGGGCCTCTCGTCGTTCTGGGCAAGCAAATCAAGCCGAAAGGGGCTCGAACATCATGAGCAAGACAACCACTGCTGATAAGCGCGAAAGGCTGATCGACGATCGCGACGAGCTCGTCGCTCAGGTGAGAGCGCGCAGGACGGAGCTGCGGCAGTCTCTCGAACGCCGGCGAGATCAGGGATGCGGATCGCCCAAGGCCATGTTGCAGATGGCTGCCGCCATTGGCCGCGGTGAAAGTCAGATCGCCGTCATCGACGTGCAACTGGAATCGACCGGCACCCCGTAGCACGAAGGGCAGCGAACGATTTCCGGGAGAGGCAACCGCAGAGCACCCCGGTTGGACTTCGTAGAGATACGGAGTCCAGCCGCGCTCTGCGGCGTTAACAACCTATTTGAAGGAGGGAACTGAGATGACCGTTATATGGAAACTCCTAGTTCGCTTGGTCCACGGGCTGTTCGTGAGGATCAGGGCAGCACATTCGCACGACGCCAGTTGTGGCGATCCAGAGCAGGAGGAGGCTGAATTTGAGCGGTACTGCGAGGAGCAGCGGGAGCTTAACGCAATAGACGCCCAGATCTGTGCTGAACATGGATGGCCTGCGGAAGAGGGTTGGCCTGCCATCCCGCCTTCGGTTCGGCTGGACGGGCAATGTGAGTGGTGTAACAAGGACGCCGATGAGCTCAGGCCGGCTCATGACTGGGAAGAGCTTTGTGGTCTTGCTCCTCGGGTCTATTGGGTGTGTCGCGAATGTCTCAGGAAAGAGAACGAAAGCCGTGACGAAGCGACGAGCCCTCACCATTTTTGGGCTATCAATTATGTAGGCACTGATGAAAAGAAAGGGGTCTCACCATGACCTATGTCGATACTGAGGAGGACCGGCGCTGGCGGGGCATGGCTATCGCGATGCATCTGTACAGGTACTTGGATGCTCTGACTGAGCTGATGCGCGCTCAAAGCATCCCAATAACGCTCACAGGCCTCGCGGACTACATGGAGATGACCCTGGCGGCTGAACGGTGTCAGGAATGTCCTGCTTGGGACCGCGCCGCGTGGGTGTTTACTGGATGGCACTTCGACCTCGACAGGATTCCCGAGGTCATCAGGAAACTGTCAACGGAACTTGGCGGCAACGGATTGGACAAGGCTCTGGCCAAGGATGAGCATGTCGGGCTTGTGCTCATGATCGTGACCGATGTTCTTGCCCAAGAGCCTTCCGCATGCCCGGCCGCTTGAGCCTGGCCTTGAAAAGCCTGCCGCGCAGTGAGCACAGGGCCTCGTCATCTTCATATGGCGGGGCCCTGCTGGCGCTCTGAAACGCCTGCGCGGTTTGCCCAGGGGCGCTTTTTGCATTTAACGGCCTCTTGCCGGTCTAGACCGCCCACGATTGGCCGAGGGGCCCTCTTTTATTTAAGAGCCCGCTGAGGCCCGGCCCGCTCTCGCGCCGCCAAACCGTCCAAAGCGCGGCGTAGCTTGAGCAGAATGCTTGCTCAAGCACGGACGTTTGCCGTCAACGGGTTTGAGATCCGCCCGGTCACCGTGGAGGTCGATGTGCGCCCGGGGTTGCCCACCTTCACCGTGGTGGGCTTGGCCGACGCCGGGGTGCGCGAGGCTCGCGACCGCGTGCGCTCGGCGATCGTCAACTCGGGCTATGAATTCCCCAGCCAGCGGATCATCGCCAATCTCGCGCCGGGGGATGTAAAGAAGGTCGGTCCAGCGTTCGATCTCGCGCTGGCCTGTGCGGTGCTGGCGGCGAGCGGCCAGCTGCCGGCCGAGCGGCTGCAGCGCGTTGCCCTGTACGGAGAGCTTGCTCTCGATGGCTCAATACGTGCCTGTCAGGGCACCCTGGGGGCTGCCCAGGGCACAGCTCATGACGGCCTGGAAACCCTCATCCTCGGCGCCGAGCGCGCACGGGAGGCGGTCCTTGTCGAGGAGATCGAGGTGGCCGTCACCGGGCGGCTGTCGAGCGCGGTGCGTTTCCTGAGCGGCGGTCCTGCCGACCCATTGCCGGCGGCCGACGGCCGGCCTGTTCGCATCCCGTCCACCACTCGTCCTCTCGACCTGGTTGACGTGCAAGGCCAGCGCGAGGCGGTCCGGGGATTGGTCATCGCCGCGGCCGGCAGCCACAACCTGCTGTTCACCGGCCCGCCGGGAACCGGAAAGACGATGCTGGCGCAGCGCTTGCCCTCGATCTTGCCGCCGCTGGACCGTTCCGAGGCAGTGGACGTGCTGCGCATTCACAGCTTGGGGAGCAGCGAGGTGGCGGAAAAGCTGAAATATGACAGGCCCTTTCGGGCGCCTCACCACACTGCCACCACGGCTGGCCTGATCGGAGGCGCCAAAACCGGTTGGGTGGGAGAGGTCGTGCTCGCCCACCATGGGGTCCTGTTCCTCGATGAGCTCACAGAGTTCGCACGTCCCACGCTCGAGGCTCTCCGCCAGCCGCTGGAGGAGGGCCGTGTGGTGATCGTTCGCGCCCGGCACTCAGCGATCTACCCGGCTCGCTTCATGCTCGTCGCGGCGACCAACCCGTGCGGGTGCGGCTACGCCGGGGTTCCCGGGCGTTGCAAGTGCTCTCAGCGAGAACTCGCTCATTACCGCCGCCAGCTGAGCGGGCCGTTGCTCGACCGCATCGATCTGTTCCCGCGTGTGCAACACAACGACCAGCAGATGCTGGCGGCCCAGCCGCTGACCACTTCGGCACGCGCTCGCGAGCTGGTGATGGAAGCCAGGGAACGCCAGGCGGCTCGCTTCGCTGGCCTGGGGATCACCGTCAACGCCGAGCTGGACCCGCCCATGCTGCGGGAGTACATAAGACTCGACGAGCGCTCGGAGGGGATGCTGATCGGCGCGCGCCAGCGGGGGTTGCTGAGCATTCGTGGCCAGCATCGCGCGCTGCGTGTTGCGCGCACGATCGCCGATCTCGCCGGCAGCGAGCGGGTACGTGCCAGTCATCTGGAGAACGCGCTGTCGCTGCGAATCAGCAGCAGCCTGGGCGATGACATCGCGGTGTGATGCCTTGACCGATGGGCCTAGGTGCCCGCGTCCCGGTGGAGTGGATCTTGCTGCGAACCTATCTCGAGGACCGCTCTGATCAATGGCGCCGCGGAAGCCGCTGCCTGTGGCTGATCAGCGCATCGGTGAGGCCCGGCGAGCGCACGGCGCTGGCATATGCCCGGTGGGCGCGCGAACAGTCTTTGCTCGAGGGCGTTCTGGAGGTGCGCACGATCAACCTCGCGGTGGACGGCGGCGTGCTGGCCGGGCTGGAGAAGGATCTCGTGCGGGGTGGCCCGCCGGTCGCGATCAGCCTTCCGGGCACGATCGAGGTACAGATCCAGCACGTCCTTCGCCTGATCGGGGTCGAGCCCGCGTTTATCGCCTGCAGCCCATTCGCAGGCGAGGGTGTGAGTGTCGAGACATTGCAGCGCCTCATCACCCGCAAGGGCCGCAAGAGCGAGTTGTTGCTGAAACTCGATGCCGGCGCCTATGAAGAGCTCGCGGGGAGTGTGAGCCAGCAGCGTTTTGACGCGGTCCTCGGCAGCACGCTGTGGAATCAGGCGGACCGGCAGGGTGGCCTGCAGCGCGCCGCGGTTCTGTACGGCGCCTGCCTGCGGAGCTGTGGTTATTCCTATGTGTATGAGATCCCGGTCCGAGTGACGGGCTCAGGACCACCGCCCGTCAGATGGCTGTTTGCCACCCGCTCTCCCGCGGGTGTTACGTTGATGAGCGAGCTGTTGTGCAGGAGCGAGCGCAAACAGTCCGGTGCTGGCGAAGCGGATACCGGCGAGCTGGGAAAGGCGATCGAGCGGTTTGGCGCCAGCGTCGGTCATGCGTCAACGACGCAGATCATCCACGCCATGTCGGTATCGCCTGAATTGTTCGGCAGGTTCTGCAAGAGCGAGTATCGCTCAGCGATTGGAGCGCTGGTCAGGGCCGGAGCGATCGTGGCGCCCTGTGAGAAGGCGATCAAGGACAGCGAATGGCTGTCGTTTAGGCCCCGCCCTCACTCGCCCCGCCCTCACTCGCCCCGCCAGGAATCTGGTCCGGCGAGGAGCCGATGAACTGAACGGTGTTCGCGATCACGACCACCGCCTCTGCCTGGAGGTCGTCCTCGGTCTTCCAGGATTGCCAGTCCAGGTATCCGCCGACAGCTACCGGCCGCGCTTTATGGAGGTATCTAGCGGCGTTCTCGCCCTGGCTGCCGAACACCACCACGTCGAAGTAATGGGGTTTCTCTTGCATGTCTCCGGTGAGAGGGTGCCTGCGCCGGGCGTTGAGCGCGATCCGCAACTTGCACAGCTTGCCCCCCGAGGGCAGGACGCATAGCTCAGGGTCATTTGTGAGATGCCCGGTGAGCATCACGTGGTTGATGTTGGGGGGTGACACGGATGGCTCCTAACGCCCGAGGAGCTCGCCGGTGCTCTTGAGGCTGCGACTCATTCAAGCCAGACTAGGCCGCGCTTGGGACGGGATGACGCGGCCTGGAACTCCGTTCCGACCTAGACCGCTTCGCGGTGACCGGTCGTTCCGGAGTCCCGCGGCCTGCTTAGCTGGAACTGCAAAAAACGAAGCGGTGGCCGGTCGTTCCGGAGTCCCTTGGCTGCTTAGCTGGAAACTGCAAGATGAGGAGTTTCGGATAGATAGTCAGTCCCCCTCGCGAGACTTCTCGAGCTTGCTGATGCGCTTGACTTCGGCATAGTGCGCCTCGCGCAGGCGGCAAAACTGATCGCCTGCCTTCTTGAACTGCTTCCAGAGCCGCTGGTCGTGCTCCTCACCGGCAAACCCAGCCATCCTCCAGCGTTCCTGCAGGCGGTGCAAGCCCTCGCCCGCAGCCTTCCAGTCGGCCGGCCCGGTGGGAGCGCTCAGCGCCTGTGCTTCACGGAGCAGCTTTTTCTTTGCTCGCCGTGCTCGCGCCGAGCGAACACCATCGTCTTTTGACTTTTGCGAAACACCGACGTAGCTGATCCCTTGGCGGGCGCCCGCAGTGCGATTTATCCGTACACGAGGCATCTGGGCCCCTCACCTCCGCTCCGTCAAAATACCGCCAGCCCCATCGCCCGCGCAATGCTCATTCCTCCCCGCCGGACTATACCCGGCCCCAGAGCGCTCGCCGCGCAGTTGCTTTGAGAGGAGAGCCGCCTCGACTTAAGCCTTCGAGGATTCCACGCGGTGAGGATCCCGCGGCTCAGGCATAGGCGGGTGCCCTGCCGCTTTCGTCCACTACTCCGGGTTCGCCTCCGGCCTTGATCCACCTGCGGCGCAGGTGCTTGGCGTCTATCGTGTTGGCGTGGTTTGAGATCCATCTGCGGATTGGCTCGCGTACGAGATCGAGTTCGCCTCCGGCTTGCAGCCACTCGCTGTAAATGAATCGTGCGTTTGCCGTGTCGCTGTGAGATGTGAGCCATTTTCCGATTGGCTCGCGTACGACGTCCATCTCGCCGCCGGCCGCCAGCCACTTGCGGCAGATGATGTTGGCCGCGGTGGTTTGGCTGTGATCCCGAAGCCAGGTCCGCAAAGGCTCACGGATAGTGTCGTGTGGACCCTTTGCGTCTATCCAGCGCTCATAGACGAAGTGTGCGCGTGGGGTGTTGGCATGGACTGAGAGCCAGCGCTTTAGCCCCTCGGCGAGGAAGCCCGTATCGCCTCCGGCCTTCAGCCATGCGGCGTAGAGGTAGCTCGCGTCTGCGTTCTCTGCGTGAACTGAAAGCCACCGGGTGACCGGCTCGCGGAGAAGGTACACCTCATCTTGACAATCAAGCCAGGCCTCGTAGGGATAGCGGGCGTTCTCAGTCGTGCCATAGCGCTTGAGCCACTCGCATACGTGCTCGCGAGCGAATGAAATGTCGCCTTTGGCACGAATCCATGGCACCCAGACAAAGCTCGTGTCCGTTTGGGCGTTAGCATCGAGCCAGACCGCAATCGGGGTGCGCACAACGGAAAGCTCGCCGTCTGCTCGCAGCCAGGCTCTGAGAACGAACTTGGCGTCCTCGAGGTGAGCGTGCCGGTGAAGCCAGCTCGCCATTGGCTCACGAACCAGTGAAAGCTCACCACCGGCCGCCAGCCACGACGTATAGATAAATCTGGCGGCCTCAGCAGCTTGATACTTATCGAGCCAGCGCCGCAGCGGCTCGCGCACCAGCGAAAGCTCTCCCGAAGCTTCCAGCCATGCCTGGCAGACGAACTGGACGGTCTTTGCGTCGTGGTTGGCGGCTAGCCATTTGCCGATGGGCTCACGCACGAGCGCTGGCTGCCCGCCGGCTTGCAGCCACTTACGGCAAATTATGTTGGCAGGCTGCGTGTCGCCGAAGAGCCCCAGCCACGCCTGCAGCGGTGAGCCAATCACATCCGTCTCGCCGTTTGCTTCCAGCCAGCGCTCGTAGACGAATTGCGCGCGGTCGCTCTCGCCATGAATCTCGAGCCAGCGTCTCAGCGGCTCACGCACCAGGGAAAGCTCGCCCTGAGCTGCCAGCCATGCGGCATAGACGAAACTGGCGTCTTCAGTGTTGCCACAAGCCCCTAGCCATGCCCTAACCGGCTCGCGAACAAGGGGGAGCTCACCACCTGCCCGCAGCCACGCCTCATAGGCATACCACGTGTGCTGCTCGTCGCCATAGCTGGCAATCGTCCTGGAAAGCGGATCGCGAACGATGGCAAGCTCCCCGGAGGCCTCCAGCCATGAGCGGCATACCGACCCGGTATCTGCACTGTCCTTGTGAACCTCGAGCCATCCGCGGATCGGCTCGCGCACAAACCCGGCCTCACCGGTCCTGTCCAGCCAGCCTTGGTAGACGAGTTTGGCCGTCACGGTTTCGCCGTGAAGTGAAAGCCACTCGCGGATGCCCTCACGCACGGGCTCGAGGTCACCCTTGCCGCCCAGCCATGCGTCATAGACAAATGCGGCTATCTCCTGGCTGCCGTGAATGGCAAGCCACCGCCCGATCGCCTCACGGACGATCTCAATGTCACCTCCAGCTTTCAGCCACGCTGGATAAAGGAAGCTGGCATTCAGCGTATCGCCATTGACCTCGAGCCAATTACGCAGCGGCTTTAGGATCATCTCAGGCTCGCGGGATGCCTGTAACCACGCCTCGAGCACATATCGCGTGTCCCTGGCCTCAGCGTGCCGCGTCAGCCATCCTGTGAGTGGCTTCATGATAAACCCGGGCTCGCCTCCGGCCTCGAGCCACGCCCGGTAAACAAATCCTCCCCACCGGTCACTGCCGTGAATGGCAAGCCACCGCCCGATCGGCTCACGCACGAACTCGAGCCCACCGCCCGCCTGTAACCATGCGTCATAGACCGATCGCGCATCTTTGTCGCTTCCGTGCTTTTTGAGCCATTGCCCAAGTGCTTGCGAAATCAGCTCAGGCTCGCCCCGGGCGTCGAGCCACCCGCAATAGACGAGCCTTGCGTGCGTCGTTAGAGAAAAGCTGGCCAGCCATGTGCTGATCCGCTGGCGCACGAGCTCGAGCTCGCCCTTGGCTTGCAGCCACTTCCAGTACATGATGCTCGCAATCGTGCTCTGGCCATGAACGTCAAGCCATCCACGTACCGGCTCGCGCACGAAATCGAGCTCTCCCTCTGACTCGAGCCATGCCCTGAGAAGGAAGCTGGCGTCCTCGTCCTCTCCATGGAGAGCCAGCCAGGCCCTGATCTCCTCGCGCACGAACTCACACTCGCCGCCCGCATCGAGCCAGGACCGGTAGAGAAACCGGGCCTCTTTCAGGGTGGCATGCTCTGCCAGCCATTGGCTGATGCCCTCACGAACGAAGCTGCGCTCACCTTTCGCCTCTAGCCAGGCGCAGTACACGTGGTGTGCACTCGCTGCGCCAGCGTGCTGGCCTAACCAGGCCCCAATCTCCCCGCGCACGAGCTCGCGCTCGCCGCCCGCATCGAGCCAGGACCGGTAGAGAAACCGGGCCTCTTTCAGGGTGGCATGCTCTGCCAGCCATTGGCTGACGGCCTCACGGACAAAGCCGGGTTGGCCCGTGGCGTCTAGCCAGGCGCTGTAGACGTAACGTGCATCCTTGCTTTGGCCGTGCGCTTCGATCCATCGCTTGATGTTCTCGCGCACAAGTGAGAGCTCGCCACCGCCGCCCAGCCACGCCTTGTAGACGAACTCCGCGGCCTCAGTGTCAGCGTGCTCTCCTAGCCAGGCGCGCATCGGCTCACGCACCAGATCGAGCTCCCCGCCGGCGTCCAGCCAGGCCGGATAGACGTGGCTCGCTTGGATCGCTTGGGCATTGGTTATCAACCAAACGCGCAGAGGCTCACGCACCAGATCGAGCCCACCCCCAGCTTCCAGCCAAGCCGGATAGACGTAGCTGGCTCCGAGCGCCTGAGCGTTGAGTTTCAACCAGGCGCGCAAGGGCCCACGAGCGATTGCGAGCTCACCGCTATCGAGCAGCTCCTGAAGCGACGGCTTGAAAGCCTGGCCCGACAGGTTCATGCCGAGGACGCTACCCCGGGCTTGGGATGAAACTCTCGTCCGGCTCCTCCCGATCTCCTGGGCGAACCGTGGTCGACAATGACATCATGGCCGCTCGGACTAACCAGCGGAAGGGAGCACCTGATGACCCTCGATCAGTCGAAGATGGGCCGCGTCGTTGCCGAGCAGATGGAGGCGCTCGAAGAACGCTTCGGCGACGATTGCCAGATCGGTGACGTCTGCACGATCGTCGAGGTCGTTGGGCCCCACGGCTCCAGCGTCTCGGTCCGCTCGAGCGAAGCGCGCCCACACACCACAATCGGCCTCCTGCGCATGGCCGAAGTGATGATGCTCGCGGCCGTTCGCGGGGCAGAGGGGGAGTAGGAGCGCTCGCCGCGACATACTTCGTCTCCAGGTACTCCCCGATACCTCGAAGCCCCCTCGCGCCAAATCGGAATGCTTCACGCTGCCGGGCGGATAACCTCAAACGATGGCGGGTGTGGCAACGGGCGGCCTGGACGGCCGGCGGCGGCGACGCGGGAGGTGGCGCTGGCACTGGCGACGAAGCGCTTTCTGAAGTGCGAACGGGTCAACGTGCAGGCGATCGCGCGCGAGCTGGGGCTGGCGCGCGCGACGATGCACCGCTGGTTTCAGACGCGCGAGGCGCTGCTCGGAGAGCTGCTCGCGGAGATGGGCGAACACTGTCTGTTGCAGATTCGCGCCGAGACGCCTGGCGGCAGGGCACGCGCGCTGCTCGCGACCTTCGACCGGTTCAATCGCGAGCTGGCGGCGTTTGAGGGGATGCGCGCGTTCCTAGCGCAAGAACAGGAGCGCGCGGTGCGCGTCCTCACCTTCAACGGCAGGATCGTGCAGCCGCGTGTGGTGGGAACGGTGCAGCGGGTGATCGAGGTCGAGGTCGAGGCGGGGCGCTATGCGCCGAAGATCGACCCGGCCGTGCTCGCCTACGCGATCGTGCGCCTCGGCGAGGCGTTTCTATACACCGACGCGATGGTTGGCATTAGCGGCGACATCGATCGCCTGCGCGAGATCGAGGGAGCGCTGCTCGGCGGCTGAGCGGTGGCGACCGGCGACGATAGGTGGATACGCCCGCCGCGTCCGGCCGCAGTGGTGTGAGCTCCCACCAGCGGTCGCGCGCCGCTTCGCCAGGTACGCGTATTGCCACGAGCGGCCAGAACGAACGGAGCCCCAGGGGGATCACCGCCGAAGCGGGAGAGCCTTACCTGGGGCATACGCCAAGTAGGCTAGCGCCTTCGGAAGGGACCAGCCCGCCAACCACCTCCCCGTTCCCAACCCACTTTCCCCTTTAAGTTACTCGCGCGCGCGAACCTATCTATGCCTCCCGCTTCGCGCTGCTGAACCGTGGTCCGGACAGCCAGGCGGTGGCTTGCTGAGAGTCCATGACGGGTACTATCATGGTCGGTGACGCCCCGGACCCGCCTCTGTCTCCCGCAAGGGGGTTATGCGCCCGGGGCTTTGTTGTGTCCGATGTTGGCAGGTTACGAGGCGGCGAGCTCCGATCGGTCTGAGGTATCTGTCGTGTAGCCCAGTGCGCCCGTCCAGTCGCCCGGTTTATTTCTTACGGCTCGACGCCAGACATTGCCGGGCAGGGAACGCCAATCCGTGGGCGTGATCCTCACGAGCAGCCCAGCCTGACCAGCACTGCGCCACCGCCAACCCGCCGCTCCCTAGTTACACGCGCGCCGTGGATCGTGGTGCCGGATCACACCAATATTCCGCAGCGAATGGAGCAAGATCCGATACCCGCCGTGCGGGTATCGGATCTTGCGCGCTGGATCGATCAGCACGCCTGAGGCAGCGCCCGTGAATCCATATACCTGGCGCACCGCATATACCTGGCGTGTCGCGTGCACGGGACCTGCCGACCGACGGCGAGGGGCAGATGTCCAGCCGATCCGGTCCGAGGGGCGCGCTTCCGCGTCGAGTTCGACGACGACGCAGTGACCGGGAGCGGGCGTCTGCGTTTTCCCGCTCAGGATTCCAGGCATTGGTCGAGTCGCCGAGGTGTGACGGACCTCGCTGCTTTGGGCGTAGTCTCGGATATGGAGATGGGACAGCGCGGGACTACGAGGCGTAGTGGGACGAGGATGGCGAGCTTGGGCTTGTGCAGCGTCGTCCTGGCGATGTTGGCCGGTGTCATGCTCATCCCTTCTCTGTCTGCTGGGTGAAGAGCTTTCTCGCTTTCGCGCGAACACCGGAGCCCCAGCCCGCTCGATCGCGTCGAGGTTCTGGGGCTAGTATGCCGCGAGGTCACGCATACGTGTCTGCGCCCCCGGGTAGCGGTGCGGCTGGCCCTGAGAACGGCGCGCGTGTTGGGTTCGGGTCATAGAAATGGACCTGAGCCTGATTGAGTTCTGAGAAGAACGGATCAGCGGCGACTTGTGCAGCCGCGGTCGCCAGCCATGTCCTCGTCACGCCTTCGTAGGCCAGTAGCCAATGGTTGCCCTGTAGGGCATCGGGATCCGATACGAGAGATTCCCAGAAGGATTGATCAAGCGCGCCGCTCGGAAACTGCCCGCGCGAAACGGCATCGAGAGCCAGCAGTGCGACGAAATCGTCCTCGACCCGTCCCACTAGGGTGGCCGCGTCAGCGCTCATTTTTATGTCGAGAGCCAACGCCGCCCAAATCGCCCAGGCAACCTCGCTCGCATTGCGCACCGGTGCATGCCGCGCGATGATCGACTCGAGGACCTCACCAGCCAGGCCCTTCTGCACCGACGAATTGGCTTCTTCGGCCTTCAAGTTCAGGAGGTCCAGTGCCCCAGCCATCGCCGTTGGCTCCGCGGCAACCGTGGACCAAAGCAGCGACTGAAACATTCCCCAGTTTTTCTGCTCGACAGGTACATCTCGACTTCGTCTCAATGCGTAGTTGAGAGCCCCTGGATAGGGCCGCGCAAGCTCTGCCGCCAGACTGAAGAGTGCGATCAGATCGGACCGAGTCTTTTTCCAGGTGTCTGTGCGGACAATTACCTTTCCGAGCTCTGTTGTCCAGTTGTCCTTATAAGGCTGCGGCAACTCAACAATCTCAGTCTTATAGGGATTGAGCGACAGCCCAAAGCCCGCTAGTGCCACCTCGAGGCGCGCGAGCGCGCCCTCGGCCTCAGCTCGACCATCAAAGGCGAGCTCGTAGTCGTCTATGTATCGAAACCCCCGAAGGTTCGGGAGGGTTTCCCCAAGCACCTTGTCGACGGCAGTAAGAACGATTTCCGCAACAATGAATGAGGTATCGGGACCGACTGGTATCCCCGACGTTTGGCCGCTCAAGCAGTTCCGCATCGCCTTATCGATGCGGTCGCCGTCCGTCTTACCCTTGTTCGCCTTCGCAGTTGCCTTTGTGTGCAGTGCCCACGGAATGGAGTGGGTGTAAAGTGATCCATAGAAATGGCCAACGTCGGCGCGTAGGACGTACTTCTGCCCTGTCCACGATCGAACGCGGTGGTTCGGTCGCGTTCCGATGTGAAGGTTCGGCCGGACGGCTCGTTCGCGAGTCTTTGTTACAACGGGGCGCGAAATGGCGACCTTGGCGCTCTTGAAATGCGCGTCAATGTTCGTCCATTGTGCTTGGATCTCTGCTGTGAGCGCTATGAACGCTTCCGGGTTTGGGACTCCGAGCGGCCGCCGCGTACCACCAACGCGTGCAAGATTGTGGTGTACACATTCTGTGACCCGGCCCTTAACGGCGCCTGAGGCCGTGAGCGCTGGAAGCAACTGTGCCAGGTCCGAGGATGTGAACGGGGGTGGCAGCTCCTTCGGCAAGTAGCCCTTCGCCACTAACGCTGAGATCTGAGCACGAGCGGGATCGTAACGTAGGCAAAGAGACCGCCCCTCCGAGCGCATCAGGACTCTCGCTATCGGTGTCAACTTGAGATCAGCGTGGATCTCGGAGACCGGCGTCCCGACGACGCGTATCTTCGCTCGCTAGTAAGGCGCTCCGGTGCCGCGGTGGAAATATTGGATCGGGGCCCGCGCTCAACATTGAAGGTTCAATCGATGTCCTCGGCGACGCGAACAAGGCCTCCGGAAGGATGGACGCGCGAGCACATATCGCCGGCCTAGGCGTGGCCACCTTTGAGCCGCTGATCTTTTCGTCCTACGTGCTTCCCGCGGTCATTCCTTTTGTGTTGACCCTGGAATACGACGATGTGGCAGGCAAAGGCTGGAAGACCAGCTGTATCTTCACGGGCAAACGCTACGAGGGAGTCACAATCACAGAGCACGAGCGTAAGCATCGTGAGCTCTCAGACATGGTCAAACCGGTCTTGCCGCCGGCCTGTTGATTTGTGCCCAGCCACCGGGTTGAGGGGAGGGCATCGTCTAGCGATCATTGCCCAATGACTCAGACGCGACGAGCGACGTTTCTGGCTGCTTGATGCACCGCCTATGCCGTCGCGGGCGAGGAGGGAGCGCCAGCGGCAGACGCGGCGCAGGCAAACAGCGAGCGCGCTGCCGGGCTGATCGAGGCCGCCGAACAGGTGGGCGGTGCTCCGTCCGAAGGGATCGTTGACGTCCCAGCGGATGCTCCTGCGGAGGATCCGCTGGACTGCGGAGGACTGAGCATAACCCCGGGGTATCGCCACAGGCTGTGGCGAAATCGGCCGGGGCTGTGGCCAATCCCGCTGGGTGATATCGGCGGTCTGCTATTCAGGATCTGCCGGGCGGATAGCCTCAAACGATGGCGGGTGCGACGGTCGCTTGGCCGCGCGCTCGTAGGACCCAGAACGGCGAACGACCGACTGCGCTCTACTGGTTTCCCAGGGCTGCAAGCCGGTCGTCATACGGCTAAGACAGGGCATTGCCGAAGTCCTAAACCGCAAGCAGAAGTATAGACGATTAGTGCGCTAGCAACCACCTTATTAGCTCCCTCCTTATAGGGGAATATATACATTAAATCTACAACATAGGGACTAATATGGAGATAGCTGTCAACCTAACTATTCTTGGCTGGAAGACTACGCTACTCTTCCCATGTGCCTGCAAACGACCTCCCAGCGATCCCGATGTGCCTTCCCGCGGATCATCCGACCGCCACGATCTTTCTCGATGAGACCGGCGTCGTCCATCCGCGCGATCGGTTCTTCGGCATCGGCGTCCTCAAGCTGATCGATGCGGCACCGCTGTTACGAGACGTCGCGCAGCTGCGCGACAAGCACGGCTTCCGAGAGGAGCTCCACTGGGCGAACTTCGACAAGGCGCGGACACGCGCATCCACCAAGCGGTTGGAGTTCGCGAAGGCAGCGATGGACCTATTCTTCGAGGCCCCGGATGCCAGATTCTGCTGCCACATCGCTGATCGGCAAAACGGAGACGTCACCGCCCAGTTCAAGGGACATCCGCACGCTCGTGAGCGTGCCTACGAGAAGCTCGCCGCGACGGTCCTAGGAGAGGTCATCGACGACGAGGAGATCGTGGCGATCCTCGCCGACGGCAGGAGCACATCGCCGGACGTCAACTTTGAGCGGGACGTAGCTAAGACCATCAACGAGCTCAGAGACCGTCTCGCTGTCGCGACCGTGTGCCGGATCGACTCGCGCTCGACCGACGCTCTCCAGGTCGTCGAACCTACTGCTAGGTGCCACAACCCTGGACCTCCGTCAGGGCCGCACCGAGTCCGGTAGCCAGAAGCAGCTACTCCTCGAGCACCTGCTGGACCACTGCGGGTGCCCCAGCTTCCAGCCGGCCGGCAGAGAAGACCCGCACGGACGCTGGAAGGTCAAGCTCCTGGCCAAGTCACGCAAAACAAGGCGCAAGAAACGTGGCCGATGACCTAACCGGGAACCCGGTCGCGACGGCACTACTCACTCAGCGAGGTGGCCGCCGCAAGTTCATGCCGCTCGCGCGCGGCTTCCTCCAGAAGCGCACGCGAGGCGGCGGCCCTGCCCCCCTTTCCTGGTTTGTGGGATCACACCGCCACCGCACGCTCGAGCTCTACCTGCTCGCGCACGCGTTGGCGAGCCTCCACCCCTACGACGTCGCAATGGCGGCCAGGATCTGGGCAGCCGCCCTCGGACTTCCAGATACACCCAGCTCCCGCGTGTCGATCTCGGAGTCATGGTCCTGGCTCGAGCGCCACCGACTGGTACGCACAACCCGCGACGGCCGGCTCCGCCGCATATGGCTGCTAGACGACACAGGCTCGGGATATCCCTACCTCCATGGCGGCGACTCAGGAGCCAGACTGGACTACTTCAAGCTTCCCCACGCCTTCTGGCTTGAGGGCTGGAACGAGCGTCTCGATCTCCCAGCCAAGTCCGTTCTGCTGATCGCGCTCTCGCTTCGACAGGCGTTTAGCCTCCCCCACGAGCGCGGAGGCGAGTCGTACGGAATCTCGCGCGACACCATCCGCCGCGGCGTTGATCAGCTGCGCGAACACGAACTGCTCACGATGCGCGTGAACTGGAAGGCGACCATACGCTCCCCCACCGGAGCCACCGAAGAACGTCAGTACACGCTCACCGGCCCCTTTGTGATCCAGAAGCGACGGGCAAGACAAAAGCCGCAAGCGGGCGACACACAAGAAGATGCCGAGCGTTCCGGGTCCAGCGCCCGGCGCAGCCCCATGTGAGCATGCCAAGCCGAACGTCACCGCCAACCTCGATGTACCTTCCCCTACAGTTACTCGCGCGCGCGAACCGTAAACATCAACCCACCGCGCTGCTGAACCGTCCTAAGCGCACGGTCCTCGGGTCGGTCTGAGGCTCGGCCGGTCGGATACATCCGTCTCGCCGAAGGATACCGGCCACCTTGCCCAGCCGCCCTCTCGATCACCGCAGCCCGCCAGGACACGGCAAGCCGTGCAGCCTCTCGGAGAACGAGCCAAACGTCCATGGCGAACAAGATACGCCGGGCTTGAGACGGAACGCCCGATCCGGTGGCACTCCAACCGCCAGTCGAGTTCACGAGTAGCTCGCGCGGTATAATAGGATTATGGAAACTGCTCCGATCGAAGTCCACGAAGAATTCTCTGAGGAGATCTGGCCTTGGAGCAGGGAAGCGTTGCTCGCAAAGATGACCGAACACGCTTACCATCGCGTTGAACGCGTTCGCTTGGTCGTGTCATCGCCAGGCGGTGAAGTGGCGAGCACAATGGAGCTGTTCAAGGAGCTCAGCGAATCGTCCATCGAACTCGTCACTCTGGCCACGGGTGAAGTCGCCTCGATGGGAGTCGTGCTGTTCCTTGCGGGCGACAAGCGACTTGCCTCTCCCAAAGCGACGTTCCTTATACACCCGATCACCGTCGAAACCCCCGCCGGATGGCCGACCGCCGCACCATCGCTCGACATCGGAGATATACATAAGCTGCGCACGAAAGTTGAACGGTCAGGCACCCACCCGAAGCTGTTCAATGAACTCGATCTAGGGATCATGCGACTCACTCGCGAGGAACAGAAATTGCAAAAGATCCTTGAAGAACGCACAAATCTGACAGGACCTACGATCAAACCGCTCGTCAGAGACGGCAAACCCATCAGCGCCACCACAGCGCTCGCCATGGGGATAGTTCACGAGATCATCCCTGACCGCACTCGTTTAGGCGATGCAAAGGAAATAGCGCTAGGCTGACAGACCGAGCCAGAGTCTTCGGAGGTTGGAAGTATAATTTTGGCGAGGACAAGGGTACCGCGACCTGCATATCGTCGAGCTGCAGGAACTGGGCAAGAAGCCTCGGTCACACCGGCGTATGGTTCGATAGCCTTGAAAGCAGCATCGTGGGTCCCCCGATTTCGGTCCCGCAGAAGAACCTACACGCGACTCGCCTGAACGCCAGGACGCAGCCTGACCGATCGAACTTGGCGCGTATCCGTCCTTGAGCTACGGGATCGAGGCTGGTGCGAGCCAGACGGACTCGAAGCTCATGATCTTGGCGAGGGTGTCGAAGTCGTGGTCGTAGTGCAGGACGGCGGACGCGGTGCGTTGTGCGGCGGCGCCCAGCAGGTAGTCAACGAGCGGGATGCGGTGAGCGCCCGGATTGCGGTGCGCGAGTGTGCGCATCGCGTGCTCGGCGGCGCGAATTACGGTGTTCGTCAACGGCGCCGTCCGCAATGTCAACAGGTGTTCGGCGAGCTCGTCGAACCCTTCACCGTCGCGGGCACTGAACAGGATCTCCAGGCGTGCGATCGGCGAGATGCAGAGTCGATCCGCGAGCAGCGCTTGCTTCCAGTCCTCACGAACCTCGGGCCGGTGAGCGCGTGACCACGCGGAGTTATCTACAACGAGCGGCCCTTCTCCCCACGGTCCGGGGGAGTCAGGCTCGCCAGGCATGGCGCTTGACGTCGCGCAGCAGATCCCAGTCCCACGGAGCCGTCTCCGGATGGTCGAAGAATCCGGCCAGCTTCTTCAGTGCTGCATGGCGCTCGGAATCAACGATGCGCGACTCAGTGGCCGTGCCGTTCGGCGCGAGGTCGTGCTCGGCGGCCTCCACCGGCGTTCGGTCTCGGGCGTGCCGTCGGGCAGCTCGTCTATCAGTTTGTGGAGGTGTTCCTTGGTGGCCATGGATGGGATTGTAGAGCCCATATCTCCAACAGGCCAACCTCGATGCACCTTCCCCCCTTAGGTTACTCGCGCGCAAAACTAGGGGCGCCATCCCCGTGCGGAGGAAGTCACGCCCGGTTGTGCTGCGAAAGATCATGTCAGCCATTACACATCACTCGGAGCGGCGTACCGTTCCAGCTACGCCCAGCGCAGGAGTTGCTGGATGGGCGTGGGGCTGTCCGCCATGCCAGCGATGCTGTGCCGCGTGCACAGCTCCTTGACGACGCTCGCCGTGGCCAAAGCCGCGACGCCGACGGTAGGCGACCCGCTCACGTTCTATAGCGTGGCGGCGACCATCATCCCGGTGCTGTTTCTGGCGCTTGTCTATGAGGCCAAAGCACTTGTATTGCTCGCTCCCCTTGTCCGGCTAAATGTCGCCCAGGCAGTAGGCGTGCTCACGGTAGGGACCGAGGCAGCTTGCTTCAGGGTGCTTGCAAACCAGCACCCGACGCACCACGCGGCGAAAGGAATTTCGACCGTCATGCTCTTGATGGGGCTAGCCGTGATTGCGCAGCCTCAGCTGGGAGCACTGGACAGAGACCGCGCCGCGCGGCGCCAGGAGCGGGCTACACTCCTTGAGCTCCTGGACGAGCTAGAAGCGAGGAATCAGGAGACAGTCAGTCGGCTCGGTGCTGACAAAGCAGAGCTCGAGAAGCTCTATTCGGAGTACATCGCTGGCGCGCTGCAGGAGACGGCGGCGGAAGCGCGCAGGGACGAGATCCAAGCGCGCGTGCGGGATGCAGAGCAACGCAGCGACGAGCAGAAACATCAGATCGCTGATTACAAAGCCCGTGCTGAGGAACTTGTTCAGCGCTACGACACGGCTGGCGTGCCGCTGCCTGCCTGGGTAGTGCTGGTCGGCCTTGCGGCTTTTGGCATTTTCGGCGTGCTGAAGATCTACGGCGTCATCTAGGGGACGGCAATCAGCGCACCGTGTTGGCATCTGCGTTGCCACCCTGCAATCAGCGCGGCGAACTTCCGGGCGCATCTCCTAGTTGCGAGTTGGGTTGGAATCAAATCCGGCGTTTCCTCCGTTCCCGCTGGCAACCCGCAATGATGTGGGCGTGTCCTGGTGGGAACGAGTGAGCAGGAAGACGCGGCGGATCTTCTCGTTCCTTGCGCTCTCCGTGGGAACGGGCCTACTTGCGCTCTGGAAGCCGCTCAAGGGGGCATGGGGTCTCGTGACGGGCTTGGGAGTCATCACCGCCGCGGGTGCCGTTGCGCTGGTTCTCGGGGCCGGCGTGTGGCTCACGGGTGCGGTCGTCGTGATTGCGTTGCTGGTGGTCCTTTTGGTTGGCTCGTTTCGCCTTTGGGACGAACTCGATGGAGCGACCGAGGGGCGCGGAGGCCTGCATATGAGGGCGTCGTTGACGACTCGTCGTCGGGGTAATGTGGGAGAACCGAACGAGGTTCAGTTCGACGTGGGTATGGCCAACCCGTTGCAGACGGTTGAGATTCAGGGCACAAGTGTACACGGCAAACCCGTTGCCATTCGGTTTTGTGAGCCTTGTGATCGCATCGTTCGCCGGGAGGACATTCCCAAGTGGGTTCGATGGGGTCCCCCGTGGCGACGCAGGCAACTGTTGGTCAAGGGCTTTTCGGACACCTCGCTGCATCTCGAACGCGTGGGGACGATCCCAGATCAGTTCCGAATGGAGATTTACTATGAGGACGCTTGACGCGGCGATTGCGAGCCTACGCCTTCGACATGCCGTGCCGATTCTGCTGGCCATCGCAGGCCTTATCAGCGTCTACCTGGTGTCAGTGGCTAATGGCACGACCTGGAAGGCGGTCTGGATCGGCGTCGCGAGCACCATGTTCGCCTCCGGCTTGGTGGACGCCAGCGTCCAGATCGAGGCAACGAGACGGGAACGAGCCGTGTTGCGCATAGCTGGGGAGCGAGTGGCACGCATCAATCAAAACGTCTTGCTGCTGATCAGCTCAGCATTTGACCTTCAGGTCGACGTGTCAGAAATGCACGCGACGCTCGCAGAGTTGACAGATCACAAGATCGACCTCAGCGCAGTTGCGCCGCGCGTGTTTCCGGAACAAACCAAGTTGCAAGGCGTAATGGTGCATCTCGCTGAGATTGACCAGAGTCTCGAGTTCGCTGTTACGCTCGGCAGCCTCACCTATGCTGCCGCGCGCCTCGGCCGGCTCGTCGCAGCAGGGTGGCTGGTCGGTGCGGGTGCGCCCGATGTCTGCCAGCTCGGGTACGTCGGTGGCTCCGTCGATGTGCGGGTTCTCTTTGTCGGTGTGCTGGCCTACCCAGGAAACGACGATTTCGTTGTTTTCGGCGAACACGATGTGCATTCGCCAGTCGGCGTAGAAGCGAAGTCCGCAGACGTGGGCGTCTGAGCCGTCTGGTGCCCCCATCCGGTAGTGCCCGGCGATGCAGCCTTCGTGTTCCAGTCGGTTGATTGCGTCCCAGAACTTGTCCTTGGCTTTCCCGCGAAGCGTTTTGACGCGCGGGTTGGCGCGTGGGGCGACCGTGACGGTGTATGTCACGTGCGCGTTAGCGGTTCTGTGTTGCCGGCGAGGGCTTCGGCGAGGCCCTCGCTCGCGCCGGGCTCGGTGAGCTCGCGCTGGTCTGCCGCGGCTGCGAGCAGTGACTGCCAGCGCTTCTCGCTTGAGGCCGTTTCGCGTAGTCGCTCTAGATCGCGACGCAGATCGATGACGCTTCCGAAGGCCAGGGCCATCGGCCGCTCTCTGATCACGTCGATCAGCCCCCGCCGGGCCCAGGCCCGAACCGTTGGCTCTGAGACTCCCAGTGCGGTGGCTGCCTGTGCAACGTCGATCTCCGCCGGTCGCATCGCCGCGATCGCGTGCTGGGTCTCCTGTAGCTCTGAAAGCGCTTGCTCGACGCTGCCGTTCTGCAGGGCGTCTTCGGTGCGGTGCAGGGTCTCCTCGAGCGTCATGAACCCGGCCGCCAGCGCTCGCTGCTCCCGCTTAGTCATCCAATCATCCTATCACTTCTTTCCCAGGAGATGCAGATCGGGGAAAGAACCGTAGGCGCCTGGACGCTCCCCCGCAGGCCGGGCTTCAGACCCCCCGCGCCCTCCTTAACGTTCCACGCGCGTGATCTATATGTGCCTGGAACATATGTGCCTGGAACCACCGCGCCGCCGAAGTGTCCTAAGCGGCCGGTATTTTCCCGTCCCAAGGACGGTCTAGGGTGGGGGCGGGATGGTGGGTTCCTGAGCGCCAGCAGCTAGGGCTTTCCCCGCGCAACTCGTGCCTAGCCACTTACCCGTGGCTGTCTTACCAATCGAGCTCTCCCACCACTAGAGAAAGACCTCACCGTGAGGTCTTTCTCTAGGTCGCTGTCCTCACCCGCATATGTAGTCGTTGCTTGTGAGGATGTCGATGGCTTCGCCGAGGTGGGGGATGAGGTCGGCGTCAAGAGGCGGCGGATAAGAAGTCGAAGGTTCAAGCAGCTGTTGGGCTACTTGTAGCCGTCTGGTGGTGTCTGGTGTGTCGTCGGGGAGGTGGTCGATGAGGTGGTGTAGTTGTGCCTTGGTTGTCATGACCGGACGGGCGGATTGAGGAGTGGGTGGGTTTGGGGGTTTCTTCGGGTTCCCCGTCAGCACGGGGAGCCGGGTTTGCGTGCTGAGGGGGTTCCCGAAGTTTTGGGGTAAGCCAGCCCGTTATGCGGCTAGGCGGTCGAGGGCTTGTCCTACGATGAGGCGGGGTGGGGTGGATGGAGCTGTTCTGCGCAGGGGTCTGGCGAGTGCTTGGAATGGGGGTGCGGGCTCTGGCTCCGGTGTCTGAGCGCTCGCCAGGTATCGCTCTGAAGCCAAATAGGCCGAGGTGGCGAATCGCAGGGTGAGGGCGAGGAGATCCGAAGGATCGCCGTGCCGTTTGCTTTGAGATGTGGGCGTGGGGGAGGTCATGCCCGGGAAGCTACGCAAGCCCTGCGACAGAACATACGTTCGTGTCCAGAATCCCCTCAAGAGAAGGAAGTGTCCTAAGCAGCCGCTATTTTCCCGTCCCAAGGACGGTGTAGGGTCGGGGGTTGGGATGGTGGGTATGTCTAGATGCCGAAGCAAATGAATACCCAAAACGGCAAAGTAAACGTCAGAAAGATTTTTCTTGCTAACGGCCGTTAGACCACAAACCTTTTGCTCCACCTAAGTTCTTTAGATTCCGCATCAGTTTTGTGGTTTTTGGGTAAAACTATAAGGAAGATGAAAAAAGAAGCTTCCTTTGAACAACAGCAATGGGAGTGTTGCTGTTTTCCCCATTTAACAAGTGAAGTATTAGACAGTCGAGCATACAGCTCAAAACTAATATGTATTAATAATTAATTACCGGCAGCCTTGACCAGTTGACCTCGTCCGCGCCCGACATCGCAGGCCAGGGCATCGCCAACCGCCAGCAAACGCTGAGCCGTCAAGGGCTGGAACGCCTCACGCAGATCGCGGTGTTGATCATGATCGGCGCGGTGCTTGCGATGGCGGCGGCGATGGGCACGATGGTCTGGCAGCGCCGCCCGCGGCTGGCAAAGCTCAAGCTCGAGGGCTTCACCCGCGCCGAGCTGTGGCGCACGGTCTTGCTGGAGAGCATCCTGCTGCTCGGCGTCGGCTGCGCGAGCGGGGCCATCTTCGGCCTCTACGGTCAGCAGCTGCTCGACCGCGCGCTCGCGAACGTCATCAACTTCCCCGTCGTCCACTCGTTCGCTCTCGTCGCCACGCTGGCCAGTCTCGGCCTGGTGCTCGCCGCCGCCGAGGTGGCCATTGCACTGCCTGGATACTTGGCCGCCGGAGTCTCTCCCGCCGTGGCGCTGGAGGATTGACTCAAGAACCGGGAAGCTCGATAGCGTCGAGCGCCTAGAGCCCTGCCGCCGACTTGGCGCCTTTGTACTGCCTGCACTCCTGCACGACATAGCCTGGCTTACAGCTCGTGCGCGCGGACCACTTCGCCGAGAAATCGTTGATGAACTTCGCCAGGGCCTGCTGCGAGGCGCTAAGGCCCTTCTCCCCGGCCGCCGCCTGCTGGAGCTTTGTCGCCATCAGATCGCCCCTGAGCAAAAGCCGCTCGTCAGATGCGCTCTCGCCGGTGATCGCAAGGAAGCGGTGGAACGCCGCTGGGCTGGCAAACTGCCGGTCGATAGTCTGCTTGACTTCCGCGTCGGTCACGGCGAATCCCTTCGCGGCGCCTTCACCACTGAGCCAATAGTTGGTTATCAGGATGTCCAGCACGTGTTGCTGGAGCAATTTGCGCTGCTGCTCGCACGCCCGCTTGAGATCGCTATCGGTCGGAGCGTGCGCGGGTTTGACAACGAGTTTGGCTACAGCCGTCCGTAAATAGGCGACGCAGCTGCAACATAGTTGGGAGGATCTGGCACTACTCCCTTTGGCACTGGGCCAGTCGGACTGGTTTGGTAGGAAAGGACGGCCTCGATCGCCGTCCAATGATCGAGCGTCGCCTTGGTGATCGAATGGGTGCCCACCTGGGCCACGACGGCATCCCCACTCGTGCCGCATCCTGCTGAGCCCACGACCGCAACGAGCGCGAAGCAGATCGCGACTAGACGACGACTTATGCCGGGCACTTGTGCCTGCCTCTCCGCGATTTCACGCTGTCGCAATGTGTTGACGTCGTCAAGTCCGGTCGTCGTGACCTACAGAAGCTGCACTTCGGGAGCGAGCTTCCCTCTGTACTGCTTGCAGTTGGGGACGACATATCCCTTGCGGCAGTTCGTCTTTGGCGCCCACTTCTTGGGAAAGCGGGTAATGAACTTCCCGTACGCCGAGTTGACCCCAGAGCCATCGTCGTTGGCTTTGTACTGCTTTTCGATTTTGATCGAAAAGACCTTTATCTTGGCGCGAAATACTTGGTCAGCGATCGTTTCTCCACTGTTGGCGAGGGAACTTTCAAATTCTGCCTTCGTCGAATACTGACCTTTCAAAGTCATTTCTAAGAACTGTCTCACCGCCTTGTCGGTAGCGACCAGCCCGCGTGCTTTGCCTTCGCTGATCAGCCAATAAGCCGAGATCAACGAGCCGAGCGTCTGCTGGCGCAGCGATTCGTAACGTTCTTCACACTGCTTCTTAAAAGGCACGTTCGTTTGGACTAGCCCCGCCGTCGACGGCTGCGCAGCGAGTGCCTGTAAATGTGCGACGCACAGCACATAACGCGGTGGATCGGGCACGACTCCGGAGGGAACGGGAGTTTGGGCGTGCAAGTCATAGTCTCTGACCGCAGCGACGTGCAGCCAGTGTCTGAATGCGCTCTTGGTAATGACCGTGCCATCCACTTCCGCCACTGCATCGGCTGGCATCCCGCTGGCGCAGCCAGTCGCCGTCGCACCGGCCGCACCAATTGCGGCAATTAGGCCGACGGTGCGAGTGAGCTTCCGTAGGGTAAAGCCAGCTCGGATGTGTGGTCGGGTTTCACCCGAACTGCGGTCGCGGGTGCCTGTCAGCGTAGTAAGAAATGTGGGCACGGTGTCGTCTCAGCGTGAAGCTACCTTGGGCGTGGCAGTGGCGCAGCTCGCGAGAGCCGGAAGTATCTCTTGATGTGCGGTTGAGCGTCAAGACATCCATCAAAATGTCTCCCACCATAAGTTCCGAACACAGAAACAAATCTATACATCCACCACTTCGCGGGGTAACGTCCCGCCCATCGTGCTCGGGCGATCAGGCAAGCTATTGGCAGTGCTCGCCGCGACAGCGCTGCTCGCCGTGACGATCACAGCCTGCGGTGGCGGCGGGTCAAGCGCCAGCGGCTCGGCGCGCCCGGGTAGCGCTACGAGCGCAAGCGCGACGGCCACGGTCCCGACCAGCCCTGGTTCTGGCGAAGTCGTCATCCGGGTGGGCTCCACGCCGATCACAAAGGCCCAGATCAGCCACTGGATGGCGATCGTCGCCGCCGGCGACTATCACGAACTGTCAGACGGACAGACGATACCGGCGGGTCTGGTCTCAGACCCGCCGTGCCTATGGCGCCTGCGTGGCGCGCCTTGAAGCCGCCGCTGCGGCCTCGCCGGTCAAAGTCTCCCAGGCCTCGGGCGTGCAGCTGCTGGGCAAATGCCGCCAGCTCTATCGGGCGCTGAGAGCCCAGGCGGCGATGTTACTTGTCGAGGTCCAGTGGTTTCTCGGCGTGGCCGGTGACGAGGGCTTTACGGCAAGCGACGCGGAAGTCCTCAAGTACTACGACCAGGCCATGGCCTTGCGCCATCCCAACCGAGCCGAGCTGAGCCGCAGTCAGGCCGCCAGGCGGATAAGCACCTCTGACGAACTGCTGCTGATCAAGAAGAACCTGCTCTCGCAGAAGGTCCTGGCCAAGGTCAAGTCGCTGGGCAAGGCCGGGATGACGAGCCTGCTTCGAAGCGAAGCGGCCTGGACGGCCAAGACTGACTGCCGCCCAGGCTATGTGGTCGAACGCTGCAAGCAGTTTCACGGCGAAGCCCCCGCCACGGCCGCCTCCCCTTCCCCCGCGGTTTTGCTGGAGCAGGTGGCGACCCTTGCCACCGGGCGCTGCATCAATCTCCCGGCTTGCGCTAAGCAGTGAGGGGGAGGGTGGAATCACCGCCTTCTGACGCTGAAGTTATCTAGCGTGACCTCCTAATTAGAAACGCGTCTTGTCCCCGAAGACGCGGGGGCCTAGCATCGCATCAAGTCTTACATTGCGGCGATCGCTGCCAGGTGCTGCGCTGTCTCATCGAGGGCACGTAGGACGTGGAGGTCGTCGCGCCGCAGGCGTGGTGTAGAGGGGGTTCCTAGTGGATAGGCACGAACAGGGTCATGGTTCGACCGGCTCGCCGCACCACTCAAAAGCCACACGACCCTGAAGGAGAGCTGAATCGATGCTCAATGCCGTACGCAGACACATCAACGCGACGAGTCTTGTGGCCGTCATAGCCCTTGTCTTCGCGATGACCGGCGGCGCCTATGCCGCAAAACGCTATTGGATTACTTCGACGAAGCAGATCAGCCCTGCGGTGCTCAAGGCATTGAAAGGGGCAAACGGTAAGCCCGGCGCAAACGGCGCCCCCGGTGCCGGTGGCCCGCAGGGTGCCGGTGGCCCGCAGGGTGCCGGTGGTCCGCAGGGTCCGTCTGGTTCAGCGGGCGCGCAGGGCAAAGAAGGTCCGCAGGGGTCGCCGGGCAAAAACGGCGAAGAAGGCCCAGAAGGTCAACCGTGGACTCCTAACAACACCCTGCCTGCAAGTGCCACCGAGACAGGCACATGGTCTACATCGCCCGGCTCGGAAAACCAGGTCGCCACGATCTCGTTCCCGATCCAGCTCGCGGGGCCTTTGGACGGAAGCCACGCTCTGTACATTACAAAAGCCGAAGCTGAAACGAAACTGCCCGAAGGCTGCTCTGGTGATGCAGAAGAACCCGTTGCCGACGCCGGATTCCTGTGCGTATTCGAAGGCGGTCTCTCCTCGCCCGTCGGAGGCACCGGCGGAGTCTTCATCCTCAAACCCGGCGCGATCGGCTTCGCCGGAGGAGGCGCTGGGCCGACGGGAGCCGTGCTCGTCGTCATCACTGAATCTGAATCGCATTTCCTCGGCAGTTGGGCCGTGAGGGGATAAGAAGGAGTCGTACGCGCCACACCTTCCCTGGGCGACCACCTCGTTATCAAAGGGAAGGTGTGGCGGCGTTCACGCAATCGATGGACTGACCGAGGCTTGCCGCCCGCACGCTCTATGCATGCGGGCACAGCCCAACCGCGAGGCTCCCAAACTCCGCAGAACAGATCCGCAACATTGCGGCGGTGTACGTAGGGTCGGTGCGCGCCCACGGAAACCTCAAGCAAACCGCCGTTAGGCTTATTCCACATCTCCTTCGAAGAATGCACGGAGGAAGCTGGCGGCATCAAAGTAAAATGCACGGGCTTAGGCGAGGCCACAGGAGTCATCTTAGTCTTAGGCGAATGGCACTTAGTCTGGGATAGGCTAAAAGGTGGCACGTTCGCCTTAACCCAGTCCGCACTCCTCTTATTAAACAACGCGGCGCACTATTCGTGCTCTATTGTGTTAGCTGAACTCTTAGCCGGCGAAACGCTCTGCTTACACTTAGAAGCAGAAGTGAAAAAGGCTACGCACGAATTCCACTGCTTTGGCGAAGTAGTGAATGGCGTACCCAAACCGACCGAGGAATGGTGCGCGGCGGACCCCTGCGTCACGCCGATCACTCCGGCCCTGAAATCATCGATCAACATGTCGGCGAGCGAGGTGCCAGGTGTCTTAGAAGGGTTAGGGACGATGACCGCGTTACAAGGAGGAGCGCCAGTAGAAATATTCGCGGATCAGTAAGCAATACCCCAGGCCCTAGGGACTCTCGCTAGCACTAGCGACGCTCGGTCGCTGATAGCCCGGCCAGCTTGGCTGGGCTATCGGCAGGCTTAGACAGTCCTCCGGGTGGGCCAAAAAGAAAGGCATGCGCGTCGTCGACGAAGTGGAGTGCGTCGCCGCGACTCCGCAAGTCCGCAATCCCCGCCCTCAAAGCGCCGGCCCGACGGATCGCTCCACGTCCGCACGGCGCTGGAGACATAGCTTGACGCATCCTGAGAGCGGTGAGACAGTAATCGGCGTCGTTCGGTTCCTCGGAATCATGGAACCGCATCCGCGACGGGGCTCGATGCGTCCGTCGGATCTGTTGTGCAGACGGCTTGAGCTCCGCCAAGCAATCATCAAGATGAAGGAGCATTCTGCAATGAGACGATTTAAGCTGCTGGGCCTGGCGCTCGTGGCGGTCTTCGCATCGACCGCGGCGCTGGCGAACTCGGCATTCGCGCTCAACTTACCGGAAAACTTACCGGCCTCGACGACGAGGACTTGGGTAGGGAAAAACGTCGGCAAAACCACGTTCAAAGCCGAAGGACAGAACCCGATCATTTGCGAAAAAGCGAAAGGCGAAGGCACGGAAACCTCGAGCAAACCGCCGAAAGGCTTATTCCACATCGCGTTCGAAGAATGTGCCACCGACAACTGGTGGTATCACCGTAAAATGCACGGGCTTAGGAGAGGCGACCGGGCGTCATCTTAGCCTTAGGCGAATGGCACTTAGTCTGGGATAGAGAAAAAGGCGGAGCGTTCGCCTTAACCCAGTCTGCTGTGCTCTTCTTAAACAACGCGGTGCATTTCTCGTGCTCGATCATCTTAATTGAAGTGTTAGCCGGCGAAACGCTCTGCTTACACTTAGAAGCAGAAGTCAAAAAGGCCACGCACGAATTCCACTGCCTCGGGAAAGAAACGGGTGGCAAACCCGAACCAACCGAGGAATGGTGCGCGGCAGACCCGTGCGTCACTCCGATTGTCCCGGTGCTGAAATCGTCGATCAACATGGCGGCAAGCGAGGTGCCTTCGGTGCAAGAAGGGTTAGGCACGGTCACCGCCTTACAGGCGGAGCAGGCGACAGCAATATTCGCCGACCAGTAATATCGCGTAGCTTTTGACGCGGTGAAAGGTGCGCGGAGCCATATGGCTCCGCGCACCGCTATCTGCGCGAGCCGGCGAGCGAAGGACGATCGCCGGACTGAGCACAGGTTTGCGCCACGTGCAGTGGGAGACGCCCCTTGTTCGGGCGTGCCGAGCGAGCCTAGGCTGTGTTTGGTTTCAGCGGACCGTGTTGGTGGCTGTTGGGGCGTGAGAGGGCATGCTACGCGAATCGAGAAGGGGATTGCCGATCGTGAGTTGGAGTACTCAGACTCCGCGGGCGTCGCGCTTGCGGCGTGGCGGCGGTGTGATATCGCAGAGAGCGCTGGTGGGATGCTTGACGTCGCTCGGCGTGATGGCCTTCGGCCTGGCCTACACGGGCACGGACGCCAAGGCTGCGATCACACACCAGTTCCTCCCCGAACTCACAACCCAGCTCGCCAAAGGCGCTCCGCCTAGCTGTCGTCCCGCTCCGCCTGCGTGCATCGCGGGCCCGCTGAGCGGCGTGAGCGCGCTTATGACTGACTCCGGGCATCTATGGGTGGCCGAGCGAATAGAAGGCGGCAAAAACCTCGGCAAGTCGAGAGTCAACGAGTTCGATGGCTCAAGCGGGAATTTCGTGGCGCCACAGCTTGGCGAAGAAGAAGAAGTGGAACATCTGAGCGGCGCGGTCGCGGTGGGACATGCAGGCGGTGAAGAACAGGTCTACGTCGGCGCGGGGCGGAAAGGGCAGAACGTGCTGGCGGTGTTCGGGCCGTCAGGGAAACTTCAACCCGAAGGCGTGTGGAGCGGAACAAACACGCCAGAGAAAAGCTTCAACCAGCTCAGGGGCGTGGCGGTCAACGCATCGCCAAACCTAGAAACGCACGGCGACCTCTACCTGGCCTCGTCTAACTTCACCAGCGAAAACGTGGTCAACGTGCTCACAGCCCAAGCAGGGGGCAAAGAACCGGCCGGGGTGATCGCGCAGCTGACGGGCACGTGTGAAACAGCAGGGGAAGCGCTGCCGTGCGCGGGTAGCAAACTCGTGCCCTTTACCGAAGTGAGAGGCGTCGCGGTGTCGCCCGTGAACGGGGACGTGCTCGTAGCGGACGGGCCGGAAGACTGCGCAGAAGGCAAAGCAGAATGCCTCGTCGACGTGTTCGAACCGGCGGGCGGCCTGCCGGGCGTCTACAACTTCCTGTTCTCGATCGAAGGAGCGCCGGGAGAATCCTTCCAGCGCATCGGTCCGATGGCGGTCAACGGCGATGGCGACATCTACGTCGTTGAAGAAGTCAGCAAGAGATCGTCGAGCAGTTCAACGCCAAAGGCGAATACCTGACGCGATTGACGGGCACGTCTGCGGGGCCGTTCACCTCGCCGCGGAGCGTCGCGGCCGACGCAGCCAGCGGCAGGGTCTACATCGGCGACTATGACTCCGCGCAGCAGACGGGCGTGGTCAACGCATTCGGGTCAAGCGCCGTCGTGCCGGATGCGACGACGGCACCGGCCAGCGAAGTGCGCGTCACATTGGGCGCCGGTGGCGAAGGAAAGATCGAAGCGACGCTCAACGGCAGCGTCAACCCGTTGGGCGAAGGCCCCGCCACGTGCCAGTTCACGTGGGGAACGAGCAAAGCGTTCGGTCAGATCGCGCCGTGTGACAAAGGCGTAGCGGAAGGCAATGCCCCGGTGGCCGTCAAAGCGGCGCTCAAAGAAGGTCTCGCGCCGGATACGACCTACTTCTTTCGCCTGCAGGCCAGCAACAAAAACGGCACCAACCCCGGCGAAGCCGCAGATGACAAAGAACTGGTCACGCCAGGGCCGGGCATCCACAGCGAGTCGGCCGCCGACGTTTCGGCGACCGCGGCGACGCTGAAGGCGAGCATCGACCCCGACGGCGCCCTGACCAGCTACTACTTCCAGTACGGCACGAGCACGGCCTATGAAGCCCAGGCGCCCGCGGCGCCGGGCGCGCTGGGCGCAGGCATCGGCGACGTGCAGGTGACCCCCCAGCACATCCAGGGCCTTTTGCCGGGCACGCTCTATCACTACCGCGTGGTGGCCGTCTCAGAACTCGAAGTCGAAGGCAAAAAAGCAGCGGTGCCCTTCGCCGGTGTCAACCAGACGTTCACGACCCAAGGCGCAGGCGGCGGGCCAGCGCTGCCCGACGGGCGACGCTGGGAGCTCGTCTCCCCGGCAGACAAGCACGGCGCGCTGCTGCTGGCGAGCGGAGTCGGCGGGGTGATCGAGGCCTCCTCAGGCGGCGGGGCGGTCAGCTACCTGGCGACGCTGCCCACCGAAGAAGGCGTCAAAGGCTACCTCTACGGCGGCGTGCAGGTGCTCTCGACGCGCGGGGCGGCGGGCTGGTCCTCTCAGGACATCTCGCTGGCGCACGCCACGGCCGCCCCGCCGTCAACCGGCAACGGCCAGGAGTACCGGTTCTTCTCTGAAGACCTGGCGCTTTCGCTTGTGGAACCGCTGGGCGGATTCAACGCGCTCCGCGAAGAAGCGTTCCCGCCGGCCAGCGAACGCACACCGTATGTGCGCCACAACTCCACATGCTCGGCCTCGCCGCAAAGCTGCTTCACGCCGCTGGTGACGGGTGCACCCGGCTATGAAAACGTGCCGCCAGGCAAGAAATTCGGCGGCGCCAAAGCCTACCCCGAACCGACCTTTGGCGAAGTGAAGTTCGTCGGCGCAACTGCCGATCTGGCGCATGTGCTCGTCAGCTCGAGCGTGGCCTTGACCTCGGTGGCGACAGGCGGACAGCAAGAGCTGTATGAGATCTCCCCGGGCAGGCCGGCGAGCGAGCAGATAGAACTCGTGAGCCTGCGCGCGGCAAATGAAAAAGGCGAAGAAGTTCCGGGCAAAGAAGCGTTCCTGGGCCTGGGGGGCACGATCGCGCGCCACGCGATCTCAGATGACGGCTCGCGCGTGGCGTGGTCTGACAAAGATGGCCACCTATACATGCGCGACCTAACCAAAGGCCAGACGGCGCAGCTTGACCTGCCAGAAGCGCAGTGCGTTGAAGAAGGCTGCGGTGAAGGCAGCGCCGGCGCGAGGTTCCAGCTGGCCTCGCCCGACGGCGCGCGGGTGCTGTTCACAGACTCACAGCGCCTGCGCAAAGACGCAGCGAAGATACCGAACAAGGCCGATCTGTATGAATGTGAGATGGTCGAAGTCGCGGGCAAGCTTCAGTGCAAGCTGACAGACCTGACGCCGGCGCCAGGGGCGGGCAAGGCAGCAGACGTGCAGGGCGCGGTGATCGGGGCAAGCGAAGACGGCTCGTGGGTGTACTTCACCGCCAACGGGGTATTGGGCGACGCCGGCGAAGGCGGCGCGAGCGCGGGGGACTGCAAGATCAACGGCGCAACCGGCGAAGGGCAGTGCGGGCTGTATGCCTACCACGAAGGCGCCACGCACCTTGTAGCGACGGTGGCGGGGGCCGACTACCCGGACTGGACGGGGCAGGGAGGAGTCGATCTGAGCACGCAGACGGCGCGGGTGTCGCCGGACGGGCGCTACCTGGCGTTCATGTCACAGCGCTCGCTGACGGGCTATGACAACCACGACGCGGTCAGCGGCGAACCAGACGAGGAGGTGTTTCTCTATCACGCACAGAGCGCGGGGTCGGGCAGCCTGGTGTGCGCGTCGTGTGATCGCTCGGGGGCGCGGCCGGCGGGCGTGGAATACGCAAAGCTTGAAGCAGCATCTGCGCTTGTCGCCGGCTCCGAAGTGTGGCCGAAAGAAACATGGATCGCGGCGAACGTGCCGGCGTGGACGCCCTATTCACTGAGCCATGCGCTGTATCAACCGCGCTACCTAGCAAACTCAGGCCGGCTGTTCTTCAACTCAGCAGACGCGCTGGTCGCCCAGGACATCAACAAAAACCAGGACGTCTATGAGTATGAGCCCGGCGGCGTGGGCGACTGCTCGGGCACCTCAGCGACGTTCAACGCGGGGACCGGGGGCTGCGTGTCGCTCATCTCCTCCGGTCGTGCGGCCGGGGCGTCGGGGTTCATGGACGCCTCAGAAAGCGGCGGGGACGTGTTCTTCGTGACCGCCGAACGGCTCGTGGCACAGGACGTCAACGGCGCGCTTGACCTCTATGACGCCCACGCGTGCACAAGTGAAGCTCCGTGCCTGCAGGAACCGACGCATCCTCCGGCGTGCGTGACCGCGGACTCCTGCAGGGCAGCGCCCACCTCCCAGCCGTCGATCTTCGGCTCGCCCTCCAGCGCCACCTTCTCCGGGCAGGGCAACATCGCTTCGCCGCCAGGTGCGCCGCCCAAAGCGAAACTGACCCGTGCCCAGCAACTGGCCAAAGCGCTGAAGTCCTGTCGCAGCAAATACAAAAAGCAGAAGAAGCGCCGCGTGAGCTGTGAAGCCCAGGCACGCAAGCGCTACGGCCCAAAGCAGGTCGCCAAGAAGGCCAAGCAAAAGGCCAAGAGGTGAGCATGGCGCAGCCGAGCAAGCCCATTCGCTTCGCAAGGGCCGTAGTTCTCCTTGCCGTCGGTGCCTGCCTGTCGCTGGCGGCGATCGCAAGCGCACCCGCCTTCGCCCAGACCCCCGCCCCCTGGTGGGGGCTGACCTCGGGCTCGCGCCCAAGCGTGCTGCCAGCCAAAGGCGAAGCGCAGATCTTCGTCGTCGCACAGAACCTGGGCAACGCGTCTAGCGCGGGCAAGATCACGATCTCCGATCAGCTGCCGCCCGGCCTGACGCCGATCTTCATCAGTGGCGTCGCCGGCGGCCCACAAGGGGGCGGCTTTGACCGCGGGCCCGTCAACTGCGTGACCAAAACGCTGACGTGCACCTTTGAAAAAAACGAAAAAGGCGAACCTGGGTTCCTGCCGCCCTTTGAAGTGATCGAAATGCGCATCACCGTGCAGGTCACAAAAGCCGCCGAAGACGGCGCGCTGAACACCGCCACCGTCTCTGGCGGCGGTGCGGGGAGCTCGGTCAGCGCGAGCCATCCGCTCAAGGTGGGCACGGCGCTGCAGTTCGGGATCGACGACTACAGCCTGATTCCCGAAGAACAGGGTGGCCTGATCGACACGCAGGCGGGCTCGCATCCGTTTCAGCTCACCAGCGTCGTGACACTCAACAGCCAGGGCCCCGACCCAGAAGATCCGGAAAAGAAGCCGCGGACCGTCGCGCTGCCCAAGGACGTGATCGCCGAACTGCCGGCTGGCCTGGTTGGCAACCCGACGCCGTTTGCGCAGTGCACCGACGCCCAGTTCGCTGAGGATATAAAGGCGAAAAACGAAGGCGGAGAACAGACGATCAACGCATGCCCGGCCTCCTCGGCGATCGGGGTGGCCACCGTGACAGTCAACGAACCTGCCGACCTGCACTTCACCACGCTCGTCGCGCCGATCTTCAACATGGTCCCGCGCGAAGGCGAGCCCGTGCGCTTTGGCTTTAAGGCGGCGGGGATCGTCACGGCCTTCCTTGACACATCTGTGCGCACCGGCGGGGACTATGGGGTGACCGTCAGCTCGCTGAACATCCCTCAGGTGGCGTGGCTGCTCAGCGCAAAGCTCAGCTTCTGGGGGGTCCCCGGCGACCCCGAACACGATCACCAGCGTGGCTGGCAATGCCTACAGGAACTGGGGGGACCGGGCGCCTGCCCGGCGACGAACCCCAGCGCCCCGCCGCCGTTTCTGGTGATGCCGACCTCCTGTGAAGCACCCTTTGAAACGTCGATTCGCGCGGACTCCTGGGCCGCGCCCGGCAAACCCTCTGAAGTCGCAGAACCGCCCCCATACCACCTGCCCCAGGCGCTCGATGGCTGCAACCGCCTGCCCTTCTCACCGGAAATCAGGGTCACGCCCGACGGCAACGCCGCGAGCACGCCGACCGGCCTGAACGTCGACGTGCATGTCCCCCAGGACGCGGTGCTGAAGGCCGAAAGCCTGGCCGAGTCGGCCGTCAGGGACATCACGGTCGCCCTGCCCGAGGGCGTGGCGGTAAACCCCTCTGGAGGCGATGGGCTGCAGGCCTGCTCGGAGGGCCTGGTCGGCTTCACCGGCTACAGCGAATTGCATGCGGGCTCACAGACTGCCACCTTCACGCCGGCGCTGCCCGAACCACTGCAGCCCGGCCTGAACTTCTGTCCCGACGCCTCCAAGGTCGGCACGGTGAAGATCAAGGTCCCGATCCTGGCAAACGCGCTCGAAGGCTCTGTGTATCTGGCAAGCCAGAATGAAAACCCGTTCGGGAGCCTGGTCGCGCTGTACATCGTCGCCAAGGACCCGGTCTCGGGAGTGCTCATCAAGCTCCCCGGCGAAGTGCGCCTGACGCCGACCGGCCAGGTCATCGGGACGTTCAAGAACAGCCCGCAGGCGCCCTTTGAAGACGCCGAACTGCACTTCTTCGGCGGCGAACGCGCGCCGCTAGGGACCCCCGCCCACTGCGGCCCCTACACGACCAACGCGAGCTTCACGCCCTGGTCGGGAAATGAAGCGGTCAACTCTCAGAGCACCTTCAACATCACCTCGGGCCCCAACGCAACCCCCTGCCCCGGCCAGAGCCTGCCCTTCGCCCCGACGCTCACGGCCGGCACGACGAATATCCAGGCAGGCGCCTTCAGCACGCTGACGACGAGCATGAACCGCCAGGACGGAGAGCAAGACATCGGCGCCGTGCAGCTGAGCATGGCGCCCGGGCTCTCGGGCATCCTCGCCGGTGTGAAGCTCTGCCCAGAAGCCCAGGCCAATGAAGGCGCGTGTCCCGCCGAGAGCCAGATCGGGGAAACGACGATCTCAGCGGGCCTCGGCGCAGACCCCGTGACCGTCACAGGCGGCAAGGTCTACATCACCGAAAAATACAAGGGCGCCCCGTTTGGCCTGGCGGTCGTAAACCCCGTCAAGGCCGGCCCGTTTGACCTCGAGAACACCCCCCAAAACCACCCGGCGTGTGACTGCTTGGTCGTCAGGGCGAAGATCGACGTGGACCCGCTGACCGCCCAGCTGAAGATCGCCACCGACAGCGAAGGCCCGCACGCGATCCCACAGATGATCGAAGGCATCCCCGTGCAGCTCAAGCACGTAAACGTCACGATCACTCGTCCGGGCTTCACGTTCAACCCGACCAACTGCGACCCGCAGAGCATCACCGGAACGATCCAAAGCCACGAAGGAGCCTCCCAGGCGGTCTCGGTGCCCTTCCAGGTCACCAACTGCGCCACGCTCGCCTTCAAGCCAGACTTCAAAGTCTCAACCACCGCTAAGACCTCTAAAGCAAACGGCGCGAGCCTGTCGGTCAAGCTGAGCTATCCCAACGCCAAGTTCGGCTCCCAGGCGAACATCTCGATGGTCAAGGTGGACCTGCCCAAGCAGCTGCCCTCCCGCCTGACCACGCTGCAGAAGGCCTGCCTGGCAAAGACCTTTGAAGCCAATCGCGCCAATTGCCCGGCGGCGTCGATCGTCGGCCAGGCCAAAGTCATAACCCCGCTGCTGCCCGTTCCGCTGACCGGCCCCGCCTACTTCGTTTCCCACGGCAACGAAGCCTTCCCTAACCTGACGATCATCCTGCAGGGCTACGGCGTGACCGTAGAGCTCGTCGGCTCGACCTTCATCAAGAACGGGATCACCTCGAGCACCTTCAAGGCCACGCCCGACGTCCCCTTCAACTCCTTTGAACTGACGCTGCCCCAAGGGCCGTTCTCGGCGCTTACCGCCAACGGCGACCTCTGCCAGCCCTCCAAGGTCACGACGATCAACAAGCGCGTCGCCGTCAAACGCAAAGGGCGCACGATCCACGTCACCAAGAAGGTCAAGCACACGAGCACCACTGCGCTTGTGATGCCGACCGACTTCGTCGCCCAGAACGGTGCGCAGCTGCACCAGAACACGAAGATCAGCGTCACCGGGTGCACGACGGGCAAGAAAAAGGCTAAGAAGGCTAAGAAGCGGGGGAAGGGCGGGGGCAAGCGCAGGTAGTGCAGGTAGTTGGGGGCAGGGCCGGGCCTCATCCGGCGCAGCAAGGCCAAGGCTCCCAAAGCAAAGGCCCCTGTGCTCTCGTCCTGGCAGCGCACCAGCGTGATCCTGGGCACCTCGTCTCTCGCTGACGCCGGTCCGACTTCGCCGCGCAAGCGCATCGCCAACTGGCAGGAGGGTACGAGCCTCATTAGAGACGTCCGTTGACGCCCGCTGTCGGCACGGGATGATCGGGGCGTAGTTCGGCTCTTCGGAACTTCGCCCTAGAGCCGCATCCCGGCGGAACCCGCTGCCCTTCGGCAGATCTGGTGCGCTGATGGGCATTGAGGCTTCCGCCAGCAAATCAAATGAAGGAGCGTTCTGCAATGAGACGATTGAAGCTGCTGGGTCTGGCGCTCGTGGCGGTCTTTGCATCGGCCGCGGGGCTGGCAAGCTCGGCGTTTGCGCTCAACTTACCGGAAAACTTACCGGCGTCGACGACTAGGACTTGGGACGGTAAAGGTGTGGGAAAATGGACGTCAAGAGGCGAAACGAAAACCCCGGTCATCTGCGAAAAAGCAAAAGGCGAAGGTACGGAAACCTCAAGCAAACCACCGAAAGGCTTATTCCATACCGATTTCGAAGAATGTGGGACAGAATCGGGTGGAATTAAGTGAAATGCACAGGGTTAGGAGAGGCGACTGGAGTCATCTTAGTCTTAGGCGAATGGCATTTAGTATGGGATAGGCTAAAAGGCGGGTCGTTCGCCTTAACCCAATCCGCAATACTCTTATTAAACAACGCGGTGCACTACTCGTGCTCGATCATCTTAGTCGAAGTGTTAGCCGGCGAAACGCTCTGCTTACACTTAGAAGCAGAAGTGAAAAAGGCCAAACACGAATTCCACTGCTTCGGGGAAGAAGTGGGTGGCGTACCCAAACCAACCGAGGAATGGTGCGCGGCGGACCCGTGCGTCACGCCGATCACTCCGGTGCTAAAAGAATCGATCAACATGTCGGTGAGCGAGGTGCCGGTGGTCTTAGAAGGGTTAGCGACGATGACTGCGTTACAAGGAGGGGTAGAAGAAGCAGTATTCGCGGACCAGTAGGGAGTTAGGATTGTCGCCGATCGTCTCAGCTAGCCAGTCAGTCTGGCGTGGCTGGGGCTATCGGTGAGTTCGAGTGCTTGCGTGCAGTCCGTGCTAGATATGCCCGTCCGGTGCGTCAAGACATCCATCAAAATGTCTCCCACCATAAGTTCCGAACACAGAAACAAATCTATACATCCACCACTTCGCGGGGTAACGTCCCGCCCATCGTGCTCGGGCGATCAGGCAAGCTATTGGCAGTGCTCGCCGCGACAGCGCTGCTCGCCGTGACGATCACAGCCTGCGGTGGCGGCGGGTCAAGCGCCAGCGGCTCGGTCCGGAATGCACGATCGGCACGGCAAAGGAACCTATCGTCTTCGCACCCGTGAACACCTCACTGCCCGAACCCGCCAGCGAAACGTTCGAACTCAATGGGACGCCGGCTGGAGGCGGCCCCATGGACAAGCTCATGCTGCACGGAGCCAACCAAGCCGACACCACGTTCACGGTACCTCGGGTCCACAAGTGCGGAGCGTTGGCATCATTTGACCAGGCAATCGACCGCGCGATTGGGCTACCCTCTCCCAGCGGTGCCAACAGTCTCGTCTTCGAAAACGTCTCGATCGACCTGGCCCTGTTCATCGACCCGAGCGCACTCGCGCCCAACGAGGGCAAGGATCTCGCAAAGGCCTGGCGCTCTGCAGTGGTGCACTAGTCGCGACGGCTTGACTGGGCCAGAGTCTGCCGTGCGGCAGGCTCGCCTAAAGTGACGATCTCGGAGGGCAAGATGCCGGCAGCTGAGGCGCTCGACGCACACGAACGGTGGGCCGTCACAGCTGTCGAGGCGATGCTGGCCATGCTCTCCGACGTGGATCGCTCACCAAGCGGATGGGTTTTCTACGGTCGCGTCTGCGAGGGGTTCGCACAGGTGTGCGGTCTGAAGAGAGCGGCCCTTCTCGTCGCCGACCCGGTGGGCGGCGCGCGACTTGTGGGCGCTCATGGAGTCTCCGAGGAGGAGCTTTGCGAGCTCCAGCCGACGATCGACGAGCAGATACGCTTGCAAGCCGCGGCGCTCCGTCAGCCGGTGTTCATGCTTGGGTCTGACCTCGGATCACCTGTTCCGAAGCGCTATCTCGAGTCGCTAGGCGTACACAGGCTCGTCTGCGTTGCCTTGCTTCAGAGGCATCGATTTCAAGGGATCATGTTCGGCGACCGGGAGGGCGAAGGCTTCGCCGTCTCCATCGAGCAGCGACGGAGGATGTGGCTCGTTGGGAAGCTTGCTGCACTGGTGCTCGCCGGCCGCGACGGCAGCGGACATGGAGCCGATGAGCTGGGCGATCTATTCGATGATCGGCAAGCTCGGCGCAGTGCCGAGCATGGCCGCGGCGACGCGCCTGCAGCAGTTCGCGCGGCGGCTCGTCGCGTTCCTCGAGCCTTACGACGGGCTGCTGACACCGGCGCTTGCACAGCGTCCATTGCCGATCGGCACGCTCGACACGGCCGCGCCGGAGCCGATGTTGACGTTCACTGCGTCAGGGCTGTTCACGCCGTTCACGCCCGTCTTCAACGCGACTGGGCAGCCGGCGATCTCGCTGCCGCTGTATCAGGGCGCCGACGGGCTGCCGCTCGGCGTCCAGATCGTTGGGCGGCCGGCGGGGGAGGGAGCGTTGCTGGCGCTTGCGGCGCAAGTGGAAGGCGCGCGGCCATGGGATCGCCGGGCGCCCAGCTGACTTGCGCGAGTGAGCTCGACTTGCTCGACGGCCGGTGAGCGCGCTGTCGATCGCGGACGATGCACGACCGCGCGATCTCATAAGCTCCGCCTCTCGGGAGCTCGAATAGTTCTGAAGAGACCGACATGACGTCATTTCCGATCTTCAACCGCCTGACCGTCACCGCCTACGGGCTGTATCCGGGGAGTAAGAGCAGTCCGAACCTGGACGTCACGTTCCAACCGGGACTGACGCTGATCCTTGGCGCGAACGGCCTTGGCAAGACGACACTCGTAACGATGCTGTACCGGATGTGCACGGGTCCGGTTGAACATACCGGCGCTGTCGCGATCTGGCGAGCTCGGCAGCGCAAAGCTCGACACGCGAAAACTGCGCGCACCCGATCGCCTCCTCACGCCGGAGCCCACCGCGGCGAGCGCGGCTTGGCAGCGCGCGATGTCTGCCAGGTACTGCTCGCGCCCCCGCCCCGGACGGAATCTCACCTGCTCGAACGGGTCGTCGTCCGGCGCGGCATGGCATTAGTCAGGTATCGGCTGTCGGCTGCCCCCACCATCGAGCACGCCGCCAGCGAGCTCGGCGTCTCGACGTCCACCGGCCACCACGTTATGCAAAGACATCTCGCTCCGCTCCACCTACAATTTTCAATGCCTCTTGACACACCTCAGTAAGAATAAGTCTTAGTCTTTGAGGAAATTGAGTTCCGTCCTACCCCAGAAGTACTTTGCTGTTCCGGGTTCAGAAACCCTCTTCATTTGTTTCCTCCTTTCTCCCTACCATCTTTCTCTTCTCCAACCTTTTTTCTCGCATCTCATCCCCTACACCCTTCCCTTCCCCAACCTTTTCCTTCGACCTCTCCTTCCTTCACCACAACAAGACTAAGTCTTACTCTCCTTTCTTTTCGCACCCACGTTTTCCAGCACCTTTCTTTCCCACACATACCCTTCCTTCAGCCCTTCACCACCACAAGACTAAGTCTTGCTCTCTTTTCTCCCACCCCTGTTTTCCCCAGCACCTTCTTTCCTCACCCCTGCCATGAGAATGAGTTCCACTCTTTCCCACACCCTCCCCAACTCTCCCTTCTTTCGTCATCCCCGCACCCCAATGACCTACCCTTTAACCACGACCAAAACCCCGACCGTAAGGTCGGGGCACGCTGTAGCCCTGGCACCAATCGAGAGGTTCTGCTCACCCGCGTGCGTGCGCCGAACCTCTCGATTGGTGATCACTCGGGCACGGGTCGGTCGGATCAGGCACCATCTCAGGTCGGCTCTCTACCGCGCCGAGATGTACGCGCTCACCCATTCACGAGCGCGACACCTCCGCGCTGTAGAGAGTTTAGCCTCGAACCGGGAGGCACATGTGTCACTCATTCATTTATAGGCAATATGACATCACAAACCTTTCTCACATCCTGACATATCACACGAATGCACTGTAACTCGCGCTTGCGACGGAACACGCGATCGGGTAAACCAGTGCTTACTCTTACGGTATGCGCATACCACATGGACACACCGTAGCCCATACTTGAGACGGAACACGCGACCGTGAGTACCGTCCCAACTTCCTCTTGGGGTTCGCGCGCGTCTATATAACGTCCGTGAGGTTTAACCCGGCGTAGGCAGCCGCGTCATCGACAGGCGACCGAATAAAGGCAGATGATTTGAGCGACCGCCACCGCGCGATACAATCTGAAGTATGCCGAAGCTACAGATCAATTCGCCTGAGGCAAGCTCGCAGCGACGAGTGAAGTCCGAGTTCGCCTCCCTCAAGGAGTGGGGCGACTGGGTCAACGCCAACTGCGCTCCGCGCCGTGCGGACGACACTCCCGTGCTGATGGACAGACCGGCCCGCGCAAACGCGCCACACCGGAGGAGCTGATCGCCTTCGTCAATGAACATCGCGCCCGGCACGGCTGGCCGCCATACGATCCGAGCAACCCGAGCGCGTGAGCGGCCCCGACGCGCCGCCGCTGGATCCCGACGCACTGATCAGCGCACTTGAGCGCCATCAAGTCTCGTTCGTCGCGGTTGGTGGACTGGCCGCGCAGTGGCAAGGCGCTCAACGTCCGACCAAGGATCTGGACGTCTGTCCCGCTTGGGATCGCGAGAACCTCGACCGAGTGGCGAACGCCCTGCGGGAGCTCGGCGCCCGCCTGAGCGGCTCCGACGCACCTCCCGAGGGACTCGCTTTGCCACTCGACGGCGTCATGCTCTCCCGCATGGAGATCACGACATGGCGCACCGACGCGGGTGACATCGACATCCTGCTCGGCATTCCCCGCGACAGTCGCTGGGACCTCGTCCGTTACGAGCAACTCCGCGAGAACGCCATCCTCCTAGAGATCGGCGAGCACACCATACTTGTCGCCGCGCTGGAGGACATCATCCGGTCCAAGGAGATCGCCAATCGCCCAGCCGATCGAGAAGCGTTGCCCGAGCTGCGCCAGCTGCGCGACAAAGCGATCGACAGCGATGCTGACCAGCCATCCGACGACGGGCCACCAGGGGACTGACAGGTGTCACGAACATACGAACAGACACGCGCAGCTAAGGCGGCCTACGAGACCGGCGTGCTCCCCGATCGCGCGTGTGCTGATCGACCGGATGGTCGCGGTGGTGATGGACGGATACGTCAACAGATGGCGAATAGAGTAGGTGTTTGTGCTAACATCTGCCTATGTCCGCCACACAACATGATCTTTCCGCGACGCTCCTCGCCGAGATCGGCCGAAGGAGCGGGCTCAGCCAGGCTGAGCTGGCGCGCCGCGCTGGCTTCGATCGCTCTGTCCTGAGCGCTTATGCGCACGGCCGCCGGCAGCCGTCGGTCGCGGCGCTGGGACGCCTCGCGAAAGCGGCCGGCCTCGAGCTGGAGCTTGCCCCGGCAGCAGACGACGCGGCGACTGAGCACGCCGGGATGGTCCTCTCTCAGGTGCTCGACCTCGCCGGTTCAATGCCATACCGGCCACGACCCAAGCTCGAGTATCCGCCCCTGATCCGGCTGCGCTCATGAGCGAGCTCGGCGATCAGCTGCTCGCCGTTCACCACGCGCTCGACGCAGCGGGCATACCCCACGCGATCGGAGGTGCGATCGCGCTCGGCTATTGCACGCTCGAACCGCGCGGGACGAGGGACGTCGATGTCAACGTCTTCACCGGCCCGGAGCGCGCGAAGGACGTGTTCGCCGCGTTGCCCGACGGCGTCGAGTTCAGCGGCCTGAGCTTGGAGCAGGCGGAAAGGGATGGCCAGGTCAGGCTGCGATGGGGGAGCACACCCGTCGATCTGTTCCTGAGCGTGCTGCCGTTCCACGATCACGTGGCCGCGCATGTACGCGTGGTCCCGTTCGAGGGGCACACGATTCCGGTCCTCGCCTGCACCGCACTAGCGGTGTTCAAGGCGATGTTCGACCGCCCGCGCGACTGGGTCGACATCGAAGCGATGGTGCAGGCGCGGACGCTCGATCTCGACGAGGCGAGGCGATGGGTGCTCGAGATGGCCGGCGAGGATACTCGCGTTGAGAAGCTGACCGCGCTGCATCGCTAGAAGCCGCTGGCTGATCGAAGCGGTGCGCTCAGGCGGTCAGCCAGCGCTTGGGGTTCTCGGTGAAGACGGTGTGAAAGCTCTCGTCGTCCATCGCGCCCTGCTCGCGCAGCCATGGCACGACCTCGTCGAACACGAGCGTCATCGACCAGTTACGGATCGCGCCGCTCTTCTCGAACACGGCCCCGGCCTCTTGGGGGAACCAGTCGATCGTCGCGCAGAAGTCTTGGGAGATCATCAGCCGCTCCGCATGCCCGCGGCGCAGCAGCTCGGCGGCGGTCGCGTTGCGCTTGTGAATCGGCAGGTACATCTCAAGGCCATAGCGGTCGAGGCCGACATAGACGCCCTGCTCGATCAGGCCCTCGATGTAGGTGACCTCATCGGTGTCGCCGCAGTGGGCGATCTGCACCTTGGCCATGTTCACGCCCTCCTCTTCGAAGATCGCGGCCTGGCGCGGGCCGGTGCCGGCGGCTGGCATCGAGTGGGCCATGATCGGCGTGCCCGTCTGCAGGCTCGCGCGTGCGCACGCGCGGTGGATCTTCTCCACGTTCTCGGTCACGCCCGCCGCGTCGGCCGCGCACTTGAGGAACGCCGCTTTGATGCCGGTGCCCTGGATGCCGGTTTCGATGTCCTCTACGAAGTGGTCGGCCATCACATCGATGTCGCGGCTCTGGAAGTAGTGGGGCAGGTAGTCGTAGCTGTAGATCCCCGTGCAGGCCACGATCTGCACGCCCGTCTCTTCGGCCACGCGCTTCATGAAGTTCACGTCGCGCCCGCCGAACATCGCCGTCGGGTTGACGATCGTGCGCACGCCGCGGTCCTTGGCTGCGTTCACGGCCACCAAGGCCGCGTCGAGCTCTAGCTGCTCGTCGTAGCGGTCCGGCCACTGCTCCGCGACGGCCTCGTCGCGGAAGCGCACGTGCTCGTGCACGAGCGTCAAGCCGAGCTCCTGCGCGTTGACCGGTTCCTGGACGGTATATACGCTGCCCATTCAGCTCTCCCTCTCCTGCAAATGATCGCAGCTACCGGTCAGGCATGGACAAGTGTCCTGTCGCTCGCGTCCATCACCTCGGGCTCGCCCCCGGCTCTGACCCACCTGCGGCGCAGGTGCTTGGCGTCTGTTGTGTCGCCATGGCTTGAAACCCACCTGCGGATCGGCTCACGCACCAGCTCGAGATCGCCTCCCGCCTCAAGCCACGCGCCATAGATGAACCGCGCACTGTTCATCGCCGCGTGAGACGCGAGCCATTTACCTATCGGCTCGCGCACTGATTCCAGATCGCCCTTGGCTTCCAGCCAAGACGGGTACACAAATCGCGCCTCAGGACGCTGGCCATGGCGTCTTAGCCAGGAGCCGATTGGTCCTGAAACCGGCTCGAGCTCTCCGCCTGCGTCGAGCCACGCCTTGTAGACGAAGCGCGCCTCAGAGGCCTCGCTGTGCTTTTCAAGCCAGGCGCTGACCGGTCGCGCGACGAGCCCGCGCTCACCGTGGGCGCCGAGCCATGCCGGATACACAAAGCTCGCGGGCATCGTCTGGGCATGAACCGCGAGCCAAGCCCGGACCGGCTCGCGCACGAACTCGCGCTCACCACCGGCGTCCAGCCACGCCCGGTACACGAACTGCGCCTCTATCGCATTCCCATTGCATGAAAGCCAGCTTCTGACGGCCTCGCGCACCAGCTGCGGATCGCCCCCGGCGTCGAGCCACGCCGCGTACAGGAACTGTGCGCTGAGCGCGCGCGCATGATGCCTCAGCCAGGAACGCAGCGGCTCGCTGAATGGGGCGAGCTCACCCTTGCGGGCAAACCAGGCTGAGTAGACAAACTGCGCCTCGAAGATCTCGCCATGGTGTTTTAGCCAAACGCGGATCGGCTCATAAACCATCGCGGGCTCTCCGCCTGCGTCGAGCCACGCCTTGTACAGGAACTGGGCTGTCTCTTGGTTGCTGTGACGTTCGAGCCACCGCCGCACGGGCAGGCGAACGAGCGCGGGCTCACCGTGGGCCTTCAGCCATGCCGAGCAGACCGACTCAGCGCTCTTGCGCCCGGCGTGCTGCTGCAGCCAGGCGCGGACCGGCTCACGCACGAACGCGAGCTCACCACCGGTATTCAGCCACTTCTCATACAGGAAGTCTGCGTCCTCGCGGTTACCGTGCTGTGCAAGCCATTTGCGGACCGGCTCGCGCACGAACTCGCGCTCGCCACCGGCGTTCAGCCACGCCCAGTACACGAACCGCGCGTTAGTCGCGCACACATTGCGCGAAAGCCAGGCGCGGATTGGCTCTCGTACGAACTCCAGCTCACCACCGGCGTTCAGCCACGCTTGATACACAAAGCTCGCCTCGGTCTTTGTGGCGTTTGCTCTGATCCATGTGCGGATCGCTTCCTGCACGTGACCGGGCTCGCCGCCTGCGTCCAGCCATGCGCTGTACAGGAAGACAGCCCCGATCTCCTGAGCATGAGCTGAGAGCCACGCCCGGGTGGGCTCGCGTACGAAATCCAGCTCTCCGCCTGCGTCGAGCCACGCCTTGTATACGAAGTGCGCCTTGATCGCGTCCCCATTGCACGCAAGCCATCTGGAGATTGGCTCGCGCACCAGCTCCAGATCGCCCTTGGCCTCCAGCCAAGCCGGACAGACAAAGGCCGCCTCTGGGGACAGGGCGTGCTGCTCTAACCATCTCCTGATCAGCTCGCGCACCAGCGCGGGCTCACCACCGGCGTCCAGCCACGGCTTATAGACAAAGCTCGCGGTGTCCAGCGTCGCATGCGTCTGCAGCCAGCGCTGGATCTGCTCACGCACCGGGCCAAGCTCGCCCCCGGCGTCGAGCCACGCCTTGTAGACGTACTGCGCCTCGGCGATCCCGCCATGGTGTGTTAGCCAAGCGCGGACCGGCTCTGAAACCAGCGCGGGCTCTCCGCCTGCGTCGAGCCACGCCTTGTAGACGAACTGCGCGCTGGGATTCTCGGCATGCATTTTTACCCAGGCCCGTAGCGGCTCGCGCACGAGACCCGGTTCTCCGCCTGCGTCGAGCCACGCCTTGTAAACGGACTTTGCCTCGAGGATCCCGCCATGGAGCTTTAGCCAGGTGCCAACCGGGCCGGAAACCAGGTCGCGCTCACCACCGGCGTTCAGCCAAGCCTGATAGGCGAGGTGAGCGGCTTCGTGGCCTGAGTGCTGCTCGAGCCATTTGCGCAGCGGCTCACGCACGAGGCCAAGTTCTCCGCCCGCGTCGAGCCATGCCTGGTAGACGAACGCCGCATCGGCGCTCGTGGCCTGGCGAGCCAGCCATTTTCCGATCGGCTCACGCACCAATGCGAGCTCCCCGCCCTTGTTCAGCCATGGCCTATATACAAAGCTTGCTTGCGAGAGGGCTGCGTGATCTCTGAGCCAGGCTTGCAGCGGCTCTGAAACGAGCTCGCGCTCACCGCCGGCGTTCAGCCAGGAGCTGTAGAGGAACTGCGCGTATGGGTCCGTGCTGTGGCTCCTGAGCCATTTGCGGGCCGGCTCGCGCACGAGCTCGAGCTCGCCGTCTGCGTCGAGCCATGCCTTGTATACGAATTCGCTGCTCTCGTCACCCCCATATTTTTCCAGCCACAGGCGGATAGGCTCACGCACGAGCCCGGGCTCGCCGTGAGCGTTGAGCCATGCCTTGTATACGAAACCGGCCCGCTCGGTGTCTGCATGGATATCGAGCCAGCGCTGGACCGGCTCGCGTACGAAATCCAGCTCTCCGTGAGCGTCGAGCCACGCCTTGTATACGAACTCTGCGTCCGTGATGATCGCGTGCAGCGCGAGCCATTTCCCGATCGGCTCGCGCACCAGAGAGAGCTCCCCGCCCGAGTGCAGCCATGCCTGATAGACAAAGCTCGCGTTGGAAGTCTTGGCGTACTGATTTAGCCAAGCGCTAATCGCTGCGCGGACCAGGCTCTGCTCACCCTTTGCGCCCAGCCACGCCTTGTAGAGGTACTGCGCGGCCTCAGTACAGGCGTGCTCTGCAAGCCAGGCGCGGATCGGCTCGCGCACGAGCGCGGGCTCGCCCTTGGCGAGTAACCAAGAGGTGTAGAGCCGGCGCGCAGCCAGTGAGTCAGCGTGCTGCCCCAGCCAGGCGCGGATCGGCTCGCGCACCAGCGAAAGCCCACCCCCGGCTTCCAGCCATACCGGATAGACCTCGACGGCTCCGGGCTCCCGCGCATTTAGCGCCAGCCAAGCGCGCAATGGCTCGCGCACGAGTGCGAGCTCACCGCTGTCGAGCAGCTCGGCCAGCGACGGCTCGAAAGCCTGGGCTGAGTTCATGCCGGGCACGCTATCCCGGGCTTGGGATGAAACTCTCGCCGGGCGCCGTCTCACTGCTTCCGAACGGGGTACCGAATGGCTGAGGCTTGCTCCTCGCTCGCTCTTCGGCGTGGCGCTCGGCGATCAGCTGGTCGGCGAGACTCTGCCTGCGAGGGAGACCCGCGGGCAGTCCTCGCCGGTGTTCGCTCAGGGCCAGGCGTTGCTGGGTATCGGTATTGGTTTGCTTGGTGGTGGGGACCATGCCGGGAAGCTACTTCGCGCTTGCGACGAAACTCTCGCGCAGGCATTACCGTCTGCCTGGTTCAGGCTCACAACCGAGGAGGCAATCGTGCCCGCTTCATACACGCACAAGAAGCTCACCGACGTCGAGGACTCGGCACCCAAGTCCGGCTTTGGGGAGTTCCAGGAGGCGCGCTTCGCCAAGGGCGATCTCGAGACCGAGCACACGGGAGTGAGTCACCATCTCCTCAAGCCGAACAAGCGCCAGCCGTTCGCACACAAGCACGAGCAGGCCGAGGAGGTGTACGTCGTACTGTCTGGCTCTGGTGCCGTCAAGCTCGATGACGAGATCGTCGAGATCGAGAAGCTCGATGCGATTCGCGTTGCACCTGGCGTGATACGGGCGTTCGAGGCGGGTCCCGACGGGCTCGAGCTGCTCGCGGTCGGAGCCCGCCACGATGGCGACGGCGAGGTGATCCCGGGCTGGTGGACTGACTAGCGCGAGATGCCCAGCACACGTGAGGAAAGTTCACCCTCGGGCACAGCCCAATGCAGTTCACCGGCAGGTTGACCATTATCTGAGATACACGCCACTGGGGAGTGAAACAGACGCTGTGCGGGTTTTTGTAACAGGTCTAAAAGTGAAAGAGTAAGGTTCAGATCAAGGTTTAGTTTCAGGTTAAGGCTGAGGCTTAGCTTGTTGCATGTTGGGGCGGTTAGCGTTTGCCGTGAAACCGGTCAGGTCTGCGCCTTTTTGGGTTTGCCTGGCGGGCGAGTAGGTAAACCGGCCCCGCTAAAGAGCTGCCCCACTCGTGAACCGCCGACTCCGAACTGCTCGCCGACTTCGCGATATGACGCGCCTCGCTGATACAGCTCATACATTCCGGCCAGCCGCTGGTTATCTTTGGGAGGAAAAGCGGGACGCGTCTGCAGGCCAGCAGCTTTGAAGAGCCTGCTTATGGTGGCTTTGAGACCCCGAACTGTTTAGCGACTTCATCCATCGCCGCTCCACCCTGATAGGTCTCATACATTTCTCCGACCGGATAGCCACCAGCTGGAGGACGTGGAGACCGTGACTGGAGCCCGGCTCGTTTGAAGAGTGCACTCACGCGACTTTCGGAAATCCCGAAACGCTTGCCGACCTCCTTCATCATCGCTCCCTGCTGGTAGAGCTCGTGCATCTCGCGCACTTGGCTCATGGAGATGTTCGTTTTGACCGGCATGAATTTCAGGAAGGGCGGGCGTGAATCCCGGCGAAAGACTACCCCACCGATCAGGGGTCAGACCCGCCCCGCCTGCGGCCAATCCCGCGATTACTGCAACGGGGAAACTCAAGCATTAGGCTCCCGGGTATGGAGGACGGAGCGGCTAGCGGATTCCCCGTGCGCATTCACCGGCAATGGACGCCGCTCGCGCGAGCCCTGGCGGCGGCCGGCGACCGCTGGACGCTGCTGATCGTCCTGGCGCTCTCACACGAGACGCTGCGGCTCAGCGCTCTGCGCAAACGGCTGCCAGGGATCAGCTCGGGCGTACTCGACCACCACCTGAACCAAATGGTCGCACTCGGGCTGATCTCACGTCAGCGCTTTCGCGAAATGCCTCCCCGCGTAGAGCTCACGCTGACCGGGCGCGGGAGAGAGCTGCTGCCAATCGCCGCCGCGCTAGCACGCTGGGGGATGCGCCACGAATGGCCGGCGCCGCCGGATGGCCTGTACGTAGGAGTGGACGCCGTGCTGCGCCAGCTCCCGGCGCTGCTCGAAGAACGGGACGACCTCCCGAGCGCCACCGTCGAGGCAATCGTCGGGGCCGAAGAGGAGCGCGTCGTGCACTGCTTTCAGATTGCCGGCGGCTGGCTGGGAGCCGGGGACCCAGGCACAGCCGAGCCGGACACACAGATCGAGGGAGACGAGGCGGCATGGATCGCGGCGCTCGGCCCCGGCCGCGACTTCTCCGGGCTGCGCGTAGCCGGCCAGCGCCAGATCGCCGAGCGCATCCTGGGCTCGCTGCCTCGCGAGACTTCTCCGCCGGGCTAAGCACATCGATTGTCACGTACACCACAGCCGGTCCCCGAGCGAAGGAGCGAGGATGAAGTACTACGCAGTCGCTGAGCTCGATGTCACCGATCCTTCCTGGGTCCGCGATTACGTGGCGAACGTGACCTTGATGGTGCAGGAGAAAGGCGGGCGCTATCTCGCGCGCAGCACCCGCATCGAGCAGCTCGAGGGCGAGCGCACGCCTCCGCAGGTACTCCTGCTGATCGAGTGGCCCTCGAAAGAGGCCGCCGATGCCTTCTACGAGAGCGAGGAGTACCGCCCCTACCGCGACCGTCGCCAGGCCGGCGCCCGCAACGAGTTCCTGCTCGTGACGGGCGAGGACGTTAACGGCGTCGCTGAGATCTCCGCCTAGCCTGGTCTGTGCGGGTTGATCCTGCTCTCAGCAGCTGCGACACTCAGGCCATGGCAGCCGTGTCCGTGAGCGCCACCGACGGGTTTACCAATGCGATCCTCGCTAGCGATTTCTCCCGCGCCCGTGGCCTTCTGCACCCGGACATCGATTTCCGCGCGATGACGCCGAACCGGGTGTGGGAGGCAAGTGACCCCAATGGTGTCGAGGAGGTTCTCCGCGCCTGGTTCGAACATCCCGAGCGAGCGGTCGAGCGAGTCGAGCCGGTGGCGCCCACATCGGTCGCGGACACAAGGCATGTCGGCTGGCGTGTCTATGGCCGGCGCGCTGAGGGCCTATTCGTGTACGAGCAGCAGGCGTACGTGCGCGAGGACGACGGGCTGGTCGTGTGGCTGCGCGTGATGTGCAGCGGCCCGCGTCCTTTGGGGAGCGGGACACCCGCATAGAGCCCGCCTGGCTGGTGGGAGCGGTGCAGAACCTTCTATGCCTTGAGTATGTGGCGCATTGGCTTCGCGGTTCGGTTACGCTACTTGGCAGTTGGAGAGTGCAGGGCGTGGCTACGGGTTGTAGCTGCGGGAGAGGGGAGAGACGTGACTATGAAAAAGGGGAGCGCGCCGGGGCGCCGCGCGCAGGCGCCGATGACCTCGGCGGTGAACTGGGCGCTGCTGGGTCTGATCATCGAACGCCCGAGCTACGCGTACGAGCTCGCGCATCGCTTCGAGCGTGTCTACGGCGACACGCTTGCGTTGAGCAGCACGTCCCACGCCTACATAGCGCTGGGCGCACTGAAGGACAGATCATTGATCGAAGAAATCCCGGGCAACGGGACGGAGCGCCAGCCCAAGCCTCAGTACCGGGCTACGCCGGAGGGCATAGCGAGCTACCGCGACAGGCTCGTGGCGCAGGCCGGCGAAGACCGCCGCCGCCAGCGGCTGTTCGCGATCCAGCTGGCGGGCTTGGCCCGTGACCCAGAGGCGGTGCTCGATGTCCTGGACCGCTACGAGCCCGCATGCGTCGCGGAAGCGGGCACGATCCCGATACCCATGCGAAACGGAAACCGGAGTGGGGACCAGAATCCGAACGGCGCAGCTGACCACGGCGGCTCGGAGCTCGCCGGGCGGCTCCTATGCGAGGAGAGCCGCCTGGCGGTGGGGGCGAAGCTCTCCTGGGTTCAATATGTCCGGCGGGAGGTCAACGCGCTCGCGAACGGTCAGGCGCGCGATGCGCCAGCGCAGGCACGCCGGCAGGCGCTGCCGGAACGGGCAACGCGCACGCGCCGCGCCGCCTGAGGAGAGAAAGGGAGTGGTCATGGAGGAGGGGAGAAACGTGGTTACAGGAAAGGGAATGGGCACGGGCCAGCAGGCGCCGGCGGGACCGCCGATGCGCTCGGTGGTCAACTGGGCGCTGTTGGGCCTGATCATCGAACGGCCGAGTTACGCCTATGAGCTCGCGCGGCGCTTCGAGCGGACCTACGACGGGGTGATCGCGCTGTCGAGCGTCTCGCATGCCTACACGGCGCTGGGCTGCCTCCGCGAGCGGGGGTTCATCGAGGACGTCCCGCTCGAGGGCCGCGGCGCGCGCTCCAAGCATCGCTACCGGGCAAGCCGCCGGGGTTTTGAGGAACACGCGCGATGGCTGATCGGGTCGGTGGGTGAGGACCGGTGCCACCAGCGGGTCCTGATCGTGCAGCTCGGCGCGCTGGCGCGGTACCCGGAGCGGGCAATCGCGGTGCTCGACTCCTACGAGCAGGCGTGCCTGGCCGAGATGGCCGCCGCGCCCGCCGCAGGCAAGGAGGAGCAGGGGCCCGGTGTGATCAGGCTCGTCGCACGCCTCGCCCGTGAGGAGACACAGCTGAGGGTTTCGGCAAAGCTCGCCTGGGTGCAGTTCGTGCGCCATGAGTTCATGCGGCTCGCGGAGGAGGAGCCCGTTCGTGTGCCGGCCCGCCGGCAGGCGCTGCCGGGACGGGCAACGCGAGCGCGCCGTGCTGCCTGAGGTGCGCCTGTCCTCGTGCAACGGCGCGCGGGCGCGCTAGCCTGAAGTGATGCACACCCACGCAGATCGCGGAGCCGGGCGCCGCCGCGTGAAGCTGTGACGAGCTTCTTCGTCGCCGGCATCGAATCGGGGGGATCTCGCGCCGAGCGGGCCTACAGCGAGCTGCGCGAGCGTTCGCTGCTCGCCGTCGGTTGCCCTGCGCGGTCGCGGCGGATCTTCAAGCTGGGCTGTCGCTTCGAGGGAGAGGACCGGGAGATCGAGGTCGGCAGGCCGCTCTCGGAGGGTGGCGATGTAGTGGTCGCGATTCTCGACCACGGGCGCTTCGAGGCGTTCTGTGTATATACCGACGACGGCGGCAAGAGCGCGCCAGCGCGCGTCAGCCATCCCGTCTACTCGGTGACGGAGTTCTCGTGAGCGCCCAGAATACGGGGACGCTGGAGAGCGCGATCGCGGCGGCTGCTAGGGTTGGTGGCTCAAGTTGGGCCATCCGCCCAACAACGCAGTGCCAGCGCTCGTAGCCTTTGCTCAGCAATCTCCGCGTTCGCAGCACTACCAACGTGGAGGAAAAGACAATGCCTACTGGCACAGTGAAGTGGTTCAGCGACGACAAGGGCTTCGGGTTCATCACGCCCGACGACGAATCAAAGGACCTGTTCGCCCATCACTCGGCGATCATCGGCGAGGGCTACCGTTCGCTCGCCGAGGGTGCGAAGGTCTCCTACGAGGCCGAGGCCGGCGACAAGGGCCCCAAGGCCGTCAACATCCAACCGCTGTAAGCGGCCGGGCAGACATGGCCTCAGGGGGCAAGAAGAAGACCACGATGGCGAAGCTCATGCGCGAGACCCGTCTCCGCGAGCGTCGCATGGACAAACAGGCCAGGAGGGAGGCGCGTAAGAGCGCCCCCTCCGAGGACTGGCTGGGCGAGGCGCTTGACCCGGCGACCGGCGAGCCGCCCGCTCCCGAAGCTGAGGGGGCGGCCGAGGCGCAGGCGCCTCGCGAGGCCCCAGCGGCTCCCTGAGCCGTTCCTCGTTCGCTAGAATCCCGGCCGCTGAGCTTGAGAGGGATCTTTGGGGTCAGGTCGAGCAAAGGGGCGTCCTAACGTGATGTCACGAGTGGGTCAGTGTCTCCAGGGTTATCGTGCTATCGCTGCCGCGTTGGTTGCGGCCCTAGCACTGCTGCTCGTGCCCGCCGGCGCGAGCGCTGCCTCCCCGGTACTCGAATTCGTGGTCCCGGGCAACACCTTTCCGGTCAGCCTCACCACCGTAAGCGGGCCTCTGACCGCAGAAATGGCCGGGCTCCAAACTCGTCTTGGAATGCGCGGAATCTCATGGCGAGGGCGAAATCACAGGCCCACGCACGGTCGTGGCGGAATACCAGTTCAGCAAATGCCACGCGCAAGAACCAGGAGAACCCGAACACAAATGTAAGTCCCTAAATGCACAGGAAGAAGAAATCGCCACAGGGCCGATCGAGGCCGATCTCGTCTGGATTGATCAGGCCAAAGACGAAGTCGGCATGCTGCTCAACCCGAACGGCAGCCCCACGCAGCCCTACATCTCCTTCAAGTGCGGAGGAGTGGAAGCCGCAGGCTTTGGACCCTTCCTCTCCCCGGGGAGCCCGATCAATCAAAACCTCTCAGAATTCACGATGACGCTAAAGCGGTTTGGGAGCACGCAGACCGTCACCGAATACGAAGGTGAAAAAGGCGAACAACTTCAGGCCGTTCCCACTGGCGAAAAGGAAAAAAATGGCGACCGGGTCGATACCAGTGTGGAAATGACGGTCGCCGTCCATACGAACGTGCCAATCGAGGTAAGGGCCATCACGGCGGCCGAAGTGCTAGCGGAAGAACACGCACGGCAGGTAGGGGAAGAAGCTAAGCGTCAAGAAGAAGAAGCCGCCGCGAAAAAACATCAAGAAGAAGCCGCTGCCAGCAAAAAACACGAAGAAGAAGTGAACGCCCAGGCTGCGGCCACCAAGAAACACCAGGAAGAAGAAGCCGCCGCAAAGAAGCGCGCTGAAGAAGCCGCCGCGGCAGCCGCCAAGAAGAAGAGCCAGGAAGAAGCCGCCAAGAAGAAGCGCCTACTGGCGAAAGCCCTCAAGCAGTGCAAGCGACAGCCGAAGCACAAGCGCGCTCAGTGTGTAGCCCAGGCCAAGAAAAAGTACGGCCACCAGATAAAAAGCGGCAAAGGCAAGAAATAAGAACTCAGGAAGCAGCGACGCGGTTACCTGCCCGTTTTGGGTGCTAAGGGGTATCGGCATCTCAAAAACTCGCCAGTCGCAGCATCGGCCCTGACTCTGTGTTCGACCAGATCGACTACTCGGCCACGGCGAGTGATCGCGGAAGCCGGCCCCGGCTTGGTTGGGCGTACCGGGAGCCCATGCTTGCGGAAGTGGCTGGTTATCACCTTGCGAACGAGGTTCTTCTGCGCAGACCACGAGCGGAGTGACAGGCCGCTTTGCCAATAGTCCTCATGCAGCGCCGTGATCTCCTGCGGAGTGGGTGTCAGCTCTACCCGGGCGGTCTGCCCGTGGGCCACGAGCCACATGAGCCGGTTGTTGACCTGGCTGACACGCAGGCCCATGATCGCTGCGATCGCGGACGGCCCATTGCGTGCCTCGTAGAGAGCGATCAGCTGCGCGGTTTGCTCCTCGGTCCATGACATCGGCGGGGTGAAGGGGCGGGCTCCGGGCGCGAGCGGCGGATGCAAGTCCGCCTCCGGCTCACCCGCGTCGCGACGCCGGACGCGCTCCTGGCTGATGATGCCCTTGACTGAGGAGAGCGCGTACCCCGTGTGGCTGGCGATCTCCTCGGGCGCGATCCCGTCCATAGCCATCGCCAGGACTTCCGCGCGGCGTGTCTTGGCTGCATGGTGTGGACTGAAACCCGGAAGAGCTAGCTCCCCGGCGCTCTCACCAGCGGCTTTACGGCGCTCGCGTTCTTCGCGGACGACATTTTCCACCCATTTGGGTCCGTAGCCAGTGCGCCTGGCGATCTCATCGCGCGAGAGGCCGCTTCTGGCCAGCTCCCACACCTCGTGGTAGCGGGCCCGGATCCTTTTCTCGCTGGGCCGCTCGAGGACGAGGGAGCTCTCGGGCTCACCCTCGTCCCGCCGGCGCATGCGCTCTGCGCTGAGGACCTGCGTGACCATCGCAAGCTCGTAGCCGCAGCGGGCCGCGATCTCCTCACGCGACACCCCTTCCTTGGCCAGTCGCCAGACCTCCTCGTGCCGTCGCTGCGCCTCGCCGGGGATAAATCGCGGCGGGACCTCCGCGGTGGGCTCGAGATGCGCGGCCAGGCGCCGCCGGACGCGGTAGATAGTCGCGCTGACGGTGCCGGATGTCATGTTCATGCGGTCGGCTATTTCCTGGAAGGTGTCACCGCGCGCCGCCATCGAGGCGATGGCGGCCTGGACCGGTCCGTCTCTGGGAGCGGTTTCCCGGTGTGGCTTGATTTCTTCCTTGGCCCGCATCAGGTAGAGCATCGAGTCGCAAGCGCTGTCTGAGATTCCCAGCTCGTACGCGATCTCCACGGCCTCCCATCCCGCTTCCCACAGCTCAGCCGCAACTGTCTTTCGCCGGGCCATCTCCTCACGGCCGGTATGCGGACGTCTCTCGACATTCCAGCCGAGCTCGCGCATCCTGTGCACTTCTCCTCCGACGCGGGTGTCGCGGTTACCCCAACCCAGCTGCTCAGCGATCTGACGATTCGAGAACCCTTCGTTCCACAGGAGCGCGATCAGCTCGCGGCGTGCAACCATCTCCTCCGGGGTCGGTCGTCGTGGTTTCTTGTCTTGCTTGGCCATCCGGTTAGTCACGTATCAGATCCCCTGGAACGGACACCTATCTCTCGTGAAGTTTTTCAGATGCCGAGACCGTTTAGCACCCAAACGGTCAGGTAAACCTTAAATAGCCACAGTCCGCCCGGCGGTCACCATTTAGTCCTCGCCGAGTCGCTGCAGATCTATCAGGTCCTGCGGCCGGCCCGCGGCACGCTTCATCGCGCGGAGGTGTTCGAGGGAGCACACTCGCACCGGAATGCCTTCGACGTTGCTCTATACCGCGTTCGTACAGAGTTCGCAGTAGCGGGAATGGATCAAGCGCCTCGGGCATGGCGGAACGCCTCGGCGAAGCGGTTGGCGAATCGGGTCAGCTTTACTAGATCCTCCAGATTGGCGCTCACGCCACGCTTGCGATCTTCCCGCACCCTGATCTGCGCGACGCGCTCGTTGCGCGCTATCTCCTCGGGGGTCCAAGGCCCTTTCGGTTTGGCCTTTGGCTTCGTTGCCATGGCCGGATTGTAGATGCTCACCTTCCCCCGGGTGCGGGCTAGGTGCCCAACCTTTGTGTGCGTGGCGTCATGATGTTGGCTGACCACAGCACGAAGCTGAGGACGGCCAGGCCGGTGAGGAAGTCTGTAAAGAGTGTCGCGTAGAAGAGGGCCGGGATTTTGGGGTTGCCGTAGATGAAGTGACCGAGGGTGACGATCCCGGTGATCGAGTACACGGCCAGGCACACGTGGGCCTCGCGCAGGCGCCCTTCGCGATAGCGGCGGTAGCCCAGCAGCCCGATCGCAGTCAAGAGCGGCCAACTGATCACGATCGCCACGCGCGTGACCGTGTAGAGGGATTTGGGACCTGGGTAGTCGCTGACGGCTATGAAGTTGTGGGTGTAGTGGATCGCGGTGGAGAGGATGCCCGCCCCGATGATCGCCCCCAGTACGTTGAGCCGGCGTTTCTGGTCTGCCTTCACGGTCGTCTCCTTCGCGTCCACTCGTCGCGATCGCTTCGCATCCGTCCCGCGGCGCCCTCGCACGAACTGGCCTTGTCGATGCTTTCGCTGCTCGAGGGGGCGTTCATCTTCTCGCGTGCGATGCGCACCACCGACGCCCTTCACGCCGCTGGCAAGTGCGCAGTCGCGGCAGTGCGCGAAGCACTTCAGGAGATCGAGTCAGATGGTGCCTAGCGCAGCCATCTGGTCACACTGGTGGTGCTCGCCGTCAGGCGCGCACGGTGGCACCGTCCATCACCTGAGCGCCGGGCTGCTGCTTGCGCATTGGCCTCACTTCCTGCCGATCGTGCTGGCGCTCGCGACGCTCGTGTATCTGCACCGGGCGAACCGGCGCTACCACGCTGAGTGAGAAGGTCAGAGTTTTCAGTCTTTGGAGCTGAATAGCTCCTCCAGAAAGAGGCGCGTCTTCGGCGGGGGCTCGGTGGTTGGGTAGATGTTCTCGAGCAGGCCAAGTGCCTCCTGTACGCTGTGTACGCCGGACTCTCCGAGCAGGATTTCGATGTCCTCGTCGTCCTCGCCAAAGCGCATCGCCATCAGCTTCATGGCTAGGAGGTATCGCGGGGAGGCCGTCGTGACCTCAATGCCACGGATGTCAGGGACTGGGCGTGGATCCCCGTCAGCTCCGGGCATGAAGCCCTTGACGGCGTCGTTCAGCCAGTCCTCGGGAAGTGCGAGTTCTTCGGCCACCTTCCCCGCGGCGGCATAGATCGCCCTCTTAGGCTCGAACACAGCGTCGATGTCCCTGGTCACGCGCCGCGTCGAATAGGCAAGCGCCATCGCCGCGCCGCCAACGATGAACACCTGACCGCGCACTCCCTGGCGGGTGAGCTCCTTCCCGAGCGCTTCGAGGGCGCCCACGATTCGGGTGCGCGAGAACTGGCGCTCAGGCACGATCAAAGACCTCGCGCGCGATGAACACACCGTGACGCATGAAGCAGGCGGGCGTGTTGGCGAGCGTGTACGCGTGGAAGGCGGGCCGGCTGGCGACAAACCACCAAGGCTCGACAAAGCGGTCCGGGTAATTGACCCACGCCGGAGACGAAATGGCACCCTCAGCCGCGAAGAACTCCGCAATACCTGCGAGCGCCGCATCGAAACGCTTCTCACCAGTGCTGGGCGGCTCGTCTGCCAGCAGCAGAATTCGTCCCGGACGCGAGGAGCCCCTGAAGTCGTCCGCGAAGCCGAACAGCAACCGCAGGGCATCCCGCTCATTACCCTGCTCGAGGTCCTCCCCGATCGTCTGAGCCAGCCCGGCGAGCGATGCCGCCCCGCGGCGCACCCTGGGCCGTGCGAGTACCTCCATGTCGTGCCCGCAGGCGCCGAGCAGCCGCTCCAGCGTGGCGAGGTTTGGAGTCTTCGAGCCGGACTCGTATGCCGCGACGGCCGGTTGCGCGGTGCGGGCCTGGTCAGCAAGCTGGTGCTGGGTGAGCCCGGCCGCCTGTCGTGCGTCGCGAATGAGGGTCGTTACCTCCACATAGAGAGTATATACGTTTAGATATAAAGACCTTTTGCCGATGCGCTCTGAGGCCCGGAATTCCCCAAAGGCGAGTGGCGCCTGTGTCGATGCGGGGCATCTGGTTCTGTCAATGAGGGCCTCGAGCGATTCTCGCCAAGGGTGGCGGCGGGAACTGGGGAGACCCTCCCCGGCCCTGTACTCCGGGGCCCTCGCCAGGCCTATGCCGCTTTGTATTGAGTAGCGTCATTTTGCGTCGCATAATGACGACATGCCATTACAGTCCGTTCCCCGCCCCTAGCCATCGGCCGGTTTGCCGAGAAAGGGAAAGTACCGGCTACGGCGTCAGGTCGGTGACTACTCGCGTGGCAGGAAGGATCTCCGAGATTCGAGTCACGTTCGAGCCCGCGTAGAGCGGCCCCGAGTCCAGGAGACTGGCGCGGGCCATCGTCCAGAGCCATCGGTGGGCCGAGGAAGGGGAGCGACGGTCGCTGGATCGCAAGCCCACGATCCTGGAGCCCTTCCGGGACGCGCATCACGAGAGGCGAGGCGAGCCGGTTGACGAGCCTGATCCAGCCAGGCCCGCGCGAGTCGTCATCGCTGAGCCAGCGGCGGGTCGCGGCGTTCGGCACCACGCGGTGCGGTGCTTCGGCCCACCCGAGCCCGAACAGCTCGGTGAGGATTGTGCGGTCAGCCTGTAGGCAACGCAGCTTGTAATCGGGGTGCGCGCGGCTCTCCTCGCTGAGCAGGAAGCGTGTGCCCAGGACGGCAGCGACCGCGCCGGCGTCCAGCGCCTCGCGCACACCTGGCTCGTCAACGATGCCGCCGGCCGCGAGCACCGGGATCTTGACCGCAGCTCGCACGCGCTCGATCAAGTCGAGCAGCGGCGTCGTACCTCGGACATGCCCGCCCGCCTCGACGCCCTGCGCTATCACCGCGTCCGCTCCCGCCGCCTCGGCCGCTTGGGCCTCCTGAACCGAGCCGCATTGGTGGACCCAGGTGCCAGCGGCAAGCCGGCGTGGCTCACCCCAAAAGGTCACGATCGCGTCGGCCTCTGCCGCTGCCTGCACGTCGCCCGGCCGCAGTAGCGGCAGCACGAGGTTCACCGCGATCGGCCGGCCGGTGAGCTTTCGCGCGGCGGCCAGCTCCTGCGGCGATCTGTCCGCGGGCGCCGCCTATCGTTCCGAGCCCGCCGGCCTCCGATACCGCCGCAGCTAGCTCGTGGCGAGCGATGGCGCCCATCCCCGCCTGAACGATAGGCGCGTCCAAGCCTCGGAAGTCGACCATGTCGGTCATCCCGCGCGCATCCTACCGGCTGCGGCAAATGGTCATTCCTGGCCGGACATAGGCGAACTTACGGGAGCCAGCCTGCTAGAGGACGACGTACCTCTCGCCATGGCAGTCAGGGCTCGCGGGTCGGCGCTCCTCTCGATCGGATTGCTCACTGAGCATGCGCCTACAGCGAGTTGGGTTCGGCGGCCCACCGGTTTTTGAAGCCGAGCACTTCACTGAGCAGGTCGTAATGGCCGTCGTAGTGCAGCACAGTCATGTTCTTGTGCGCGGCTGTCGCGGCGATCAGCGCGTCCTGGAACGGAATGCGGTGACTGGCCTTCGCTGACAGGTCGTGCAGTGCCCTGCGCGCCTCACGGACGATCCCCTGCGTCAACGGCGCCTGCCGCAAAGCGTCCAGTTGCCTTTCTAGTGCCTCGAAGTCAGCCTGGTTCTGGGCTTCATAGAAAACCTCAAACGCGACGACCGGCGAGACGGCCAGCTGGTTTTTCCGCAGCGCTGCTTCCCAGTCCGGAGCGATCAGCGGATGCTTTGTGCGAAGCCAGATCGACGTGTCGAACAGGTAGATCCGGTCAGTCGGCAGGCTCACGGATCGACGAGACGCTTGCCCCAGGCGTCGTCCTTCAACGCCGCTTCCACCTCAGGGGTCGGTCCCGGCCCCTTCGTCGTCCGCTCGATCAGCGCCTCGATCGCTTCCCGGCGAGCCTTCGACCGGATCGGTCCAATACCGTTCGAGCCGGAACGGCCTTTAGCCCGGGTTGTGGGCTTGGCTGTGGGTTTCTTCGTCGTGGGCATGCAATTCAGGGTACCACGGGCCCCCGCTATCCGCCCTTTAGTTACTCGCGCGCGTGAACAGGTATGCCAATTCCAGTTATGCCAATTCCACCTCGCGCTGCTGAAGTGTCCTAAGTGCGCGGTATTTTCCCGTCCTGTTGGACGTTAGGGTGGGGGCGGGATGGCGGGTTCCTAAGCGTTAATAGCCTGGCCATCCCACTGCCTCCTCACCCTTCGGCAAAGTTTTCCTCCTGCCATTAACGCCCCATTTTGCCCAGAGGACGGCCTCACGGTGAGGCCTTTCTCTAGGTCTCTGCTCTCACCCGCATATGTAGTCGTTTGAGGTGAGGTTGTCATGACCGGACGGGCGGATTGAGGGGTGTGGGAAGGGTTGGGGGGTTTCTTCGGGTTCCCCGTCAGCACGGGGAGCCGGGTTTGCGTGCTGAGGGGGATCCCGAAGTTTTGGGGTAAGCCAGCCCGTTATGCGGCTAGGCGGTCGAGGGCTTGTCCTACGATGAGGCGGGGTGGGGTGGATGGAGCTGTTCTGCGCAGGGGTTTGGCAACTGCTTGGAATGGGGGTGCCGGCTTGGCTCCTGGCCTGCTGTCTGCTGGGAAGCCAGGTATTGCTCTGAAGCCAAATAGGCGGAGGATCCGAACCGGAGGGTGAGGTTGAGGAGATCCGAAGGATCGTTGCCCTGTGGCGCAGAGCGGTGTGTGGTTGTGGTTGTGGGTGTGGGGGAGGTCATGCCGGGGAAGCTACGCAAGCCCTGCGACAGAACATACGTTCGTGTCCAGAATCCCCCCAAAAGAAGAAAGTGTCCTAATGACGCGCTATTTTCCCGTCCCAAGGACGGTGTAGGGTCGGGGGTTGGGATGGTGGGTATGTCTAGATGCCGAAGCAAATGAATACCCAAAACGGCAAAGTAAACGTCAGAAAGATTTTTCTTGCTAACGGCCGTTAGACCACAAACCTTTTGCTCCACCTAAGTTCTTTAGATTCCGCATCAGTTTTGTGGTTTTTGGGTAAAACTAAAAGGAAGATGGAAAAAGAAGCTTCCTTTAGAGCAACAGCAATTGGAGTGTTGTTGTTTCCCCATTAACCAGTGAAGTATTAGACAGTCGAGCATACAGCTCAAAACTAATACATATTAAAGATTAATTAACACCTCCCCCTCGGCGACCCCTTCTCAGTCAAAGGCGCGCAGCCACATGGGCCATGCCTCACCCGACTGGATCGGTTAGCGCGAGCGGAAGACGCCGAGCCGCGCCGACGTTGCGCTGTGAGCGGAAGTACCGCGCTACGGCGAGATCTTCACGCTGCGCATCCGTCGCGGGCAAGCCCGTGGGTGCTGCTGACCAACCCCGAGCACGTCAAGCTCGTCTTCACGCGTGCCTCCGAGCTGATGGGCGCCGGCGCCGGCGAGGCCAACCCGCTGCTCGAGCCGCTGCTCGGCTCGAGCTCGGTGATGTTGCTCGACGAGCCCCAGCACATGGGCGACCGCAAGCGCCTGTTGCCCTCCTTCCACGGCGGGCGGATGAAGGACTACGGCGCGATGATGAGCCAGATCGCCGCAGGAGAAGGTCGCCGACTGGCCGACCGGCGAGCCCTTCGAGCTGTGGCCGCGGATGCAGTCCATCTCGATGGAAGTCGTCATGCGCTCCGTGTTCGACGGGATCGACCCCGCGCGCGGCGAGCTCTTGCGCGAGCGGATCGCAGGGCTGACCAACTGGATCAACCAGCCGCGGCGCCTCGCGCTGCTCGCCGCCTTCGGCTCGCGCTCGATCACCGCCAACGCCGGCTTTCGCCGCGAGATGGGCAAGCTCGAGGACGTCGTGCTCGACGAGGTGCGCCTGCGCCGCGCGCGCGGGATCGCTGACGGCGAGGAAGACATCTTCTCGATGCTCGAGCGCGGGCACGCCGAGAGCGGGCAGCCCGCCAGTGACAAGAAGATGCGCGACGAACTCGTCACGATGCTCTCCGACGGGCCCACCGCCACCTCGCTCGCCTGGGTCTTCGAGCGGCTGCTTGCGCTATCCCAAGAAGCTCGCCCGGCTGCGCGAGGAGGTGCTGCGCGACGAGGGCGATGAATACCTCGACGCCTGCGTCAAAGAGACGCTACGGCTGTGCCCCGCCGTGCCGCTCGTGATGCGGCGGCTGATCGAGCCGATGGAGCTCGGCGGCTACATGCTGCCCGCCGGCACGATCGTCGCCCCCTGCATCTACCTGATGCACCGCCGCGCCGACATCTACCGCGAGCCGCTCGAGTTCAAGCCCGAGCGCTTCCTCGGCGGCGCCGACGCCGGCGCCTACACGTGGATCCCCTTCGGTGGTGGCGTGCGGCGCTGTGTCGCCGCCTCCTTCGCGCAGCTAGAGATCAAGCGCGTGATCGAGGTCGTGCTGCGCGAGTTCGAGCTGCGGCCCGCCAGCACGGGGATGAGGAGGCCGCGCGAAGCTCTGTCTCGTTTGCTCCCGGCGGAGGGGCGCGCGTGATCGCGACGCGCAGGGCGCCCGGGCCGGCCGATAGGCAGCCGCTCGCCGCCTGACCCGGGGCGCGGCCGGATTGGGCGGCGGGGGTTGCAGTGGTGCGGCTACAGGCGAGCAGAAAACGCTGCTTGACCCCCCCGAACGCGCCGGCGACCATCGCCGTGCACAACATCCGCGTCCGCTCGCGGCGACCGCGAGACCGACCGCCGCGCCGCAAAGCGACGCTCGCCGTGTGGCTCGAAGCGCACATTGTTGACAATGAGGATCGTGCTTGCGAGCAGGCCAGCGGGCACGGCGCAGACGAACGCCTCCCAGGGAAGATGCTGGTCCGGCGCGAAGTAGGAGCCGGTCATGGCGACAATGCCGATGAGGAGGAAAACGAACACTCGCTGAGGCCCCGTAGCCATAGGGACACGGGCCGCCTGTGCAGAGCACGCCGGCGAGGATCGAAGCGGCGACGTAGCGCGACGGCGAGCGCACGAGCATCTCGCGGCACCACTGCACCGGCTGCCGGGCAGGCTCGGGGGCCCGCGCGGGCTCGTCGCTGACAAGAAGACGGAAACGCTCGGCCGCGACGGCGGCCCTTGCTTTCGGGGCTTCTCAGCGACGGATTGCGCATTCCAGCCTAGGACGGGATGCCGCGTATAGGTTGGTGGCACTGCTGCTGCGCCCGGCGGGAGCCGAACCCGCGGGCGGGCAGTCCCAAGGAGGTTTACTCATTCGCGCACTCTGCATCTGGTCGTTCGTCGTGCTGCTCGGCGGCGTGACCTTCGCTGGCTGTGGCGAGGCCAGCGATCACTCGACGACGAGCTCGACGGGGTCGGCTGCAGCTTCGCGTTCGACGGCGATGATGTCCCCACTCGCCCGGAGGCTCGCAACAACGGCGCAGCCCGCTGGCGATGCACCCTCTGCGAGCCACGTGGCCATCGCCAAGCGCGGCAGGCAGGCCTGCGAAAGAGCCGTGTATTCGGCGCCGTCGATCCCGGACTCCGCAAAGCATGAAATCGCAACCCTCTGCTTTCGTATCAACTTCATCCCGGAAGACAACGAACGCACCGTCCGCTCGGTCTGCCAGGAAGTAGCCAACGCCTCTTCGCTGACTAGCGACGCCGCCAGGAAGCGGACGACGGCCGCTTGCTACGTCGCGGGAATGGGATAGCCGACCGCGTCGGCATGCTTCGTAGATGGCCCGTGGGCTACGCCGGTCGAGGCATGAGTCCCCGCGGCCAGCGGCAGGACGTTCAGATTGCGTTGCGCTCGAAGCCCGGGCGAGACGCAGCAGGTATTCGGAGCTCTCGCCGCCGCATCGGTGATCGCCGGGAGCTTGGCGGCGCAGTGTCGCACTGGGGCCGATCGGTCGCGATCGCTTTGCCGTCGGGCTGGGCTTCGCCTACGCGCTGTACACCCGCATGCTGCCGAGTGCGGTCACCGTGGTTGATGGCGAACGCGGACCTCTGCTCGAGCAAGCAAGCTCGCGATTCCGGCGGAATTCACAGGCCCAGAACGGCGTGGCGCGGAACCGCTCGACACCGATCAAGGTGACGGGCTGCGCAGCGAAACCGACGCGCGCACAGCTGCCCGGTGAAGCGCTGAAGTAATCCCGCAAGATGAAGGACCGCGCCAGGCGCGCGTCGTGTGAAAGGCGGGGCGCAAGTGCTATGTGGCGAAGGCGGCCAAGCCATAGGCGCTTAGTTTGATTAATTTCGAAGAAAGTGAGAGATAGGCTTGGTGCACCGAGCACGATGGTAAGCGAAGACCAGTTGCCGCTCGGGATACGTGGCGGCTGGTTTGTGTTCAGTACGGGCCGTCGGGTAATGTGAACTCCCAGGCACCGCCCGCCGCCAGGCAATGAGAGACATAAGCATGGTTGGAATCGGCCGTCGAGCAGCCTATAGCTTGATCACGACCGGACGGCGTAGTGGCCGGTGCTCGGTCCACTAGGCTCGTCGCACGATGACTTCCCGCGAACTCGAGACGCGATGGGCGCCCCACGTAAGGTAATCGTCCTGGCGGTGGCTTCGCTTGTGCTATGGCTCGACGCCTGCGGCGAGAGCCAAAATGCGAATCTTGTCGTCGCTCGTGTCGGCGAGAAGTGGATCACGAAGGCGATGGTCGACCGGTGGATCGGCGTCGTGCGACATGGAGGGGCGTTCACCGGCTCCCGGGGGGAGCCACGCAGAGGTACGGCGCGCGAACGGGCGCTTGCGCTGCTCATCTCCTGCGATTGGTTGATCGGTGAGGCGGAACGTAAGGGGCTGGACGTATCGGCGCGAGCCGTGAGCAACGCGCTGGCGGAACGCGCGCAGGGGGAAGGGGCGGCCGCGTTTCGCGGGAATCTGGCGCAGAAGGGGCAGACGATCGAAGGGCTCGAGCTCGAACTCAAGGCAGAACTGGCGCTCAATGCACTGCAGCAGGAGCTCGGCGTGCGGTCGTTACGCACCACAAGCGCAGAGCTCGTCCGCTACTACCGCATGCACCCGCAAATGTTCAGCACCCCCGAGGCCCGCGTGGTCGACATCATCGAGCACATCCCGAGCTACACGGCAGCCACGGCGCTCGTCAAGCGGGTGGGCGCGGAGCGGAAGTTCACGAAGTTGGCCTACCACAAACTGATCATACGCACGCTGGGCGTGCTAGCGGGATCTGAGAGTAAAAAAAGAGTGGACTACGCGATCTTCTTCGCGAGCCCGGGAGTAGTCAGTCGACCGATGAGGCTCGGTGGAGAGTGGACGGTCTTTGTAGTAAGGAAGATCCTGCCGTCGAGAAAGGAGTCATTCGCGGATGCTCGAATGGAGGTTCTACGCCGCATCAGTGCGGGTCGCCCGCGTGAAGTGAGAGAGGAGGCCAACCGTGAGTTCCTGGTTCTCTGGCAATCCCGGACTAGTTGTAACCACGGCTACGTCGCACCAGGGTGTCCGCAGTATCGCGGAACGCTCGGGCAGTACGAAGACCCATTCTCTGATGCGTAAGCAAACCCCCGCCCTCTGCCGCAAGCGGTGAGGACGGGGGTCAGATGCAACCTCTAGGCCCTAAGAACCGAGCTAGAATTTTTCGCTTGCGAGCACCGCTTCCACTTCGGTCGTCGTTCAGCGTGCCCGTGAGGATCGCCGTGTTGTGGCCGGCCGCGGAGGGCAGGCCGACTTTGCTGTTGACGATCGGGCCGATCAGGAACGAGAAGAACCCACCGCAGCCTTCGGAGGCCGGAGCCGAGAACGAGTTGTCGACGAGCGTGTTTTCGGTGATGACGACCGATTCGCCAGCCTTTTTCGACTTCTGATTTCGGCGTGCCGAGTTTGCCTTTGATCGGTTTGTTCGGCAGCGGCGGCGAGGTCGTGCCCGTCGGTCAGGTGCAGCTGGATCGGGTGGGCTTCAGAGCCGATGTAGCAGCCTTCCCCGAGCAGCGGGTTTTTCAGGTGCACCCGCACCGGCAGCGTGATCGCCGTGCCTTCTTCGTTCGACCAGCGCGGCGAGGTCGAGGATCGCCGGGTTGGTCGCGCTTGCGACCAGTTCGGTGGTCGCCGTGACGCCGGTCGTTTTGTTTTCGAAGATCGCTTTGCAGGTGGCCCGCTCGATCACTTCGAAGAAGCCGGAGCCTTTGATTTCTTCGCAGTTGACCAGGCCGGTCAGCCCGCCCGGGCACGTTCAGTTCGGTTTTCGAGAGGCTGTTGCCGTCTTTGGCCGGCAGCAGGAAGTATTCGTTGAGGTTCGGGCCGCCGGTGTGGATCCCGCCGCCCTGCAGCGTGATCGTTTGGTTGATCGGCACTTTGGTCGTGCCGATCGTGAATTCGCCGCTGGTCGTCTGCCGCGAAGGTGCAGATCGCGTGGCCCGGTGCTTCGGTCGGGCAGTCGTTGTACTTTTTGAAGATGCCTTTCGGTTCCGCGGACGCTGCCGAGGCGAGCGCCAGTGACGCCACCAGCGCCGCTACCGAGAGGGTCAGCAGGCGCAGTGTGCGTGTGCCATGAACTCTATTCATGTATTCGTTCCCCACTTTCTAGTCCGAATTGTGCAGCCAGGCGCGCGTGTTGAGAGGGGCGCCGAGCTGTGCCGGGAGTCCTAGTCCTACGCACCCACCGTATTGGGATTCCCGCAAAGGCGACTAGCTCTGTTTCCCATTGGTCGAATCGCCAGAGGCGCCGCGCGCCGCCTCGCCGGGGGCGCGGCCCTTGCATACGCACCGCTGCTTGCTTTCGCGTCCTTTCCCTGGGGTGGTCAAGAAACGTTCCTGACTCGGAGGGCGCTCGCGTGCGCCGCGCGCGTGCGGGAGATTTCTGCCGATCGGACCGCCTTCCGCCTCGGGAAGTGCGACGTTGGTGGGACTGGAGGCCTAGAATCGACGCAGTGGCTCGTGCCCACGCGGCGCCGGCCGGCCCCCGGGAGAGGGGGAGAGGGGATTTCTGGCTAGGACTTGCATACAAGTGGCAAAAACCGAAGATGGCTGCTGTGGGGCGTTTGCGGTATCGCCTCGCTCGCCTGCCCCACCGGCGCCTTGGCGGCCAGGGGCCACCAGTTTGCCGGAGTCTTCGGCGAACACTGCATCGCCGAACCCTGTGAAGGCGCGAGCATCAAAACTCCGATCGCCGTCGCGGTCAACGAAGAAAGCGGCGATATCTATGTAGTCGAGATGGGTGAAGCCGGCGGCGCGCACGGGCGCGTCGTGCGCTTTGACAAAGAAGGGACCTTCCTGTCGGAATTCAACGGTAGCGGTCTGCTCGCCGGCGAAGGCAGCTTCGAAGGCAAATGGCGCGGAGCGGCGCGCGAACGGGGAAATCGAAACAGGGCGCTTTCAATCCCCGCAACGGGCATCGCCGTGGACAACTCCTGCGTGCTTCGCAAACGCGAAGACCCGGAACTCACCCTCACAGAATGCGAAGAAGACGATCCCTCCAACGGGGACTTGTATGTGGTGGACGCGGGGAAGAACTCCCCGAGCCCACAGGGTGATCGACAAGTACTCCGCCGGAGGGGAATACCTGGGGCAGATCACCGAGGCGGGGGGGATCAAATTCCCGAGCGAGCCCTCGACGGCGTCGCCGTGGACCCGGAAGGCACGGTCGTGGGTCTACCGCGAAGAACCGGCGGTGATCGACGGCTTCACGAACACGGACGCAGAACGAATTCATCGCGCCGCAGATCGCCGCGTCGCCGCCCTCGGCGGCTTTGCGCGCCCGGGCCTCGCTGTCGACGCAGACGGTAACTTCTACGGGCGCGTGCGACTGCGGGGCTCCACCGCGCATCGCCAAGTGGGACCACACCGGCAAAGTCCTGATCGAAGAACTTGACAAATGAAGAAGACTCAAGCGGCGTCGCGGTCGACCAGACCGACCGATAACGCCTTCGTCGACAACATCACGAGCGTCGCGCGTGTTCGACCCGAAGGCGACGAACTGGAACGCTGGGCACCGAACGTCGGAGAAGAGCACCTCAGCGAAGGCGCGGGGTCGGCGTCGACGCGAGCAGCCGGCATCCTCTACGTCGCCGACCCGCGGAGCCGGGCGGTGGTCGTGTTCGGCCCAGCCGAACCGGCGAGCCGCCGAAGATCGAAGAGCGAGTCCTTCTCGGCGGTCACCGCGAGCGGCGCGAGCCTCGCCGCGCAGATCAACCCGCGCAGCGAAGTCGGGCGAAGCGCCACCGAATACCACTTCCAGTACGGCGCGCTGCGCGAGCGCCTGCCAAGCTGCTCGCAAAGCGGCTACGAAGCGAAGTGCCCGGGCCTCGACCGGGCAGATCGCCCCCGACTTCGAAGTCGCACGGCGTGAGCGCGCAGCTGAAGGGCCTCCACGCCGAACACGACCTACCACTTCAGGGCGATCGCCGAGAACGCCCACGGCGAAGGCGAAGCCGGGCGAAGAACGTGACCTTCACGACCGCAAGGCGCCGGCGGTGAAGCTGATCCTGCCCGACGACCGCGGCTGGGAGCTCGTCTCCCCGCCGGACAAGCAAGGGGCGCTGATCGAACCGATCGAGAAGCCGGCGTGGTGCAGGCGGCGGCCGGCGGAGAGTGCGATCACCTACCTGGCAAACGCGCCGACCGAACCCCAGCCGCCCGGCTACACCAACCGCGTGCAGGTGCTCTCGCGCCGCGTCGCGCGGCGTGGTCCTCGCGCGACATCGCGGTACCGCACGGCGCCCCGACGGGCCTCGCCGTCGGCACGGGCTCTGAGTACAAGTTCTTCGATCCCGGAGCTCGACGCTCGGCGCGGTGCAGCCCGTTCGGCGCCTTCAACCCGCGCGCTCTCCGCAGAAGCCTCCGAACAGACCGCCTATCCTGCACGAGCTCGAGCGAATCCTGCGGCACGCCTGCTTCCAGCCGCTGGTGACGGGCAAGGCGGGCTTTGCCAACGTGGCGGAAGGGACGGCGTTCGGCGAAGAGGAGCTGTGCGAACCCCGGAAACGCACGACCAGTCGAAATCTGCGGCCCGGAATTCGTCGGCGCGAGCGAAGACCTGAGCCACGTGGTGCTGTTCGTCGAGAGTGGCGCTGACCTGCGGGCGCGCCCCGGGGGAGCTCTACGAGTGGGCCGGCGGGGCGCTCTCGCCGGTGAGCGTGCTGCCGGGAGCGGGGCACGAACAGGTGGCGGGGCGGCTCGGGCTCGGGGGTAGCCAGGCCGCGCGCGGGGCGATCTCAGCGACGGCGCGCGGATCGTGTGGAATACCTCCGCAGCGCTCTACCTGCGCGACATGGCGCGCGGGGAAACCGCTGCAGCTCGACGAGGCCGAAGAAGTGGGCGGCGAACCGTGCGAAGGATGCGAAAGCGGCGGCGGGCAGTTCCAGTTCGCAAGCGCCGACGGCTCGCGGGTCTTCTTCACCGACGCGCACCGCCTCAGCGAAGACTCGGGCGCGCAAGCGGGCAAGCGACCTCTATGAATGCCGGATCGTGCTCGAACCCGGCATCCGAGCTGCACGCTCACGGACCTGACGCCGGCAAGCGCGGCGGGGAAAGCGCCGAAGTGCAGGGCTTGCGTGCTCGGCGCGAGCGAAGACGGCTCGGTGATCTACTTCGTCGCCGGGGCGTTCTGAGCGAAGGCGGCGAACGAGCGCGAAGAGAAAGCAGTCCGCCGGGCGAGGCGAACCTGTACGTGCGCCACGAGCCGCGGGCACGAATTCATCACGACGCTGGCGAGTGAAGACGAACACGACTGGATCGAAAATGCTCGCATCGCCAGCCCACGCGCGTCTCGCCGAACGGCCAGTACCTCGAGTTCATGTCAGCCAAGCGATCGCCGACGGGCTATGACAACCGCGACGTGGCCAGCGGCAAGCCGGTGGCCGAGGTCTACCTCTACGACGCGACGAGCAAGCAGCTTCAGCTGCGCCTCGTGTGAGCCGACGGGGGCGCGGCCGGTCGGGCGTCGAATACCACAAGCTCGATCCGGGACTCGGGGGCCTCGTGGGCGGGCCGCGCGATGCCTGGGACGACAGCGGCGCTCGTGGCGGCAAACGTGCCGGGGTGGACGGCGGCCGGTCCGGCGATCGCGCTCCCGCTACCAGCCCCGCTACCTACAACGACCCGGGCCGCCTGTTCTTCAACACCGCCGACGCGCTCGTCCCCCAGGACGCAAACGGCACCCAGGACGTCTACGAGTACGAGCCCGCCGGTGTCGGCAGCTGCAGCGAAGCGCAGCAACGCCTTCAGCGCCCGCTCGGGCGGCTGCGTGAGCGCTGATCTCCTCCGGGCGCTCCGCCCACGAATCGGCCTTCCTCGACGCAAGCGAATCCGGCGACGACGTCTTCTTCCTGACCGCGGCGAGGCTCTCACCGCTCGACACCGACAACGCCCTGGACGTCTACGACGCCCACGTCTGCACGCGACTTCGCCCTGCATCGCCTGCCCGGTGACCCAGCCGCGCGGCCGTGCACGATGAAGCCTCCTGCAAAGCCTCACCGACGCCGCAGCCGCAGATCTTCGGCGCGCCCGCCTCGGCGACCTTCTCGGGCCCGGGCAACCCGCCGCCACCGCCACCACCACCGCTGCAAAGACCGCCGAGAAATCAAGGCCGAAAAGCTCGCCAAGGCGCTGAAGGCCTGCCGCGCCAAGAAGACCAAGAAGAAGCGACACGCCTGCGAAAAGTCCGCGCGCAAGATACGGCGCCCGCGAAGAAGCCAAAGGGCGAAGAAGCTCAAGCGAAGGGCAAAAGAACTGAGCCTCCCCGCTGAGCTCAGGAGCGGGCGCTAATGCGAGATCTCAGAAGGACCGATGAAATGAACGTAGACGGCGGCGCCCCGCTCACTGCAGTGAAGCTGAAAGCCCGCGCCCTCGGCGCTCAGGCCCTCGATCACCCAGCACCCCCGCTCGAGTACCGAGTATTCAAGCGCCTGGAGAAGCCCGCCACCTGACCCTGCGCGACCGCGCCCGTGACATCGGCTCGGTGACTCTCATTTCGTGGCCGAGTCACTCGACCTCGGGGGGGATGCGATGGACTTTTCATGCATGAGTTGCCTTCCGGACGGTCCGCTTATAGATACATAAGCAGTCTAACGTCTCAAATGCTGAGTTGTGTCGAGGCTGGGCGCGGCCATGTTGATTCGGTAGGCGTGCACGCCTACCCCACCGGTGAACCAGCCTTCATGGACGCAAGCGACTCGGGCGATGAAGTCTTCTTCCTGACCTCCTCGGCGGTGCGCTTGACGCTGAACGTGAACCGGCCCGGTGCGAACCGGGCCTGTGTGAGATTCGCCCCCGACGTCTATGACGACCACGTGTGCAGGAGCGCCTGGCCGTGCATTGCCCGCTTGAGGACTCAGGCGCCTGCGGAAGCCAGGACCCGTGCGGTCGAGGGCCCAAGCGACTGAAGCCCCGCACACAGGAGCGCTGCCCAGATGAGATGGATGAGCCCTGGATCAAAGGTCGCAGAACCCGCCCGCCCGCGCCACCCAAGCCTCCCGGCGGCCCAAGGCGAAGGCGAAGGCGGGAGCGCAGAGGCACGCGCGCGGGAACTACACGACGCGCGCTCTGCCCCCTCTCTCCCGCCCTCCCGGCCCGCCTGGGTCTCATCACGCTTGCCGCGGCCCTCCTGCTCACCCTCTTCCTAGCCGCCTCCGCCCACGCTGACTCGCCTGGTGGGGCCTTACCGCCGGCGCTCGCCCGGCTTACCTGAACGCTGACGCCGGCAAAGCCGGCGTCAGCGAGGTCCAGGAAATCCTCACCGAACCCGGCGAATTCAACGGCACCGCCGAACAGACCAACTTCGTCGTGGCGCTGCCGAAGAACTCGTCGGCGAATTCATCACTGAACCGCTTTGCAAAGAACTCTGCGAACCGGTGACGCCGGGATTGGTTCTGCTCACTGCCGAAAACATCCAAAGCGCGCTCGAAAGCTCCGCGGGCTACGGCACCGGCAACGTCACGGTCGAAGAAGTGAGCACCGACAAAGAAGGCAAACCGCTTGAAAACGGTGACAAACGCTATCTAGTCAAGAGCACCGGGACGCTCGCCGAACAGGGCGTGCCGGCGCTTGAAAGCCGCGAAGAAATCGGCACGGTGGAGACCAAGGTGCTGACCCCCGGCGAAACGCCCTCTCCCGATGGCGAGCTGTATGTGACGGCTGAGAATCTCGGTGATGTGCCAGTCCAGGGCGGGGAAAGGTGCAGCAGATCACCGTACCGCTGGGGAAATTCGAAGGCCACGAGGCACAAGGCGGGTTCTCGGTGAGCGTCGGCAAAAAAGCCTTCGGGGAATTCGCCACCGAACCCACCGCCGCCGGCTCGGGCTTTTCGGTCATGGGCGCCGCGGCCGTCCAGCAAGCGCTCGAAAGCCAAGCCGCATACGGCAAAGGGGGAGTGCGGGTCAGCGAAGAAGCCCAGATCGGGGGGATCCTCCTCACGGTGACCACGCGCCCCGGCGTCGCCTCCCTTGAAGTGGGAAGTCTCGCGGGCCTTGGGGAACCCTCCACAGAAGTAGTGGATTCCGGCAATGCCGCGGCGAAGGTGATCTTCAGGACGTCCTGCCCAAGGGCCTGAAGGCCATCGCCGTCGCGGCCTCCAAACCCTTCAGGGAGGCGTCCTTCAACAAACGCGAACTGATCCCCTGCTCGCTTGAAGAAACAGGCGGCGTGCAGATCGCCACGCTGCACGTTCGAGAAAAGCCCTCGCCCCCTATGACCAGCTCGAGATGCGGATCGGCGTGGACGTGCAGCCGGGCGCGCACAACGGCGAAGCAGAACGAAGTCACGATCTCCGGCGGCGGCGCCCGCCAGCGCTCGCTCGAGCGCCCGATCACGATCTCAAGCGCGCACCCGTCCCCTTCGGCGTCGAAAGCTACGAAATCGCCCTTGAAGAAGAGGGCGGCGCGCCCCGCGACCCAGGCGGGCGCGCATCCCTTCCAGCTGACCACGACGATCGCGCTGAACCAGCTCGAGGACATCAACCCGCTCGAACACGCCGCCGAATTCAGGCCCGAAGTCACCCCGCCGGCGCTGGCCAAGGACCTCAACTTCAAGCTGCCGCCGGGGCTGATCGGCAACCCCACGGCGATCGCCGCAGTGCACGACCGCGCAGTTCTTACGAAACCATCGAAGGCAAGGAAAACGCGCTGCCCCGCCGACACCGCCGTCGGCGTGGCCACGGTCACCGTGCACGAACCGGCCACGGTCGGCACCGCGCACGCATCACCGAGCCGATCTTCAACCTCGAACCGCGCGTCGGCGAGCCCGCCCGCTTCGGCTTCTACGTGGTGATCGCCAACTCGCCGGTGTTCATCGACACCTCGGTGCGCACGGGCTCGGACTACGGCGTCACGGTCAACGTGCAGAACATCACCCAGACCGCGGCCTTCCTCTCGAGCGAGGTCGACCTTCTGGGGCGTGCCCGGCGACCCCCGCCACGACCACCAGCGCGGCTGGGGCTGCATCGAGGAAGCGCGCGGCGTCGACCGCTCGACCCAGCCCTGCAGCCCCGTCCGAGAAGGCGCACCCCACAGCCCTTCCTCTCGCTGCCGACCTCCTGCAAGTCGAGCGATGAGCACGAGCGTGCAGGGCGACTCCTGGTCTGCGCCGGGCAGCTTCTTGATTTCGCCGGCGCCTTCGAACCGGCGGACGCCGCTCGAGGGCTGCAACCGCCTTCAGTTCGCCCCCGAGATCAAGGTCGCCCCCGACGGCCAGGAAGCCTCAAAGCCCACGGGCATCACCGTCGACGTCCACGTGCCCCAGGAAGTCAACGAGAACGCCAGGGCCTTGCCTCCTCAAGCGTCAAGATCGATCGACCGTCACCTTCCCCCAGGGCGTCACGGTCAACCCCTCGGCCGCCGACGGCCTGCAGGCCTGCTCAGAGGGCGAGGTCGGCTTCTTGCCCGGTCTCGGCGCCCAAGAGGGAACTGCTGTTCACGCCGACCCTGCCGGAAGCCTTCTGCCCGGACGCCGCGAAGATCGGCACGGTCAAGATCATCTCCCCGCTGCTGCCCAAGGCCAGCCCGTCGAAGGCGCGCCTCTACCTGGCAACCCCGCGCCCAACGGCGAAGCGGGAAGAACCCCTTCGACTCGCTGATCGCGATCTACATCATCGCCAAGGACCCGGTCTCGGGCACGCTCGTGAAGCTCCCCGGCGGGCGAGCCTTGACCCCAACACCGGCCAGATCACCACGACCTTCGAGAACAGCCCCCAAGCTGGCCTTCGAAGACGCCGAAATCCACCTCTTCGGCGGCGAACGCGCCCCGCTGGCGACCCCCGCCGCCTGCGGCACCTACCCGCACCAGCGCGACCTTCACGCCGTGGTCGGGCACCGCCGCCGGTGAGCTCGAGCTCGAGCTTTCAGATCACCTCAGGCCCCAGCGGCTCTCCCTGCCCGGCCCGAGCGCTGCCCTTCGCCCCGAGCCTCGCCGCCGGCACCACCAACATCAACGCCGGCTCCTTCACCCCCTCACCACGACGATCAACCGCGAAGACGGAAACCAGCAGACTCCAGGCGGTCAGCCTGCACATGCCGCCGGGCCTCTCGGGCATTCTCAAGGGCGTGGCGCTGTGCCCCGAAGCAGACGCCAACGCCGGCAGCTGCCCGCCGCAGCAGCCTGATCGGCCACACGATCGTCTCGGTCGGCTTCGGCGCGGATCCCTTCAGCGTGACCGGCGGGCAGGTCTTCCTCACCGAAGAGCTACAAGGGCGCCCCCTTCGGCCTGTCGATCGTCAACCCGGCGGTCGCCGGCCCCTTTGACCTCGGCAAGGTGATCGTGCGCGCGAAGATCGAAGTCGACCCGCACACCGCCGCGCTGACCGTCACCACAGACCCCGAATCGGGTCCCTACGCGATCCCCCACATCCTCGACGGCATCCCGCTGCAGATAAGGCACGTCAACGTCGCTGATCGACCGCCCTGGCTTCACCTTCAACCCGACCAGCTGCAACCCGCAGTCGATCACCGGCACGATCACAGGCGATCGAAGGTGCCACGGCGCCAGTCTCAACGCCCTTCCAGGCGACCAACTGCGCAAACCTCAAATTCGCCCCCAAATTCGAAGTCTCGACCTCGGCAAGACCTCCAAAGCCGAACGGCAGCGAGCCTGACGTCAAGCTGAGCTACCCGCAGCGCCCCGCTCGGCACCTACGCGAACATCGCCAAAGTCAAAGTCTCCCTGCCAAAGCAACTGCCCAGCCGCCTGACGCACGCTGCAGAAGGCCTGCACCTCCCGGGTCCTTCGAAGCCAGACCCCGCCAACTGCCCGCAGAATCGATCGTCGGCCAGGCCAAGGTGCTCACCCCGCTGCTACCCGTGCCGCTCACCGGCCCCGCCTACTTCGTCTCCCACGCCGCCGAAGCCTTCCCCGACCTGACGATCGTGCTGAAGGGCTATGGCGTGACGGTCGACCTCGTCGGCAACACGCAGATCAAGAACGGCATCACCACGACGACCTTCAAGGCCACCCCCGACGTGCCCTTCGACTCCTTCGAACTGAAGCCTGCCCAGGGCCCGTACTCAGCGCTCGGCCGCCAACGCCAACCTGTGCGCCGTCAAAACTGACGATGCCAAGCGAATTCCACAGCCCAGAACGGCGCCGTGCTGCACCCAGCAGACGCAAGATCTCGGTCACCGGCTGCCCAAAGCCCCCGAACTCGACACCAGCAGCTGCAGAAAGCGCTGAGGGCCTGCCACAAAAAGCACGCCCAGGCCCGGCGCAAGACCTGCGAACGCCAGGCGCGCAGGCGCTTCGGGGCAGAAGAAGGCCAAGCAGAAGAAGGGCTAGGACCCGGTTCGAGCCTGCTGCTCCCGCCACGCCGAATCGGACAGCGACTGCTATCTATGGCGTCCACTCCGGCGGGATCCACTGTCGCCTCAGAATTGTTGAAGGCGCCCCGAAGCGGCCGAACGCACGGCGGCCACATTACTCGCCAACCAGAATAACTAACCCCATACACCTGGGCTTAGAAACAATCACTACGAACCGTTGCGCCAGCGCCAAGGCGCTGGGACACTCGTTGTGTAGTACCGAGAAGCGCCCTGCAGGTCGGGCGCGCAATCACGACGAGTACAAGGAGCAACGCAATGAGAAAAATCACGATGCTGGGCCTAGCGGCCCTCTCGCTGTTGGCCTTCGGGGCGTTCACGGCCTCGGCGTTGGCTGAAACGCCTGAGATATTAGTGTTAGCCGGGAAAGCGAGCGAATGGAAGGGGAACTCAAATCCGGCGCCGGGGAAAAACCGACGCTCACCACGTTAGGTGGCACAAATGACGTCAAAGCCGAAAGCGCCACCATTTTACTGAAGAACTGTGAAAACTTTAACCGGAGCGGAAAAAGACTGCAACTTATGGAAAGACGTGGAAGCGCACTTCACCAACGTCAAAAAGGAAGAAGCTTTATGCACTAGCGAAAACTCCAAAAAAGAAAAAGACCCGCTCGGAACGGTCTTAACGTTACTCGACCTGCACCTGAACGCCGGCAAAGACACCACTAAAACGAAATTAATCCCGATTATCTTAGCGCTGATCTTAGGCCAGAGCCCCGACTTAACCGAAGGCGTGATCTTCAACTGCGCTACCCTAAAAGTCATTGTGAAAGGTGTCGTCTCCTGCGAGGTCTCGCCGGGCTTAACGAACACCTCAACGCTCTCGGTGTCATGCAAAACTAACGCGACGACGCACGACCCCGAAATCCCGCCGTGTGAAGTCTTATGCGAAGAGTTCGGCGGCAAAGTCGGTTTGACCGGCGAATTCGGCAAAACCAAAGAAGACTCGTGGGAGTCAGTAAACCTCTCGGGCACGGCCAACAAAGACTTCTTCATCGACGACTGAGCTAGCGGCGTTGCGGCGGTGAGCTTCGGCTGTCGCAAAGCGGACGGCGGCGCACGGGATCGACTCGGTCTCGTGCGCTGTCCTTTAAGCAAAGGAGAGGATCTTGAGAAAGAGAGGGTCATGAGAAAAGTTAAGCTGCTGGGCTCGCGCTGCTGGGGTCGCGGCCCTTGCGCTGTTTGCTTGCGGAGCGGTCACGGCCTCGGCGCTGGCGGAGACGCCTGAGATCTTAGTGTTAGCCGGGAAAGCGAGCGAACTGGAAGGGGAACTCAAAACTGGCAACGGGGAAAAATGGACTTGGACGACGTTAAGCGGTGCTAAAAACGTCATCGCTGAAAGCGCCAGCATATTACTGAAGAAATGTGAAAACTTAGCCGGAGCAGAAAAAGACTGCAACTTATGGAAAGATGTTGAATTGCACATTGTCGGCGTCAAACAGGGCGAAGCTACCTGCACGAGCGAAAACGCCAAAAAAGAAAAAGACCCTAGCGCGACTATCTTATCGTTACTCGACCTGCACTTGAGCGCGCGGGCAAAGACGTTGCCAAAACAAAAGTAGTCCCGATTCGATTAATGTTGAGCTTAGGCCAGAGCCCAAACTTAACCGAAGGCGTGATCTTCAACTGCGCGACGCTGAAAGTCAGGCTGACGGGCGTCGTCTCCTGCGAAGTGGCGCCAGGCTTAACGAACATCTCGATGATCGAAGTATCGTGCAAGACGAATACGACGACCCACGATCCGGAAAGCCCTCCGTGTGAAGTGTTATGCGAAGAGTTCGGTGGTGTGTTGGGCTTGACTGGCGAATTCGGTAAAACTAAGGAAGACACGTGGCGGTTAGCGCGCCTGTCCCGCATTACGAACAAAGACTTCTTCATCGACGACTGAGTGCAGCGTCAGGCCAACACGCCCGCGAGACTCCGAAGCTCAGGGCCTGGGGGTGCCATACCCCCAGTAGAAACACCCCAAGGCCCCAGAACCCCGGCGCCTAGGCCCAGGCGGGACTTGCTGGAGACGCGAGCCCGCACGCTCTGGTGAAAGCCACTAGCGTCCGCGCCATGTTCCTGCGCAGAAGTCATGCGCCGCGCTTGCGGCATTGCCGCTGAGTCTAGGCCTGGGAGCCTGCGGTGGTGGCAGCGGCTCGCACGCGTCCAAGCGCTCATCGGGGGCGTCGCCCGCCCGCCAGAGCGCCAGCTCGGCCAAGGAGGCCGCCGCCAAGAGGTCGCTCGCGCCTTCAGGCTCGGCCTCGCCGGACACGATCGTGGCCCGCGTCTCGGGCGAGGCGATCAGCTTCGCGGAGGTCGAGCACGTGATGAAGTTCAAAAGCGCCCCCGAACCGCTGCCCGATCCCCGGCCTACTCGGCCTGCATCGCGCGAAAGAAAGCAGACCAGTCGTCCAGGGCCCTGGAAGGGGCCGCGCAGCTGGGCTTCGCCCAGCTGAAGGAAGGCTGTCGCAAGCGCTATGAAGAACTGCTGAGCGACTCGGTCAGCGGCGTGATCCACGACCACTGGCTGATCGGCGAGGCCGGCGAACTGGGCCTGCGCGTGAGCCCCGCGCTGATCCAGCGGGAATTGCGGCGGGGCAGAAAGTCCTTCAAGACCGAGGCCGAATTCCAGACGAGGCTCAAGAACCAGGGGGAGACGCTCGCCGACGCCAAGGCGCTGCTGAGGCTGAACGCCCTGGGCGAAGGGATCTTCAAAGTGATCGAAGGCAAACAGCACCCGGCCACGAGCGCCGAGGTCCGCGCCTACTACAACGCCCACCGCAAGAAGTACGCGATCCCCGAAGGGCGCGACGTGCGCATCCTGCGCACGACCACGCGGGCAGGGGCGCTCAGCGCGATGCGCGAACTGCGTGCGGGCAAGAGCTTCGCGCAGGTGGTCAATCGCCAGCTCTCACAGATCGGCCAGCCGATCGGCGCCGTCAACGGCGAGGTCAAGGACCTGCTCCCGGGCGTCTATGAGGAGAAGCCGCTCAACGACGCGATCTTCTCCGCCAAGCCCAACCGGCTCTACGGCCCCTTCGAGCTTAAGGCCGCACACAAAACGATCGCCCCGGAGACCAACAGCGGCTTCTTCGTCTATCAAGTCAGAAAGCGCGTCCCCGGCGGGCAGACGCCCTTGGGGCAGGTGCGCAACTCGATCGCCGAAGCAATGACCACCGCGAGGAAAAACAAGACCCTCTCGGGCTTCATCAGAGCCTTCCGCGCCAAGTGGACCGCGAGGACCGACTGCGCGCCGGGGTACGTGGTGCTCAACTGCAAGCAGTACAACGGACCCGAAGCGAGGGCGCTGGATCCTTATCGGCTGTGAGGGGATTGGCGGTGGGGGGCTCGCGGTCGATCTGGGGTGCCGGCTGCGCCGCATCACGCGACGTCGGCGAGCCGCGCGCAAGGCCGGCCGTGAGGCCTTAGGCCGCCCCACATCAGCCATCTCGCCGCCCGTGCGTAACCCGAACGCCTATTCCTCCCACCCGCCGCGACCAGCAAGGCTCGCAACCCAATGCGCCGTTTGTGCCTGCTTGTCTTAGGAGACTCGTGACACGTTTTCGCGAACCTCAGCATCCAGACTGTCACCGCCTGAACTCGTCGGTCGCCTTCGATCGTCGCCTTCGTCGGCGTCCGCCATCGCGCAGTCGCGTGCGCATGCGCATGCGCAGATGCTCGCGGCTCAGGGGAATCATCTCCGCGCCCGACCGGGATGAGCTCCTGCGTGGCCTCGATGCGGTCGAGCTCGAGTTCACGATGGGACACTTCGCCTTCGGGGCTCAGGACGAAGACCTCCACATGGCGATCGAGCGGCGACTCGGCGAAGTCGTCGGCCCTGTCGCCGGGCGGCTGCACACGGCGCGCTCGCGCAACGATCAGGTCGCCACCGACCTGGTGCTCAAGAGCACGCCAACTGGGCGATGCCGGGATAACGCACATGCAGCGTGCCCGACCCGTTACCCGGGGCACCACCTGCTCGCCTACTTCTGGATGCCGGCCCGCGATCGCGCGCTTTGCGTTCGCAGAAGCGCAGTCCGGCTCGCTGCCTCTCGGCGCCGGCGCGCTCGCGGGGGTGAACTTCGATATGGACAGGCAACTCGTGGCCAACGAGCTCGGGTTCCCGCGTGTCGCCCCCAACGCGATCGATGCCGTCTCCGGACGAGAC
>CAWFOV010000006.1:0-192139 GCA_963817605.1 uncultured Solirubrobacterales bacterium | reverse complement strand
CCAGCTCGTCGCTCACGGCAGCGTCAACCCGCTCCTCCAAGGAGAAAGTGATGGCATCTATTCAAGGAGGGCCGCGAACGGCCCGGTCCGGCGACTATAGCCCACGCTCTTGGGCCCCTCACGGCGCCTGGTCGCAATTGGCGGGAAAATTCCCGAACGGGCCCGCGGGCCTATACTTCAGCATGAGCAACCCGCCATCTTGGGCAGGAGCAGAGCCCAGGGCGAAGAACTAAGACCATGAAGCGCACCTACCAGCCCAAGAAGCGCAAGCGAGCTCGTGCTCACGGGTTTCGCGGCCGCATGCGCACGCGCGCGGGGCGCCTTACGCTAAAGCGCCGCCGCGACAAGGGACGCAAGCGCCTGTCTACTTGACGCGCCGCGAGCGATGAAGCCGCGATCCCTAAGCCGTGGCCGGCTCTCGCGCAGTGCCGAGTTCGAGCGTGTGTATCGCCAGGGGCGTTCGACGGCCAACCGCCACCTCGTGCTCTACGTCTTTCCCAACCCAGCGGTGGGCCGCCCGCGGCTGGGGCTGTCGGTATCCCGCAAGGTTGGTGGCGCGGTCGAGCGCAACCGCGTGAAGAGGCTGCTGCGCGAGGCGTTCGCAGGTGCGGAGGCTGAGCTCTCCCCGGGACAGGACATCGTTGTGGTTGCTCGCCCAGAGGCGCGCGAGCTCACCGAGCGCGAGGGCCTCGCGGGGATCGATGCATCACTCGCTGAGTTGCTCGCCCGCGCGGGGCTCCGCCCCGGCCGGGACGGGCCCAAGGAGAAGCAGACGTGAGCGGCGTAGGCCATCCACCGCCCGCGTCTGGCCCGGTGCGTCTGGCCCGGGCCGTGGTGCTCGCGCCGGTAGTCATCTACCAGCGGGTGATCTCACCTGCATTGCCGAGACGCTGCAAGTACGAGCCGACGTGCTCGCGCTACGCGGTCGATGCGATCGGCAAGTTCGGCATACTTAGGGGCTCGGTGCTCGGGGTGTGGCGGTTGCTCAGGTGCAACCCGTGGAGCCATGGCGGGTACGATCCCGTGGAGTCACAGCGCGTATTCAGGACCGGGGAGGGTGGGTCCCGGTCCTGAGCTGAGTGGGCAGCAGTCCACCCACCACCCACCAGCACCCGAGCTTGCAGCCGCAAGCCTCACCAAGAGCAACACCAGCACAATGAGCTAGGCCACCAGAGCGTATGCCCATCTTCGCCACCAACATCATCGAGGACGCCTTCTCGCCGCTGATCAAGGCGTTCGAGGCGATCTTGGTGTTCATCCACAACGATGTGGTGGGCGGTAGCTGGGGGCTGGCGATCATCGGCTTGACGGTGCTGATCCGCGCGGTGCTGGTGCCGTTGACCTTCAGGCAGCTGAAGGGGATGCAGGAGATGCAGCGCCTGTCCCCACAAATCGCGGCGCTGAAAGAGAAGTACAAGGAGGACAAACAGCGACAGCAGCAGGAGATCATGAATTTCTACCGCGAGCACAAGATCAACCCGCTCGCCTCCTGCCTACCGCTGTTGCTGCAACTGCCCGTGTTTGTTTCGCTCTTCTACATGCTCCGCACCGACCTCAAGCTCGACATCTGCGGGCGCCAGCTGCGCGAGCACTACACGGCGGCGCTCGGCCACCCGATCCTGCACAACAGCCAGATCCCGGCGAACGCGATCCATACCGCGGCCGGGAAGGTAAAGGGCCTGTCGGAAATTGGCTGCGACGTCGTTGCCCACCACTCGGCCAAGTTCCTGTTCCTGCCAGACATAACCGAAAAGGCGACGGGCGCGGCGCTGATCGTGCTGATCGTGCTCTACGTGGGCTCCCAGCTCGCCTCGACGCTGATAGCGACGGCGAGCGCCGATCCGAACCAGCGGCGCCTGATGCTCCTGCTCCCCGTTGTGTTCGTCGTGATTCTCTACAGATATCCAGCTGGCCTGCTCGTATATTGGATTACGACGAATATGTGGACTATTGGCCAGCAGTATGTGATTAAGCGGCGTATGCCGCCGCCGCCCAGGCCCCAGTCCGCTCCGGGTGCTGCGAACGGGAAACCACTAAGTGCATTGAAGGCCGCTCTTTCTGGCGCCGCTGGCGCCCCCACACCGGCCACCGATGGGGGCCCCAACGGGGGCTCCGCCTCTGCGCCTCCACGCCCCCCGCGGAAGAAGAAGAAACGCTCTGGCAGGCGGCGATGAACGACCAGGAGCAGCATGCCGGGGATGCGGGAGACGAGGAGCTCAGCCCGGCCGAGGCACTCGAAGATCTGCTGGAGGAGGTCACCGACGGCCTGGGCTTGGATGCCAGCATCGAGATCGACGAGCGCGATGGCGTCTTGACCGGTCGCGTTGAGGCCAGCGACGCCGGTCTGTTCATCGGGCGCCACGGGCAGACCATCGACGCCGTCCAGCACCTGGCGCAGCGGATCGTATTCCCCGAGGGCCCCTCGCCAGTTCGCGTGGTGATCGATGCAAACGGCTATCGCGAGCGCCGTGCCGAGACGCTGCGGGGTGAAGCCGACGACGCGGCAGACGACGCGCTCGGCTCGGGTAAGCCGGTGGAGCTCGCTCCGATGCCAGCCTCGGAGCGGAGGATCGTCCACGAGTACTTGCGTGAGCGCGGCGGGGTGGAGACGCACAGCGAGGGCGATGAGCCGGAGCGCCACCTCGTGGTCTCCCCGCTGCCCGGCTGAACGTCCGCAAAAGCGTTTCACGTGAACCGCTGGTCAGCGTTGTTTTGCCCGGTATGACTGGTGCCAGTGAGCCTTTACGCTTGCGCGAGCTGGCCGAGCGGTATGGCTTGGCCGAGCGCCAGTACGCGCAGCTCGCGGCCTTGCTGGAGGTGTTGGAGCGAGAGGAGCTGGCGCCGACGGCTGTGCGCAGCCCGCAGCAGGCGGTGGATGTGCATATAGCCGACTCATTGGTGGCGCTGGAGCTCGAGGTGGTGAGGAAGGCACAGGCGATCGCCGATCTGGGCGCGGGGGCGGGCTTTCCGGGGGTGCCGCTGGCAGTGTCGGCGCCCGGCGCCCGGGTGGCCTTGATTGAGAGCCAGGGCCGGAAGTGCAAGTTCTTGGCGCATCTGCTTGCCCAGACAGGCGTGGATAACGCACGTGCGGTGTGTACCCGCGTAGAGGAGTGGCACGATGGGGCCGGTTGCAACGATCTCGTGGTGGCACGTGCTGTGGCGGCTCAGGCGGTGGTGCTGGAGTACGCGGCGCCGGTGCTGCGGTTGGGGGGCACGCTGGTTGATTGGCGCGGGCGGCGCGAGCGCCTGCAGGAGGGCATGGCCGAGATTGCGGCAGCGGAGCTTGGCCTGGAAAGGGTGGATGTCCGCAGGGTGCAGCCGTGGGCGGGAGCGAGAGATCTCCACCTGCACCTCTTTGTGAAGGTGCGGGAGACGCCAGGAGGCTTTCCGAGGCGGCCGGGGATGGCGCGCAAGCGCCCGTTGGGGTACCGCGACGCACGGCAGTAGTGATCGGCGCTAGCTTGCCGGGGAATGGGCACGGTGTATGCGGTCGCCAACCAGAAGGGGGGGGTGGGCAAGACGACGACAGCGGTGAACGTCGCCGCGTGCATCGCTGAGGCTGGACGCGAGACGCTGCTGGTGGACGTGGACCCGCAGGCCAACGCCACCGTCGGATTGGGGTTTTCCCGCTCGCAGGTGCCTGGGCTCTACGAGGTGTTGACAGGCAGCGCAACGGCCGTGCAGGCACTGGCGGACACGGTGATCGGGGGCTTGCGGGTGCTGCCGGCCGGGCCGGGCCTGGCGGGCGCAAATGTGGAGTTGCCCCGGATCGAGGGCTTCGAGCAGCGCCTGCGCGAGCGCCTGGAGCCGGTTAGGGATATGTTCGAGTTCATCCTGATGGACTGCCCGCCGTCGCTTGGCCCACTGACCGTGAGCGCGCTGGTGGCGGCTGACAGGGTGATCGTGCCGGTGCAGACGGAGTACTTCGCACTGGAGGGCTTGGCTGGGCTGCTTCAGACACTGGAGCTCGTCCAGCGTGAGCTGAACCCACAGTTGACGGTGGCTGGGATGCTGTTGACGATGCACGACTCGCGCACTCGCATGGGGCGCGACGTGGAACGCGAGGTGCGCGAGCACTTCCCGGAGCTTGTGTTTGACACCGTGATTCCGCGTAATGTGCGGGTGGGCGAGGCGCCGAGCTACGGATTGCCGGTGACTCACCACGATCCGCACAGTGCGGGGGCGGCGGCGTACTTCGAGTTGGCAAAGGAGGTGGCGGCACGTGGCTAAGCCAAAGCCCGGCATGGGAAGGGGGCTCGAGGCGATTCTGTCGGTGTCAGGCGAAGGGGCAAAGGCCCGCGCGGGCGAGTTGCGCGAGCTGCCAGTCGAGTCGATCGTGGCGAACCCAAAGCAGCCGCGCCGGCGGTTTGACGAGGACACGCTGCAGGCCTTGGCGGGCTCGCTGGGGGAGCGAGGCGTGCTACAGCCGGTGCTCGTGCGGGTCAAGCCAGGCGGGACATATGAGCTCGTCGCTGGCGAGCGGCGCTGGCGTGCGGCACAGATGGCCGGCCTGGAGAAGATTCCGGCACTGGTGCGCCCGAGCGGGGACGCCGAGACCCTGGAACTGGCGCTGATCGAGAACATGGCGCGGGAGGACCTGAGCCCGATCGAGGAGGCTCGCGCGTGCGCGGCGCTCGTGGAGGAGCTGGGGCTGACGCGCAAGGAGGTGGGGCGCCGCGTGGGGCGCAGCCGCGTGGCGGTGAGCAACCTGATACGGCTGCTGGACCTGCCCGATGAGACGATCGAGTTGCTGGAGGAGGGGGCGCTGAGCGAGGGCCACGGGAGGGCGTTGCTGCTGGCTGAGGATCACGGCGCGCGCAGGAGCCTCGCACGCGCTGCCGCCGAGCAGGGATGGTCGGTGAGGACCGCGGAAGCACGCGCCCGGGAAAGCAACGAGGCGGCGAGTGCGCCTGGAGGCAAGGGTGGCCGCCAGGGAGAACCAATAGGCGCGGCGCATCCCGATCAGGTGCAGGCGGCGATGCTAATCGCAGAGGCGCTCAGTGAGGCGCTCGCCGCCGAGGTGCAGGTGAAGGTGACCCGCGACGGGAGCTATCGCGCGGAGCTGGAGTTCACCACGCCAGAGGAGGCACTCGAACTGGCGCGGCGGCTGGGGGTGCGGGCGGTGGCATAGACGCCGCTAGAATCCGGCGCCCGCGGGCGATTAGCTCAGTTGGTTAGAGCGCCTCTCTGATAAGGAGGAGGTCCCAGGTTCGAGTCCTGGATCGCCCATTTCCCTAGCACGGTGAGACTAGATTCCACATATTGGAACTCTGGGTTTACGCTCACTGGTTACCCCAGAGGCCAAACGGCGCGCCTCGTCCAACGGGACTAAGGCATCGGGCACCTGCTGCCGATGATGGGCTCGTGCCCACCTCTACTCGCTTGCTCTTCCAGCTTGCCGGTCTCAGACCTGCCGCTACGCGCCGGTTGGCGGTTGTCCTTGGCTTCATTGCGACCCTGTCGTTCGCGCTCCTGTTTGGTGCGGCGCCAGCGGGAGCCGTCGTAACCGGGAGCTTTGGTGAGCAGCCGCGTGCGAAAGCCACCGTCGTTGCAACGGCTCCATTGCAATACCACCTTGGCCCGGTGCTTCATTCCTCCGTTTCGTACACGATCTACTGGGACCCGACCGGAAGTTACAACAACGAATGGAAGCGGCTGATCGATGAATACATGCAGGGCGTCGGGGCTGAAAAGGGGACGCTCGGCAATGTGTTCGCACTGAACGGCCAGTACAGAGATGCGTCCGGCCGGGCTGCCAACGAATCGATCTACCGCGGCGCCTATACCGACGAACATGCCTATCCGGCCACTATCGAAAACTGCACTGAACCAGCGGTGCTCTCGTGCCTCACAGATCAGCAGATCCGCGCCGAGCTGCAGAGTCTGATCAACTCCCACGAACTCCCCGGAACAACGGGCACGGCCGTCTACTACATCCTCACTCCGCCGGGCGTCACTGTCTGTGACGGGGCGGGCGCCGGGCACTGCTCGAACTCCGCCGCCACAAATAGTATCTGCGGGTATCACTCCGTGATCAATCCTGGAGTTGCGGGCCAGGCCGTCTACGCCGTTCAGCCATGGGTCGCGGGCGAAGCCGGATCGGTCATCAGCCAGGAAAAACCGACGGTGACACGAACGCCGACCGCTGCAGATCTCGCCTGCCAGGACAACAGGGAATTGGACGAGCCAAACCAGCTTGCTACGCACAACCTCTCCGGCGAATGGACTGAGGGCTTGGCCGACTTGATCATCAACGATCTCAGCGTCGAGCAGAGCAATGTGGTAACAGACCCCCTTCTCAATGGCTGGTATCAGGAAACCTCGAAAGCCGAGCAGAGCGACATGTGCCAATGGGCCTTCGGGCCGCCACCCGTAAAACTTCCCACTATCCCCGAAGAACAGTTTCCCGCGCACGCGCAGATCCTCAGTAACGAGTCGATCGGCGGTCACAGTTACTATCTGCAATGGGGCTTTGACAGCGTTGGGGTAACGGCCGGTAAGGGCCGCACGTGCTGGTCGGGTGTCGCCCTCGAAGCCCACTACACCGCGCCGAATCCGGTGAACGTCGGCGACGTCGTTGGCTTCGACGCAACCGAGTCCCTCATCACCCTAAATGCTCACACCGAAGGACTTCCCGCGAACGAGCCATATGTCGCCCCGGTCTACAAGTGGAACTTCGGCGATGGCACAACCGCGGAAGGCACGAATACCGCCAGCGAGTTTCATTCATACGCGCAGGGTGGCACGTACAACGTGACGCTGACCGTGACGGATAGCTCAGGGAACAGTAACAGCTTCACCAAGCCGATCACGGTCGTCGGTGGGTCACCGGGCTCCGCAGGCCCCGGCGCGGCCGCCCCAGGTGGCGCAGCCCCTTCCGCGCTTGGCTCTACCACACCTGGGTCCACCACCAAACCGATCCCCGGCCCGGTGGCCAGTGCCTCAATCGCCTCGAAATCGCTGCGGAAGGTTTTGCGTAACGGTCTGGTGGTCAGCTACTCGGTGAACGAGCAGGTCGCGGGCCAGTTCCAGGTTTTGCTCGCGGCCTCGACTGCCAAGCGGATCGGCCTTCATGGTGCACCCGCGACTGGCCTCGCCGTGGGCACGCCTGCACAGATCGTGATTGCGAAAGCGATTCTGATTACGACAAAGGGCGGCAGGAATACTGTGAAGATCCTGTTTGGCAAGAAGACCGCAGCGAAACTGCGCAAATTGCACAAGGTGACGCTGATGGTCAGACTGATCGTTCGTAACGCCTCCCACAGCCCGCTGTCAACGACGGTGCTCAGCACCGTCAACCTCTCCCGCTGAGGCTCGCGCCGCGCGCTCCGCGGAGCGCAGGTGTCTCAGCCCCGCGGCGGCGGGTCGTCTTTGTCTTTGTCCCACGCCTTGGGGCGGAAGACGAAATACCACAGCGCGCCCAGTAGCAGAAAGCCGCAGGCGATCGAGGCCAGCGAGACGGCGGCGATCGCGGTGTTGTTGCTATTGACCGATTCGCCGTCTAGGGCAAGCGGGATGAGGATCGCGGTGATGCCGGCGATCATGTCTTCCTCCCCCTACAGCCCCTGCGGGTGGCGGACTGCGTAGCCGACGAGTGGGGGCGTGGCGACGAGCCAGCGGGATGCGTAGGGGCCGGAACGGCCTGCGGTGTCAAACCACATGCCAGCGACGTCCATGAACGTGTGGCCGGCGTTTGCGTAGATCGTGATCCAGCGGCCAGGGCCAGGTTCGCCCCAGCTGGCGAGATCGCCTGAGACCAGCGGAGCGCCGAGCAGGCCGCCCGCCGCCAAGGCATAGCTCACAGAGCCCGAGCAGTCATACCCGTTGGCGACGAACGAAGCGTGCCCGCCGCCCCAGATGTAGGGGAAGTCGGCGATCGCGTTGCCTCCCGCGATCACCTTGGCGACGACTGCGGGGATGCCGGGGGGCGGGGTGATCGTGCCGTTGCCTCCGACCGACTCGCCACCGGCGACGGGGGTCAGGATCTGGCGTTGGGCCCGTTGTGCGGTCTGTTCCACCGCGTGCATCTGGTTGAGCTCGCGGCGCACTTCGGCGTCGGACGGCGCACCCGCCGCCACTGCGGCTTCGCCGGCCACCCGCGGTGCGCTGGCGGACCGGTGGTGCACCGACGCCGGCAGGGGAAAGCTCTTGGCTTCTTCCGGATCGCGTACCTCCCTGGCAGTGCCTCCCGCGCCCGCTGTCGTGGCCGGTCCGGCGGATGGGCTCGCCACGGCCGCCACCTCGACCGGGGATCCAGCTTTGGCGTTCGCCTTGGAGGAGTGCGGAGCGGAACCCCCTGCGCTGCCCGGCCTGACCGCAGCCGCCGAGCGCTGCCACGAGGAGCACGCAGCCCCACCCGCTGATCACCTTTCGCCACGAGCGCATCCATCGAAGGCTAGCGGGAGCATCCGCCATGACGTGTCGCTACCCTGGGTGGATGCGCGACGAGGCGACCGCCGTGGAGATCCGGCCGCACATTCGCCTCTTGCACGGCATGCGCCTGGCGAACTGGTTGCAGCTCGTCCGTTTCGGGCTCGTCGGTGGCGTCGGCTTCGCCGTGAACCTAGCGGTCTACTCGTTGTTCGTGCACCCTGTGGGGGTCGACTACCGGGTCGCGTCGGTTGCCGCGTGGCTGGTCGCGGTGATCAATAACTTCGTGCTCAACCGCCACTGGACGTTCGACGCGCGCGCCGGGAGGGCGCACTTCCAGGCGCTGCGCTTCCTCGCGGTGAGCCTCGTGGCTGAGGGTTGCAGCTTGCTGCTGCTCATGCTGTTCGTAGAGGGCGCCGGCCTGGCCAAGGTCCCGGCCCAGGCGCTGGCCGTGGCGGCGTCGATGCCGCTGAACTTCCTCGGCAACAAGCTCTGGAGCTTCCGGGCCGAGGAGGAGATCCCACCTACCAGGGCTGCCGCCAGGCGCTGATCGGGGCCGCCTGGGCCGTCGGAGGGCGCCCAGCGGGTACCTATACTCTGGCCTTTCCCCCTTACGGAGGACTTGCGTGCAGGAGATGGTCATCTACGGCGTCAGCTTCGACATGGTTGGCAAGCAGCCGATCGTGCTCTTGAAGACGGCCGAGGGCAACAAGTTCCTGCCGATCTGGATCGGACATCCCGAGGCTGCCTCGATCTTGATGAAGCTCCAGGGCGCCGGCACGCCGCGGCCGATGACCCACGACCTGCTGTGCGACATCCTCGGCGAGCTGGACGTCAAGTGCACCCAGGTGGCGGTCACCGAGCTGCGCGAGAACACCTTTTTCGCCTCGATCACCCTCAGCGTGGGCGGTCGTGAGCTCGAGATCGACTCCCGGCCGAGCGACGCGATCGCTTTGGCGGTGCGCTCCGGTGCTCCGATCTACGCCGCGGAGGAGGTCATCTCCGAGTCCGCCATCGAGTTCGAGCACAACGTGGAGGAGTCAGAGGACGTCGTCGAGAAGTTCAAGGAGTTCCTCGATCATGTTTCCCCGGAGGACTTTGCCGCGGGCGATTCCTAGGCTGGGGGAAGGCAAGCCCTGGAGGGCGGGCACCAGTACCCCCCCTCCCCCTGGGTACAGGCCTCGTGACAGGGAACCAGGGTTGCAGGGGGAATGTCTGGTCTTTTTGGGTCGCATCCGCGCAGGTACGTGTCACCCACAACGCGAGTGGGGGTGGGGCCTCCGTGCCCCACCACGGGGCGCTCTTCCTAGCGGGTAAACGCGCTGTGCAGGATCCGCGCCACCAGGTCGTCGAAGCCGATCCGGGCGGCGTCTGCGGCCTGGGGGAGGAGGCTCGTCTCGGTCAGGCCGGGGACGACGTTGACCTCCAGCACCCACAACTCGCCGCTGTCCTCGTCGAGCATCAGATCGACCCGTGCAAAGCCGTGGCAGCCGAGCACTTCGTACACTCTGAGGGCCAGCTCCTGGGCTCGCGCGGTCGTTTCCTCGGGCAGATCAGCCGGGCAGACGAACGTCGTCATGCCGATTTTGTAGCGCGACTCGTAGTCGTAGAAGCCTTCCTCGCGCGGCACCGCCTCCACGATCGGCAGGGCCTCGCCGTCGAGAATGGAGACGGCCAGATCCTTTCCCTTCACGTGCCGTTCCAGGAGGACCGCTCCGTCATAGGAGAAGGCGCCGACCATTGCCCCGGGCAGCCCGGCGCTATCGCTCGCGAACTTGACGCCGAGCGCGGAGCCTCCCCGGGCTGGCTTGATGACCATCGGAAACTCGATCTCCGTCTCGATCGCCGGCAACGCCGCTCCCGCGCCAAGATCTTTGACGGCCGTCTCGCGCAGCGAGCGGAATGCCGGCGTCGGAATGCCGGCCTCGAGCATTAGGTGCTTGGCGAGCGCCTTGTCCGTGCAGCGCACACACGCCGCCGGGGGCGAGCCCGTGTAAGGCATCCCAAGCGCCTCCAAGACCTCCTGCACCGTGCCGTCCTCGCCGTCGCGCCCGTGCAGCGCAACGAACGCGACATCCGCCCTCGTCTCCAGCAGGTCCGAGGCGAACGAGGCGCCCACGTCGATCGGGAGCACCTCGTGACCCAGTCGCTGCAGGCCATCCTCGACCTGGGCCGCCGATCGCAGCGACACGGCGCGCTCCAGCGAACGGCCCCCCTTCAGGACTGCGACCTTCATTGATCGCCGTGCCGGCGAGCCGCGTCGGTCTCATCCCGGCGCGGCAGCTCGAGCACATCGGCCAGTGGACTGCCGCTGTGGGGCCTCGGCTCTGCGGGGGGCGTGACCGGCCCTGGAATGCCCGTCAGGGAGCCGAGTAGGCCGAGCTGCTCGCGGATCGCCTTGCCGATTCGCCGGATGCCCTCGTGGATATTGTGCTCGGGGATGCCGGCGAAGTTCAGTCGCATCGAGGAGGAGCCGCGGCGGCCGTCCACATATGCGGCGCGCCCGGGCACGAACGCGACGCGCTCGCTGGTGGCCAGGGCGAGCAGGTCGGTTGTGTCAATGCGCTCGTCCAGCGTGGCCCAGATGAACAGCCCGCCCTGCGGCCGGGTCCAGCTGGCACCGTCGCCGAAGTTGGCCTCCAGCGCCTCGAACATCGCGTCCCGGCGTGCCCGGTAGAGGTTCTTCAAGCGCTCCACGTAATCGATCCAAGCCGGCCTTCCTGCGGCATCGCGCTCGGCGAAGTAGGCGGCGACGAACAGCTGGGTCATTGGCGAGCTGCACAGGTCGGCTCCCTGTTTGCCGAGGTTGAGCTTCTCCAGCACCGGGCGCGGCGCGACGGCCCACCCAAGCCGCAGGCCCGGCGAGAGGATCTTGGAGAAGGTCCCGAGGTAGATCACGAGGTCGCTGCTGCCGCCTTGGCTGTGTCCGGCGTCCAGCGAGTAGAGGGTCGGCAGGGGGTCACCCTCATAGCGCAGCAGGCCGTATGGGTTGTCCTCGAGCACGAGCAGCTCGCGCTCGCGCGCCACCTCGACGAGCCGCTTCCTGCGAGGCAGCGACATCGTCACGCCGCCGGGGTTCTGGAAGTTGGGGATCGTGTAGATGAACTTCGGGCGGCGGCCTTCGCTCTGCAAGCGGTCGAGCGTGCTCTCCAGCTCGTCGATCGGCATCCCGTCTGAGTCCATCTCGATCTGGACGACCTCGGCCTCATATGCGCTGAAGGTCGGCACGGCCCCCGGGTAGGTGGGAGCCTCGGCGACGATCACGTCGCCGGGGTCGATCAGGGTCTTGCAGACCAGGTCGATCACCTGCTGGCCGCCGGTCGTGACGATCACCTCATCCGCCTCGATCTCGGTGCCCTCAGCGGCCATCACCTCGACGATGCAGTCGATCGTGGCCGTCATTCCCTCGGTCGGGCCGTACTGGAGCGCCCGCGCGGTGGACTCCGCCGCGACTTGGGCCATCAGCTTCGCGTACAGCTCGGGCGCGAACGTGGTGGTGTCGGGCAGCCCGCCTGCCAGCGAGATCACGTCGGAGCGCTCGGTGAGCGCCATCATCTCGCGCATCGCCGAGCTTTTCATCCCCCGCGTGCGCGCGGCGAACAGCGCTTCGTAGCGCGCGAGCTCGTGCGCAGCCGGCCGGGTGCGTCGTCTATCGTCCGGGCCTCGCATCCTGGCACGGTAGCGCACCGGCAACCGGCAATTTGCATGAACGGCACCTTCTTCTATATCGGCCTCGGCCTCGGCCTCGCGCTCGCCTGCGGGCTGCGCCCCTACCTGCCGGCGCTGCTCGTGGGCGTGCTCGGCTCGGCCGGGGCACTGGGAGTCCTCTTCACGAACCACTTCCACTTTCTGCAGGCCGGCTGGTGGCTGATTGCGGTCGCGCTCGTGTTCGTTGAACTCCTATCTTCTGCAGTTGCGCCTTGGCCAGGAGCGCTTTCAGGCCGTCGCGCAGCCCGCGATCGCCGCGCAGGCAGTGGCGGCCGCCGCGCTGCTGTTCGCCGGCACGCTTGCCGCGCACGGTGACGCTTGGTGGCCGGGGCTGATCGGCGGAGCCGCGGCCGCCGCGCTCGCCCTGCGCGCCTCCGGACCGGTGATCGCCCGAGCCCGCGAGCGCCTGCCCGACCGCGCCGCGCGAGAGGCGCTGACCGTGTACCTCGACGCCGTGGCGCTGCTGTTCGCCGCGCTGGTCGCGTTGCTGCACCCGCTCGGCTACGTGGCGCTCGCGCTGCTCGGGTGGTTCGTCTGGCGAGGGCGCGGTCGCTCTGCAGAGAAGTACGCCGGCCTGAGAATCCTCGGGCGCTAGTGAGCTCCCCGGGAAAGCTCGTCCTCTGTGTGATCGACGCGATGGCGCCCGCGATGCTCGAGCGCGCGGTCGCCGAGGGGGTTGCGCCGGTGCTCGCGGCGCTGATGGCGCGAGGCAGCTACGTGAACGACTGCGTGGCTGCTTTTCCGTCTGTGACGCCGGTGTGCGCCGCATCGATCGTCACCGGCGCCGCGCAGGACGAGCACCACATCCCGGGCATGAACTGGTTTCACCGCGAGGAGGAACGCTACGTCGAGTACGGCTCGAGCTTCCGCGCGGGCCAGCGTTTCGGGATCACCCGCCAGCTGACGGACCTCGTCTACAACATGAACCGCGCACACCTGTCGCAGCAGACGCCGACGGTCTTCGAGACGCTCGACGACGCTGGCCAGCGCACGGCTGGGACCACCTATCTGATGTATAGGGGCCGGCACCGCCACGAGCCCCAGCGCGACACCACCCTGACGCGTTTTGCCTCGCGCTTGATGCGCCATCCGGTGATGGGCCCGCGCGAGCTGTTCTACGCCGACATTTTCGCCTCGCGGCCCACCGGCTGCCGCTCGGCCTGGGCATGCCGGGGGTGCGCGACCGCCATTCCGGCTGCGTCAGCGCCTACATGGTCGAGCACGACCTGTTCGACTTTTTGCTGCTGTCGCTGCCGGACAACGACTGGTACTCCCACAAGCACGGGCCCGAGGGCCAGCTGCGCTCGATCGCCCAGGCCGACCTGCAGCTCGCCGCGCGTGTTCGACGCCGGCGGGGGGATCGACAGTTTCTTGCAGGAGCACGCGGTGATCGTGATGGCCGATCACTCGCAGGCGCCCGTGGAGAGCGCGATCGACCTCCAGGAGGAGCTCGCCGGGTTGGGGGTGCTCCAGCCGGAAGGCGCCAACCTCCTCGGTGCGCTGACCGGCACGCGTACCCAGTCCCGTACCCGGGGCGGGAATGATCAGGAACCCCACATTGCCGTCTGTCCCTCCCAACGCGCGGCGATGGTGTACGCGCTGAATGAGGCCGAGCGTGACGCGATGCGCGCCTCGGTCGTGGCTCGCGCGCTGGCGATCGAGGGCGTGGACCTCGTCGCCTGGCTCTCCTATGACGCGCACGACCGGCCTTCCGAGGGGGTGGTATCGAGCCCCGGTCGCGGCGAGCTGCGCTTCGCCCCCGGCGGTGATCTGCTCGACGCGCGCGGCGCGAGCTGGCATGTGGACGGTGCGCTGGGAGTCCTCAATGCGGCCGTACGTGGAGGCGATAACGCGCTTACGACACCCGCCTACCCCGACGCTCTGGCGCGCCTGTGGCCGGCGCTCACGTGCCCCACCTCCGGTGAGGTGTTGCTGAGCGCTGCCCCCGGTTATGAGTTCGTGGACTGGGGCGGCGCTGCGCACATGGGCGGCGGCAGCCACGGCTCGCTGCACGTATCGGACTCGCTCGGGGCGCTCGTCCTCTGCGGCCTAGAGGGTGGCGCAGCCCGCCGAAGGCCGGCAAGCCGGGGCGGGTGGGATCGACTTCTTCAGTCAGACCCCGTCGAGGAGCCCGCCCAGTGGGCGATCCGCGACATCGCCCCGCTCGTATTGCGGCACTTCGGCCTGACAGCGGAAGGCGAGCAGCCGCCGGTGGGACTGTAGGCCGTTCGCGAGCGCTCCCGTTACGCTCGCGTGGTGCGGCGCTCGCTGACCCTCATCGCCTGTGCGCTCGCTTGCGCGTTACCCGCCACCGCGCATGCCGCGGCGGGCTCGCTCGGGAGCGCTCCGCAGCCCGCGAGAGCCGGTGCGGGCGCTCCGCCCGTCAGCACCGCGACAGGCGCTTCCTCGTCGTCCTCCCCATCAGCGGCTTCCCCGGCAAATCCCGAAGCCCCTGTCCCGGTGCCGGCCTCAGATGAGCCGCCGGCAGGGCGCAGGCTATCGGCCAGCCAGGTGCTCGCGATTGCCGGGCGCCTGGCGAAGATGAAGTCCGTCCGGCGGGAATACCCCGGCTCCTACGGCGGTGCCTATTTGAAGCCCGCGTTCCACTGGCAGGTCAGCTATTTCTCCAAGAACGGCAAGAAGGAGATCGGGCAGGTGATCATCGATGACCTGTCCGGCCGCGTCCTCGAACAATGGACGGGCTTTCAGGTCGCCTGGTCGATGGCGCGCGGCTATCAGGGTGCGTTCGGGCGCCACGCAGGTGCGCTGTATATCTGGCTGCCACTGTGCGTGCTCTTCTTGCTGCCATTTATCGACCGGCGCAGGCCTTTTCAGCTGCTGCATCTCGACCTGCTCGTGCTGTTGTCGTTCTCGGTCTCGCTCGCCTTCTTCAACCACGCGCACATCTACGCCTCGGTGCCGCTGGCCTATCCGCCGCTGCTCTATTTGCTCGCACGGATGCTCGCGCTGACACGGCGCCGCAGCCGCCAGCGAGGGGCCGGTGGGCATTGGGCGGGCGGGCATCGCATCTTCTGGCTGGCGCTCGGCGTGGTTTTTCTGCTCGGCTTTCGCATCGCGCTGAACGTGACCGACTCGAACGTGATCGATGTCGGCTACGCCGGTGTGATCGGAGCGCAGCGGATCGTCCATGGCGGGGCGGGTGGGGCTCTATACGGCCACTACCCGGCGGACAACGAACACGGTGACACCTACGGCCCTGTCAACTACGAGGCCTATGTTCCGTTCGAGCAGATCTTCGGCTGGAGCGGCAAGTGGGACGACCTGCCCGCCGCCCACGCCGCCACGGTCGTGTTCGACCTGCTCGCGGTGGCGCTGATGTTCCTGCTCGGCCGTCGCATTCGCGGGCCGTCGCTGGGTATTGCCCTCGCGTATGCGTGGGTTTCCTACCCCTTTACGCTGTTTGCGCTGGAGAGCAACTCCAACGACACGCTCGTGGCCGTGCTGATCCTCGCGGCGATCCTGCTCGCCAGCTCAGCGCCCGCACGGGGGGCGTTCGCGGCGCTGGCCGGGCTGAGCAAGTTCGCCCCGCTCGCGCTCGCGCCGCTGCTGGGTACCCACGGCCTGCGGGATTCATCGCGCGCTCGCCGTCCGCGCGCGCTTGCCCAGTTCCTGCTCGCCTTCGCCGTCACCGCCGCGCTGGTGTCGGTCCCCGCGCTGAGCCACGACTCGCTGCACACGATTTACGAGCGCACGATCGTCTATCAGGCCAACCGTGACTCGCCTTTCTCCATCTGGGGTCTCTACGGCTTGCACGGGCTCCAGCTGGCTGTACAACTCGCCGCGGTCGCTCTCGCCATAGGGCTGGCGGTCTTCCCGCGACGCCCAGACCTGGTCGGCCTTGCAGCGGCCTGCGCCGCGGTGATGATCGCCACACAGCTCGGCGTAGAACACTGGTTCTACCTCTATATACCCTGGTTCTTCGGGCTCGTGATGATCGCGCTGCTTGGAACCCCACCCGACTCCCTCCGCGCAGGCGTTGATGGCCCTACTGCGCTGCAGGCGAGTCAGGCGCAGGCATTAGCACCTGCTCGATGGAGTCCGCTCGCAAGCGCGCCTCACAGCGGATCAGCACTCCCATGAGCCACGGGTCCTCCTGCGAGGTCTCGAAGTGCACGGGCATCTGCGTGAGCAGCGACTCGATCGCCTGCTCGCGCTTCACGCCGATCACGCCGCCGCGCGGGCCGGTCATGCCGACGTCGGTGATGTAGGCGGTCCCTCCCGGCAGCACGCGCGCGTCTGCGGTGGGCACGTGCGTATGCGTGCCGACGACGGCCGTCACGCGCCCATCGAGGTGCCAGCCCATCGCGACCTTCTCCGAGGTCGCTTCCGCATGCACATCTACGAGGATGTGGTCGACGGCGCCGAGCTCCCCGAGCGCCACCTCGATCTCGGTGAACGCCGAGCGCCCTGCGCGCAGGTGCAGGTTGCCGCTCAGGTTGACCACGCCGAGGCGCACGCCGTTCCGCTGCACCACGCATGTTCCGTGCCCCGGCTGGCTGCGCAGGAAGTTTGCCGGGCGCACGATCCGCGGCTCGGAGTCCAGATAGGAGTAGATCTCGCGCCGGTGATAGGTATGGTTGCCGAGCGTGATCGCATCGACGTCGGCCCCGAGTAGCTCATCAGCGGCCTTCGGCGTGATTCCCAGCCCGCCGGCGACGTTCTCGCCGTTGATCACCACGAAGGTAGGGTCGAAACGCTCGCGCAGGATGGGCAGGCAGCTGAGCAGCGTGCGCCGGCCGATGCCCCCGACGAGGTCGCCGACGAACAGGATGCTCACAGGCGTCTGCGCGGTCCTCGCCGCCTGCGACTCAGCCATACTCCACCCATGGTGGTGGGAGGCAGATGAGCGGCGTTCCCGGGAGCGCGCCGCAGGCAGCCTCGCCAGGCGCGCAAGAGCGGGAGCTGGCCGGCCCGCCGGGTGGGCAGGGATCCAATCCACCCCGCGTGGTCGTGCCCCGCTGGGTCCAGCTGGTGCTGCTGCCGGTCGCGCTGCTCGGGTGCTGGGCGCTGGCGAAAGCCGCTGGGAAAGTGCTGGTGATCTTCATCGTCGCAGGAGTCATCGCGTTGATCCTCAACCCGGCTGTCGCCTTCCTCCAGCGCTCGCGGTTTCCTCGCGGCCTGGCGGTGCTCACCGTATACCTCGCATTCTTCCTGACGCTGGCCGGTATCGGTGTCCTGCTCGCGAACCCTATCTCCAATCAGGTGCGCACGTTCTCGAACAACCTCCCCCAGATCGTGGACGAAGCCAACAAGAAGATCGCGACGTTTCAGGGCGAACTGGACAAACGCGGCATCCATCTGCACCTCGTTCAGCAGGGCAAAACGGCGCTGCAGAGCGTTCAGGACAAAGTGGCCAAGAGCGCCGGCAAACTGGCGTCGTTCGGGGGAGCGCTTGCCACCGAAGCGGCGAACGCGATCTTCGACCTCGTGCTGGTGTTCGTGCTGTCGGTGTACATGCTCCTCTACGGCAAGCAGATCGGGGGGCTCGTGCGCCGGGTGATGCCCGATGGCGACGGCTCGCGCACGGATGACTATCCAATCCTCGTACAGAACGCCGTCGCGCGCTACGTCGGTGGCCAGCTGTTGTTCAGCACGGTCATGGGCGCCTCCGCGGGGTTTGCCCTGTATCTGTTCGGCGTGACCGGGATCTTCCCGGCCGGGAGCAAGTACGCGGTGGCCTTCGGGATGTTCTACGGCGTGATGGAGCTCGTGCCCTACGTCGGGCCGATCCTCGGCGCCCTGCCGCCGGTGCTCGTGGCGCTGTTCACCGACCCGGTCACGGCGCTGTGGGTGGCGCTGCTATTCGTTGGCCTGCAGCAGCTCGAGGGCCACGTGGTCGCGCCGCAGATCTTCGGGCACACGCTGCGCATCAATCCACTGCTGGTCATCTTTGCGCTGCTGCTCGGTCTCCAGCTGCACGGGATCGTCGGCGCTCTGATCGCGCTGCCGATCCTCTCGATGCTGCGCGAGACGGCCGTCTACCTGAGCCGCCACCTGACGCTCGAGCCGTGGGAGCACTCACAAGACGGAGTTCTGTGAGCGAGACGCTGGCCGGGGCCGGGCTTGGCGGGCCTGTTCTGAGTGTCCGGGACCTCGCGATGCGCTATGGCGAGCGCGAGGCGCTGCGCGGCGTCAGCTTCGATGCTGGCGCGGGTGAGCTGGTGGCGGTCGTCGGGCCCAACGGCGCGGGCAAGACGACGCTCCTTTCGATCCTCGCGGGCATCCAGCGCCCGAGCGCGGGCAGCGTGAGCAGGGCTCCCCGCGAAATCGGGTGGGTGCCTCAATCCCCCGCGGTCTATGCGAAGTTGTCGGTCGCGGAGAACCTCGAGTTGTTCGCCCGCCTGGAGAAGGTCGCCGACCCGGCACGGGCGGTGGAGCGGATGCTCGAGCAGACGGGCCTGGGCGAGCGCGCCGGCGAGCAGGTGGGACGCCTCTCGGGCGGCAACCGTCAGCGCGTCAACGTCGCGATCGGCCTGCTCGCGGATCCTCCCGTGCTCGCGCTCGACGAGCCCTCTTCGGCTCTCGATCCGGCCCAGCGCGCGCGGCTGTGGGACTTCGTCGGAAGCCTGGCGGCCGCCGGCACGAGCGTGGTGTTCTCCACGCACGACGTGAACGAGGTGCAGCGCTATGCCGAGCGCGCGCTGGTGCTCGCCGAGGGGGAGCTGCTGTTCGACGGCTCTCCCACAGGCTCTCCTCGCCGCGGCCGAGCGAGGAGAAGGGGGACTTCGAGGGCGCGTTCGTGTCATTTCTGCATGGGCGTGGTCACCGGTGAGGTGGGCTGCTGGAAGAAGGATTTGCCCTGATCCTGCGCCGCTCGCGGCTGACGGTGGCGCTGCTTGTGATCTATCCCGTGGCGATCGCGTTGTTGATCGGGCTGGCTCTCTCACGCGGTCCCACCAAGCCGCGCGTGGCGATCGTCAACGAAACTCCGCCGGGGCAGACGATCGCGGTCGGCAGCGAACACGTCGCCGTGGGACGGTACGCGGAGGAGCTGTTCAGCCAGGTCCAGTCCGTCCACGCCTCCTCGCGAGCACAGGCGATCGCCGCGATCAAGTCCGGTCGTGTGCTGGCTGCGGTGGTGATCCCCACGAAACATCGCCGCACGTGTCTCCTCCGGCCTGAGCCAAGCGCACTTTGGAAGTGCTGTACAACGGCAACGCTCTGGAGCAGTCCCTCGTGCAGTCACAGCTCAACTCCGCGCTCGCTCAGGCGAACCTGGGGTTCTCCGAACAGATCCAGCAGCCGCCGCGCAGGCGATTGGCCTGCTGCTGAAGGGTGGCAACCTCGGCGTGCTCGGCGCGCCGCCGGACCTGATCGGGCTCAGCCAGATCCCCTCCGCGGCTGAAGGGCATCATCGCGCGCCAGCCGCCTGGTCCGGACCGCGGCTGCTGGAACGGATGGATGCCTTCGCGCAGTTCGCCGCGCAGAACCTCGGCCTCGCCAAGAACGTGCTGTCGACGATCGGACAGCCGATCCAGATCAAGAGCACGCTGATCTCCGGCCGGCGCACGCCGCTGAACACGTTCGCGGTCGTCGTCGCGGTCAGCATCTCGCTGATGTTCGTCGCCGTCCTGCTGGCCTCGGGCGGCCTTGCCCTCGAGCGCGAGGAGAACACGCTGCAGCGGCTCGTGCGCGGGCTGGCCTCGCGCGAGGGGCTGCTGGTCGAGAAGGCGCTGCTCGGCGCGGGCTGCTCGTTCCTGCTCGCCTTCGCGATGCTTGCAGGCATCGGTGCGTTTGTGAGCCTCGACTGGAGCCGTGCCGGGCTGTGGCTGGCGTCGCTCGCTCTCGGCGCGCTCGCGTTTGGAACGCTTGGTGTGGCGATCGGCGTGCTCGCCCGGGAGGTGCGTGCGGCGTCGCTGCTGGCCTTCCTGACCTCGCTGCCGCTGGCCTTCCTCGCGCTGGTCCCGGCGGGGGCGGTGGCAAGCGGCCTGTATGACGCGATCGGCGTGATCTCGTTCGTGTTTCCCTTCAAGGCGGCGCTGCAGGCGCTCGATGCGGCCGTCAATCAATCCGCCCCCGGCATCGGGGTCTCCCTCGCGCACCTCGCTGGCCTGGTCGTGCTGTTCGGCTTGCTCGCGCGTGTGGGGCTGCGGCGCTTGGACTGAGCGGGGGTATCCTGAAGGGCGATGGCTTTCCCTCAAACGCGCATGCGCAGGCTGCGCGCAACGGCTTCCCTGCGCGGGCTCGTGCGTGAGACGGAGCTCCGCTCTCAGCAGCTCGTGCTGCCGATGTTCATTTCGCAGAACGCAGCGAACAGCGAGCCGATCGCGACGATGCCCGGCGTCGAGCGCCTATCGATCTCCGGCGCGCTTGAGGAGGCCCGAGAGGTGGCTGCCCTGGGGATCGCCGCCGTGATGCTGTTCGGTGTGCCAGCGGAGAAGGATGGGGAGGGTTCGGGGGCATGGGACGACGAGGGCGTCGTGCAGACCGCCGCGCGCGCGATCAAGCGGGCGCTGCCAGAGCTGCTGGTGGTCACGGACGTGTGCCTATGCGAGTACACCGACCACGGCCACTGCGGCGTGCTGCGCGAGGACGGCGTGGTGGACAACGACGCGAGCGTGGAGCTGCTCGCGCGCACGGCGGTCAGCCAGGCGCGCGCGGGCGCCGACCTGGTGGCTCCGTCGGACATGATGGACGGGCGTGTGCGCGAGATCCGCTCCGAGCTCGACGCCGAGGGCTTTGCCGACACCCCGATCCTCGCCTACTCGGCGAAGTTCGCGTCTGCCTTCTACGGGCCGTTCCGCGACGCGGCGGGTTCGACGCCGGCGTTCGGCGACCGGCGTGCCTACCAGCTGGACCCGGCCAATGGCGAGGAGGCGGTGCGCGAGGCGCTGCTCGACGTGCAGGAGGGTGCCGACATGGTGATGGTCAAGCCGGCGCTGGCCTACGGCGACGTGATCGCGTCGGTCAAGCGCGCGACGCGGCTGCCGGTGGCGGCATACAACGTCAGCGGCGAGTACGCGATGGTCAAGGCCGCCGCCGCGGCGGGCTATGTGGACGAGCGCGCGACCGTGCTCGAGATCCTCACATCGCTGCGCCGCGCGGGCGCTGAGACGATCATCACCTACCACGCAAAGGACGCGGCCCAATGGCTAGCCGAGTAGAGCTGACTCCCCAGCAGCCCCCCTCCCCCGACCGCGCCGCCGCCGCGATTCCGAAGACGCGCACGCGCAAGGACGGTGCCGCGGTGGCGCTCGACGACCTCGACCGCAAGCTGCTCAACCTCATGCAGGGCTCCTTTCCCCTGCAGCCACGTCCCTATGCAGCGGTTGCGCAGGCCGCCGGGGTGACCGAGCAGGAGGTGCTCGCGCGCGTCCAGCGCCTGCTCGACGAGCGGATCATCCGCCAGGTCACGCCGATCTACGACACTCGTGCCCTGGGCTACGGATCGATGCTCGTGGCAGCCAAGGTCGACCCCGAGAACCCCTGGCAGGCGGCCAAGATCGTCAACTCCCACCCCGGCGTCTCGCACAACTACTTGCGCAACCACGACTTCAACATGTGGTTCACGCTCGCCGTCGAGCCCGACTCGCGCCTCGGTCTCGAGGGGACGCTCGACGTGCTCCAGCGCCTCACCGGCGCCGAGTCGATCCGCCAGCTGCCCACGCTCAAACTGTTCAAGATCCGCATGGACCTCGAAATGGAGGGCGGCACCAAGGCGCTCACCAGCGAAGGCGTCGCCGTGGAGCCCGTCGACCTCGAGCCTGTCGCCTATGACGAGCTGGACAAGGACGTGATCCGCGCCACCCAGGGCGACATGCCGGTGATCTCCGAGCCCTACGCTCCGGCCGCCGCGCGCCTGGGCATCGATACCGATGCGCTGCTCGAGCACATGCAGGGTATGCGCGAGCGCGGCCTGCTCCGCCGTGTGGCCGCGATCCTCTACCACCGTCGCGCGGGATTCTCGGCCAACGGGATGGGCGTCTGGAAGGTCTCTCCTGAGCAGATCGCCGAGCTCGGACCGCGGATGGCGTCCTTCCGCGGCATCTCTCATTGCTACGAGCGCCCGACCTATGAGGACTGGCCGTACTCGGTGTTCACGATGGCGCACGGCCGCTCCAAGGAGGAGTGCGACGCGGTGCTGGATGCGATCGCTGAGCAGACGGGCATCCACGAGCGTGCCACGCTGTACTCCTCGACCGAGTTCAAGAAGATCCGCCTGCTGTATTTCACCGAGGACTTCAAGAACTGGGAGAGCCAGCACGCGTGAGCTGCCCAGCCCGGCTCCCACGCAAGCTGCCGGCCCGCACCCCGGAGCTCCCCGCCGCCACCCGTGACCAGGTCCGCTCCCTGACCTCCTCGCTCACCGACGCTCGCTCGACGACGCTCATATCGCCAGGCGCTCGAGGTCCTTCCGGGCGGGGTCAACTCCCCTGTGCGCGCGATGCGCGCGATCGGCCGCGACCCGATCTTCATCGACCGCGGCGAGGGCGCCGAGCTGATCGACGTCGACGGCAACCGCTACATCGACTATGTCTGCTCCTGGGGCCCGCTGATCCACGGCCACGCCCACCCACCGGTGCTCGATGCCCTCGCCACGGCTGCGGCGAAGGGCACTAGCTTTGGCGCGCCAACGGCCGCTGAGGTGGAGCTGGCGGTGGAGGTGACGCGAAGGATCGAGGGGGTCGAGATGCTGCGCATGACCTCCTCGGGAACCGAGGCGGCGATGACAGCCATCCGTCTGGCCCGTGCGGCGACCGGTCGCGAGATGGCTGCTCAAGTTCGCCGGTGCCTACCACGGCCACGCCGACGGCCTGCTCGCACAGGCGGGATCGGGCCTAGCCACTCAGGCACTCCCTGCAAGCCCGGGCGTTCTCGCAAGCACAGCGGCCTGCACGGTGATCGTGCCGTGGAACGACCCCGGGGCGCTGAGGGCCGCCACTGCGCGATACGAGTTCGCGGCGATCCTCGCCGAGCCGCTGCCCGCCAACATGGGCCTGGTCCCGGCGCAGGCTGGTTTCCTCGAGCTGCTGCGTGAGCAGGCAGATGAGAATGGGGCGCTGCTCGTGCTCGACGAGGTGATCTCAGGCTTCCGCGTGGCGCGCGGTGGTGCACAGGAATGACGGGCGTGGGAGCCGATCTCACGATCATGGGCAAGATCCTTGGTGGCGGCCTGCCCGCGGCCGCGGTCGGTGGTCGGGCTCGAGCTTATGCGCCTGCTGGCACCCGCCGGTGAGGTCTACCAAGCTGGCACCCTGTCGGGCAACCCGCTGGCGATTGCCGCCGGCCTCGCGACGCTCGCCCTGCTCGACGAGCCGGCCTACCTGCGCCTGGCCGCGGTCACCGAGCGGCTGGCCCGGCTGCGCACGCGGCCTGCACGGAGCAGGCCGGCGGGTATCCGATCCAGGTCGCAAGCGTCCCCGGTCTGCTGACGGTCTTCTTCTCGGACAGTCCCATCAGGAACTTCGAGGACGCGCGCAAATGCGACCTGCAGGCCCATGCGGCTTGGTGCCGGGAGCTGTATCTCGCGGGGCGTCTATGCACCCCTCCGTCGCAGTTCGAGGCCTGGTTCCCGTCCCTGGCGCACACCCCGGAGCAGCATCGAACGCACCGTCGCCGCTGCCACCGCCGCCTTCGCGGAGCTCGAATGAGCGCCACCTCTACGCCGCCTGCCCCGAGCTCGTCGCTGCAGCGGCTGCGAGCACTCCTGCTCGACGAGGGCGGCCTGATGGCGAGCCTGGTGGACCCCGCAGGCGCCGGTCCGCAGGCGCTGGCTTGCGAGGATCACGGGCCCCAGAGCCCTGCGCAGCTCGCCGCCTCGGGCCCGCGCGCCGAGGGTGCCCGCGAGGACTACGAGCTGTTGATGGAGGCAATCTACGAGGGTTACCTGCTGCACTACGGAACGCCGCGCGTGGCACGCACATTCGAAGCGGACCTCAGCCTGCTGGCGGGGGACCGGCTGTATGCGCTCGGGCTGGCCCGCCTGGTCGCGCTCGGCGACACGGCGGCCGTGGCGGAGCTGGCGGACACGATCACGCTCAGCGCGCTCGCCCATGCTGCGAACAAACCGGAGCTGGCCGGCGCGGTATGGGCAGCGGGCGCCCGCGCCGTCGGCTGGGGATCGAGCGAGGCCCACAGGCGCGCCAAGGACCTCGCGCTCGCGGGCGCCCCGGAGGCGATCGAGGCGATGCGCACAAGTGCCGGCCCTGCGCGAGCGCCCTGCGGCCTCGCCGCCGTGACGCCACGTGCCACCAGCATGCGCTCCCGCGTCCCGTCCATGCCCCCGACCGCACCGCCTGTTCAACGCCTGAATCGCGCCTCGATATTGTTCAGCAGTGCCAGACAAGCACACCCAGCACAAGTCCAAGTACACCGCCGACCGGGGGATCCCTGGCGCCTTCGAGGGCGAGACGGTCACGCGGCGGCGGTTCATGACCGGCACTGCACACACGGCGGGCGTGATCGCGGCCGGTGCCTTCACGCTCCCGGCGCTCGGCTTTGCGATTGGGCCGATCTTCAAAGAGCCACCGCATTTCTGGGAGGACATCGGCTCCACCACTGACTTCACCGCGGAGAACTACACGCCGGTGGTGATCACGATCACCCAGGGGATCGGCGAGGCCGGCAAGTCGACGGCGTATGTGCGCAAGTTCAACCCGGCGATCGACACCGACCCCTACGACCGCAACACGCCGTACATCGCGATCTCGACGCGTTGCGCCCATCTGGGCTGCCCGGTGCGCTGGGTGGATGCCGCGGAGCGCTTCATCTGCCCGTGCCACGGCGGCGTCTACAACCTGCTGGGCCAGCCCGTTGGTGGCCCTCCGGTGCGGCCCCTGGACCGCTTCCCCACGAGACTCATTGGCGATCGGGTACAGCTGTACAGCGGGCGTTTCAGCGTCAACAGCGAGCTCAAACGCTTCTCCCCACGCGATCCGGGAGAGCCGCTGGACGGCATCGGGCAGTACCTCTACCCGTCGCGACCAAGCGCACAGAAGTAGAGCTCGACCGCCCCCGTGCCCAAGCTCCCAAAGCTCCCCGCCCCCCCGCTCCCAGCCGCGCTGCAGGAGCCGCCCCCGCGCCCAGGTGAGGGTAACGGCACGGCCGGCCCGCTGGAGAGCGCCAAAGAGGCCGGGACCACGGTCGTCGACTGGGTCGACGAGCGCACCTCGTTGAGCGGCGCAGGGCGCTGGCTGATGTTCCGCAAGGTGCCGAAGGGGACCAACTGGTTCTACACGCTCGGCTCGGCGACGATGTTCGCGTTCCTCTCCCAAGCCGTGACCGGAGTGTTCCTGGCGATGTACTACCGCCCGGATCCCTCGGGCGGGGCGTATGAATCGATCAGGTACGTCACCAACGATGTGTTCCTCGGGCAGTTCGTGCGCGGCATGCACAAGTGGGGATCGAGTGTGATGGTGGTCCTCGTGTTCCTGCACATGGGCAGGACGTTCTTCTTTGGCGCCTACAAGTACCCGCGCGAGCTGAACTGGGTGATCGGCGTCGTGCTGCTGATCCTGACTATGGTGATGTCCTTCACGGGCTATTTGCTGCCCTTTGACCAGCGCGCCTACTGGGCGACGATTGTGGGCGTCAACATCAATGGTCTCGGTCCCCTGGTCGGTCCTTACCTGAGCGACTTCCTCAGAGCGGGCCCTGAATTCGGGGCGACGACGCTGTCGCGCTTCTATGCCATCCACATGCTGCTGATCCCTGGCGCGTTGGTCGCGTTGATCGGCGCTCACCTGTACCTGGTTGCAAAGCTAGGCACAACCGCGCCGCCGTGGCTAAAAGCCGAGCAGAACCCCGAGTTGCGCAAGGCTGACGCATGAACCAGCGCGAGAAGGAGGAGTACCTCCGCGAGTACGGGATCCTGAAGGCGCAGGGAAAGCCTTTCTTCCCCTATGCGGTTGCCAAGGACGGGGCGATGGCGGTTGTCGTGATGGCGGTCATCATCACGATGTCGCTGGTGCTCGGCGCGGAGCTCGGCTCCAAGGCGAACCCCACCACCACGACCTATGTGCCACGTCCCGAGTGGTATTTCTTCTTCCTGTTTGAGGTCTTTCGCGTGCTCAAGGTGCCCAGCCTCGTGGGGCTGGCCGGGATCGGCATCCCCACGCTGGGCATGATCCTGCTGTTCCTGCTGCCGTTCTATGACCGCGGTCCCGAGCGTCGCCCCGAGCACCGCCCGATCGCCACGATCACGGGCATCTTCGTGATCGGGGCGATGGCGCTTCTCACCTACCAGGGCGCGAGCGCCGGCTCACCAACCGCGATCGAAATGGCCACGCCGAAGGCCACCCTTCAGGCTGGTGGCAAGACGCTCGCGGAATACGAAGCTGGCAAGGCGGTCGTTGCCCAGTCCGGGTGTGAGGCATGCCACAAGATCGGCGAGAACGGCAACGCCGGGCCGGGCCCTGACCTGACGCACATCGCCTCGCGGCTGCCTGCGCAGGGGATTGCGCGCACGCTGGTCAACCCCACGGCGCCGATGCCCTCGTTCAAGAACCTGCCGCCGCAGAAGTTCAATGCGGTTGTCGCCTTCCTGTCGCAGCTGAAGTAGCTGAGGCAAGCCATGCCAGCGCTTCCGAGCACCGGACCGAGTGGCGTAAACGGGTCCTCGCCGGAGGACGATGATCAGACTCCGGGGCGGGCGCCGAATCCGTCAGCGGGAACGCTTGAGGCGAAACAGGTGCGGGCGATGTTCGACGGTATCGCGGGTGTGTATGACCTGCTGAACAGCGTTATGACGGCAGGGCTGCACCACCGCTGGCGGGAGCGGGCGGCCGATCTCGCCAGCTTGAGTGCGGGTGACCGCGTGCTCGATGTCGCGACCGGCACGGGCGATCTGGCGATCGAGCTCGCGCGGCGGGTGGCTCCCGGAGGAGAGGTGGTGGGCAGCGACTTCTCCGAGACGATGCTCGATCGCGCGCCGCGCAAAGCCCAAGCCCGCGGGCGCAGCGGCCTGCGCTTCGAGTGGGGTGATGCCCTGGATCTGCCCTATGAGAACGGGTACTTCGACGCCGCGACAGTCGGATTTGGCGCCCGCAACTTCGCTGATCTCGGACGCGGGCTGCGCGAGCTGGCCCGCGTCGTGCGCCCCAGGCGGAAGGGTCGTGATCCTCGAGATCACCATGCCGAGGAAACCGCCGCTGTCGCTGTTCTTCGGGCTGTGGTTCGAGCATGTCGTGCCCGCTCTCGGGCGGCTGGCTGGTAACAGCGATGCGTACAGCTACCTGCCGAGCTCGGTCAGGCGCTTCCCCGGGCCCGCTGGGCTGGCGGCGAGAGATGGAACGCGCGGGCCTGCAAGAGATCCACTACCTGCTGACTGCCGGAGGCATCGTCGCGATCCACAGCGGTACGGTTCCCCCCTCGCCGGGACAGCGACAGCGATGGGCCACGATTCCCAAGCATCGCCAGCGGAGAGCGCGGTGAGGAAGTCGACAGAGTCGAGGCGATCATGCGCCGCGGCGGGACGAGGCTGCGTAAGCGGATGGAGAGCACGGAGCTGCACCTGGAGCGGGTGACAGCCGAGGCCGGCGTGCCGCTGGCGGGGCACGCGAACGCGACGATCATGGCGGGCGGCAAGCGGCTGCGCCCGCTGCTGGTCGTGCTCGCCGCCGAGTCCGCCTGGCCCTGCTCCACCACCGCTCGCTACAGCCCCGCCAGCCCGGCCCGACCTGACGGGGGGGAGGAGTGCTCATACGGGCAGCGGTGGCGGTCGAGCTCGTGCACTCGGCGACGCTCGTGCACGACGATTTGATCGACGGCGCGAGGCTGCGGCGGGGGCATCCGACGGTGGTGGCGCTCGCCGGGCGTGAGGTCGCGCTCGCCACTGGCGACCTGCTGTTCTCACGCGCGTTCGGCGAGCTCGCCGAACGGCTCGGGCACCCAGCTGAGCGCCCTGTCTGCCGCCAGCTCCGCACTCGCCGAAGGCGAGTTGCTCCAGCGCGAGGACGCCTACTCCCCGCACGTCACGGTGGAGCGCTATATGAGGCGTTGCGAGCTGAAGACAGCCGCGTTGTTCGAGGCCGCCTGTCGTCTCGGGGCGCTGATGGCCCCCGCCGGGGACCCGGCCGCCCTCGCGGGCGCACTTGGGGGATTCGCCCGGCGGATCGGGCTGGCCTTCCAGATCCTCGATGACGTGCTCGACGTGTCGGGAGAAGTAGAGCGCACCGGCAAGGCACGCGGCACCGACCTGCTCGATGGCACGGTCACGCTGCCCTTGATCCTTGCCCGTGCACACGAGCCGCAGCTCGCCTCCTTCGACCTGGCGACGCTGGACGGGCCGGGCGGGCAGGAAAAAGCGGAGGAGCTGTGCGAGCGGATCGCGGCCACGGGCGCGCTCGGGCAGGCCCGCGAACAGGCCCTTCAGCTCGTCGCAGAGGCCAAGGCGGAACTGCCAGCGATCCTCCCGGGGGGCGCTCTGAGCTGCTGGAGCTCGTCGCCGACGCAGTCGTCGAACGCTACAGCTAGAAGTCTGAGGGGACGATCAGGTCGGCGTCGAGCGCGCGGACGAAGAACTCGACTTCGTCCTCCATGTTCGCCTGGGTTAGCTGTTGCAGGTCGCTGAGCAACGCACCGGCGGCGCGGTCGAGCTCCTCGTCGAGTTCTTGTACGGTTGCCTGCTCGAACACGCCTTCGCGGCGGGACTCGCACTCGGGGCAGCGCAGGACGATTCGCCAGTGCCGCGGTCCTTCCTCGATCCAGTCCAGCGGGTACACAAGATCTCCGGCGCAGTGGAAGCAGATGTGCAGGGGATCGGGCACACAGGTGCTATCCGGGGCGGTGGGAGCACCAGGAGCGCCAGCACCAGAAGCGGCTGGCGCCGCTGGCTGGTTCTGGTCGCGGTAGACGACCTCGATCTGCTTGCCGCTGGGCAGCCGCACGCGATGACGGGTGTGATGGCTTCTGTTGGGTTCCATGCCTGATCTGCGAGCTTCATCGACTCTTGCGCCGGGTGCCTTTAGCATGCTGCGCGTAGTTCGGAGGTTTGCGTAGCGCTGCTCAGCTGGCTCTCAACGAATGGCTGTTCAGGCGCGGAGGAAAGACCCATGCGCCGGGGATAAAGCAGCGATCGCGGTGGTAGGTTCATATGAGCCATGGCCACCACGATCCGCGCGATCGGCCACGATGAGCGGCTCAGCCTCGTGGACCATCTCGATGAGCTGCGCACCCGCCTGATCGTCAGTGCGGTCGCGCTGGCGATCGCGTTTGGGTTCTGCCTGTGGCAGAACCATGCGCTGCTGCAGGTGATCAACGAACCGCTGAGCAAGCAGACCGAAAAACAGGTCGCCAAAGGCCACGGCCCGCTCGGTCAGACAGCGCTCGCTCAGCAAGCGGTGCTGAAAGTCGCACACACCACGGAAGGGGTGCTCGCCACGTTGAGCGCGCCCTCCAGTGGCCTCTCGCCCGCCGCCCGCTCGGCGATCGCGAGCCAGATCGCGAACCTGAAGGTCAACGTGGCCCACATCCCCAAGACGCCGGAAGGCAACAAGCCGGTGACGCTGGGCATCGGTGAGCCGTTCACGACCACCATCACCGTGACGCTGTTCTTCGCGCTGATCATCGCGTTGCCGGTGATCCTGTTCGAGCTCTATGGCTTCGTCCTGCCGGCGTTCAGCCCGAGAGAGAGGCGCATCGCCCTACCGCTGCTCGCCGCGATCCCGTTCCTGTTCGTGATCGGTGCGGCGTTCGGTTACTTCGTCGTGCTGCCGGCCGCTGTGAGGTTCTTCCAGAACTTCAACAGCGGTGAGTTCAACGTCCTGGTGCAGGCCAACCAGTACTACAAGTTCGCGGCGACCGTGCTGCTGGCGATGGGCTTGGTCTTCCAGGTGCCTGTGGCGATCCTTGGCGCCACCCGCGTTGGGATCGTCACCCCCAGGCAGCTGCGCAAGAACCGCAGCTACGCGATCGTAGCCTGCGCCGTGGTGGCTGCTTTCCTGCCCGGAGACGCGGTCACGCTGGTGCTCGAGACGGTGCCTCTGTATGTGCTGTATGAGGCGAGCATCCTGCTCGCCTCGGTATTTGAGCGGCGCGATGCTGCCCGCGCGAGAGCGCAGGCTGCTGAACATCCCCCACAGGAGCAGTCGCCAGCACCGAACCCCGCCGCGGAGCCAACTGTGCAGGAGATAATCGACCACGTCAACAGAGATCTCTCGGCCTAGATGGCCACCCTTCGCCCACCCCCGCGGGTACGTCCGTAGAATCGAGGATCTGATGCTGTTCGACTTGAGAGGAGGCCACCGGCGCCGCGCGGTCAAGGTGGTCTATATCGGCCTGGCGCTGCTGATCGGCGGCGGCCTGGTCCTGTTTGGAGTCGGTGCAGGAACGGGGGGCGGGGGGCTGCTGAACGCGGCGACCGAAAACGAAGGCGCGGGCAGCGCGAGCTTCGCCAGCCAGATCAAGAAGTACGAAAAGCAGACCAAGCAGCAGCCGGCGAACATCAGCGCGTGGGAAAAACTGACCGAAGCCCTGTTGCACGAAGCCGGTGGCGAAGCGTACGTGACGAGCACGGGTGCGGTCACTAGCAAGGGCAAGGAACTCTTCTCCAAGGCCGCCCGCTCGTGGAGCGGCTACCTGGCGCTGAACCCACCCAAGCCCAGTGCAAAGCTCGCCCAGTTGGTGCTGCCGATCTATGCGGCGGCAGGTCTCAACCAGCCTGCCGAAGCCGTACAGGCGCTGCAGATCGTGATTGCCGCCAAACCAAGTAGCGCTTCGCGCTATGCCGAACTCGCCGAGTACGCCTACAAAGCAAAGAATGTTCGTCTCGGTGATCTGGCCTCTGAAAAGGCGGTCAGCCTCGCACCGGCCGCGGACCGCGTGCACATCAAGAAGGAACTTGCCGAAATCAAGGCCAATCCTTCCGGCGAAAAGACGTACACCGCCACGACCAACGGCAAAACCTATGTCGGCAAACTGAACTCCAAAGGCGAACTGAAGGATGCCGAAGTAAAGACCTCGACCGCGCTCACGGGGACATCGACGAAGAAGACGAAATAGCCGGGCACAGCGCTCTCGGCTAGAATCGCAGTCCGAGCCGGTGCGCAGGTCTCGCCGGCGCCCTCACGGGCCGTTAGCTCAACCGGCAGAGCAGGGGCCTCTTAAGCCCAAGGTTGCAGGTTCGATTCCTGCACGGCCCATCCGCATGAAAGGCTTATCCCGGCGACAGGCCGGCGATTGATCGGATTGCCGGCGCCGAGGGTCGTGTGCATGCCAGCGTCGGTCCAGATCACCTGCTCGCGCCCGGGTCCCACTCCCACGAGCGTGACGGGCGCTCCGGTGTGCTCTGAGATGAACTGCAGGTACTCGCGCGCCGCGCCGGGCAAATCTGAGAACGTGCGGCACTCGCCAAGATCCTCATTCCACCCGCGCAGCTCGGTCAGCTCGGCGGTCGTGTGATGGAGGACCGTCTGGTGGTAGGGGAAGTCCTCGAACTCTGCGCCCGCCACGCCGCGGTAGCTCGTGCACACCTGGATCCGGTCCAGGCCAGAGAGCACATCGAGCTTGGTGATCACGAGCGCCGTGAGCGTGTTCAAGCGGGCGGCGTAGCGCAGGGCGACGAGGTCCAGCCAGCCGGTCCTGCGCGGGCGCCCGGTCGTCGTGCCGAACTCACCTCCGCGCGTGCGGATCAGCTCACCCATCTCGTCGTGCAGCTCGCTCGGGAAGGGCCCAGCGCCGACGCGCGTCGTGTATGCCTTCGATACCCCCCAGATCTCATCGATGTCCTTCGGCCCGACCCCGGTCCCCACGCAGGCGGCGCCTGAGAGTGGGTTGGAGGAGGTGACGAACGGATAGGTGCCGTGATCGATGTCGAGCATCGCTCCCTGCGCACCCTCGAAGATCACGAGCTCATCGTTGTCGAGCAGCTCCCACATCAGTTTGGCGGTGTCGGCGATGTGCTGCTCCAGGCGGTGCCCGTAGGTCAGGTACTCCTCGGTCATCGCGTGCAGGTCGAGCATCGGGTCCTTCTCGAAGGGCCTGCAGTGACAGGCGCTTGGGCTCCATCGCCGCGACAATCTTCTTCTTGAGGATCTTCTCGTCGAGCAGATCCTGTACGCGGATTCCCAGCCGCGCCGCCTTATCGGCGTAGCAGGGGCCGATACCCCGGCGGGTCGTACCGATCTGGCGGCTACCCAGTTTGGCCTCGCCGGCCGAGTCCAGGAGCAGGTGGTAGGGCATGATCAGATGCGCGTTTGAGGAGATTCGCAGCCCGCTCACGTCGATCCGCCGGGCGCGCAGCCCGTCGAGCTCCTCGATCAGGACCTTGGGGTCGATCACGACGCCGTTGCCGATCACGCAGCGCTTGCCCGGGTAGAGGATGCCGGAGGGAATCAGGTGCAGCTTCCACTCGACCTCGTTGCGCACGATCGTGTGGCCGGCGTTGTTGCCGCCCTGGAAGCGCACGACCGCGCTCGCTCGCTCGGCAAGCAGGTCGGTGATCTTTCCCTTCCCCTCGTCGCCCCATTGGGCGCCGACAATGACTATTCCGGGCATCGGCAGTGAAGTTTACGGAGGGCTTACTGCGCGTAGCGCTCGCCGGCGTAGTTCAGGAACTTCGGGTATTCCTTCTGGAAGGTGAGCGTGACTTTGCCGACGGCCCCGTTGCGGTGCTTGGCGATGATCAGGTCGGCCTCGCCCGGGCGCTCGGAGTCCTCGTCGTAGTACTCGTCGCGGTAGATGAACATCACCAGGTCGGAGTCCTGCTCGAGGTTTCCTGACTCGCGCAGGTCTGAGAGCTGCGGTTTCTTGTCCGGGCGCGACTCGACCGCGCGGCTCAGCTGGGAGAGGGCGATCACCGGCACGCCGAGCTCGCGGGCGAGGATCTTCAGGCCACGGCTGAGCTCGCCGACCGCTGTGACGCGGCTGTCGTAGCGGCTGTCGGTGCGCATCAGCTGCAGGTAGTCGATGATGATCAGCCCGAGGCCGCCCTCGCATTGGCTGTGCAGCCGCCTGGCCTTCGCGCGGATCTCGAGCATGCCCACGTCTGAGGAGTCGTCCACCCACAGCGGCGCCCTGCCAGCCGCTGGCTGGCGTCGAGGATCTTCGGCCAGCGCTTCTCCGCCACCCGTCCCTTGCGCAGCTCCTCGCCCTTGATGCGCGCTTGGGAGGCGACGAACCGCTGAGCGAGCTCGGCCTCGGCCATCTCCAGGCTGAACAGCGCCACGGGCTTGTTGTGCTCGACCGCGGCGTTCTCCGCGATGTTGCATACGAGCGCTGACTTGCCCATCGCCGGGCGGGCGGCGATGATGATCAGGTTGCCGGGCTGAAAGCCGCCGGTGATCTCGTCGAGGTCTTTGAATCCGGAGGGCGTACCCGTCAGGGAGGTGCCCTCGATCGAGAGCCGGTGCAGCTTGTCGAGCTCCTCATCGAGCACCTCTTCGATCGCGCGAAAGTCCTGCTGGCGATCGTCACGGGCGACCTCGAGCATCGCCTTCTCGGCCTGCTCGACGAGCTCGCGCGGGGCGGCCCGGTGGCCGAGCACGCTCTCCTGGATCTCATACGATGCCCCCAGCAAGCGCCGCAACAGTGCGTTCTCGCGCACGATCTGCGCGTAGCGGCGGGCGTGCCCGGCGGCCGGTACGACGCCGGTCAGCCCATCGACTGCCGCGATCCCGCCGGCTTGTTCGAGCTTGCCGGTCTGGCGCAGGCGGTCGGCGACAGTGAGCACGTCGACCGGCTCGGACTCGTTGTAGAGAGCGAGCATCGCTTCGTAGATCGTCCCGTGACGCTCGCGATAGAAGTCATCAGCGCGCAGGCCCTCTTCGATCACGAGCGCGTACAGCGAGCGGTCTGAGAGCAGGATCGAACCCAGCACCGACTGCTCTGCCTCGAGATTGTGCGGGGGTGCGAGCACCCCCGCTGGAGCGCCCGCCTTACCGTTGGTTACCGAGACCGCGCTCATGCCTTGCGCGAGTTTAGGCCGGTGCCCACTTCCGGCGAGCGGGTCTCCCCGCTATCTCGGACGAAATTGCTGGCTGAGAAATTGCCCCCCACGAACACATGTTCTCATGGCGCTCAGACGGGTCCGCGCGTCTGAGCACAGGACCGGTCGGCGGGCTACTTCTTGGCGACGATCATCACCGAAACGGCCGCCGCCCAGACTCGGGAGGGTGGGCCATTCAAACCCCTCCCGCGTTTCGTCACGCCCGCCGCCGGCAAACGCTCCCTGATTACTTCTTCGCCACGATCATCGTCTTGATCGTGGCGGTCACTCCCTCGACGACCTCGACCTCGACCATGTAGGTGCCGACGCTCTTGATCGGCTCGGGCATGTGAACGCCGCGTTTGTCGATTTTCAGCCCGCGTGCTTCGCGCACCGCGGTGGCAATGTCCTGGGCGCTAACCGACCCGAACAGCCGGCCGTCGGCGCTGGCCTGCTGGGGAATCGTGAGCACTGTGCGGTTCAGCAGGTTGACGTTCTCCTGGGCCTTTTCGACCGCGTTCGCGCCGCTCGCTCGGCCGCCTGCTGGCGCTCGCGGATTACTTCGATCGCGCCTTTGGTGGCAGGCTGGGCCAGCTTGCGCGGAATCAGGTAGTTGCGCAGGTAGCCCTTGGAGACCTCGATCACCTTGCCCTGCTCGCCGAGCGTCTCGACATCCTGCAGAAGAATCGCTTCCGGAATCAGGTCCCCACCCACCCCTAGCGTTCCCGATCGCCGCGGTCGCGCCCACCGCGAGGGCTGTCCTCGCGGCCACCCTCGTTCACGTACGGCAGCAGCGCCAGCTCGCGGGCTCGCTTGACCGCCGTGGCGATCTGGTTTTGATGGCGACGGCAGGATCCGGTGATCCTCCGTGAGCGGATCTTGCCCTTCTCGGAGATGAACTTCTGCAGCGATCGACACGTCCTTGTAGTCGACCTGCTCGACCTTGTCCTTGCAGTGCTGGCATGACTTGCGCCGACCGCTTCCGGCTGGACCCTTCCTATCTCGACGGCGAACAGGCTTGCCGCGACCGCGCGCTTTTGCCACTGCCCCCGCCGCTGTCGACCGAGTGCTTGTTTATCGTTGGTGGGAGACACAGAACCTCGCTGTACTAGAACGGAATGTCGTCGTCGCCGGCCCCGCCGGCGACAGGTGCGGGCTGGAAATCGCCCTCGTTTACTGGGATATCGCTACCCGCCCCGTTGACGGCTGGCCGGTCTGAAATCTGACCGCCTCCGCTGGGGGCATCATCGCGCGAGCCCAGGAACTGCACCGAGTCGGCAATGATATCGGTTGCCTGGCGCTTTGCCCCGTCCTGTGCTTCCCACTCACGCCACTCCAGGCGCCCATCGATCGCGACGGGCCGTCCCTTGGAGAGGTACTTGGCGGCGTTTTCGCCCTGCGCACCCCACACGGTGACGTTGAAGTAGTTCGGCTTGTCCTCCCACTCGCCTGTGCTCCCATTCTTGCGGCGCGTGTTGCACGCGATGCGCAGGCTGCATACCGAGTTGCCGCTCGGCAGCGACCGCAGCTCGGGATCTGCGGTCAGGTTTCCGGTCATCACGACCCGGTTGATGTTGGTGGCTCCCACGGTCTTCTTCCTTTCGGATGTTCTCCCCCCGCTCGCGAGGGCTCGTCGCTCTTCTTGTGCTTGGTCTTGCTTGCGTTTGAGCTTCGAGTCGAGTCTAGAGGCGCCTTCGGTTACAACTCTCGATCGGGGGTGCCAGCACCCCGCTAGTTGCGAGGAATGCGGCGCTGCGTTTCAGTGCTCTGCTGGCTCGTGCGGGCCGGGTGAGGACTGTTCAGTGCTCCCGCGGGAGGAGGTTCTGAAGACCTCGTCCCAGTAGGGGGCGCTGATCCCGAAGCCGCGCGTCTCGTCCTGGAAGTGATGGCGCATGTGCCGCTCGCGCAGCATCCTGCCCGAGCGGGCCGCGGGGGCGGAAGTGGTGGACGTAGTAGTGGGTCATGTCGTACGCGAGATAGCCGGCGAAGAACCCAGCTCCCAGCCCGGGCGCGTAAGAGGAGCCGAAGAGCAGGTACAGGACCCCGAACACAGCCGCCCCCAGGGGCACGCTCACCGCCGGTGGCATGACCAGACGCAGCGGATCGTTCGGGTGATCGTGGTGGACGCCGTGGATGATCCAGTGCAGCCGCGCGCCGATGCCCTCCTGCGGTTCGAAGTGGAACACGACCCGGTGCAGCCAGTACTCGAACAGTGTCCACAGCGCGTAGCCGCGATCGCCAGCAGCGATGGCGCCTAGCCAGCGGTCGTGCTTGGAGAGCTCCCACGCCGCCAGGAGCGATCACCGTGGGCGTGAAGATCAGCACCGGGACCGCGGGATGTACGCGCGAGAGGATGTCGAGCAGGCGCGAATCGAACATCGGCGGGGAGGCCCGCAGCACGTCGGTCCTGCTCGCCGGGGAATCGCTCATGTCTTCGGCCCAGGCCATGTAGGCAATTTTATTACCCGTTCGGAGCTTTGTGTAAGCGTCGAACGTGACAAACCACGCACGCTCGCGTGGCGTTGTCGCTGCAGCGGTCGGCCGGCTCGCGTGGTGCTGGGCCGAAGACGCCTGGCAGGCTCGTGGGCTCTGCTGCGACGGGCTCCGCTGCGGGGCTCTCCGCCTCAGCCGCGGGCGCCTCATTGCCTCAGCCTCGGGCTCGGGTGCCTGCCTCGGGCTCTGCCGCAGGCGCGCGCCTGCGCATCGCGGGAGCTGCAGCCAGCTCGCCTCGATTGCGGGACGGCTCGCCGCGCGGGCATCTCCGGCGCCTCGGGTGTGCCCGGTGCGAGCTTGATAACGCGGAAACGGATGATCTCGTCGGTGATCCTCAACGTACGGTTCAAGCGTGCTGAGCAGCTCCGGTGTGGCGTGAAACTGCAAGAGGTGGTACTCGGCGTTGGTCTTGTGATCGATTGGGTAGGCCAGCGTCCGCTCGCCCCACTCGTCGTGGCGCAGCAGCTGGCCCTGGGACTCAATTGCCGTGCGGGCGCCCGCGACGATCTTCGCGCGCGTGGGCTCCTCGGCCTGGAGGTCGAGCATCAGCACGAGGTCGTATGTGGGGGCGGGCAAGCGTCATCGAACGGCGACGAAAGATTAGCGCGTCTGCGCCGCGGCTCAGTGCACGGGGATGAGCCGGTGACGAAAGCGCTCTGTCCCGCACGCGCTCGGCCTCGGATCCCGCCTCCGCGACCGCCCGGCACGGCTGCGACTCAGGAGTAGGCCCTCTCGCCCTTGGCGCGATGTCCGCAAGCTGCTCGTCGATCCAGTCGCCCGGGTCGCGGGAGGTGACGATCTCCACCAGCCCTCTCGCCCGCCGCTGGCGCTCAGCTCCATACATCGTCAGGGCGGCGTAGATCGAGTCGGCCGTCTCCTGAATGTCGAACGGGTTGACCGAAAGCGCGAACTCGCCGAGCTCCTCGTGCGCGCCGGTGTTCTCGGAGAGGATCGAGACGCCGTCGCGCTCGTTGACGATCGGGCCCTCCTTGGCAACCAGGTTCATGCCGTCGAACATCGCGTTGACGAGCAGCACGTCGTAGTGCTTGTAGGCCGCCATCGCCTCCTCCAGGTCGTCGCGGAGCTTGAGCTGGATCGGCATCCAGTCGGGTGTGCCGTGGCGGTGGTTGACGACGGCGACGAGCGCCTCGATCGCTCTCGAGGTACTCGGCGTACTGGGGCACATCGGTGCGCGAGGGCATCATCTGCGCGATGAACGTGACGCGCTCTGAGAACTCGGGGTGCTGCTCGAGGAACAGGTCGAACGCGGAGAAGCCGCGGAGCACGTTCTTGGAGAGGTCGGCGCGGTCGACGCGCAGGATCAGGAAGTCGCGGCGGCGGTGCAGCAGCTCGTCCTCGAACTCGCCGACGCGCTCGCTCTGGGCTACCTGCCGGGTGGCGCGGTGGTCGATCGGTAGCGGATAGGCGCGCACCCACACCTCCCGTGAGCCGAAGCGCACGACGCCGCGCTCGAAGTCGACCTCGAGATCCATCAGGTCCTGGCAGCACTGCAGGAAGTTGCGCCGGTAGGAACGGGTGTGGAAGCCGATGATGTCGTTGGCCAAGCAGGCCCGTGATAGATCTCCTCGCGGATGCGTGAGGGCAGCACCCGCCAGGCGTCGGACTGCGTCCAGGGGATGTGGATGAAGTGATGCAGGAAGACGTCGGGGCGCGCGCGGCGGACGAGGTCCGGGAGCGTGTAGAGGTGGTAGTCGTGGACCATCACGACCGGCTCCGGGACGTCGTCGAGCTCCTCCACGACGGCCCGCGCGAGGTCCTCGTTGACGGCGTTGTAGCCAAACTCGAAGGCCTCGATCTCCTCGCGGCGGATGTCGGGGGCGTTGGAGAGGTCCCAGAGGTAGTGCTGGATGAACCACAGCATCGGGTTGGCGAAGACGTTGTAGAAGCGGTCGTAGGCCTCCGGCATCGCTCACCACGAGCCTTACCTGGAACTCGCCTCCGGCGGGGGAGCGCACCGGAAAGGATCGTCCAGCATTGGCGCGCGAGACCTCGGCATCGTGCTCGTTCATCGCCGAGGCGATCCAGATCGCTTCGCGGTGCGACGCCAGGCCCGTGAGTGCCGTGACCAGCCCGCCGGAGCCGCGCTGGATCTCGCCACCTGCGTGGAACGTGACCGGTCCCCGGTTGGACACCAGCACCAGCGGAGCCCGCTGAGCCGGTGCGCCATCGCGCAGTCCCTCCAGCTGCGGATGCGCCGGTGGGGACGCGTTCATGACTCTCGGAGTTCGTTGAAGATCTTCAGATAATCGCGCAGGTAGCGCGGCATCAGGAAATGGGCGCGCACGTGCTCCTTGCCGCGGCGGCCGAGGAACTTGCCGAGCGCCGGGTCTTTGAGGATCTCCAGAGATACGCTCGCGCGCACTGCTCGGCGCTCGAGACGAGGAAGCCGGTCACGCCGTCCTCGATCTGCAGAGGAATGCCGCCGACGTTGCCGCCGATGAAGGGACGGGCCTTCCAGATCGCCTCTGAGACGGTCAGGCCGAAGCCCTCGCGCGTGGACTTCTGGATCAGGACGTCCGCGTGGGACTGGAACGCGTTGACCTCGATCGCGCCGACATTGTTGAAGTTGTTGAGGATGTGAATGTCGGGGTCGCCGTCCGCGTGGGCGATCGTGGCGTTGAAGAAGTCCCAGCCCTCGGGGTCATCCGAGGCCATCGACCCGACCAGCGCGAGCTGCATGTTGGGGACCGCGGCCTTGACCGTGCGGTATGAGTCGATCACGCCGAGCGGGATCCTTCCAGGGGTCAAAACGCGAGACCTGGCACATCAGCGGCCGGTCGATGTCGATGCCGAACTGCTCGCAGACGAACGAGGCGTCCTCGGGGAGCAGCGCCATGTTCTTCGGTGTCAAGGGGGTCGATTGCGGGGGGCACGACGTTGACGTTGCCGTGCATGCCCGCGGGGACGTAGTCGGACATGTGGAAGAGAGACTGGGGGTAGTCGGCGATGTAGGGGAGCAGCTGGGCGATCGTCTGGGGGTTGGGGGTGGAGAGGTCGATGTGGCAGCGCCACACCCAGCCCTTTGCCTTCTCGGGCACGAGCTTGTGCAGCGCGGCGGGCTGCGGGTCGTGGACGAGGCAGACGTCCCAGCCGTCTGACAGCTCGCGGGCGTTCATCTCGTTGTAGCGCCGCCAGGTCTCCCACTGCTCCTCGTCGAGGTCCTGGGGAGCGCCCTGGAGCGCGTTGTGCATCAGCTTGGTGGCGTTGAAGAACTCCTCCCGGCCGTAGATGACCTGCCACTCGCAGTCGAGGCCGACGTCGCGCATCAGGCCCACGAGCGTGTAGAGGATCTCCGAGACCCCTCCGCCGAAGGCGGTCGCCGAGATGTGCACGACGCGCTGGCCCTTTAGCGGCCCGGCGAGCTCGTGGATTTCGGCGATCAGCTCCTTGCCGCAAATGTGGGTGTAGTCGGAAAGGGTCTTGTGGCCGACGGCTACGGGTTGGAGCACGCGGCAGCACGATACCTAAAGGCCTGTACGGATAAGCGGATACGGAGATTTCATTTTCAACCCAACGAACTGCAACAACATCCAATGAAGCCCCGGACCCATATCAACTGAGCCCGCCCGTGGGCCCGAGGACCGCAGACGGGACTAAGGTCTCTGCCAGATGCTGAACTGGCGCCTCTACCGCGCGACTTTCGTGCCGTTCCTGGTTGCCTTGGGCGTGGCGGCGTTCTCGCTGGGCGCGCGCCCGCAGCCGCTGACATCGACGCTGGCCCCTGACGCGTTTGATGGTGCAAGCGCGTTCGCTGAACTGAGGAGCCTGGCGGCTGAATTCCCGGACCGCCGGCCGGGTAGCGCAGGCGATCAGCGGCTGGCGGCGCGGGTCGCACAGACGCTGGAAGGACTGGGCGGTGCTGGGCACGGGGGCTTTCAGGTGCGAACCCGCCGTTTGCAGGCGCAGACGATCGACGGCGAGAAGAGCACTCGAGACGGTGATCGCGCAGCGCCCAGGCTCGAGCGGCGGCAGGCCGCTCGTGATCATGGCCCACCGCGACGCCGCGGCGCGGGGCGCTGAAGCAGCGCTGTCCGGGACCGCGGCGCTGCTGGAGCTGGCGCGCGTGTTCGGTTCGCGCGAGACCCAGCGCACGATCGTGCTCGTCTCGACCAGCGGTGGCAGCGGCGGCGACGGGGGAGCCGCGGACTTCGCCGCAAGTTATACGGGCTCGCCCGGGGTCGGTGGGCTCAAAGCAGACGCGGCGATCGTGTTGGGTGACGTCGCGGGCGATAGTCGCATAAGCCCTTCGTCGTCTCTTACTCGGACGGTTTCGGCAGCGCTTCCGAACTGCTGCAGCGCACGGTTGCGGGCGCGATCACGCAGGAGGTGGGCACGGATGCCGGAGCTCCCAGCGCGATCGCGCAACTCGCCCACCTGGCCTTTCCATTCGCGGTGGGCGAACAGGGCGCGCTGAACGCCTCCGGGCTGCCCGGCGGTGCTCGTGCAGGTGTCGGGGGAAGGGGGCCCACCCGCCCCCGGAGGCCCACCCGCCCGCTCTCCCCAGGAGAAGGTCAGCGAGGAGCGGATGGAAGGCTTGGGGAGGGCGGTGCTGAGCGCCGTGGATGCGCTGGACGTGGCGCCGGACATCTCCTCCGCTCCGCAGGCGGGCGTTCTGGTTACGCCGAAGGTGATTCCTCAGTGGGCGCTGCGGCTGCTGATAGGAGCGCTGCTGCTGGGACCGCTGATTCTCGCCGCCGACGGGTACGCGCGCCTGCGCAGGCGCCGGGGGAGAACTGGCGAGAAGTCGCTGCGGAGGGGCCTTGGGTGGGTGCTGAGTTGTGCATTGCCGTTCTTCCTGGCGGCGGTGTTCGCCCGGTTGCTGGGGTGGCTGGGAGTCCTGCGGGGGGCGCCGGCGATACCCGTGCCCGCGAGTGGGCTGGCGCTCGACGGTCCTGCCTACAGGGCTCTGCTCGCCCTCGCGCTGGTGCTGGGGCTCGGCTGGCTGGCATGGCCCAGGCTGATGGCCCGGCTTGGGTACGGGGTGTGGGGGGACCCGGAGGGTGCCGGGCTGGCGCTGCTCGTGGCGGCACTCGGAGTGGGGGCGCTGGTGTGGGTGCTCAATCCCTATGCGGCACTGCTGCTGGTGGGAGCGCTGCATCTGTGGACGGCACTCGCCGATCCGGAGCTTCGCCCGCGTCGGGCTGCGGCGCTCGCGCTGGTGGCACTGGCGCTGGTGCCGCTGGGGCTTTTGATCGTCTTTTACGCAGGAGAACTCGGCGTGGGGCCCGCCGGGATGGCGTGGGAGGCGGTGCTGCTGCTCGCGGGCGGGCACGTCGGTGTGGCGGCGGCGGCGTTGTGGAGCATCGCCTGCGGCTGCGGGGTGGCGGCCATGCTGCTCGCGCTCGCGCCCGGCGCCTTCGGCGGCAGCTCCGGGAATCGAGCGCCGGCGCGCCGGTCACGATTCGCGGCCCGCTGTCCTACGCCGGCCCGGGATCGCTTGGTGGTACCGAGTCGGCTCTGCGACGATAGTAAGGCCATGTCCGACATCCTGCTACACCACGAGATCGCGTCCGCAGCGGCACGGGCGGCGCGGGAAGGCCTCGCGGCGTGTATGGCGCGCGCTGTCGGTGGTGCTAGTTCTCGCTGGCGCTCTTGGCGCTCCTCGACGCCGGCGTGACGCTGGTGTGGCAGGAGCCGTTCTCGGCGCTGTACGCGAAGCTGCGCCAAGACCATCTGAGCGGGACGCTGCGCGCGGTCGAACGGGCGGCGCCGACGCCGGTCGAGCGTCGCGCGCTGGCGCGCCTGCCCGACGAGCGCCGCCGGATCGCCTTCCTCGCCCGCGAGCTGGAGCGTCACTGCAGCCGAAGGCAGCGCGGTGGGGCGGATCGTGATCCCGCGCATCGGCGCGAGCTTCGTGGTGGTGAAGGGCACCGACACCGCCGCCCTGGAGAGCGGTCCGGGGATCTACTCCGAAACGAGCTTCCCGGGGGTGGGCGGCACGACCGCGATCGCCGGGCACAGGACCACCTATCTGGCGCCCTTCCGCCACGTCGACGCGCTGCGGCGGGGCAACAGGATCCTGCTGAACATGCCCTACGCCCACTTCACCTACACCGTGACCGGTGAGCGTGTGGTCGCGCCGACCGACGTGCGCGCCGCCGTTGGCAAGGTCGGCTACAGCCGGCTGGTGCTGTCCGCCTGCACACCGCTGTTCAGCGCCGCCAAACGACTGCTCGTGTTCGCACGCCTGACCAGCACGGTGGCGTTCACCAGCGGTGCTCGAACCCCTCCAGGTGTTGTTCGTCTCCGCGCGCGTCCAGGAACGACACGCCCGGCGCGCCCGCGAGTGCGTGTCCGATCCACGTGACCTGCGCCCCGCCCGCCGCGCGCAGGGCGTCTTCCACGGGCGCGCGGTCCTGCGGCGAGACGCAGAAGCACAGCTCGTAGTCTTCACCGCCGTCGCCGCCTGCCTCGGAAGCCCGGCACGCCCTCGCCGAGCGGCAGCTCCTCCAGCTCGATCTCCAGGCACACGCCGCTGCGCTCGCCGAGGTGCCGCGCGTCGGTGGCGAGCCCGTCGGAGAGGTCGATCATCGCGTGCGCGCCGGCCTGCGCCAGCGCTCTGCCCTCGTGCAGGCGCGGGACCGGACGGCTGGGCCTGGCCGCCGAGCGTGCCTGTCACGCCGACGAGGTCCCCGACCCGCGCCCCGTCGCGCCCGACCAGCTCGCTCCTCGGCGTCCGCCCAGCCGACGACCGTCACGCATACCGTCAGGGCCGGCGCGCTGACCACGTCGCCGCCAGCGAGCGTGGTCCCGGTCGTGACGGCCGAGCTGCAGGGCGCCGCGCACCAGCTCGAGCGCCTGCGCTTCGCTGACACCGTTGGGAGACGCCGAGCGCCATGTAGGCCTCGCCCGGCTGCGCGCCCATCGCCGCGAGGTCCGACAGCGCGCCAGCCAGCGCTCGCCAGCCGACGTCCGCAGGGCGCTCGAGCCGTCCTCGCAGGCGAAAGTGCACGCCCTCGACCATCGCGTCGACGGAGGTCACGCACAGCTGTCCCTGCGGAGCGCACGACGGCGGCGTCGTCGCCGACCCCGCGCACGATCCCTCGGGCCGGGCGCTGGGAGCGCGGCCGCGATCGACTCGATCAGGGAGCGCTCAGCGATGCCGGTAGACGATCCGCGCGCGATCCAGATCGTAGGGGGAGAGCTCACAGCGGACGCGATCGCCCGGGAGGATGCGGATCCGGAAGCGGCGCATCTTGCCGGCCACGTGCCCGAGCACGACGTGATCGTTGTCGAGCTTCACGCGGAACATCGCGTTGGGCAGCGCCTCGATCACCTCGCCCTCGAATTCGACCTTGTCTTCCTTTGCCACGAGTCTGCGTCCGATCCGGACCGCCGCGCCTGGGGCGCACGTCCTTGTCGCTGATTTCCGACTCAACCTACCAGCGCGGCCGCGAGTCTACGCGTGCGCGGCGCGGAGCCTGACCGAGCTCAGCCGCGCGCCGCCGGTCTGACCGGGCCCGCCGCCGCCGGCGACGCCGGCGCCGTTCCGCGCCGGCGTGCGCGGCGGTCCATGCGGCGTGGGCGCGCGGTTGCGTGGCTCGCGCCGACTCCCGTGTTGGGATTCCTGCCGCCCGCCGCCGTCCGCCCGTGCCGTTCGCCGCCTCCCGGGGCCGCGTGCGGCCGTGGGGTTTGCTTGGCTTGCTGTGCTCTTTTCTTTCTTGCTCGATTTTCTTCGTTCGCTGTTTTCGCTCGCCTGGGATGACTGTCCGGTGGTCGCGAACTTGCCGAAGAACGGCTGGTAGGAGATCGGTGCTCGGTTCGGCAGCGGGGAATTCGGTGCATTTCTGGCCTTCGGTGACCGCGGTCATGTACGCGTGCCAGATTTCCGCCGGCAGATAGCCGCCCTGTTGGGGCTCGCCGTGGACGTCGGTCATCGACACGCGCTTGTTCGGGTAGCCCATCCACACGACGGTCGAGTAGTTCGGGTGTGTAGCCGTCGAGCCAGGCGTCGACCAGTTCGCTGGTGGTGCCGGTCTTGGCGGCCGTCGGGCAGCCGATCGCCGAGCGCGTCGCGGTGCCGCCGAGCACGTTCTGGTGAAGGATGCTCGTCTCCTCGGCGGTGACGCCTTCGAGAGCACCTTCACGCGGTGGGGCTGGCCCCAGTTGCGAGTCGACGTGGCCGTCGGGGAACACGACCTTGGTGATCGCGATCGGCTTGTTGCGCCAGCCGCCGTCGGCGAGCGTGGCGTAGACGTCGGCCATTTCGAGCGGCGTGACGCCGAGCGTCAACCCGCCGAGCGCTTCGGCGGGGTAGCTGCGCAGAGATGGGTTTTGACACCCATCTTGTAGGCCATCTGCGTGATCGTTTCCTCGCCGAGGTCGGCGGCGAGCTGGGCGTAGACGGTGTTGTCCGAGGCGAGCGTCGCCTGTACGAGGTTGATCGACTTGTTCAGCGAGGTCCCCTCGAACGTCTTGACTTCGTAGGTGGGGTAGCCGGTCAGCCACCCCGGCTGGCAGCGTGTGGGAGACGTAGTAGGTGCTGTTCGGGTCGATCCCGCGCGAGAGCGCGTCGGCGAGGTCGATCGCCTTGAACGTCGAGCCGGGCTGGCGGTGTCCGTCGGCGGCGAGGTTGTACTGGGACTGCTCGTAGTTCTCCGACTCCGCCATCGCATCGATCTCGCCGTTGTGCGGGTTGATCGTGACGATCGCCGAAGCGGGGTCTTCGGGCTCGTTGAGCACTTCCGCGATCGCCTTGCGCGCGAGTCGCTGCATGTTCAGGTTGATCGTCGTGTAGACCTTCAGGCCGCCCTGTTCGACGGTCTTCTTGCCGTACCGGTGGACCAGCTGCTCGCGCACGTATTCGAAGAAGAAGGGTTCGCTGCGCTGGGAGTAGTAGTGCCCACGTTTGACCTCCAGCGGCGCGGCCTTGGCCGCGGCGGCTTGCGCGCCTGAGATGTAGTGCAGTTCGGCCATCTTGGTGAGCACCTCGTTGCGCCTGAGCCTGGCCGCCGAGGAGTCGAGGAACGGGTTGTACTGCGAGGGCGCCTGCGGCAGGCCGGCAAGCAGCGCCGCCTGCTCGAGGTTCAGCTGGGAGGCCGGGCTTGTCGAAGAAGATGCGCGCGGCCGCCTGCACGCCGATCGCGGTCTGCCCGCCGACGGTGCCGTAGGGAACGCTGTTGAGATAGCTGGTGAGGATCGAGTGCTTGCTGTGGTGTTGGCGTAGTCGATCGCCAGCTTGGCCTCGACGATCTTCTGCCGGAGCGTGTGCTGGTCGCCGCCGAGATAGAGGTTGCGCACGAGCTGCATCGTGATCGTCGAGCCGCCCTGCAGAGCGGCGCCGTGGGTGATGTCCTTCACGGCCGAGCGGAAGATCCCGGTGAGGTCGACGCCGTTGTTCTTGTAGAAGCGCTGATCCTCGATCGCGACGTCGCGTTCTTCAGGTTCGTGGGGATCTCACTCCAGGAAACCGGGCTGCGCAGCTCGTCGGACTGGATGAAGCCGAGGCGCGTGCCGTCGGAGGCGAACACCTGCGAGGAGCCGCCGCCGACGAGCGGACGCAGCGAGCTGATCGCGGGAGCCGACTGCGCCACCGACACCACGTAGCCGACCGCCGCGATCGCGCCGATGCACGAGCGCGGCAGCGAACACGCCGCCGCCGACGAGCAGGATGCGAGTCGGTCCGGCGCGGTTGTGCCGGCGCCGGCGCTGTCGAGCTTGTCGAGACATCTCTTTGGCTAGCCGAGATTACCGCTCGGATTGTGATTTCCTGCCATTTGCGCTGCACGTACCCTCCGCCTGCGCCGGCAGGCTCCGCTTACAGCGCCAAACGCTATGAGCCCGGATACCGCCGAGAGGGCTCATCGTGGACGCCACGAGCGAGCTCGTCGCCACCGTTTGAGCCCACGACGGCCGCGCCGCTGCCGCGATCCGGCGTGCAGCGCCTGCCGGATGCGCTGCGAGTCGCTCGATCCCGCACGGACGGCTCGCGGCGCGCGAGACTGCTGGCGAGCGCTGTGGAGCTCGCGCCTGCTGGTGTGGATCGCCGGGGCGGGCACGGTGCTGGCGTTTGGGTTCGGTCCGGCGCGCGGTGCGTTTGACCCGCCGGCGTGACGAGGGGATTCGGCTGGCTCGGCAACCTGCTGGCGGCGCCCGCGGCGCGCTGGGACGCGGCGTGGTACCTGGTGATCGCCCACTACGGATACCGCCCCGACCTGGGCGCATACACGTCGTCGCGGACGGCGTTCTTTCCGCTGTATCCCCTGGGCCTGAGCGCGATCTCACACCTCGGCGTGCCGCCGGTGCTCGCCGGTGTGCTGCTGTCGCTCGGCGCGCCTTCGCGCTCGCCCTGTACGGCATCCACCGCCTGACGACGCTCGAGCTTGCGCGCGGCGCGGACCCGCTCGCTCGCTCGGACCCGCGGCGGCGAGAGGTGGCCCGCCTGGCGGTGATCGTGACGGCGTTTGCGCCGATGGCCTTCTACTTCTCGGCGGTCTACTCCGAGTCGCTCTATCTGGCGCTGTCGGTCGGGGTCTTCTGGTGCGCCCGTCAAGGGGCGCTGGGCGTGGGTGGGGGTGCTCGGCGCGCTGGCCGCCGCGACGCGCAGCACGGGGGTGGTGCTGATGGCGCCCGCGGTGATGCTCTACCTGTACGGACCGCGCGAGGACCGCGCGCCCGACTTCGCTACATGCGCGCGCTGGCGGGTGGGCGGGCCTGCGATATCGGCTGCGCGGGACGTTCTGTGGCTGGGCTTGGTGCCCGCCGGCCTGGGCCTGTACATGGTCTACCTTGGGCTCTCTGGCGGCGAGGCGCTGATGCCCTTTCACGCCGCAGGACATCTGGGGCAGGCACTTCGCGGGGCCGTATCTGGGTATGTGGGACGGGATCGACGCGCCGCCTTCGAGGGCGCCCGCCAGCTGCTCTCCGTGCCAGCGCGAGCACGTCTACTACCCGGTCGCCGGCGGCAGCCCGTTCGTCAGCGCCGGACACAACCTGATGCTGCTCGCCTTCCTGATCCTCGCCGCTGCTGTGGCGATCGTGGGCGTCTTGCGCCTGCTGCCGCTCGCCTATGGCGTCTACGTGATCGCCGCGCTCGCGCTCCCGCTCTCCTACCCGGTGAGCTCCCAGCCGCTGATGTCGCTGCCGCGCTTTCTCGTGGTGCTGTTTCCGCTGAGTATCTGGCTGGCGGCCTGGCTGGCCGCGCGTCCACGCGCGCGAACGCCCGCGCTGGTCATCTCGGCGTCTGCTGATGGCGGTCTTCGTCGCCCAGTTCGCGACCTGGCATTGGGTGGCGTAGTCGTGAGTAGGACCGCGGTGAGTCGTGAGCTCGGCTGCGCGTAAGCCGATCGCGGCCGCGTAAGCTGAACGGAGTCAGATGTCGAGCCTTCAGTCCCCCCCGGCTCCCGACGAGCCCTCCCGGCGACCGCCGTGTCGGCGGCGCTCCCGCAGAGCGGCGGTCCAGAGTGGACTGACGCCCGACTGGCCCGCCTGGATGGCGCCGGCGGCGCTGTTCGGCGGGCTGGTCCTGGCGGCTGTCGGCGGCCTGATCGTCGATCTTCCCGCCGCCGCATTTGGAGTCGAGCATCACCTCCTCGCACATCCCTGCCGGCCTGGAGATCGCGGACACGATCGTGCAGGATCTCGCGTTCGTGCTCGTGGCGATGTTCTTCGCGCAGATGGGCGGACGCGTAGGTCCGCTGCATGGCAGTTCGGTCTTGCGCCTCCCCGGATGCGGGCTGGTGGCGGCTGGTTGGTTGATCGTCGCTGTTGCTCGGTTCGTTCCTGCTCCTCAGCGTGATCTGGGCGGCCGTCGTTCACCCGAGCCCAGGAGAAACTGCTCGAATCAGCTGGGCGCCAACGAAGGCACAGCGCTGCTGCTGCTCAGCGCGGCGCTGACGTGCGTCGTGGCGCCGATCTGCGAGGAGTTCCTGTTCCGCGGCTTCGTCTTCACCGCACTGCGCAACTGGCGCGGGATCTGGCCGGCGGCGGTAATCACCGGCCTCGCGTTCGGCGCGGTGCACATCGGCTCGGCGCCCGCGCTCGATCTCGTGCCGCTGGCCGGCGCTTGGCTTTGGGCTGTGCCTGCTCTACCGCTATACGGGTTCGCTGTACCCGTGCATCGTGGCGCATTCGCTGAACAACTCGGTCGCGTTTGCCAGCCTCGAGAGCTGGAATTTCGGCGCAGGGGGTCCTGCTGGTCGCCTGCGCTCGAGCAATCGGCGCGCTCGTGCTGGCGGCCAAGCGTGTGGGTGTGATCTCTTCAGAGCTCCCGCCGCCCGGTTCCGCCCACCGTCGTCCCGAGCGCATAGGATCTGCTTACTCATGATCGCCCCCTCCCGTGCCGGTACCGCGCACCACGCCGCCCAGTGCTCATATCCAGCTGGTTGTGCAGCACGCGTATGGCAGTCCGCCGTTCGAGCTCGCCGGCGGGCGGATCGTGGTGCGCGGCATCGTTACCGCCGTACGTCGCCGGCCAGAATGTGAAGGTGAGCTTCTACCGCGACGGGCGCAAGGTGCAGGTGCGGAAGCTGAGCGTGCTCGCTGTCGGCAACGGCGCGGGACAGTTCCACATCAACTACTCCAGCGCAGCCGCGGGGCTCGTGCAGGCGCGCGCCGCACCACTACGCGACACCTCAGCAGGGTGCGTTCAGCGGCCGCTCGCGCGGGCGTGCGGTTCGTACACACAAACCTCTCGGCCGGCGCGCAGCGGCCCGTCGGTGCGTCTGCTGCAGTCCGAGCTGAACGTGCTCCACTACGCCGTGCCGCTGAGCGGTGTGCTTCGATGAAGGCACCGGGCGCGCGCTGATCGCCTTTCGCAAGATGACCGGACTCGCGCGCGTGTCCCGATGCCGACTCGCAGGTCTTTCACCGGCTGCGAGCAGGGGCGCGGCGCCTTCCACGTGCGCTACCGGCAGCGACGGCCGGCACGTCGAGGCGGATCTGACCAAACAGGTGCTCGCCGAGATCGAACCGGGCGGGCGCGTGCGGAGCGATCTACACGATGAGCTCAGGCAAGCCCTCCACGCCGACGGTGATCGGCCGCTTCCAGGTGTACTCGAAGACGCCCGGAACCAACTCCAAGGGCATGGTCGACTCCAACTACTTCATCCGCGGCTACGCGATTCACGGCTACGCCGAAGTGCCCACCTACGCCGCCAGCCACGGCTGCCTGCGGGTGCCGATTCCCGACGCGCCGGCGATCTACGGATGGGTGCAGACGGGCACGCCGGTGGACGTCTACAACGAGAGCGGCGGCGGTAGCAGCAACGTACGCGGCAACGCGGGTCCGTAAACGGCGATGTTTGCAACGACGCCCGCGGTTTGCAACGACGCTTGCGTGTGGCGCACGGTGACGGTGCCGGAGGGCCGGGACGCAGTGAGCGTGGCGTGCTATGCACGCGAGCGATCGACCGAGACGCGCAGCGTCCACGCGTCACACGCGCACGCGTAGCACGCGCGCGAGGAAGCCGAGGCCGAAGCCGTAGAGGAGCAGCGCGCCGCGGATCGCCCATTGGCTGTGAGATCCCGAGAAGATGCCCGCGAACGGCGAGGTGAACACGTCGGAGGCTTCGTCGATCGTTTTGTGCACAGTGCTCTCGTGCCGTTGGGTCTTGCCGGACGGCTGCCCGCCGCGTGACGGTTGTCGTTGTAGTCCGCCCAGTTCTTCCTGCTGATGAGTGGAGGCGGCGCTCGTCTGGTCGACGACGAAGACGTGAATGACGCGATCACGATCAAGCAGATGACCAGAGGCCGGCCAGGCGCAGCAGACCCGGCGAGCGAGGAAGATACGCCGTGGACATCACGCAGCTAGATTAGACCCCCTGTGGACACCCTGGCCGAAAGCAGCGAGCGATCTCGTGACGGCCCATGAGCGGCTGGTCGGAGCAGCTGCGCGAGCACGCGCTCGTGATCGGCGAGGTGACGCTCACGAGCGGAGCGCAAGGCCTAGTACTACGTCGACGCCAAGCGCGCGATCCTGCTGCCCGAGGCGTTTCATGGCGATCGGCCTGCTGGTGCGCAGAGAGAGCGCGTGCGTGGGGCGCAAGCGCCGTGGGTGGTGTGCCCGTTAGCGCGATCCCGTGGCCTGCGCCGCGCTGGCCGCGCCTGACACGCCGCGCGAAGGCGTTCATCGTGCGCAAAGAGCGCAAGGACGCACGGCCTGCAGCGCTGGATCGAGGGACCGTCGCTCGACCCCGGCGAGCGCTGCCTGGTCGTCGAGGACGTGGTCACGACCGGCGGCTCGACGATCGAGGCGATGGAGCGCGCTGCGCAGCGAGGGCATGACGGTCGCGGGCGTGGTCAGCGTGCTCGACCGGCTGGCCGGCGGCGGTGAGGCGATCGCAGCGGCGATCGGCGGGCAGGCCTCATATACGGCGCTGAGCACGATCGACGAGGTCTACCCCGAGCGCCCGGATCGTGGCTGACGCAATCGTCCGCGCAGCTGAGCGCGGCGACGTGCCCGTGCTGCTCAGCTGTTCGGTGAGCTGGCCGGGTACGAGCACCTCGAGCACGAGCTGAGTGCCACCGCGGAGCAGCTGAGCGAGGCGCTGTTCGGCGCACGTCCCGCGGCGCAGGCGCTGATAGCCGAGCGCCCGGCTCACTCCGGCGCCCGGAGGTGCTCGGCTACGCCCTGTTCTTCCCGACCTTCTCGAGCTTCCTCGCCAGTGAGGGAGTGTGGCTCGAGGATCTGTTCGTGCGTCCCGCCCACCGCCGCGAGGGCGTCGGCAGGGCGCTGCTGGCGGCGGTCGCCGCGCGCGTGCGCGAACGCGGCGGCGCAGCGGCTGGAATGGGCGGCGCTCGACTGGAACGAGCTCGCGCTCGGCTTCTACCGGCGTCATCGGCGCGCAGACGATGGGCGAGTGGATCACGCACCGCCTGGACGGCGAAGGGCTGGCGCGGCTCGCGCTCGCCGGCGGCGCTCCTGCCGCCGGGGAGGAGCGCCAGTAGCCTTCCCGTCGGGCCCTGCAGTGACGAGGGCCCGCGCCCTCGTAGTCCAATGGATAAGACGACCGCCTCCTAAGCGGTAGATCCAGGTTCGACTCCCGGCGGGGGCACTGGTCGAAAAGCCCTGCTATGCCGCGGGTTCTGCTGCAAGGTGTGTCCGGCCGGGATGTCTCAGGTGACTCGCCTTGGGCCGACCTTCTAGGCTGGGTGGGGAGATGAGCGCCTGCAGCCACCTCGATCACGTTCGGATCACTCGGCTTCCAGACTCGGTCGAGGGCTGCGAGGAGTGCCTGGCCACCGGGGGAAAGTGGCTGCACCTGCGCATCTGCCTGGAGTGCGGGAAGGTGGGATGCTGCGATGACTCCCCCAACCGCCACGCCAGCGCCCACGCTCACAGCAGCGGTCATCCCTTGATCCGCTCACTCGAGCCCGGCGAGGAGTGGTCTTGGTGCTTCGTTGACGATCTCGCGCTGCTGATTCCCGCGATCGAGGGCGAGACGCGCATCCCGCCCTCCCCGTTGGGGTGAGTGAGTGGCGGTTCCGGTAAGCCGAGTGCTATCGAGCTCGCAGCTCGCGACACTCGCCGAACACGGCGAGGAGCGGACCGCCGAGGTGGGCGAGAAGCTGTTCCAGGTCGGCGACGAGAGCTATCCGTTCATCGCGATCATCGAGGGCGAGGTCGTGGTGCTCGACGGCGCTGGCGGGGAGATCGTCCGGCACGGTGTATCGGGCTTCCTCGGCGAGATGAATCTCCTTACCGGGCAGACCGTCTTTCTCACCGCCGTCGTGACCGAGCCGATGCGCTACATCGCGGTCGATCGGGAAGTGCTCAGGCAGCTCCTGTTCGAGGATCCGTCGCTGTCGGACCTGATTCTGAGTGCCTTCGTCGAGCGCCGCGAACTGCTCCAGCAGCGTCAGGGCGTAGGGCCCCAGATCGTGGGCCCGCGCGACTCTCCTGACACTCGCCGGCTGCTCGATTTCGCACGGAGCCTGAAACTTCCCCACTCGTGGGTCGATCCGGCGAGCGGCGAGGGCGCGGACGGGCAGGCCGAAGCGAGCGAGCCGCCGGCCATACCGCTCGTGCGGCTGCCGGGCGGGGTCGAGTTGCACAACCCCAGCAACGGAGAAGTCTCGCGCGCGCTCGGGATTGGTCTTGAGCTCGAGCAGCGCGAGGAAGTCAACCTGCTGATCGTGGGTGGCGGTCCAGCGGGCCTCGGCGCGGCTGTGTACGGTGCCTCGGAGGGCTTGGACACGTTAGTGATAGAGAACACCGTCGTCGGTGGTCAGGCGGGCACGTCGCGCAGGATCGAGAACTACCTCGGCTTCCCCGCGGGCATCAGCGGGTCCGAACTGACCAGTCGCGCGGCCACCCAGGCGCGCAAGTTCGATGCGAGGCTGGCATCGCCCTACCAGGCACAGACGCTGGAGCCAGGTTCCGAGCGTCACGTCGTAAAGCTCGACGGCGGCAACGAAATCGCAGCGCGTGCCGTGCTGCTCGCCACCGGGGCCGAATACCGGCGCCTGCCGGTGGACGACCTCGAGCGCTATGAGGGGCTCAGCGTCTTCTACGCGGCGGGGGCACCCGAGGGCCAGCTGTGCGCCGGACAGCGCGTCGGGGTCCTCGGAGGCGGGAACTCGGCGGGACAGGCGGCCGTCTGGCTGGCGCGCGGGGGCGCGCTTGTCACGTTGCTGCATCGCCGCGCGGACCTGCACGAGACGATGTCGCAATATCTGATCGGCGAGCTTGACAAGTACGGCGTCGCGGTTAGGGATCGCAGCGAAATCGCCAGCCTGGAGGGGCAGGATGGACGCCTGCGGTCGGTCACCCTCGCCGGCGGAGCCAAGCTTGAGTTCTCGTTCCTGTTCTTCTTTCTCGGGGCGCGGCCCTGTACCGAGTGGCTCGGTGACGCGGTCGCGCGGGACTCCGACGGATTCATCCTGACCGGGTCCGCCGCCGGCGCGGACGGCCTGCTCGAGACCAGCGCGCCCGGGGTGTACGCGGCTGGCGATGTCCGCGCGGGGTCGATCAAGCGCTGTGCAATCGCAGTCGGTGAGGGCGCGGCGGTCGTTGGCTTCGTCCACGATCGCCTGTCGCAGGTCGCTGCCCTGCATCGCTAGCGCTGGGCCAGGACGAGCAGACGAAAGCCATGTCCGCAGCGACGATTGACGAGCTCACGCTTGCTGACGAGCCCGCTCATTGGGTAGCGCTCGGCTTCACCGTGCTCGACGATTGCATCCAGCTCGGGACTGTGCGCCTGCGCCTGGCCGGCGCCGCGGCTGGGCGGGGCATCCTCGGCTGGTCGCTGCGCGGTATCGGCTCGACCGAGCTCGACGGGCTGCCGACCAAGCGTTCTGAGGAGGCCGTGCCCGCCCCAACCGCACCGCACCTAAACGGGATCGCAGCGATCGACCATGTCGTCGCGATGACACCCGCACTCGATCGCACCGTGCAAGCGCTGAGGAACGCAGGGCTCGACCTGCGGCGGATCCGTGAGGAGCCGACGCCGGCGGGCGCGCCGCGTCAGGCGTTCTTCCGCCTCGGCGGTGAGATCCTCGAGGTCGTGCAGGAACCCGAGCACGTCGTGGCCGCTCGCGAGGATCGCGCCACGCGTCCGGCTCGCCTGTGGGGGCTCGCCCTGCTCGCCACCGATCTCGACCGCACCGTCACCACGCTCGGCGAGTACGCCGGAGAGGCGCGCGACGCGGTCCAGCCCGGGCGGCGGATCGCCACCGTGAAGCGCTCGGCGGGCCTTGCGATACCGCTGGCGCTGATGAGCGCAGAGGAACGACCTGCGCAGTAGCGGGTCCGGGCTGGCTACCTCACCGAGGCGGCAAAACGTTCTCTCAACCCAGCGACATGTCGTGGTAGCCGATTTGCACGAACTCGATTGTGCCGTTCGGGAGCGAGAAATAGTGCAGGCGCGGGCCTCCCGCTGAGCGCTTCAAGGCCGCGCGCATCGCTTTGGCGCCGTCGTCTCGTTCGGTTTCTTCGCTGCCGCGGTAGATGTGAGCGTCGATACTGGCGTGGCCGGTCGCGCGGTCGCCGATCACCATCGCGCAGACCCAGGCGATGCGCTCGATTGGCACATCCACGCGACGCTGAGCGATTGTACGAACCAGGTCACGGTGCAATAGGAAACGGCGCGGCGGGCGCTCGCTGCGCTCGTCTGGTGGGCAGATGTTGACCCATTCCGAGAAGATCAGCTTGTAGAGGGCGCCTTCCACGTCGCTCTCAGCGCGCGCCGGTTGCCCGGTCTCCTGTTCGCTTGGATCTCCGGTGAGGCCGGCATCTGCCTCAGCCGCCGCGCTTTTTGCAGGGCTCTCCTGCGCGCCTTGCCCAGAGGCGGGCGATATGCCCTGCAGCGCCTCGTCTCGTTCGCGACGCGTTTCGGCAAGCGTGCGTTCGAGGCCTCCTGCGCGCTCGGCAAGCGCAGCGCGCTGGCGTTCTGCGAGCACCAGTTGTTGCTTGACGGTCAGCTCTGGATGCTCCGGCACGCTGAGCTCCGCGGCGAGCCTTTTCAGGCTGTCCTCGCCATAGCTCCCGCTGGGGTCATAGATACGCGGGTGCGCCATGTGGTTGCTGAACTCATTCACGCCTGGCCACCACACGCGTGTCGCGCCGTCCCACACGTCAAAGCGCGCCGGTAACAGGCTACTCAGATATCTAGTGAGCCGGCGGGTGGGCACGAAGTAAATTGGGATCTCAGGCCCGGCTATCTCGCGTACTGCAGCAGCCGGGAGCGCCGGGTGGCGCTCTCCAGGGCGTGCCGTGAGGCACACGATCGGGTAGTCACGCTCGGGGTCCAGGATCCCCTTGGCAAGCGCGGACAGCTCGGGCTCGGCGGAGAGCTCGACGCAGTTAGCCTGCACCGTCTCATTGCCATCCGCAGATTGCGCGTCGCTCTCTGCGGGCCCGCTCGCAAATGTATGCGAGCTGCCTGCTGGTGAGACCCCGTGTGTCTGGCCGTCATCCACGAACTTGAGCTTAGAACCTGTTCCTAAACGATGGGCATGCCCGGACAGCGCTCCGGCCGGTGAGCCCTCGCGACGCCCGTGCTCAGGCTCAGGAGGACACGTTTGCGCAGTACGCGACGGTGGTCACGTCGAGTGCAGCCGGTGTGCCGGATTCGTTGTGGAAAACGACTCCACCTTCCCAGCTGTTGCCCGGCGAGCCTGCTTCGAGGACCGGGCCGTCGCGCAGGACGGTTCCTGCATCCGCATCGACGCCACCGCCGAGCAGTTGCTTGCCCGAAGCGCATCTCGCGGGGCCGGTGAACAACTCGGTCGTGGCTCCTGCTGGAACAGACACGGATTTTGATTGTTTGACGACTTCGTATCCGGAGATCCCTGAGCCTGGTTCACCTTTTATCCCCTGCGCTCCCGCTTCACCCCGCGGTCCAGGAGCGCCCGTTTCACCGCCTGGGCCTTGGGCTCCGGCCCGGCCGGCTGGTCCCGTGTGTCCCGTAGCGCCTGCAGGTCCCCTTGCGCCCTGGCGGCCTTTCACACTCCACGAGATCGGTATGTCTGCGGTGTGACACCGCTGGCCGTGCGGGGGGACATAGATTACGCGCGAGGGCATCGACTCACACCCGGTAATCTCGTTGGGATTGAATGGGGTGAACTCGGCTTCGTGCGCATATGCGACTCCTCCCACGGCCACGATCAGCGCCAGCGACGCGACTATCAGGGCGGGAGATGAACGAAGTCTACGAACGCTGTGCATCATCAGATTCCTTTCGGCCCGCAGGGACTACAAGCGTAGGTAAGCACCCAGCGCCGATCAAGGCTTTGGGGCGAAGTTGGCGCGTAAACGCTCGCAAGCCGGCTTTTCCTCAGCGCCGTCTCAGCGCCGTCGCAGGCCGTCGCAACTGCTCTCTAGAGTTGACGAGATGTACTTAGCTGAACTCATATCTCCCACCCTGGGCGCCGGCGCGAGCGGGCACCGGCGATGAGCACTCTCGTCGAGGGTGACTTCCGCTCCGCTGCCGGATTCCTGGCGCTGCAGTCCTTGCCGGGAGTCGGTCCGGCCACGGCACTGCGGGCGGCGCTGCACTCCACTCAAAAGGAACAGCTGCTCGAGCGCCATGGCCCGGAACTCGACGAGGCGTTTGAGCGAGCGCAAGCGAGCCTGGACGACTACGCAAGCGCCGAGGTGGAGCTCGTGACCTTCTTTGATGAGCGCTACCCCGATCGCCTCCGCGACCTGTCGGACCCACCGCCCTTGCTCTACGTGCGAGGCGACGTGGAGCTGCTCGCTCGCGATGAGCTGGTGGCGGTGGCGGGCACACGCGAGCCCACGCTCTTTGGAACCTCGGCGGCGGAGAGCTTGACGGGCGTCCTTTCCGATCGTGGGTGGGGCATCGTCAGCGGCCTGGCCAAGGGCATCGACACGGTCGCCCACCGCACCGCGGTGGCGCACGGTGCCCCTACGATCGCCGTAATGGGTGGTGGGCTGGACCACATCTATCCGGCGGAGAACACGGATCTGGCCGGGCAAATCCTCGACAGTGGCGGGGCGCTGATATCTGAGCAGCCCTTTGGTGAGCGATCCCGGCCGTATTACCTGATCGCGCGAGATCGCCTGCAGAGCGGCCTCTCGGTTGCGGTGGTCGTTGCCCAGAGTGGTGTGAGAGACGGCACTATGTACACGGCTCGCTTCGCGGCCGCCCAGGGAAGACCGCTGTTCTGTCCGATACCGCGCAGCGAGAACAGCGCGAATGAGGGGCTGCGGGCTTTGCTCGAGCTTCCCGCGCAGGAGCTCTGTTCGGTCTTGCCCGCTTGGCGTGATGCGAAGAAGCTGTGCGCCCGGCTGGGCAATCAGCCGCTGGCACAGCCGGTGCGCCACGATGGCCTAGAGGAATTCGTGCAGGCCGTGAACACGGCACGCCGCTCGCTGATGCTCTCTCCCACCAGCGCGCGCAGGCGCGCGAGCCCGAGCTAGAGCTCGCGCGCCAGGGTTCGTGTTCGCTTATGCGGGTTGCACAGCGGGTGCGCCTACTGACCCGCCGCTGCGCAGGTACATCAGGATGCTGACGATGATCGACCAGATCAGGAACGCGAGCAGCGCGGGGAAGCTCGCCGGCGGAATCAGCACGGCGATCCCGATCACGATCGCGACCCAGCCCAGCCACTTCGGCAGCGCCGCACCGCGCAGGATCGCCAGGCCGCTGCAGACTCCAAATATGAACCCTCCGGCGAGTACTGGCAGGAACAGTTCCTGGCCGATGAAGCTCAATGTCTTGACCGTTTCCGGGCTCAGGTCGTGGAGGTTGTGCGCGACCCCGTATTCCAACCCGGTGCCGGGGAGCGTACCTGTCGCCATCAGCACCGCACCGGCCAGCACGAGCGCGCTCAGGCCGTCGGCTGCGGCCGTGCGCCGCAGGTAGGAGCGCAGCGCGCCGGCGAACAGCACCAACACCAGGAACGCGAGTGCGAACAGGATGCTGGACGTCTCGATTTCCGAGCGGTGTTCGGTGTAGTAGGAGACCACCTTCGCGGTGCTCGCACTCACTTTCGGCGTTTCTGAGCTGTTCGTGATCACTGCGACCACCACGAGCACGCCGAACAGCACGCCCGTCAGCGGCGCCAAACGACTCCAACGATCAGACATTCCAACCTCCCCATGGATTGAGTGACCCTTCCGGGCGCGACTCTACAGCCATCAGCCACAGCTTGTGCGATTCAGCATGATCTGTAACCGCCCAGATGTACCGCCTGAGAGAGACGAGTCGCGTCCGCCTCCCTCAACCTTTGAAGGTGGAGGTGCCGAAGTCGCCGAAGGGCTCGTCGCGCTCGCGGACCGCCTGCTTGAAGCCTGCCTCGGCGGCCCGTTGCTGGAAGGAGTAGCCCTCCTTGGTGTGGCGGGCGATACCGTCAAAGACGGTGCCCAGAACCTGGGTCTGGTGAAGGCCCTGGGCGTACAGGGATTGGTTGACCAGCAGCTTCATCATCTGCAGCTGGTTCAGCGGGTTGCGCGCGATCCGCTCGAGCAGAATCTCGGTGCGCTCGTCGAGGTCCTTGGTGGCGGGCGCCTCGATCGCCAGTCCCCACTCCAGCGCCTCTTCACCGGACAGGCAGTCGCCGGTGAACAGCAGCCGCTTGGCGCGCTGTGCCCCCAGCCGGTAGGCCCACATCGAGGTGGTCGGCGTTCCCCACACCCGGGCGGGCGGGTAGCCGATCTTTGCATCGGCGGCGATCACAAGCAGGTCACTGCATAGCGCCATGTCCGTGCCGCCCGCCACGCAGAAGCCGTGCACCTTGCAGAGGACGGGCTTTGAGCAGTGAAACAGCGACATGAACGCACGGACGTTGCGGCTCATCATCGCGTGGTCGACCAGTGGGTCCCACGTGCCGGCGGGGTCGTGATTGGCAGCCATCACGACCGGATCGAGCGGCGAGCCCGGCGGCGGTGCGACCCCCCCCTCGCCCATGCCCCCCTGGCCCTCGGCGGACTCGACGAGGTCATAGCCGCCGCAGAAACCCTTGCCGTTGCCCGCCAGCAGGATCACGTGGACGGCTGGGTCGAGATCGGCCTGCTCGACACACTGCTCGAGCTCTGAGACCAAACGCCGGGTGATGCCGTTCCCTCGCTGCGGCCGGTTCAAGGTGATCCGCGCGACACGCCCCGTCACCGCGTAGGTCATCGTCTCAGTGCCGACCACGACACGAGCACTGTACCTGGACCTGCGCGCTGGGACCCGCCACTGGCTGTGAGGCCTCGAGCGAGAACTCGCAGCCGCTGTGCACGGAGCTTGGGCGGCGGTGATTTTCTATAGTGACCCCTCGACCAAGTGAGGGGATCGTGATGAGCTTCAAGCTCGCCCATCGGGACGATTGTGAGACGGCTGGCAACTGGCAGCTCGTTCGCCGCACGCTCGGGCTGCGGGCGTTTGGCATCAACATCGTCGAGATCGCACCAGGGGAGCAGATCCCCGAGCACGACGAGACCGCTCGCGACCAGGAGGAGCTGTTCTTCGTCCTCAGCGGCAGCCCGACGCTGGTGATCGACGGCGCGGACCATGCGGCGCGCGCGGGGACGTTCGCGCGGCTCGACCCCTCACACTCGCGCACCGTGCGCAACGACGGCGAGGAGCCCGCGAGCGTGCTGATCGTCTCGGCGCCTACCTCGAGCGGATACGAACCAATGAGCTGGGCATGAGCGGTCAGCTCGCGGACCTGCACGAGGCGATCGCCGCCTACAACGACGCCTGGAACGCCCACGACGTCGAGCGGATCGCGGAGATGCACGCACCGGAGATGGTGTTCGAGAACCACACGGCTGGCGAGCGCGCCGAGGGCGCGCAGGCGCTTGAACACATCGCCCGCATCTTCGAGTCCTGGCCCGACATCACATTCCAGACGCGCAGGCTGTACGTGCGCGAGGATCTGGTGGTGCAGGAGTGGACCGCCACGGCGACCCATGTCAAGCCGCTCAGCAGGGGTGAGATCGTGGCCGAGCCCTCGGGCAAGCGCATCGAGTGGGACGGGATGGACGTGATCCCGTTCCAGGACGGCAAGGTCAAGCGCAAGGACGTGTATTCGGACTCGGTGTCGATCCTCCGCCAGGTGGGATTGCTTTAGCCCTCGGTTCACCGCCGCCGGTTGCGGTTTGGCGCGGAGTGCAGCTGTTCCCGTTGCAGGTGCGCTTCAGCCGGCCGGGCAGAAATGGTCTGGATCAGGCCGGCGATCCAGCACGTGGGGCAGCCGCGGAGCGCGATGAGGCCCGGTGCTGCGAGCAGCAGTGCGGCCGGTCCGATGCGCGGAATTAATGCAACCGCCGAGCCGGTTAGCCCAAAGCCTATGACTCCGCGCGTGAGGTGGGCAGCGACTGAAGTACTGGCGAAAGGCCCGTGGCTAGTCACGAGAGCGGGTTCTCATGAAGAAGAACAGGCAGCCGCAGAGGACGACCGCGGCGGCAATCAGATAGATGGTCATGATGAGCCTCCGTAGAAGGGTGTAGATGGGCGTAGATGCCCAGATAAGAGGTCTGCCATCGCGAAAGGGTTCGCCAAGCGGGTGTGTTTCGATGCCTACCTCGTTCAAAGCCCAGAACGGTCACGCAAGATTTCGCTTTGCTTTAGGCAGCGTGATTAGGTTCACGCTGGAATGAGGGGAAGGTTCTCCAAAGGGGCGAAGTTTGCGCGCGCGTATGGCTCGCTGTCCGTGGGCTTGATGCTCGCGGGCGCTCTGCTCATGGGCTGTGGCTCCTCCTCCAATGGCTCCAGTGGAGCGGTGGCCACCACCACCGTCGGCTCCGTGGCTGCCGGACATGCAGGTCCGGGTGGCGGTTTGCAGGCGAGGAGAAGATCTGAAGCGCTGAGAGCCAGCAAGCCGGCGTTGCTCCCCAGCGGGACGGTGGCCAAGGTAGATGGCATACCGATCACCATCGCTGCCTACACCCACCAGCTGCAGATGGGCGCGCGGGGGCCAGTCAAGCCGCTGATCGCCAGTGCGTCTGACTACCCAGCGTGCGTGGCTGTTCTGAAGAGCAGAGAAGAAAGAAGCAGGAAGCTCGCTCAGGCCGAAGAAGAAAAATATGCCAAGCGATTCAAAGGGCGCAAATCTCCTGGGTTCGTGCAGGGGCGCAAACAGGTGGGAAGCACACAGCGCAAGCGCCAATGCGAACAGCTGTACAAGTTCGCCAAGCAGCAGGCCGTGAGCTCGCTGATCCGCCAAACGTGGACTCAGGCGCAGGCGAAGGAACTCGGCGTCAGCGTCAGCGAAAGCGAAGTCGAAAAGCAGGTGAAGACTCGCGAATCAAGTCAGAAAGCCTTTGCCAAAACAGCTCGCTCCCGCGAATTCCTTGCCGAAATCCCCCACTACAACAGAGCCGAGCTCATGGAAGTGGTGAAGAACCAGTTGCTCCAGAGCAAGGTCTTCACGAAGATCCGCGAAAAGTTCGTAAAGCCCAGCTCGCCCAGCCAGGGTCAGGAGCAGGGGATGTTCAAATACAACGAAGAAATCCGGATCAAGCAGAGAGAAAAGACCGAATGCGCGGCCGGTTACCTCACGCCGCTGTGCAAGTAGTCTCAGCTTCCCCGGCGCCAGCTCAGGGCGAGGTGTGAGCATCTTTGAGAACAAAAAACGGCGCGCGGGATCAAAGCGCGGGCGCCCTCCAGCGGGAAGCGCCCGGTCGCTCAGCAGCTCGTGGTCAGGCAAGAGCTCGCGAACAGGCTCTTCTGAGGTCTCGCCCAGTCCCGTTCAGCCGGTGCCTGCCCAGGAACGTCGGCGGCGACGAGCCGGCGTGAAACTCCGCGGCAAACGCTCGAAGACGACGATGGGCTCGATCGTCGAGCTGGTCGCTATCGTGCTCGTCGCGCTCGGCCTGGCGCTCGCGATCCAGGCTTGGATCGTCAAGCCCTACCGCATCCCCAGCGGCTCGATGGAACCGACGCTCGCGGTCGGCCAGCGGGTGCTTGCGAACCGCATCGGGATGAGCATCAGCGGGCCGCACGTCGGTGAGATCGTGGTCTTCCACCCGCCCCAGGGTGCCAGCGAGAACGAAACCAGCGAAAGGCCGATCTGCGAGGTCACCGGGCTGCCCGTCAAAGCAGGGGGTCCCGCCTGCGCAGAGCCAGTGCCGCATGAGGCCAGTGTGAACTTCATCAAGCGCGTGGTGGCCGGGCCGGGCGATGAGCTCTACATCAAGGAAGGTCACGCCTATCGCAACGGTGTGCGTGAGAAGGACGCATACATCAAACCGTGCGAACCCAGCTCGAGTCCAGAATGTAATTTCCCGGTGGCGATCAAGATCCCACCGGGTCACTGGTTCATGATGGGCGATAACCGCGGCGAATCCGACGACAGCAGGTTTTGGGGACCGGTACCCACAGGATGGATCATCGCGGATGCCGTCGCGACGTACTGGCCACCAGACCGGATCGGCGTCTTCTAGTTTTCTTTCAGCGTCCGGCCTGGTCAGCTGGCTGTGTCACTACCTGCCGTGAGTTGTGCGCGGAGCGTTTCGCGCCCGCGATGCAGGCGTGACTTCATCGCCGCACGGCTGATACCGAGCGCCTGGGCGCTCGCGGCTCCCGACTGACCCTGGATGTCTCGCAGCACGAGGACAGCACGCTGCTCGGCGGGGAGCCCAGCGATGCAGTCAACGATTCGCTCGATCTCCAGGCGTGCGAGCGCGATCTCTTCGGCGGAGGGCTCGGTCCCAACGGCGGGGATGGGTCTGTGCAGTGCGAGTCGCGACCTGCGGATGCACTCGTTGCGCACGATCTGGAACATCCACGATGCCAGTGCCGCGGCGACACGCAGCGTCCCGATCTTGCGGTACAGAACGATCAGCGCCTCTTGGGCCGCGTCCTCGGCATCCTCGGGTGTCGAGCAGAGAGTCCGGGCAAAGCGCCGCACGTGTGCGTGAGAGCCTGAGAGGAGTGCCGCGATCGCGCGCGGATCACCCTGCTGGGCGGCGCTTACGACCTGCTCGGCCGGCCAGGAGAAGGTAGGAGTCTCGATCATGCTGAGGCTAGTGTCTGGGGCACGGCATTCTGTAGGAGGCTTCCGTAATCGCCCCGCCGAGGAAGCTCAGCTGCACCTTAATCGGCCAGCCGCCCTTCGGGCAGCGCTTCGGGATCGTGATGTAGGAGATCGTCTTCTTGCCCTGCCTGTACGCGGCGCCCACCCTGATGGTGCCTTTCTCGAAAGACGCGTCGAGCGCTCCAGGCACCGTTTCGATGAGCGGCACTTCGCCGATGAACTCCGGGCCGAACGGCGGGGAGGCGTTGACGAAGTGGCCCGGCGCGAGGATTTCGAGCGAGACCGGTGTCGTGCCGTCCACAAAGGCCTCCAAGCCGCCGCCGGGAGCGAAGAACAGCTGTACTGACGCCGTCTCCTGCACGCGTTCTGAGCCGAAGCTCACGGCGCCTGTCGCGAAGCCCCCCGGACCCGCGACCGATCGCTTGGGGCACGGACCGGGCCCGCTTTTTTCGATCACGCCCGGAGCGCAGGTGGCAAACCCCTGCGGGTGCAGCCTCGCGCCGGCCGGCGCGAAGACCTTGATCCCGGTCAGCGGCGGCGGGAAGCCGCCGTATTCGGTCCCCGAGATCGTGCCTTCACCCTGGAGCGCTGCGCCGGCCCCGAGGATGTCGCCGGTTCCAGGAAAGCCCGGGATCGGCACCGCCGTTACTTTGAACGTGAACGTCGGCGTTGCTGACGCGCTGGCCACCAGGCCAATGATGGCGAGGCCGAGCACGGCCAGGGCAAGGGTCATTCTGCGCAGCAAGATGGCGATGGTCATGACGATGGAGCCTCCCGTTCGGGCCGGCCGGGTGCCGGCACGTACATGAGAGGCCTGCAATCGCGAAAAGGATTCTTTAAGCCAGCGCTGTCAATGGTCCCGGAGGAGGAACCTCAAGCCGCCCGGCTCGCGCGCAGCGAGATGGCCGTGCCCGCGGCCAGCACCGCGACGACCGCGGCGAGGCTCGCCAGCGGGCCTACATGCAGGACTTCGCCGGTGAGCAGCTTCGCGCCCACGAGCGCCAGCAGCACGGCGATCGTCTGGTCCATGTAGCGCAGCCGCTCGCGTGCGAGGGTGACCAGCTGAAAGAGCGCTCGCAGCCCGAGCAGGGCGAGCAGGTTGCTCGTGAGAAGCAGGACGCGATCGTGGCTGATACCGAGCGCGGCGGGGATCGAATCGACCGCGAAGGTCACGTCGGCAAACATGATCGCGATCAGGCAGAGCAACATCGGCGTCAGCTCGCGCCGGCCCTCATGCACCACGATCAGGCGCCGTCCGTGATGGTCGCTGACCGGCAGACGGCGCTGCAGGAAGCCGATCATCCGGCTCGGCCTCGGCGCCTGCTCGCCCTTGCCTCGCGCGGTCTGCCCGGCGAGCACGAGCAGCAGCGCTCCCAGCGCGTAGCCGACGAGATGTGAGGCGTCGAACAGCGCTACGCCGATCAGGATCGCGGGGATGCGCAGCGCAAACGCCGCGAATGCGCCCCAGGACACGAGCTGTTCGTGCTCAGCGGCAGGGATCTTGAAAGCGCTGATGAGCACCGCAAAGACGAACACGTTGTCGAGCGATAGCGCGCGCTCGATCAGGTAGACAGCCGCATAAGAGCTTGCAGCGTGCGGGCCTTCGATGAAGCCGAAGATCGTCACGGGGAGCAGGCCTAGCCCCAGCCACACCGCGCTCCAGATCAGCGCATGCCGCGGGCTGGATTCCTGATGGGCGCGGCTGCGCGTCTCTAGTCGGTAGGCGAGCGCGAGGATTGCCGCGAGCCCCGCGAGTGCGGTGTAGAGCATCGCCGGACTCTAGATGGCGGTGGAGGTCTGGGTAGAGCTCTGAATTACGCCAATGGCGCCGGCTGTGAGAAGCTGAGCGGGTCAACTATTAGCGTCGGGAGGTGAGGGCGATGGTTCCGTTTCGCGCTGCAGTCGAGGCCCGGGATTTCGAGGCTGGCGTCGCGTTGCTCGCTGAGGATGTCCGCTTCCGCAGTCCGGTCGTGTTCAAGCCCTACGAGGGACGGGATGCGGTCGCGGCGCTGCTGTTCGCGGTGGCGCGCGTGTTCGAGGACTTCCGCTACGTCCGCGAGATCGGCGCGCCTGACGGCAGTGACCACGCCCTCGTCTTTACGGCACGGATCGGCGATAGGGAGATCGAGGGGTGCGACTTTTTGCACACAGGCGAGGATGGGCTGATCGACGAATTCGTCGTGATGGTCAGGCCGCTGTCAGCAGCAGTGGCTCTGGCGGAGGCGATGAAGGCACAGCTCGCGGCCGCGGAAGGCACGCTCTAAAGCCCAAGAGCAACCCGCCTGGTCCCGGGCATGGGGCCCGGGACCGGACGTGTCGTGTCAGGCTAGTGGCGTCTGCGTGGGCACGGCGCCTTGTATGTGGCGGGCACGACTGCGCCGCCGAGGAACGACAGTTCCGACTTCACCGGGAAGCCACCCTTCGGGCACTTCTTCGGCATCATGCCGTAGTAGATCGTTTTCTTACCCTTCTTGTAGGCGGCGCCGACCCTCACGTTGATGTATTCGGCCGAGGCATCCAGCGCACCGGGCACCGATTCGATCAGCGGCACTTCGGCAACGAGCTTCGGACCGAAGGGCGCAGGCGCCCTCGTGAGACTGCCTTTGGAAATGATTTCGATCGAGACGGGCGAGGTGCCCTGCACGTAGAACTGCAGGTTGCCGCCGGGAGCGAAGAACGGCTGCACCGACACCGTCTCTTGCACCCGTTCGGTGCCGAAGCTCACGACACCACGCGCGCTGCCCACCGGTCCAGCCTTCGATTTCCGCGGGCATCCTATGGGCCCCCTTTCCTTGAGCACGCTTTCTGCGCAGGCGGGAAACCCCTGTGGGTGCAGCTTCACACCGGAGGGCAGATAGAACGTGACCCCCATCAATGGGGCGGGGTGGCCACCGTATTCGGTCCCTGAGATTCTGTATTCGGCCTGCACTGCGGCACCGGCGCCGAGGATGTTGCCCGTATGAGGGAAGCCGGGAATCGGCACGGCCTTTGCTTTCAGCGTGACCGTTGGTGCTGCCGACGCTGTCGCCGCAAGAGCAAGAACGGCAAGGCCGAGCACGGCCAGATAGGCGGATATTCTGCGCATGGGATAAACCCCTTCCCTCGTTTACGGCTCTACTGAGAAGAACCCATTCCCATCACGGAAGTCGCGCCTGCAGAGGAGGCGATACCGCCAGCCGGCTGACTCAAACTCTGGCGCGACCCACCCAGGCATGGCCTCCGGCAGCCCTTCGCTGACACGATCTGGGAAGTGCGCGGGACGCTTCTGAAGGAACGCGGTGATGCCCTCAATGGCGTCGGCGGACTGTCCGCGGGCGACCATGCCGCGCGAGTCTGCCCGGTGGGCGATCATCGGGTGCTCCGCGCCGAGCATCCTCCACATCAGCTGTCGTGCCACGGCCACGGACACCGGCGCCGCGTTCTCAGCGATCTCCCGCGACAGGGCGCGGGCCGCGTCGAGCAGCTCGCCCTGTGGATGCACACTCCGCACCAGCCCGCCCTGCAGTGCCTCCTGTGCGGAGAACACCCGCCCGGTGGCGACCCACTCCATCGCGCGGCTGATCCCAACGATGCGCGGGAGGAACCAGCTCGAGCACGCCTCCGGGATGATCCCCCGCCGCGCGAAGACGAAGCCCATCCGGGCGTCATCGGCCGCCAGGCGGATGTCCATCGGCAGCGTCATCGTCGCCCCCACGCCGACCGCCGGGCCGTTGATCGCGGCGATCACCGGCTTTTTGCATGCAAACACGCGCAGTGTGAACTCGCCCCCGTTGTCGCGCGGCGTCTCGTCTGCGAGTCCGCGCGCCCGGTAGTTGAACGTCTCGCCGCCGCTGCCGAGGTCGGCCCCGGCGCAGAAGCCGCGTCCGGCGCCCGTGACGATGATCGCCCGCACGTCGTCGTCCGCGTCGGCGCGATCGAAGGCCGCCATCAGCTCCTGGCACATCTGCGCCGTCCAAGCGTTCAGGCGCTCGGGGCGGTTGAGGGTAATCGTGAGAACGTGCTCTGAGATCTCGGTGGTGATCTGCTCGAATTCGGTCATGCCCGCATCCTTTCAGCTCGCGGGCTGATGCACGCACGCGCCGGGGAGGGCTTTAGGCTGAGCGGCTCCTATGGAGCTTTCACCGTCCGGGTTGCCAGAGCCGAAACAGATCGAGCGCCAGCGTTCGGTCGCTGAGATCATCGGTGAGGCGCTCGACATTTACCAGGCCTATCCGCTGCTGTTCCTGATACTGGCGATTGGCGTGATCGCGCCGTATGAGCTCATCGTCCTGGCGATCACTGGCGATGGGCCGCTGGTGAGCACCGCGCACCAGAACGTGGGGGTGACATACCTGTTGCTGCTGCTGGACACCGCGATGATCGGGCCCCTGGTGTCCGCACTGCACGTGCACGCGGTCCTCGACATCGGTCGCGGGAGCAGGCCTCGTTTTCAGGCGGTGGTTCTGCGCGCCCTGCGGGTGCTGCCGGTCGTGGTGGCGGCGGTGATCGTCTCCACCGCGGGCATCGCCCTCGGCTTCCTCGCGCTGGTCGTTCCCGGTGTCCTGCTCGCGTTGCGCTGGGCGGTCGTCGCGCAGGTTGCGGCGCTGGAGAACGAGGGCTGGATCCCCTCGCTGCGGCGCAGCCGGGAGCTCACGCGCGGGAACTATGGGCACATCTTCGGCCTGCTGCTGATCATCACGCTGCTGAACTCGGGCATCCTCTTCGGTGTCAGGGCGATCCCGCTCGGGAGCACCTCAGGCGTTGCTTCTGTGGCTGCGGGGATCGCCGCGCGCACGATCACGGCCTCCTTCTCAGCACTGACCGTGGCGCTCTTGTACTTCGATTTGCGCGCGCGGCTGGCGCAGAAGCCGCTCGCCGGCTCACGGGCACCCGAGCACGAACACCTGCGCGATCTGGACCCTGAGCGCGACTGACAGAGCCCGGCTGTTGCGTCGGGGCGAGCACGTAGGATCGGCCCCCGTGCCGTTTCTGCCAACAGCCATCTCCGTGCGCTCCGGGGCGAGCTTTCGTGCCACAGCTATGCCACGGCCATAGAGAGCATGACCCCCCTTACCTCGATCGAGATCTGTGCGGGAGCAGGAGGCCAGGCGCTGGGCCTGGAGCAGGCCGGATTCGAGCACTTGGCGGCCGTGGAGATCGATCCCTGGGCCGCGGAGACGTTGCGCACCAACCGCCCCCAATGGAACATCGTCGGCCCCCGCCTGGCTGACCGGGGGCCAACAGAGGGCAGGCCCGGCGATGTTCACGCCTTCGACGCGACGGCCTTCAACGGGCAGGTTGACCTGCTCGCCGGTGGCGTGCCCTGCCCGCCGTTCTCGATTGCCGGCAAGCAGCTCGGCGCCAGCGACGAGCGCGACCTCTTCCCGCAGGCTCTCAGGCTCATAGCGGAGTGCGCTCCGCGGGCCGTGATGCTCGAGAACGTGCGCGGGCTGCTGAGCCCGAAGTTTGATTCCTATCGTGCCGCCCTGGCCAAGCGCCTGCGTGAGCTCGGCTATGTCCCTCGCTGGAAGCTGCTGCAAGCGTCGTTTTACGGGGTGCCTCAGAATCGCGCGCGCGCGGTCCTTGTTGCCCTTGCACCCGCGCTGGCCGAGGCCTTCGCTTGGCCAGAGCATCATCCGGGCGCCCCGCCGGGCGTGGGCGAGACCCTTGCGGACCTGATGGGAGCAAACGGCTGGGAGGGCGCGCAGGCCTGGAGCGCACGAGCCGGCAGCGTCGCGCCGACGCTCGTCGGTGGCTCAAAGAAGCACGGTGGGCCGGACCTCGGCCCGACGCGGGCCAGGCGGGAATGGGCAAAGCTCGGCGTGGACGGCCGTGGCATCGCCTATGAGGCGCCTTTGCCGGGATTCAGCGGGAGCCCGCGCCTGACCGTCAGGATGGCCGCGCGCATCCAGGGATTTCACGACGAATGGGCCTTCGCTGGGCGCAAGACGGCGAGCTATCGCCAGGTTGGCAACGCCTTCCCGCCGCCCGTGGCGCGCGCGGTGGGTGTGGCCATCGCGGCGGCGCTGCGGAGCGCCGGTACAGGCGAGGATGCGGGGGTTGACCCGGCTCGCAGGGCGGCATGAGGCGCTTGCATGTGTCACGCGGACACCTTGCCCACCCCCTCACAGCCCCGGCGCCCGCCGGTGCGGCGAGCCGGTCCCACTGAGCCTCACCGGCTGCTGGGCTTTGACCCGCCGGCATTAGGGGCCGACCCCGAGCTCGATGCCGTGAGCAATGCCCTTCGGCGCGCTGACCAGGAGGGCGAGATGTTTGCCGGCGTTCTGCGGGAGACCTACGACCAGCTGTATGACGGCCAGCGAACGGGACGCTACTGCTCCGAACAGTTGCGCAAGACCGAGAAGACCTACATGGGGACCCTGGTCGAGATCAACCTGCACCGCGCGTTCAAGTTCGAGGACGGTGTGAAGATGGACTATCTGATCGACGGTGTCGATACGGACTGCAAGTTCTCGCAGAAGCTCGGGGGCTGGGAGATCCCGCCTGAGGCCTACGAAGGCAAACACGTGTGCCTCGTCGTCTGGGCCAGCGACCAGGAGAGCCGGTGGGAGGCGGGCGTCATACGTGTCAGCGATGACCCTTGGCTGTTGGGCCCGGAGAATCGCGATCGCAAGCGCAAGCTGACCCCTGCGGGCGAGAGCACGATCCGCTGGCTCTACAGCAGGCCAGCACTGCCCGAGAACCTCCTCCTGCACATCCCGCCGCTCCTGCGCGAGAAGATCTTCAACCCAGATCCCTCCGCATCGCGCCGGTCCAGTGGCCAGAGCAGGATCAACATGCTCTTTCGGCTGATCCAGGGCCGGCTTGTAAATCGCGCATCGGTCCTGACCGTGGCCCAGCAGAAGGACAGTCTCAAGCGCCCGCGCGATGCACGCCTGCCAGAGCATCTCGGCAAAGAGGGCATCCTCGTGCTCGGGCATCAGGAACACGACCCGCTCATTGCACAGGACCTTGGCCTTCCGCGGCCGCCCAAGGGTAGCTTCATCAGCGTACGAGTGATCGAGGCTGAGGACGGCTATCCCGGCATGACAGCCGAGATCGCCGGTCAGCGCTACCGGCTCGCCACAGACTCCGATCCAGCTAGAGGTGCGCCACAGCTTCCCCGGGGCACGAGTGCGAGTGGTGAGGATGAGTAGCCCTCAGCGGGCGAGCGCGGTGGGCGCCGGGCGGCCAACCTGGCACAACGCGGCCAGGACGTCCCGCGCACAGCGCCCCACGTCCTCTTCGACTTCGAAGTCCCAGAAGCGCACCACGGTCCAGCCAGAGGCACGGAGCGTCTTGTTCGCGAGCCGGTCGCGCTCCTGGGTGCGGGCGATCTTCGCGTCCCAGTAGCTCCCTGATTTGCCGAACGTGAAGAAGTCCGGGTGCCCGTGCCAGAACGCCCCGTCGATGAAGACGGCGACCTTCCAGCGGGTGAAGGCGAGATCGGGCTTGCCAAGGATGCCGCGGGCGTGGCAGCGCCAGCCGCGGATCCCCGCCGCGTGCAGAGCGCGGCGGATGGCCAGCTCGGGCTTCGTGTTCTTGGCGCGGATCGCCGCCATGTTGCGGCTCCGGCCCGCGCGGCTGAGGTGGTCGGCCACGGCGCTCAGTGTGCCCACGCGCGCCTGCGCGTGGGCAGCGCGAGGACGCTCGTTGCGAAAAATTCGCAGAGCATGCGGCAGGCCGAATCTCCGGCACGCGTTCGTTCAGGGCCTGCCTGGGCGAAAAGTGTCGGGGGTGCGTGGTTACATGCCAAGCATGATCATCACAGCCGACTGGGAGCACACGGAGACCATTGTCAAAGGCGAGCAGACCGAGGTCGTCGTGCCGCTGCCTGCTCTGAAAGCGGTCGATCCCGCAGACGACAAGATCATCGCGCAGATTCTGCGTGAGCTCACCCCCTCTGCAGATGAGGATCTCCCTCCAGGTCAGGACCCGCCGCCGTGGAGGAGGCTGAGGCTGGACCGCGGCGAGTGTCACCTATCGATTCTGCTGGAGGACATCCCTGAGGTCTCGGCTGTCAAGCAGCTGGTGGACGACGCCCTGCGCGATGCCTCCTCGGCATTGGCTGAGCACGCACAGCAACGCTCCCAGGAAGAAGCACAGGCGCAGGCATTGGCTCGCAAGCGCCAAAAAGAAGCCGCCAAGTTACGCCATGCCTTCCGCGGCGCTGGCAGCGCAGGCGCTCTCCACCAGCAGGCAAAGCGCGTTGAGGAGCCGCATCTGATCGGCATTTCGGCAGCGAATGTGCAGCAGCTCCGGGCTGCACACGAGCACCGCCTGAGCGCGCGCGCGCGAAACGGCGACGTTCAGGCGGTTGCGGCTGAATAGGAAGCTCGAGGTCGCGGGGGACGTCCTCGCCGCTCGAGGTCGCCATCGAGAAGAAGCACGACCGCCGCCTCCTGGCCCTGGAACTTGTCGACGGTGCCGAGGTTCTCGCCTCGGGCAGGTGCTCGCGCAGGCAGCGCACCTGCGCGTTGTACGGGGCGACGACCATGATGTCCTCTGGCTGCAGGCGAGCATCGGTTCCATCCGCCCGCACGTAGCGCCCCTGCAGCAGATCCGCGGTCAGCGTCGGCGATCGTTCGCGCCTCCTCGACTCGAGGAGCGCGTGTTGCCCTCGTGTGTGACCGGCACGTAGCGCACCCCCGTGCCAGTGAGCTGGCCGGGGGCGTCGATGCGCTGCGCGGCGCACTCTGGGGCGGACTCGAGCCGGCCCTCGTACATCGCCTGCGAGATGAACCGGCAGACGTCCGGGTGCATGCGGCGGGTCTGGTCGATGAACAGGCCCCGCTCGCGCGGGATCGTCGTGTCCGCCAGCAAGAGGTGTTCGAGCACCGATGACGCCGGCGCCGGGAGGGTGAATCGCCTGGGAGACCTGGGCGAGCTGCTGGGGATCGCCGAGCAGGACGAGGTTGCGCGCGCAGGTGCCCATCGCCAGCGCGTCGGCGAGCGAGATCTGACCAGCCTCGTCGATGAACAGGTAGTCGACAGACTGGCGCATCTGCACCCGGCACCAGAGCCAGGCGGTTCCCGCCATGAGGTTGTAGCTGCCGGCGGTGAAACCGTCCGGGTCCTTGGAGTTCTCGATCAGCCCTCGCTCGGAGGAGTAGCGATTGTCGTCCTCGCTGTACTTGTTTAGTCCTGAGAACTGCGACTCAGGGAGGGCGTACTGCTCCACCTGGCGCAGGAGCGTGTGAATCGCTGAGTGGCTGCCGGCGCTGACCCCGCACCCGGTGGCCCCGCTCGATCAGGTGGAGGATCAGCTGGGCGCCCGTGTAGGTCTTGCCCGAACCGGGCGGGCCCTGGATGAACAGGTAGCTGTCGCGCAGGCCCTCCGTGATCGACTTTGCGTCGTCCAGATTGAAGGCACCGGCCTGCAGCGATGCGCCATGGGGACGTGCCGAGGTGTCAGGGACATCCCGGCGCAGGATCTGGCGCAGCGCGGTAAAGGGCTCCTCTTGGCGTCGAGCCCGCGGGCGGCGATGTCGTTTGCGAAATCGCGCAGGGCTGAGCGCTGCAGGCGGGTGTCATACGGACCGGAAGGGATCAGCGCACGCGGCAGCGGCTCATGTATACGCCCGGCCCCGCGGCTGATCTGGACGATTCCGGTCGCGTCCTCCACGGACAGGACGGTCACGCTCTTCTCTGTTGCTGGGTCGGTGAAGCTGCCCTTGCTGATCTTGTGCTCCTGGGCTCCGAAGCGCAGCGTGTGAGCCACCGAGCGTGAAGGTGGCGGAAGCGGGGCCGGCGGATCGCCCGTGCCGGAGAGCCCGCCAAGCGCTTCAGTGTCGGCCTCGATCAGCTGCTGATCGTCGGCTTCGAGCCGTTCGAAGTACGCCCACCAGGCGGGCTTTGCCTCGCGCCGGTGGTAGTCGAGCAGTTGCGCTGCAGTCCAGAGCGCGTGCTGGTCGTCGTCGTGATCGGCAGTGTCCTCGGGGATGCCGTCGAGAAGTGCGGCTTGCAGCTCGTCGAGTTGAAGCTGAGCATCAGGGTCTGGTTGCGAAGGCTGAGATTGCGGCTTCCAAAGGATCTCCCGGCCGAACGTCCCGATCGCCTCGGAGCGACGGTCGAGCAGCCAGTTCGCGCAGCAGGTGGGTCGAGCGGCAGTCGTCCTCGTTGTAGCGCTCGATGGCCTGCGAGCAAAGCGCGATCGCCGGTGTCCAGGAACCGCTCGAAGGAGATGATCGAGTCACCGCCCTCTGTAACCTTTGTGTCGCGCTCCTTCATGTAGAACGCCTCGATGCTCTTGATCGAGTAGCTCGGCTGCGACACGCGCAGCGCTTGGCGCACGACCTCGTACAGATCGACCAGGACCTTGCCGCGCAGCAGCCGGTCGAGCTCGTCCTCGCGCGTGGCGTGCAGGCCCATCAGGCGCTTCAGTCGCAGTCGCCTCGTAGGGGGCGTAGTGGTAGACGTGCAGGTCCGGGAAGCGGGCGAGCCGCTCGATTGTGAAGTCGATGAACCGCTCGAACGCCTGCTTCTCGGTTACACGATCGGTCGCCCAGAAAGCTTGAAAAGAAGGCTTGCCGTCCTGGAGCGTTACGGCGCCAAACAGATACTCGAGGCCATCGTCGAAGAACGGGTCGCCCTCCATGTCGAAGAAGATGTCCCCCTCAGATGGCTGCGGCAGGCGGGCGAAGCCGCGATCATCCGCGGGCTCGAGCAGCTCGTAGCGGAGCTCGCCCGTTGTGCGCTGGGCGAGCTGCAGTTTCGCCTGCTGCGCGCAGGCGCTCGAACGCGGCGGAGGCGATCCGCGCTGGCCGGTCCTCTGTCTGGGCGGTCGCGAGCGCCGAGACGGTCGCGATGTTCCGCCCGTTCAGTGCAGTGCGCTGGGAGCGCCGGATGTTGGCGACGAGGCTCAGGTGCTCGTCGGCCTCGCGCCGCGCGATGCAGTGCTCCTCCCAGCTGCACAGGCCACAGTGCTCGACGGGGTCCGGGTATGTAGTGGATAGGCCGGCATCGAGGACGGCCTCGAAACGATGCTTGACGGCGCGGTAGTAGGCGGCGAAGTCCGCCAGCCGGAACGTTTGGACCTCGCGGGTCCCGAGCACGACGTGCATCCTCGCGGGCGCGGTGCCTTGGATGGAAGCGAGGAGCTCGGAGTAGAAGCAGAGCTGCAGCAGGAAGTAGGGCTTGACGCGGTGGGCGAGCTTGGTGTCTGAGACCTCGTAGCTGAACTCCCCAAGCTCCGAAGGAGACTCGACGCGCTGGAGGAAGTCGCTGTACCCGCGCCAGCGGGCGCCGTCGAACAGGACGCCCTGATATATCACCTCGGCCCCGGCTCGCATCGCCGCGACCGTGCGCTGCGCGCCTTGGCGCGTGCCGTCCAAACCCACAGGACACTCGATTTCGACGATTTCGCGCCCCTCGGAGCGCAGCTGGGCCAGGTGGGCCCGCTCGTGCTCGTTGCCCTTGCGCGCAACGAGCTCGGTGGTGTCCGACCGGGTCTCGGTGAGGCTCAGGCGCCCGAGCGCTATCTCGATGTCGAGATGGGTGAGGTGTGGGCACTCGAGGTAGTTGATGAGGTCCGTCGCCGAGAAGATCAGCCGGCTCGTCGAGCTGCTGCACGTCAGGTTCTCCGGCCGGTCCTCATACGCGGCTCGGCGAAAGCCCTGCGAGGCTCTGAAGCGGCGGACGCTCAACCGGGGCCTTCCCCGTCACGCCCTCGCCCACCAGGCGCCCTTCCTGCTCCAGACGGCGTGTGATCGTTGCCAGCACCGTCAGCGCCATCGGCGACAGCGCCGAAAGCGGCTGGTGGCGGTTGTGGTGCTCGTCCAGGTCCACCTGTGCGATCCCCGCCTCACCGACCGCGCGCCAGGCGTCGATCAGCATCGCTATCTCGACGCCGTAGCCCGTCACAAACGGCAGCCGTTCCAGCAAATCCCTGCGCGCTGCCACCTCCCCCGCCAAGGGCTGGCGTACGCCCGCGAGCTGCGGGTAGAACAGCGCCAGCGCCGGGCGCGCCATCAGGTGGTTCACGCGCCCGCCTTCCTCGCCGCCCGCTGTATCGCCGGTGAGGGGGCGGCGGTAGAAGGCCTTGACGAACGACACGTCCGGCTCGCACAGCAGCGCGCCGAGCAGGCCCGTTGCGAAGTGCGCTGAGAAGCGTTCGCTGTCGGCGTCGATGAAGCACACCACGTCGCTATCGAGCGCTGAGGTCGCGCGCCACATGGCGTCGCCCTTGCCCAGCACCGCTCCAAACGATGGCAAGAGGTCGTCCTGCTGGAGCACCTCCGCGCCCGCCTGCGCCGCCAGCCCGGCGGTGCCGTCCGGTGAGGCCGCGTCGATGACCACGATCCGATCGAGCGCGTCCGCCTCGCGCAAGGCGCCGAGCGCCGTCACGATCTCTCCCACCGTACCCGCGCATTCGCGCGCGGGCAGGCACACCGACACGCTCAGCCCGTGCTGCGCGCGTGCCGCGGCGATCTGAGGAGCCGTGTATGCGGAATGGTGGAACGTACGCACTTGTGTGCGCGAGTTTCTCACGGAGAACCCTCCTCCCGCGCGAAGCGCGGGCGAGCCGCGTTTGGTCGGACCCCTAGAGGGCAGTTGCTTGGGTTGAGTAACTTCATCCTTGGGAATCTCCTTTGAGAGCCGTGAGAAAGTACGGTGAGAGCAAGTGAAGCGAAGCACGACTGCCGCTGAGCGCCCGCTGCGCGAGTACAAAGCCAAACGGAGCTTTCACAGCACGCCTGAGCCCGCGGGTGAGCATGACGGCGGAGGAGATGGGCGCTTTGTCGTGCAGGAGCATCACGCGCGCAGCCTGCACTGGGATCTGCGGCTAGAGCGAGATGGGGTGCTCGTGTCGTGGGCGGTCCCCAAGGGCATCCCGCAGGACCCCAAGCGAAACCATCTCGCTGTGCACGTCGAGGACCACCCGATCGGTTACATCGACTTCGCCGGTGAGATCCCCAAGGGGAGCTACGGCGCTGGCAGCGTGCAGATCTGGGACCGCGGTACTTATGAGACTCACAAGTTCCGTGACGACGAGGTGATCGTGACCTTTCATGGCGAGCGCCTGCAGGGCAAGTACGTCCTCTTTCGGACCAACGGCAAGAACTGGATGATCCACCGCATGGATCCTCCCCAGGGAGGCCCCCGGGAGCCGATGCCCGAGGAGCTCTTACCGATGCTCGCCAAGCCGTCGAAGCTCCCGGCCAGCGAACAGGACTACGGTTATGAGATCAAGTGGGACGGGATTCGCGCCCTGGCCTTTATAGACGGCGGACGGGTTCGCCTGGAAAACCGCAACGGGCGCGATATCACACGGCAATACCCCGAGCTGCGCGAGCTCGGTAAGGCGGCCGGCGCGACGGGAATGATCTTGGACGGAGAGGTCGTCTGTTTTGACGAGCACGGCCACCCCAGCTTCGAGCAGTTGCAACACCGGATGCACCTCACCTCAGAGAGCGTCATTCGCAGGCGCTCGCACGAGGCGCCCGTCACGTACGTGATCTTCGATTTGCTGTATCTCGATGGTCACTCCACCATGGCGCTCTCGTACTCTGAGCGTCGCTCCTTGCTCGAGCAGCTGCACTTGGAGGGGACCGCCTGGCAGACCCCCGCCTATCACTCCGGTTCCGGTAAGGACTTTCTCGCGGTCAGCGCTGAGCACGGCCTGGAGGGGATCGTCGCCAAGCGGCTGGACAGCCCATACAGGCCCGGCCAGCGCACTGGAGAGTGGCTGAAGATCAAGAACGTAAACCGCCAGGAGTTCGTGATCGGTGGCTGGCAGGCAGGCAAGGGGCGTCGTGCTGGGCTGCTCGGATCGTTGCTCGTGGGCTATTACTCAGAGCACGACGGCAGGCAAGTCCTGCGCTACGCCGGTGGCGTTGGCACAGGCTTTGATGAGCGCGAGCTCGAGCGCCTGACCAAGGAACTGGAAGCCCGCCCGCGGCCTGACAGTCCATTTGCGCCGGTCGGCACCCAACCGCCCGCAAGCGCCCGTTTTGTGGAGCCCGAGCTCGTCGCGGAGGTCGAGTTCTCTCATTGGACCAAAGAGCGCATCCTGCGTCACTCCGTCTACAAGGGCCTGCGCGACGACAAGCCCGCAGCGGAAGTGGCGGTCGAGCAGGACCTCAGCGCTGAAGAGGATGGCCGACCGTACGAGGTCCTCAATGAAAGTAAGGACAGCGCCGAGATCGAGGCCGGGGGGCGTACGCTGAAACTGTCAAACCGCAGCAAGGTCCTTTTCCCAGAGGCCGGGTTCACCAAGGCGCAGGTGGTCGATTACTACGCCGCGGTGGGCCCGGTGCTGATCGGACACCTCGCCGGCCTGCCGCTGACGCTCAAGCGCTATCCCGACGGCGTGCAGGGCAAGCACTTTTACGAGAAGCGATGCCCCTCCCACAGGCCCGAGTGGGTCCGCACCGCAGCGGTGCAGAGCGAGCGCGAGGGAGTACTGGACTATTGCGTGGTGGACGGCCTGCCGGCACTGATCTGGGTCGCGAACCTCGCCAGCCTCGAGCTGCACCCAAGCCTGTCCCGCGCAGCGGACATCGCCACTCCCACCGCGGTCGTGTTCGACCTCGACCCCGGCGAGCCTGCGGGACTGAAGCAGTGCTGCCAGGTGGCGTTGTGGCTGAGAGAGCTGTTTGCGGCATTTGGGCTACAGATGATCGTCAAGACCTCGGGCGCAAAGGGGCTGCAGGCCTATGTGCCGCTCAACACCCCGGTCACCTATGAGCAGACCAAGCCGTTCGCCCGCGCCGTCGCCGGGCTGATCGAGAAGGACCACCCAACGAAGGTCACCTCCCGCATGACAAAGCAACTGCGCCGCGGCAAGGTGTTCATCGACTGGAGCCAGAACGACCAGCACAAGACCACCATCTGCGTCTACTCACTGCGCGCACGCGAGCGCCCCACGATCTCCACGCCGCTTCAGTGGGAGGAGGTGCAGGCGGGTGCTGTTAGCCGCAAGAAGACTCTCGATCTCAGCGCCGAGCCGACCGAGCTCCTCCGTCGTATCGAGGAGCATGGCGACCTGTTCGCGCCTTTTCAGAGCCTCACACAGACGCTCCCCGAGCTCACCTCGAAATAGCAGCACGCTGGCGCCCAGCTGTTTGTCTTGCTCAGAAGACGGGTAGGAGCCCCTCATAGGTGATTCGCTGAGGGACAAGCCCTCTTCATTTCATGGAAGGAGGAAGCGATGGCCATGGCCTCTGTAGCGCCGGCCGCACGCCGCCCCGGTGTTTGCACCGAACAGGACGATCCAAATGAGCTGTTCGCACGCTGGCGCGGCGACGGTGATCGCACAGCGCACGAGCTGCTGATCAGGCGGTTCACACCGCTCGCGCGCAGCCTCGCCCGCCGCTACGCGCACACCTCCGAGCCGTTTGAGGATCTGCTCCAAGTCGCCTCGCTCGGCCTGCTCAAGGCGCTCGCCCGCTTTGACCCGGAGCGCCAGAGCGCGTTCGCCGCGTTTGCGGTCCCGACGATCCTCGGCGAGCTGCGGCGCTACTTTCGTGACTCCACCTGGGGCCTGCATGTGCCGCGCGAGTTGCAGGAGCGGGCGCTTGCGGTGAGCAACGCCCAGGAGCAGCTCGCAAGCGTTCGCGGTCGCGCGCCCACCGTCTCTGAGCTCGCGGAGTATCTCGAGCTCGGATACGAGGAGGTCCTCGACGGGCTGCTCGCCGGGCAAGCCTACGAAGCGCTTCCCCTCGACGCGCCCGTTCGTACCCACCAGGAGGGCGAGGATCTCCTCACCCACCTGGAGGCGCTGGGCAGCGAGGACGAGCGCTACGAGCTCATCGAGCTGGACGCCACCCTCGTCCCCGCGCTGCGGCAGCTCCCTGTGCGCGAACGGGCCATCCTTCGCATGCGCTTCGTCGAGGAGCTCAGCCAGGCTGAGATCGGCCGTCGCGCCGGTATCTCCCAGATGCAGGTCTCGCGCCTGTTGCGCCGCTCGCTGCAGCAGCTACGAGTCCTCGCCCACGCGCATGCCGAGGGATCTTGATCGCGGGCCGAGAAGCTCTGGGCGCCTTCGCCGGGCAAGGCGCATCATGGCCGGTTGAGCGCATGCCGACCCTCGAGCCGCCAAATGTTCGCCTGCGGCTTACCAACCAGCCCGAGAACGTCTCGCTCATACGTACGACGCTGACAGGCGTCGCGGAAGCGATCGACCTCCCTCCCGCAGCGCTAGATGACATCACCACGGCCGTCACCGAGGCCGCCAACAACGTGGTCCTTCATGCCTATCAAGGAGGCCACGGACCTCTCGAGGCCGACATTCACATCGCTGAAGGCCTCATCACAGTGGTTGTACGCGACGAGGGCGTCGGCCTGCATCACGCACTGGATTACGGGCTGCAGGCAGGTGAGACCGGCGAGCAGCACCTCGAGCTCGGGCTAGGAGTGATCCAGGCGCTCGCCGTCAGTGTCGAGTTTGATCAGCGGTCCGGTGGTGGGACTGAGGTTCGCATGGAGTTTGCCAACCCCTCTGAGACGCTCTTACTCGGCGCCAACGCACACGGCGAGCTCGAGCTTCCTCTCTGCGAGGGCTCCGAGCTCACAGCCGCCACGATCGCGATCACGCCTGCACGCCTCGCGCGCGCGGTCTTGCCGCGTCTGGTCTGCGCGCTGGCCGCCCGCGCCAGCTTCTCTACCGATCGTCTCTCAGACGCACAGCTCCTGGCAGACCTCATCGCGGCCCAAGCCTTCCAATCGATCACTGGCAGCTATCTCGGTGTGGGGATCGCCGTCGGGCCGCGCCTGCTCGAGCTGCGCGTCGGGCCGCTGCCCAGTGGGCAAGCTGGGACCACCGCTTCGGTGCTCGGTGAGCTCGCGCCCGTCCTAGGGAGCCTCAGCGACGATCACAGCTTCGAAGAGGCCGGCCGGACAGCAGTGCTCGCCCTGCAGCTCCTCGATCAACGTTAGGGACGCCTGCCCACGCCGGGAGCTCGGCCCGGCCAATTGAGGCTGTGATACTTGACGTCGTGAGCGAAGTAAGGGGGACTGCACGGCGAGAGCCTGGCATTGACCTGCTGGTCGAGGCTGGTGCGGCGCTGGCCAGCTCGCTTGATCCGAGAACCACGATGCGCGAGGTCGCAAAGCTCACCGTGCCGCGGCTGGCCGATATTTGCGTGGTCGACCTGCTCGACGACGACGGCAAGATCAAAGATGTCGCCGTGATCGCCGCAGACGATCAGATCGCGCGAGGCATCGAAGCGCTGCGCGAGGAGCATCCATTGGACCCCGGCGGCGCGCATCCCGTTGCCCGGGTCATCCGCAGTGGCCAGCCGGAACTGCTGGCGGTGATGGCCGACACCTCGCTGCGAACGTTCGCGCAGGGCTCTGAACACGCGAGATTCATGATCGAGCACGGCTACCGTTCGGCGGTCGTGGCACCTCTGCGCGCGCGGGAGCGCACGCTCGGCGCCCTCTCGGTGTTGCGGCTCGCTGAGGGTGAGCCCTATGCGCCGGGAGATCTGGATCTGGTCTGCGAGCTTGCCCGCCGCGCCGCCCTGGCGATCGACAACGCCCGCCTGTTCTCCGATCTGCACCGTGTCGAGCAGCGCCTTCAGGCGGTTCTCGTCAATCTCGCCGAGGCGATCACCGTGGCCGACGAGCACGGGCAGATGGTCTTTGCCAACCAGGCGGCGGCCGACCTGCTCGGGGTGGCCACTCCGAGCGAGCTGATCGAGGCCGCTCCGGGGACGATCATGCCACGCTTCCTGGTCCTCGACGAGCAGGGAGAAGAGCTCGACCTCGAGCAGATGCCCGGGCGACGGCTGTTCGCGGGGGAGCATCCCGAACCGCTGGTGGTGAGAAACATCGTCCGGGCCACAGGAGAGGAGCGCTGGCTGGTGGTCCGCTCCTCTCCGGTCACCGACTCCGAGACCGGGCGCATTCTCTACGCCGTCAACGTCTTCGAGAACATCACCGAGGTCAAGCGCGCCCAGCTGGCGGAGAGCTTCATGGCCGAGGCCAGCCGCGTACTGGCCTCCTCGATGGACTACTCCGAGACACTGAAGCGCGTAGTGCAACTGGCCGTTCCGCAGATCGCCGACTGGTGCGCGATCGATCTCCTGGGCGAGAACGGCGAGATCGAACGTGTGGCTGTCCATCACTCCGACCCGGCCAAGCTCGAGCTGGTGGAACGCCTGAACCAGACCTACCGGCTAGCGCTCGACGAGCCCGCGGGTGTCCCCGAGGTGATCCGCTCGGGGAGCGCACGCATCTTTACCGAGATCACGCCGCAGGCCCTTGCCGGGTACGCCAAGGACGATGAGCACTGCAGGCTGCTGAGCGCGATCGGCGCTACAGCGGTGATCATCGTGCCGCTGGCCGCCCCCGCGAAGACGATCGGGGCGCTCACCTTGGTCTCCTCGGGAGCGGGGCGGCGCCTGAGCGAGGCGGATCTCGGGCTCGCAGTGCGGCTTGGCCGCCGCGCCGGCACCGCCGTGGAAAGCGCGCGCCTGTACACAGAGCGCTCACGAATCGCGCATATCCTGCAGGCGGCGCTGCTGCCCGAGTCACTGCCCGAGATCCCCGGCGTCGGGCTGCAGGCGCTGTACCACGCCGCTGGCGAGCTCAACGACGTCGGCGGCGACTTCTATGACGTCTTCGCCTACGGAGAGGACCGCTGGATGCTCGTGATCGGCGACGTCTGCGGCAAAGGACCGCGGGCAGCCGGAGTGACGGCCTTGGCACGCCACACGCTGCGTGCCGCGGCAATCAGCGGCCAGTCACCCACGGACATGCTCTCGACGCTCCATGAGGCACTGCTGCGCCAACCACCGGGCGAGGACCTGTGCACTGTCTGCTTGGGCATGCTGACCCGCGTGCAGGACGGCGCGCGCCTGACGATTGCGCTCGCCGGACATCCGCCACCGCTGCTGATCAGTGCAGATGGAGACGTTAGACAGGCCGGTATCAGCGGCACGGTCCTCGGCGTCGTCGATCCGGTCAGCATCGAGGAGAGCGAGATCACGCTTTGCACCGGGGAGACGCTGCTGATGTACACCGATGGCGTCATCGAGGCGGGCAGGCCGGACCATCTGCTCGGAGAGGAGGGTCTGTTCGAGCTGTGCGCGGCCGCGCCCAGCCTTCCGCTGGAGGGATTCCTCGAGCACATCGAGCTCGCGGCCCTGACACGCGCTCAAGGACGGCTCCGCGACGACATCGCGCTGCTGGCACTCCGCATTGAAGGTTGACGCACTTCAAAGCGAAGGAAGTACCTCAGCGCCAAACCTGTGCGCTAGTGTTGGCCGATGGCAGTCGGGAGCAACCTCTTGATTGACGTGAGTCGCAACGGGGACCGGGTGGTGTTGCGCTTGGGTGGAGAGCTCGATCTGGCCAGCGTGCCCCTGCTCGAGAGCGAGGTCGAGAACGCGATGGTCGATCACCCGGCGACGATCATACTCGACCTCTCCGCACTCGAGTTCATCGATTCGACAGGTCTACGGACGATTCTCTCACTGGACAAGCGCTGCACAGAAGCGGACAGGCATTCGCGCTCGTGCGTGGCTCGCAGCAGGTCCAGCGGCTGATGAACATGACCCGCGTGGACGAGCACCTGAAGATCATCGACTCCCCCGAGGAGATCCTCCTCTAGTCTTGACGGACGCTGGCGGGGAAATCGTCCTTGGTCGGCCACGTGTGCACCTGCGCCGGACCGGCTCGACCAACGACTGCGCCCGCCAGCTGGCGATCTCCGGAGCGCCGCATGGCACGCTCATCACAGCCTCCGAACAGACCGCCGGGCGTGGGCGCCAGGGCCGGCGCTGGACGGCGCCTGCGGACAGCTCTCTCTTGATCTCGCTGCTCCTGCGCTCTCCCCCACCGCTGTTGCCCCTGATCGCCGCGGTCGCTGTCTGCGACATCGCCGACCGAGATCGACGCTGCGACAAATCAAGTGGCCGAACGATGTCGTGCTCGTTTCCAGTGAGACTCTTCGCAAGCCGCCGGGATGCCTCACTGAGGGACGGCCCGCAGGAGGGCCGGGTCGGTGTTGGGCATCGGGCCCAACGGCTGGCCGTGCGAACGCCTGGAGTAGCTCCCCGCTGGGCTGCGCGCTGGAGCGAGGCGAGCATGGGTACCGTAGCTGACGCCGGAGATCGAGCCGCGCTCGAGCGCCTGCTGGAGGCCCTGGAACGGCGCCTGCAGGAACCCGCGCAGGCGACGCTCGAGGCCTGGCGTGCCCGAGACGCGTTGCGCGGGCGCATGGTCACGTGGGCCGCTGGCCGTGGGTGCGCAGAGGGGATCGACGGCGAGGGGCGGCTGATCGTCGCCCTGGACGCAGGCGGGTATACGACGCTCGACGCGGGTGAGGTTCACCTCGAGCTCCCCGGTCAGTAGCAGCGCAGCCGTTGCTCACTCCTCGGCGTGATGAAGCGCTTCATCGACATTCCGTTGCAGCTTCTCGCCCATGCCCGGTGCCAGCTCACCACCGTTGCCCTCGGCGCTGGCTGCTCTGCGCGACAGCGCTCTGCTCAGCACCGCATCGCCTGGCGCCTGGGCCGTCCTGCGGGAGTTAGCCGCCCTGGCGTTGCCCTCCCCGCCCGAGCCATTCTTTGATCCCTTGCGCCGCCGCCGCGCGTTACGGGCGCGGCGCTTGGGGAAGTTGCGCAGCAGCTCGCGCGCAAGCGCCTGAGGCTTGCGCGCCATCCGCGTGCGAGCCCCGCGCAGCGCCTCCTCGGCCTCTGGCGTATGCGCTAGCGCCGCGGCCAGCAGTGCCGCCGCCAGTCGGCGGTCCTGCTTGCGCGAGGCGTGAATCAGCCGCCGGGCATTGCGCGCGTGTGCCCCGCCTGCGGAGTTGACGAGCAGGCCGAGCAGCCGCTTGGTCTCCGGCCAGCGCTGTACCGCATACTCCTCGTGCACATCGCGCGTGTACTCCGCCAGGCGCCAGATCCAGGCGTTGGCCTGATCGCGGCGCCCGATGCGCCGCTCTACCAGCGCGCGCAGCATGATCTTCGACGCCTCCCTGCGCTCCTCGCGCGACCAGCCGCCGATGATGTCGATCGCCGTATCGAAAGCATCGGCGTCCCCCAGCGCGGGGATGTCGCTCAGTGCCCGCAACCGCAGCTGTGCGTTCTTGTTGCGCTGCACCGCGGTGATCAGGAAGCGGCTCTTGAGCTCGCCGGTGCGGTCGAAGTGGAGCATCGCTCGCGCCCTGCGCCAGCCGTTTGGCGCCACGCGCGCCCCGGCCAGCGCTGCCCACACGTGCTGCTCGCCATAGTCGAGATGCTCGACGGCGATCCGCCACAGCTCGCGCTCGAACACCTCAAAGCGGCGCTCCTCCTCGGCGCACACGGGCAGCACGCGCCGCTCCACCCGCATCTCGCGGCCGCGGCCACGGCGCACCGGCCCGACGACGATCGCCCCTCCGCGGTATACGTCGCGGTCGAGCAGCGAATGCAGCGTCACCACCGGGTCGTCGTGCTTGGTCGCGGGGTGCACGAAGTCGACGACCAGCCCCGCCTCCTTGCCCGGGATGCCGGCGCGTCACGCGACCCACCCGCTGCTGGTAGATGCGCTTGGACGCGGTGGGCGCCAGGTGCACGCAGACGGTGGCCCGCGGGCTGTTCCAGCCCTCCGCGAGCAGCTGCGCGTTGATCAGCACATCGATGTCGCCGCGCTCATAGCGGGCGAGGATCCCCGCCAGCTCGCGCTTGGGCGTCTCGCCGGAGACCGCCTGCGCCTTTAGGCCCTCGGCGCGGAACGCCTCGGCGAGGTTGTACGCATGGCGTACGCCCGCCGCATAGACGACGCCGGGCACGCCGTTGAAGCGCGTTTTGTACAGGTTGGCGGCGGCCATGTTGAACGGCTGCTGGTCGAGTAGCTCGGCGAGCTCCTCCTGGTCGAACTCGGTATCCACCTCGCCCCTGCGCAGCGGCACCTTGGCGATCGTGCGCACCCCCGTGCCGGGCGAGATGCGCACGCAGCGCAGTGGTGAGATCACGCCGCGCCGCGCCGCCTGCGCGAGATCGAAGCGCGAGGTCTGCGTCGGGAACAGGTCGGTCACGTGGCGGGCGATCAGCGCACCCGTGGCGGTCATGCCGATGAAGATCGGCCCCGTCCACGTTCGGATCGCGCCGCTGGTCTTCTCGCCCAGCGCGGTATGCGCCTCGTCGCAGATGACGATCGTGTAGGCGCTCGAGATCTTGCCCGCGTTGCGGACGAACCACTGGTAGGTCTCGACCGTTACCGGTCCCACCCGCCCCTTGGGCGAGTCCTCTCCCGGCGAGCAGCGGGCGGCGATCCGCTTGGAGTAGCCGCGGTCGCGCAGCTCGCCGTGAAACTGGTCGACGAGGTTGCGTCGATGGGTGAGGATCAGCACCCCGCCGGTCTGCGACGCCTCGACGAAGCCGAGCGCCGCGACGGTCTTGCCCGCGCCGGTCGCGTGCTCGAACCAGAAGCGCTTGGCGGCGTTCGGGTCCTCCGGCTGCTCGGCGAGCGACTCCTCGTCGTCGTCCTCATCGACCCAGTCGCGCGGCTCCTCATCGGAGTCGCACTCCAGCTCGGGCTCCTGTTCCTCCTCATCGGCGATTGGATCGAGCTCGTCCTCGAGCTCGTCGTCCTCGTCCTCGTCCTCGTCGGGCGCGGCACGCTGAACGGGACCCAGATCGTCATCGTCCTCATCATCATCCTCATCCTCAGGCTCGTCCTCCTCCTCCTCGGCATCGTCGTCCTCGCGCCCGTAAACCCGGTAGGCCTCCGCCGGGCTGGGATCGGGAGTCGCTCCAGATCCCCATCCGCGGGGAGCTCCTCCCCAGCGCTCAGATCGTCGGGACCGAGGATCGCCGCAGAGGCCAGCAGCTCGGGTGAGGCAGCGGCACGGCCGTTGCCGTTCTCCGAAGCTGCGCAAGCGCCTCGGCCAGCAGCGCCGTGAGGGTGCCCGAGAGGGCATCGACCTGGTGGGCGCTCAGCACGGTTCCGTCTGCCAGCTTCGGCTCGTCGTCGGAGAGCACACGTTCGAGGCCGAGCAACAGCGAGAACTCACGCCGCCAGGCGGTCGAGGGGTGCTTGGCCTTCGCTCCGAGCTCGACCAGCGCCTGATCGAGCGCCCGCCTGCGCGGCGTGCCCGGCGCCAACGCGACCGCGGGATCCTCACCGTCGTGCAGGAAACGCTCGCGCACGAACTTCTCCGCGCGGGCGATATCGGCGGAATTGGGAATGGACGCGGCCGCGAGGGCCACTGAAGTGGGCTCGGCCATAAAGGCTCTGGACTTCGAGACGAGCCGCCGCAGAAAATAGCTTTCGCGTGGCCCGGAAAGGCCGGCACTCAACCGGCGACGTTTGCCGGGTGCTGAAAGCGACCCGGCTCCTAAGTGCGCTTCAGGATATAGCAGGTCCAGGCTCGATTGCAGGGAGGGCGGGCTTCCCATCATCTGCAACCCTTAGCGGCGATGTCCCCGAGATGGTTCTCCAAACGCTTGCCGATGGTGCTCGCAGGCCTCGTGCTGGTCGTGCTGCTCGCCGTCGGCCTCGTTCAGCTGCAGAGCTCCAAGCGTCCGCCGCTGAAGCCGTCGGGGCTGACCGTCTCACAGATGCAGGCCCGCCTCGCCGGCTCACCGGCGCCGCTGATGGCGCTGCACGCCCAGGCCTCAGAGCTGCTGCCGGGCAACGCGCGCGCCCTGAACGCGCGCTTGACAGCTCTGCGCGGGTACCCGGTCGTGATCAACAAGTGGGCCTCGACATGTGAACCGTGCCGCGCGGAGTCGGGTGTGTTCCAGCGCGCAGCGGTGAGCCTGGGGCGGGAGGTGGCGTTCATCGGCCTGGACTCCGGCGAGGCCAGCCGTGCTGAAGCGGAGCACTTTCTTCGCAGCTTCCCGCAGAGCTATCCGAGCTACTACGACCAGAGCGGCAACCTCGGGATCGCGATCACCGATTCCTCGTTCACACCCGTCACGGTCTTCTATGACCGCGCAGGCGGGCGGTACATCCGCCAGGGCCCATACCCGAGCGTGGCGAAGCTCGAATCCGACGTAAAGCGCTACGCGCTGGGCGCGTGAGGAATGCCTGAGATCAGGATCGACCCGTTGAGCGGGCACAAGACGATCATCGCCGGAGAGCGCTCGCTACGGCCCGGTGGAGCGCCGGTCTGTGAACCTCCCGAGCAGATCGACCCCGAGCGCGACCCGTTCGCCGAGGGTCACGAGGACCGCACACCGCCGGAGCTCTACGCGCAGCGTCCCGGCGGAGGCCCGCCAAACTCGCCGGGATGGATCGTGCGCGTCGTTCCCAACCTGTATCCGGCGCTCACTCCGGCCGGCGAGGGCGGCACCCCTGAGCGGGGCGTAGAGGGACGCGCACAGCCGGAGCTATTCGTCTCGCGGCCTGCCTCCGGCGCGCACGAGGTGATCATCAATGGCCCTCAGTCAGTTCTGTCGCTAGCTGAGCTGCCCCTAGAGCAGGTGATCGCCGCGATGGACGTTTGGCGCGAGCGCATGCGCGTTTATTCCCATAGCGCCTACACCCAGCTGATCGTCAACGAGCGGCGTGAGGCGGGCGCGTCGCTGCCGCACACACACGCCCAGCTGTACGCGTTTGACTTCGTGCCGGCCGTTGTGGCTCGTGAGCGCGAGCGCGCCGGCGCCTACACCACACGCACGATGGGCCAGAACCTCCTCGGCGACCTGGTAGCCGAGGAGGTTCGCCTGCGCGAGCGGGTCGTCGCGATCGACGAGGACGCCGTGCTGATCGCTCCCTACGCCTCGCAACTGCCGTTCCAGCTGATGCTCGCCCCTCGCCGCTCCCGCGCGCGGTTCCAGGACGACGGGCCGACGGGCGCAGCGCTGCTGCACGATGGCCTGTGCCGCCTCGCGCGCCACTTCGGGTCAAGCCCGCCACTGAACCTGTGGGTTCGCACCGCCCCCCAAGGCGCCGAGCAGTTCTGCTGGCGCATCGACGTGATGCCTCGCCTCACCCACATCGCCGGACTGGAGCTGTCCACCGAGGTGAACCTGAACATCGTCGCGCCTGAGCACGCCGCAGCTCTCTTACGCGACGCATAGTCTGCCGAGGTATGCCTCCCGAGGAACGCTTCCTCCCCCGCTTCGCCGCCGAGCCGCCGCAGGAGGATCTGCCCTACGGCCGTTGGGCGGAGCGGCTGAGCGCAGAGTTCCTCGAGGGCGTCGCGCAGCTCGACACCGGCGCTGAGGATCTCGGCGAGCCGGGTGAGATCCGCTGGTACCCGGATCGCACGTGGCATGGACGCACCTATGTGCCGGGGACATCGATCACCTCGGGCGGCTACGAACTGTTCGGCTACGTGCGCTTCGTCCCCGCGCCCGAGAACGGTGAGCCGAGCGACTTCTTTGCTTACGCTGACTTCACCGGCGATACGGCCGAGCACAACCCTGACTGGAAGCTCGACCTCTGCGACGAGGTGATTGGCTCCTGGCGCGGGCACCTCGGCGCCGTCGCCGCGATGACACTCGTGTGGGGTCATCCGCTGCTCTCCGGCGGCCGGGTCGCGACAGCCGAGCTGGCCGGGCTGGCCGTCGACCAGTGTGAGCTGCTCCAGGAGCGCTTCACGCTGATCGCCCCCGACGACTACCGCCACGACCTGCTCGAGATCAAGCTGTTTGGCTCCAAAGGCCAGGAGCTGGCGCGGGAGTCGCTGTACGCGGCTGAGGATCAGGACGAGGAAGAGCAGCGAGGGGCCGCGGCGGAATAGCCGCAGCCCTCTCGCTTCTCCTCGGGGAGACAGTCCTCCCCGTTTGCCGCTGGTTACTTAGCTTTGGTGCAGGCCGCGAGCGCCTGTGCCTTGGCCTGAGAGGGGATCGGTGCGGCGTTGATGACTGCGGCGCATACTTCTTTGGCAGCCGCACGCGCCCCGGCGAGGTCGCCACTGGTGGCTTTGTTGCAGATCGATTCGACTTTGGCCTTCACGCTCGCTTGCAGCGTCGGCTCTCTTTGGATGATCGACTTGCACACCGCCACGGCCTCCGCCACGCCTGCCGCGGTGGATGGAGTGGGCGTCGCGGTGGATGGAGTGGAGGCAGACGTTGATGTCCTCGCGGCGGGCGCGGGTGAGGAGCTTGTGCTCGCACCGCCAGCGCTGCTCGGCGCGGCCACCGAGGTGCTCTGGCTGCTGGATGTGGAGCTGCTGCTACCGCAGCCCGCGAGGATCACGGCGGCGGCGAGTGCGATTAGGAGCCATGCGGAGAGCTTTCGGATCATTGGTCCCCCTAGCTTGAAGAACGCTCGCCCGGCGAGGTGGCCTCGTCAGGCGAAGGTGGTGGCACAGGCTATCCGGATCGAGGTTGCAAATGACAGGTAGAGTCTTTGCCAGAGCCGTGCGAGCGACCGCCGTGCGGAATACGCGACCGCCTGGAGGCCTCAGATGAGCAAGCTTCATATCCCTCGCGCGGCAGGGCTGACCGCGATCGTCATTTCTGCAGCGCTCATCGCCGGGTGTGGCTCCTCCAGCTCGAGTACGACCGCCGGCTCGAGCGCCACGAGCTCTTCCACGCCCACCTCGACGCCATCTGTCCCTACACCTTCGGGTTCCGCTCCGGCTAGTAGCACCCCAGCTCCTTCGCCCGCCGGTGCGGCTCAGGTTCTCAAGCTCTCCGCCGACCCCGGCGGCCAGCTGGCCTACAACACCACGACGCTCACCGCTAAACCGGGGAAGGTCACGATCGAGTTCGCCAACGCCTCGCCGCTATCCCACAACGTGACCGTGCAGGAGCCCGGTGGCGGTGCCACGCTGGGGGCGACCCCGACTTTCTCCGGCGGCACGAAGTCGCTGACCCTGGATCTCAAAGCCGGCACCTACGCGTTCTTCTGCTCGGTTCCAGGCCACCGCCAGGCGGGCATGCAGGGTACGCTCACCGTGCAGTAGTCCCCGCGTCCGCGAGCAACGCCTGAATGATCCCCTCGACGCTATGCGGATCGGCCTCGATGTGTGGCTGCAGGCCGTGCTTGCGCAGCTCCTCGCTTGTGATCGGGCCGATCGAGACGATGCGTGTCTCCTCTGATAACCCGGCGTTGGGACCCGCCGCGTCGAGGAAGAAGCGGACGGTCGAGGACGAGGTGAAGGTGATGTAGTCGGCCGCCTGCGCGGCCGCGAGCGCGCCCGGCGAGAGCGGCTCGGCGACAGTCTCATACAGGGCCAGCACATCCACCTGTACGCCGCGTGCGCGCAAGGCATCTGCAAACACGTCGCGTGCATCGCGCGCTTGGGCGAGGAGGGCGCGCTGCACCGGGACGCCGGCGAGGGCCTGCACGAGCGACTCCGCCACGAAGCGCCTGGGGAGGATGTCCGCGGTGACGCCGTGCTCGGCAAGGGCGGCGGCGGTGCCAGGGCCGATGGCCGCGACACGGGTGCCCGCCAGTGCGCGGGCGTCGCCGGCTGGGTGGGTCCCGTCATCGAGGCGTTCGAACAGCCCGCTCACGCCATTGGGGCTCGTCAGACACACGAGGTCATACGGCGACGGGTCCAACGGTGGGCCCGGAATCGGCTCTATTGCTATCACCGGCGCCTGCACGATCCTCGCCCCCAGATCCGCCAGCGCCAGCGCCAGGCCACTGGCCTGAGCGCGCGCGCGGGTGACCGCCACAGTCAGCCCGGCCAGCGGGCGCTGAGCCACCCACGCGAGCTGCTCTGCCAGCTCCGCTACGGGCCCGACGACCGTGATCGAGGGGGAGCCGACCCGCTCGCTCTCCACCCGCTCGGCGATCGTCGCAAGCGTGCCGCGCACTGTGCGCTGCGCGGGCATCGTGCCCGCTTCGATGACGCCCGCCGGTTCCTGTGGCGCACGGCCCGCCTCGATCAGCGAGGCCGCGATCTGCACCAGGCGCCCGACGCCCATGTAGAAGACGAGCGTGCCCGGAAACGCCGCGAGCGCCGCCCAGTCGAGCTCTGACTCATCGCCCGTGCGCCCCGTCACGAAGGCGACCGCGCGCGCAAGACCGCGGTGGGTGACCGGTATCCCCGCGTAGGCCAGCGCCGCCACGCCCGCCGTCACACCGGGCACGATCTCGAAGGGGATACCGGCGGCGCGCAGCGCGAGCGCCTCCTCCCCGCCGCGTCCGAAAACGAACGGGTCGCCACCCTTCAGGCGCAGGACCGTCTTTCCGGCCCGGGCGCGGCCGGTCATCAGCTCCTGCGTCTGCTCCTGCGGGACCGACTCGCCGCCGCCCTCCTTGCCCACGAACAGCAGCTCGGCGTCCGCACGCGCGCCATCCAGCGCGGCGCCTGGAATCAGGCGGTCATACAGGATCACATCGGCCGTCGCGATCAGCTCGAGCGCACGTGCGGTCAGCAGGCCGGGGTCGCCGGGCCCCGCGCCGGCGAGGTAGACATGGCCGGCTTTAGGCGTGCTCAATGGCCATCTCCTCTGCCCGGCGCAGCAGCTCTCCGGCGCCCGCCGCGAGCATGCGTTCCGCCACTCGCTGACCGAGCGCGGCCGGGTCGTAGAACCCGCCCAGCAGCTCGTCCGCGACCCAGGCCGACCCGTCGGGCAGGCCGGCCCAGGCGTGCAGCAGAAGGCAGCCGCAACCCGCGGGCGCGGCGTGAGCGCCAAGGGGGGTGTTGCAGCTGGCGCCCAGCTCACGCGCCAGCGTGCGCTCGGCCAGTAGGCACGCGAACGCATCCGCGTCGGTGATCTCCTGAACCGCCTCACGCACGCGCGTGTCCTGCGCGCGTCCCTCCAGCGCGAGCACGCCCTGGCCGGGAGCTGGCACGAAGCGCTGAGGGTCGAGCACCGCACCGATATCTGACTCTCTGCCCAGCCGTTGCAGCCCGGCGTGCGCGAGCACGATCGCATGCAATTCTCCGCCGTCCGGGCTGGTGAGCTTACGCAGGCGCGTGTCGACGTTGCCAGCGAGCATGACGATCTCCAGGTCCTCCCTCACCGCGCGCAGCTGGGCGGCGCGGCGGACGCTGCTCGTGCCGATCCTCGCTTCGGCCAGCAAGGCGTCAAGGCTCTCCGCGCCACACAGCACGTCCTCGGCGGCGGCTCGCGCGGGCGCGCCCAGCAGCTCAAGCCCCTCGGCCAGCTCGCTGGGGACGTCCTTGGCCGAGTGCACGGCCAGGTCTATCTCATCGGCCACCAGCGCCTGCTCGATCGTGTCCACCCAGCGCGACTTGTCGCTGAGCGGCGATCCGGATCCCCGCCCGTCCGAATCGCCGCTCGTGGAGATCGTGATGATCTCGACGGGAGGGTGGGGTTGGTGGGCCTCCAATAATCCGGCGACATGACCCGCCTGCGCAAGCGCGAGCGCGCTGCCGCGGCTTCCGATTCGCATCAGCCCTTGCGGCGGCGCTGGAGGTCGTGGACCTCGGCGAGCTGAGCGGGTGGGATCCGATCCTCCTGGGCGGGTGGGATCCCATTCTGCTCGTCGCGCAGCCCGAACAGCTCACGCACGAGCTCGAGGCTTGCGTGCCCGCGCTCCTGCGAGAGGCTGCGCAGGCGGATCGTCGGCTCGTGCAGCAGACGGCTCATCACCGCCCGCGCGATCTCCTGGACTCGGGCGAGATCGCGGGGCGAGGCCGACTCCCAGCGTCCGGCGTTCTCGGCGAGCACCTGCTCGACCAGAGCATTACCGTGCTCGCGCAGCGCGCTCACCGTGGGCAGCGTCTCTAGCTGACCGAGCCAGCGCGCAAAACGATGGATCTCCTCCTCAACGATCTCCTGTGCGCGGGGCGCCTCGCTGGCGCGCGTCGAGAGGTTGCGCGCTGCGGCGGTCTGCAGGTCATCGATGTCGTACAGGCTCACGCCCTCCAATTCCGCGCAACCGGGATCGATGTCGCGCGGCACCGCGATGTCGATCAGAAGCAACGGACGCCCTTCGCGCTCGCTCATCACCAGCTCGAGCTCCTCGCGCCCGACAATCGGATGGGGTGAGGAGGTCGAGGACAGGACGATGTCGGCGCGCAGCAGCTGGTCGGGGAGGCCGTCGAGTCCGACGACCGATCCGCCGAAGCGCTTGGCGAGGCTGAGTGCGCGGTCGGCATGGCGGTTGGCCACGAAGATCGTGCCGGCGCCTTGGTCGGCGAGCGCGCGCGCGGTCAGCTCGCTGGTCTCGCCCGCGCCGAGGATCACCACGTGGCGCTCCTCCAGGCCGCCGAGCACGCTCAGCGCGAGATCAACGGCCACCGACGGGACGCTCACGCGGCTGGCGCCGATCTCCGTCTCCGAGCGGACGCGCTTGCCGGTCGTGAGCGCCGCCGCGAACAGCCGGTTTGAGAGCGGGCCCGTCACCCCGGCCGCCATCGCCGCCTCATGCGCGCGCTTGACCTGTCCTTGGATCTCCGCCTCGCCGACGATCATCGACTCCAGGCCAGCGGTCACCCGGTAGAGATGGCGCGCGGCGTCGCAGTTGCGCGGCGAGTAGATCGCCTCCGCCAGCTCGGTTGGGCGGATCCCTGCACGGCGGGCAAGCAGGCCGAGCACGTCGCCCTCGGCCTTGACAAGAGCCCCACCCGCCTCGCCCACCACGAGGTAGACCTCGGTGCGGTTGCAGGTGGAGATCACGACCGCCTCGCGCACCTCGGCGCTCGCCGTCAGTGCCCTGGCGAACTCGCTGGCCTGCGGCTCGGTGAACGCCAGGCGCTCGCGCAACGCGACGGGCGCCGTCTTGTGAGAGATGCCGAGTGCCAGCAGCTCGCTCATGCCAGCGTCGACTCCCGCTCGGGAGGGGGCGACTGAGCCTCAGTGGAGCGCTCGGAGCGCTTCAGCAGATCGCCCAGCTCATGCTCGATCCGGCTCAGGCGCACGGCCATGATCGCCACGTAGATCAGCACGATCGCGAACAGCACCACGTAGGCGCCGGCCACGTACTTACCCGCCTCGTGCAGCGGCAGCGCGGGAGCGATCGCGAGCATCACGCGCTCCTCGGTGTGGACGCGCTCGCAGAAGGCGACAGCGCCAAATGTGGCGCGGCCGATCGTCCCCGCGGTGCGGCGCCCTCCACCGACTCGCCCGCGAGCCGCCGCCGCAGTGCGCGCAGTTGCGCGCGGGTGTGCTTGGCGGTCAGCTCGTACTTGCACAGCGTGAGGTACAGCAGCGCGATGCCGAGCAGCGAGACGAGGAAGGTGAGCTGCATCTTTGCCGGCAGGTTGGAGGAGCTGCCGAGCACGCGCGGGTGCAGGTATTCGGTTGACAGGCGTACCGCGAGGAAGTTCAGCGGCACGAACGCGCCGGCGAGGATCGCGAACACCGATGCGTAGCGACCCTGGCGCTCGGGGTCCTCGATCGCGAAGCGCAGCGGCTGGTAGGTGGCGTACAGCAAGAACACGATCAAGAACGACACGAGCGTCGGCTCGCTCCACACCCACCAGTGCCCCCAGGACCCCTTAGCCCAGATCGAGCCGGTGATCAGCGTCGCCACGGCGAAGATCAGGCTCATGTGAATCGCCACATAGGAGCGCATGTCCCAGCGTGGATCGCGCGTGCGCAGGTGCTGGATGGCCATCAAGCCGCCGGCCACGAACCCGCACAGGGCAACGATCGCCAGGGGCACGTGCACGTAGAAGATCTTCTGCAGGAAGCCCTGTTCGGCTTCGAGTGGCGCGTAGAAGAAAACGAGGCCGAGGGCGATGGCCATCACGGCGACCGTGGTGATGCTCAGTGTGCGAAGACCCCGTCCATACATGGGGGGATTCAGTCCTCCAGGAGGAAATCGAAGACGGCGTAGGCAATCAGCCCGAACACCAGATCATAGAGCCCCAGCGTGAGCAGCCAGCGGATTGGAGGGCTGGCTGCGTGGGTCAGCCCGAGCAGGGGTGAGGTGGCTCGCGCGCCACCGATCACGACCGGCACGAGCAGCGGCAGCGCGAGCAGTGCTCCGAGCAGATCGCGCGCACGGGTGCGCACGGCCAGCGCCGCGACGAGTGTGCCGATGACCGCAATACCGAGATCCGCAAGCAGGAGCACGACCAGCAGGTCCGGCAGCGCCTGACTGAGCGACGGACCGAGCAGCAGCAGGCCGAAGGCCGGCACCGCGACCAGCTCGAGCACGATGAGGTAGGCGAGCAGCGCGAGCGCCTTGGCCAGGAGCATCGCCGAGCGATCGACCGGCGCGAGCAGGAATGCGTCGAAGCCGCCCTGGTCCTGGTCGGCGACGAACAGGCGGTTGACGCCGAGCATCGCTGCAAACAGCAGCGTCACCCACAGGATGCCCGCTGCCTCATCGCCGCTCACGCTGTTCTGGTTCAGCGCGAAGTGGAACACCACGAACGTCGTCACGGCGAACAGCGACATCCCCGGGACGGACTCCAGCGTGCGCAGCTCCACCAGCAGCTCCTTGCGCAGCAACGCCGCGACCGTGCGCCTCATCGGTAGAGCTCCGCGATCTCGCCCGGATCGACGCGCGCTGCCTCTCTCAGCAACGCCGGCCGTCCCGCGCGCAGGCCGAGCACCAGATCGGCCTCGCTCAGGCCGCCGCTCGGGTCGTGGCTCGAGATCACCCGCGTACGGGGGCGGGTGGGATCTGATCCAACGCCGATCAGCGGCTCGATCAGCTCCCGCGCCGCCGGATCGAGGTTCGCCCACGGCTCGTCGAGCAGCAGCAGCTCGGGGTCGTGGAGCGTCGCCCTGGCGACGGCTACACGCGCCACCATGCCGCGGGACAGCGTCTTCAGCGGCTCATCGGCGCGGTCTGTGAGCGAAACGGCTGCAAGGCGCTCCTCGACCCGCTCCGCGCTCAGGTCATGCAGCCGGGCATGGAAGCGCAGGTTCTCGCGGGCGGTCAGCTCTCTGTAGAGCAGGGGCTCGTGGCCGAGCAGCCCGACGCGTCCACGCACCGCCCAGGCCTCCTCCGGAAGGCTCTTGCCGAGCACGCTCACGCTCCCCGCATGAGCTCGCAGAAGCGTCGAGAGCACTCTCAGCAAGGTCGTCTTGCCGGCACCATTCGGCCCGAACACGACCAAGGTCTGTCCGCTGGCGACCGACAACGACACATCGCTCAGGGCCTCGCGTTCGCCATAGCGGCGAATGAGCCCGTCCAGCTCGATCACACGCCTGAGATCTGCGGCTCGTGCCGGCGTTGGGACTGCGCGATCAGATCGCGCACCGCCTGCTCCTTACCTTCGTGCAGCAGCTCGACGGGGTCTGGATCGCCGCCGACGATCCCCTCGAAGAACTCCTTGCGGTCCCGGTATGTCGGGAGCGTCGCCTTGGCCCAGCCGCGCACGTCGTTCAGCAGCACCGCCAGCCGCGCATACTCCTCCCCGAACTGGCCTTCGATCTCGCGCTTCATGCGCTTGGCCAGCGCCGGGGAGGCGCCGGCGGTGGAGATCGCGATCGCAAGCGGTCCGGTGCGCACGATCGCGGGCAGGATGAAGTTGCACAGCGGCGGCACGTCCACGACGTTGACGAGCATCGCGCGCCGCTCGGCGTCGTCGTAGACGGCGATGTTCACGTCGGTGTCGTCGGTCGCGGCGATCGCCATGAACACGCCCTCGAGATCGCTGATGCCTGCGTATGAGCGCTGCTCCCAGCGGATCGACCCCTCACGCGCATATTCCTGCAGCGCATCCTCGGCATCGGGTGCGACCAGGGTGACCTGGCCGTCGCACGCGAGCAGACCCTCGACCTTCTCCAGCCCGATCTCGCCGCCGCCGACGACCACGCAGCGCCGTCCGCTCAGCTTCAGGCAGGCAATGTAGAAAGGGGTGTCGAGCATCCCCTGCACGCAGCTCTGATCGCAGATTCCCTTGCGCAGCTGACAGACGCACTCCTTGCCGGCATAGGCCTGGGCGGGCATATCTCAAAAGGGTAGTGCAGGTCACGAGGTTCCCCCCTCACGCCGCCGGGGTAAGACAGCGCTTCGCCGGGCTCATAGGCAGAGCACTACGGCCTGCGATACGGCGAGTGCGGCGAGGGCAAAGCTGATGGCGTGCCCAATCCGATCGCACCTTAGCCATCGAAGACCGTCCCCAAGCCTTGAGCTGATGTAGGCCAACCCCCAAAACCATCCTCCAGTCGCCAGCAGTGCCCCCAGCGCCAACGCGAGCACAGCGTGTGGATGAGATTGGCTGGGATCGTGAACCGAACGAATCCCCAACCAGATCGCCATGGTGCCCGGGTTCAGTGACACCAGGACCAACGGAGTGGCACTGCTTGTGCGTATTGGCGAGCGTGGCCAGATCACGATCGCCGCCACGGCGAGGAACATGATGGAAAGCCCGCGCAACAAGTCCGGGTCGATCCGCGCTGCCGCCAGCAAACCGAGGGAGCTGAATAGGCAGTAGGCGCAATCGGTGAGTGCCGCCGCCAGGATCACTGGGCGGGCCCGGGTGAGGCCTGACCGGGCCAGGCGTACGCATAGTGCGCCGTTGACGCCAGGGATCAAGGAGACCGCCAGTCCCATCAGCGCGCCGTTCAGCAGGCCATCGACCCAGACCTCCACATGTGCTCTACCGACGAGCGAGGGCTGATGGGACACCTTCTCGTTGCAGTCAGTCTCCCTACCGCGGCACGCCGCGACCCAGCAGCGCTCGGGCTCCCACCCGCGCCATCGCCAGCGCACCATGGCGCCACGCGCGCTCACGGTCTGAGTCGCGCCCCGATCGCAGCTGCGCCACCGCCCGCGCCCCGCCTGTAAGCACCTGGTCGTATGGCCCCCACCACAGCCCGCGCATCCCCGGCTGGCTCCAGGCGATCAGCTTCTCCTGTGCGCACGCGCGCAGACCCGCCTCGCCGAGCGTCTTACCCAGCCCGCCTCCGGCCGCTGCCCCCCACGGGCCACGTGACACGCTCGGGCCGGGAAGATGGTCGTTGCACCACACCATGCCCGCGTGCAACTCGCGTGCGATCCGCGAGCCTCGATAGCGATCATTGGTCCACACCGACGCTCCGAGCCCGTAGTCGCTGTCGTTCGCAAGCGCGATCGCCTCGTCGTCGGAGTCGACCACTACTAGTGACAGCACCGGTCCATCGATGGGCTCGCGCATCAGCCGCATCTCGCTGCTCGCGCCGGTGATCACCGCCGGCGCGTAGAACGCTCCGGAGCACCCCGCGGGCGAGGCCGGACCGCCACAGTGCAGTTGCGCGCCACCAGCCACGGCGTCGTCCACCAGCTCGCACACGTGCTCCAACCGCCGCTGGGAAGCGAGCGGGCCAACCTGCGTGCCCGGCAGGGCGGGGTCACCGACGGTGAGCGCCACAGCACCGCTCACCAGCCGCGCGAGAAACCGCTCGGAGATCTCGCGGGCGACGTAGATACGCTCGATTGATCCTCGTGCCTGCCCCGCGCCGGCGTAACCGGCCCACAGAGCGCCTTCGGCCGCGCGCGCGAGATTGCAGTCTGCGAGCACGAGCATCGCGTCCTTGCCGCCCAGCTCGACCGTCACCTCCTTCTCGTGAGACACGCACGCCCGCGCCACCGCCCGCCCGACGGCAGGCGAGCCTGTGAACAGCACCTTCGCTACCGGTGCCTGCGCGAGCGCCACGCCGACTCCGGCGTCGCCGTGTGCGAGCGCCACCAGGCCCTCCGGCAGATCCGCACGCCCCAGCACCCGCGCGATCCGCTCACCGGTCAGGGCAGCGCGCGCCGCGGGCTTGAAAGTAACGCCGTTGCCCGCCAGCAAGGCGCCGGCGATCTGGCCGAGCGGCTGCGCGAACGGTGCGCTCCCCGCGCCGATCACTCCGATCACGCCGTAAGGCTCATAGGCGATCCGAGCGCGCCGTGCGAACGACATCGAGCGGTGGATCCCCACCCGCCGGCCGCCCAGAACCTTGGCTCCGTCGTCAGCGATCCAGATCAGCGCGTCGATCGCCGGCAGCAGCTCGAGTGTCGCGATCTCCGCGCCCGGCCGTCCCTGCTCGCGGCTGATTATCTCCACCAGCTCGTCGAACTCGTCGATGATCGCCTGCGCCATCCTGCGCATGTACCGAGCGCGGTCCTCCACCCGCAGCAGCGCCCACAGCGGCTGCACCTGCCCTACCGCCGCCACCACCTGGTTTATCTGATCGGGCGGCGTTGCCTCCACGCTCCCCAGCAGCTCTCCCGTCGCGGGGTTGCGTGACTCGATCGTCGCATGTGCCTCCACGATCTCCATTATCGCCCGCGTGCCTTGCGAATCTGCGCCAGCCGCTGCGCCAGTTGCGCCTCCGCCTCATCGGGCTCGTAGAAGTGCACACCCTCCACACCTTCCGGCAGGAGCTCCTGCGGCGAGACATGGCCAGGATGATCGTGCGGATAGTCATACCCACCGACCTTCTGTCCCGGGCGGGGTCCGGATCGCAGCCATCCTGGGACCGGCGCCGCGCCGTGCTCGCGCACGTGCTGCTGGGCTGCCTGAAGCGCCCGTCCTGCGGCGTTTGACTTCGGCGCTACAGACAGGTAGATGGCGGCCTGTGCGAGCGCGAATTTCGGCCTCCGGCAGGCCTACGTGCTCGACGGCCTGAGCAGCTGCCGCAGCCACGGACAACGCCTGTGGGTCGGCGTTGCCGATGTCCTCGGAGGCGAAGATCACCATCCGCCGGACGATGAAGCGCGGGTCCTCGCCACCCTCGAGCATCACCGCCAGGTAGTACAGGGAGGCGTCTGGGTCTGAGCCGCGGGTGGCCTTTATCCAGGCGGAGATGTAGTCGTAGTGGCGATCTCCGCCTTTGTCGTAGAGCACCGCCCTGCGCTGCAGCGCGTCCTCAGCCCGTGCGATGCTGATTTGCTCCTCGCCCAGCTCCGCTGCGGTCGTGCTCGCCAGCTCCAGGGCGTTCAGCGCCGTACGCGCGTCGCCTTCGCTGCGTACGGCGAGGAACGCGATCGCCTCCTCGCCCACTGCCGATGGCCCGTGTGCCACGGCCCGCCGCAGCACCTCGCTGACCTCCTCTGTGCTCAAGGCCTCCAGCGCATACACACGCATGCGCGAGAGCAGGGCGCCATTGACCTCGAAGGCGGGGTTCTCGGTAGTGGCGCCGATCAGCGTGACAAGGCCGTCCTCGACGGCCGGCAGCAACGCGTCCTGCTGTGCCTTGTTGAAGCGATGGATCTCGTCCAGAAAGAACACGGTTGGTGTGCCGTTCGCCGCTTGGCGATGGGCAGCGCGCTCGAGCACCGCGCGTACCTCGGTACGGCCGGCCGCTACGGCGCTGAGCTCCTCGAAGGCCGCTTGTGAATGCCCGGCGAGGATGCGAGCGAGCGTGGTCTTGCCGGTGCCGGGTGGCCCGTATAGGACCATCGAGTGAGGGTGCCCCTGTTCGATCGCCGTGCGCAGGGCCGAGCCGTCGCCGAGCAGGTGCGTCTGGCCGACGAAGCCAGCGAGCGTGTCTGGTCGCATGCGTGCTGCCAGCGGGCGGTCGTCCACGGCCGGAACGCGACCGGGCTCCCGCTCACTGTCTGCGTCGGGTCCGAACAGCGTGTCTATGTCCATCTTTCAGAGGTCTCTCACGGGAGGTCACCGGCCAGAGAACGTCGAACTCCTAGACCTAGTGATGATCTACATTAGGAGCACATCCACTTCTCGGACGAGAAGGGACCCATAGATGAGCGTTGGCGCTGCCGAGATCCTTCCGGGCGCTCCGGGAGGTCTGGGATTCTTGGACGTGGGTGGGGAGATCGCCGCGCGCTCTCCGCTGCAGCTGTTCTGGCGTCGCTTTCGCCAGGACCGCGTCGCGCTGGCCTCGCTCGTCTTCATCGTGCTGCTGATCGTCGTCGCGATCGCGGCGCCGCTGATCGTGACGCTGCTGGGCCTGCCCGGGCCGTACGTGCAGAACCCCAACCTGACCGATCAGTTCGGCAGCCCGTTGCGGCCCGAGCCTGGCACATCCATTTGGTGTCGACCAGCTCGGCCAGGACGTGGCCTCGCGCGTGATCTACGGGACGCGGGTCTCGCTCGAGGTGGGCATCCTCGGCACGGCCGTCGCGACGCTGATCGGCGTGGTCGTCGGCGTGCTCGCCGGCTTCTACCGCGGCTGGGTCGACACGCTGCTCTCGCGCCTGATCGACGTCGTGCTGTCGATCCCGATCCTGCTGCTCGGCCTCGGCCTCGGCGCGGCGTGCGCCGTGAGAGGCTGCGTCGGCGGGACGGTCCAGCCCGGCGTGGCGTGATCATCTTCCTGATCGCGCTGGCCAACTGGACGTACATCGCGCGGATCGTGCGCGGGCTCGTGCTGTCGCTGCGCGAGCACGAGTTCGTGCAGGCCGCACGCGCGCTCGGCGCCTCCAACGCGCGGATCATGTTCCGCGAGATCCTGCCCAACCTCGTCGCGCCGGTCATCGTCTACGCGACCCTGCTGATCCCGCTGAACATCCTGCTCGAGGCGGCCCTCTCGTTCCTCGGCGTCGGCGTCCGGCCGCCGACCGCCAGCTGGGGCCAGATGATCGCCGCCGCCACCCCGATCTTCAACACCGCCTGGTGGTACATGACCTTCCCGGGCATCGCGCTGCTGCTGACCGTGCTCGCCTTCAACCTGCTCGGCGACGGCCTGCAGGATGCCCTCAACCCAAGGACCGCGCGGTGACACCAATCCCAATCACAAACGGAGGAGACACAGATGAGCTCGACCAGAAGGATCGCATCGGCCGCGCTCGCCGGAGCGCTTGCGCTCGCGCTCGCCGCGTGCGGCTCCGGCAGCTCGGTCTCCGGCGGGAGCGGGATCACGGTCGCAAGCGGGATCCAGACGCCGCTCACCGAGGCGCAGAGCGGCGGCAAGCGCGGCGGCACGCTGACCGTGCTCAACCAAGGACTTCGAACACCTCGACCCGGGTCAGGCGTACTTCAAGATCGACTACGAGGTCATCTACGCGACGCAGCGTGCCGCTGTACTCCTACAAGCCGAACACGTTCGCGGACCCGAGTCCGGACCTGGCCTCCGGCACCTGCGCAGATCTCCAGCGACCGGCAAGACGATCACGATCCACATTCGCCGCGGCGTGCACTTCAGCCCGCCGGTCAACCGCGAAGTGACCTCGGCCGACGTCGCCTACGCGATCGAGCGCGGTGCCAACCCGAACGTCGCGCAACCCTACTTCGAGCTTACTTCGGCTCGCTCGTCGGCGCCGCAAAGGCGACCGGCGGACCGATCGCGGCATCGACGACGCCGAACAAGTACGACGATCGTCTTCCACCTGACGCGAACCGAAGGCCCAGATCGTGCTCGACGCGCTCGTGCTGCCGCTGACCGCGCCCGTGCCGAAGGAGTTCGCGGCGAAGTTCGACGCGCAAGAAGCCGACCGAATACGGCAACTACCAGGTCGCCACCGGCCCGTACATGCTGAAGTCCGACGGCGCCGGCAAGGTCCTGGGGATCGGCTATCAGCCCGGCAAGTCGGCGACGCTCGTGCGCAACCCGAACTGGAGCGCAGCGACCGACTCGCAGGCCCGCCTACCTGAACCAGATCAACATCAAGATCGGCGGCGACGCGACGGTGATCGGACGGCAGGTGCTGGAAGGGTCGGACATGGTGCAGAACGAAGCACCCGACGCAGTCGATCGTCAAGCTCGCCTACGAGAAGTTCCACAAGCCAGCTGGAGATCTCGCCGGGCGCCGGCGACCACTACATCTCGGTGAACAACAAGCAGGGTCCGTTCGCCAACATCAACGTGCGCAAGGCGTTCTGGGCGGCGCTCGACCGTACGCGATGGACAAGGCGCGCGGGGGGAGCTCGTCACGAACGTGATGACGCACTTCATCTATCCCGAAATCCCCGGCTTCGAACAGGCGGGCGGCTCGCAGGACCGCAGGTCGACTACAACGACACCCGCAGGGCGACCTCGCGGTCGCCGCAAAGTACATGAAGCTGGCCGGCTATCCGAGCGGCAAGTACACGGGCGCGAAGACGCTCGCAGATCGTCGGCTCGACCGGCAGCCCCAGCGCCGAAGACGCCGAAATCGTCAACCAGACGCTGAAGAACCTCGGCTTCAAGACGAAGTTCAACCTGGTCGACTCCTCGGTCATGTACTCGAAGTACTGCGGGGTGCCCGGCCGAAGCGATCGACGTCTGCCCGAGCGTCGGGTGGATCGCCGACTTCGGCGATCCGCAGGCGGTGCTCGACGTGCCGTTCAACGGCAAGAACATCGTCCCGACCGGCAACAACAACTGGGGGCTGGTGAACGACCCGGAAATCAACAAGGCGATGGACGCCGCCGAGCTCGGTCGTCGGCGCCCGGCGCGCGCAGCGGCGTGGGCGCAGCATCGATCGCAAACTGGTCGCCCAGGCCGTGGCGATCCCGTTCGACTGGGACAAGCAGCCGAACATCGAGTCCGGCAACGTCGCGGGCGTCGGCGACCTGTGGAACATCGGCGGGTGGGACTACAGCTACACCTCGCTGAAGTGAGCGTCGAGCCGACGTGACGCGGTACATCATCCGCCGCATCCTGTGGGGCGTGCTGCTGCTGATCCTGGTCACCGCGCTGACGTTCGTCGCTCTTCCGGATCCTGCCGACGGGCGACCCGGCGCGGCTGCGGGCCGGGCGCAACGCGAGCCCGAAGGTGATCGCCGAGATTCGCCACAACCTCGGGCTCGACAAATCGCTGCTCGCGCAGTTCTGGATCTACATGAAGGAAGTCTTCCTGCACTTCAACCTCGGCTACAGCTACTACAGCTCAGCGCCCGTGCAGGGGCCTGATCGCCGAACGTCTGGGTGCCACAGTGTCGCTGACGGTCGGGGCGGGCATCGTGTGGCTGGCGATCGGGCTGCCGATCGGGATCATCTCGGCGCTGCGCAGACGCTACGCTTTCTCGATCGCGCGAGCATGGGCACGCGCGCTGGTGTTCGTCTCGGCACCGGAATACTGGCTCGGCCTGATCGCCCTGTACCTGTTCGCGGCCGACATCGGCAAGGTGAAGGTGTTCCCCGGCGCCGGCAGCTACGTCGGCTTGACCAGCGACCCGTGGAAATGGTTCACCTCGCTGCTGCTGCCGTGGCTGGTGCTCGCCGCGGGCTCTGCCGCGATCTACGCGCGGCTGATGCGCGGCAGCCTGACCGAGACGATGGGCGAGGACTACATCCGCACCGCCCGCGCGAAGGGCCTGCCGAGCGTCGCGTCGTGCTGCATCACGGGGTGCGGGCGGCGATCAACCCGATCGTGACGATCCTCGCCCTCGATATCGCGACGCTGCTCGGCAGCGCGATCCTCGTCGAAGTCGTCTTCGACATCCCCGGGATCGGGCAGCTCAGCTACACCGCGATCACCCATTCGGACTTCCCGATCGTGCAGGGCACGGTGCTGCTCGGCGCGCTGTTCATCGTCGTGGCGAACATCCTCGTGGACATCGCCTACGCCTACCTCGACCCAGGGTGCGCTACTCGTGAGCGCGGCCGGAGAGCCACTGCTGCGTGTCGAGGACCTGCGCGTCGACTTCCCGACCGAAGACGGGGTGGTGAAAGCGGTCGACGGGATCACCTATGAGCTGGGGCGCGGGCGCACGCTCGGGATCGTCGGCGAGTCCGGGTCGGGCAAGACCGTCGCAGCGACTCACGTGCTCGGTCTGACGCGCGCGCAGGGCGCGCGGGTGCAGGGCGGATCCTGTTCGAGGGGCGCGACCTGCTGAGCCTGTCCGAGGCGGAGCTGCAGAAAGGTCAGGGGCAACGAGATCGCGATGATCTTCCAGGACCCGTCGCTCGGCGCTGCACCCGCTGTATCGAGTCGGCGCGCAGATCGTGGAGGCGGTGCGCGCTCACCAGGACGTATCCAAGGCACAGGCCGCGCGAGCGCACGATCGAGCTGCTGGGGCTCGTCGGGATCCCCGATCCGGAGAAGGCGCGTGGACGACTATCCGCACGAGTTCTCCGGTGGGATGCGCCAGCGCGCGATGATCGCGATGGCGCTCGCGAACGAGCCAAAGCTGCTGATCGCGGACGAGCCGACGACGGCGCTCGACGTGACCGTGCAGGCGCAGATCCTGGCGCTGCTGGAGCGCCTGCGGGATGAGCTCGGGATGGCGATCGTGATCGTCACGCACGACCTCGGGGTGGTCGCGGAGATGGCCGATGAGATCGCCGTGATGTACGCCGGGCGGATCGTCGAGACGGCAGCGGCCGAGACACTTCTGAAGAGGCCCGAGCATCCTTACACGTGGGGCCTGTTGCGGTCGATCCCGACGCTCGACCGGTCCGCGCGTGGAACAGCTGGCGCCGATCCCGGGCAGCCCGCCGAGCCTGATCGAGCCGCCGTCTGGCTGTCACTTCCATCCGCGCTGCGCTATACGCGCAGCCCGAGCACGCCCGCATCGACCCGGGCCTCGAGCCGGTGCAGGGCGACCCCTCTCATCGCGTCGCCTGCCTGCTGCCGGCCGGGGAGCGCAAGCGCATCTGGGAGGATCTCAGATGAGCTCCGCCGGGCCGCTCGTCGAGGTGCGGGATCTGGTGAAGCACTTCCCGATCACGCGAGGAATCGTGTGGAAGCGGAAGATCGGCGCGGTGAAGGCGGTCGACGGGGTGAGCTTCGAGGTGATGAAAGGCGAGACGCTGGGGATCGTGGGCGAGACCGGCTGTGGGAAGAGCACGACCGCGCGGCTGATGATGCGGCTGCTCGAGGCGACCGCTGGCACCGTGCAGTTCGACGGTGAGGACATCACCCACTCCGAAGGGCGCCGAGTTGAAGGCGGTGCGGCGCGAGATGCAGATGGTCTTCCAGGATCCGTATTCCTCGCTGAATCCGCGCAAGACGGTCGGCTCGATCGTGGCCGAGCCGTTCGCGATCCATGGTCTGCACCGCGACCGCGCGGAGCGCAAGACCGCGGTGCGAGAGCTGCTGGACACTGTCGGGTTGAACCCCGAGCACTACAACCGCTATCCGCACGAGTTCTCCGGCGGCCAGCGCCAGCGGATCGGCGTGGCCAGGGCACTCGCGCTGGGGCCGAAGCTACTGATCGCGGACGAGCCCGTGTCGGCGCTCGACGTGTCGATCCAGGCGCAGGTGCTGAACCTGCTGCGCGAGCGCCAGCGGGAGATGGGGCTGACGCTCGTGCTGATCAGCCACGATCTGTCTGTGGTGCGGCACATGTGCGACCGGGTGGCGGTGATGCTGAAGGGGAAGATCGTCGAGCTCCAGGACAACGAGACGCTGTACAGCTCGCCGGGGCATCCTTATACGAAGGAGCTGCTCGCGGCTGTGCCCGGGGCGCGCAGGTCCGATCGGCGTACGATCCCAGGGTGACGAGCACCGATCCGGCTGCCGAGGCCCAGGCTCTGCTGCAAAAGCTGATCCGCTTCGACACGGTCAACCCTCCGGGGAATGAGCGCCCGGCGCAGGAATACTTGGAGGCGCACCTGTCTGCTGCTGGGTTCGAATGTGAGCTGCTTGGCGCGGATCCCGGACGTCCCAATCTGATCGGGAGACTCCGGGGTGCTGATGGATCCCCGGGCGGGGCCCCGACGCTCTGCTACCTCGGCCATGTCGACACCGTGCTCGCCGACTCCGCGGAGTGGACGCGCGACCCTTGGTCCGGAGAGCAGGCCGAGGGCTATATATGGGGACGAGGCGCGCTGGATATGAAGTCGCAGGTCGCGGCGGAGATTGCTGCCGCGGCGGCGCTGGCGCGCTCGGGCTGGCGCCCGGCGAGGGGCGAGCTGCTGATCGTCGCGGTCACCGACGAGGAGACGGGGGGCGAGATCGGCGCGGAATGGCTCACCAGTACGCACCCCGAGAAGGTGCGCTGCGACATGCTCGTGAACGAGGGCGCGGGCTGCGTGTTCGAGTACGGCGGGGTTCGTCGCTACGGGGTGTGCTGCGCGGAGAAGGGCAGGTTTCGCTTCACGGTCACAGCCAGCGGGGTGGCGGGGCACGCCTCGATGCCGGATATGGGCGAGAACGCGCTGTTGAAGCTGGCGCCGGTGCTGGAGCGGCTCGGCGCTGGCCAGCCAGCGTATGAGCTGACGGCCGAGCCGAGTGCGTTTTTGCGCGCGCTCGGCGAGGACCCTGGTGACCCGACGGGAGCGGTTGCACGCCTGCGCGCCGCCGATGCGCGCTTGGCGACGATGTTCGAGCCAATGCTCGGCATCACGTTTGCGCCGACGATGATCAGTGCGTCGGAGAAGCTCAACGTGATCCCCTCAAAGGCCGTTCTGAAGGTGGACTGTCGTGTGCCCCCCGGTCTTGGCGAGGACGAGACGCGCCGCGCGATCGCGGAAGTATTGGGTCCCACCCACCCCCCCACCCATCCCCCGACGACCCCGAGGACGGCTTGCGCATCGAGTTCACCGAGCGCATCGCCGGCAACCGCTCGCCGATGCAGTCCTCGTTGATGGACGCGATCTCGGAGTGGGTTCGAGCGCACGATCCCGGCGCGCACACCGTGCCGACGATCTTGCCCGGCTTCACCGACTCGCGCCACTTCCGCGCCGCGTTTCCAGAGTGCATCGCCTACGGCTTCTTTCCTCAGCGCTACCAATCGCTGGGAGAGACAGCGCCGTTGATTCACGGCGCCGACGAGCGGATAGACGTACGCGACCTGGCATACGCGACGGAATTCTTCGCAGATTTGGCTTTGCGTATTTTGGGCTGAGGGACCATACTGTTGGCGATGGAGCCAAGGATGGTGGCCAGATGCCAGGAGGGATCGGCGTGATCAGCGCGTCGCTTGTCGGGAACATCCAGGAATGGGCCTACCAGTGGTCGGCCGTCGTGATGATCCTGTTCTTCGTCGCGCTGATCTATCTGATGTGGCGCATGCTGAAGATGATGCCGCGGGTCAAGCCGCAGCAGATCAAGCCGGCCTCGAATCAGTCGATCGCGTGGAAAGACATCGCCGGCGTGGACGAGGCGAAGGGCGAGCTGCAGGAGATCGTGGAGTTCCTGCGCGACCCCAAGCCGTTTCATGAGCTGGGGGCGAAGGTGCCTAAGGGGATCCTGCTGCACGGGCCGCCGGGCACGGGCAAGACGCTGCTGGCGAAGGCGGTCGCGCACGAGTCCGGGGCGCAGTTCTTTGCGCAGTCGGCTGCGGCGTTCGTGGAGATGTTCGCCGGTCTGGGGGCGGCGCGCATTCGCCGGCTGTTCGCGATCGCCCGCAAGCACGAGCCCGCGATCATCTTCATCGACGAGCTCGACGCCGTCGGGGGCCGGCGCGGGATGGACATCTCTGGGGAGAAGGACCAGACACTGAACCAGCTGCTCGTGGAGATGGACGGGTTCGCCGGGTCAGGGCGCGTGGTTGTGATCGCGGCGAGCAACCTGCTGGAGAAGCTAGACCCGGCGCTGCTTCGCCCGGGGCGCTTTGACCGGCAGGTGTTCGTGGCGCCGCCGGACGTGAAGGGGCGCCAGGGCGTGCTGTCGGTCCACACGCGGGGTAAGCCGCTGGGGAAAGTGGACCTCGGGCTGGTGGCCCAGCAGACGAGCGGGTTGACCGGCGCGGACCTGGCGAACATCTGCAACGAGGCGGCGATCTTCGCGGCGCGGCGCGGCGCAAAGCTGATCGACGATCAGGACTTCGACGGGGCGCTCGAGCGTGTGATCGCTGGGGTGCAGTCGCGCCGCGTGCTGAATGAGCACGAGAAGCGGGTCGTCGCCTATCACGAGGCGGGGCACGCGCTGTGCGGCGAGCTGCTGCCGTCAGTCGACCGTGTGCACAGGATCTCGATCGTGCCGCGCGGGCGGTCACTTGGCTACACGCTGAACCTGCCGGCGGAGGATCGCTACCTGAAGACGCGCGAGGAGCTGTTGGACTACATGACTGTGCTGCTCGGAGGGCGGGTTGCCGAGCAGATCGTGTTCGGCGCGATCACCACAGGTGCTTCGGACGACCTCAAACGCGTGGCCGACATCTCACATTCGATGGTGCACGACTACGCGATGGGGACAGCGGGCGTCGGGCGCGCCCCGGACGGGGACGTGAGGCTCTCGGAGACGACGCTCAGGATTCGCGACGAGGAGCGTCAGGACCTGATCGAGGAAGCGCGGCGCGCGGCGCAGAGGACGATCGTCGTCCACCGCCGTCAGTTGGATGCACTGGCGGAGGAGCTGCTGAAGCACGAGGTGCTCGAGCGCGCTGCGATCGAAGAGATCATGAAGGGCGTGCCCCGCCTGGAGCGCGCGCCGGGTGTGGGGCTGCGTGTGGTGGCCGCGGCGACGGCGGTGGACGGGACTGCGAGCGAGGGCAAGGCCGGTCTATAGACTGGCGGGCGTGTTCAGGCGGATCGACCATATCGGCGTGGCGGTGCAGGAGATCGACGCATCGCTCGGGCTGTGGGAAGACAGTTTTCAGATGGTGCTGGCTCACCGCGAGGTCGTGCAGGAGCAGGGCGTGGAGGCGGTGCTGCTGGATGTCGGCGAGAACCACGTGGAGCTGCTGGCACCGCTCGGCGAGGACACGCCGGTGGGGAAGTTCTTGGCAAAGAGAGGGCCGGGGCTGCACCACGTGGCCTACCAGGTGGCGGATATAGATGCGACGCTTGCAGCGCTGAGGCAGTCGGGAATGGCGCTGATCGACGAGCACGCTCGGGTTGGCATCAGGGGCTCGCGCGTCGCGTTTTTGCACCCGCGGGCTACGGAGGGCGTGCTGACCGAGATAGTCGAGCCGGCCGCGGGAGTGGGAGCACACTGATGGCAGGAAGGGCACGGCAAATAAGCATCGGCTTTCACGGCGGGCAGGTGCTCGCGCTGCGGGTCTCAGAGGAGCAGCTGAAGGGGCTGTACAAGGCGCTGGGTGGCGGCGGCTGGCACGAGCTCGAGAGCGAGGACGGCCCGGTGCGCCTGTATCTCGGCCAGGTCGTGTACGTACGCGCCGAGGATGAGGATTCCCGCGTCGGCTTTGGCGCCTAGGGCTCACTCCAGGGTCCAGATGGGTCTGCACCTGGACGAGCGGCTGCTGGGAGTGGCGCGCACTCAGGGACACAGCCCACAAGCCGAGCGTGTGGTTGCCGGCTTCTCCCGGCTGGGCGAGCACGGCGGAGTCTGGCTGGCGATCGGCGTGGCTGGCTGGGCACTCGATCGCCAGCGCAGTGCGGACTGGCGCCGGGCAACGAGCACGGTCGCGGGTACGTACGCGCTGAACATGCTGATCAAGCGAATCGTCCGTCGTCCCCGTCCGCGCCTTCCCGGCCTGCCGCCGCTGACGGGCACACCTACGCGGCTGAGCTTTCCCAGTGCCCACGCGAGCACATCCTTCGCCGGGGCGCGCTGCTACTCACGGCTCGGGCTGCCCGCGCCGGCTCTGTACGCGCTGGCGACGGGACTGTCGGTGTCGCGGTGCTATCTGGGAGTTCACTATCCGTCAGACGTGCTGGCCGGCGCGCTACTCGGTACGGCGGCGGCGCAGCGGTGAGCACGAAGATCGGCATCGTGGGGATGCCGAACGCGGGCAAGTCCTCGCTGTTCAACGCGCTGACAAAAGCGGGGGCCGAGGCCGCCAACTACCCGTTCACGACGATCGAGCCGAACGTCGCCGTGGTGCCCGTGCGCGACGAGCGCATGGAGGCGCTCGCACGCACCGTGAAGGCGTCATCGATCGTGTGGGACACGATCGACTTCCACGACATCGCCGGATTGGTGGCCGGCGCGCACGAGGGTGAGGGGCTTGGAAACAAGTTCCTCGGCAACATCCGCGAGACGGACGCGATCGTGCACGTCGTGCGCGCCCACCACGACGAGAACGTGATCCATCCCGACGGTCGCGTCGATCCGCTCGCTGACATTGAAACGATCGAGACCGAGCTCGTACTCGCCGATCTCGAGCAGGCCGAACGGCGCATCGAGCGTGTCGGCAAACAGGCCCGTGGTGGCGATCGGGTGGCGGTGGCGGAAGAGGCATGGCTGACCAGCGTGATCGCGGAGCTGCAGGCGGGACGCCCGGCGCGCGGCGTGCCACTGCCGGTGCAGGCACCGAACGCGGCTCGCGACCTGGGCTCGTTGACGAGTAAGCCGGTGCTGTTCGTGGCGAACGTCGACGAGGGGTCCCAGGAGGTGCCCGCAGCGATCATCGAGCACGCCGCCTCGCATGGGGCGCGCGCCGTCGCCGTCAGCTCGCGGATCGAGGCGGAGCTCTCGGAGCTCGGCGACGAGGAAGCGGCAGAGATGCGCGCCGGGCTCGAAGTCAGTGGATCTGATCCCCACCCACCCGTCGCGCGTGTGGTGCGCGAGGCCTTTGAGCTGCTGGCGCTGAACGCCTTCTTCACGGCCGGTGAGGCGACGATCGCGCAGTCCTGGCATCTGCGCCGGGGCCTGACTGCCTGGCATGCGGCCGGGCAGATCCACACTGACATCCAGAAGGGCTTCGTGCGGGCCGAGGTGATCGGCTGGCAGCAGCTGGTCGAGGCCGGCGGCTACGCCGGCGCGCGCGAGCGCGGCACGCTGCGGCTGGAGGGCCGCGACTACGTGATGCAGGATGGAGACGTGATTACCGTCAAGTTCACCCCGTAGCGAGCTTGTCCAGCCGCTCGGCGAGTGCTCGCATGCCGAGCTCGCGAGCACAGGCAGCGCCGCCAGCGAAGTCGGTCGGGCTGTCCGGCGGGAGCTCGACATCGATCAGCTGGAGGGTGGCGATCCGCCGGAATGAAAGCAGCAGCTGCTCGTTGTCGATCAGGGCGCCCGCCGTGCGCGGGCGCATCGCCGTCCCGGTTCTGGCGGCCGCAATTGCGCCCTCGAGGGTGCCGTGCTCGCACAACAGCTCGGCGGCCGTCTTGGCGCCGATCCCCGGCGCGCCGGGCAGCCCATCGGAGGGGTCGCCGCGCAGGGCGATGAAGTCCGCGACCTGATCTGGGCGTACTCCGTAGCGGTCCTCCACGTCGGCCGGACCGATCAGCCCGTGTGAGCCCCTCTTCAGCAGCTCGACCACCGAGACTCGCTCATCGACAGCGCCGTAGAGGTCACGGTCGCCGGTCAGCAGCAGGGCCGAGCCGCCGCCGGCAGCCTCGATGCGGGCCAGGGAGAACATCACGTCGTCGGCCTCCAGATCCTCGCTGGTGGTGTGGTTCCAGCCGAGCGCGTCGAGTAGCGCGGGCGCCTGTCCCCACTGCCGCCGCAGCTCCGGCGGCATCGGGTCGCGGTGGGCGTGGTAGGGCGGATAGAGCTCGACCCGGTAGGCGGCCTCCTCCGCTCCCATGCAGGCCACGACGCTGCGCGGTTCGACGCCGCTCTGCGGCTCGACGAGGGTGAGCAGGGCGTTGACTGTTCCCAGCAGGGCGTTGACCGGCTGGCCCGCGGAGTCCGTTATGGATTTTGGAAGCGCGAAGTAGGAGCGGTAGAGCAGCCAGGGGACATCGGCGATCAGGAGCGGTGAGGACACCGGCCGAGGTTACGCGGGAACGAAATATTTCGTTCTCTGCGACGCTGAGGATTATGGGCAAGGAACTGCCGCAGCTCACCGTCGCCGGTGCCTCGGCATGGCGGAAGTGGCTGGCCGCCAATCACAGGGATGCGGCCGGAGTGTGGCTGGTTCTCGCTAAGAAGGGCACCACAGAACCGACCAGCCTCACATATGACCAGGCGCTCGAGGAGGCGCTCTGCCACGGCTGGATCGACGGGCAGACCGCCCGTCGCGACGAGGGCACCTACCGCCAGCGCTTCACCCCTCGCCGGACGCGCAGCTCATGGTCGAAGCGCAACGTGGGGATCGTCGAGCGGCTGAGCAGCGAAGGGCGGATGCATGCGGCTGGCCTGGCTGCGGTCGCCGCGGCCAAGGCCGACGGCCGCTGGGAGGCCGCCTATGCGGGCCAGGCGAGCATCGAGGTGCCGGAGGATCTCGCCGCGGCCCTCGACGCCGAGCCGAAGGCCCGTGCGATGTTCGAGCTTCTCTCGAGCCAGAACCGCTACGCCATTCTCTACCGGACAACGAGCGCCAAGCGGGCCGACACGCGTACGCGGCGTATCGAGCAGTTCGTCGCGATGCTCGCCCGCGGTGAGACGATCCATCCGCAGCGGCGCAAGCAGCCTTAAGGACGATCCCCTCAGCTGGCGTTGAGAGAGATCTGAGGCGTTTCGGGCAGATTCATACCAGGAGCCTCCGGTCACGGCAGATTGGATGCCGGACGGAAGCTCGCGATAATCGCCGCAGATGGCAGACGCCGAACCCGCATCGCCCGACGCGCAGGCCTCTTCCTATACCGACCGTACGGCGTGGGCGCGGAACCTCGCGGCACCCGTTCGCGACTTCCTCAGCACGGAGACAGGCAGCGCGAGCGTGCTGCTGGCGGCCACGGCCGCGGCCCTGTTGTGGGCCAACTCACCCTGGTGGCACTCCTACGAATCGTTGTGGAGGACAAACCTCTCGATTACGCTCGGCGGCGGCTCTATCTCAACCAGCCTGCGCCACTGGGTCAACGAAGGGCTGATGACGTTTTTCTTCCTCGTCGTTGGCCTCGAGGCAAAGCGCGAGCTCGATCTGGGCGAGCTGCGCGAGCGGCGCCGTCTGGCGATCCCGGTGCTTGCGGCGATCGGCGGCATGGCGGTGCCCGTCGTGATCTACCTGGCGTTCAACGCCGGCGGTTCTGGTGCGCGCGGCTGGGGCGCCGCGATGTCCACCGATACTGCCTTGGCGCTTGGCGCCCTCGCGCTGCTCACGCCGCGCGCCGCCACGCGGCTGCGTGTGTTTCTGCTGACGCTCGCGGTCGTCGATGACCTCGGTGCGCTCGTAGTGATCGCCACCGTGTACACCCATCACGTCTCGCTCGTCGCACTTGCCGTCGCCCTTGCGCTGTTCGTGCTCTTGTTTGCGCTTCGCTACATACCGCTGTTGCGGGGTCGGCTTTCGCTGATGCGCCAGCTGGCAGTCATCGTCGGGGCAGCGCTGTGGGTGGCGATGTTCAAGTCCGGGATCGATCCAGTCGTGGCAGGACTCGCAGCCGGCTTGGTGACCAGCGCCTATCAGCCATCGCGCGAGGACCTGGAGCGTGCGACCGCGCTCGCACGCTCGTTCCGCGAGCAGCCCACACCAGAGATGGCGCGATCAGCACAGGTCGGTGTCCGGTCCGCGATCTCGCTCAACGAGCGCCTCCAGCATGGCCTTCACCCTTGGACGAGCTATGTGATCGTGCCGCTGTTTGCGCTCGCGAACGCGGGCATTCACGTGCGCAGCGGACTGCTCGAAGACGCGATTACCTCGCCGGTCACGCTCGGCATCCTCGTCGGCTACGTGATCGGCAAGCCCGTTGGGATCCTCGGTGCCTCCTGGCTGGCCTCACGGCCGGTCCTCCACGGGCCCCGGCCCGCCATCAGCTGGCCGGTGCTCGCAGGCGGGGCATCGGTCGCGGGCATCGGCTTCACCGTTTCGCTGCTCGTCTCGAGCCTCGCCTTCCATGGCGAGCAGCTCGACGAGGCGAAGCTCGGCGCGCTGGGCTCGATTGTCTTCGCGACACTGCTGGGAGCGGGCGTGTTCGGAGTCGTCAAACGACTGCCGGGCAGGGTGCGCGCACGTCAGATCGGGGCCACGGCAGAGGACATCCTCGATCTCTCTGACGATGTGGACGCCGCACGCGATCACATCCGCGGGCCCGATGATGCACCGGTCACGCTTGTGGAGTACGGCGACTTCGAGTGTCCCTATTGCGGCCAGGCCGAGTCGGTTATACGTGAGCTCGTTTCCTCTTTCGGGGACGACATTCGCTATGTCTGGCGTCACCTCCCGCTCAACGACGTGCATCCAAACGCGCAACTCGCCGCCGAGGCCTCGGAGGCGGCCGCCGCTCAGGGCAGCTTTTGGGAGATGCACGACACACTGCTCGGCCATCAAGGCGATCTGGGGCCAAGTGACATCCGGGAGTACGCCAGGCAACTCGGGCTGGACGGGAAGCGCATCTCCGAGGAGCTGCGCCGTCGCGAGTATGCCCCTCGGGTTAGCGAGGACGTGGCAAGCGCCGATGAGAGCGGCGTCTCCGGCACCCCCACGTTCTTCGTCAACGGCCGCCGTCACTACGGCGCCTACGATGTTGGCACGCTCACACAGACAGTTCAGGCCGCGCGTCGCCGTGCTCGGCTGGGAGGACCTGCATGACGCTGTGAAGTGCTCTTGGCGAGGATCGGCTAGGCGCAGCTCGTGAAGCGCGCAGCGCTACAGAGCAGATCGCGCACCTCCTCATCGGTTGTCTGTGAGAAATCCTCGTACCAGGCCCCAACCGCCCGCAGCGGCTGGGGGGTGCTCAAGCACACCACCTCCTCAGCCCCCTTACGAAGCCCCGCACACACGTCGGGGTCGGCGACTGGAACCGCGACGAGCACCCGCGCTGGGTGTTCCTGGCGGATCGCATGTACCGCGGCCAGCATTGTCAGGCCCGTTGCCACGCCGTCATCCACGAGGATGACCGTCTCGCCGGCAACGTCCAGGCGCGGCCGCTCAGGGTGGTAGGCGACCTCGCGGCGTTGCAACTCGCGGCGCTCGGAGGCGTCGATCGCCTTAACCCATTCAGGCGGTATGCCAAGCGCGGCGATCAGCCGCTTGTCCAGCACGCGCGTACCACCCATTGCGATGGCACCGAACGCCAGCTCCTTGTGACCGGGAACGCCGAGCTTACGTACGGGGAAGACATCCAGCGGGGCTTCAAGCGCACGCGCTATCTCGAATGCAACTGGCACGCCACCGCGCAGAAGGCCCAGGACCACGACGTCCTCCCGGCCGCCATATTCGCGCAGGCGCTCCGCCAAAAGCCGACCGGCTTCAGCCCGGTTGCGAAAGCGTCGCGCTGCCCTCGAATCCATACAACTACGAGGCTATCGCCCGGCGCTGGCTCTCGAGGGATCAGCCGCCGGCCAGCTCAACCGCTGCCGCCGATGGGTACGTATCCGGCTGGCACGGGCGTCGTCGCCATAGACGCCTCCTTCCGTCCCGAGCAACAGCACAGTGCGCAGCCACTGACCATGGAGATGGTTTTTCATGCCGAGTCTGTTCAGAGCCCAAAACGGCTTGGAAATCCACCAGAAGCTCGGCGGGCGTCACACTCGCTGCTCACCATCCGCTGCCTGCGAGCTTGCTCTCCCAGTGACGATGCAAAGCTCCGAGACGAAATCTCCTTATTGGAGCTTTGGATACAACCTCCAATAAGACGCTACGTGGCGGAGCTTACGGAGCGCCTTGTCTTTCTCAGCAAGTCCATGCCCGGCCCGGCAAGGGGACCGAAAAGGTACCGGGACCAAAAAAGCAAAGATCCCGAGCCCGAGGAGCCAAATCAGAAGACTTCAGAAAGTGGGTCCTGAGCAGGTAAAAGATGGGATGGCGAGAGGCGGACTCGAACCGCCGACACCACGATTTTCAGTCGTGTGCTCTACCAACTGAGCTATCTCGCCGAAATGCCTGCTAATCAACCTGTTTTGCGACTCCCAAGAGGCGACCAAAATGGCTTTTGGGCCCACTTTTGGGCCCACCCCTGTCGCGAAACCCACCCGTGGGCCCACCTTTGGGCCCACCCTTCGCAGCATAGGAGTCGTCGATACAACTGGCCAGCAGGGACATCCCGTCAAGCTTATCCGCAAAGGATTCTCGTTGATCGCCCCGGCCTGGTCGAAATTGCCACGCTCAGCGACCTGCCAGGGGCGCTCCAGCTGCTGCCCAGCTAGGACCTACCGCCGACCCGTGAGCGCCTGAGATCCACGCCGACCTAGAAACAGGCACTAGTTTAGGTCGCGTGCATAATGGTCGATATATGGTGCTGTATGCCATATACTGCACCATCTATGGAGCATAAAGCACCTCGTCGAAGCACGCCGGTCCCGGTTCGCCGTGCTCAACGGAGCCTGTCAGAAAGCGTCGCTACCTGGCGCAAGCTGCGCGGCCTCACCCAGGCTCAGTTGGCTGAGCGCGCCGACGTCTCGCGAGGAGTGGTTCGGCGGATTGAGGCAGCCGATGGTGGGGTTAGCGTCGAGAACCTCCTGCGGATCTTGAGGGCACTTGGCATTCAGGATGTTCTGACCGAGGCGCTGGACCCGCTCGCCAGCGACGTCGGCCGCCTGCGCTCAGACCAGGAGCTCCCTCGTCGCGTGCGACCGAGGAGGCTGACGGACGATGGTTGAGCAGCCGATCCAAGTTGACGTGCAGATCGCCGGTCGCGATGTTCCGGCGGGACAGCTCTGGACGCATCGGCGCGGGCAGAGCGAATCGGCCACCTTCACCTATCGAGACGACTACCTACAACGGGTCGATTCCTACGAGCTCGACCCCGGGCTGCCGCTCCAGGCCGGCCAGCATCAGACGCCGGTCAAACGGCCACTCTTCGGAGCGATGTCCGACTGCGCCCCGGACGGGTGGGGGCGGCGACTCGTCCGACGTGCCGAGGCACAGCGGGCTCGCGAAGCAGACACCCAGCAGCGCGGCCTCACGGAGGCCGACTTCCTGCTCGGTGCCCGTGACGATCTGCGCCAAGGCGCGTTGCGCTTTCGTGAGCGCGACGGCGAGCGGTATCTGGCCGTAGATACCGAAGGAGTGCCGCATCTAGTCGGCCTGCCACCTCTGCTGAATGCCGCCGAAGAGCTCGAACGCGACGAACCGACCAGCGAGGATCTGCGACTCCTTCTCCACGGAGGCAGCTCACTTGGCGGTGCACGGCCAAAGGCCCACGTGCTCGACACGGAGGGACGTCTGGCGATCGCCAAGTTTCCGTCCCCCCAGGCCGACGACTGGGACGTGATTCGATGGGAGGCCGTCGCGCTCACGCTCGCAGCGAATGCCGGGGTCACCGTTCCCGAGCACGAGCTGCACGTCATCGAGAAACGGCCCGTACTGATTGTGCGTCGGTTCGACCGCGATGCCGGCGGGCGCCTCGGCTATCTGAGCGCGATGTCGATGCTGCAAGCCAAAGACGGCGAGCAGGCGAGCTATCTGGAAATCGGCCAGGTGCTCGAAGAGCGCTCCTCCGACGCGGTGGCGGATTTGCGTGAACTGTGGCGGCGGATCGTGTTCACGGTCTTGATCTCCAACACCGACGATCATCTCCGCAACCACGGCTTTCTCCGTACGAGCACAGCAGGCTGGTCACTGTCGCCAGCGTTCGACTTGAACCCCAACCCCGAAGGCGAAGCCAAGCAGTTGGCGACCGCCATCGACGAGACCAACGCGCAGGCAAGCCTTGCGACAGCCCTCGACGTTGCCGACCTGTTCAGGCTCTCAGAGACGCAAGCGCGCGAAATCGTCGGGGAGATCTCGAACGCGACTGCGCGCTGGCGAGATGTCGCGCGTGCGACGGGCCTCGGCCGTCAAGAGCTCGAGCGGCTCGAGTCGGCGTTTGAGCATGGGCAGAGCGCCGCTGCTCGCGAACTTGTAGACGCGCCAAGCTGATTGCTCCGAGGTGCACCATTGCTCGTGATCCGGCGCGCGATGACGGCGCTCGCGGGACGGCGATTCCGCTAAGCGGAGCGTTAATCGACGCTTCTCAGTAGACACGTCTTTTCCGGAGCCTCGGAGAGATAGAGGGATTACCTTCGAGGTATTGTCTGTGTGCGTGAGGCCATCGCGAGCGCTACTACCCAGCCGATTAGAGTCCAACCGAGGAACACGTTGATGACAGCGACGCTCCCACGGTTGATGACCTTACGGGAGAACGCAATGACGGTAGGCAGGAAGTAGAGGCCTAGAACGATAAGGAGTGCACCGTTGTGGATCGCGCCGGCGCTGAGCATCATGGCGCGGATCATAGCCCGCGTAACCGTTCGCTGACACCAGCAGCTAACTGACCAGCGCTACTTGCTGATGCTGCCTTTGGCGCGGGTGCGCCCGGCGTTCCTGCAGGCGGCCAGCGCACGTTCCTTCGCTTTCCCGGCGAGCAGCGGAGAGGCATTGATCAGTAGCAGGCACGCTTCCTCGCCGGCCTTGCGCCTCGCGTTGACGCCGCCGCCGACGGCTTTCTCGCAGATCGCTTCGAGCTTTTCCCTGACGCTCTGCTTCATATGAGGCAGCGACTGGACGCCGTGCTTGCATGAGACGATGGCTGCGGCGCCGCGGGGCAATTTAGAGGAGGTGCTGGTGCCGGTTGAGGTCGTGGGGGTCGTTGCCGTCGGGGTCGTGGCTGTCGCGGTCGAGCTGGTCTGGCTCGTCGAGGGCGTCAGGCTCGTCGCGGCGCTGGAGCTTGAGGAGCTGCTCGAGCTGCCACAGCCGGCGAGCAGCGCTGCGGCTGCGAGCAGCGGCAGCAAGGCTTGGGGGCGGCTGGCCATCACGCGGATCCTATTCGCTGGACTCGTTCTTGCGACCCAGACAGTCGCACTGCGAAGATGTAACCGGGCTGCTCACTTAGTCTGGCCTTCAATCTCCGACCGTCCTCTCTCCACCGTCGAGGGCAAACGTTTATTTCTTTAACTTGACTGTCTTTTGCTGCACGAGATAAACCTTCTCGGTGTGTGTTTGTGACGGGGCGGGAGAAGACTTTAGGACCGTCAGGCTGGCGCTCAGTCGGCCGTGATCCGTAGCGAGCAGTGCCCGCCCGCCACGATTGAGCTTGAGCTTGATCGTGATGGTCTTGCCCGGAGGGATGGAGAAGGTGGCCGTCCCGATGTCCTCGGTCTTGGTCTGCTTCTTGCCCCTCCCTTAACCTTCGCCGTCAGGGTCAGCTTGCCCTTGCAGGACACTGTTCCGTTGCATGTCAGCTTGAGCGCCGCGTTACCGCTTCTCGTCGTCGTGATGTGTGTGCTGGCGAGCGACACGCTGGCGGTGAGCGGTGGCGTCGTTGTAGCGGGCGTTGGTGCCGCACTCACGGTGACTGTTTGGCCCTCGCTGTTGCCTACGTATTCGGGGAATAGGCCTGGCAGCCCTGGGACCGGCGGTGGCCATGACCGCTGCGTGTCCGTGGCGGTGACCGTGACCTGATAGGCGCCCGGCGCAGCGTAGGCGTGGCTGACCGACTGCCCGCTCGCCGTGGTGCCGTCGCCGAAGCTCCATGTAATCGAGTTCAGCGGCCGCCAAACGCTCGATGGCGTGGGAGTGCTGAAGTACAGAGGCTGACCGACCTGTCCACCCGCTGGCGCCGAGACGCCGACCAGCTGGGGTCCGGCGTCGAACAGCATCGCTTGCATGTCGTGGAGGCCTGAGCTGTCCCAAACGCCGATCATGTCGCCGGCCGAGTCGGATGCCACGACGATCGAACTTTCTTCGGGAATCCCGCTCGTGTAGGACCCTTTCGGTTTGGCGAACGCGCCTGCTGATGGGCGATACGATCCTTCGCGGCCGAACAGGCCCCCTTGGGATATTCCTTCCCACTCGACGGTCGTGTTCCCGGTAGCGCTGATCGCTACCTGCGCGGCAGCCGGGGCAAAGTACGATGACAGTTCAACGGGCGCCCCAAACGGAGCTCCGGGCGCAGCGCTGACAACTTGAACAGCGTGACCGGATGGCCAGGCCGCGACCGCCTGTCCCGCTTCGTTCATCGCGGCCGAAGGCAGACCCGTTGCGCTCGCCAACGTTACCGCGGGGCCGAACAAGGATCCGCCGGCCGGAAGTCGGGATGCCCACACCGCTTCACTTGGAGATTTCCACACGGCCAAGGCTTCACCCGCTTCATCCTGCACGACATGTGGAGCACCAAGAGCGCTCGTTTCGCCGAGCATGTCGCCGTCACCGTGCGCATCAGGCAACGGAAAGGCCATGGCCGCTGGACGTACCGCAGCCTCAAGCTGAAGGCCCGCTGTCGTCATGCGCTCCCATGAGACGATCGACGCGCCAGTAGAGCTCGTCACAACTTGCGGATCGGAGGCGTTGCCACCATCGCCGGAAAGGCCCACCGGGGAGGAGAATGACCCACCCAGCGTTGCTGTTGCTGCCTCCACCACCTCGTTCGTACCGTCGTTGTTCAGCCACGCGACCGTTGCTTCTCCTTGAGCATCGATCGCGACGGCTGGGGCGCTCGCTTCCTCGTCTTCGGGAGATATAGCCCGCGGAGCGCCAAAGTCGCCACCGGCTGGTCTCGAGGCCTCATAGATCTGCCGATGGGCACTGGTGTACTGCTGCCAAATCGCGACTACGTCACCTCGATTGTTGATCGCCACAGCAGGCGTTGACCCTTCGACACCTTCTGCGGACACCCGCAAGCCACCCCATTCGGGATCTTCGAAGGATCCACCCGAAGCGCGCGACGACACGCGCACGCCGTTGAAGCCAAAGATAAGTGCGGCTTCCCCCGACCCATTCATCGCAACCCCATGCTGAGCGCCGTAGCTATACGGCACCCCAGCAGAGAAGGGACCGAACAACCATTCCCCCGCGGTCGCGCCCGCAGGCCAAAGAGCCAAGCCCATCACTATCGGCAGCAAAGCCGTTATACCCCGACGCATCACGCCCACTACTTCTTCTTACGCCGGTCGCTCTTCTTGCTCTTGGCCTTGCTCCCGTACTTCTTCTTTGCCCGCTTCACGCACGCCGGTCGCTTGCGCTTCGGCTCTCTCTTACACTCGGCCAGCGCTTTTGCGAGCTTTTGTGCCTTTGTCAGTACCTTGGAGGTGACCGCTTTCACGCCCCGAGGGTTGTTCCCGGCTTCTTCTTCCTGCTTCCTCCTAGACGCTGCTGCCGTTTCTTCTTCCTGGTGCTTCTTGGCTGCTGCTTCCTGTTTGGCCGCCGCTTCTCTGGCCGCCGCTTCTTCCGCTATTTTCTTGGCGTTTTCTTCAGCGAACCTTTTGAACCATCCTTCTTCTTCGCTCTTCGGCGTGGTGAATTCCTGGTCAGGGCCGTAGACAGTGGGGGCTTTCCATTCGATCGTGTCTTCCGTCTGGACAGCCCTGGCCGCGATCACGCGGTAGTGATAGGTCGTGGCGGGCTGGAGCGTCACGCCTGCGCTGGCGAGATCGAGGCTGACAGGGTGATCCACGCCGGGTTGCATAGTGTTGCCTGGAATGAAGCCGATTGGCAGAGCGCTCGCCGATTGGGTGCCGATGCAGCCATCGGTTCCCGGCGGGAGCATCGTCGGGCAGAGGATTTCCGACGCGTATTCGCTCGGGCTCCTTACAAGCTGGAACTGGTAATAGTCGCCTGCCGGGGCTTCCTGGGAGTTGATGGAAGCTTCCAGTGTCGCATCGCTTGATGTGACACCGGATGCCGACTCACTGTCGATCGTGGGTGGCAACGAGGCCGGCGGATACACGTCCACAACATCAGCCGAAGAGTCCGCGACATACAAGATATCGGTCGCCGAACTCACAGCCACACCACTACCGTGCCCACCCGGAACCGCGAGACGTTCGAGGAGCGTACCTTCCGGAGTGAATCGGCTGACCCCGCTGATCTCATCGACGTACACGTCACTGGTCGCAAGGTCAATCGCGATCCCGCTGGCAGGTTCTTCATCTATCGGGGGCACTATGAGTGCTCCCCCGCTGCCGTACTTGACTAAAGATTCCCCCTTGTCAACAAAGAGATCATCTTGCGCATTGACGGCGCATATAGGGTGGGCCGATGCCCCGTGGACCCCTACTTTTTTGGAGAAGAGAAACGCATTCGTCTGAGCATTACTGAAGGCATCTACTGCAACGCTATTAATGCCTCCAGCTTCACACAGCCATAGCCTGCCGTTCGTATCGACTACCGCACTCCCCAGTGAGCCGAAGGCAGCAGATGCGGCTTCCGTGATCTGGCCGATATAGGTGCCGGTCGCGCTGAACTTGTCGATCACGTGGTGACCAGCGTCCACCACATACACGTCTAGTACCGACGGGTCGGCGCATTCCAGCGCCCCGCCGACGCAGCTGTTATCCACGGCGATCGCTTCCGGCGAGGAGAAGGCGCCCGTGGGAGCTCCGCTGCCGTTGAACTGACCCAGATAAGCGCCCGCCGCACTGAAGTACTCAACGCGGTTGTTGCCCTTGTCCACGACATACACGTCCCCGGAGGTTTCATTGACCGCGACACCGGCGGGTTCTTTCAGCGCTTTGGCGCCTTCGGGTTTGATCGCTTTGCTGAATTCGTGAGCACGGACGGCGAAGGCCGAGCCGCTGAAGGCGAGCAGCACGCCAACCACAACGAGCGGGATGCCCAGAAAGCTACGCAACGACCCGCGCTCAATTATCGACTGCTCAGAAGTGATCACGACCAGGCCATCCTGTTCCTCCTCGCTCAAAGCCTACCATCAACTGTCCCAATTGTATCTAGCACAATGAGGACAGTTGCCGAAGCATCGTCGGGTCCATGCCCGACCCCCTCGACACCTTCGCGGCAAACCTGCGACGACTTCGCCAAGAACGCGGCCTCAGCCAGGAGCGCCTCGCGCACGCAGCCGACCTCAACATGACCCACGTCGCCAAGATCGAGCGCTCAGAGCGCGAGCCAGGCGTCAGAACAGTCGCCAAACTAGCCAAAGCACTCCAGATATCAGCAGGCGAGCTGTTCGACGGCGTCGACGGCGGATAGCTTGCGTAGCGGGACGCCCACCGGCCTCTTATGCGGCGGTTCAGGTGTCTCTGGGCGTACGGAAGAAAAGAGGCGGTGACCACGGGGGTTGTGGTCACCGCCTGAGGGAGGACAACTCCAGAGGTCCTTTTCCCCCGTACGCCGGGACCTAAACATTTTTCTGCACCCGGTGCAGCCACAGGGCGATCTTCAGGACTTAGGTCAGCTCGGAGTTCGTTGCCGAGAGCTTGGCCGCCACGAACGTGCTGGCGGCCTCGGATCCGATGAACGGGGTCAGCGCAATATAGACGGTGAGCGGCTGCATGAGCCACATGTAGAGGCTCGGGCCGGCGCGGGCAGCACGGAACCCGGCCTCCGCTATCGCGGTCGCGGTCAGGGCCGAGCAGGACCGTGACAGCTGCCGTGCCTCGTCGCGCTGTCGATAGCCCTCCTCTAAGAACAACGTGAACGCGAGCTGCGTCTGGTGCACACGCGGAGCGAAGTCCCGGCCGAGCGCGTGACCCTCGACGAAGCCAATGTAGGCAAAGCCGGGCTCGCGGGCCAGGCATCTAACGGACGCGAGCGTGCTCTGCCACACCCGCTCAGGCCACTCCACAGAACTAAAGAAAGCCGGTGTACAGGCCGCCAGCATCTGCTCAAACGCGTGCTCGTAGGCCGCGATGAAGGCCGCTGCCTTGTTCGGGAACTTGTTGTAGAAGCTGCGGCGTGAGACGCGAGCGGCGCTGACGATGTCGGCGACCGTCGTCGCCCGGTAGCCCCTCTCACGGACCGCCGTGCTGGTCGCGTGGAGGATGCGCTCACGCGGCGTGCCGGTCAGCCGAAGAGGACCGGGATCGGCGACGGAGCGCGACTGGTCCTCGGCGAGCGCCGGCGCGAACCTGGCGCTCCACGATGGGTCAGACGCGCGGCGCGCGAACGTCCGCGCCCACTCGAGCACATCGGCGCGGACGGCGTCATCCACCCCACCGTCCTCGAGTCGCATCGCGAGGAACCTGAAGGTCCCCCCAACGAGGATCTCGGTGGGGAGATCGACCGCGTACCGGTCTTCGGCCGACGCGATCACGCTCGAAACCCGTCCGATCAGGGCATCTCGCTCGAGCAGACCGGCCGGCCCGGCCCCCAAACCCTCGGTCACGAGAAGCCGGGCGATCGGCGGCCGCGATATCGCCATGTTGACCACGACCTGTAACGCCGCGCACGCGGGCGGCCCGGGGCTGGCCACCGCCCCAGCGACCTCGGATACGAGCCGATCCGCGTGAGCGCTATACGCGTGGCGGAAACAATTATCCAAGTTCCAGAAGTATTGGTAGAACGTGGCGCGGCTGACACCGGCCTGAGTCAGGATCTTCTCGACGGTCAAGTGCGCATAGCCGTCGCGGGCTGCCACTGCGGTCACGGCGTCCAGGAGCCGATCGTGTGCCGACTGGACCGGGCGCGAGACCATCGCGATAGATCCGCAATCCTCCGTCTCTATCACTGCACGCTCCAGGCAGGACGTGTCAAAGTCCTGCCATCCGCAGTGCGTCATTCCAGGTGCCACACCGCTTATGTATCGTCGCTGTGCTCGGTAGTTTGCCTTTCGAGCCACGGGCGTACTGGGCATACTCCTCCGCGGATGGGATCTTCCCGAGGGCATGATGTACGCTGCGAAGAGCTTCTATGCACTGGGCAGCTTCGAACACTCGTATACGGCCCCCAGGCGTTATGGCATTTGCTGGTAGCCCAGCCTTCAGTAGGGCCGCCCGCCAAGACCCGAAGCGGTTTTCATAGGTTTGCTGGCTTGGCCATGATTGCCCTGCAGTGACCCGCTGGCTGTTCGCGAATTTCTTATAAGCATTGATGGTCAATGGCTCGGAGTGTGCCGCAGCTGAGGTTTGCAGGATTTCAATGAGTTCCGCTTCGGAGTACTTCGGCTCACGTCTCTGTTCGGGCATCCTCGCGCGGTACTCCTTTTCAGAAAGCCTGCTGCGGAGTACGGATCTCACCTTTTGCTGGGGAACTCCGAGCTCACTGGCCACGAGCTTCGGGTCTCCCAGCCGGCGAAAGCAGTTGACTATCGCGCCGGCGATTGCCTCGCTGCGCCGAAGGTCGGCTTGCATCTTGAGGGCCTGTGTTTCCTGCGCGGAGCGAGTCTTAAAACCAGCCCTGGCGAAGATCAGTCTTGTTAGCTCAGTGCTGGTGCCGAACTTCTCGCCCACCGCTTGCAGCGGTGTCCCCTGCTGATAGAGCGCGTACATCGCTTGGACCGGATACTCGGCGGCTGGAGATCCCGCAGGCCGCGTCTTGTGGCCGGCAGCCTTGAATAGCTTGCTCACATATGACTTTGAGAGCCCGAACTTCTCGCCCACCGCTTGCAGCGTTGTCCCCTGCTCATAGAGTGCGAACATCTCCGGTACGGGATAGCCGCCCGCCGGAGTGCGTGGAGCGCCCTTCTCAACCGTGACTGGGATCTGTTCGAGCTCGCTGGCATCAGTCATGCGAATCCTGCGGCATGAAGATAGAGCAGAGCGTGCACTCGGGATGAAGCCGGGGATGGGTGTCTCATGCCTACACTTGGTGGAGGTAGGTTGTTCTGATCACGCGGTGAGCCGTGTAGTGGTATCGATCCGCGGGTCGCGCGGGTAGCCTTCGCGGATGTCTTATACGCCGCCGCAGGAAGTGCTCGAGCGCTACGCCTCGGTGCTCGTCGACTTCGCACTCGGGGGCGGGCGCGGGCTGGCGCCGGGCGAGGTCGTGAGGATCGCGGCGGCCGAGAGCGCCAAGCCCTTGTATGCGGAGCTCGCCAAGGCTGTGTGGCGCGGTGGCGGTCACGTGATCAGCGCCTATGAGCCAGACGACGACGATCGCATCAACGTCTCACGCGACTTCTTCGAGCTGGCCAGCGATGCCCAGCTCGACCACTTCAACGCGCGCTACATGCGCGGGCTGATCGACGAGATGGACCACCAGATCAGCGTGCTCGCCGACGCCGACCCGCACGCGCTGGACTCGGTCGACCCAGCGAAGATCATGCGCCGGGGTGCGGCGATGCGACCGCTGCTGGACTGGCGCGGTGAGAAGGAGAACGCCGGGCGCTTCAGCTGGACGCTCGGCCTCTATGGGACGCCGGCGATGGCCGCCGAGGCTCACATGAGCATCGAGGAGTACTGGGAGCAGATCATCCATGCATGCTTCCTCGACGCCGAGGACCCGATCGCCCGCTGGCGCGAGGTCGGCGAGCGGATCGATCGCACGCGTGAGTGGCTGGACTCGCTGGCGATCGAGCGCGTGCACGTCGAGGGGGAGGACGTAGACCTGCGCGTCGTGCTCGGCGAGCGGCGCAGGTGGCTGGGGGGCCGCGGGCGCAACATCCCGAGCTTCGAGCTGTTCACGAGCCCCGACTGGCGCGGCACCGAGGGCTGGATCTACTGCAACCAGCCTCTCTACCGCTACGGCAATCTCGTCAAGGGCATCCGCCTGGAGTTCGCCGGTGGGCGCGTGACCGAGGCCAGCGCCGAGGAGAACGAGCCCGTCCTGACCGAGATGATCGCCACCGAGGGCGCCGACCGCATCGGCGAGTTCTCGCTGACCGACCGGCGGCTGTCGCGGATCACGCGCTTCATGGCGCACACGCTGTATGACGAGAATGTTGGCGGGCGCTTCGGCAACACGCACATCGCGCTCGGGCGCTCCTACCAGGATGCCTACGACGGCGACCCCTCAGAGGTCTCCGCCGAGCGCTGGGACGAGCTCGGCTTCAACGACTCGACCGTGCATACCGACATCGTCTCCACGACCGATCGCGTCGTCACCGCCACGCTGCGTTCCGGAGAGCAGCGCGTGATCTATCGCGACGGCCAGTTTCAGCTCGACGACGACGATTGAAGCAACCTTGAAGGCAGCCCCTACGCCAGACCGTCTCCCGGCGCGCGGCGCATAAGCATGGCTCAAGCGCCTTCCCAAGCCTGCAAGTACGCGAGCGGGTCGATCGAGTGCCCGCCTTTGGCCTGCCAGCCGCCGACCCACATCTCGAAGTGCAGGTGCGGGCCCGTCGCGTCACCGGTCTGACCGGCCTGACAGAGCTGCGCTCCCGCGGCGACGGCCTGTTCGGCGCTGACGAGGAGCGTGCCAGCCTTGCAGTGAGCGAACATGAAGTCGAAGCCGATCAGCGTGTGCTCGACGGCGTAGTAGCCGGCGCCGCCCGCCTGGTAGCTCGTCCACGTGATCGTCCCCGCCAGCGGCGCCACGTCGGGCGTGCCTTCGGCCGCGAGGATGTCCTGGCCTTCGTGGATGTGGCCGCTGCGCGGCGCGCCGTAGCGGTTTTCCGGACCGCCGAAACTATGGGGCCCGGCCACGGGGAAAACCGCCCCGTCGGACACCGTCTGCGCCGGTGTCGGCACACCGGCTTCAAGGGGGGCGGGCGCAGCCGGTGGCGGTGGCGCTTTGACAGGTGCCTGGACGGTCAGTGTTGCCACCCCGGAGCTATGCGCCGTGCGCTTGAGGTTTCCGGAGTGGTGGTCGTGTGCGCTCACGCTCACGTGGTAGGTGCCCACCTTCAGCCTCGAGCCGTGCGGCCAGCTGACGGCCAGCGTGCGCGCCGTGTGCACCCAACCCATGTTCGCGATGACCGCGGCTTTGCGCGTAGCCAGGTCGTGGATGGCCACCTGCACGTTGACGGTGCCCACGTGTGCCTCGTCGATCCGCAGCGTCACGCGCGGCGGCCGGCCGGGTACGGTCGTGCTTGGCGCCGTGAGCGAGCTGAGAACTGGGCCCTGAGCTATGGCCCGCGTGGAGACTCCGTACTCACTTCCTCCTGATCGCGGCACCGACGGGGCCGCCGCGCCGCCCACCAGATCTGCGTGCGCCACTGCTGCGGGGGCGAGCAATGCGATCACAGCCAAAGTGGCGGGTACAAACGCTCGCTCAGCCCTTGCGGTCACATCATATTTCTCGACATTCGCGCCTGGCCTCGCAACCGCTGCACTGGCGATTGCGTCCTCGCCCGCGAGCCGTCGCTACTGCCCGGCGCGGTGGAACTCCTCCACCAGCGCCTTATACGTTTTCCGCAAGCCCTCGCTGACTGGCACCTCGGCACGCCATCCCAGCTCGCGGCTGGCCAGTGTGCCGTCGAGACAGCTGTGCTGCAACTCACCCGGGCGCAGGTCAGCCAGCTCGGGCTCCACCTCCGAGCCGGCGATCGCGCACAGTTCGTTCCAGACCGTCATGACGTCGGTCTCGACGCCCGTGGCGATGTTGAACGTGCCGCTTTTTCCGGACGCTGTCAGTAGGGCCCGCACAACGTCGGCCACATACACATAGTCACGGGTGGGCTTGCCGTGCCCGAACAGCTTGGGAGCTTTGCCCGTGTACAAATGGTCTGAGAAGATCGCCACGACGCCGGCCTCGCCGTGCGGGTTCTGGCGGGGCCCGTAGACGTTGCCCAGGCGACACACGGCGTGCGGGATGCCTGAGGACAGCGACCACGTCTTCACGTACGCCTCGCCGGCCCACTTCGAAGCGCCATAGGGCGACAGCGGCGCCGGGATCCGGTCCTCGACGGTCGGCATCGGCGCGTCGTCTCCGTAGAGCGCGCCGCCGGTCGAGGTGAACACGACCGGCGCTCCATGGCGTCCAGCGACCTCGACGACGTTGAGCGTCCCCTGCACGTTGACCTCGCAGTCGCGACCGGGGTTCTCCACGGAGGCGACGACGCTCGCCTGCGCGGCGAGGTGGAAGATCGCGCTCGGCTTGACCTCGCCGGCGAGCGCCGCAAGGCCCTGCAGGTCAGTGATGTCGAGCACGCGCAGCTCGGCCTGCTCGGCCACGCGTCGCTCATCGCCTGCGGAGAGATCGTCGACGACGGTCACGGCATAGCCCTCGCCGAGCAGCGCGTCGACGACGTGCGAGCCGATGAATCCGGCCCCGCCGGTTACGATCGCGCGCTTCACGGCGCGTAATCTACAGCGACGCTGCGTGGGGACGCTGGGCGGGCTTACAGGCCCTGCGAGGACTCGAGCTCAGCCGACGGCGTGCTCGGGTGCCGCCAATCGGCCGTCTACCACTTGCACCGTCTGCTCGATGCGCTTCAGCACCTCGGGCCGCTCCTCGCCGCTGAGCATGTACCTGCGCAGCGTCGCGAGCACTCTCCGCGCGATCCCCATCGCAAGCTGCTCACCGCCCGCGTCGATCTCTCCCTGCTCGCGCAGCGCTATGACTCGTCGCAGCGCTGGTTCGATCACCTCGTCGTGCACAGTGGCGAGAGGGATCCCGTCGTCGAGCGCGGTGGCGATGATGCCCTCGGCGGCCTCTCCTTCCCCGCGTTCCAGAGCCCTCGCAAAAGTTTCCAGCGCGTTCTCGGCAAGCGCCAGCGGGTCTGGTGCCTGCTCACGCGCGTCAGGGCCTGAGCGGCCGAGCACTTCCATGAACGCGTCCAGCAGCACTGGGTCGAAGTGCAGGCCGCGCTGCTCGAACATTATCTCGACGGCTTCCTCGACCGTGAACGCCTTGCGGTACACACGATCGCTCGTCAGCGCGTCGAAGACGTCGGCCACCGCCACGATCCGTCCCTCGATCGGGATCGCTTCTCCCACTACACCCCGCGGATAGCCGCTCCCGTCCCACTTCTCGTGGTGGCTGAGAGCGATTGTCGCCGCCAGGTCGAGAATCGACGATGACGAGCCGCGCAATAGCCTGTGGCCCTCCTCGGCATGGGTCTCCACGATCGCGCGCTCCTCGGCCGTCAGCTTGCCCGGCTTGAGCAGGATCGCGTCGGGAATCGCAACCTTGCCCACGTCGTGCAGCGGTGCCGCGTGACTGAGCGTCGCGCAGAAGTCTGGCTCCATGCCGACCTGTTCGGCCAGCAGCGTCGAGAAGCGCCCGATCCGCTCGATGTGTGCGCCGGTGTCCTCATCGCGGAACTCGACCGCCATCGACAGCCTGCGCACGGTCTCAGCCTGCGCGATCTCGAGCTCTGAGAAGGCCCGCTGCAGCTCGCTGGAGTGACTGTCGATCTGCTGCTCGAGCGTCCCCCGCCGGTACTCGCCGATGCGCCAGCCGAGCACAGTCGCTGCGCCCGCGAGCACGACCACACAGGCGGCCGTAAAGGCAGAGCTGTCAGCTGCCACCGCGCCCACGGCCGCAACGCCGCCAGCACCGCCCACGCCACCCATCCCAGCGGCGAGCGCGGGGCTTGGGGATTGCGCTGGGGTGGCCCGTTACGAGCGGACTGCTGCGGGGGTTCGCTCCCCATGCCTACGAGCTTAGCCATCCCGGGGCGGGCGGGGCATCTTTTCAGTCGCGTGAGCGCCCACCGTCCTCGCGCTCTCCCTCCTCTTCAGCCATAGCTGTGCCACCCCGCGCCGGACGGGCAACCGAGAGCTGGCTTGGTTCACTCCGCTCACTGGCACATCTCACATTCCTTCGTGCGTCACTCTCGCGTTCGGCGTGCGGCGCTGCCGTCTTGAGCATGCCCCGGCGCGGTAAGCGCATAGTCGAAGGAGGCGCAGGTCTCAAACCTGAACCTGGCCTGTAGCAGCTGCAGGCCCGCCGCTAGGAGGTCGGAGCTACGCGACGCTCGCGCAGCCGGTTGCCGGCCAGCAGCGTCGCCGAGCCCACCGCGACCATCCCGATCAGGATGCCGACACCATCGGCCAACACCTGCCCATAGCCTTTCGCTGCCACGCTCAGGAATGGATAGGGATACCAATCCGTGATCGCTCCGCGGATCAGCGTATAGCCGAAGTACACCACCGGAAAGATCAGCCAACTGGAGGCCTTCCTTCGCGTTATCTGCGTGCACGGTGGATCGATCAGCCAATCGAGCACGATCACCACCGGCATCACGTAGTGGACCACCGCATTCGCCCACGGCACCGACTCGCTGGAGCCCGACAGCAGCAGCACGAACACCACGCCGGTGATCGTCATATAGATCACGGCGGCGCCCCGCAGCAACTCATACCCCGCGCCCGGCTGCCCGCCCGCCCGCCACAGGCCCCGATGGGCGCCGTACAGCAGCAGCCCCGCGGCGAGGAGGTTGCTCTCGTTCGTGAAGAAGCTGAAGAAGTTCGTCGTGTAGAAGGCCGACGGGTTCTCGCGGTGCGCGTATTGGGCCACGATCGCCACGATTGTCAACAGCCCGAAGGCCAAGCGCGCGAGCGCGAGCAGACGTCCTCTGATCATGCCCTACAAGCTAACCGCTACGTACTTCGTCTCCAGGTACTCGCCGATTCCCTCAAACCCGCCCTCGCGCCCGAAGCCTGACTGCTTCACCCCGCCAAACGGGGCCGCGGGGTTGGAGACGACCCCCTGGTTCAGGCCGACCATGCCGGTTTCGATTCCCTCGCAGGCGCGGAACGCACGCGCGAGATCGCGCGTGTAGAGATAGGCGACAAGCCCGTACTCGGTGCGATTGGCGGCTTCGATCGCCTGCTCGTCGGTGGAGAAGGTCGCGATGGGGGCGACGGGGCCGAAGATCTCCTCGGCGAGCAGCCGCGCGTCCTGCGGCACGCCGGTCAGGACGGTCGGTGTGTAGAAATAGCCGCGCTCGCCGACGGGCTCGCCGCCGAGCAGCACGCGCGCGCCGCGCTCTGAGGCGTCGGCGACCAGCTCGGCGACCTTCGCTCGCTGGGCTTCGTCGATCAACGGACCCACGTCGGTATCGGGATCGGTGCCGCGCCCCACCTTCAGCGCGCCCATCCGCTCCGCCATGCGCCCCGCGAACTCCCCGGCGAGGGACTCGTGCACGTGGAAGCGGTTGGCGGCGGTGCAGGCCTCGCCGATGTTGCGCATCTTCGCGAGCATTGCCCCCTCGACGGCGGCATCGAGGTCGGCGTCCTCGAATACGAGGAAAGGGGCGTTGCCGCCGAGCTCCATCGAGACGCGCAGGATCTGCTCGGCCGACTGTTCGATCAGCTTGCGTCCCACCTCCGTGGAGCCCGTGAAGGACAGCTTGCGCGTGCGCGGATCCTTCAGCAGCGGTTCGATCACCGCGCCGGAGTGCTTGGCGGTGATCACGTTGAGCACGCCGCCCGGCAGCCCTGCCTGCTCGAGGATCTGTGCGAGCGCGAGCATCGACAGCGGCGTCTGCTGCGCGGGCTTGACGACCATCGTGCAGCCGGCCGCGATCGCGGGAGCGATCTTGCGCGTGCCCATAGCGGTCGGGAAGTTCCACGGCGTCACGAACACGCACGGCCCCACCGGCTGGCGCATCGTCAGGATCCGGCCCTTGCCGGTCGTGTTGACCATGTAGCGGCCGTGAATGCGCACGGCCTCCTCGGAGAACCAGCGAAAGAACTCGGCCGCGTAGGCGATCTCCGCGCGCGACTCGGCCAGCGACTTGCCCATCTCCAGCGTCATCAGCAGCGCGAGCTCGTCGGTGCGCTGGACGATCGTCTCATAGGCGCGGCGCAGGATCTCGCCCCGCTCACGCGGCGGACTGGCCGCCCACTCTGCCTGCGCGCCGGCGGCTGCGCCCAGCGCCGCCATCGCGTCCTCGGGCTGGGCGTCGGCGACCTCCACGAGCGGCTCGCCGGTGGCGGGATCCTCGACCGCCAGCGTACCCCCGCCCCCCGCTGCGCGCCACTCCCCGCCTATGTAGAGGTCCTTGGGGACCTGCGCGAGGACGGCCTGCTCGTCATCTGGCTTGGGCATCTCTGGGCTCATCTCTCTCGCGTTTCCCGTCCGGGGGCCCCGGCCAAACGATTGGCCGTCCTCGCCGGGTGAAACTCACGGCCTGGCACAGGTGTTCCGATCGCTGCAGTGCACAGGGCGCGAGGTTCAGACGGCGGTGGCGTTGCCTGCCTGTCTGAGCCCGGCCGGGCACGGATGCTCAACATGAGATCAACCTACCACCGCCTACATAGCCAGCTGCTGCGCTCGTCGATCCTCGCCAGCGCCTGCGTGGCGCTGCTCTGCGCTTCCTCAGCGCGCGCCTCTACGCTGATCATCCGAGGAGCCGGAGACGGCCATGGCGTGGGCATGAGCCAGGAGGGCGCCCTCGGTTACGCCGAGCACGGCTTCACCTATCAGGCGATCCTCGCGCACTACTACCCGGGCACCGCACTCGGCCAGGCGCCGCCCAATACGACGGTACGTGTGCTTATCGGCGGCACCGTCCATAAGCTTGCGCTGGAAAACTACGTGCGCGGCGTGATCGCCGCCGAGATGCCATCCTCGTGGCCGCTCGCGGCGCTGCAGGCCCAGGCGGTCGCCGTCCGCACCTACGTGCTCACCGCTCACGCTGGCGGCGCGCGCTTTGATGTCTACTCCGACACGCGCTCCCAGGTCTACCGCGGCGTCGCCGCCGAAACTTCTCGCACCAACGCCGCGGCGCTCGCCACCGCCGGGCAGATCGTTACCTACCACGGTCAGCCCGCCATCACCTACTTCTACGCCAGCTCCGGCGGGCACACCGAGAACGTCCAGAACGCCTTCCCCGGCTCTGCTTCTGAGCCTTGGCTGCTCGGAGTGCCCGACCCCTACGACCAGGGCCCCCTGCACAGCTGGACGCTCAGCCTCTCCTTCGCCGCGGTCGCGAAGGACCTGAGCGGCCTGTTGCGCGGTGACTTCCGCGGCATCGAAGTGCTTCGCCGTGGCGTCTCGCCGCGCATCCTCTCCGCCAGCATCCTCTGCTCGGGTGGGCGAGTTTCGATTTCAGGCGGCGAACTGGCTTCGCGCCTCGGCCTGTATGACACCTGGGCTTACTTCAGCGTCAAGCACGGCGCCAGCGAGAGCCCCGAGCCCGACCGCAGCGGACAGTCCGCCGCGAGTAGTTCAGTGCCTGCCAGCGGCGCACCAGCTGGCGCAGGTGGCGGGGCGCAAGGACCGGCAGGAGTTCCGGAAGCGGCCGCGGGCGGCTCCGTGGCCGGATAGTCCGCGAGCGCACCTACGATATGTGTCCGTCGCTGGCGCCTCTGTAGCCGAAAGCTCATGCAACGAATCTCCACCGCCGACACATTCCCATGAGCCCTCGCCGCACGCTCGCCGTGCTCGTGTGCGCCAGCGCGCTCGTCCCACCGGCGAGCGCCTTCGGGGCCCACTCGGTTGGTAGCCGCGAACAGATCGCGTGGGTCCGCCGCGCGGCCACGAGGTTCGTGAACGCAGAGCTGACTCGCAACGGGGCGGAAGCGTGCGCGGTGCTGAACGCGCCGATGCGAGCCGTGCGGCACGGCACGAGCTGCGAACGGCGCTGGAACGCGAAGCTGGCGACGATGCTGCGCAAGCACGGCGAGCGCGTACAGCTGCACGCACAGCTGCACGAGATCGCCTCGGCGGCAGTGATCGTGCACAGCAACGTGGCGCGCATCGCGCTGTCCAGCCCTTTGATCAGCGGCCCCAACCACTTCCTGTGGACTGAAAACTGCTGGATGCTCGAGGGCTGAGCTCCAGACCCAGCAGGGGCTTCTGAGAAAACTTTTCCCGCAGCGATGAGTGTGGGGCGCCGGTGCGGTCTTATGAACATGACCGTTAGAGGTGGAGCTCCCGAGACGGGGCGCGCAACCGATGGTTGAGACGCTGGCCCGGATCCCTACTATGGGCGCAGTGCCGCAGTCTTCTGTGCAGACGAAGCCCGCAGCCGGCGAGTTCGAGGACCGGTTCGAGACCCATCGCGCGGAGCTGACCGCCCACTGCTACCGGATGCTCGCCTCGCCGTTCGAGGCCGAGGATGCGGTCCAGGAGACGTTCATCCGTGCCTGGCGCGGCTTCGGTCGCTTCGAGGGGCGCTCAGCCCTGCGCTCGTGGCTCTACCGCATCGCGACGAATGTGTGCCTCGACATGCTGGGGAGATCCGAGCGCCGTGCGCGCCCGATGGATCTGGGCCCGGCCCACGCACCCGTGGCCGAGAACCTGAACACGCGCTCGGAGGCGACATGGATCCAGCCGGTCCCCACCGATGGTCTGATAGCGGGGGAGGGCGACCCGGCGGAGGTGGCCGTGGCGCGCGAGACCGTGCGGCTGGCGTTTGTCGCGGCCTTGCAGCATTTGCCGCCCCGCCAGCGTGCGGTGCTGATCCTGCGGGAGGTGCTGCGCTGGCAGGCGAGCGAGGTCGCGGAGCTGCTTGAGTGCAGTGTTGTGTCCGTCAACAGCGCGCTGCAGCGCGCGCGGGCGACGCTCGAGGAGCGCAATTTGAGCGCGACCGATCTCCCCTCGACGCCGCCGGGGGAGGAGGATCGTGCACTGCTGGCGCGCTGGGTGGGAGCGTTTGAGCGCTATGACATGGATGAGCTCGGCGCCATGATGCGGGAGGATGCGACGCAGTCGATGCCGCCATTTGACATGTGGCTCGAGGGCCGTGAGGACATCCTCGAGTGGTGGGCCGGTCCGGGGATCGAATGCCGCGGCTCGCGCGTGCTGGTGGCCCCGGCGGCGAACGGATCGCCGGCGTTCGGGCAGTACAAGCCGAGCCCGGACGGCGGTTACGACCCTTGGGCGCTGCAGGTGCTGGAGCTCTCAGGGGGGAGGATCGTGGAGTTCACGTTCTTCCTCGACACCGAGACCCTGTTTCCGCTGTTCGGGTTGCCCGCGCGACTCGACGCCTAGGACGTCGGTCAGGCCCACAAACGCGATCAGCTCCACGAGCTCGATCGAGGCGCCGCGCAGCACGATCTCGATCCCATCCCGGCGCATGAGGAGCGCAAGCCGCGCGAGGGCGTCGATCGTAGCCGCATCGGGATGGGCGGCGAGCGCCGCGACATCGCAGGTGATCGTTCTTCTCCGTGGCGTGGCCATCTGCGAAAGAGACTGGCCCAGCGCCACAAACTCATCGGCACGGGCGCATATCGTGATTCCCTCAGATCGCGCTACAGCACACCCTGAGGGAAATCTCGGAGTCCTCAGACGCTTTCTTTCAAGGGTGCAGGAGCGATGAGTTCTTCCCGCTCAGCCGGTCTGCAGTAAAACCAATAGGAACCGCCCGAATCTCCTCCGGGGTGCTGAGTTCCCTCTGAGGGCGTTGACACGATCTGAGGAGTTTTCGGATGGACACCAATTACGTCGACAAGGAGATGAGATCGTGAGCACCAGCCATAGCAACCATGATTCCCGCTGGATCGCGCTCTATGTCCTGTGCGCCGGGGTGCTGATGATCGTGCTCGATGTCACCGTCGTGAACGTCGCGCTGCCGTCGATCCAGACCGATCTCGGTTTCTCCACTCAGAGCCTCGCGTGGGTGGTCAACGCCTATCTGATCGCGTTTGGCGGCCTGCTGTTGCTGGCAGGAAGATTCGGCGATCTCATCGGCCGCCGCAGCGTTCTTTTGACCGGCCTGTTCATCTTCACCGCGGCCTCGATGCTGTGCGGCCTGGCGCAATCGCAGGAGATGCTCGTCGGCGCTCGCTTCTTGCAGGGCGCTGGCGGCGCGATGACCTCGGCGGTGATCCTCGGGATGATCGTCACGATGTTTCCCGAGCCGCATGAGCAGGCCAAGGCGATCGGTGTCTACGCCTTCGTCGCCTCGGCCGGCGGCGCCGTCGGCCTGCTGGCTGGCGGCGTGATCACCCAGGCGATCAACTGGCACTGGATCTTCTTCATCAACGTGCCGGTTGGGATCGCCACCGCGATGGCGATTCTGCGGCTGCTGGAGCGCGATGAGGGCATCGGGCTCAGCGAGGGCGCGGACGTTCCCGGCGCGGTCCTGATCACCAGTGCGCTGATGCTCGGCGTCTATACGATCGTCAAGCCAGCCGCCGAGAACGGCTGGGGCGCGAGCCGCACGCTTTTGCTCGGTGCTCTCTCGCTCCTGCTGCTGGCGGTCTTCGTGCTACGCGAGTCCACCGCCGCAAAGCCTTTGATGCCGCTACGGATCTTCCGCTCGCGCAATGTCACTGGCGCCAACTTGATTCAGGTGTTCTCCGTCGCGGGGATGTTCGGCATGTTCTTCCTCGGCGCGCTGTACATGCAGCGGATCCTGCACTACGACGCCCTGGAGATCGGCCTCGCGTTCCTGCCAGTGACGCTGATCATGGGCACGTTGTCGGTGCGCTATGCCCAGCCGCTGGCGATGCGCTTCGGTGCGCGCAACTTGATGTTCCCCGGCCTCGGGTTGATTGCGGTCGGGTTGCTGTGGTTCATGCGCGCCCCGGTCAACGGCAACTACATCACCGACATCTTCCCGACAATGGTGGTGTTTGGTCTCGGTGCGGGCATTTGCTTTCCGGCGCTGATGGGCCTCGCGATGTCCGGTGCCACACCGAGCGATGCTGGCCTGGCATCCGGCTTGGTGAACACCACGGCGCAGGTCGGTGGTGCGCTTGGGCTGGCCGTGCTCGCCACCCTGTCGGCCTCACACAGCGAGAAGCTGATCAAGAGTGGGCACTCCACCGCGGCGGCACTGACCAGCGGCTATCACCTGGCCTTCGGCATTGGCGCGGCGCTCGTCGGCTGCGCGATCCTCGTTGCCCTGGCAGTCGTGCGGCCGGTCGCCATGCCCGTGCACGAGGTGCAGGCGCAGGACACCGACTCTCAGCCGGCCCCCCAGCCTGCCTAGCACCGCACGACCGATGAGACCGCTTCGGCGAAACGGTCCTAGTGGTGTAAGCCCACAAAACGAAAAGGAGGATCGAGATGGGAAGAATCGTCGTAACAGAGTTCGTCTCGCTCGACGGCGTGATGGAGGACCCGGGTGGAGCCGAGGACTTCAAGCACGGAGGCTGGACGTTCGCGATCGACCGCGGTGCCGACGGCGACAAGTTCAAGGGTGACGAGGGCGACGCTGCCGAGGCGCTGCTGCTGGGGCGCAAGACCTACGAAGGCTTCGCTGCGGCGTGGCCGAAGATGCAAGGCGATTTCGCCGACAAGTTCAACACGATGCCCAAGTACGTCGTCTCCTCGACGCTTACCGACCCCGAGTGGACCAACTCGACGGTGCTTGGCGGCGACTTCGTCGCGGAGGTCTCCAGGCTGAAGGACTCAGTCAACGGCGACATCGTCGTGCACGGCAGCGCCCAGCTCGCTCAGGCGCTGATCGAGCAAGACCTCGTCGACGAGCTGCGCCTGATGGTGTTCCCGGTCGTGCTGGGCAGCGGCAAGCGCCTGTTCGGCGCCGTCAGCGACAAGAAGCCGCTGCGCCTGGCCGACAGCAAAACGGTTGGTGACGGGATCGCCGTGCTCATCTACACGCCGGCCGGCTGACGCTCAGGCGTGAGTCGCCCCTACAGGCTGCCCCAAGACCAGGAAAAACAAACGAACGAAGAAACCGTCCCAAGCAAGCGGTTTCATCTCGAGCGTCGCCCCACGACCTCCCCGGGCGGCATTCGAGAGGAACCAATGGCGCCAGCACCCCTCTCCGCGCCAAGTTCCTACCCACTGGGCGCCGCGAGGTGGACGGATTCCGTTCACCCGCGGCGCCCACTTTACGCGGGGGGCGCGCCTGTCCTCGCGCCTGTCCTGCTACAAACATCTCTGAGCGGAGCCGAGTCAAGGCTCGGGGCGAGATCGGCCACGCCGCAACGCCGCACGTTTCGAGAAGACGGCCGTCCCGTGTCAACCTAGCATGCAGCGCGATTGCACCGGCCCAGACGCGTCCCGTGCTGCGATGACTTTCAGCCCGAGCCGTGGTCTTAGGCGCAGATGACAAACCGAACGAAGGGACGCACATGGCACCGCTGACCCGCTGGGTTCTGGCTCACAAACGCATCGTCGTGATCTTCTGGCTCCTGCTGACCTTGATCGGCATGGCCTCCGCGGGCTCGGCGACCAAAGCCCTGAAACAGAAATTCTCGGTGCCCGGCAAGGAAGGTTGGGTCACCAACCAGCAGATCGCCCGCGACTTCCACGGCACGGGCGGTAATAGCGCCCCGCTGCTGCCGATCGTCACGCTGCCCGCCGGTCAGTCCGTCGATTCTGCGGCCGTGCAGAACGAACTGCGCGCCGTCGAAGCGCACCTGCAGCGCATCCTGCCGGGCGGCCGCGTCGCCAGCTACGTGAGCACTCACAACCGCGCGTTCGTCTCCAAGGACGGGCGCACGACGTTCATCGTCAACTACCCGCGCCCCGATCCCAGCCAGCCGTTCGGCGACAACCCCAAGGCCGCAGAAAAAGCCACTGCCGCATTGAAGGGAACGACCATCGCGGGCGCACCGCTGCACGTCACCGGCTTCGACGCGCTGTCGGTGCAGAGCGGCGGCGGCAGCGGCCCCGGTGTGCTCGTCGAGGCGCTGCTGGGCGGTGTCGGCGCACTGCTCGTGCTGGCGTTCGTATTTGCGTCATTCCTCGCGATCGTGCCGATCATCATGGCGATCGTCTCGATCCTCACCACCTTCCTGGTCGTGTGGGGGCTGACGACGATCACCGAAATCTCGCCGATCGTGCAGTTCCTGGTCGCGCTGATCGGTCTCGGCGTTTCGATCGACTACGCGCTGATCGTCGTGGTTCGCTGGCGCGAGGAGCGCTCGCACGGGCTGCAGGGCGATGAGGCGATCGTCCGCGCGATGGAGACGGCCGGACGTGCTGTCGTGTTCAGTGGCACCACCGTCGCGATCGGCCTGCTGGCGCTGGTTGCGCTGCCGCTCCCGTTCCTGCGCTCGGTCGGATATGGCGGTCTTTTGATCCCGCTGGTCAGCGTGCTCGTTGGGGTCACGCTGCTGCCGGTCGTGCTGTCAAAGCTCGGCCCGCGCCTGGACTGGCCGCACCGGCGCGATGACGACAAGGCCAGTCGCCAGTGGACCGGCTGGGCGAACCTCGTCGTGCGCCGTCGCTGGGTGGCGGCGCTGGGAGCCGTGTTCGTGCTCGCGGCGCTCGTGCTCGCCGCGAGCAACCTGCAGCTTGGGCTGTCCAACGTCAACACGATCGCCAAGCAGGGCGACGCCAAGCAGGGCCTGCTCGAGCTCGAGCGCTCGGGCATCGGCTCAGGCGCGCTGATCCCGCACGAAGCGCTCGTCGAAGGCCAGGTATCACCCGATGCGGTGGCCGCGGCGCTCGCCGCCGTGCCAAACGTGCACGGCGCGGTTGCGCCCAACTCTCCGCAGTGGCGTAACGCGGGAGCCGCGGTCGTCGATGCCTTCGCGACCCCCGACGGCTCATCCGCGGTTGGCCGTACGACGCTCGATCGCGTGCGCTCGGCTGCCCACGCAGCAGGTTCTGAGGTGCGCCTCGGTGGGCTGCAGGCGCAGAACGAGGACTTCATCAACGCGGTGTACGGCAACTTCCCGCTGATGATCGCCCTGATCGCAATAGTTACTTTCATCCTGCTCGCGCGCGCCTTCCGCTCGCTCCTCTTGCCGCTCAAGGCGGTGATCCTCAACGTGATCAGCGTCGGCGCTGCCTGGGGTGTGCTCGATCTGATCTGGCAGCGCGGTCACGGCTCGGATTTGATCTGGGGCATCTCGGCGACGGGCTCGATCACCGCCTGGATCCCCCTGATGGTGTTCGCGTTCCTGTTCGGGCTGTCGATGGACTACGAGGTGTTCATCCTCGCCCGTATGCGCGAGGAGTACGACGCCACTGGCTCCACCGACACGGCCGTTGTGCGCGGCATCGGCCGCACCGGGCGCCTAGTGACAAGCGCCGCGCTGATCCTGTTCCTGGCCTTCCTGTCGCTCGCGTCAGGTCCGGGGACGGAAGTCAAAGTGCTCGCAACTGGCCTGGCGGCCGGCATCCTGCTCGATGCGACGATCATTCGCGCACTGCTAGTGCCCGCAGTGATCTCGCTGTTCGGGCGCTGGAACTGGTGGCTGCCGAAGCTGCCAGCACGGCTGTTGCGTGTGGAGCCCTCGTTGCCGCCCCGCACGGCGCCCAGCGAGAGCACCTAACTGGGTTAGAGTGCGGCCATGAAGCTCATTGGCGCCGGGCTTCCGCGCACCGGCACGCTCACGCAGAAGGAAGCGCTGGAGACGCTCGGCCTGGGTCCCTGCTACCACTGGGTAAACATCATCGCCGACCTCGATGAGGTCGAGCTGTGGCACAGGGCACTGGACGGGGAGGACCTCTTGGGAGAGATCTTCGCTGGCTATAACTCGACGGTGGACTGGCCCGGCGGCTTTGTCTACGGTCAGCTTGCAGAGCGTCACCCCGACGCCAAGGTACTGCTCAGCGTCCGTAACCCCGACACCTGGGAGCCGAGCTATCGCGAAACGATCGGCAGCTTCTGTCACGGAGACACGCTGATCGGCCACCTGTCGAAGGCCCGTCGCGAAATCGACCCCCGCTGGCGGCGCTATCTCGAACTGGTGGACCGCATGCTCTGGGATGAGGATTCGCCGTTTGCAAGCGGCTGGGGAGAAGAGGAAATGAAGCAGCAGATGCTCGCCTACAACGAGAGCGTAAAGGCCGCGGTCCCGCCCGAGCGTCTGCTGGTGTGGGAGGTTTCAGAAGGCTGGGGGCCGCTGTGTGAGTTCCTCGAAGTCCCCGTGCCCGGCGAGCCGCTGCCGCACGCCAACGACCGCGAAACGTTTGTTGGGCGTGTGATCGATGGGGCGCTCGCCGCTTTGCAGGCCTCGCGCGAGAGCGCTGCGCCCGCCAGCGACTGAGAAGAGGCCGGCTGGCGGGCATACTGCAGGAATGGCTCGCCTCGACATCACTCCCGCCGGTATAGGTGAGCAGGCTTTCTACAAACTGCTGACCTCAGTGGTGGTGCCCCGGCCGATCGCGTGGGTGTCCTCGCGCTCGGCGGAGGGAGTCGAGAATCTCGCGCCGCACTCGTTCTTCACCGTCGCGGCGATCGACCCGCCGGTCGTGCAGTTCACCTCCGTCGGAAGCAAGGACTCGCTGAGGAACGTCAAGGCGACTGGGGAGTTCGTCGTCAACCTGGCGCCAGCCTGGCTGTTCGAGCAGATCAACGCGACTGGTACTGCATTTCCGCCGGATCAGAGCGAGTTCGACGTAGTCGGTGTGCAGCGCGAGCCCAGCCTGCTCGTCTCCCCGGCACGCGTGGCGCGCTCACCGGTGGCGCTCGAGTGCGTCCTGCACGCAACTTCGACGATCGGCATCTCGACCGTCGTTCTCGGCCGCGTGGTGAATGCGGCGATCGATGAGACGATGATGCGGGACGGCCTCCCGGCGATCGAGCGGCTGGCTCCACTCGCGCGCCTGGGGAGCAATCAATGGAGCGAGCTCGGGCCGCTGCGCGAGATCACCCGTATCCCGTATGCGCAGTGGCCGGGCCATTACAACCAGCAGGACCGCGGCGTTTAGCTTCGGGGCAAGCGGGGCATTAGCAGGGCCATGACCACCTCAACCGATCAGGTTCCCCGCATCCCGCTACAGCCGGGCGAGCAGATCCCGCAGCTCGGCTTCGGCGTCTTCCAGGTGCCGCCCGGGGAGACCGAGCAGGTCGTCGCGCAGGCGCTGTCGGCCGGCTACCGCCACATCGACACGGCCGCTGCCTACCGCAACGAGGGCGCCGCCGGCGAAGCCATCCACGCGTCCGGGATCGATCGCGAGCAGATCTTTCTGACGACCAAGTGCTGGAACGACGACCAGGGCTACGAGCGGGCCAAGCGGGCATGCAAGGCCAGCCTCGAGCGCCTCGAGCTGTCCCACCTCGACCTGTACCTGATCCACTGGCCGGTTCCGGCGCACGATGTCTATGTGGAGACGTGGAAGGCCTTCATCGAGCTGCAGTCCGAAGGGCTCGTGCGCTCGATCGGAGTATCGAACTTCCAACCCGAGCACCTCGAGCGGATCATCCGCGAGACCGGAGTGACGCCCGCCATCAACCAGGTCGAGCTGCACCCGCACTTCCAGCAGGCTGGCCTGCGGCGTGAGCACGAGCGGCTGGGGATCCTGACCGAGGCGTGGAGCCCGCTCGGGCAGGGGCTCGAGCTCCAGGACCCGGTGATCGTGCAGATCGCCCAAGCGCATGGCAAGACTCCGGCGCAGGCGATCATCCGCTGGCATCTGCAGCTCGGCAACGTCGTGATCCCCAAGTCCGTCACGCCGTCACGCATCCGGGAGAACTTCGAAGTGTTCGGCTTCGAGCTGAGCGAGGCCGAGATGGATGCGATCGCCGCGCTCGACGCGGGCAAGCGCATCGGGCCCGACCCGGATACGTTCGTGCGGCCCTGACCCTCGCGCCGGGACGAGGGCTGCTTAGGAAGCACTGTGGCCGCCCCCTTGGGACGGCCACAGCATTCGGCACTCCGCGGCTTATTCGCTGAGTGGCTTTTCCGCTTCTGAGCCCGTGGTCTGGCCTTCGGGCGGCAGCGTGGAGTTGCCCGGTGCCTCCGGTGCCAGCGAGGATGCCGGCGCCGGGGTCACGGTGATCGTGAACGGCTGGCTGACAGCACGCCCGTTCTCCGGCCCGCCGGGGATCTCGACCCGGAAGACCTTCGTGCCGGGAACGTAGACCTGGTGGATGATCGCGTACACCGAACCCGGCAGGACATGACCGACCTGCACGACGTGGAAGCCCGTGCCCGATGCGTTCTGGCGCTCGAGATAGACCACGTGCCCGGTGTGATCGGGAGCGACCGTGCCTTTGAACGTCACCGCTTCCCCGGATTTGATCGTGGCCGGCGAGGCTTCTGCGGTGAGGAGGTCTTTCACGCCCTCATACAGCACCGCGGACTTCTTACCCGCACCCTGCACCCTGTACAGCGTGCTGTTCACCGGCATCTGCGCCGGGAAGCTGTAGTTGCCCTGAGCGTCCGTGCTCACCTGGGAAACCGGCGAGAAGCCGGTCCGATCGGTGCGCGCCAGCAGCGTGACGGGCATGTTGTTGCCACCGGCCAGGACGCCCGAGATCGTCACCGTCTGCCCGAAGGTGATCGGGTCGGCGGAGGCGTTGATCGTCAGGTCCGGGTTCTGCGCCTGAGAGATCTCGTACTCGAGGATGTTCGACGGGCTCGGGATGTTGAGCCCGTCGCTGCGCACGAGCACGCGAATGTTCGCGTCGCCGGGCACGCGGAAGATATGTGTGATCGAGTAGGTGCCGCCCGCTTGCACCTGACCGATGCCGATCCGGTGCCATTCGTTGCCCGTCAGCGCGTTCTGGCGCTGCAGGATCACGCGCGCGCCAGCGTCGGTAGCCGGGTTGACCGTACCGGTGAACGTCACCTTGTTGGGGCGGCCTGTGAGCAGCTGTGTGCCTTCTGGCGGTCCGCTGAGTGTCACTAAAGCCGCGACCCGCAGCCGCCTGCGCCCGCTCTGTGCTGCGTGTGAGCGAACGTAAAAGCTGGTGTTCGCGTTCTCGGGAGCGGTCGTGAGCTTATAGAAGCCGTTCGCTTCCGTCGTCGTGGTTTGAACCGGGATGAAGCCCGCGCTTCCGGCCGCGTGTGCGAACAGCGTGACCAGCTGACCGCCAGCGTTTGCGTGGTGCCTGCGGCACGCCAGAGCACCGGATACTTCGGTTGCTTCGGAGGCGGTGATCAGGCGCGGGGAGAGACTGATGTTGATCCGGCAGCGTCCGAAAGGACTCGGGTGCTTGTGAGCCGATGCGCTAGCCGGAGCCAGCGCGAGCAGTGAGGTTGAAGCGATCAGGGCCGGAGCCAGTTTTCCAAGACGCATGACACGTTCCTCCCGTTGGTTCTGAGTGGATCTTTAATCCACACAACTGCGATCCACACTCAAAAGTTGGCTAGTTGCACCTCGGAGAGGAGATGTTTTTTCCGGTGGGCTTTGGGAGGCGGAGTGCTTTCAGTCCCACCACCTGCATTGCCCGAACCCTCACCGCCCGTTGTGCCCGGAGGAGTAATTTCGGAAGCTCCAGTGCCCGAGGCGTTTTTTTCCGTGCCGGTGGGTGGGGGTGGGTGATAGTGCTGCCCATTTGCTGCATTGCTGGTGCCCTCAGTGGTGGGAGTTCCAGTCTGTGCGCCGGCCGTGCCGGTAAGGGGAGTGGGGTGAGCTTTCCGGCGAGGGGTGCGGGCCGGGGCCGACGTCACGGGCGGCTGTGGCGGCTGGGGCCCGGCCACGTGAGGGTGAAGGAGGGCTTTACGCAGGCGGGCATGGCGGTGTAGGACACGGCGGTGCCGGCGGGCGCGGCGCAGGCGGCGGCGGCGGTGCAGGTGGCGACGATGGCGTGCCGCGCGCCGGTGCTTTGCGCGGGCATTTGCAAGAGGTGCCGATAGATAGTTAGCCCCGGGCGGGGCTGAGATTGCAGGCCGGACGAGGCCCGGTGCAGGCGCGGTTGTGGTGGTGAGGAGCGGTGACGCCGCGCTGGGGATGGTGAGCCCCGCCGTCGATTCTGCCTGCAGAGAGCTTGGGCTGGCGATAGACGCGAGCGCATTTCTGTGCGCTGCAGGGGAGGGGGAGGCGAGGAGCCGGTAACTGGCCAGTGCGTGGGCGGTTCGCTGAGGGGTTGCGTGTGCCAGCTGGTTGTGAACCGTCACCGTGCCGCCGGCGGCCAGGGCCACTATCGCCCCGGTGGCAGCGAGCTTCGTGAGCGCTCCGCCGCCGAGCAGCCCGCCGGCGCTCGTGCTGCCGGCGGGCATGAGCCCAGCGCCTGTGGTTGCCGCTGCGCTCCCGGTCGCGGCTGTTCCCGCTCCGCCCGCGGCGTGCGCCGCGCCGTGGCCGAGGATCGCCGCCGCGAGCCCTGCGCTGGGTAGCACCGGCAGTACGGCCGCGAGCGACTGGCGCTGGGCGCTGACGGCGAGCTGGAAGTCACGGCAGCCGGCACACAGCTTCAGGTGCCAGGCGCAGCGGGCCACGGCGAAGTTCGCTGCCGCGGGCCACCGAGATCTGCTCGCGGATGTCCTGGCAGGATGCGTTACGCGCGTCGCGGTCAGCGATCAAGGCGCTGCGCGCCTGATGGATGAGCGCCTTGACCTTGTTCACCGGGCACTGAAGGATCGTGGCGATCGCCTGATGGGAGAGGTCGCCGGTCTCGGCGAGCAGCAGCGCTGAGCGCTGGTCCTCGGGCAAACGGCCGATAGCCGCGAGGAGTTCGCGCAGGTCCTCGCGCTGGCGCACCTCCTCGGACAGTCCCTCGAGCGCCGGCGTGTGATCCTCCAGTGACGTCGTGGGCCGCCGGGACGCGATCGCAGACAGGCAGCAGTTGCGCGCGATCGCGTACAGCCACGGGCGCAACTCGCGCGGCGCCTTCCCGCCGAGCAGCGCCTGATGGGCTTTGATGAACGCCTGCTGGAGGGCGTCCTCGCCCTCGCACTGGTCTGAGAGCATGTGCCGGCAGTAGGCGAGCAGCGGTGCGTGGTGACGCTTGAAGATTGCCTCGAAGGCCCGCTCGTCGCCCGCCTGCACCGCACGCGCGAGAGCGTCATCGCTGGCCCAGGAATGAACGCGGTTGCCATACACCAGCATCACTCCCAAAACCCTCTGAAAGTTGGCGAGTTGCGCCTCTCCTCAACGCTGGAAGACCGTTACGCCGCTTCAAACGCGAGCCAATTGCAGACGATTTGGCATGTGGAGATCATGCGAATAGGACAATTGTCCAGATCGTGGTGAAGAGCGGGCTATTTTGCCCGTGTCGTCCGAAAAGAACGACATGGATCGTCCCAATCGGGCAGACACAGTCAAGGTGGAGGAGATCACGGCCGTGGAGTTGCCGCTGCGGTGCGTGTCGAGCGGTTACCTCTCCGGCGGCTGCTCGTGTGATCAGAGCATTCCCATCCGCGCGGTCGCCGCAGCCTGGGGTCGTGAGCGCGAGCTTGGGCGGGAGGCCGGGTTCTTCCACTTCTCCTGGCACGGTGGCGTGTGGCTCGGTTATGGCCTTGAAAATGGGCGGATTCGCGGCGTGTACTGTCCCAGGCACAGCTCGCAGCGTGACCAGCGTTCGTTCGCTGCCGGCGCTTCAGAGATCGCCCCGCCTGCTGAGATCGCCCTGAGTGCCTGAGGCCGCTCGCGGGCGGATACGATCCACGGCTTGCCGCCGTCAGCACCCGAGACCGATAGCAGTGCGAACGTCCCCGAGCGTCCGGCGCTCGACGGTCTGGAGGCAAAGTGGGCGGCCGCGTGGGAGCGCCAGGGTGCCTACCGCTTCGATCGCTCCGCGCCGCGCGAGCGGATCTTCTCGATCGACACCCCGCCCCCGACAGTCAGCGGCTCGCTGCACGTCGGACACGTCTTCTCCTACACGCACACCGACGCGATCGCGCGCTATCAGCGGATGCGAGGCAAGGCCGTATTCTACCCGATGGGCTGGGACGACAACGGCCTGCCGACCGAGCGCCGCGTGCAGAACCACTTCGGCGTGCGCTGTGACCCCTCGGTCGCCTACGACCCCCACTTCGAGCCGCCGGAGAAGCCTTCGGAGAAGGAGCCGGTGGCCGTATCGCGACCGAACTTCGTCGAGCTTTGCCTGGCGCTGACCGAGGAAGACGAGCAGGCGTTCGAGGAGCTGTGGCGCACGCTGGGGCTGTCGGTCGACTGGTCGATGACGTATACGACGATCGGCGAGCGCGCGCGGCGGATCTCCCAGCGCTCGTTCCTCGGTCTGCTCGCGCGCGGTGAGGCCTACCAGCTGCAGGCGCCGACGCTGTGGGACATCGACTTCCAGACAGCCGTGGCCCAGGCCGAGCTCGAGGACCGCGAGCGCCCGGGCGCGATGCACAAGGTCCGCTTCGGGACGGCGGGCGGCGACGGTCATGCTCTAATCGAGACGACCCGGCCGGAGCTGATCCCGGCATGTGTGGCGCTGCTGGCCCACCCCGACGATCCCCGCCACCGCGAGCTCGTGGGCGGCGAGGCGCTCACCCCCCTGTTCGGCACGCGCGTACCGGTCATGACCCACCCGGCGGTCGAGCAGGACAAGGGCACGGGCCTTGTGATGGTGTGCACGTTCGGCGATCTCACCGACGTGGTGTGGTGGCGTGAGCTGAGCCTGCCCGTGCGTCCGGTGCTCGGCCCTGACGGACGCCTCACCGAGGTCGCCTGGGGGGAGCCTGGCTGGGAGAGCGTAGATGTCGAGCGCGCGCGGGCGAGCTACGGCGAGCTGCAGGGTAGGACGATCAACCAGGCGCGCAAACGGATCGTCGAGCTGCTTGAGGAGTCTGGCGATCTGACCGGCGAGCCCGAGCCGGTGACGCGGGCGGTGAAGTTCTTCGAGAAGGGTGAGCGTCCGGTCGAGATCATCACAAGCCGGCAGTGGTTCATCCGCACGATCGAGCATCGCGAGAAGCTGATCGAGCGTGGGCGCGGGCTGGCCTGGCACCCACCGTACATGCGCGCGCGCTTCGAGGATTGGGTAAACGGCCTGAACGGCGACTGGAACATCAGCCGTCAGCGCTTCTTCGGTGTGCCGTTCCCGGTCTGGTATCCGCTCGACGAGCACGGCACGGTGCTGTACGAGGAGCCGATCGCGGCGCGTGAGGAGCAGCTTCCCGTCGATCCGTCGACCGACGTGCCCGATGGCAACGACGAGTCCCAGCGCGGCCAGCCGAACGGCTTTGTGGGCGATCCGGACGTGATGGACACGTGGGCGACCTCCTCGCTGACGCCCCAGATCGCGGGTCAGGCCGGCGAGGACGAAGATCTGTTCGAGAGGGTGTTTCCCATGGACGTGCGCCCACAGGCGCACGACATCATCCGCACGTGGCTGTTCACGACGATCCTGCGCTCGCAGCTGGACTACGGCGAGCCGCCGTGGGGAAACGCGGCGATCTCAGGGTGGGTGCTGGACCCGGATCGCAAGAAGATGTCGAAGTCCAAGGGCAACGCCCTCACGCCGATGCATTTGCTCGAGGAGTACGGCGCGGACGCGGTGCGTTACTGGGCGGCGAGCGGGCGCCCGGGGACGGATACGGCGTTCGACCCGCAGCAGATGAAGGTCGGGCGGCGCCTGGCGGTGAAGCTGCTGAACGCCTCCAAGTTCGCCCTCGCCGGCCTGCCTGAGCCCGGCCGGGTGCTCACCCATCCCCTCGACCGCGCGCTGATCGCGCGGCTGGCGGTGGTCGTCGAGGACGCCACGGAGAGCTTCGAGGAGTACGACTACGCGCGTGCGCTGGCGCGCGTAGAGGAGCTGTTCTGGTGGTACTGCGACTACTACCTCGAGCTCGTCAAGGGGCGGCGCTACGACCCCGACCCCGACGTCAGCGCCTCGGTCAGCCTCGCGCTGACGCTGTCGCTGTCGGTCTTCCAGCGGCTGTTCGCCCCATTTTTGCCGTTCGTCACCGAGGAGGTGTGGTCGTGGTGGCAGGAGGGCTCGGTGCACCGCGCGGTGTGGCCCGAGGCCGGCAGCTTCTCGCGCTGGCCGCGACGGGCAGGGTGGGCCTCGACTCACACGAGCGCGAGCGCGAGAATGTGGCTCTGGGGATCACGGCCGACGTGCTGCGAGAGGTGCGCAAGGCCAAGTCGCAGGCGCAGGTCAAGATGCGCGCGCCAGTGCGGCGAGTTGTCGTGGGCGACACGGCCGAGCGGCTGGCGGCACTCGAGCTCGGCGAAGGCGACCTGTGCCACGCAGGCTCGATCGAGAAGCTGGAGAAGCGTGAGGCCGAGGAGTTCAGCGCCGCGGTCGAGCTCTCGGTCGAGCCCATCGAGTAGCGCCTCAGATAGGGTCCCCGGCATGACCCGCACCCTCATATCCGAGCTGCCTCAGCACACCGGCGAGCAAGTCACGATCCGCGGCTGGGTGCAACGCGATCCGCGACCAGAAGAAGGTGCAGTTCGTCGTGATCCGTGACGAAACGGGCATGGCGCAGGTCGTGCTTGGCAAGGATGATCCGCCGAGTGAGCTGAACGAGGCTGTCTCGAGTCTGACCGTCGAGTCGGCCGTGACGCTGACCGGGACGGTGGTCGCCGACGAGCGGGTGAAGCTCGGCGGGGTGGAGCTGCAGTTGGATGGGTTGACCGTCGATTCTCCCGCGCAGGCAGAGCTGCCGATCGCGGAGGACTCAGCGCTGGACAAGCGGATCGACTGGCGCTACCTGGACCTGCGCAGGCCGGAGCAGGAAGCCTGATCTTCGAGGTACAGAGCACGGTCGAGCACGCGATGCGCGAGTTCTGGCGCCGAGAAGGGTTCGTCGAGATCCACACGCCGAAGCTGATGGGCTCGGCGAGCGAGTCCGGCGCGGAGCTGTTCAAGGTCGGAGTACTTCGACGGGCAGGCCTATCTGGCGCAGAGCCCGCAGTTCTACAAGCAGATGGCGATGGCGGCGGGCTTCGGCAAGGTGTTCGAGATCGGGCCCGTGTTCCGCGCCAACCCGTCGTTCACCTCGCGCCACGACACGGAGTTCACGAGCGTCGACGTCGAGATCTCCTGGATCGACTCGCACGAGGACGTGATGGCGTTCGAGGAGCGCGTGGCTCGCGCACGCGCTCGGCGCGGTCTCCGCGGAGCACGGGCAGGCGATCGCACGCGACGTTCGGCGATCGAGGTCGTGGTTCCGATCGTGCCGTTCCCGCGGGTCACGCTCGCACACGCGAAGGAGCTGCTCGCGAGAGCGGCCACGACTCGGTTCCGGGCCCCGGTCACGACCTCGACCCCGCCAGCGAGAGAGCGCTGTCAGCTCTGATCAAGGAGAAGCACGGTCACGAGTTCGTGTTCGTCACCGACTACCCCTCCTCGGTGAGGCCCTTCTACCACATGCGCCACCCGAGGATCAGACCCTGACCAGCAGCTATCGACCTGCTGTGGAAGGGCATCGAGATCACGACCGGCGCTCAGCGCGAGCACCGCTATGAGCAGCTGATCGAGCAGGCAGCACAGAAGGGGGTCGAGCCGGAGCCGATCCAGTACTACCTCGACTTCTTCCGCTATGGCGCCCCGCCGCACGGCGGATTTGGCTTTGGGCTGACGCGGTTGTTGATGCAAATGCTGGGCCAGGAGAACGTCAGGGAGGTGACGTTTCTCTACCGCGGGCCCAACCGTCTAGAGCCATAGCCGGACGAGCGAGCCGTCCGCAGCCATCTCTACTTTCTTTAGCTGTGCTCGTAAACGAGTTCAGTGACGGTGTGGAGATCGACCAGGTGCTGCTGGTCCGCGAAGCCGAGCGCCGTCAGCGGCGCGACGGCGGCGACTACCTGCGTCTGCACTTGGGCGACCGCACGGGCGCGGTTGTCTCGATGGTGTGGGAGGGCCTGGAGCGGATCCGAGCAGCTGGCTCGCACCGGCGCCCCGGTGCAGGTGAGCGGGCGCTATACCATCCACCCGCGCTTCGGCCCGCAGATCAACCTGCGCGGTCTCGCAGCGGCCGTCCCCGGCAGCTTCTCGCCCGAGGACCTGCTCGACGGCCCGACCCGCGGGGTGAAGCAGATGGAAGCTGGAGGTGCGCGAGCTGCTGGACACGATCCAGGAGCCGCACCTGCGGATCCTGCTTGGAGCGTGTTCGGCGAGGACTCCGAGCTGTGGGCCGGCTACCGGGTGCGCGCCGGCCGCCAAGTACTACCACCAGGCATACCCCCACGGCCTGCTCGAGCACTGCCTGGGTGTCGCCCAGGCGGTGAGCGCGATCAGCGCCACCTTCCCGGGCATCGACCGCGACGTGGCGGTCACGGGTGCGCTGCTGCACGACATCGGCAAGCTCGAGGCCTACACCGACGGCATGCCTCACGGAAGCATCGACCTGACCGACGCGGGGCGGCTGCTCGGAGAGATCCCGCTCGGCTACTACCGCATCCGCCGCATGATCGAGGACATCGAGGGCTTTCCCCGCAGGGCTGGCGCAGGCGGTCGGGCACATCATCCTCTCCCATCATGGGGCGCTCGAGCACGGCAGCCCCGTGGTGCCGTGCACGCGCGAGGCGACGCTCGTGCACATGATCGACAACCTCGGCGGACGGCTCGGCAGCTTCGACCGCCTGGAGAAAGAGCTCACCCCCGGCAGGCACTGGTCGGGCTTCGACCGCGCGATCGACGGCAGCGCGTTCTTCCCCGGGCATGGCACAGACGGCCGCAAGAGGCTCCAGCGCAGCGAGCGCGAAGCCGCGTGAAACTCCGCAAATACGCGAACGCGACCGCCGGGCGCCACAAAGCCGTCTCGCCGCCGGGTCCTCTAAGGTGTCCAGTTCATGGCAAAGGACACCGAGAAGCTGATCCGCCAGCTGTCGCTGATCTCCTACCTGATGGCCGAGCGCAGGCCGGTCACGGCGCTGGAGATCCGGCGCGACGTGGAGGGCTACAGCGGGATGAACGAGGACGCGTTCGCCGGCGCTTCTACGCGGACCGCTCGGAGCTCGAATCGCTGCGCATCCAGCTGACGGTCGACCGTCCCGCCGACGGAGCCGCCGAGCAGGAGAACTACTCGCTGCGTCCAGAGAACTTCCACCTGCCCGCGATCGCGTTCACCGACAAGGAGCTCGCGGCGCTGCAGACCGCGCTCAGCCTGCTCGACGGCGAATTCGCCTACGCCGAGCCGCTGCGCCTCGCGCTGCAGCAGATCACCTGGGGGCGGCCCAGCCCCCTGCGGGCGCCCGAGCAGCAGTCGGTCGCACTCGGGATCACGGCCTCGGCGGGCGGCCACGAGCTCTCTGCACGCCTGGCGAAGGTCGAGACGGCGATCTTCCGCAACAAGACGATCACCTTCGACTACTACACGATGGAGCGCGACGTCACCGAAGCGCGCCGCGTCGACCCGTATCACCTGCTGTTCCAGGGCGGCCAGTTCTATCTGCTCGGCTACTCACACGAGCGCAAGGCGATTCGTGTCTTCCGCCTGACGCGTATCCGCGGCAAGGTGTCCTACGCGACCAAGGCCGAGCACGACTTCCGCCGCCCGGCGGACTTCGACCCGCGCTCCTACGCCAACCGTGCAGACTGGCAGCTGGGCGAGGAGCGGGGTGTGGCCGAGGTGCTGGTCTCCGAGCGAATCGTGTGGCAGATAGAGCGCCACTTCGGCCGCTACGGCGAGCTGCGCGAGGCCGAGGATCAGGACAAGGTCTTCCTCACCGGCTACTCCAGCCCGCGGGGCCTCATCTCCTGGGTGTTCGGACTCGGGGCCCATGCGAGCCTGCACGGGCCCGAGGAGCTGAGGCGTGAGTTCAGCGCGCCGGGTGAAGCTGCTGAAGGATCGCCACGAAAGGACGCTGCCGGTGCGCTTCAGCAAAAGCCACGCCCGTGCGCGCGAGCGCGGCCCGCATCGCGGCGGCGGGCAGCGGACCGCCTCGGCGCAGGGCGAGGAGGCTCCCACCGGGCGCAGCGAGACCGCGATCCGCCCAGAGCGCTTCGCGCGGCTGGTGACGCTCGCGAGCATTCTGATCGAGGCCGGGCGAGCGGGGGGCGCGCAGACCGGAGGGCTGGGCCGCGTGAAGATCGCCGAGGTGTGCGAGCGGCTGCAGCTCTCAGATGAGGAGCTGCGCGAGGACGTGAACGTCCTGAACGTCGTGAACTTCGGCGGCGGCTCGTATGTGCTGTATGCGGAGATCAAGGAGGAGGAGGGCGAGATCGAGGTCGACCCGGAGCCCTACAGCGACAACTTCGACCGGCCCGCGCGCCTCTTGCCGGTCGAGGCGCAAGGCGCTGGTGGCGGCGATCGACTTGATCGGCGAGCACATCCCCGAGGGGTCGCTCACCTCCGCGCGCGAGAAGATCGTCGCGGCGCTCGGCGAGGACCCGATGGAGCAGGGCCTGCAGGTCGCCCATGCCGGGGGAGATGACTCCGGGGTGGCGCGGGTGGTCTCCGCTGCGATCGTTCAGCGCCGGATCATTGAGCTGGAGTACTACAAGGAGAACGAGGATGAGATCGTGCAGCGCCGGGTGGAGCCGTACGCGCTGACGAACGGCCGCGAGGGCTGGTATGTGGCGTCGTTTGACCCGGCACGCGATGACATGCGCCACTTTCGCCTGGATCGGATCAAGAGCGTGACTGTGACTGACGAGTGCTTCGAGCCGCGGCCGGAGGTCGACCCGGCGGCTGAGGTTGACGGCTGGCTCCGTACCGGCGAGGTGCAGGCATCGCGCAGCGCGCGTGTGTGGGTCTCGCCCGAGCGCGCCCGCTGGGCGCGCGAGGCGCGACGGGTGGTGGAGGAGCGAAGCGACGGCTCGGTCGTGGTCGAGTTGAGCTTCGCGGGCACCGACTGGCTGGTGCGCGAGATCCTCAAGGAAGCCGGCGATGCCGCTGTGCTCGAGCCGAAGGAGGCTCGTGAGGCCGTGCGCAAGGCGGTGGCGAAGCTGGGTGAGGCCAGCGCAGTGCCGACTGGCGTCTCTTGAGCCGACGCGATCAGATCAAGATGTCCGACGCGGAGGTCGCCGCCTTCCTCGCCGGTGAGCGGACTGTCACCTGCGCGACGGCGGGCCCGCGTGGCTGGCCACACCTGATGCCGCTGTGGTACGTGCTGCGTGATGTCCCCGTGGGTGAGCCCGCCCCGCGTCTGTGGGCGTGGACGTATGCGACGTCACAGAAGGTGCGAAACCTCGAGCGCGACCCGCGAGCGACATTGCAGATCGAGGCCGCGGAGGCCTACCACGAGCTGCGCGGGGTGATGCTCGAGTGTGAGGCCGTGATCCACCGGGACCTCGACACGGTCGCCGCCCCTGGGCGCGGAAATCCTGTTGCGCAACTCGGTACCGCGCGGCACAGATCCACCGGCTGAGCTGGCGCCGCAGGCGCGCGCCGCCGTGGATACCCAGGCGGCCAAGCGCGTGGGCCTGGAGTTCGTAGAGGTCTGTCGTGCCAGCTGGGACCATCGCAAGCTGGGCGGGCTGTATTGATCCGCTCCAGGTAGGCTCACGCTGCAATGGAGCCGCTCAAGGGACTGATCCTCTCCGGGGGCAAGGGCACGCGCCTGCGCCCGATCACGCACACGAGCGCGAAGCAGCTCGTGCCGGTCGCCAATAAGCCGGTGCTGTTCTACGGGATCGAGGCGATGGCACAGGCGGGGATCGAGGAGGTCGGGATCATCATCGCTCCGGAGACAGGCCCCGAGATCGAAGAAGCCGCCGGCGACGGCTCGCGGTTCGGGGTCCGTATCTCCTACATCGTCCAGAACGAGCCGGCGGGCCTCGCGCACGCGGTGCTGACGGCCGAGCCCTTCCTGGGCGCGAGCCCGTTCGTCATGTATCTCGGCGACAACCTCCTGCAGGGGGGAATCGCGGAGCTGGTCGCCGCGTTCCGCGAGCACGAACCGGATGCGCTGATCCTGCTCACCCCTGTGACCGACCCGGAGAACTACGGCGTCGCGGAGTTGGCGGCCGCCGCCCCGGGAGAGGTCGGTCATGTCACGAGACTGGTCGAGAAGCCCGCTGAGCCAGCGACGGATCTCGCGCTGGTGGGCGTGTATATGTTCACGGCCGGTATCCACGACGCCGCGCGCGCGATCGAGCCATCCGCGCGCGGGGAGCTCGAGATCACCGACGCGATCCAGCATCTGGTGGACGGCGGCAAGCGCGTCGAGCCGCACATCGTGCGGGGCTGGTGGAAGGACACGGGCCGGCTGGAGGACATGCTCGAGGCAAACCGTCTGATCCTCGACAATCTGGTCGAGCGCATCGAGGGCGAGCTGATCGATTCCCAGGTGGACGGGCGCGTCGTGATCGAGGTGGGCGCGCGGTTGGAGAAAACGACAGTTCGCGGGCCGGCGGTGATCGGCGCCGGGGCGCAGTTGCGTGATTGCTACATCGGCCCGTACACGGCGATCGGCGAGGGCTGCACGATCACCGGGGCAGAGGTCGAGCACTCGATCCTGTTGATGGGCTCCTCGGTGTGCGATCTGGACGGGCGCATGGAGTCATCGCTCTTGGGGCGCAACGTGAGCGTGCGCCGCTCGGATAAGCAGCCCCGCGCCTACCGGTTCATGGTCGGCGATAACTCTGACATCTCGATTCTGTGAGGCTGCTCGTCACAGGCGCTGAGGGGATGCTCGGCCACGACGTGATGCGGGCAGCGAAGACGGCGGGACACGAGCCGGTGGGTGTGGACCTGCCCGAGCTCGACATCACCGACCGCAAGCAGGTGCAAGAGCTGCTCGGAGGGTTGGCGAGCGAGAGGCAGGGGCTGGGCGGTGTGATCAACTGCGCGGCCTGGACCGATGTAGACGGCGCGGAGAGCAACGAGCAGGCGGCGAAGGCGGTCAACGTGGACGGCGCCGGTGTCCTCGCGCGCGCGGCCGCCGAGATCCGCACGCCGATGCTGCACATCTCGACCGATTATGTGTTCGACGGCACGGCGCCAGTGGATGGCGCCGGTAATCCGCGACCGTATGTGGAGTCCGATCCGACGGGTCCAAAGTCGGTGTATGGCAAGACCAAGCTCGAAGGTGAGCAGCAGGTGCTGGCCGCCTCCCCCAGGCACACGGTTCTGCGTACGGCGTGGCTTTATGGGGTGGATGGCAAGAACTTTGTCGCCACGATGCTCCGCCTGGCCGATGAAAGGGACTCGGTCCAGGTGGTCACTGATCAGGTCGGCTCGCCCACCTGGTCCGGGCACCTCGCTCCGGCGCTGCTGGGGCTGCTGGAGCGCGGGGTCGCCGGTCTCGTGCACCTGACCGGTGCCGGCCAGGTCTCCTGGAACGGTTTCACCCAGGAGATCTATCGTCAGGCCGAGATCGACTGCCGGGTTGACCCCACTACAAGCGACCAGTTCGTCCGCCCCGCCCCCCGTCCCGCCTGGTCGGCGCTCGAGACCGGGCGGGACGACGTGCTGCCGATGCCGCCCTGGCAGGACGGGCTCGCGGGCTATCTCGCAGCCAGGGCTGGGATGATGAGGGCATGAAACTCTTGGTTTGTGGTGGTGCTGGGTTTATCGGTTCGACGTTTGTGCGTCAGCGCTTGCGTGAGCATGGTGATGAGGTGATGGTGTTGGACAAGCTCACGTATGCGGGGCGTGAGGAGAACTTTCATGACTTTGCCGGTGAGGAGGCGTTTGCCTTCGTACACGGTGCGATCGAGGATCCTGAGGCGGTTGGCGGGGCGATCGCGGCGTGCCGTCCTGAGGCGATCGTGAACTTTGCCGCGGAGACTCATGTCGACCGTTCGATCGCTGAGCCGGATGCGTTTGTGAAGACGCATGCGCTGGGTACGCATGTGTTGCTGGAGGCTGCGCGCGAGTGGGGTGTGCGGTATGTGCAGGTCTCGACTGATGAGGTGTATGGGTCGATCGAGGAGGGAACGTTCACGGAGTCCTCTCCGCTGCGCCCGTCCTCGCCGTATTCGGCGACGAAGACGGGCGCGGATCTGCTCGTGCAGAGCTATTTCCATACCTATGAGCTGCCTGCGGTGATCTGCCGCGGGTCGAACAATTATGGCCCGTATCAGTATCCGGAGAAGCTGATCCCGCTGATGATCCTCAACGCGCTGCACGGCGACCCATTGCCGGTGTATGGGGATGGCATGCAGGTGCGCAACTGGATTCATGCCACCGATTTCGCGGCCGCGATCGGGCACGTCCTCGAGCACGGCCAGCCCGGTGAGGTCTACAACGCCGGTGGCCCCGACGAGGAGCCCAACATGACCGTCGTGCGGCGCATCATCGAGCTGACCGGCGCGAGTGAGTCCCAGATCGAGCACGTGACCGACCGTCCCGGCCATGATCGTCGCTACTCGCTGTCCTCCGAGAAGGTCAGAGCGCTCGGCTGGGAGCCAAGGATGCGTTTCGCGGAAGGCCTGGAAGAGACCGTCGCCTGGTACCGCGAGAACGCGTGGTGGTGGGAGCCGGTCCGCTCCGGGGACTATCGCTCCTACTACGAACGCCAATACGGCCGCGCGCTCAGTTGACCGTCGCGATCCTCCACTTGGCGCCTTCTTTGACGAGCGTGAGCGTCCCGGTCTGCTTCTTGCCAGCGTAGGTGCTCCTCACCTGAGCACTAGCACTAGCGCCATTTATCTGGATGGACTGGATCTCAACTTCGGGCGTGTCGACCTCGGTGAGCTGATTTTTGATCGCCGCTTCACAGTGCTTGGGGCCGCCGAGACGGCTCACCACGGCGTTCGCCAGGTCGTTGGCGCAGATCTTCTTCGGATCGCTCGCTATTACGTCGGACTGGAGGTTGGAGATCACCTGCGCGACCGTGTGCTGTTCGCCCTTGAAGGAGTTCGAGGCCGTGGTGCTCGCACAAGCGCTCACACCGAAGGCGAGCAGCGGGGCGCACAGCAAGGCAAGGGGTCGTCGGGCCTTCATCGGCCGCAGAGGCTACGCGACCGCCCTATAACTCGTCGTCGCGACGGTATCCCAGCCGTGCGGAGATGCGGTCGGCCGTGGAGACAAGGTGGGGGCTGAGCGCGCCGGTGAGTTCAGACAGCGAGATCACCGTGCCGTGCGCCGCAAGGTTGACGGCGGCGAGGACCTCGCGGGCCTCGTTGCGCACGGGAGCGGCAATCGAGTGCAGTTCGGGCGCCAGCTCTTCGTCGTTGACCGCGAAGCCCTCGTCCTTGATCTTGTCCAGCTCGGAGCGCAGCGCTTTCTTTGAGGTGATCGTGTTGGGAGGTGTTTGGCAAGTTGCATGGTTCCGATCAGCTCGCGTTGCTGATCCTCGGGCAGGTAGGCCAAAAGCAGCTTGCCCATCGCGGTGCAGTACGCCGGCAGGCGCGATCCGGGGTGCAGGCCGAGGTCGATCTTGGCCTGCCCGCGGCGAAAGCTGCGCGCGCGGTCGACATAGACGATCTCCGTCCCGTCGAGGACGGCGAGACTCGAGGTGTAGGAGGTGCGCTGGCGCAGCTCTTCCAGGTAGGGATGGGCGTGCTCGCGAAGCCCGGTTGAGTTGAGCGCCGACATGCCCAGGTCGGTGACGCGCAGGCCGAGCCGGTACTTGCGCGAGGCGCCCTGCTCGAGGTAGCCCAGCGCCACGAGCGTGATCACATAGCGATGGGTGGTGGAGCGGCTTATCCCGAGCTCGTCGGCAATGTCTGCGATCCCGAGCACCGGACGTTCAGGTGTGAAGCAGCCGAGGATCGCCAGCCCTCGCTCGAGCGACTGTGAGTAGCGTGGCTCACGCAGGCCAGGAACTGAGGATGCGGGTTCGGCCGCGCCTTTCCTCTGCTTGGAAGTACTCGATCTTGCTTTGGGCATTGTTGGTGTTCCTGTCTTGAGCCGGTGACTATTTCCATTCCCGGATCCATATCGGGTCGGCCATCATACTTCTCGCACCGATGCTGTTCGACCCCTTGCGATTGCGCGATTGTGAGATGCGAAACCGGATCTTGATGTCGCCGATGAGCCAGCATCAGGCGGGTGAGAACGCGCTGCCGACGGACTGGCATCTGGCTCATTACGGCTCCCGCGCAGCCGGGGGCTGCGGAGCGATTCTGCTGGAGGACACCGCGGTGGCGCCCGCGGCGCGCACTAGTCATGCGGCGCTCGGGTTATACGGCGAGGAGGGAGTTGGAGCGTTTCGCCGCGTGGTGGAGTTCTGCCATGAACAGGGCGCGGCAGTGGGGGTTCAGCTCGCACACGCGGGGCGCAAGGCGTTTCGTGACACGCGCGGTGCAGAGGGCTCGCTGTCGGCCTCGGCGCGGGCGTTTGCGGAGGGCTGGTCTATACCCCTCCCAGCTGATGCAAGAACGCTCGAGGACATAGTCGTCTCGTTTGCTGGCGCCGCGGCCCTGGCGCTTCGGGCGGGGTTTGACTTCGTCGAGGTCCACGCCGCGCACGGCTACCTGCTCCAGCAGTTCCTCTCACCGTTGACAAACCTGCGAAGCGACGGCTACGGGGGCGACCTCCACGGCAGGGCGAGGCTGCTGCTGGAGGTGGTCGAGGGGGTGCGCTTGCAGTGGCCCGAGAAGCGTCCGCTGTTGGTACGCCTGCCCGCTGGCGATGGTGGGAGCGCGGGTTCTACTGTCGCCGAGATGGCCGAAGTGGCTGGATGGTGCGCGGAGCGCGGCGCTGATTTGATCGATATCGCTGGCGGCACGCCGGTCTTCGAAGGCGAGCGTGTGAGCTTTGAGGAGATGGTTGCCTTCGCGAGGATGTTGCGCGCGAGCAACCCACCGATCCCGTTCGCGCTGGGCGGAGCCACGGATGCCCTCGCGGCCGAGGAGCTGTTGCGCGGTAGCGGCGCGGCGTTGCTGAGCGTAGGGCGAGCGCTGCTGGCCAATCCAAGCTGGGCCCTGGCGGCCGCAAGCGAACTGGGAGTGGCCCGCTAGCCTCAGCAGATGCCCCTTTCCAGCTTCAGTCCCCGCGTGGGCGAATGGTTCGATCAGGCCTTCGCTGCGCCCACCGACGCGCAGGCGAAAGCGTGGCCGGCGATCGCGCGGGGCGAGCATGTGCTGCTGTCGGCGCCGACGGGGTCGGGCAAGACGCTGGCCGCGTTTCTGTGGGCGCTCGACCGGTTGACCGATCAAAGACCGGCCAGCGCGGACGGTGAGCAAGCGGGCACACGTGTCGTCTACGTCAGCCCGCTGAAGGCGCTGGCGTATGACATCGAGCGCAACCTGCGAGTTCCATTGCGGGGAATAGGAGCCCACCCACCCGACGTTCGTGTGGGGATCAGGACGGGCGACACGCCCCAACGCGAGCGCGCGGCGATGGCGCGCAAACCGCCCGACATCCTGATCACGACGCCGGAGTCGCTGTATCTGATCCTGACCTCGCAGGCGCGAGCGATGCTGAGCGGCGTTGAAGCCGTGATCGTCGATGAGATCCATGCCGTAGCGCACTCCAAGCGCGGCTCCCACCTCGCGCTCACGCTCGAGCGGTTGGAGTCCCAGGCCGGCAGGGAGGTGCAGCGGATCGGTCTGAGTGCCACCCAGAACCCTCTCGAGGAGATCGGCCGCTTTCTTGTCGGTCCAGGGCGCGAAGCGACGATCGTCGATGCGGGCGCCCGCAAGCAGCTCGACCTGCGGATCGAGGTGCCGGTCGAACTCGATGTCCGAACCCGACGCTGGGCGGGCGGGACCGGATCAGGAGCGTGATCCGCTCGAGTCGGTGGCCGGAGGGGAGCCGACGCGTAACTCGATCTGGCCGGCGATCTATCCGGAGCTGCTGAAGCAGGTGAAGGATCACAACTCCACGATCGTGTTCGTGAACAACCGCCGCTCGGCCGAGCGGGTGGCGCTGCGGCTGAACGAGCTCGCGCAGGAGGAGATCGCACGCGCGCACCACGGGTCGCTGGCGCGCGAGGAGCGGACGAAGGTGGAGGAGCTGTTGAAGGGCGGTGAGTTGCCATGCCTGGTGGCGACGAGCTCGCTGGAGCTCGGGATCGACATGGGGGCGGTCGACCTCGTGCTGCAAATCGAGTCGCCAAAGTCGGTCGCGAGGGGGTTGCAGCGGATCGGGCGCGCCGGTCACGGCGTGGGGGAGGTGAGCCGCGGGCGGATCTTTCCGAAGTTCAGGGGCGATCTGCTCGAGTGCGCGGTCGTCGCCCGTCGCATGCACGAAGGGCTGATCGAGCCGACGGTTGTCCCTCGCAACGCGCTCGATGTGCTGGCCCAGCAGATCGTGGCGATCGCCGTTTCGGCCGAGGGTGGGCGGGACTCCGATTCGATCGCGGTGGACGAGCTGCACGCACTCGTCACGCGCACCCACTCCTACTCCGAGCTTTCGAGGGAGCTGTTGGAGAACGTGCTCGACATGCTGGACGGGCGGTATCCGTCGAAGGAGTTCGGGGAGCTGCGCGCGCGGATTGTGTGGGATCGCGTGGCGGGCACGATCCGCGCGCGCAAGGGGTCACGTCAGCTGGCGATCGCGAACGCCGGCACGATCCCCGACCGCGGGCTGTACGCGGTCACGCTGCCCGACGGTAGGCGGGTGGGCGAGCTGGATGAGGAGATGGTGTACGAGGCAAGGCCCGGTCAGGCGTTCCTGCTGGGCGCGTCGACGTGGCGCATCGAGGAGATCGGTCGCGACCGCGTAATCGTCACCCCCGCTCCCGGCGCTCCCGGCGCGGTGCCGTTTTGGAAGGGCGACACCATCGGGCGCCCGAAGGAGCTGGGTGAGGCGATCGGCGCGTTTGCCCGCTGGGCCGTCGAGCAGCCGGTGGAGGTCCTCGAGCGCGACTACGACCTCGACGAGCGCGCCGCCCGCAACCTGCTCGCCTACCTGCGCGAGCAGCAGGCGGCGACGCGGGTCCTCCCGAGCGAGCGGACGATCGTGGTGGAGCGCTTTCGCGATGAGATCGGTGACTGGCGGGTGTGCGTGCTGTCCCCCTACGGCGGCCGCGTCCATGCTGCCTGGGGCCTCGCGCTGACGGCGCGCATCCGCGAGCGTTTCGAGCTGGAGGCAGACGTCATCTCCTCCGACGACGGCATCGTCCTGCACCTCCCCGACCTCGACGCCGATGAGTCCGAGTCGCTGCCGTCGGCCGCCGAGCTGGTCCTGGTCGAGCCCGACGACGTGGAGCCCGCCCTCGTCGCAGAGCTCGGTGGCTCCGCGCTATTTGGCGCGCGCTTTCGCGAGAACGCCTCGCGCGCGCTGCTCATCCCCCGCGACTATCCGGGCAAACGCACGCCGCTGTGGCAGCAGCGGCTGAAGGCCCAGAACCTGCTCGAGGTGGCACACCGGTATGCGGACTTCCCGATCGTGCTCGAGACCTACCGGGAGTGCCTGAAGCGACGTGCTCGACGTGCCCGGGTTGGAAGGGCTGCTGAGGGGGCTGCACAGCCGTGAGATCTCGCTCGTGGAGGTCGAGACACAGACCGCTTCGCCGTTCGCCTCATCGTTGCTGTTCGACTATGTGGCGACGTACATGTACGAGGGCGACACGCCGAACGCCGAGCGCAAGGCCGCCGCGCTGTCGCTCGACAGGGATCTGCTGCGCGAGCTGTTGGGCCAGGAGGAGCTGCGTGAGCTGATCGACCCCGGTGCCCTGCAGCGCGTCGAAGACGATCTGCAGCACCGCTCGGAGATCACAAGGGCGACGGGTCGCGATGGGCTGCACGACGTGCTGCGTCGTGTTGGAGACCTCACCGCTGGTGAGGTCTCCCGTCGCGTGTTTGAGGGGATTCAATCCGAGCAACTGCTACTCGAGCTGGAGCGCGAGCGGCGCGCGATCCGCGTGCGGGTGGGCGGCGAGGAGCGCTTCATCGCGGCCGACGAGGCGGGGCTGTATCGCGACGCGCTCGGCGCGGTGCTGCCCGGCGGATTGCCGGAGACATTCCTCAGGGATGTGGACGACGCGTTGCGCATGCTGATCGCGCGCTACGCGAGCACGCATGGGCCGTTCACGACCGAGGAGCTGCGTGCGCGCTACGGCGTCGACGCGAGCGCGGTGCTGCGCGAGCTGGAGCGCGCGGGCGAGGTGGTCCGCGGAGAACTGCGGCCGGGAGGGAGCGATCGCGAGTGGTGCGATGTGGAGGTTCTGCGCCGGCTCAGGCGTGCCTCGCTGGCCGCGCTGCGCAAGGAGATCGAGCCGGCGAGCCAGCGCAGCCTCGCCGCGTTCCTGCCCTCGTGGCAGGGCGTGGATCGCCACTCCGGCGCGGGTGCGGGAGTCGACCGGTTGCGCGAGGTGCTCGTGGCGCTGCAGGGGTTGGCGCTGCCCGCGGAGATCTGGGAGCGCGATGTGCTGCCGCGACGGATCGGCGCGTACTCGCAGGCGTGGATGGACAGTCTGTGCGCGAGCGGAGAGGTGGTGTGGATCGGCGCGGGGGCGAGCGGGCGAGGCGGAGGACGCGTGGCGTTGTACTTTCGCGAGGACGCCGCCGCGATCGGCCCTCCATCCTCACGCCCCTCGGCCCGCAGCGGGTATGAGCCGCCGGATAATCCCGAGCACGAGCTTCTGCGCGGGCGGCTCGCAAGGGGACCGTGCTTCTTCACCGATCTGCTCGCGGAGCTCGACGTCCCGGCCGAGGCGCTGCGCGAGGCGCTGTGGGATCTCGTGTGGGCGGGCGAGGCGACGAACGACGCTTGGGCGCCGCTGCGGGCACCTCATCTGACGCTCGCCCGTGGGGAGCGCTCCGGGCGAGCCAGTGGCCGCTCGATGGCCGGCCGCTCGCGCTTTGCCTCTCGCCGCACTGGCGCGCAGAGTCAGGTGCAGGGACGCTGGTCGCTGACCGAATCGATCTTCGCCGCCGGCGCCGCCGGGCCCGAGCGCCAGGCGCGCGCTAGCCGAACTGCTGTTGGAGCGCTACGGGATCGTCACCCGCGAGCAGGTGCTGGCCGAGGGGATCAAGGGCGGCTTTGCGATGCTGTACGACACGTTGTGCAACCTCGAGACGCTCGGGATCTGCCGCCGCGGCTACTTCATCGAGGGCATGGGCGGTGCGCAGTTCGCTCTCCCGGGTGCTGTCGAGCGGTTGCGCGCCTCACGCGAGCACGGCCGCACGCTCGTGCTCGCGGCGGCCGACCCAGCGCAACCCTATGGCGCGGCGCTTACGTGGCCAAAAAGGGAAGGACAGGAGCGCCGCCCGGCGCGCGTGGCGGGTGCCTACGTGGTGTTGGTCGAGGACGAGCCCGTGCTGTACGTCGAGCGTGGGGGCCGTGGATTGGTGACGCTCGCGGACGCTCCGATAGAAGAGGCCCTGGCGGCGCTGGCCGAAGCGGTGCGGGGCGGGTGGATGGGCAAGCTCGCCTTGGAGCGAATCGACGGCGAGCCGGCGATCGGCTCGGATCTGGTCGGAGCGCTGACCGGTCTTGGCTTCCATTCGGGCCCGCGTAAGCTCACGCTCAGCGCATGAACGCCCGCTCCCCTCGCCGCGTCGGCCACAAGGGCGCCGCTCACATCGAGCCCGGGAACACATTGGCGAGCTTCGACGCGGCGCTGCGCCACGGCGTGGACATGATCGAGCTCGACGTGCTCTCAGAGCACGTCGACGGCAGCGGGAGGCTGCTGGTCGCCCACGACTACGAGGACATGCGCGCGCGCACGCCGCTGAGCTTCGAGCAGGCGCTCGAGCACCTCGCCGGCGATGAGTTCGCGGGCGTGGAGCTGGATGTCGACGTGAAGATCCCCGGGTATGGGGGACGCGTCGTGGGAGCGCTGCGCGAGAAGGGCCTGATCGAGCGCTCGCTCGTGAGCGGCATGTACACCTCTGAGCTCGACGTGATCCGGGCTCTGGAGCCCGGGCTGCGCCTCGGTTGGTCGGTGCCGCGCCTGCGGCGCGACTACACGACCGACATTCTCACGGCGATCCCCGCCCTGGTGATACTCAGCGGCTACCGCGCGCTTTTGCCCCGGCGCGTTCGTGAAGCCCTGCGCGCCGGGCGCTTCGATGCGATCATGGCCCACTGGCGCCTGGTCACCAAGGCGCTCGTGCGGGCAGTGGCCGAAGGCGGGGGCCAGCTCTACGTGTGGACCGTCGACGATGCACGGATGATCGCGAAGCTGAGCGGCATGGGCGTTGACGGCATCATCACGAACGATCCGCGTCTGTTCAACCAATGACGCACGTGGCCGCGCTGAATCCCGCCGGATCGGCCCCGGCGAGGCTCTGATGCCCAGCCGTGGTCGGGCGGGAGGCCGAGTGCACGACATGGACGCCCTTGCGCCATTGAAAGCTCACGACGCCGCGCAGCGTGAACGCTGGCTTGCCGGGGACGGGCGTCAGCTGGAAGCTGAGACCGTTCTGGCGCGCGGAGGAGGCCGGGCCGACGGTGAGGAAGCCCGAGTCCGCGCCACGCGCTGGATCGTCGATCCATTGTTTGGTGGTGGGGTTCTGGTACTGGAGGCGAAAGCGCATGTACATCTTGTCGGTGGCGAAGCCGTCGCTGGGCATCGAGCCGCGGATACCCAGGGTGTTTGGCTGGTCTTTGGGGGTGCAGACGTCGATCGTCGCCCACAGCTGGCGCGAGTGGAACAGCGAGTGACCGGTCGCGGCGCTCGCCGCGGAGGCGGAGGTGAACGAGAGCACGACAAGCGCCGTGAGCAATGCGATCGGCTTACTAGAGACCATCGTGCATCTGAAGATAGCGCCGCCGGTCCTCCGGTGACGCCGGTGGAGTGGCCTGTGATATGCCTGCGTGATGGCGGGCATGCGTTCAGCAGAGGTGGTGGAGCTGCTCGCGCGCGTTCCGGTGCTCTCCACGCTCGAGCGCCCCGACCTGGAGCGGATCGCTGATCTCGCGGTGCCGCGCCAGTTCGAGCCGGGCCAGGTCGTATTCCGCGAGGGCGATGAGAGCGACACTTGCTACATCGTTCGCTCCGGGCGTGCTCGTGCGGTGCGCGAGCACACCGGTGGCCGCACGATCACGCTCGCGACGTTTGGCCCGGGCGAGTTCTTTGGCGAGCTGGCCCTGTTCGAGAATGAGCGCCGTTCAGCCACCGTGGAGGCGATCGAGCAAACGAGCGTGGTGGCCGTGCTCGGCCCAGACATGCGCAGGTTGATGGTGGAGCACCCCGGGATCTCGGCACGTCTGGTGATCGCGCTTGGCAGACGCTTGCGCGAGACCAATGAGCGCCTCTCGCGCCAGTCCTTTCAGACCGTGCAGAGTCGTGTGGCGGTGGTGCTGAGCGAGCTTGTCGCCCAAGAGCAGCCGGATGGACCGCAGCAGGACGTGCTCCTCACGGCAACCCAGGCTGACCTGGCGCAGCTGGCAGGGTCCTCGCGCGAGTCGGCCAGCCGCTTCCTCGCGGTGCTGGAGCGGGCCGGAGTGATCTCGCAGGGGAGGGGTCGCCTGACGGTGCACGATCCGCAGGCGCTGAAGCAGTATGTCTTCTAAATCCGCTGCCCGCCCATCCGGATCACGCCCCGCACAGGAGATCTCGGCCGGTGGCGTCGTGGTGCGCGGCGAAGAGGTCGTCGTGATTGTGCCCACGCGCCGTGCGCCCGACGGCTCGCGGGTGCTGGCACTGCCGAAGGGGCACATCGACCCGGGCGAGACCGCGCTACAGGCCGCCGAGCGCGAGGTGCGCGAGGAGACAGGGGTAGTGGCGGAGCTCATGCGCGAGCTGGGCGAGGTGCGCTACTGGTACCGCCGCGACGGGCAGACGATCGGAAAGTCGGTGTCGTTCTTCCTTTTCCGCTACGCCGGGGGCGACACCGCAGACCATGATGACGAGGTCGAGGAAGCCCGCTGGATCGGACTGCAGGAGGCTCAGAAGGAGCTTACCCATGCGGCCGAGCGCGAGATGGTGGAACGCGCGCTGGCCTATTTGCAGGAAGAACGGTAGCCTGCGCTCCGTGCAGGTGCTCAACTTCTACTCGACGATATTTGCCGACGAGCTCAAGCGGGGCCGCAAGACGGCGACGATCCGTCTCGGCGACAAGTCGGGCAAGTACCGTAAGAACCAGGCCGTGCTGGTCACGATCGGCTACCAGTACTCGCCGCGCGAACGCATCTTCGAAGCGGTCATCGACCAGGTCGAGGTGCTGAAGCTCGCAGACCTTTCCCCGCGAGACATCAAGCACGACAACCCCGAGTTCCGCCGCCACGAGGAGCTGATCAACTTCCTCGAACAGATCTACGGCCGCGAGGTCTCCGTCGAGGACACGGTCACCGTCGTGCGGTTCTCCCAGATCCTCGAGAACCCCACCGGCATGACCGAGGCGATGAAAGGCTTCGGCGGAGCCCAAAACTAGGGCTTTTTGCCGCGGCGCGCGGCGGGGCGCGACCAGCACTCGACGTGAACAAGTGCCGAGGAAGCTTGATTCTCGCGAGAAATCGTCTATATATTGGGGAGTCGTTGGCACTCTCCCGGAGAGAGTGCCAGTAGGCGGCCGGACCTCCATTGGAGAGTTGCGAGCCGCGGTCGTATTCCTAAAGCGGAGGTTTCAAGATGAAGCTCAAGCCCCTGGGCGATCGTTTGATCGTGCGGGCGATCGAGGAGGAGGAGAAGACCGCTAGCGGTCTCGTCCTCCCCGATACAGCCAAGGAGAAGCCACAGAAGGGCAAGATCGTCGCTGCCGGCGACGGCAAGCTCGACGAGAACGGCAAGCGCATCCCGCTGGATGTCAAGAAGGGCGATGAAGTCCTCTACAGCAAGTACGGCGGGACCGAGATCAAGATCGACGGGGAGGACCTGCTCGTGTTGCGCGAGTCAGACGTCCTGGCCCTAGTCGAGGCATAAGGAGAACTGAGAAGAAATGGCTCACAAGGAGATCAAGTACAGCTCAGAGGCGCGTTCGGCGCTCGAGGCTGGCGTGGACGCGGTCGCTAATGCGGTCAAGGTCACGCTCGGCCCGAAGGGCCGCTACGTCGTGCTCGACAAGAAGTTCGGCGCGCCGACGATCACGAACGACGGTGTCACGATCGCTCGTGAGATCGAGGTCGAGGACGTGTTCGAGAACCAGGGCGCACAGCTCGTGCGCGAGGTCGCCACGGCGACCAACGATGTGGCCGGCGACGGCACGACGACAGCGACGGTGCTCGCCCAGGCGATTGTTCGCCAGGGTCTGAAGAACGTCGCGGCGGGCGCGAACCCGCTGGCGCTGAAGCGCGGCATCGAGAAGGCCGTCGATCAGGTCGTGGCGAATATCGCGTCGCAGTCCAAGGAGGTCTCCGGCAAGGACCAGATCGCGCGCGTGGCGACGATCTCCGCCGGCGACGAGGAGATCGGCGACGTGATCGCCGACGCGATCGAGAAGGTCGGCAAGGACGGCGTCGTGAACGTCGAGGAGGGCCAGACGTTCGGCATGGACCTCGAGTTCACCGAGGGCATGCAGTTCGACAAGGGCTACATCTCGCCCTACATGGTCACCGACCAGGACCGCATGGAGGCGGTGCTCGAGGACCCCTACATCCTGATCGCCAACTCCAAGATCGGCTCGGTGCGTGACGTGCTGCCGGTGCTCGAGCAGGTGATTCAGTCGGGTAAGCCGATCCTGATCATCGCTGAGGACGTCGAGGGCGAGTCGCTGGCGACGCTCGTGGTCAACAAGCTCCGTGGCACGTTCACGGGCGTGGCCGTCAAGGCGCCTGGCTTCGGTGACCGCCGCAAGCGGATGCTGGAGGACATCGCGATCCTGACTGGCGCTGAGGTGATCACCGAGGAGCTCGGTCTGAAGCTCGAGAACACCCAGCTCTCCCAGCTCGGGCGTGCGCGGCGTGTGGTGGTTACGAAAGACACGACCACGATCGTCGACGGCGCAGGTGACAAGGCCGCGATCAAAGGTCGCATCAACCAGATCAAAGCCGAAATCGAGAACACCGACTCGGACTTCGACCGCGAGAAGCTGCAGGAGCGCCTGGCAAAGCTCTCCGGCGGCGTCGCCGTGGTGAAGGTTGGCGCGGCCACCGAGACGGAGATGAAGGAGAAGAAGCACCGCGTCGAGGACGCGCTGCAGGCCACCCGCGCGGCTCTCGAGGAGGGCATCGTTCCGGGCGGCGGCGTCGCGCTGCTGCAGGCCGCCTCGGCGGTCACGATCAGCGACAACGGCGCGTCGGTCGATGGCTCAGACGACGAGCGCACAGGAGCCCGCATCGTCCTGCGCGCGCTGGAGGAGCCGCTGCGTCAGCTGGCTGAGAACGCGGGCCTGGAGGGCTCGGTTGTCGTCAACGACGTGCGCAAGGCCAAGAAAGGCTTTGGCCTGAACGCCTCGACTAACGAGGTCGTCGATCTCGTTGCTGCGGGTGTGATCGACCCGGCGATGGTCACGCGCTCAGCGCTGCAGAACGCGGCGTCGATCGCCAAGAACATCCTCACGACCGAGGCGATCGTCGCTGAGCTTCCTGAAAAGGAAGGCGCAGCTGGCGGTGGTGGCGGGATGCCTGACATGTCGGGGATGATGTAGCCAATCGTCCACCGCACGCGCGGCCCTTCAGCCGCGCGTGCGGGCAGTCGATAGATGAACAGAGGGCCTGGCAGGATGCTGGGCCCTCTGTCTTTTGGGTGCTCGTTTCTGCCTAGGAGCTCTGAGGTACTCCTCAGATCGTGCTGGCGCTCCCTTTGAGGCAAAGCGGGGAGTTTCGGGGCGGTTCTGAAAGCGGGGAGTTTTCGGGCGGTTCTATTCCACGGCTGAGACGGGTCGCGGGCCATGCCCCACGTACTTCGCGGTGGGCCTGATCAGCTTGGCCTCGCGCTTCTGCTCGAGGATGTGCGCCGACCAGCCGGCCACGCGCGCACATGTGAACATTGGCGTGAACAGCTCCGGCGGCACTTCGGCGAGGTCGAGGATCACGGCCGACCAGAACTCAACGTTCGTGGCCAGCACACGGTCGGGCTGACGCGCGTGAAGCTCTGCCAGAGCGGCCTTCTCGAGCGCCTCGGCGGCCTGGAAGCGGGGCGAGCCCAATTCGCTCGAGGTCCGGCGCAGGACTCGTGCGCGGGGATCTTCGGCGCGGTAGATGCGGTGGCCGAAGCCCATTAGCCGCTCGCCACGGTCGAGCGCTTTTGTGACCCAGCCCTCGGGGTCGCCGCTCTCTTCGACTTCATCGAGCATCTTCAATACCCGCGAGGGCGCCCCGCCGTGCAGCGGGCCCGACAACGCGCCGACAGCTCCTGAGAGCGCCGCGGCACAGTCGGCTCCAGTCGAGGCGATCACACGGGCCGTGAACGTCGAGGCGTTCATACCGTGCTCGGCCGCCGAGACCCAGTAGGCGTCGATCGCCTTGACGTGGTCGGGATTGGCCTCGCCGCGCCAGCGGATCAGAAAGCGCTCGGGGATCGTCTTGCCTTCGTTGATCTCCGACTGGGGTACTGGTGGCTGGCCGGCTTCGCGCGCGGACTGCGCGACGAACGACAGCGCCATCACGGACGCGCGCGCGAGGTCCTCGCGCGCCTGCACGTCGGAGATGTCGATCAGCTGCCCAAAGCCCCACTCGGGCGCGAGCATCGCTAGGGCCGACTGCACGTTGACGCGGTGGTCGCCCGAGCGCACGGTGAGCGCGTGCGGTTCAGCGGGAGGCAGGCCGGGTTTGAAGTGACCGTCTACCAGCAGGCCCCAGACCTGCTCGTAGGGGACGGCGCCGACCAGGTCTTCTATGTCGACGCCGCGGTAGCGCAGTGCGCCACCCTCTTTGTCGGGCTCGGCGATCTCTGTGGCGAAGGCGACTACACCTTCGAGGCCCGACTGGACCTCAGGGGCTGACTGAACCGCGCTCATGGCACTCGCTTTCTGGGCTTGATGCTTGACGAGGGACGCTGCCTTGTGGGCAGGCCCATATCGTCGCAGGTAGGCTGCCGCGAGCGGGCGGTCACCCGCGTTCTCATTCAGAGGAGGAGACGTGCCCGATAGCGATCTGATGTTCCGCGGAGCGAGCGAGCTCGCGGAGATGGTGGGCGCGGGTGAGGTGTCCTCACGTGAGCTCGTCGAGATTTCGCTTGAGCGGATCGAGGAGCTCAACCCGCAGCTGAACGCGTTCGTCGAGATCGACGCCGAGCGCGCGCTCGCCACGGCCGCGGAGATTCGGGCTGGCGACGAGCGCCCGTTCGCCGGTGTTCCGATCGCAATCAAGAACAACCGCGCGGTGGACGGCTTGCGGCTCACCTACGGATGCTCGCTGATGAAGGACAACGTGGCTCGTCGTGACCACAACGTCACGCGCCGGTTGCGCGCGGCCGGGTTCGTGATCGTCGGCACGACCACACTGCCCGAGTACGGCATCCTGCCGGTCACCGAGGCGCGCCTGTTCGGCCCCACCCGCAATCCCTGGGACCCCGGCCGCACCCCCGGGGGCTCCTCCGGCGGCGCGGCGGCGGCGGTGTCCGCGGGCATGGTGCCGGTCGCCCACGGCAACGACGGGGGCGGCTCGTTGCGCATCCCCGCGGCCTGCTGCGGCCTCGTGGGGCTGAAGCCCGCACGCGGGCGCATCTCCTCGGCGCCCGAACGCGGCGAAGGGCCGCTCGACGTTGACGGCGTGCTCACGCGCACTGTTGGCGACACCGCGGCGATCCTGGACGTGCTCGCGGGCTATGAGACCGGCGATGCCAACTGGGCGCCGCCGCCTTCGGAGCCGTTCGCGGCGGCGGTCCTGCGCCCGCCGGGGGCCCTGCGGATCGCCGCCACGACGCTGCCGCCGATTCCCGAGGCAACCGTCGATGAGCTCTGCGCACGCGCTGTGGCAGACGCCGCGGAGCTCCTGCGCTCGCTCGGGCACGAGGTCGAGGAGGTCGAGCTGCCGTGGCGGACCGACGGGGTCAGGGAGCTGTTCGGCGTCGTCTTCGGGATCCAGCTCGCGCTTACGATGGCCGCGTCGGGCATAGTCGCCGGCCGCGAGCCGGTGCCAGAGGACATGGAGCCGATGAGCTGGGCGATCTTCTCGCTCGCTCGGGGGCTGAATGCCGTGCAGGGCGCTGGTGCGGTCACGCAGCTGCAGAGGTTCTCGCGGCGCCTGGCGGCCTTTCTGGATCCCTACGACGCCCTGCTCACCCCCGCGCTGGCCGAGCGCCCGCTGCCCATCGGCACGCTCGACACCGCTGCCCCCGACCCGATGTCGACGTTCACGCGCTCGAGCTACTTCACCCCGTTCACCGCCAGCTTCAACGCCGGCGGCCAGCCCGGCATCTCTCTGCCTTTATTCCACGGCGAGGACGGCCTGCCGCTGGGAGTGCAGATCGTCGGGCGGCCCGCGGGCGAGGCGGCGCTGCTCGCGCTCGCCGCCCAGCTCGAGCAGGTGCGGCCGTGGGCTGACAGGCGCCCGCCTGTGGCTGCTAACGCGTGAGTCATCCGGCGCCGAGCACGGCTTGCATCGGCGCGGGCGTGACACCGAGGCCCATGGCATCAGCGGGTCCGCGAGCGGAGAGCATCGGGACCTCCATCAGCTCGGCCTCATCCCAGGTGGCGAATGCGCTTGGGCCCATCGCCGCCTCCAGCAGGCGCAGGGTGCGCGACACGACCGGTGTGGGGATGTGCACGAGTGGCCGGTTGCGGTGCAGGGAGCGCAGCACGGTACGCACGATGTCGTTGTGGCTGAGCACCTCGGGGCCGGCGAGCTCATAGCGCCGGTGATGCTCCCCGCCCTCCGTGCGCAGGGCGGCAATCACGCAGCCGGCCACGTCCTCGGCCCAGATCGGTTCATAGCTTGCCAGGCCCCGCCCGGAGACCGGCATTGCCGGGAGCAGCGCCATCCGCTCCAGCAGTCCTAGCCACCGGTCTCCGGGGGCGTACACGATGGAGGGAGCGAACACCGTTGTGCGTAGGCTCGCCTCTGTAACCGCCTGCTCGGCGAGTGCCTTTGCGCGGTGCAAGCGCGCGCGATGATGGGTGCTGGCACCGAGCACGGAAAAGAACACGAAATGCTCCACGTCCGCGCGCTGCGCCGCCTGCACCATGCGCCAGGTGGCGATGCCATTGAGCTCCTCAATCGAGGAGCGCGGCTGGTCACGAATCGAGGCGGCGAGGTGCACGACCGTCTGTACGCCGCGCAGCGCGTTGCGAAACGACGGCGGGTCGGTCAGATCGCCCAGCGCGATCTGCACACGTACACGCTGGGCACCCAGTCGCCGGGGATCGCGCACGAGACAGCGCACCTGGGCTCCTTCGGCCACCAGGCGACGCAGCAGCGCGGAGCCCACCAGGCCGGTCGCACCGGTAAGCAGCAGCATGCTTCGTACAATATGCGTCTCCCCGAGAAGAACCACCGCAAACCAACCCAGAAAGAAGCGAATGGCCTACGTGATCGCCGAGCCGTGCATTGGCACAAAGGACAACTCCTGTGTCGAGGTGTGCCCCGTGGACTGCATCCACCCGACGCCCGACGAGCCCGGTCACGCCGAGGCCGAGATGCTCTACATCGACCCCGAGGAGTGCATCGACTGTGACGCCTGCGTCGAGGCATGTCCGGTGGACGCTTGCTTCGCTGAGGACCAGCTTCCCGAGGAGTGGCAGAAGTACACGCAGATCAACGCCGACTACTTCGCCAACGCCAAGTAAGACGGATCGAGCACGTCGAGGACGGGGACGTCCGGGATGGCCGCTTCGATTAGCTCGCGCAACTGCTGGGAGCCGAAGCGGTGTGATTGTGGCGCGACGGGGTTGATCGTGATTGCCTTCAATCCAACCACCTGCAAAACCTCGATGGAAAGACCCTGACGGCGATACCAGCCCGGGCCCCGGCGGGACAGGAACACCTTCGTGGGATCGCCCGCCACGATCCTCAGCTCGCGCCCGGCGCGCTCCGTGCGCGCCGCCAGGAGACCCTCCAGGAAGCGCTCGCCGAGTGCCCCCTCGACCTGCAATGTCATCGCCTGCGGATGCTCGCGCAGAAGCATCGCGATCTCTGTGGGTCTGGCATCTAGAGCCAGGTGCCGCGCGACCGTGATCCGTCGTTCGGCGGCGTTCTCGCCGGCCACGGGCAGCCTAACCAGATCGACCGCATCTCTCGTGCGGGCCACGACCTCCTCGAGATCTGTGCTGAGGATCGCCCCGGTCGACAGCACCAGGCCGTCGGCGACATCAGGCGAGGACGCCGCGCGGCGGTCGATCGCGCCGTCGATCAACACGTGCTCGGCGCCGAAGCCGATCATGGCGTCGCCCACCTCGCGCACATCTTCGGCGGCGCTCGGGCCGGCGACTTCGACGGCGCCCTGTTCTGCGAGCCTGGCGATGATGACTTCACCGAGTGGAGTCCTCACGCCGGTCTGCGTCAGCCGTTCGTGTGCGACACCACTTGCCCGCAGAAGCGCGCCGGTGCTCGCCACAAGGTTGCCCGCTGCAAGGAAGATCCGCGGCTTGTCGATCCGCGCATCGATCACGTCGTGCTCCTCACCGTCGCGGCCGATCGAGGTAACGCCCACGCATCGGTCCTCCGCCTCGAGCTCGCGCAGCAGTGCCGCCAGCGCCACGGTCTTGCCGGTGTTCTTCGCCAGTCCGACCAGCGCCAGCCGGCACCGAGGCGGTCAGCTGCGACAGGTGGGCCGTCACGCTGCTGACACGCGCGCGGCCAGCTCTCGCACGATGAAGCTCGCCACGTGGTGCGGGTAGGTGCCCTTCGAGAACCCTGCGTCATAGCCGAGCTCCTTCGCGAGCTCGTTCGACACCCGTGGCCCGCCGCAGGTGAGGATCATCTGCTTGCGAGCGCCCTCCGCTTCGACGATCTCCACGAGCTCGGTCAGATTCGAGACGTGCAGGTTCTGCTGGGTGACGGTCTGCGAGACGAGAATCGCGTCGGCGTCAAGGTCGATGGCTCTCGAGACGAGCACGCTGTTTGGCACCTGGCTTCCGAGGTTGTGCGTCTCGAACGCCTTATAGCCCTCCAGACCATGGTGGCCGTGAAAGCCCTTCAGGTTGAGCATCGCGTCGATGCCGACGCTGTGCGTGTCCGTGCCGGTGGCGGCGCCCACGACCACGACAGGACGACCGATGTGCTCGATCGGCGAACGTCTTCGATCTCGTCCTCGGTCATGTACTCGATGTCGAACCCGTCGTCGCTCAGCGACGCATAGTCGACCGTCTGCGTCGCCTCGCCGAACATCACGAAGTACGTGTAGCCGTCGGTCAGCTCCTGGTAGTGCACGACCTCCGGGTGCTCGAAGCCCATCTTCGCCGCCAGCTCCTGCGCCGCCTTGCGCGCCGCCAGACCGTACGGCACCGGCAGCGTGAAGCTGATCTGCACGATGCCGTCGCCGAGGTGGTCGGCGTAGGGCTTGACCCGCGTCAGGTCCACCTTGCGGCGGGCGCTCTGCCCGTCCGCGCCGTTGTCGCCCTGCTCAGGCAAGGCTCGACGCTCCGCGCATCAGCTCGCTCGCCGGATTCAGGTAGCCCTCGTTTACGCTGACGATGCCCTCCGTGCCGCGGCCCTCGTCGATCTGGCGCGGCACGTCGCCGAACACGCCTTCGCCCAGCGCCGCGAACAGGCCGATCTCGGCGATCCGCTCGAAGCAGCTCGTGTGCTCCCGCCAGCACCTCCTGCGCGCGCGTCTGGATGATGCCGCCGGCCTTGAACTCGATCTCCTCGCCGAGGTCGCGCGCGGCGTTGAACATGTAGTTGACGTTTTCCAGGCCGATCACACGGTCGTGCACGTGCGGCGTGAAGATGCCCTCGGTCGGCACGCCGATCGTCTGGATGCCCTGGCCGGTCGCGATCGTCACGAGGTTGAACAGCGAGTCGGTTGCGTGCGTGCGGTACAGGTTGCCGTCCATGTGGCGCGTCGGCGGCATGTACTTGACCGGGCAGTCCGGAAACAGCTCGCGCGTCAGCTGCGCCTGCGCCCACTCCAGCAGCAGGCTGTTCGTCACCGGCGTGTCGATCTCATACGCGTCGCCGAGCGCGATCTGCGCGTCGGGCACGCCCGAGTCCAGCGCCAGCTGGCGGTTGATGAACTGCGAAGCAGTCACCGACGGCGCGGCCTCGATCGCGTCGGCCGTGCGCAGGTAGTTGTCCTCGCCCGTGTTGATCGTCGACGCCGAAGTAGCCGTTGATCATGCGCGACACGCGCTGGTCGATCAGCCCGCGCACGGGGTTGATGTCGCGGTAGAGAATCCCGTACAGCGCGTCGTTGACCATGTTGTCGAAGCCCTCGATCGCGCCCATCGCCGCGATCTCCGGCATGCACAGGCCCGAGCAGAAGCTCGACAGGCGCACGTAGCGCCCGTGCTTGCTCAGACCACTCGATCCAGCGCCTCGCGCATGATCGCGGAAGTTGGCCTGCGTGGCGAACGTGCCGCCGTAGCCCTCCGTCGTCGGGCCGTACGGCACGTAGTCGAGCAGGCTCTGCGCGGTCGAGCGGATCACCGCGACGATGTCGCCGCCCGCCTGCGCCACCGCCAGGCCGTGCACCACGTCCTCGTAGACGTTCCCTGTCGCCGTCAGCACGTAGCGAAGCGGCGGCGGTGACTCGCCGAGTCGATCGCGCAGCTCGTGGCGCTCCTGCATGTCTGCTGCGTTATCGCCATGATGCGCTGCTCGCACTCGCGCATCACGCGCATGCCGATCGCGTCGTCGCGCCGGCGCGCGGCAGCGTCGATCAGGTCGAGCTCGCCGGCATCGACCGCCTCGGCGATCGACTGCGGCGTCGCGTCCGGGTCGGCCAGCAGCGCGTTGCCGAGCCAGTAGGCGATGCCCTTGCCGAGCTCGCCGCGATCGCGCACGTGGTCGACGAGCACGTTGGGCAGCGGCGCGTCGAGCTCGTTGGCGCCGTCCACGCCGAGTAGGCGCGCGATCGTACGCTCGACCGACACGGTCGTCTTGCCCGCGATCTCCTCAGATACCTGAGCCGGCGATCGTCGATGCCGCGGCTCTGCACTACGCGACCAATGCAGAATCAATATTTAGCTTGCCGTTCACTTGATGATCCCGCACGATCGGAAACGGAATCACCTCGCGCAGCGTCTCGCGTTCGGTGAGGATCATGATCAGCCGGTCCACGCCCATGCCGCCGCCGGCTGTCGGCGAGTAGCCGTACTCGATCGCCCGCGCGTACTCCTCGTCGTTGGGGTGCGGCACGTCCTCGTCATCGGCCATGCGCCGCTTGCGCTGGTCGACGAAGCGCTGCCACTGGTCGACCGGGTCGTTGAGCTCGGTGTCGCCGCTGACCATCTCGATGCCGCCGATCACCGCGTCGAAGTGCTCGGCCAGCTCCGGGTGCTCGGCGTGCGGCTTGGTGATCGGAAACGGCTCGAGCGGGAAGTCGAACACGTGTGTCGGCTGCACGATCGTCGGCTCGATCAGCTTGCTGTAGACCGCCAGCACCAGCTCCGCCCAGGTCGTCGCCGGGTGCACGCGTTCCTCGAGCGCCTCCATCATCTGCTTGGTCACGCCCTCGCGGTCGTCGTCCATGAAGTCGATGCCGACCTTCTCCAGCATCTCCTCGCGCATCGTCGTGCGCCGCCACGGCTTGGCCAGGTCGATCGTCTCGCCGCCCCGCTTGACCGTCGTGCGTCCGAGCACTCGCTGGGCCACGTCGCGGAACATCTCTTCGGTCGCCGTCGCCACGTCGTAGTAGTCGGCGTAGGCGAACATGAACTCGATGATCGTGAACTCCGGGCTGTGCTTCGGCGAGATGCCCTCGTTGCGAAACACCTTGCCCATGTCGTACACGTTCTCCAGCCCGCCGACTATGCAGCGGTTGAGGAACAGCTCGACCGAGATGCGCAGGTACAGGTCGCGATCAAGCGCGTTGTGGTGTGTCGTGAACGGTCGCGAGCCGGCGCCGCCGGCCAGCGACTGCAGCGCTGGCGTTTCCACCTCGACGAAGTTGCGTTCGTCCAGCCAGTTGCGAATCGCCGCCACGATGCGCGCGCGCTCGACGAACAGATCGCGCGTGTCCTCGTTGGCGATCAGGTCGAGCTCGCGGTAGCGATAGCGCGTGCCCGTGTCGCCCAGCCCGTGGTGCTTGTCCGGCGGCGGGCGCAGCGTCTTGGTCAGCAGCGTGCACGTCCTCCACTGCCAGCACCAGTTCGCCGCGCTTGGTCTTGTAGATGTGTCCCTCGACGCCGACGATGTCGCCGATGTCCAGGCCCAGCACGCGGTCGTATGTCTCCTGGCCGAGGTCCGCCAGGCGCACGACCAGCTGCAGCGTGCCCGACAGGTCACGCAGGTCGATGAACGACGTCTTCGGGTGCTCGCGGCGCGAGATCACGCGGCCGGCGACCGTGTAGCGCAGCTCGGGGTGGGCACCCTCGCTCAGCTCCTCGGCGTTGTGCGCCTCGTTTACGTCCTTGATCAGCGTGCGCTCGCCCAGCAGGCTGACGTGCGGATACGGGTCGATCCCTTCCGCGCGCAGCCGCTCGAGCTTGATGCGGCGTTCGTCGAATTCAACAACGCCGTCGCGGGGCTCCTGCTCCTCCTCTTGTTCCTGCACGGACATAAGACGATCCTCTCAGGTGGGTTACGCCTGTCAAGCGATCGAGCAGGATGTGTACAAGGATCTCCGGACCCTACCCCGCGATCGCCAGCTAGGCCATCGGCAGCGACATACCCGCCGGTTTTCGGCTCTCTGCCGGAGGATCCGGAGCCTGCCCGCCCACGGCAATCTCGGCCATGGGCAGCACTTCGGCGCGGGCGAGCGGCCCATCGCGATCAGCCCCCGCGCAGCTTGGTGAATCGCCTGGGAGGCCGGGTCGCCGGGATCCTCGATCACGAGTGGGGTACCGCTGTCGGCGTGTTCGCGCAGCGGCATCGTCAGCGGCACCTTGCCCAGCAACGGCACGTCGAGCTCATCCGCCAGCTCCTTGCCGCCGCCCTCGCCGAAGATTGCAAAGCGCTCCCCGGACGGCGTCGTGAACCCGGACATGTTCTCGATCACCCCGCCGATCTCGAGGTTGACCTTGTCGGCCATCTCCGCGGAGCGTCGTGCGACCTTTTGTGCGGTTGCCTGCGGCGTCGTGACGATCACGAACTGGGCCTGCGGCAGCAGCTGGGCGAGTGTCATCGACACGTCGCCCGTCCCCGGAGGCAGATCGATCAGCAGGTAGTCGAGCACGTCCCAGTCGACGTCCTGCAGGAACTGGGTCAGTGCCTTGTGGAGCATCGGCCCGCGCCACACCACCGCGGCGTCCTCCTCCAGGAAGAACCCGATCGACATGACCTTCACGCCATGGGCCTCCAACGGGAGGATTTTGCGCTCCGCGGACACTGGCGGCCGGGTCGAGCCGAGCCCGTACATGCGCGGGATCGAGTAGCCCCAGACGTCCGCATCGAGCACGCCCACGCGCTTGCCCTCACCGGCCAGTGCGGCGGCGAGGTTCGCGGTCAGCGTCGACTTGCCCACGCCGCCCTTGCCCGAGCCGATGCACAGCACGTTCGCGACCTGCGCGAGCGCTCCGTCGGGGAGGCTGCCGCGTCCCAGCTTCTGCTGGAGCGCCGCCTTCTGCGTGTCGTCGAGCACGTCGAAGTAGACGTTGCAGTGCGTCACCCCGTCCAGCGACGACAACGGCCTCGCGCGACCGCCGTCTGGAAGTGGCCCTTGATCGGGCAGCCCGGCGTGGTCAGCGAGACGGTGACGTCGACGACCCCGTTGCCGCCAATCTCGATCGAGCGCACCATGTCGAGCTCGACGATCGAGCGGTGCAGCTCGGGGTCGATCACGACCTCCAGGGCCTTGCGAATCTCCGCTTCAGTGGTCACGTGGCCCATTGTGGCAAACCTACCGCGGCGGGGCGATTAAATGACTCCGGGGCGGTGGGGGCCGCCCCGGAGTCGAGGGAGGAGAGGTTGCTGCTACTGCCGGCGGGATATGAGGCCGGCAGACTCTCCCGCCTTTCACCGGCCTCTCCAGGTCCGGCGGCGGCGGGGGAAGGGCGTGTTCTCAGACGAGGCTCTGGATGCGCTCCTGAACGCGGTTAGGCAAATCGGTGACGTTCTTCGCGACCGCGTCGCGCCGCTCCTCCAGGTTGCCCACCGTCTTCTTCAGCTCGCGCCGGCGCTGGCGCAGTTCGCGCTCGAAGCGGACGCGAGCTTTGCGAACCTCGCGCTCGAGCCGGTTGCGGGCAGTGTTGCCGCGGCGCTCAAACCGGCGCAGCTGGGCCTGAGCCTTGGTCGTTGATCCGTAGCTCGAGATCACGTCGTTCACGCCTGCGAGGACCCGCTCACGGGCGATCAGGGCAGCGCCGACGGGGATCAGGACCGCGCGCTCGGTGTAGTCGCCGAACACGCTGACGGTGTTACGCGTCGCGGTCTCGGTCTGACGAACGGCCGACTGGGTCTGATGGATTGAGCGTGTGCGCGCGGCCTTGGCCTTGGTGGTCTTGGCTTTGGTGCTCTGGCTGCGGGTGCTGGCGGATGAGCCGCCGCGGCGGGCGGCAGAGGTCTTTTTGGCGGCAGGCTTGCCGGCTTTGGCGCTGCGGGGTGTGGTGGTATTGGCGGTTGCCATTAGAGCGGGTCTCCTGTTCTGTCCCTCGGCGAGGACTGGGAAGTTTTGTTCGTTCTCGTTCGTTCTTCGGTTCCGCGGAACCTGTCATCGAACACATGTTTGTAACCCGCTAGCTCGAGATCGTTACACCGATACCTTTGCAGCACGTAAAGACCCTGTGAACAATGCGTCTGGGGCGGGTTAGCTTGTAACAGATGGAACGTGTGTTCGTCCCGAAACGCTACGAAACAGCGGCCGTCCGCGCCAGCCAGCGCGCCGGATGCTTCAGCTCGTCGTCGCTCGGCAGCTGCTCGGGGCCGGTCCATACGCGGGCCAGCGCCTCTGGGCCGCCTTGCTCGACGACGGCGTCGCAGAAGCGACGTCCGACCTCGTATTGGCGCATCTTCATCTTCAGGCCGAGCAGCCGGTCGAGCATCCGCCACGGCAGCCCGCGCGACTCGCGCCTGCGTGTCATCGCGGCGCGCAGGCGCGGCAGCGAGGGCAGCACCTCTGCTCCGATTGCATCCATCGTGTGCTCGGCGTGACCCTCGATCAGCGACATCGCTGCCTGCATGCGCTCCATCAGCACCCAGCGGTCCTCGCCGAGCGTGAGCCGCAGCAGATCGCCGCTACGTGCCCGCCCCACGAAGTCGCGCAGCTCGGCGGGCTCGGGCAGCTTGAGCCGCTCGCGCCAGCCCTTGCCGTCGTCGTTGTCCCCGGGCTTGGCACCCAGCGAGACCTGCAACCCGTCGATCAGCTCTCCCAACATGCCGCCGAGGTAGCCGCGCAGCCACGGCGCGCCGGTGAATTGCACGGCGTGCGTGATCTCGTGAATCGCCACCCACAGCACGAGCTCGTCGCGGTCGACTGACAGGTTGCGTGCTGCGATCGCCAAGTTGGGCGCAAGCAGCAGCAAGCGCGGCGCGACCGTGTCGTCGAGCAGCGCTAGGTCGTACTGGCCTAGCACGCGTTGGGAGAGCACGCCGGTCAGCGCACCAACCTGTGCGCCGAGCAAGAAGCCGAAGGCCGAGCGCAGTGGACCTGCGTCTTCGCCGAGGCGCTCACTGAGGCCGCTCAGCATCGGGCGCATCGTGTGCAAGTTCGCTGCGATCCAGGCTGAGCGGTCAACGGCCTCAATCGGCGGCAGCGCGCTCGGAGTCCCCAGACCGCTGTAGGAGCTGACGCTGTGCGCGAACTCGTTTGCACGCGGCTCGATCGTGGAGGTGCGTACGCCCCCGGCAGGGGGTGAGCCGGCGAGCCGCTCGCCGATTCGCTGGGCGGCGTCCCAATCGATAGCGTCCACACTTCAGAGCGTAGGGCCTCTCGTGTACTTGACCGGAATGTGCATCCTCTCGGGGGACGCTCGTATCCTTCATGGATGCCTATTTCTCAGGATCGCGCCCGCTAAGCCTCCGCTCCAGGACTCAGAGGGCGCTCAGCTTCGAGCGGCAACTTTCCTCGAGCGGGCCGAGGTGCGCGACGTACTCGCATGGATGCGCCTGCTCGTCGATCCGACAGACGCCGCGGCAGTGGTCCGTGCGCTCGCGCGGCCGCCGATCGAGCTACGCCAAGTCGACCTGGCGCGTGTGATTCAGCTCGCACGCCGGCGCAAGCTGGACTTGGTCTCGGCGCTCGCGGTCGCCACCGAGGCGCCGCAGGTCCCGCCCGAGGCGCGCGAGCGTATTCAGCGGTTTGTCGAACTGCACCGGAACGTCGCTACTGGCCTCGACACGGTCCGGCCTGACCTGTTCATGGGACGCCTGATCGAGCGTGTTGGCATGCGTCACCGGCGGCTGCTTGCTCCCGAGGACGCGGCGGAGCAGCGGGCCAGCCTCATAGGGTTGCGCGAGCTGGCCGTCGATTTCGTACGGCGCAAGCCGCGCTCGAGTCCGCGCGATCTGGTGCGTCATCTCGCCGCGGTTGCGCTGCGGGCCGAAGAGGAGAATCGCCCGGAGATCGGGGTCCCGGCCGCTGGAGGTGCTGCCCATGGGCCATCCGGTCGCCCGGTGTTGGGTGCAGTGGAGCCTGCGCTGGGCGAGCTCGAGGCGACGCTGCAGATGATGCGCGAGGAGGTGCTCGGAAGCGTTGCACGCATCGGTGGGCGTCTCGGCGAGCTGCGCTTGGACACCGACCTGGACATCTCTCACGGGGTGGTTCGCTACTTGGAGCTGCTCAAGCTCGCGGCGCTGCTCCAGCGCCCTGCCGGGCAGGGCATGGCGGAGGCGCTTGCCGATGTGAACGCCCGCCTGCTTGCCGCCACGACCCCACTGCAACGCGAGATCTTCCAGACCTCGTCGCTCGATGAAACGCTGCTTGCCGACCGTCCGGAGATCGGCCCGCTGCACCAGAGCACTCGCGCGCAGGTGATCGCCCCGCGCGGGGAGCCCTCGCTTGAGCCCTTCCTGCCACGCAAGGGGAAGGGTCTGGCGCTGTCGGCTTCAGACATCGAGACCTACCGCAGTTGCCCGCTGCGGTACAAGTTCGCGCGCGTTTTGCGCATCCCCACCGATCAGACGCGCAACCAGCGCTTCGGAATCGTCGTCCATCACGTACTCGAGCGCTATCACTCCGCTTCCGGGGAGACGCTTGCGCAGCTGCTTGAGGTGCTCGAGACGAGCTGGCGGAAAAGCGGCTTCGGCGCTAGCGAGCAGGACCGCCGTCTGCGTGCGAAGGCCCGCGCTGCGCTTACGCGCTATCACGAGCGGCTGCATGGTCAGGACTCAGAGCCAGTGTGGTTTGAGCGCCCATTCGCCTTCCGTCTTGGGCCTCACCACCTGCGCGGTCGCGTCGACCGTGTCGAACCGGCTGACGGAGGGGACCGGAGATGAGTACGAGCTGATCGACTACAAGACCTCCCGCCCAAAGAGCGTCGCCCAGCTGAAAGACGATATCCAGCTGTCCCTTTACGCACTCGCCGCGCGCGAGTCCTGGCAACTGCAGGCTTCGCGGCAGGCCTACTACTATGTGCTCGACGACCTGAAGGTCCCCGTTCCGAGGGACGACGCCGGCGCGGAGTGGGTCAAGGACACCGTGCTCGCGGTCGGCGATGGCATCCTTGGCCAGCAGTTCGAGCCGACCCCCTCTCATGCCGCCTGCTCGATCTGCGACTACCGCATCGCCTGCCCGGCGGCCGAGAAGTAATAAGAAACTGTCCGAAAACTCCTCAGGCCGGGCTAGGACTCTCTAGGAAATCCCGCAGCTTTCGGACGGTTTCAATTCCGCCCGCCTACGTCCCATCGGGCCCGCGCTGGCGCAGGAAGCGCTGGAATTCACGCGCGAGCATGTCGCCCGAGGGAACGTCCTCGGGCGCGATCTCCTCCTCTTCGCTCTCCGCGGCCCGTTCGAGCCGTTCGACGAACGCCTGGATGTCAGGATCGCTCTGCACCGCAAGCTCCACCTGACGCTCATAATCGGTGGCTGCCGTCTCCAAGCCGGAGACGTCCACGGAGACGCCGATCAGTCCTTCGACCCTGCGTACCAAAGCCAGCGCAGCCTTGGGATTGGCCGCGGCGGCGACGTAGTGAGGGACTCCCGCCCACAGGCTCGCCGAAGGCAGCCCCGCATCCAGGCAGGCGCTGTGCAGGACGCCCACGATTCCGGTAGGCCCCTCGTAGCTGGAGGGCGCCAGGCCCAAGCGCTCCACCAGCGAGGGATCGGACGCGAACCCGGTCATGCTCACCGGGCGGGTGTGTGGCACGTCGGCAAGCAGCGCTCCCAGCGAGACGACCATCTGCACGCCCAGTGCTTCGGCGAGCTCGACCAGGTGCGCGCTAAAGGCGCGCCAGCGCATCGACGGCTCGGTGCCCTGTACGAGCACGAGGTCGCGCGGGGCCCTGGGCGCGAGCGCCTCGAAGACCTCGACCGTAGGCCACACGATCTCCCGCGCGCCTGCCTCGGTGAGCTGAATACGGGGACGGTTTGCTTGGAAGTCGTAGAACTCCTCCGAGTCGATACGCGCAAAGCGCTGCGCATCCAGCGAAGCGGCCAGGAAGGAGACGGCGCTCGAGGCGGCGTCTCCAGCGTCGTTCCAGCCCTGGAACGCGCATACCATCGCTGGGGCCCTGAGGCCATCCGGACGGCGGTCCCAGATGAGGGGCTGCATCCGGACCACCGTACATCATGGGCAGATGAGTACCCTCGGCAGCGGCTCACAAGCGGACACTCTGCAAATGGAGCCGGCGGGCGGGCTCCGGGCGAGTGAGCTCTCAGCCTTACCCGAAGATGCCCAGATCGCCACCCTTCGCTGCGAGCAGGAGGTGGATGGTGTCTTCGCGTGCATACGCAAGGAGCGTCTCCTATCGCGCGCGGGCACTCCCTACCTGACGGTTGAGCTGCGCGACAACACGGGGACGATAATCGCGCGCGCTTTTCGCGATGCCGACATGCTCGCGGGGCGCTTTGAGCGCGGTGAGCTGGTGCGCATCCACGGGCGGGTCGAGCGTTTTCGCGATGAGCTCCAGATCGCGCTTGCCACGATCGCGCGCGCAGAGGGCGAGCAGGCCGACCCCGCCCGCTTCCTGCCTGTCGCCTACCGCGACCTCGACGAGCTCGAAGGCTTCTTGGAGCATCTCGTGCGCGAGGTCTATGACCCCGGGTTGAAGGGGCTGCTGGACCGCCTGCTCGGTGAGGAGGCCTTGCGCGCGGAGATACGCCGTGCGCCCTGCTCGCTGCCCGCGCCTGGAGGAGTTGGATCGGACTCCCGCCCGGGCCCTGGCCGAACGGGCCAGGGGCGTTCAGGGTCTCACCATGCCTATCTCGGCGGCCTGCTCGAGCACACCGTCGCGGTGGCGAGCATGGCGCTCGAGCTCTGCATCTGCACCCGCGCCTGGACCGCGACCTGCTCCTGAGCGCCGCGATCGTCCACGACCTGGGCAAGACCCGCCAATTCCATCAGTACTGCCCGGACGAGCAATTGTCACCGCGCGGGATAGAGAGCCATTCCAGCCCCATTCCAGACCGCGCAGGTGGTCGGTTACATATAGCTCGCCGGCTGCATCGAACCTGGTCTCCGGGGCCTGCACCGTATTCCCGTTCAGGTCGAGAGCGACGAGGGAGCGGTTCGACGTCGGCGATATCCAGAAATCGGTGGTGAAGCTTCTTGTCGCCCCGACGTGACGGATGCGGGACAGGTTGTTCGCGGCGTCATACTCGTAGGTTCGGGTAAACCGTTCGAGCGCCGCCCCATTGTTGAACGAGAGGTGTCTCGTACCCTTGAAGGTGCCGCTGGCGCTCGGCGCCCAGTCGTTCTGCAGGAGCGCCTGGTGAACTCGTCCGATGGCGCTACGCAAGCGGTAATGTGCGTCGTAAACATAATCGCGGCGGGCCGGCAGCGCGGAGCCGCCGATCAAGGCGTTTGGTCCCTCCTGCGCGGCGTCCGCAATCCGCACCAGATTGCCCGCGGGATCGTAGGTGTAACTCAGATCCTGCAGCAGACGCGCGCCGAGCTGCGCGGTCTGGCGCCGCAAGCGGAAGGTGTCCGGCTCGTAAGTCCAGGCAAGCGCGACGCCATTGCCGAGCTGGGCCGCGCTGCGCTGGCCGCGCGCATCATAACCGGAGCCATCGAGGATCGACTGCTGGGTCAGCACGCCATCCGGGGTGGTAATGCGGATGCGGTCGAGCGGGCCGCCTGCCTGATATTCGTAGTCGCATACGGCTCCGTCCGGCAACATCTCGCGGCGAACGCGCCCGATAGCGTCAAAAGCTGCAGCGACCGGGAGCAGTTCCGCATCGAGTTCCACCGCGGCGCGCCAGTCCGGCTCCTCGGTGACGACGGTGCGCAGCTGCCGCATGGCCTTGAGCAACTTGCCAAGCGGGTCATAGCTCTGGACGGTGGCCTCGCCGCCGCCGTCGCGTACGGTGACGACCTGCCCGCGCAGATTGTTGTCGCTCGCCGCCGGCACCTGTTCGCCATAAATCCGCTCGATTACGCGGTGGTCGAGCGGCGCCGGACCATCGCCGCCGCGGACATGCACCCAGAGCAGGCGATCGGCGGCATCGAAGCCACGCTCGATCTCGAAGCCGCGCGCGTTCCAAGACAGGGCGTTGCGGCCGAAACCGTCCGGCAATGTCCGGACCTCGCCGGCATCGATCGATTGTTCGAGCAGCGCGCGTCCTTGCGTGTCACGGCGATAGCGGAAGGCGCTCAACCCACGAGCGTCGATCCGCTCGCTGACTTGGCCGTCGATCGACAGGAGTTGTTCGGAACGGCGGTCCGGATCGGCCCCGCCGCGCGCCAGTGATCCAGCCGGGCGGCCGGCCGGGTCGAGAAACACACTGCGCGTCGTGCCGGCATGCGGCTTGGCCTGTTCGAGCGCCTGCTTCTCCGGATTGTCCGGCGGCAAGCTTTCGCGAACTGCGCGCCAAGCCGAACCGAGCACCGTGTCGTTGGCGTCGGCTAATTCGGTCGACCATGGCCGGTGGGTGGTCTGCGTAAAGGTACCGTTCGGCAAGCTCTGCCGGATTGGACGCCCGACCGCGTCGTAGCCCGTGAGCGTGGCGACCCCGAAGCGGGCCAGTACCTCGTCGCCCTCAAACGCCGGCGACGGGGTGCAAAACGGTTCGTAAACCTGGCCGGGCTGCTGCCTCACGTCGTACACGATGTGCCCGGAGGCACGCCAGCGTGTTGCGGCAGGCGCCTGAACCGGATGACCGCCGCCGTCGAGAACGACGGCCCCGTCCGCATCTCGCTGGATCGCGAGGCCGGGATCGACCAGGACCTTCTGCTGCAGCCGCCGGCCCAGCCCGTCGAGATAGCCGATTGATATCTCGATCCGGTCGGCGTCGGCGCCGTCTGCCGCGCCGAAGGTCCGCCGTTGACCAGCTCGGTGCGCGCGAGCGCCGCCAACATCGGCGGCGCTCCGTCCCGACGCCAGGCATCGAGGTCGTACCATTGATAGCGGGCGGCACCCTGGACGAACTGCGCCGGATCGCCTAGGAGCTCCGCAAGAGTGGCCGGAGACCGCGCCGGCAGCTGAGCAAGCGGCAGGAACCCCCAGCTCTCGGCGCCGACATGGCCGACTGAGGTGGCCATCACGGCTACGCCAAGCGCGTCATAGCGGACTTCGCTGACATTCCCGTTCGGGTCCGTCAGCCGCCAAGGTTGCAGGGTGTAGTAATCGATCTCCGCTTCGGTGCGGTTGCCGACCGGATCGACGGTGGCGCGGATCATCATCGCGTCATCATCGTATTCGATCGTGCTGGTTGCGCCGTCCGGGCGGGCAAGCCCAGTTCGCAGTGAAAACCGGGGCGGGTCCTCGTAATGATGGACCGGGTCGGCCTGCCACCACAGCCCATCGTGCTGCACGTAGCCGAGCGTCACGAGGCGCGCGTCGTCGACCCGCGTCGCGAGGACCTCCGTTATTAAAGCTGGTGCAAAGCACGCAGCCTCTTCGTGATGCACGATCGTGAACGGGCCGACCTGTCCAAGCGGCAACGCCGCCGTGCGGGCCACGTCCCAGTAATAGCTCTGCTCCCAGGTCACCAGGCGAGCGCGCGGCGCCTGCCCGGGATCGTCGGTAAGTTCGACATGATGCGGCCCCGGATCGGCCAAAGCCGCCTCAACCGCCGCGCGCCGAAAATCATCGCGCAACAGCCTGCCGGTCACCCCGGGGGAAAGCCCGACCAGCTCGCAGCTTCGGGTCGCAACTGGGATACCGAGTTCAAACCGGTTCGGCTCGTCAATATCGGCAACGGTGAGATCGGTCACCAGCACGCTCTGCCGAGCCTGCCCCGCAAGATCGTGTGCAAACGTCGAGCGACGGGCGTAGGCGATCTCGGCCACGCGGATCGCCCTGTCACGCTCGTCCAGTTCGACCGTCAAATTATGCGCAACGCGCGGATCACCGGCGACCTGCTCGTAAAGTCGCCGCCACCGTCTCGACCTGCACGGCGCCGAAGGTTGGCGGAGACGGACGAATGGCGGGCTGGGTGCAGCGCAGGATCCACCCACTCTGCACCACCTCGATCGGGTGTTCGGTCACTCGGCCCTGCGCGTCCAGCGCCCAGACCTCGCGCCGGATCGTCTGCCCGGTGAGGGCGCGCAGTCCATCTTCGCGATCGCCCGGGCCAAGCATTGCCTCATCCGCGATGGTGTGCGGCGCCACGACGGTTAGCTGCGCATCACCGCGATAGGCTTCTGCAAGACCCTGGGGCGGCGGAATTTCGGCTCCGAGATGGAACCAGCTCCGAGACAGAGAGGGCACGGAAAAGCCGGGATCCCGGCCTCACCTATTGCCTGCGAGTCTCGTACAGATCGACCTGGCCGAAACCACGCGGTTCGCGAGTTGGACCGTCGTAGTATCCATCGTGATATTCATAGCGCTGGATTGACTGCGTACTGCCGATCGCGTCGATCTTCCGCAGCACATCGACGACCGGATGGTGCTGCGGCAGACGAGTGGACCAGTCACGGCCGTTCCCCTGGTCGCGCAGGTAATGCGCCGCAGAGGAAGACCATTCGAGCCGGGTTTCCAGCCCCATCGAATTGTCGGCCGAGAGCAGCAATCGGGGGCGGTCTGCCGGCGCCAGCGGAAGATAGGCCGTTGCGCCCGCGCGTCCCGGGAGCGGGGGCTCGACCAGACCAAGCACGGCCGCCCGTCACCAAGGAAATCGAGCACGCCGACATTCGACAATTTGTCGATATAGGGCAGACCGACAAGCCGCGGACCGGCCAGCCAGGCGTTCCCGCTGGCGTTGATGTAGACCGAGACCTCACCTCGGCCGAGATAAACGAGATCGGCGGTACCGCTGCCGTCGAGATCAACTAATCTTAGCCGGGCCGGATCGAACTCGTCAGGGCCTGCCAAGACCGGCGCCGCATCCATCACGACACTGGCCCCGAAGCGGCCATTCCCAAGGTGGGGCCAGTATTCGATGTGCCCGTTCTGCACGCGCACGAGATCGACGAGGCCATCGCCGTTCATATCGGCAAAGAACAGGTCGACACTCAGCTCGGCATTGATCGTCGGCAGCGCACGGACCCCAGTCGGATACAGGATATCGATCGGTCCGCGAACCCCTCGTCGCGCGATGGGTACCAGGTGAACAAGTCCTGTTTGCCGACCACAAGATCGGGCCGCCCATCGCCGTCGAGATCGACCCATTGCGCGCGGGTGCCATAGGCTTCGACATGCGGGAACGCATCGAAGGGTTGGAATGCTCGCCAGCGCCGCGCTTCACGATCGAGACTGAAGGCGCCAGCAAATCGGCCAGCTAGGCGGAGATAATCGGTGTCGCCGTTCCTGTCGAAATCACCGAACCCGCTGCTTCCCGGTGCGCCGGTCGGCCGCTCGGCCAGCAGCGTCTGCGCTGAGAGGCGGCCGCTCCCGAGGTTTGCCTTGTAATACCAGGCGCCGTCGGCCTCCGTCAGAATGCCGGGCAGCCCTTCGCCGAATAGGTCGACAAAGGCAAAGCGAGACGCCCCAATCCCGGCGGGAGCGTTCTCCTGCGTCTCCAGGGGAGCCTCGGTAAACGCAGTATCGGTGCCCGTCGGCGCATAGGTCATGCGCAGCGGCGGCGTGGCCTTTGTAATCGTGCTGTCGGCATCGCGCCGTTGTCCGACCCAGCGGATCTCGCGCAAGGTCGAGCCGGCGGGGTGCTCGTCGTGGAGCAGTTCGAGAAACCCGACCAGCGCTGGTCCGTGTTGCAGGACTGTGAAGTCGTGAAATGACAGGACGCGGCGGCACAGGCGCCAGGTTCTCAGTTCGAACCCGGGCCGGCCGCTCGTGAAAGGATCGGCGCGCGCAGGCCATACTTGATCGGGCGCAGCGGCATTCGGGTTCGAATGGTCGCCGTAATCGAACACCAGCTGGAAGCAGAAGCGCGTGTCTGCCGGCAGCACGCCGGCAATTAGATCCTCCGACAGCGGCAGGGGATGCGCGTTGCCGTAGCGGATGCGCTTCAGATAGCGCTCCGCAAGGGGCGGCGCGCGGCGCTCGAACGGAGCGCCCCGATCGATGCCGTCGCTGGTCTCCGCGACGTAGTCACACCACAACGCATTTCCGGCCTGGTCGAGCTGGAACTCCGGAAGCCAGGCGAAAGTGCGGCTTTCATCTGCCGGATCGGCGATCCGCGAGACGGCGTTCGGGCGAGTCCCGTATACGGTCACGACGCCGCGCGCGTCCCACACCCGAAAATGCACGCGGCCTGTAGGCCGGTGACGCCAGCGCTCTATGCGGTTCGCGGTCGAACGCAGCCGCGTCCGGAAAATTGTGACGGTAAACGCGCCATCATCGCGTTGTCGGACCCGCCACTCCTGGCCTTGACGTTCCAGCCACGGCACGATCTCGTCACCGTTAAGCTGAAGCGGATCGGTCCCGTCCCAACGCGGTAGCCGCTTGCGCGTGTCAATCGCAATGACGGTCGACCCGGCCAGCCTCCACCCGGCACCAAAGGAAGAATTTCCGCCCGTGGATGAGTATTCGAGCGACAGATCGCAGGATAGGCCAGCACGGCCGGGAGGTGACGGGATTGGAACAGTGAGCGAGGCCCCGCCGGTAGCCGTATCCACGGCTACGTCGTGGCCGACGCCCAGTTCAGCAACGCCGCGACTTCCGAATGCAAGCACGACCGTTCACTCCCTCGAGCACGGTATTGAGCCGCCCGCGGTAGGTCAAGAAGAGCGGCCGACGGCGAAGGTGCAGTGCCCTCGGACCCTAGAATGGCTTTACGCGCGATGAACTCGCCGACAGGTTCTTCCCAGGCATCAGCCTCGGAGCACGTGTCTTGCATCGTTGCCGATCTCGACAACATCGTCGATTTGGACGAGCGGCGCGCCTCGACGCGAGCGTAATTGATCCGGCCGGAGTCGGGGCGTGGCCGGGTCAGCGGCGGCGATCGACGGCAAGCCGGCCACGGCGCGATGGACTACTGGCGGGCTGCGCGCCTGACTGTCGCCCGCCGACAACCAAATCTGGCGGCCCGCGCCGGGCACGAGGTCCGAGAGAAATCACAAGACACGTCCTCGAACCGGCCGCGCTAAACTGTAACAATGCGTTGAATGGCGTCGGCGATATCGTGCCAGTTCCTCAAGTCGGGGGTGGCCTTCAGCGAGGCCCGGTTCCGGGCAAAGCTGGCCGCCTTGGCGCCGTAGCGCTCGATCAAGTCGCACGCCACCCGCTCAATCTCGAGATCGTACTCGTCATCCGTTTTGTAGGTCCTGATGAGGGTCTTTTGCATGACGCTAATCTTCCGTGGGGGAAAGCCGCCGCCAGGCGTGGGGCGTTCTTCGCTGGTCGCGAAATCTAAGCCGCGTCGCCACGACCGCCTGTGAAGTGCGTCACATAAGTGAGATTTTTTTGCACCCGCCGAGGTGAGAAACCTAACAAGCAGGGGTCCCGTCGTCGCCGCCTTGAGCCAGCGATGGGGGGCTCGCGAGAAGGGGCGGCGACCGGCTGTGGGGAAAGCCGGGTCGTCATTTTCTTCGAGCCGGGCACTTCAATTCGGCGATGTTCCGCGACAGATACCAGGACGCTTTGCGCGAGATGATCGAGGCGAGGCTGAAGGGTCGGACGGTAGTGGCGAAACCGGCCGCGCCGAGGGCGCCGGTCGTTGATCTGACGACTGCGCTGAAGCAGCCCTGTCGCGGGAGACCGGAGAACTCGGGGACGAAGGCCAAATCCGGCACCACCGAGGCCAAATTAGGTCGCAAGGACGCCGCCGATCGGCGGCAGTCCAACCTGCTGCTGCCGGTCACCGGCGGAGGTCGAGACCCGCGGCCGACGCGCGCCACGGAACCTACGTCGAGACGGCGGAAGGCGTGATCGTCAGTCTGGGTTGACCCAGACGCTCACCAAGACGGCGATGGCGGCCAAGAACAGCACGCCGTTGACGCCGTTGAACAACGCCGTCGGGACCCGCGCACGTCAGGCCGGGGTGGCGGCGCACCGGGCTTCCGAGGCGGGCTCCGATGCCGCCTCGAGTGCCCCGGTTTCCTGCCTCAGAGCCGCAGGCGCGCGCCAGAGCCGTGACGATTTCCACCACCAGCGGCGGCGTCGATGCACGTTCCCGCAGCGCCTCGC
>CAWFOV010000005.1:0-631818 GCA_963817605.1 uncultured Solirubrobacterales bacterium | reverse complement strand
CCCGAAATCGCGAGTGAGGAGCCGCCGATGCAAGCCTGCCTCAGCCTCGACTCCGGCGGCCGTCGCCGATCAGGCGAAGGCCGACGCGGCGCAATCCGCCCGGAGCTCGCCACGTACGTTGTCGAGAAGGGAAAGCCGCTCATCACCCTCGTCGAGTAAGGCAATTCTGATTGGACGTCGCTTCGGCTCTGGGATCGCTCCCCGTAGCCCGCGGCGCTGTCGCCAAACCAAGGAGACGAAATGTCTGTCACGACCCAGCAGACGGCTGGCGCAACAGCGATCCGGCCGTTCCACATCGACGTTCCACAGGTGGAGATCGACGAGTTGCGGCGACGCATTGCCGCGACACGCTGGCCCGAGCGGGAGACCGTCACGGACGACTCACAGGGCGTGCCGATCGCGACGATGCAAGAGCTTGCGCGCTATTGGGCCACCGAGCTACGACTGGCGCCCCTGCGAAAAAGAAGCTGAACTCGCTACCACAGTTCAGCACCGAGATCGATGGGCTCGACATCCATTTCATCCACATTCGATCCAAGCATGAGAAGCGCGTTGCCACTGATCGTCACGCACGGCTGGCCGGGCTCGATCCTCGAGCAGCTGAAGATCATCGATCCGCTCACCAACCCTACGGCCCATGGGGCGAGCGCTGCGGACGCTTTTCATCCTGGTGATCCCGTCGCTGCCGGGCCACGGATTCTCCGCGGAAGCCGACCGCTACTGGCTGGGATCCGGCCCGCATCGCGGACGCCTGGGTCGCGCTGATGAAGCGCCTCGGGCTACACGCGGTTGTGTGGCCCAGGGGGGCGATTGGGGGTGCGGCTGGTCACGCAGGCGATGGGCGAAACAGGCGGCGCCGGAGCTGCTTGGGCATTCACTCCAACATGGCCGGCGAGCGCTCCCCCCGACCTCGCGCCGGGGTTCGCTGCACCGGTGACCCGCCGCCATCCGACCTCTCAGCCGAAGAGAGAGAGGCGCATACGAACAACTGAGCAACTTCTATGCCAAGCACGTCGCCCTACGCCACTCATCATGGGGACGCGCGTCCGCAGACGCTGTACGGGTTGGCGGACTCACCCTGTCGATCTGGCGGCATTCATGATTGACCACGGCGACGGCACGGGCCAGCCCGGGCTCGTCGAACCGGTCCTCGAGGGACACCCCCCGGGCGAGCTCACGCGAGACGACATCCTCGACAACATCACGCTGTACTGGCTAACGAACACCGGGATTTCTACGGCCGCGTCTCTATTGGGAGAACAAGGCAGGCTTCTTCCGAAGCCACAGAACATCTCCCAGACCAAATCCCGTTTGCGATTAAGCGTCTTTCCCGAACGAGCTCTACCAGGTGCCTCGGAGCTGGGCGGAGCGGGCATACCCAAACAACCTGATCCACTACAACAGGCTCGACAAAGGCGGGCACTTCGCCGCCTGGGAACAGCCTCAACTCTTTTCAGAGGAGATGCGGGCGGGCTTCAGGTCACTGCGCGCAGCTCCGCGAGCGTGATCGACGTTGTTGCTGATCCAGACCGCGCACGGTGTAGCTCGCGCCCAAGTCCCCTACCACGGAGGTCCTCATGACCACCACCAGCGTGCTCCCTGACGTCGGGATCGAGCTTCGGGAGGGCTACGCCGAGGTCGGCGATCAGAGCCTGCACTACGTCGAGGCCGGCGAGGGGCCGCTGATCGTTCTGCTGCACGGCTTCCCGGAGTTCTGGTACGGCTGGCGGCTGCAGATCGAGCCGCTCGTGGCGGCGGGTTTTCGGGTAGTCGCGCCCGACACGCGTGGCTACAACCTGTCATCGAAGCCAGAGGGCTTCGAGGCCTACGGCGTCGACCTGCTCGCCGACGACATCCGCGGCCTCATCGGAGAACTCGGTGCCGAGTCCGCGCTGTTGGTCGGTCACGACTGGGGCGGAAGCATCGCCTGGACCATTGCGATGAACCACCCCGAGGTGGTCGACCGACTCGCCATCCTCAATGCGGCCCATCCGCGGCGGCTCTCAGAGGGACTCCACAACCCGAACCAGCTCCGGAAGTCCTGGTACTTCTTCTTCTTTGCGACGCCGGGACTGCCCGAGGAAGTGGTGCACGCCAGAGACTGGCACTTCTTCCGACACTTCCTGCATGACGCGAACCCGCCGTACACGCCGGAGGAGATCGAACGCTACGTCGAGGCGTGGTCGCAGCCAGGGGCAGCAGCCGGGATGATCAACTACTACCGCGCCTCGGTAAGACAGTCCCAGAAGGAGGCCGCGGCAAAGTTGCGCCCGATTTCGGCGCCGACACTGGTCATCTGGGGAGAGCGCGATTCCTACCTCGGCTCCGACCTCGCCGAGCCGGACCGCGACGACGTGCCCAACCTCGACCGCGTGGAGCGCCTGGCCGACGCGTCGCATTGGGTCCATCACGACGAGGCGGAGCGCGTCAACCAGTTGCTGATCGACTTCTTTGCCCCCGCGCGCCCAGCCCAAAGCCGCCAAACGTCCACGACGTAGTCACTCGAACGGGCTACCCCAACCGGCACACGAGCCGGAGCGGCGGCGTGGCTTGGCAGCCGAGCCGTTGTGGGCGTGAGGTGGCAACGAGCCCGGTCGCCGGCATCTCGCGAAGACCACCCCCGCGTGTAGTCTCGGAACCCAGTGGAGCGCAAGTGGTGGACCCTGCTCGCGAGCTGCATCGCGATCTTCATGCTGCTGCTCGACGTGACGATCGTGAACGTCGCGCTGCCGTCGATCGAGCGCGCCCTCGGCGCCAACTTCAGCGACCTCCAGTGGGTGATCGACGCCTACGCGCTGACCCTCGCGGGCCTGCTGCTGGCGGCGGGGTCGCTGGCCGACAAGGTCGGCCGCAGGCTCGTCTTCATGCTCGGGCTGGCGGTCTTCACCGCTTCGTCGCTGGCCTGCGGGCTGGCTCCCGACCCGCTCTTCCTGCACATCTCGCGCGCGGCGCAGGGGGTCGGCGGGGCGATGATGTTCGGCACCTCGCTGGCGCTGATCGCGCAGGAGTTCCAGGGTCGCGAGCGCGGGACCGCGCTCGGCATCTGGGGCGCGACCACGGCCGCTGGCGGTCTCGACCGGGCCGCTCGTGGGCGGCGCGCTCGTGGACGCGCTGTCGTGGCGCTGGATCTTCCTCGTGAACGTGCCGATCGGCCTGGCCGCGCTCGTGGTCGCGCGGCTGCGGCTGCGCGAGTCGCGCGACCCGGCCGCCTCCGGCGTCGACCTCCGCGGCGTGGCGCTGCTGTGCCCCGCGCTCTTCCTGCTCGTCTACGCGCTGATCCGCGGCAACGAGGAGGGCTGGGGGAGCGCCCTCATCGTCAGCTGCTTCGCGGCCTCCGCACTGCTGCTCGTGCTGTTCGTGGTGGCGGAGCGCCGCACCGCCGACCCGCTGCTCGACCTCTCGCTGTTCCGCAAGCCGGCCTTCACGGGCGCCACGATCGTCGGCTTCGCGCTGTCGGCGTCGATCTTCTCGATGTTCCTCTACATCACGCTCTTCTTCCAGAACGTGCTGGGCTTCTCGCCGTTCGAGGCGGGGCTCCGGTCGCTGCCGGTCACCGGGATGCTGCTGTTCGTCTCGCCGCTGAGCGGCCGGCTGACGGCGCGCGTGCCGGTGCGGCTGCTGCTCGGGACGGGGCTCGCGTTCGTGACGGTCGGGCTGCTGCTGATGGGGAACCTGTCCGACTCGTCCGGGTGGACCGCGCTGCTGCCCGGCCAGATCCTGGCCGGCATCGGGATAGGCCTGGCCACCCCCGCGCTGGCCTCGACCGCCGTCGGCGTGGTCGGCCCGCAGCTGAGCGGCATGGCGTCGGGCGCGAACAACACGGCTCGCCAGCTCGGGCTCGCCACCGGGATCGCCGGCCTCGGCTCGATCTTCCAGTCGAAGATCGAGTCGACGCTCACCCCGCTGGTCGCGGGCACGCCCGCGTCGTCGCACGTCCACGAGCTTTCGCGGGCCGTGGCGTCGGGCGGGACCGGGCGCGCCTTGCAGGCGGTGCCGCCCGCCGCCCGGACAAGGTGGTGGACGCCGCGCACCACGCGTTCGTGACGGGCTTCAACACGATCGCGATGGTGACCGTCGCCGTGGCGGCGGTGGGCTCCGTGGCGGGGTATGCGCTGGTGCGGTCGCGGGACTTCGTGGTCGCCGGCGGCCCGGCGCCGGCTCCGCCGGAGCCGGCGCGGGCGTAGGGGGAGCACTTTGCAGCAGGATCGTCCTAACAGCGACAACGAATGGGCGATCCAGGACTCGAACCTGGGACCTCCTCCTTATCAGAGAGGCGCTCTAACCAACTGAGCTAATCGCCCGCGGGCGCCGATTCTAGCGGTGGTCGCACCGCCCGGACATCGACGGGCGGCGGCCGGACGACCGCCGCCCTGCGTCGATGCGACACCACGCCGCCGGCTAGGCCACCGCGCGAGGCCGCAAACGCCGCGCCAGCTCGAGCGCCTCCTCGGACGTGGCGAACCGGATCTCCGCGTGGTACCCACGGTCGCGCGTCGGCTTGACCTGGACCTCCGCGCCCAGCGCAGCGCCGAGTGCATCGGCGATCTCTCGCGCAGCTTGTTCCTGGTCCGGGTGGGCATCTCCCGCGGACGAACCTCGCTTGCCGCCACGTCCGGGGCCCTTGGCGACGACGCTCGCGTTGGTCTCTCGCGCACGGGCTTCGACCGTCCTGACCGACCACCCCTCCTGCACGGCGGCACGTGCCAACCGGGTGCGAGCGCCGTGATCCTCGGCCAGCAGCAGCGCCCGTCCGTGGCCCTCGCTCAAAGCGCCCTCTTGCAGGAGCTCGATCACCTCATCCGGAAGATCGAGCAGCCGAACGAGGTTGCTGACAGCCACCCGCCCGCGGCCGACGCGGCGGCCGACCTCCTCGCGGGTGAGCCCCAGCTCCTCGACCAGCGCCGCACAGGCGCGGGCCTCCTCGATCGGGCTGAGGTCCTCACGGGCCATGTTCTCGATCAGCGCCAGCTCGAGCGCTTCGGCGTCGTCGCGAGGACGCACGAGTGCGGGGATCGTGGTGAGGCCGGCGATCTGCGCGGCACGCCAGCGGCGCTCGCCAGCCACGAGCTCGTAGGAGCCGCCGGGCCTGGGGCGCACGAGCACCGGCTGCAGCACCCCTCGCTCGCCAAGCGAGCCCGCGAGCGCCCGCAGTGCATCCTGATCGAAGCGGCGACGCGGCTGGGTGGGACTGGGCGCGATCAGGTCAACCGGCAGCTCGCGCAACTCCTCATCACGCGCGACGGCTCCCTCGGTCGAGACCGAGAGGATCGCATCGAGACCTCGACCCATCCCCGGCTTCGGTCTAGCCACGAGCAGCCACCTCCTTCGCCAACTCGAAATATGCCTCCGCGCCCGCGCTGTGAGGATCGTGGTGGGTCACCGGCAACCCATAGCTCGGCGCCTCGCCTACGCGCACGTTGCGGGGGATCACGGTCTCGAACACGAGGTCTGGGAAGTGCTCGCGCACTTCGCGCTCGACGTCTCGTCCCAGTCGCGTGCGCGAGTCGTGCATCGTCAGCAGCATGCCCGCCACCGTCAGGCTCGGATTCAGCTCGCGCCGCACCAGCGCGAGGGTGTCGAGCAGACCCGCAAGCCCCTCCAGGGCGAAATACTCGGTCTGCACGGGCACGATCACTCGGTCGGCGGCGACCAGCGCGCTGACGGTCAAAGGGCCCAGCGAGGGGGGCAGTCAAGCAGGATGTACTCGAACCGAGCCCGCAGCGGCTCCAGACACTCGCGCAGTCGCTGCTCGAACCCCGCGATGCGGGGCAGCTCCACGTTGGCGCCGGCCAGACCGGCGCCTGCCGGCAAAACCCGCAGCCCGGGCACGCTCCCCTCGGTCAGCGTCTCCTCGGGCGACGCCACGCCCGTCAGCACCTCATACAACCCAGGCGACTGAGTGCGGGCTACCCCAAGTCCGACCGTCGCGTTCGCCTGCGGATCGACATCGACCAGCAGCGTCCGATACCCGGCCTCGGCGATGCACGCGGCGACGTTCACCGCGGTCGTCGTCTTACCGACACCGCCCTTCTGGTTGGCGATCGCATAAACCGTGCCCACCGAGCGCAAGCTATCAGCAACCAAGGGGGCGCTTGCGGGCGACGCCCGCGCGGCGGGGAAAGCGCGAGGGCGTCTCTGCGACCTTCTCAAAAACGTGCAGATGGTGGTCGCGCGCACCCTTGTATGGCTCAGTGCGGCGTATCTCGAGCAGGCGCATGCTCAACTGCTCAGCCGCACAGGCCGCCTGCGCCTCCTGAGCCGAGTCGCGGCGACCGCGCCAGTCCACGAGAACTCCTCCGTGCTCGAGCAGCGGCGCCGCATACTCCAGCACTACCGAAGGAGGCGCAAGCGCTCGTGCGATCACCGCGTCGTGCGCGCCTAGACCCTCAGACCACTCCTCTGCCCTACGCTCAACCACGCGGACGTTGTCGACCCCGGCGGCCGCGATCACCCGGCGTAGAAACTGGCACTTCTTCGATTGGCTCTCCACCAGCCGTATTTCGCTCGCCGGCAACGCAACCGCCAGCGGCAGCCCCGGGAAGCCGGCGCCTGTCCCGATGTCGGCTATTCGCCTTGCAGACCGGAGGCGCTCGACTTTGAGCGCCACCAGTGAGTCGGCGAGATGGACGTTCACCGCCTCCCCCGGGTCGCGCACGGTCGTCGGGGCGCGCTCGTCTTCCGCCAAACCGCCCAGCACCGCGTCCAACTGGTCCAACTGACGATCGTCCAACTCACAACGCTCACCGAGCACGGCCAGCGACGATGGTCTCACAAGGAGAACCATAACTCCGCCCCAGTGCGGGCGGTTGTTTCACCGGGAACACATGGTTTCACGTGAAACCCTCCGCTCTCCCTGCACGCAACCGGAGGTCAGTCGGCCAGCGGAGAGACCACGAGACGGCGCTCGGGCTCGTCGCCCTCGCTGTGCGTCTGCACATCTCCGCGCTCGCGCAGGTGCTCGTGCACGACCCGCCGCTCCGACGCGGGCATCGGAGCGAGCTCCACCGGTCGATCGGTGCGCAGCACCTCGTCGGCGGCCGCGTCGGCGTCGTCGCGGAGCGTCTCGGCGCGTCGCTCGCGGTAGCCATCGGCATCGATCACGACTCGCGTATCCGAAGGGCCGTCGTGGAAGACGATCCGCTGGGCGAGATGCTGAACGGCGTCGATCGTCTGGCCGCGGCGGCCGATGAACAGCCCCACGTCCTCTCCCTGCAGTGAGCCCCTGAGGGTTCCGTCGCCCTCCTCGATCTCGATCTCCACGTCGAGACCGAGACCGTCGGCGATCTCGCCGAGCAGGTCTTCGAGTACCTCTGCCGGCGCTTCGTCGCTCGCTGCTCCGTGGCGCTCGGCGTCGCTCATCGTCGCCTCCCGGAGCGCTTCTTCTTCCTACGTGGCGGGAGGCGGTGGACTGGCGCCGCTGCTCATGCCGCCCGCGGCCGCTCCGGCCAGCGCGGCCTTTGGTGGGGCCTTGGCCTTGCCGTTGGGCGATGAGGACGTCCCGTCGGCGTCCTGGGGCTTGACCGGCGGCGGCATGCGCTGTTTGATGAAGTACTGCTGGCCGATCGTCCACAGGTTCGTGGTGATCCAGTACACCAGCAGACCGGCGGGATAGCGGAAGAGGAAGGCGACGATGACGAGCGGAAGCAGCAGCATCATGCGCCGCTGGTTCGGGTCGGCGGTGGCCGTGGCCATCAGCGTGGAGGCGATCTGCGAGGCGATGTAGACCGCGATCAGCACGATCAGCACCGCGCCCGTGGCCTTGTAGGTGATGTCGGGGATGAACAGGAACTTGGCCGACCCCGGCGCGACCACGTTGCAGCCGACTTCGGTCAGGCCTTTGACGGTGTGGCCGGCGACTTTGACCGCGTGTTCGGGGATCTGGCTGTTCTTGGTGATCGGACGGTGCAGTTCGCGCGAGTAGTACTCGCGCAGCTGCTGGCCGCAGATGTCGAACTTGAGGTCCGTGCGCAGCATGTAGAAGAGCGAGATGAACACCGGCAGCTGCAGCAGAAACGGCAGGCAGGAGGCCAGGGGATTTATTTTGTTCTCCTGGTAGAACTTCATGATCTCCTGCTGCTGGCGCTGTTTGTCGTCCTTGTACTTCTCTTTCAGCGCATTGATCTGGGGCGCCATCCGCTGCATCTCCTGCATCGAGCGCAGCTGCTTGAACGTCAGGGGTACGAGCACGGCCCTGATCAAGACCGTAAGCCCGACGATCGCCAGGCCCCAACTTCCTCCCACCAGGTGCGCGTGAATGAACACCATGATCGATTCGAACAGATTGATCAGGGGCGAGAAGGCTTCCTCGATGATGTTGGCGAAGATGGGCATGCGCGTAGCGGGGGTGGCTGGCTGGGATGGTGTCGGTCGGGTGGTGGCTGGTGCTTGTTGGTCGGTCTGGCAGCAGCGGTCGCTTCGTCGGGGTGCGCTGGCGCGGTTCGGCTTCCTGGCCCCGCGTCCGCTCGGCCGCTGGTGGATGCACGGACCTCGAACACTCGCTGGGCCTCGACTGGATCGTACCCGCCGTCGCTCCACGGGTTGCACCTGAGCACACGCCAGGTCGCGAGCACGAGGCCCTAAGTATGCCGTACGAGCCGATCGCGTCGATCGCGTAACGCGAGCACGTGGGCTCGTACTTGCACCGCCTGGGCAGCGCCGGCGAGATCGCCTTCTGGTAGACGACGATCGGCGCGACGACGATCGCGCGGGCCAGCACGGGAGAGTGCGCTGAGGGTCGACCGGGTTGCGTGGGAGACGGGGGATGCCATCGCGCTCATGACCCTCCGTCCACATCATCCGCGTCTGGATCCGGCGCGCTCGCAGCCTCGCGCGCTCGCAGCTTTGCGCGATCGATCAGTTCCACGAGTGCCGCACCGACCCCCGTCAAACCGTCCCGCTCGGCCAGCTCGCCGACCTCGGGACGGGCCACGACGACGATGTCCTGCCCCGCATCCAACTCCCGCTCGACATCGGCGAATGCCTCGCGCAGCAGCCGCTTCACGTGGTTGCGCTCGACCGCGCCGCCGACCTTGCGCGACACCGATAGACCCAGCCGCGGCCGCTGGGCGGACGGATTCGGGAACGTGTAGAGCACCAGGTAGCGATTGGCCGTCGAGCGCCCATGTCGGTAGACGCGCTCGAACTCGGCGCTACGCGACAGACGTCGGCCACTGCCAGGTGCGGTGCGCGCCGTCATCGCCCGCGCGGCGTCATCTCACGTGGACAGGCGCTTGCGGCCCTTGTCGCGCCGGCGCTTGAGCGTGAGTCGGCCGGCCCGCGAGGCCATGCGCGCCCGGAACCCGTGAGTGCGGGCGCGCTTGCGCTTCTTTGGTTGGTAGGTGCGCTTCATCGTTCAGTTCTCCGTCGTGCGCCGCGTTCCTTGTGCGTCGGCCCATGCCAACATGCTCACGCCGGGCGCGGCTCGGGCAGAAGTATAGGACCGAGGCCGCCGTGGATTTTTCCCGCCAAATGCGGGCAGCCGGCGCAGAGCCCCGCGAGCGTTGGCTATAGTCGCCGAACCGGGCCCTCCGCGGGCCCCCCGTCCAGAGTTTCCGTCACTTTCTCCCTGGGAGGAGCAGGTTGACTGCTGCCGTGAGCGCCGAGTTGGAGCACATATGGTCACGCGTGCGAGTCGAGCTCGCGAGCGCCGTCGAAGAGCAGACCTACCGCATCTGGCTCGAGTCCCTACAGGCTCGCGAGCTCGCACGGCCGGCTGCTCGTCGAGGTTCCCGCGCAGGCCTGCGGATGGGTGCGCGACCGCTTCGGGCGCATCCTCGAGACCTGCGTCGCTCAGCGTTCTCGGCCGCGGGGTCGTCGATCGAGCTGGTCGCGGCCGGGCCCCGGGACGGGGTGGCTGCGCCACGGCTCGTGCCAGCCCGCGCGGGCAGGCTTCGCGGCGGGCTGGGCCCAGCTTCTCGCCTTCGGCGCGGCGTGCTCGCGGGCGGGCGCGCGGAACGCCGCCGTCCCGCTCAGCACGCCTCCCTGGCGGCCCGCTGCCCAATCCCAAGCTGACCTTCGACCAGTTCGTCATCGGCGACTGCAACCGGCTGGCGCATGCCGCCGCGCTGACGGTCGCCGAGATGCCGGCGCAGGCCTACAACCCGTTGTTCATCTGCGGCCCGCCGGGCGTCGGCAAGACCCACCTGCTCAGCTCGATCGCTGACCTTCTCTCGCGCACAACCCAGGTCTCGCCGTCGCTGCACCACCGGAGAGGCCTTCACGAACGAGTTCCTCGGTGCGCTGTCGGGCGGAACACCGAGGCCTTCAAGGCCCGCTTTCGCCACATCGATGTGCTGCTCGTCGACGACGTCCAGTTCCTCGAGCGCAAGACGCAGACCGAGGAGGAGTTCTTCCACACCTTCAACGCCCTCTACGACGGCGGAAGACAGATTGTGCTCAGCTCCGATCGCCCGCCGCGCGACCTGCAGGCGCTCGAGGACCGGCTGCGCGAGCGCTTCGAGGCAGGTCTTGTCGCCGACATCGAACCGCCCGACCTCGCCACGCGCTGACGATCCTGCGCAAGCGAGCCCAACACGACAGTCTCGACCTCACCGACGAGCTACGCGCTGCTGGTGATCGCCGAACGCGTCCAGACAACGTCCGCGCGCTCGAGGGCGCCCTGATCCGCGTCGTCGCCTTCAGCTCCCTCACCGGTCGGCCTTCACCGTCGAGCTGGCGCGCGAGGTCCTCGACGGTCTCTACCCGGCGCCCGCCCGCAACGCCGCGAGGGCCTCCCTCGGTCGCCGAGATCCACGCCGCCGCCTGCCAGCACTTCGGGCTCTCCTCCGAGGAGCTCCTCTCCACCTCGCGCACAGCGCGCATCGCCTGGCCACGACAGGTAGCCATGTACCTCGCGCGTGAGCTGACCGACGAGTCGCTTCCCGCCATCGGTCGCCACTTCGGCGGACGCGACCACACGACGGTCCTGCATGCCTGCCGACGGACGACCGCGCGCATCGCCGCCGACGACGCCTCGCGCGAGGCTGTGGAGAAGCTGTGCGCTCAGCTCGATGCCAAGCGCCCTTAACCGAGATCCACACGCCCCGACCGCTCAGCCTGAGACACTTCCATCTGTCCACAGCATCATCCACCGACCAATCACAGCGATTCCTCAACCAGCTAGCCAAGCCCACAACTTCACAGCCCCTACTACCTCCTATCCTTCTCTGAAGGTGTCTTTATGAAGCTATCTCTCTCCACAGCTGAGCTACTCACCCAACTGCAGACCGTCACTCGTGTCGCCTCGACGCGCAGTGCCGTCCAGGCCCTCTCTGGCGTGATGATCTCCGCCCCCGAGGGCTCCACCCCGGAGCTGCTGGCCACCGACATGGAGATCGGCCTCCGCGTCCCGCTCCCGGCCGAGATGGCCCACCCCGGCGCCGTCGTCCTTCCCGCCCGCCTGCTTGCTCGATGTCGTCGGTCGCTGCCCGCCGAGCAGCTGACGCTGGAGCTGCGTACCGCCGAGCAGGATGTCGAGCTGATCTCCGGCTCCGCCACCTTCCACCTGCGCACGCTCCGCGCCGAGGACTTCCCCGCACTGCCGGCCCCGCCGCCGGAGACCCGCATCACGCTGCCGACCGAGGCCTTCGTGCAGACCGTCTCCCACGTGGCCCGCTCAGCCTCCCGCGACGAGACCCGACCTGTCCTCACGGGCATCCTGATGTCGGCCTCCGGGCAGGAGCTGCGGATGGTCGCCACCGACTCCTACCGCCTGAGCGTCAAGGAGACGGCGCTCGAGACGCCGCTGCAGGGTAGTCTCGAGGCGAACATCCCAGCCCGTGCCCTGCAAGAGCTGGCGCGCATCGCCCAGCAGGCCGCGAGCGAGTCGCTCGCCGTCAGCGTCGGTCAGAACCAGGTGGTCTTCGAGTTCGGCGAGATCGTCCTCTCCTCGCGCCTGATCGACGGTCAGTTCCCCAACTATCGCCAGCTGCTGCCGGAGTCGGTCGAGCACGAGCTGCGCCTCTCCGAGCGCCGAGCTGACCGATGTCGTGCGCCGCATCAGCCTGCTGGCCCAGAAGAACGCGCCTCTGCGCCTCAGCTTCCGCGAGGGAGAGCTGACGATCTCGGCGCAGACCCCGGACGTCGGCGAGGCCTCGCGAGGCGATCCCGGTCCCCTTCCACGGCGAGCCGTTCGAGATCGGCTTCAACCCCGAGTTCCTGCGCGACGGGCTCGAGAGCGTCGAGTCCGACGAGCTCGTCCTCAAGCTGATCAGCCCGCTGCGCCCCGGCCTGATCGAATCGCCGGACTCGGGCGACTTCGTCTACCTGATCATGCCGATCCGCCTGAACGTGTGAGCTGTGCCGGCAGGTGCATGCACCTGCCGGCGGGACGGCGCGTGCCGTCCCCGAGCAGGGCCGCATGCGCCCTGCTGGCCTCGTCGCATGCGACGAGGACCCCTGCACGAGTACTTGAGCGATGCGCGTCGTCAGCGTGCAGCTGCGCGACTTCCGCACCTACACCCGCGCCGAAGCGCGCCTCGGCGAGGGCCTGACGGTCGTCCACGGGCCGAACGGCGTGGGCAAGTCGAACCTGCTCGAGGCGCTCTACTTCGGCTGCGCCGGGCGCTCGCCGCGCACCCGCAACGAGCGCGAGCTGGTGCGCTTCGGCGCACAGGCCGCCCGGGTCGTCGTGCGCCTTGCCGGCGATGGCGCCCGCGCGCACGAGCTGAGCGTCGGCTTCGAGCCCGGGCCAGCCACAAGCGCATGAGCGCCGACGGTGCGCCCGTCGAGCGCCTGCTCGACGTCGAGGCTCGGCCGCTGCTGAGCGTCTTCATGCCCGACCGCCTGGAGCTGCTCAAGGGTCCGCCAGCCGTCCGCCGTGCTCACCTCGACCAGGTCGTCGCGGCGGTCTGGCCTGCGCGCGCGACCGACCGGCGCGCCTACTCACGGGTGCTCGCGCAACGCAACGCCCTGCTCGCGCGCATCCGCGCCGGCCGCGCGTCGCGCGCGACGCTCGCCACCTGGGACCGTGAGCTGGCCCGCCATGCGCTGGCGCTGCGCGAGCACCGCGCCGGTGCGGTCGCGCTGCTCGCCGAGCCGTTCGCCGAGCGCGCCGCCCAGCTCGGCCTGAGCGGCGAGGCGCAGCTCGACTACCGTCCCCGCTCGCGCGCCGCCGACGAGGACGAGTTCGTCGAGGAGCTGCACGAGCGCCTGCCCGAGCGATCTCGAACGCGGCTTCTCCGGTCATGGACCCCACCGCGACGAGCTCGCGCTCCTGCGCGACGGGCGCGAGCTGCGCCTCTACGGCTCCCAGGGCGAGCAGCGCATGGCCCTGCTCGCGCTGCTGCTCGCCGAGCGCGCCGTGCTCGCCCGCGAACGCCGCCGCACGCCGCTTGATGCTGCTCGACGACGTGATGAGCGAGCTCGACTCCGAGCGCCGCGAGCTGCTCGCGCGCGAGCTCTCCTCCGGCGGGCAGAGCGTGATCGCCACGACCGACCTCGCACACGTGCCCGGCGCCGCCGATGCGCGGTCACGCGCCTGCGCGTCTCGCCCGGCGCGATCCTGCAGGAGGCGCTCGCGGCATGAGGATCGCCCCGCGCCCGCCTGTCCGCTGGCGCCTCGAGCGCGCTCACGCCACGCTCGCGCCGGCCACCACCCTCGCCCGCGTGCAGGAGATCTGGGAGCGCGCGGCCGGCCCGGCGATCGCCGCCGCGGCCCGTCCGACGGCCGAGCGCGACGGCGTCCTGACCGTGACCTGCGCGGCCGCGGTGTGGGCGCAGGAGCTCGACCTGATGGCCGGTGAGCTGATCGCGCGCCTGAACGCGGCGCTCGGCGAGGAGGCGATGCGCGAGCTGCGCTGCCGCACGGCTGAGCGCGCAAGGGCCGGCCGACGCGACCGAGTGCCGCCGAGGCGACGGCGCCTCTGACTGCGAGCCCCGGTTTCTGCCATTTTGCAGGGATTTCAGATGCGGCCATGAGAGCGCTGATTCGGAGCCCGGCTGTGCTATTGTTCTGTACACACTTTCTCCCGCCCCGGCCCGCGGTCTTAGCGCCCGGATTCCGGGGCGTTCTCACGTCATCGGAGGATCATTGGCTACAGCGCAGCGACAGCGCTGACAGCGAGGGCGCCAAGCAAGGGCGGCGTCAACGACCCGTCGAGACGGGCGGCGCCGCGGGCTACGACGCGCAGGACATCACGGTGCTGGAAGGCCTCGAGGCCGTCCGCAAGCGCCCGGGCATGTACATCGGCTCGACCGGCGTGATGGGCCTGCACCACCTCGTCTACGAGGTCGTCGACAACTCCGTCGACGAGGCCCTCGCCGGCTACTGCACGGAGGTCTCGGTCACGATCCACCCCGACAACTCGGTCACCGTCGTCGACAACGGCCGCGGCATCCCGGTCGCGATCATGGAGAAGGAGGGCCGCCCGGCCGTCGAGGTCGTGCTCACCGTCCTGCACTCCGGCGGCAAGTTCGGCGACGGCGGCGGCTACAAGGTCTCCGGCGGCCTGCACGGCGTCGGCGTGTCGGTCGTCAACGCCCTGTCCGAGCAGCTGCACGTCGAGATCCGCCGCGACGGCCACGTCTGGACCCAGGAGTACTCGCGCGGCGCTCCTCAGGGCGAGCTGGCCAGAGGGCGAGAAGCTGCCGGCGGCGCGCGCCACCGGCACGACCGTCACGTTCCTCCCCGACGCCGACATCTTCGAGACGCTCGACTTCGACTTCCACACGCTCGAGGAGCGCCTGCGCGAGACCGCGTTCCTCACGCGCGGGCCTGAAGATCTCGATCGTCGACGAGCGCGGCGAGGGCCACGCCGCCGAGTTCCGCTACGAGGGCGGCATCGAGGACTTCGTCTCCTACCTCAACGAGAACAAGGACACCGTCCACCGCAAGGTCGATCTTCTTCGCCGGCGAGTGCGAGGAGGGCGCCGCCGAGATCGCGATGCAGTGGAACTCCTCCTACCAGGAGTCGATCCACTCGTTCGCCAACAACATCAACACGCGCGAGGGCGGCTCGCACATGTCGGGCTTTCGCTCGGCGCTCACGCGCACGCTGAACAAGTACGCGCGCGACAAGGGCCTGCTGAAGGAGAAAGAGGACAACCTCTCCGGCGAGGACGTGCGCGAGGGCCTGACGGCGGTGATCTCGGTCAAGCTGCGCGACCCCCAGTTCGAGGGCCAGACGAAGACCAAGCTCGGCAACCCGGGCATGGCCGGCTTCGTCGAGTCGATCGTCAACACCGGCCTGGGCGAGTTCCTCGAGGAGAACCCGTCAGAGGCCCGCGCGGTGATCATGAAGTCCGTGCAGGCCCAGCGCGCCCGCGAGGCCGCGCGCAAGGCACGCGACCTGACGCGCCGCAAGTCGGCGCTGGAGAACTCCACGCTGCCCGGCAAGCTCGCCGACTGCTCGGTCAAGGACCCCTCGCTGGCCGAGCTGTTCGTGGTCGAGGGCGACTCCGCCGGCGGCTCGGCCAAGCAGGGCCGCGACCGCAACACCCAGGCCGTGCTGCCGCTGCGCGGCAAGATCCTCAACGTCGAGAAGTCGCGCATCGACAAGGTCCTGCAGAACACCGAGATCCAGGCGCTGATCACCGCGATCGGCACCGGCGTGCGCGACGAGTTCAACATCGAGAACGCGCGCTACCACAAGGTCATCCTGATGACCGACGCCGACGTCGACGGCGCGCACATCCGCACGCTCGTGCTGACGCTGCTGTTCCGCGAGATGCAGGAGCTGATCGAGGCCGGCTACGTCTACATCGCCAAGCCGCCGCTGTACAAGCTCAAGCAGGGCGCGCGCGAGCGCTACATCGAGAAGGACTCCGAGCTCGAGGAGATCCTGCTCTCGGACAAGTGGGAGAAGATCGACGTCTTCGACCGCCACGGCACCCAGTTCAAGCTGACCGAGACGCGCTGGCAGCGCTTCTCCCGCCTGCTCAAGCAGTACGAGGGCTGGGCGTCCTCGCTGCGCGCCGTCGCACGGCCACGACATGGTCCAGTTCCTCGAGGAGTCCTCGCTGCTCGGCGAGCAGGTGATGAGCGCTGAGGCCGCGATCGAGCTGCTCTCGCGCGCGGGCGTCGAGGGCGAGACGCACGCCACCGAGCTGGTCAGCGAGGACGACGGCGAGATCCGCGTCAAGGCCGTCGAAACGAAGACCGGCTTCGCCGCGCACCCACCGCATCAAGCGCGCGCTGTTCGACTCCCAGGAGTACCGCCAGCTCGCGCGCGTCCACGCCCAGCTGGTCGAGCTCGCCGGGACGCCCGCGTTCGACGTGCGTCTCGGCGACGCGCACGAGAGCGCGCTCTCCTTCGAGGCGCTGCGCGCGGCCGTGATGACGGTCGCGCAGAAGGGCATCAAACTGCAGCGCTTCAAGGGCCTCGGCGAGATGAACGCCGACCAGCTGGGCGAAACCACGATGGCCCCGGCGACGCGCACGCTCGCGCAGGTGACGCTCGAGGACGCCGTCGCCGCCGACCGCATCTTCTCGATGCTGATGGGCGACCAGGTCGAGCCGCGCCGCGCATTCATCGAGGACAACGCCCGCGCCGTCGCCAACCTCGATGTGTGACGTCATAGCGGCGCTGGCCGACGGGACGAGCCGCAGGCATCGCCCGGCTTCGGTTGCGCAGTGTGGTAGCACGCCACGCTGGGCTCCATTGACCTGCTTGGTGACGCCCATGGCTCCAACTTCAAATGTGCGAGGTGAACGATGGCGCGCTGACGTGATAGCGGCGGCAACATCGAACCGCGCGCGCTCGAGGAGGAGATGCGCACCGCGTATCTCGACTACGCGATGTCGGTGATCGTCGGGCGCGCGCTGCCCGACGTGCGCGACGGCCTGAAGCCGGTGCACCGCCGCGTGCTCTACGCGATGAACGAGCTCGGCCTGGGGCCGACGCGCTCCTACGCCAAGTGCGCCAAGATCGTCGGCGAGGTGATGGGCAACTATCACCCGCACGGCGACTCGGCGATCTACGACACGCTCGTGCGCATGGCCCAGGACTTCTCGATGCGCAACGAGCTCGTCGACGGTCAGGGCAACTTCGGCTCGGTCGACGACGATCCGGCCGCCGCGATGCGCTACACCGAGGCGCGGCTGGCGCGCATCGCCACGGAGATGCTGCGCGATCTCGACATGGACACGGTCGACTTCGCGCCCAACTACGACGGCTCGCGCCGCGAACCGCTCGTGCTGCCGGCGCGGTTCCCGAACCTGCTCGTCAACGGCTCCTCGGGCATCGCCGTCGGCATGGCGACGAACATCCCGCCGCACAACCTGCGCGAGGTGATCGACGCGACGATCGCCTACATCGACGACCCGGACGATCGACGTCGACGGGCTGATGCGGCACATCAAGGGCCCGGACTTCCCGACCGGCGGGATCATCCTCGGTCACGCAGGGCATCCGCGACGCGTACGAGACCGGCCGCGGCCGCGTGCGCGTCCAGGCGCGCGCGCACATCGAGCCGCTCAAGCAGGGCAAGGAGGCGATCGTCGTCACCGAGCTGCCGTTCATGGTCAAGAAGGGCGGCGACGGCGGGCCTGATCGAGAAGATCGCCGACCTCGTGCGCGACAAGCGGATCCCCGAGATCTCCGACCTGCGCGACGAGTCCGACAAGCGCGGGATGCGCCTGGTGATCGAGCTCAAGCGCGACGCGATCCCCAAGGTCGTGCTGAACAAGCTCTACAAGCACACGCCGATGCAGAGCACGTTCGGCGTGAACATGGTCGCGCTCGTCGACAACGTCCCGCGCACGCTGAACCTGCGCGCGGTGATCCACAACTACGTGGCCCACCAGCGCGAAGTGATCGTGCGCCGCACCAAGCACGAGCTCTCCGAGAAGGAGGCCCGCGCGCACATCCTCGTGGGCCTGCTGATCGCGCTCGAGAACCTCGACGCGATCATCGAGCTGATCCGCGCCTCGCGCGACCGCGACGCCGCGCGCGAGCAGCTCGTCGAGCGCTTCGAGCTGAGCCACGATCCAGGCGACGGCGATCCTCGACCTGCGCCTGTCGCAGCTGACCGCGCTCGAGGCCGACAGCATCAAACAGGAGCACGCCGACGTGACCGAGCGGATCGCCGAGCTGCGCGCGATCCTCGGCGACGAGACGCGCGTGCTGGCGGTGATCAAGGAGGAGCTCTCGGAGATCTCGGAGCGCTTCGGCGACGAGCGGCGCACCGAGATCAGCCACTCCGAGGACGAGATCGACATCGAGGACCTGATCGCCGACCAGCAGATGGTGATCACGATCACCCAGACCGGCTACGTCAAGTCGCTGCCGCTGGCCACCTATCGCCAGCAGCAGCGCGGCGGTCGCGGCGTGACCGGGATGGACATGAAGGACGGCGACTTCATCGAGCACCTGTTCGTCTGCTCCTCGCACGACTACCTGCTGTTCTTCTCCAACCGCGGCAAGGTCTATCGCTCGAAGGTCTACGAGCTGCCCGAGGCCTCGCGCACGGCGAAGGGCCGCGCGCTCGTCAACATCCTGCCGCTGCGCGAGGGCGAGCGCATCCAGGCGGTGCTCTCCACGCGCGACTTCACCGAGACGAAGTACCTCGTGTTCGCGACGAAGCACGGCACGGTCAAGAAGACCGAGTTCCTCGCCTACAACACGCCGATCAAAGCCGACGGCATCATCGCGATCAAGATCCGCGACGACGACGAGCTGCTCGCCGTTCGCGCGGTCGACCCCGACGACGAGATCATCATGGTCTCGCAAGGCCGGCCTGACGGTGCGCTTCGCCGAGTCCGACGCGCGCTCGATGGGCCGCGACACGACCGGCGTGCGCGGGATGGACGTGGGGCAAGGACGGCGAGGTGATCGCGATGGACGTCGCGCGCGACGACATGGACCTGCTCGTCGTCACCGAGAACGGCTACGGCAAGCGCACGCAGATCGGCCAGTACCGCAAGACCAACCGCGGCGCCAAAGGCGTCAAGACGATCGGCCTGACCGAGAAAAAGGGCGGGCTCGCCGGCGCGCTCGTCGTGCGCGAGCACCAGGAGCTGGTGTTCATCAGCGTCGGAGGCATGGTCCAGCGCACGGCCGCCGGCGGCATCTCCCAGCAGGGCCGCTCGGCGACCGGCGTGCGCGTGATGAACCTCAAGGAGGACGACCTCGTCAGCGCGGTCGCGCTCGTCGTCGACGGCGATGGCGAGCCACCGACGAGTCAGCGCACGGGCCGTCAGACCACCGGGGAGTCGCGGTCGTGCGTCGACCGACAGCGCCTGTGCCGGGCGAGCCAGATCGACGACAGCGTCGTCCCCGAGGCCGAGGCCCGCGGATCCGCAGCGCCCCGCGAGAGGCCTTGCCGAGCGTCACCTCCGTTCGCTACTCTGGCCAGACCAGAGAAAGGAGGTGGTCCAAACGTTGGTGACAGTTCTTGCGGGACCCTGGAGGTGACCGGCCGCTAGGTCGGAAGGCTGGACCGCTTAGCGGAATCCAACCGGGACACCCCGAGACGATCGCCGGACCTGGTCCCTCCGGCAGCCGTTGACCGTCTCGGTCTTTCCAGTCAGAGCAGTCCTGCGCGGAGGGGCGCCGGTCGGACGCCCCGAGGTCGCTACGCTCGGTCAGGCTGCCTCGCCCGGTCAGGCGGCCTGCGGCAGGTATTGCAGCCACGCCGTGGGGATCGTCGGCGTGGCGACGTGGATGAAGATCTCCGCGCGAGGAGTGCGCGGCGCGTGCCGCGGGTGCATCCCGGCCTGCCTGGGCAGCCGGTCGCCCTTGCGTCGGTTGCAGGGCGCGCAGGAGGCGACGATGTTCTCCCAGCTCGAGGAGCCGCCCTTGGAGCGCGGGATCACGTGATCGACCGTCAGGTTCGAGCGCGACCCGCAGTACTGGCACGTCCACCCGTCGCGGGCGAACACCGCGCGGCGGGTGATCTTGCGCCGGTGCGCGTCGCGCGGCACGTGCACGTAGCTGACCAGCCGGATCACGACCGGCCGCGCGACCGTCGAGTTCTCGGAGTGAAGCTCCCAGCCGCCTCGCTCGAGCAGCTCCGCCTTGTCCTTCAGCAACAGCACCACCGCGCGCCGCACCGAGCACACGTTGATCGGCTCATATGTCGCGTTCAAGACGAGCACCCGGCCACTGTCAGGCCCGCGCCGCCGGTGCTCGGGTGGCGACACGGACCTCACTACGTACAGGTGGAACGGTGGTATCCACTGCGCGGCGGAGTGTATCGACCCGCGCCGCCCTCAGGCCGCGGGGTAGGAGCCGAGCACGCGTACCTCCTCGCAGATCTCGCGCAGTCCCGCGACGGCGCCGCTGACCGCCTGCTCGGCTCGGCAGGCCGCCCTCGAGGTCCACGAAGAACATGTAGTGCCCGAGCCGTTCGCGCCGGGGACGGGACTCGATCCTCGTCAGGTTGATGTCGCGGCGGGCGAACTCGTTCAGGCAGCGAACCAGCCAGCCGGGGCTGTCCGCGCCGGCGCCCCAGAAGACGAGCGACGTCTTCCACTTGCGCCGCCGCGCGATCGCGCGCAGGGGCGGCGTGAGGGCTCGCGCTGAGCCGCGGCGAGCCACACGAAGCGCGTCTCGTTGTCGTCCCGGTCCTGCACGCCGTCCCGGATGACCGTGCGCGCCGTAGATCTCGGCCGCCAGCGTGGTGCCCAGCGCCGCCGAGCCCTCGCCGTGCCTCGCCACCACTTCTCCGCACCGCCTCGGCGGTCGAGCTGGCGGGCAGAACCCGCGCGTGCGCGAGCTCGCCGCGCAGGAACCGTGTGCACTGTCCCGGGACCTGTGGGTGGGAGAGGACCGTCTCGATCTCTTCCAGTCTCGACTGCTCTGGCGGCGATCAGCGAGTGCCGGACCGTCAGCAGGGTCTCTCCGACGATCTGCACGCCGCGGCCTCCTCGGCGAGCAGGTCGAGCGTGACGCTGACGGAGCCGTCGAGCGAGTTCTCGATCGGGACGATCGCCCACTCCACCTCTCCGTGGCGGAGCGCCATGATCGTGTCGTAGATCGTCGCCCGCGACCGGCTCGACCGATCCGGCACCGCACTGGACAGCAGCGCCTCCTCGCTGAAGGTCCCCTCCGGGCCGAGGTAGCCGACCTTAGGACTGTCCGAGAAGCCGTCGAGACCTCGTCTCTCAGCGGCCCGTCGGCGCGCGAGCTGGGGGGTCCTCGGATAGACCTCAGACCCCACCGTTCGCCCGCGGGGGGGAGAGCGCCAGGCGCACGGCCTCGGCCTCCTCGGGCGAGAGCTCGAGCTCGCCCTGTCCGCCATGCACCTGCTTGGCGTACACGCGTGCCTGATCGCGGTGGTGGATGCAGGACAGCACGATCCCCGAGCGTTGCTCGTCGAGCAGCGCGATCGACATCGACTGCTGGCCGGAGAGCTCGTTGTAGGCGTCGTAGCGCACGAGCGCCCGGTGCGCGATCGCGCCGTGCAGGGCCGCCTCGACTCCCGCGAGCCGCCCGTCGAGGCGCGACCGCGACGTCCTCGACGATACTCGCGCAGCGCCTGCGAAGGCGCTCCTGCATGCGCGGCGGCGTGAGCCACCAGGTCGCGCTGCGCGCTGCTCCCCGAGCACGAGTCGCTGGGCACGCGCGCAGGCGCCGCAGGGCGAGCGTCAGCGCCACGCACGCTCAGCAGCGCCACGACCGCCACCGCCGCGGCGGCGATCGCGACGATGCCCTGCGTGTCGGTGAGCGTGCTGGCCATCGGCACAACTTAGCCGCTCGTGCCGCGACGTGCCGCGGATCGCGCCAGCGGACGATGGCGGCTGGCCTACGCTCCAAAGATCGCCAGGAAGGTGGCCTTGTTGTTTTCGAGGTCGTTCTCGCCCGGCACCCGCTCGATGTTGACCTGCGATCTTCGAGGCCACACCGAGTGGCACGCCGGTGACGGGGATGTCCACGGTGGACGGTGCTTGCCCGGTTCGGTCTGGTTGATCGTGTGGAGGCCTTGTACTGCTTGCCGCCGGCGGTGATCGTGACGTCGACCTTGACGTTCGTCTCGGGGATTTCGCCGGAGTTTTCGACCTGGACGCGTGAAGGTCGGGTTGCCGCCGCCGGAGACGTGGTTGAGCGTGGGTTCCGGGGCGAGCGTGTTGGTGCCCACGCTCACGCCCTTCAGCGCGCTGCCGTGGTTGCCGGTGACCGCCTGCTGGGTCGAGCTGGCTGACTGGCCGGTGATGCGTGCGAGAACCGTCGTCGGTTCGAGCCAGCCGAGTGTTGGGAAGGAAGTTGCTCGGAGGCGGTGCTCTGGCCGTGGATACCGTTGGCCGTGAGCGTCTGTCCGATCAGCGGCACGACGCGCTGGGAGTAGATCACGTCGGAGGCCAGGAAGATCTCCATGTCCCCGGCGATCGGCGTGCTCGCCTGCTTGGCCTGCCCGCCGAGCGCGGTGCGCACAGGCTCGCCACCTTCGCGACACCTTCGGCGCGCAGGTCGAGCGCCAGCAGCAGGTCGCGCTGGGCGCCGGTCATCGCGCCGGGGACGCTCAGGCTCTTCGCGCTGGCCGCCTGGCTCTTGAGCCTGGAGGTGCAGCTGGTCGAGCTGGACCTCGACGTCGAGCGCGGACTTGGAGCTGGCGCCTGACGAGCGCCGCAAAGAACGGCTGGGAGACCTGCTGGTCGGATTCCTGCGCGATCCGGCTGACATTCCGGTTGTAGCTTTCCAGCGCCTGCTTTTTCTGGCTTTTCAGGCAGCCGTTGACGATCAGCACGATCACGATCAGCAGCACGACGCCGACGCCAGCCGCCAGGCGCCGGCGCACCATCAGCGTGTGCTGGTCGAGCGGGAGCGAGCCGTCGCCATCGCTGGGCTGGGCACGGCGCGGCCGGGGTCGCTGCGGCGTGCGAGGCGCTCGAGCTGCCGGTCGAGGCGCTGTCTCCTCGCCATCGTCGAAGAACGACAAAAGCCAATTGCTCCTTTGCAGGGGTTCCTGGAAGAGGCTCAAGTATGACTGCCGACCCGCCAGCCCCTCGTGATCCTGCAACTTCTCGGTCAATGCGCGTTTTCCTGCGCGTTGGGCAGGGAGCGAGCCTGCGGACAGCGAACGCAGGAGTCGGTGGACTCGCTCGACACCCTCGTCCACGCCCGCCCTGGGCCGCGATTCTCCCCGCAGAGCGCGCCCGGGCGCACGATCCGATCCGCAGGTCCCGCACGCGCAGTCCGGTGCCGAGACGCTTGTGCTCGGTCGCTACCGCCTGCTGCGAGCGTCTCGGGGTCGGGTGGCTTCGGTGTGGTGTGGCGTGCGCACGACGAGCTGCTGCACCGCGAGGTCGCGCTCAAGCGGGTCTTCCTCGGGGCTGGCGGAGGTCCGGACGGCAGCGAGCGCGCCACCCGCGAGGCGCTCGCCAGCGCGCGCCTGGCGCATCCGGCGATCGTCGCCCTGTATGAGGCGTGCGCGGCGCGAGGACGCCTTCTATCTGATCTCCGAGCTCGTCGACGGGGAGACCCTCGGCTGAGCTGATCGCGCCCGCGGCTGCGCTCACTCAGACGAGCAGCTGCTCGAGATCGGCGCTCGCGCTCGCCGACGCGCTCGACCACGCACACGCGCGCGGTGTGATCCACCGCGACGTCAAGCCGCAGAACGTGCTCGTGCCCCACATCCCGAGTGAGCGTGGCGGGGTGGCGAAGCTGACCGACTTCGGTGGCGCGCGCCTGACCGGCGAAGACGCGCTCACGCGCACCGGGGATGTGCTCGGCACGCTCGCCTACATGGCGCCCGAGCAGAGCGAGGGACGGGAGGCCGCCGAGCCCGCCGATCTTGTACTCGCTCTGCGCTGGTCCTGTATGAGGCGCTCACCGGCGTCAACCCCGTGCGGGGATCGACGCCAGCGGACACGGCGCGGCGGATCGGTGCTTCGATTGACGCCGCTCGAGCGCCGTCGCGGCGATCTGCCCCGCGACCTAACTCGTGCCCTAGATGCGGCGCTCGATCCGGATCCGCGCAGCGCGGCACCCTGGCGGACCTGCATCTGGCGCTCGAAGCGGTGCTCGTGAGGGGACTGAGACGAGTGCGAATACGCCCTCGAACAGGGAGATGGTGCCGCGGCGCTCCCAGCTTCGACGGTTGGCGCCCCACGGCGAAGCTCAAGAGCGGTGGTAGCGACCGGAATCCCGATACCCGACGCCCGAGCCGCGGATGAGCCGAGCAAGCCCAGCGTCGCAGTCGTGTCGCGTTGCCGCGTGCGGTATGGCTGCCGGTGCGCGCTGGCGGCCGTCGTCTGGCAGGTCTGGGTCGGGCGTCCCGGCGCTGCGCTGCTGCTGCTCGCCGCCGCTGCGCCGCTGCTGCTGCTGCCACGCCGTGGCGGACTTGGTTGGCTGCAGGCCGCGCTCGCGCCGGTGCTCGGCCTCGTGGGCCTGGCCGGCGTGTTTCCCGCCGTTCGCGGGCAGGCATCGCGCATGGCCGACGCGCGCCGCACTCGGCGCGCTCGGCTACTGGTGGCTGATCCTGGCCGAGCCGCTGCCGGTACCGGCACCTCTGGCTGGGCGTCATCACCGGGTACGCCCGCGCGCGCGGTGTGGGAGGGGTCGCTGAGCAGTGCGGCCATGCACGTGGTCGGCCCCACGCTGAGCCTCGGCGTGCTGCTCGGGGCGGCGTTGTGGGCGGCGGGCTGCGGCGCTGCTGCCGTGGATCGTGCGTGGCCGTAGCGCGGCGCTCGACGTGGTGGCGGCCACGAGTCTGGTCCGCTGCGCTGCTGCTCGCCGCTCGCCCCGCTACCTCGGACTATCTCCGCGCGTCCATCCGCCGACCCCGCGCGGCGCGGTACTCGGAGCGGTGCTCGGCGGCGCGATCGCCGTCGCCGCTCGCGCCCTGCGCGGGCCGATCTAGGGGAACCCGAGCCGCGATCTGCTTGGCAGCGTACGCTCCGATCGTGGCGGCCCTTAAAGTGGGCAGGGCACGCCCGCGGGATCGCGACCGGTCCATCCTTGCCATGAACCCCTGAAGAGTCGTCGAGACCACGATCGCCAACCTCGTCGAGGGCGGCTTCGGACGCCTGTTCCGCTCCGAGGTGCGCCCGATGGAGCTCGCGCGCAAGCTCGCGCGCGAGATGGACGAGCACCGCACCGCCTCGGTATCGCGGGTGTACGCGCCAAACGAGTACTCGGTGTGGCTCTCGCCCCAGGACCGCGCCCGTTACGAGGGCGTCGAGCACGAGGTGATCGACGAGCTGTGCGGCTACCTGCTCGAGCACGCCCGCCGCGAGGAGCTGATCCTCGCCTCACCACCGCTGATCTCTTTTCACACCGACGAGAGCTGGCGCTCGGGGAATTTGGCATCCAAGCGCAGCTGGTCCGCCACGGTGAGCAAAGCGACGAGCGCTCCCACCCACCTGCACCGGCTGATCCTCTCCAGATGAAGAACATGGACAGACGATGATCTACAGCTCACTCGGACGCGTACCCGTGAGGCGTCCGAGCCAGTCCATGCGCGGCGCGCTGCTCGCGCGCTGCTCGCGGTCGAGGGCCCACCCACCCGGCGCTTGATCGTTCCGCCTGGAGGCGCCACGATCGGGCGCAGCCGTGCCTGTGACGTCGTCCTGGACGATGCCGGCGCCTCCCGCCGGCACGCCGAGATCCGCCCACACGACGAAGGCTGGACGCTCCAGGACCTCGGCTCCACCAATGGCGTGCTCGTCAACGGGCGCCCGATTCACCTCTGCAGCCTTTGCGCCCGGGGGATCGCATCGAGATCGGCTCCACAGAGATCACCTTCGAGCTCGGATGACCACGCTCGAACCCGTATCCGTGGCGCTGAAGTTCGGCTTCCTCGCCGTGCTCTACCTGTTCCTGCTGTGGGTTGCGCGCAGCGCACTGAAGGACCTGCGCGGCGCAGGTCCGGCAGCTCCGGGCGCAATTCCAGCCGATGCGACCGGGCTGTATTCGGCGTCGCGCATCGCCAGCGCCGACGTAGCTCACCGGGCCCCCAGACTGGTGGTGGAGCGTGCGCCCGGGCACGACCCCGGGATGATCTACGACCTCGACGGCGACATCGTGCTCGGCCGCGGCGAGCGCGCGGAGATACGGCTGGAGGACCCGTTCGCTTCCTCGCGCCACGCACGCGTGTACGAGCAGGGCAACATAGTGGCTATCGAGGATCTTCAGCTCCACCAACGGCACCTACCTCAACGAGGAGCTGCTGCAGAGCGCCCGTCCACTGCATCCGGGGGACCGCGTGCGCATCGGCGACAGCGAATTCACATTCGAGGTGGACTGAGTCAGATGCTGCGCGTGGCCGAGCAGTACACCGGGACCGACACGGGGCGCCAGCGGCGGGCGAACGAGGACTCGATGCTCGCCCGGCCGCCGCTGTTCGTGGTGGCGGACGGCATGGGCGGTGCACAGGCCGGAGAGGTCGCTTCCCGGCTCGCTGTCGAGTCCTTCCAGGATGGCCTGCCCGATACGGCGGACGCCGAGGGCAGTCTCGCTGCTTACGCACGTGCGGCCAACGTCAGCATCCACGAGCTCTCCCGGGCAAACGCCGAGCACGCCGGCATGGGTACGACGCTCACGGCCGTGTATGTGGGCGCCGAGGAGGTGGCGATAGCGCACGTCGGCGACAGCCGTGCCTACTGCCTGCGCGGCGGGGCGCTGCTGCGCCTGACCGACGACCATTCGCTCGTCGATGAGCTCATACGCCAGGGCAAGCTCACCGCGCGAGGAGGCCGTCGAGCATCCCCAGCGCTCGGTCATCACGCGTGCCCTTGGGCCAGAGCCGGAGGTCGAGATCGACACTCGCTCCTACCGCGCTCGTGATGGCGACGTGTACCTGCTGTGCAGCGATGGCCTTACGACGATGGTCTCCGACGAGCACCTCGCCGGGATCCTGCTCGCCCACCCGCGCCTGCGTGACGCTGGCGAGGCGCTGATCGCCGCGGCGAACGAGGCAGGAGGCCGAGACAACATCACGGTCGTGCTGCTGCGTGTCGAGGAAGCTGCAGATGGCCCGGGCGGTCGGCGCGGCGGGAGGGTCGCATTAGGAGACGGGCATACACGCTGATTGGCATCCCGGTGCTGCCGGCGAACGTGATCCGTGGCGCCGCCCGCCCAGACGACGCCCGACCGACCGCAGCTGGAGCCACGTCGCGGCCCTCGCCGCCGGGTAGTCCGCCTGCGGGTGCCCGGCAGCCAGACGCCTGCGGCGCGTCGCCTCGCGACGTGACGATCGTGCTCGGGGTGCTGGCTGTCCTTGGCGTGGGGGCCTACGTGGCGTCGCAGTCGGTCTACTTCATCGGCACGAACAGCCGCGGCCTGGTGACGCTGTTCAATGGCTTTCCCTATGAACTCCCCGGCGGGGTGAAGCTTTACAGCAAAGAGTTTCGTCTCTGGCGTGAGCGCCTCGACGCTGAGTCCGTGCGGCGACGGACGCTGCTCGATCACACGCTTCGCTCGGAAGGCGACGCGACCGACCTGATGCACAGCCTCGAACTCGGACAGCTCGCAAATGAGGCTGGTCCGCGTTGTGAACCGTCCGATCATCCGCTCTGTATGGGCTCGTCGTCCTGCTGTTCGCACTGCTCGTCGCGTTCACCTCACGCTGGACGATCTTCGAAGCCTCCTCGCTGCGCAGCAACCCGCTGAACGCCCGCGCGCTGCTCGAGCAGGAACGCATTGCCCGCGGAAGGATCCTCGCCGCTGACGGCACTGTGCTGGCGCGCAGCGTGCAGGCCGCGCGGAAGGGACCTACCAGCGGAGGTATCCGCAGGGCGAAGAGTTTGCCCACGCGATCGGCTTCTCCTTCATCAGCCCCGACCTGGGCCAGACCGGACTGGAGAGCTTCCGCAACACCGCGCTGAACGGCCAGACCGGCACGAACCTGCAGAGCATCCTCGACCAGCTCCAGGGCAAGCGTCCACAGGGCGACGAAGTCCTGACCACGCTCGATCCAAAAGCTCAGCAGGACAGCGATCGCGGCACTGGGAGAACATCACGGGGCGGTGGTCGCGCTGGACCCGCGCAACGGGGCGGTCAAGGTGATGGTCTCGACGCCCAGCTTCAACCCGAACAAGCTGACTGTACGGGGCGCGTATGAAAAGCTCACCACCGACATACAGGGCACGCCGCTGGTCAACCGCGCGACCCAGTTCGGCTACGCACCGGGCTCGACTTTCAAGGTGGTGACCGCGACCGCGGCGATCGACACGGGACAGTTCACTGCACAGTCGACGCTGAGCGGGCGCAACGACGTGATCATCTCCGGCGTCCCGCTGGGCAATGACAACGGCGAGAGTCTCGGCCAGATCAGCCTCACCGAAGCGCTCGTGAAATCGGTCAACACAGTGTGGGCGCAGGTGGCCGAGAAGCTGGGCAAGCAGACGATGGCGCGCTACATGAACCGCTTCGGCTTCGGCCACAAGCCCCAGCTCGATTACCCGGCCGCCAAGATGTCCTCGAGCGGCGAGTACCGCCACGGGAAGATCCTGCCCCCCACCAGCCAGCGCGTCGACGTCGGTCGCCTGGGGATTGGTCAGGACAAACTGGAGGTGATTCCGCTGCAGATGGCGGAGGTCGCTGCCGCCGTGGCCAATCACGGGCGGTTGATGGTGCCGCACCTGACGCAGCGCATCATCGATCCCGACGGGCGCACGGTCCAGCAGATCTCCGCGCGTGTGCAGTCGGTCGTGATGAAGCCCTCGACCGCGGCTGCCGTGACGAGCATGATGGAGGCGGTGGTAAGTGAAGGCACGGGTACCCAGGCACAGATCCCGGGCGTACAGGTGGCGGGAAAGACCGGCACCGCCGAGACACAGGTCGGCGCGGCGATCAACAACGTGTGGTTTATCGCCTTCGCGCCCGCAACCAATCCGCGAGTGGCGATTGCCGTGACCCTCGAACATGTCCCGGGTCAGGGCGCGTCGTTTGCCGCGCCGGTCGCCAGGCAGGTGATGGAAGTGCTGCTCCATGATTGAGCCAGAGACGATCATCGACGGGCGCTATCGGGTGATCTCGCGGCTCGGCTCGGGAGGCATGGCCGACGTGTACCTCGCCGAGGACCAGCTGCTCGGCAGGCAGCTGGCGGTGAAGGTTCTGCATCATCACTTTGCCGAAGACCAGGAGTTCGTCGAGCGCTTCCGCCGTGAGGCCTCGAGCGCCGCCGGGCTGTCGCACCCAAACATCGTCGGAATCTTCGACCGCGGCGAGTGGAACGGGACGTATTACATCGCGATGGAGTACGTCGCTGGGCGCTCACTGAAGACGGTCGTGCGCGAGCAGGGCGCACTCGACCCCGCCACGGCAATCGACATCGTCACGCAGATCCTGCGCGCCGCGCGCTTTGCGCACAAGCGCGGGGTCATTCACCGCGATCTGAAGCCCCACAACGTGATCCTCGACGAGGAGGGCCGCGCGCGGGTCACCGACTTCGGGATCGCCCGGGCGGGTGCCTCGGACATGACGCTGACCGGCTCGATCATGGGCACCGCCCAATACCTTTCCCCCGAGCAGGCTCAGGGACATGCGGTGAGCGGGCGCTCTGACCTGTACGCCATTGGGATCATCCTGTATGAGCTGCTGACTGGCGCGGTGCCGTTCGACGGCGAGACCGCGGTGGCGATCGCTTTCAAGCAGGTCTCGGCGCAGGCGCGAGCGCCGAGCGAGCGCCAGCCCGGCCTTCCCGGAAGCTTGGACGCGGTCGTGTTGCGCGCGCTCGCCAAGGACCCGGCACGGCGTTTCGCCGATGCTGAGGAGTTCATCGTGGCGCTCCAGCAGGCACGCCAAGGACTCCCTGCCGGTGCTAGCAGCGTCGTCGCGGGTGCCATTGCCGACACCGTCCTTGCCACCGGCGGGCCGTATGGCGCTCCGCCAGCCATGAGCCCCAGCATGGGCGTGACGCTGCCGGAGTCAGGTGCGCTATTGCTGCCACCGGCCGGAGATTTCGGCGCTGAGAACGGTAGGGGTGGGCAGCGCTCCGAGCAGCGTGACCGCTTTCGGCGCTGGCTGTTGTGGGTGAGCGGGGCGCTGCTGCTCGCTGCGCTGGTGGCGCTCGGGCTGCTGCTCTCCTCTCCCGGCCGCGTGAAGGTGCCGGACGTAGTCGGTCAGACTGAAGCGGGCGCACTCACACGGCTGAGACGCGCGAACCTGAACCCGACCGCCGCGACTACCGCGAGCACCAGCGTCGCAAGCGGTTTGGTGGTCAGCCAAACGCCGCCCGGCGGAAACGAGGTGGGGAAGGGGGCCCGCGTGAGCATCTTGGTCTCCGCTGGCCCCGGCACAGCGAAGCTGCCAGCCGTCGAAGGCCTCACCGCCGCGAAGGCCGTGAGCAAGCTGCGAGCGGCAGGCTTCAAGCCGGCGAGCGAGGAACAGTCAAGCGCCAAGATTGCGCAGGGCCACGTGATCTCGACCGACCCATCCGCGGGGCTCGTGCTGGGAGTCGGCAGTCCCGTCACCGTATTCGTCTCCAGCGGTCCCGCCCAGGTGCACGTGCCAAACGTGACCGGCCAGTCACTCCCGGCCGCCGAAACGGCGCTCACGAGCGCGGGACTGACACTCGGGACGGTTACCCAGCGGGTCTCGGCCAGCCAGGCGCAGGGAACGGTGCTGTCACAGTCGCCGGCGGCGCCCAGCACATTGCCCACAGGTGGGAAGGTGAACCTGGTGGTGGCACAGGCGCCAAAGGAAGTAGCCGTCCCGCACGTCGAAGGCAAGACCGAAGTGGCCGCCACGGCCGCGCTTGAAAAAGCGGGCTTCACCGTCAATACGGTTACCGAACCGACTAGCGAGGCGGGGAAAGTCGGGCACGTCCTGAAGCAGAGCCCGTCCGCCGGCTCTCACGCCGGCAAGGGCGCCACGGTGACGATCACGATCGGCATGACGGCCGAACCGCCACCAACCACCCCGACCACGCCCACGACGACCCCGAGCACCACTGCGCCAGCGACAACCCCCGCCACACCGCCCATTACACCGGCCCCCACCCCCCACCCGTGAGCGAGACAGAGCCGCTGAGAGTGGCGGTGCTCGCCGGAGGGCGCTCATCCGAGCACGAGGTGTCGCTGTCCTCGGGGTGCGCGGTGCGCGAGGGCCTGCAGAGGGCCGGGCATGAGGTGCTGTGGGTGCAGATCGAACGCGATGGCGCCTGGCAGCGCGAGGGGGAGCGGTTGAGCCTGTGCCCGGGCGAGGGCCTGCTCGGGGCGGACGTCGTGTTCGCAGCGCTGCACGGGCCGTTCGGCGAGGACGGCACGGTGCAGGGGCTGCTAGAGATGCTCGGCGTTCCCTATGTGGGGGCTGGCGTGACGGCGTCCGCGGTGTGCCTCGACAAGGTGCTCTTCAAGCAGCTGATGTCCAGCACCAACACGCCTCAGGTCGACTATCTGGGGGTGCGAGAGCAGCGCTGGCAGAGCGCCAAGGTGCAGGTGCTACGGGAAATCGACTCGCTCGGGCTGCCGGTATTCGTAAAGCCTGCGCATCTCGGCTCCTCGGTCGGGATCGCGAAGATAACCGCACGCGACGAGCTCATCCCAGCAATCGAGGTCGCGTTTACACACGACCCATTGGTGATCGTCGAGGCACTGGCCCGGGGTGTGGAGGTCGAGTGCGGCGTGCTCGGCCACTCGCATGCCGAACAGGCTTCGGGCGCCGCGATGGCGCTGGCCTCAGAGCCCGGCGAGATCACGTTCGCCGGAGAGTGCTACGACTACGCGGCTAAGTACACGCCCGGGGGGGATGGAGCTGAAGGTGCCCGCGAGCATCTCGCCCGCCGCACGCGAACGGGTGCGCGAGCTCGCGCTGGAGACGTTTGAACACGCCGGCTGCGCAGGGCTCGCGCGGGTGGACTTCTTTGTCGAGGGCGAGCGGGTGCTTGTGAACGAGCTGAACACGATGCCCGGCTTCACACCGACGAGCGTGTACGCGAAGCTGATGGCCGCCTCGGGGATCGCCTACCCGGAGCTCCTCGATCGCCTGTGCCGGCTGGCGCTCGAGCGCCACGAGCAGCGCCAGCTCAGCGGAACAGCGTGAGCTCGGAGATCGAGGCGAGCTGCATGCCTGTGGGCAGCGTCGGTGATCCAGACGAGGTAGTAGCGGTAGCGCGCGCCGGCGGGGTTGAGCTGGATGTGGGTGGCGTTGCGGACGTTGGGATCTTCCCCAACCGGACCGTGCCAACCGCGCGCGGTGAGCGGGGTCGAGTCTCCGTAGGGCAGCGAGAGATCGATGTGGTTGGCCACGTAGATCTGCGCGGCGAAGCCGGGGGTGGGCGTTTGGATTTCGATCTGCCTGGCCGCCACGTTCGGGGCGGCGTCGACGTACAGCCCCACGCCGGTGCCGCCGGCCTTCTTCAGCGTGCCGTCGTAGTAGTGCTCGGTGCTCCAGTTGGTGTTGGGGTCACCGTCGACCGCGCTCTGGACCTTTTCGCGGTTTTCGGGGCCGGTGCCGAACGGGTTGTAGTCGTGGGCCGCCGTCTGCGCGAGTGGCACCGCGGTCAGCCCGGCCGGCGCCTTGACGTCCGGCTGCGACCCGCGGTGGGTCTGGTTGGCGGCGAGCGCAAGCACGAGCGCGACGAGCGCCCGAGCAGGCCAGCGAGCCCAGCCAGCGCACGGGATGGCGCATGCGCCACGGCAGACGCCGCCGGGTCGGCCCGGGGAGGGTGCGCAGCACGGTCGTGACCTCGCCCGTCGCCTGCCCCGTGCGGGAGGCCTCGATCGCGAGCACCTCCTCGAGGTCGGCGAGCATCGTTGCGGCGTCGGGATAGCGCCGGGTCGAGGTCCTTGGCGGTCGCGCGGTCGACAACCGAGGCGGTCGCGGCCGAGACCTCGGGCCGCGTGAGCTGCACGTCGGGCACGTCCTCGCGCACATGCTTCATCGCAACCGTGACAGGGGTCTCGCCGCTGAAGGGGACCGTGCCGGTGAGCATCTCGTAGAGGACGATTCCGAGCGAGTAGAGGTCGGACTGGCCCGTGACCGACTGTCCGAGCGCCTGCTCGGGGGAGACGTAGTCGGTCGTGCCGAGCACCCGCCCGTCCATCGTCAGCCCCTCCTCTGAGAGCGTGCGGGCGATCCCGAAGTCGGTGATCTTGGCGCTGCCTTCGACCCCGATCAGCACGTTTTGGGGCTTGACGTCGCGATGCACGATCAGGCGCTCGTGGGCGGCGCCGAGCGCGCGCGCGAGCTCGATCGCGTAGGCGATCGCGCGGGGAATCTCGAGCGGTCCCTCGCGGCGGATCAGCGCCTTGAGCGTCTCGCCCTCGACGTACTCGAGCACGATGAATGGAGTCCCCACCTCCCCGTCCGACTCGCCCATGACGCTCTCCGACGATGGCTCCTCGCCGGCGTCGATCACGGTGACGATGTGGGGATGGTTGAGCCGCGCGACCGACCGTGCCTCGCGGCGAAAACGCTCGAGCTGATCGGAGTCGGAGGCGATCTCGCGGTGCATCAGCTTGATCGCGACCGGGCGTTCGAGCACCGTGTCAAAGGCGCGGTACACGGTCGACATCCCGCCGCGCCCGATCTGGGCGTCGAGGCGGTAGCGCCCGCCGAGCAGGGTCCCGAGCATCGTCATTCGTTCCTATTGTGCGCCCGGCGCAGGCGTCTGATCACGAGCGACGCGAGCAAGCCGCGGTAGATCGAGTAGGGCAACAGCGATCCGCTGTGCCGGGTATTTCGCGCTCTCCGCTCAGCAGCCGGATGGCGGCGAGCGTGGAGAACAACGACGCGATCCCCCCGAGTGCGAGTGTCCGCCCGCCGCCACCCGACCCGCCGTTCTGGAATAGGCGGGCGGTCTTGAGTGCACCGGCGCCGAGGATCACCGGGAGCCCGGTGCGGCGCGCGAGCGTGGCTGAGTCGATGCGGCTGAAGCCGCGCGCGCGCGCGCCGGAGAGCACGGCGCCGCTGCGCGAAACGCCCGGAGCCAGCGCACATGTTTGGGCAAGCCCCAGCAGCAGCCCGTCGAACGTGCCGGCCTGCGCCAAGGTCCGCGTTCCGTTGCTCGGAGCACGTCGGCGAGCGCCATGGCCACCCCCCCGAGGAGCAGGCCGACGGCGATTGTGCGCAGGCCGCTGAGGCGGCGTTGCAGGGGTTGCTCGAAGGTGTATCCGACGACGGCGGCGGAATGAAAGAGAGCATGATGAGCAGGGCCTGGCTGGCTGAAAAGTCCTGAGGCGCCGTAGCCTGGCGTAGAACGGCGGCCAGGCCCGGGTGAGACTCGATCGCGCGCAGATCGACGAGCAGCGCGGCGGCGGTTCCCGCATGGAGCGCGACCTCGAAGGACTTGCGCAGCTCAGGGTCGAGCTCTGAGTAAGACCAACCGGCGAGCCACGGGATCAGGATTGTGTGAGCCGAGGAGGAGATCGGCAACAGCTCGGTCGGGCCGTGTGCCAGGCCAAGAGCCACTGCGTGGCTGAGAGAGAGCCGTCCTCGCGACCCCATCGCGTGCGGTCAGCCCACGTCGTTGACCGCGTCGGAATCGGGGCCCGCCCGCCCCGTCTCGGGAGCACCGTGCGGCAAACCGTCTCTGCGCCGGTGCACGACCGCGTAGAGGATTCCGATGACGATGAGGGCGAGGATCGCGTAGTCGACGTACTGAAAACCCTTGCGCACGCTTGTCCAGTCACCCCCGAGCGCGTGCCCGGCGAAAGCCAGCGCGAGCACCCAGGGAATTGAGCCGAGAAGTGAGAGGACGGTAAAGCGCCAGAACGGCATTCGCGCGATGCCCGCGGGTAGCGAGACGAATGCGCGGATCAGCGGGATCAGGCGCCCAAACAGGACGACCGGTTGTCCATAGCGCTCGAACCAGCGTTCGGCCCGGGCGATCTGGGCTGGTCCCATGTGGAGCTTGGAGCCGTGGCGCTCAAGCAACTCCAGACGTCCGCCGCGACCGACCGCATAGGCGACCCAAGAACCGGCCATCGTGCCGAGCAGGCCGGCGAGCACGATCCCGAGCATCGTCAGGTGGTGGTGGGAAGCGCTCTGGCTGGGGTCGGCGACGGCGAAACCGGCGAACAGCATGACCACCTCGGAGGGGATCGGGATGCAGGCGCTGGAGAGCGCCATCAGCAGGAAGATGCCGGGCAGCCCCGCGTCGCGCACGAAGTGCGAGGAGACGTTGACGAGCGACTCGGTGACCGATGCGAGGACGAGCATGCGCCGGAGCAACGATACCGTCCCCTTTCCGATGCGCGTTTGGATCGACCTGACGAACAGCCCGCACGTGCTTGTGATGCGGCCGGTGATCGAGTGCCTGCGTGCGGATGGTCACGAGGTTCGGGTGACGGCGCGCGACTTCGCCCAGACGCTCGCGCTGTGTGAGCGCTTCGGGATCGCGCACACCGCGATCGGGCGCCATCGCGGCGAGCGGCGGGTGGCCAAGGCGGGCGGCTTGGCGGCTCGCTCGCTCGCGCTCACTCGTTGGGCCAGGCGCCAGCGCTTCGACCTGGCGCTGGGGCATGGCTCGAACGACGTCAGCGTGGCGGCCGCGCTCTTGCGAATCCCGAGCGCGACGATGTTCGACTACGAGTGGGCGACGGTGCAGCACAACGTCAACTGCCGCCTGGCGCGTACGGTGGTCGTGCCGGACGCGATCCCGCCGGAGCGCCTGTACCGCTACGGTGCCCGCGGCAAGCTCGCTCAGTACGAGGGCCTCAAGGAGGAGTACTACCTCCATGACTTCCACCCCGACCCGGCCGTTCCGGCGGAGCTCGGCCTGCACCGCGAGCGCCCTATCGTCGTCGTGCGCACCCCTCCCGATGTGTCGCTTTACCACCGCTTCGAGAACGATCTGTTTGCGCGGGTGCTCGAGCGCCTGCGCACGGCCGCGGCGGCGGACGGTGTGCAGGTCGTGGTTCTGCCTCGCACCGCGGCCCAGCGTGCCGAGCTGGGCTCGGTCCCGGGCTTCGTCGTACCGCCCCGCGCGATCGACGCGCAGTCGCTGATCTCCTATGCCGATCTGGTGATCTCCGCCGGCGGCACGATGAACCGCGAGGCGGTTGCGCTGGGGACGCCGGTGTACACCACGTTTGAGGGGCGCCTGGGCGCGGTCGACGAACGCTTGATCGAGGAAGGCCGCCTGAGCAAACTCCAGGAGCCCGAGCAGCTGGACCTGGGCAAGCGCACCGAGGGCACTGCCGCGGGTATGGGTGCGGGGGCGGGTGGGATTCGTATTACACGCGACCCGCGGGTTCTGGTGGACCTGTTGCTGTCCGGCCTGGATGGCTGAGTAGCCCGTACAATCTGAGCCAATGCGCCGACGGATCCGCGCGGCGGCCCTTCCCCTCCACCGGCACTCTCTGCCCCAGCTCGCGGTGGACGGGGCGCTGGTCGCGCTCGCGTACTACCTAGCCTTCCAGCTGCGCTTCGAGCACGGCCCGACCGGCTACTACTCGCACCTGCGCGAACGCACGATCTGGTGGGTACTCGCCGGCAGCCTGCCCGTGCTGGTCCTGGCACGTGTGTATCAGCGGCGCTGGCGCTACTCCGGCCAGCGCGACTACGAGGCTGTGGCGCGGGCGGTGCTTGCGGTCGTGCTGCTGAGCGTCGTGGGAGTGGAGGTGTTCCGTCCGGTTCACCACTACCGCAGCACGGCGGCGGTGGCGTTGCCGAACGGAGTGATCGTGCTGTTCGCTCTGCTCGCGCTGGTATTGCTCGTGGGCGTGCGCGCGGTGGCGCACTCGATCTACGAGCGCCGCCCACTGGCCGCGTTCGGAGGTGGGGGCAAGAACCAGCGCAGCGTGCTGATCGCCGGTGCGGGCGACGGTGGCAGGCTCGTGCTGCGCGAGATCCTGCGCAACCGTGGGCTGGGACTGACGCCGGTGGGTTTTCTCGACGACGATCCACACAAGCGCCGCCTGCGCATCGATGGAGTGCGGGTGCGCGGCAACACCGAAGGCGACCTGACACGCGTGCTCGACCAGGTCGAGCCGGATGAAGTGATCATCGCGATTCCCTCGGCCCCGGGGTCGACGCGGTCGCGGATCGTGCGCGAGTGTCGCGCGCGCGGGATCCCCGTGCGTACGCTGCCGACCGTGTTCGAGCTGCTGCAGACGCGCGGCGCGCTCGCGCGTCAGATGCGCGAGGTGCGCGTCGAGGATGTGCTCGGGCGTGAGCCGGTGCAGATGGAGCTGGAGCGCGTTGGTGCCTATCTCGCGGGACAGGTGGTGCTGGTCACGGGTGCGGGCGGCTCGATCGGTGCCGAGCTGTGCCGTCAGATCGCCCGCGTCGAGCCTCACCGGATCGTGCTGCTCGACCACGCCGAGGACAACCTCTTCTCGATTCAGCGCGAGTTGGAGGACGAGCGCCACGTGTCGCCCTCGATGCTCTCGGCGGTGCTCGCCGACTGCAAGGAGGAGGAGCGCATGCGTGAGGTTTTCTCAGAGCACCGCCCGGCTGTCGTATTCCACGCCGCCGCCTACAAGCACGTGGGGCTGATGGAGGCCAATCCGGTCGAGGCGGTGCGCAACAACGCGATCGCCACGCGCGTCGTCGCGCACATCGCCGGTGAGGTGGGCGTGAGGCGCTTCGTGCTGGTTTCCACAGACAAGGCGGTTGCCCCGGCGACCGTGATGGGCGCCTCGAAGGCGCTCGCGGAGTTCGCGCTGGAGGCCGCTACGGCGCGCTTTCGCGACACCCGTTACGCGGCGGTCCGGTTCGGCAATGTGCTCGGCTCCTCCGGCAGCGTGGTGCCGATCTTCCGCCGGCAGATCGAGCGTGGCGGTCCGGTTACGGTGACCGACGAGCGCATGACGCGCTATTTCATGACGATCCCAGAGGCGGTGCAACTGATCATCCGCACAGGCACGCTCGCCCGCGCAGAGTCCGAGGACCTCGCGGCTGCCCCTCAGACCGGCGGCCAGACACCGGCTGAAGGCGTTTCAGCGGGCGCGGAGGTGTTCGTGCTCGATATGGGCGAGCCGGTGCGCATCGTCGAGCTCGCCCGCGAGATGATCGAGCTTTCGGGCCTGGACCCAGACCGGGACATCGAGATCGAGATCGTCGGCCGGCGCCCGGGGGAGAAGCTCCACGAGGAGCTGTTCAACGGATACGAGCGCCCGCGGCAGACGAGCGCCGAGAAGATCTTGCTGGCCGAGCGCGAGCCGCTCGGAGCGGCGGCGGTGGAGTCGATGTTCGACGAGATCAGCCTGCTCGTGCTCGAGGGCGACGCGGCAGGCCTGGCGGCGAAGGTGTCTGAGCTGTCAGCCGCACGCGGCGTGGGGAAAGTCCCCACAGCGGGACGCGCTGGGAAGGACTCCTCCGCGCCTGAGGATCTCCCTCCGTCCATGGTTGTGACAGCTCTACAGGCGCCGGAGGCGCCGGAGGAGCCTGAGGACCGGCAGTCAAGCGGCACTGAGGAGCACGGTGCGCCTGCGCCCCTCATACACTCCCCAGATTCATGACACCTTTGCCACTTGCATTTTCGCTCTCGAATTCGTTTACTCAGGCTGGGGCGGTCGCGGCATTCGCCGCCCTGCTGGCCATCGCGATCCTTTCGCTGCTCGTCTTCTCCCAAGCCCGCGAGCTAAAGCGTTTGCGCGAGTGGGCGGGACGCGCCCCGGAGCGCGCCGCTGAGTTGGAGCAGCGTGTGAGCGCTGGAGCGGCTGCTCGCGTGCAACAGGCCGCGCCTCAGGTCCCGCGCACCACCCCTGTCGTCGCCCGCCCGGCGGCGGCTGCCGCTGCAGTTGCAACACGAGTCCTCCCGGGCCAGGCTGTCCCTCCAGGGGCCCCCGGGCAAGTTGCACCTGGAACCCCCGGTGAGGCTGACCCTGCCACCGGCGTCCCTGCCTCGGCTGCCTCCGCCGGGCCAAGCAGCACTCCTCCGGCTGGAGCTGCGCCACCGGCCGCTGGGACGGGAGCTCCCGCAACCCAGGGAATCCCTGCCCAGGCGCCGCCCATAACGACCGATCTCCCCTCAACTTCGGCTGCAGCCGCGGCCGCTGGCACTTCGCCCACGGAGGCTGCGGCTCCGGTGAAGGGCGGAGTGCCGGACGCCCCAGCTGGCTCTCCAAGCGCTGGCACTTCTCCGGCCGGTGGTGTGGCGCAAGCACCAGCAGAGCCGCCTTCGCAGGTCCCCGCTTCGGGCGTTCCCGCCACTGCGGCTGCTGCCGCGCGTGCGGCGGGCGGCTCAGCCCCCCACGCCCCGCGCGCTCCCACGCCCCCAGTCGTCTCTGCACCCGCCTCCTCTCCCCAATCTGCAGATAGCGCGGCCTCCGCGCCTTCCCCGCGCCGCGCCTCGTCCTCGCGCCCGCCCGCTCCCACTAGCCCACGGCGAAGCCCGGAGGAGACCACGGCCCGCACCGCCGCAGCAGCCCGGCAGGCAGAGCGCTTGAGCGCCGAGTCGCGCACCCGGCGCGGGGACGCGAAGATCTACTCTGCGGGTAACGGGCGCTCTCCCGCCCGCGCCACCGCCCTGATCGTAGGTGCGGTGATCGCCGTCGTGGTGGTGCTCGTGCTGGTCCTCTCCTCGGGGGGCGGTGGAAAAACGGGCAGCCAGGGAGCGACCGCTGGGCAGAGCACTGAAAAACCCGCCGCACACACCACGACTAGCTCTCACACCCACACGGCAAGCTCGCGCCACAGCGAAAGCCCGGCGGCTGCGACGAGCCCCGCGGCCACATCGGTGGTGGTGCTGAACAGCACGAACACGACTGGGCTTGCCCGTAGGTTGTCTGAAAATCTCCGCCAAAGCGGTTATTCGCAGGCGACGGCGCTTAGCGGAAGGCCGCCCGAATCTCATGCCACGTCGCTCGTCGAGTACGCGAGCGGACACCGGGCCGAAGCGCAGAGTGTGGCGAGCGCGCTTTCAGTGACTCAGGTGCAGCCGATGGAAACGGCTGTGGCGTCGCTCACCGGCACTGCGGTGGTGGTGGTGATCGCTGGCGCCGACAAGGCCGCGGCGGTGAGCGAAACACCGGGAGGCGGCGGTGCGAGCAGTGCCACTAGCGGGTGATCGTCACATGGCCTCCCTCCCGGCCCGCTGGTGCCGCGAACCCTCAGAAAACCCTCGCCGCACGTGCCGATAGCCCACTTCCTGGACATCCCAGAGCGCTCTGAGAAGCCGCGCGAGCGGGGTATTACGCACGTGATCGACCGGGGGCTGTCGCTCGCGGAGATAGACGGTCTGATGGAGGTCGCGGGGAACTGCATCGACGTGGTCAAGCTCGGCTGGGGCACCGCCCTGGTGAGCGCCAACCTACGGCCAAAGCTCGAGCGCTACGGCGCCCACGGGGTCCCGGTGGTGCTGGGGGGAACGCTCACCGAGCTGGCGATCCGCCAGGGACGGGTCGAGGGCCTCGTGGCCTGGCTGCGCGAGCTGGGGCTGCGCCATGTCGAGATCTCCGACGGCACGATCGAGCTCGAGGCCGAGGTCAAGCGCGAGCTGATCGAACGGCTGTCCCGGGAGTTCACCGTGTTCGCAGAGGTTGGCAGCAAGGACATCGACTTCATCATGGCTCCCTACGTCTGGGTCGAACAGATCGAAGGCGACCTGGAGGCTGGGGCCTGGAAGGTGATCGCCGAGGCCCGCGAGTCCGGGACCGCCGGCATCTACAGGGCAAACGGCGAACCGAGGACGGGGCTGATCGAGGAGATCGCCCACTCGATCGATCCCTCCCGGCTGATCTTCGATGCGCCCCTCCAGGCCCAGCAGGTCTGGCTGCTCAAGCACTTCGGCACCGAGTGCAACCTCGGCAACATCGCTCCGGCCGACGTGCTCTCCCTGGAGACGCTGCGGCTCGGGCTGCGCTCGGACACGGTCGAGCGCTTCGCGCTGGGCGGCGGCGATTGACCGCAGCCGCCGCGGGGGAGGTTCGGGCCCCTCGTGAGAACGACGGTGGCGATCCGCTGGGACGGATCGTCTTCGGGGCGCTCGTCGTGGCCTGCTTTCTCGCCTTCTTTTTGACCCAGCGCTTGAAGCACACCCCGACCACTGTCCAGAGGTTTCAGCTGACCTCGAACTTCTCGCCGGCGCCGGGCGGGCGCCACAAAGAAGAGTCCATCTCCTTCAAGCTCTCCCACGCCGAACGGGTGACGGCGGCCGTGATCGACTCGCGGGGAAACGTCGTGGCGACCCTGCTGCGCGAACATCCCGTGCCCCGCTACAAACAGTTCTCGCTGCGCTGGAACGGACGTCGCGGCACGGCATCCGCCTACCGGACCGGCACCACCCCCGGCGGGCACCCGTTCCTGGTGGCAGAGACCGAGGGCCCCACAGCCCCGGCCGGGGAATACAGGGTGCGCTTGACCCTCAGCGGCCAGTCCAGCCCGGTACTCTCGCCGCGCAGCTTCGCGCTGGTGCGCAGATGATCCCGGTGCCCACCGCGACCAGTCTGCCCTCGGCCGGCACGCTCGTGCCGCTGGCTGTGGCGGGGCTGCTCGCCATCGGGCTGCTCGCCATGCTGATCCATCGCTGGCCCGAAGCGCTGCCGCTGCTCGTGACCGCCGCGCTGCCCTTCCGTCTGCCGATCTCCGCCGACGGGCGGACCGTCAACCTGCTGATACCCCTGTACGTGGTCGTCGCCGCAGGCATCGCCGTTCGCCTGCTTGCGATCCTCCGCGCTCGCGGCGGCGATCCCGCCGCCCGGAGCGTGGCCGCGCGCGATCCGGCGAACCCGGCGATCCGCCAGCTGCAGTGGGTGCTGCTGGGGGCGGTTGTGCTCTACGTGCTGCAGATCTCCTACTCCCATGACCGCGCCAAGGCGGCCGAGAACGTGGCGTTCTTCTATCTGCCCTTCGGGCTGCTGTTCGTGCTGCTGCGCGACGTGCCCTGGACTAGCCGCTTGCTGCTGCGCTGCCTCGGCCTGCTCGTGGCGATCGCGATCTTGCTGGCGGGAGTCGGGTTCGTGGAGTACGCGCGCAAGAGCCTGTTCCTGAACCCGAAGCTGGTCACCGCCAACCAATACGACAACTACTTCCGGGTCAACTCGGTGTTCTTCGACCCCAGCATCTACGGCCGCTTTCTGATCCTGGTGATGATCGCCGTCACCACCGCCGTGCTGTGGGGAGGGCGCCGCGAGGCGCAGGCCGGGGCGCTCGTGCTGGCGTGGCTTTTGGCGGGGCTGGTGACGAGCTTCTCGCAGTCGAGCATCGCTGCGCTGCTGCTGGGGCTGGCGGTGCTCGCCGCCTGGCGATGGGATCTGCGCCGGACGCTCTACGCCTCGGCGGCGGTGCTGGTGCTCGGCGTAGCGGTGCTGGCGCTCGCCCCCAGCTCGCTGCACTTCGGCCTGAAAGGCAAAGGCGGCTCGGCCGAGAACGCCTCGAACGGCCGCACGAGCCTGATCGAAGGGGGCCTCGAACTGTTCGCGCAGCGGCCGCTCGAGGGATTCGGCGCGGGCTCGTTTGAAACTGAGTACAAGCGCCACAGCAAGGCCAGCCAGGCGACCGAGCAGAACGCGACCTCCGCCTCCCACACGATCCCCGTCACGGTGGCCGCCGAGCAGGGCCTGCCCGGCCTCGCCGTCTACCTGGCGCTGCTCGTGCTCGCCTTCCTGGTGCTGTTCAGAGGCGCCGGGCGTTCGCCGCCCCGGATCGCCCTGGCGGCCTGCTTCACGGCGCTCGTCCTGCACACCTGGACCTACGCGGACTTCCTCGAGGACCCCTTCACCTGGGCGATCCTCGCGATCGGCGTGGCGCTGGCGCGCGGGGGTGGGGCGCAGCAGCCGCCGGCCGAGCCGGCGCCCCGCGGGCAGCCTCTCGCTGCCAGTAGCGTCTGAGCCGTGCGCGACTATCTGAAGCGCCTCGTCAGTACCGGCGCGGCGTATCAGTTCGGGGACATCCTCGCGAAGGCCCTGGCGCTGATCACGCTGCCGCTGTACACGCGCCATCTGGGCACGGCGGCCTACGGCGCGGCCGAAACGCTGCTGACCACGGTAATCCTGTCGAGCATCCTGCTCCGCGCCGGCGTGGGCGAGGCGTTTATCCGCTTCTACTTCAACGACGCCGATAAAGCCAGGCGCGAGCGGATCGCGCGCACCGCGACGGCCACGGTGGCATGGACCACGACGGTCGCCGCGCTGCTGGCGGTGGTGTTCGCGGGCGAGTGCTCGAAGCTGCTGCTGGGCTTCAGGGATCCCCTGCTGCTGGACTGTGCGGTGCTCGGGCTGTGGGCGTTTACGAACCTCGAGATGGCCTACGCACAGTTGCGCGTGGACGAACGCACGCGCACGTATATCTATGCCTCGGGCGCGAACGTGGCGATGACGGTCACCTTCACCGTGGCGCTGGTGGTGTTCGCGGGCCAGGGGGCGCGCGGGCTGTTGCTCGGCAACTTCGGGGCCTCTGCGCTGGTCGTGCTGGGGCTGTGGTTCCTGCTGCGCGAGCGCTTCTCCCTGCGCGTGCGCCGTGCTGAGCTCAATGCGATGCTGCGCTTCGGGCTGCCGACTGTGCCGGCGGATGCAAGCGTGTACGCCCTGCAGTTCGCCGACCGTTTCTACATCTTCCGCGGTTACTCCCATCACGCGGCCGGGCTGTACGCCGTGGCGATCAAGCTCGCCACGGTCGTGTTCGTGGCGGTGCGCGGCTTCCAGTACGCCTGGCCCCCACTGGCATATTCGATCGAGTCAGACGAGCAGGCAGGGCGGCTGTACTCGCTCGTCACCACCTACTACGCGCTCGCCACCGGCGTGGTCGTTTGTGGTGTGGCGCTGCTCGGACGCTGGGTGGTGCGGCTGCTGGCGGCCCCGGAGTTCTTCGGTGCTTACAAAGCGCTGCCCTGGCTGGCGCTCGGCTGGGCGCTGTATGGGCTCTACCCGGTGCTGATGGTGATCGCCGGCCGAGCAGGCGTGATGGGGCGCAACTTCCCAGCCACCGCACTTGGCCTGGCGGCCAACGTCGCGCTGCTGCTGGTGCTGGTCCCTCCCAGCGGAGCGGGACTGGGAATCGCCGGCGCAGGCATCGCCTTGTGCGGCGCCTACCTGGTGATGCTGACCGTGCTCTACATGCTCACACGCTCACTTTTTGCGGTCGGCTTTCAGTGGCGGCGGCTGGCCCAGCTGACGGCGATCTTCGCGGGTGTGGCCGTATCGGGCGAGCTGCTGCTGCCCACCCACGGGCTGGTGGGCCTGTTGCTGCGCGCCGCCTGGCTGGCGCTGGCCCCGGTGCTGCTCCTCGGCACCCACTTCTTCGCGCCCGAAGAGTTCCGCCACGCGCGCGCTCTCCTGGCCGAGGCCCGGCGCCGCGTCGCGGGCCTCCGCACCCGCGGGGGCGAGGTCGAGGCGTACGCGGAGGATCCCCTCCGCGATCTCTGAGAGCCATCCGCCACGTTCGCTGCCGCCGAGCTGTCGAATCAGGGGCGCGAACCTCAAGGCGCTGAGCGGATAGGCCGATGCCGATCGCCGGATGCCGGAGCTATCCGTTACTTCACCGCGCCCTGCAGGCGCCCGTGAGCGCCGCCGCCGGGCAGAGGCTCTGCGCAGGCATCGCGCTGACGCACGTGCCCAGAGCATGGCCTCGGCCGGCGAGCTCGCCTACCTGCGCACACAGCTGAAGGTAGCGGCGAGCCTCACGGCACGGCTGGCGGCGACGCACGAGATCGAGGCGATGGCCAAGCTGGTTGTCGAGGAGCTCCACGGCACCTTCGCCTTCTATCTCGCCGCGATTCAGCGCCTGGACAGTGACGGCTTGCTGCGCCTGGTCGCTGGCAGCGGCGCGCTGGCCGAGGTTATGGCCGAGTTCCTGCTCGTCGAGCAGCCGGTTCAGCAAGGAGTCAACGGGCGCGTGGCGCGCACGGGAGCCACGGCGCTGGTCGTGGACACTCGGATGGACAGCGACTACATCGTGCGCGATCCTCAAACGGACCCGCGCTCGGAGTTGAGTGTGCCGATCATCGTGGACGAGGCTGTCTGGGGCGTGCTGAACATTGAGGCGGACGAGGCGAACGCCTTCACCCAGGCCGACGCGGTGCTCGTCGAGACAATCGCTGCGAGCCTCGGCGCGGCCGTGCACCGGGCGGGACTCGTCGCCGATCTGGAGCGCACCTTCACGACCACCCTGACCGCGCTGATGAGCACCGTCGAGGCGAAGGACGAGTACACGGCCTCCCACGAGCAGCAGGTCGCCGAGCTTGCCGAGCGGGTCGCCGTGCGCCTCGGGGCGCCGGGCTCGCGCGCCCGCGACGTGCGTTACGCGGCGCTATTGCACGACGTCGGCAAGGTCGCGGTGCCCAGCGAGATCCTGCTCAAGGCGGGGCCGCTGAATGACGCCGAGTGGATCACGATGAAGACCCACGCGGCCGTTGGCGGTGAGCTTGTGGCACGCATCGATGCCTTCGCCCACCTCGCTCCTGCCGTGCGCGCCAGCCATGAGCGCTGGGATGGCGCCGGCTACCCCGATGGTCTGGCCGGCGAGGAGATCCCGCTCGCGGCGCGCATCATCGCCGCCTGTGACACCTACGAGGCGATGGTCACAGACCGTCCCTACCGCAAAGCGCTCAGCGTCGCAGAGGCGCTCGCCGAGCTGCAGCGCGTCTCTGGCTCCCAGCTCGACGGGGCTGTCGTGGAGGCGCTGCTGGAGGAGCTCGGTCTCACGCGGAGCGGTTGTAGCGCTCGGCCGCCTCGCGCAGTCCCTCCCCCCGCCCCGGTCGCAGCGTAGCCGTGACGTGGCGCCAGTAGCGATTCGAATCCCGCCCACCCACGTGTCCCGGTAGCACTAGCGCGGCGAGCGCACGTAGCCCATAGGCCCATGCCGTCAACAACCGCACCGCCAGCGCCGCCCCGTCGCCATGATGCTTGCGCATGTACAGGTCGCGGTTGCGCGCCATTTCGACGATCCTGCGCTCGGGGATCAGATCGGTCGAGAGCTGCTCGTGGTGCACCGCCACGGCCGCCGGCACCCACAGGCTGCGCCATCCGGCGTCGCGCAGGCGCCGGGCGAAGTCGACCTCGTCCGAGTAGACGAAGAAGCCGGGATCCAGATAGCCGACCGCGACGGCCGCATCGCTGCGCACGAGCAGCGCTGCGGACTGGCACCAGTCGACCTCGCGGGTCTGCTCGCCGGTGCTCTGCACGACCAGCCGCCGGTGCAGAAGAACGCGCCGGCCAAGGCCGTAAGCGGCGTGGGAAAGCGCCACGCCGAGGCTTGCTGGCGACCATCGGGACGCAATAGGCGCGCGCCGGCACAGGCAGCGTCCGGACGCTCATCGAGCGCCCGGTGCAGCGCCAGGCTTGCGCCTGGATGCAGCTCGGAGTCCTCGTTGAGCAGCAGCGCAAAGCGTCCGCGTGCCCGCTGCAGCAGCTCGGTGTCGTTGGCGCCCTTGCCGCGTCTGTGCTCGAGTGCGATCACCTCGTCCACGGCGGAATGTGTCCGCGCAGCCTCGGCCGAGCCATCGCGTGAGCCGTTGTCGAGCACGAGCACCTCGGTCGCGAACGGCAGGCCCGCCCGATCGCGCGCGATCGCCTCCAGCCCCCGCAGGAGCAGCTCCCGCTGGGATGTGTTGACCACGCAGTAGCTCAGCTCGACACCGGACACGCGCCTATTGTCTCCTGCGATGCGCGTCCATGTCATCGATCCCTCCGCCTATACGCCTCCATATGACCACGCGCTATGTCGCGCGCTGGGGGCGGCAGGGGCGGAGGTCGAGCTGTTCACGAGCCGCTTTGCCTACGGTCCTGTCGCGCTGACGGACGGATACGAGCGGCGCGAGTTCTTCTACCGGGCTGCCCGCGGCGCGCCGCGCTCGCGCCTGCGGACCGCGACCAAGCTGGCGGAGCACGTTCCCGACATGCTGCGCTACCGCCGCGCCGCGCGCGCAGCGGACATCGCGCACTTTCAGTGGCTGCCGGTCCAGCAACTCGACGGCGGCCTGCTGCCACGCGTCCGGGGTGGGTGGGGCCCAAAGCTCATTCTCACCGCTCACGACGTGATGCCGCGCGAGCCCCGCCCAGGCCAGCTCGCCGCGCAGCGGCGCCTGTACGAGCGCTTCGACGCGGTCGTCGTGCACTCCGAGCACGGTCGCGAGCGCCTGACGGGAGAGCTGAACTTGGAGCCGGACCGGGTCCACGTGATTCCCCACGGCGTATTCGATCACCTCGCCGTGGATCAACCGTCCGGAGCAGCGGGTGGGCGAGCGGGTGGGCGGGCTCCCTTCCAGACGGAGAAGCCGGTGGTGCTGTGCTTCGGGTTGATGCGCCCGTATAAGGGGATCGACGTACTGCTGCAGGCGTGGCATGGCATCGAAGACGCCGAGCTGTGGATCGCCGGGATGCCACGCATGGACATCTCGCGCCTGCGCGCGGGCGCCCCGCCGAACGTCCGCTTCGTGCCGCGCTTCATCACAGACTCCGAGCTGCCGGCCTACTTCCGCCGGGCCGCCCTGGTCGTGCTTCCCTACCGCGAGATCGACCAGTCGGGTGTGCTGTTCACGGCGCTCGCGTTTGGCAAGCCGCTGCTGCTCAGCGACGTCGGTGGCTTCCCCGAGATCGCTGCCACTGGCGCCGCGCGCACCGTGCCCGCGGGAGATCCTGCCGCGCTGCGCGGCGCGTTGCAGCAGCTGCTCGGCGACAGCGCCGCGCTGGTGTCCATGGCCGCCGCCGCGCGCGCGGCGGCAGAGGGGAAGTATTCGTGGGAGGCGATCGCCCGTCGCACACTCGATCTGTACGAGTCGCTCCTCCGCGAGAGGACGGGTGGGGATCCCATCAAATGAACACCGTTCTCGAGCTCCTCTTCTGGTTGTCCATCGCGCTGATCGTGTGGACCCAGCTCGGTTATGCGCTGGCGCTAGCAGCGCTAGCGGCCCTGTTAGGTGCTCGTAAGTCATCGCCGGTAGATACCGGCGAGCGGCTGAGCGTGTCCTTGATCATCGCCGCACATAACGAGCAGGAGGTGATCGCCGCCAAGGTGAGAAATGCACTCGCGCTCGACTACCCGAGACAGCTGCTGGAGGTGATCGTCGCCTGTGACGGCTGCACTGACGCGACCGTGCAACGTGCGCGTGAGGCCGGCGCTGACGCCGTCCTGGAGCTGCCTCGTGGGGGCAAGATCCGCGCCCAGGACGCGGCCGTGCGCGCCGGTCGTGGCGAGATCGTCGCGTTCTCGGACGCTAACGCCCTGTGGGAGCCCGATGCCCTGCGCTCGCTCGTGCAGGCCTTCTCCGATCCCACCGTCGGCTACGCCTGTGGACAGGTCGGCTTCGTGCAAGCTGCCCGCGGCGAGGGAGCCACCAACCAGGAGGGTCTGTACTGGCGCTACGAGATGTCAGTCCGTTCTTACGAGTCGCGGCTGCGCTCGATCACCGCGGGCAACGGTGCGATCTACGCGACCCGGCGCGAGGCCTACATTGAGGTCGATCCGGTCATGGGCCACGACCTGTCGTTCCCCTTCAACATGGTCAAGCGCGGCTGGCGGGCCGTGTATGTGCCGAGCGCTCGCGCTAAGGAGAAGATGGTTCCTTCGATCGAGGGGGAGTTCGCGCGCAAGCGGCGGATGATGAGCCACACCTGGCCGATCGTCCTGCGTGGTGGCATGCTTTCCCCCCGCGGCTACGGCCTCGGCTACGGCTTGATGATCCTCTCCCATCGCATCCTCCGCTATGCCACCCCGGCCTTGCACGCCGTCGCGCTGGTCGCGAACCTGCTGCTCGTGCTCGATGGCGCGGGCACGCTCTACACGGTCACGCTGACGCTGCAATGGGCACTGCTGGTTGCCGCGGGCGTGGGGGGCGTGGTGCGGACCCGCCCGCTGCTGCTGGCCCGCTACTACGTCCTGACGACCGCTTCACCCGCGCTGGGGTTGTGGGATTGGCTGCGTCACGGCACTAGCGCGTCGTGGGAAGCCGCTGAGGGAACAAGGTGATCAGGCGTGTGGTTGACATCCTCGTCTCTACAGCAGTCCTCCTGCTCACCTCGCCGCTGCTCGCCGTGGCGATGCTCGCGATCCGGATCGAGTCCGCTGGGCATCCGATCTACCGGCAGCGGCGCGTGGGGCGCGACGGGCGGCCGTTTGACGTGCTGAAGCTGCGCACGATGGTGGACGGCGCCGAGCACATTGGGGCGGGGCTGGCGGTCAACGAGAACGATGCGCGCATCACGCGTGTGGGCGCGTGGCTGCGCAGGACCTCGCTCGACGAGCTGCCGAACTTGCTCAACGTGCTGAGGGGGGAGATGTCGCTGATCGGCCCGCGGCCGACCGTCCCGGTGCAGGTAGAGCAGTACACCGCCCGCCAGCGCGGGCGCCTGCTGCTGAAGCCGGGGATCACCGGCTGGGCGCAGGTCAACGGCCGCACCTCGTTGCCGTGGCCAGAGCGGATCGAGCTCGACCTGTTCTACATCGAGCATCGCTCGCTCGCGCTGGACCTGCAGATCCTGTGGCGCACCGTCGCGATCGTCCTGCACGGCGGCGGGCTCTACAAGGGCCAGAGCGGCGGCTGGGATATTGACGAGCGAGCTGGGTCATGAGCGAGAACCCCGCGATCATGATCACCGGCGTTGGGCGGCGTTATGACATCGTCGCCTCCTTTGCCCAGCACGCCAAGGTGATCGCGACCGAGACCTCGCCACTGGCGCCCGCCCAGTACGCCGCCCAGGTGCGCGCGCTGGTGCCCAGCCTGGAGGACCCCGGATACGTACCCGAGTTGATCCGCCTCTGCGAGCAGCACAACGCTGGCGCGGTGATCCCGCTGATCGACCCCGACATCGAGGTGCTGGCCAGAGCCAGAGCCGATGGACTGCTGCCGGCGCTGGTACCGGATCCCGAGATGGCGGCGGCGACATTTGACAAGTACGAGACCCACCTGCTGCTCGAGCGCCTCGGCTTGCCATCGCCGCCGACCGTGCTCTCGGGCTCCCAGCCAGAGCACTATCCGGTCATCGTCAAGCCCCGCCGGGGCTCCAATTCGCGCTCGATCTTCCTGGCCAAGGACCCCGAGCAGGCAAGCTTCTTTATCGGCTACGTATCCGAGCCGGTCATCCTGCAGCGCGCCATGAACGGGCCGGAGTTCTCGATCGACTGCCTGTGTGATCTCGACGGGCGTTGCCTGAACGCGATTCCGCGCACGATGATCGAGTCGCGGGGGGGAGAGTCGGTCAAGGGCACGGTGATCGCCGACGCCGGGCTGATCGAGCTGGGACGAGCCGTCGCGGAGGGGGTGGGTGCGCGCGGGCCCTGCATGGTGCAGGCTTTCCGCGATCCCGAGCTGGGTTTGCGCGTGACCGACGTCAACGTTCGCTTTGGCGGTGGCTATCCCTCACACATGTATGGGGCGCTGCCCGGACAGACCTATCCGGAGCTCATCGTGCGGATGGCACGCGGTGAGCTCCTCGAGCCCCACGTCGGGCAGATGCGTGCGGGAACCACCTTCGCGCGCTACTACTGGCAGATGGAGCTCGACGGGGCGGGCGGGGGCCAATTCACTCCAACCGGCCGTGAGATTGTCTCCGGCGGGCCACCTGCGCCAAGGTAGCTGGCGCTGGAGCTAGAATTAGACGCCTGTGAACACATTGCTCGCCGATCCGCCGGCTGTTGCGAGCCCCGAGCAGCCACCGTCAGCCGACGCCCCACCGCCCTCCTCCGCGCCCGGGTTCTCGTCTGCGCCCTCCGCGCCGCAGCCGAGGTGCGCAAACTGCTCAGCACCGATGGCCGGTGCCCAGGATTGGTGCTTGCAGTGTGGCGCTGGTGCGCCCGGCAGCCTCGATGGGGACGCTCCCGGCTGGCGCTCTGCGGCAACGATCCTCGCTGTCACTGCGATCCTCGTGCTCGGCGCCGCCGCTGCGGCCTATGCGGCGCTCACCAAGGAAGGCCCTCATAAGCCCCGCCCGGTGACCGTCGCGGTCGCGCCGCCCCCCGTCTCGGCGACTCCCGTCCCGGCGACGCCGGGAACGGTCACGCCCACACCTACGCCGGCGGCACCGGGAGCGCTCCCGCCCGCGGCGAAAACGCCCGCGACACCCTCTTCGAACCCGCTGTTCACAGGCTCGGCCAAACCCCCGAAAATCCCGCTCACGGCACCGGCACCGAAATCCTCTCCCACGGCCACCGCGCCTGAACCGGAATCCAGCGGCGGCACGAGCACCGGAAAGACACCGGCCGCGATCGTGTTCGATACCAACGCGGCCACCACCTACAACCCCTACTCCTACCCAGCGAGCGAATTTGGCGACCCAAGCCTGGCGATCGATGGCGACCCCACCACGGCATGGACCGCGCAGGTCAACCCGGCCGTGGCCCCGAAGATGGCCGAGGGTCTCGTGATCGACCTGAAGACCGCGCGGCGATTGTCCGCGGCTGGCCTGGTCACCTCTACCCCTAGGATGAGCGTGCAGGTGTATGGCGCCAACGGCCACACCTTGCCCACATCGATCACCGACCCGGCTTGGGTTCAGCTGAGCCCATATGTGGTCACGAAGAAGCGCAGCACGCACATTAAGCTGCGGGACTCCACGAAAGCGTTTCGCTTCGTGACACTGTGGATCAGCAAGGCTCCGGCTGCATCGGCCGGCAACCCAGCGCCGGCCCACGTAAGCCTCAACGAATTCGAACTGTTCCCGGCGAAATAGGTCCGGTCAGCCCGCGCGCTTTGCCGGGCGTTTGCGCGCCGCACGTTTAGCCGGCGTGCGCTTGGCCGCACGTTTCGCCACTTGCCGCGGCTTGCCCCAGACCTCGTCGAGGAACGAGGCGATCTCGTTCGTGAGCCGCTCCGGCTGCAGGCGCAGCTCCACCAGCGAGTCGGCTTCCAGCAGGCGTCCGTTTGGTAGCTCCTTGGCGAGCATGCCCGCGTCGGAGAAGGGATGGACGGGATCACGGTGGTGCCCGAGGATGAGCGCGGGCATCTGGAAGGTCTGCCGCTCTGAGCGGTGCGGGGCGATGCGCCCGAAGAACAGGCCCTGCATCAAGGCGCCGCCCGGACCGGGCTCTTGGCGGATCAGGTCGAGCAGGACGTTGCCGTAATGGGGAAGCAGCCGCCGCGGCACGGCGCGCGCCCCGCGCGCGACCAGCTTCATCAGCGGCTCACCGAACGTGAGTGCGACGAGCGGCGGAGTGAAGGCGAGCGCACTCCACAGCAGCGCGTTGTCGAGCACGGGCATCTCGATCACCATCCCGCGCAGGCGCTCGGGCGCCGCCGAGGCGACCTCGAGCGCGGTGTTGGCGCCCAATGAGGTCCCCATCACGACGGCCTGCTCGATCTCCAGATGGTCCATCAGCCCGAGCAGCTGCTCACCGAAGATGCTCATCGAGTAGCGCCACATGTCGCGTGGGCGATCGGATTCGCCGTGGCCGAGCAGGTCAACGGTGATCGCGCGGTTGCCGCGCGCCGCGAGGTCTTCGGCCAGCGGCCGGTGCATTTCCTGGGAGAGCAGCAGGCCGTGGAGGAGGATCACCGGGCGCCCCCGGCCGGCGAGCTCTTTGCGGTCCGTCCGCGCGCCCCCGCAGCGGTGACCGCCGCCGGGCCGCCACCATATTCGGTGTAGGCGATGCGCTGGTTCTGGAAGCGAAAGGCCGGCACGGGCTCTTACTTTACCCCTGGCGATGGGGTGCCACACACGCGAGCCCGGGCGCTGCCGTGGATCGCCCGGGCTCGGTGGTGCCCTCCCCTGTCCCTCTCCTAGTGGCCTTCTGAGGATGGTTGGCAGGTACCGTCCAGCAGCTGACCCGTCCATATAACCCGCGAGCGGTGCGGAAGGTGCGCTGGCCGGACTGTCGCGCTAGTGTCCGGTTATGGCCAAGCAGCCTCGTATCCTCGCCGGTCAGACCGCTGCGATCACTGGTGGTGCACGCGGCATCGGCCGGGCCACCGCGCAGGCATTCCTGCGCCAGGGGATGAAGGTGGCGATCGGCGACGTGGACCTCGGCGCCGCTGAGGAGGCTGCCAAGGAGATGGGGAGCCCCACTCACACGGTGGCGCTGGCGCTGGATGTGACCGACCGGGAGTCGTTTGCGGCGTTCCTGGACGGCGCCGAGGAGCAGCTCGGCCCGGTGGATGTGCTCGTCAACAACGCCGGGATCATGCCCCTCGGCCGGTTCGTCAACGAGGACGATCTGACGGCGCAGCGGATGATCGATATCAACCTCCACGGTGTGATCTTCGGGATGAAGCTGGCGCTCGCGCGAATGGTTCCGCGCGACCGGGGGCACATCGTCAACATCGCCTCCCAGGCCGGCAAGTTCGGGGCGCCTGGAGGGGCGACATACTCGGCGACCAAGCACGCCGTGGTGGGCCTAACGGAGGCGGTGCGCGGAGAGCTGCGCATGATGGGCGCCCACATCGATCTCAGCTACGTCATGCCCTATGTGGTCAACACTGAACTGGGCGGCGGGCTCGGTTCAGCACGCGGCCAGCACAACCTCGAGCCCTCCGAAGTGGCGGACGCGATCGTGCAGGCCCTCCAGCATCAGACCGTCGAAGTGTGGGTGCCCAAATCGTCCAAGCGCACCTACCAGGTGGGGACGTTGCTGCCGCGGACGCTCGCCGAGGGCATCGGACGCGCGATGAAAGTCGACCGCGTGCTGGCCGACGCCGACGCCACGGTGCGCCGCGACTATGAGCTGCGCGCGGCGCACTCGGAGCCAGGGTTGCCGCCGGCCTCCGAGCAGCCGCAGATCACCCAAGCCGCGGGGGACTGATCGTCCCGTCGTCCTACCGGCCTGTTCGGTAGGCTCGCGCTCGATGCACGCCGCAGTCCTTCAGCTGGCGCCTATTTTGGGCGCCGAGAAGAGCAAGGTCCCGTTCTACGTGGCGGGCGGCGCGCTGGTGCTGTGGGCGCTGGTCGTTTCGCTGGGTATGGGCATGCGGATACCCGGCTTTCCGCGCAACGCGGCGGCTCAGCGCGGTGTCATCGCGGTGACCGCTGTGCTCGTGCTGGCAGCAGTTAGCGCTGCGGTGCTTACCTCGGGCGGGAGTACGCCGAAGGCCGCGGCATCTGCGACTGGCGGGGCCGGGCCCTCCGCGCAGGCTCCGGTGAGCGAAGGCACGTCCATCGCCCCGGCTGCTTCTACCAGCACCAAAGCACCCGTAGCCACGACTGGGACTCCTGCGCCACCTTCATCGCCTGCGGCGGTTGCGCCGCTGAAGCTCGCGGCCAACCCAGAAGGCCAACTGAGCTACGAACCCAAGCAGTTGAGTGCGAAGGCCGGGAAGGTGACGATCACGATGGCGAACTCCTCTCCAGTGGAACACAACGTGACGGTCGCGCAGGGCAGCACCGTCCTGGGGGCGACCCCGACGTTCAAAGGGGGATCGAAGACGCTCACGCTGAACCTGAAGCCCGGGAAGTACACCTTTTACTGTTCCGTCCCCGGCCACCGGCAAGCTGGGATGGAAGGCACGCTCACCATCTCCTAGACGGACAATCAAGAGGAAGGAAGCTAAATGGACATCCTTGCCAGGCTCGACGAGGCCAGAAGCCAGACGAACGTGCTGGAGCACCCCTTCTACCAACGCTGGAGCGCGGGCGAGCTGAGCGCCTCCGAGCTGGGGCTCTACGCCGGCGAGTATCGCCACGCCGTAATGGCGCTGGCAGACGCCTCGGAGAAGGCGGCGGCGAAGGCTGGGCCGGGGTATGCGGGTGGGCTGAGGGCTCACGCCGAAGAGGAGACGGCGCACGTGGAGCTATGGGAGGACTTTGCCCGGGCGGCTGGCGCCCGTCCGCCCGCTGGCGTGCAGGCGCTGGCGCAGACCGAGGAGTGCGTGCAGGCCTGGACGGCCGGGGAGGACGTGCTGGAGCATCTGGCGGTGCTGTATGCGATCGAGGCGGGACAGCCGGAGATCTCCAAGACCAAGCTGGAGGGGCTGACGGAGCATTACGGCTACAGCGAGGAAGGCCCGGCGGTCGAGTACTTCACGGTGCACGAGCTACGCGACGTTGAGCATGCGCGCGAGGCTGGGGAGCTGATCGAGGAGCTCCTGAGCGGGTGCGAGGACCCAGAGGCGCACGCCGAGCGGATGGTGCAGCGTGCCAGCGCAGCGCTGCGCGGGAACTGGCAGCTGCTCAGCGGCGTGGAAGCGGCCTCTTAATTAGATAGCCGCCAGGCAAACAGGACGGCGGCCACGGAGGTCGCCAGGTTGAGGCTCGAGACCCCGGGTGCCATGGGGATGCTGATCCGCGCATCCGCCTGCGCAGTGAGCTCGTCTGAGAGGCCGTAGCGCTCGGTGCCGAAGGCGAGCAGTGCGCGCGGCGGCAGCTCCCCCGGCGCCAGCGGATCGCCGTCGGGGTCGAGGGCAAGCAGGGGGCGCTCGCTTCCATGCAGCGCTTCCAGCCGCTCCAGGCGCGCGACGGGTAGCGCGTAGTGCAGCCCGGCGGCGCCGCGCAGTGCGTCTGGATGCCAGGGGTCGTGGCTGCCGGTGGTGAGCACGCCGGCGATGCCGGCGGCGGCGGCGACGCGGACGCAGGCGCCCATGTTGCCGAGGTCGCGCGGGTCCTCGAGCAGGATCACAGGCTCCGGATCCGCGCCGGCGAGCATTGAGGCCGGATCGCCGGGGCGCCGCTGCGCCAGCGCGATCACACCGGTGGATGGCGGGAGCGGAGCCAGCTCGGCAAAGACGGAGGGCTCTACGGGCTGGGCGAGCGCGAGCAGGCGGGTGGACAGGTCGGGGGCGAGTGTGCCAGCAAGCCGCTCCAGTGAAGCGTTCTCAGAACAGATGACCTCGAGTAGCGGAGCATCGAAGCGCAGGGCGTGCTTGAGGGCGTGGAACCCTTCGAGCACGGCGAGCGCGGGGTCGCGCCGCGCACGGCGAAAGCGCGGGATCAGCGATCCGTCCGGGCTCATGCCGAGCCTAAGCCTCGGAGCACTGACTGGGCGGCGTTGTAGCCGTTCATCCCGTGTGCTCCGGCCCCCGGGGGGGTCGCCGCCGAGCAGATGAAGACGCCCGGTATGCCAGTGCTGTAAGGGTCGAGTGCGAGCCGCGGGCGGATCACGGTCTGCCAGGGCGTGTTGGCGCCGTTGATGATGTCGCCGCCAACGTAGTTGCTGTTGTAGCTGGCAAGCTCGCTCGGAGAGCGCACGGCTTTGGCGAGGACCCGCTCGCGCAGGCCAGGAGCGAAGCGTTCGATCTGGTCGAGCAGGGCCTCGCTCACGTCGCCGGCGTAGCCGTTCGGTACATGGGCGTAGGCCCAAACCGGGTGGACACCGTCCTTGGCCCGCGACGGGTCGGCGAGCGACTGCTGGCAGACGAGCACGAACGGGCGCTCCGGCATCTGACCGCGATTGATCGCGCGCTCACCGGCGACGATCTCCTCGAAGGAGCCGCTCGCGTGCACGGTGCCTGCCCGGCGGGCGGCCTCGTTCGTCCACGGCACGCCTTCGGCGACCGCGAGATCCACCTTGAAGGCGCCAGGGCCGTGCTTGTAGCGACGGTAGGCACGTGCGACGCGCGCTGGCAGCTGATCACCTGCGACCTCGGCGGCTGCGCCGGGTGCCAGGTCGAGCACAATCGCATCGGCGGAAGAGAGCTCGCGAAGCGAGCGCACCCGCCGTCCGGTCTCGATCTTCCCGTCGTGTTCGACGATGACCGCGGCGAGTGCGTTGCTGATGGCCTGGGAGCCACCCCGCGCGACCGGCCAGCCGTAGCTGTGTCCCGCGCAGATCAGCGCCATCCCCACCGAGGAGCTCAGCGGACGGGACAGGGGGCTGAACGCGTGTGCGGCACAGCCGGCCCACAGCGCCTTCGCCTCCTCGGTCCGGAACTTGCGGGCGAGCAGGGTCGCCGGCGTCGCCGCTGGGAGTCCGAAGCGGGCCAGCCGCAGCGGGTGTCGCGGGACGTGCAGGAGCGGGCGCATGATGTCCTCGCTGAGCGCGGCGAACCCCCGCGACGGCGATCCGAAGACGCGCTCCCACGTACGCCCGTCCCTGCCAAGTCCGGCTGCTGTATCGGCGATCGAGCGCAGCATCACCGCGCCGGCACCGCCATCGAGCGGGTGCGCCAGGTCCACCTCCGGCCAGCACCACTGAAGGCCATGGCGCTCGAGGGAGAGCTCGTTCAGCGACGGCGCTCCGGGTGCCATCGCGTGGACGGCGGAGCAGTCGTCGTGCAGCAGTCCCGGGAGCGTCAGTTCGCTCGTCCGGGTGCCGCCGCCGATGGTTGCCTGTGCCTCCAGCACCGTCACGTTCATCCCTGCGTGTGCGAGCGCGGCCGCACACGCCAGACCGTTCGGCCCAGATCCGACGATGATCGCCTCGCTCACTGCGATACCGGAGCAGCGAGATGCCGCGAGGAGCTGCGCTCGCCGGTCACTTCGACCGGGAACGCGCCGTCCTCGTCAAGCCATGGCTGGCTCCTGACCATGTCCGCGACCCGGACGTAGCCTTCCTCGATCAGTCCGGAGGAGGCGTCGTAGATGCGGTAGTGCTGGCGCTGGACGTGGGCGGGCTGGGACTCGATCATGATCACCCGCAGCTCGCCCTCGGCGAAGTGGCAGCGCTCTTGCACCGCCTGCAGCAGCTGCTCGTTGTGGAAGTGACCATCGCCGAAGTTGTAGCCCAGCACCACCCCGGCGAGGACCTCGCCCTCGCGCACGTCGTAGGACTCCACGTCATCGACAGCGTGCGAGAGCAGGCCGTTCAGCGCGCGGCCATGTGCGTGCATCGAGCGGAACGCGAGGCCCTTGTAGAGCAGCAGCTCGACGGTGTCCTGATCGTAGAGTTTCTCGAGCTGCTTGCCGACGATCGGCGCGGCCTTGACGATCGCGCGGTCGAGCTTCTCCTCGGCGGCGGTCTCCTTTGAGAAGAGCCACTGGCTTGTCGCCCAGTTGCCCGCGTAGTAGCGCATCGAGGGCAGGAACGAGATCAAATCCGGACGGAAGTTGCCGAGCACCGGGATCCCCACGCACGTGACTGCCAGGATCGCGATCAGTAACGGTTCGTCGAGCGTGGAGAACGGCACCGCGCCGTAGTGGCCGAACAGGAACAGGATCCCGAAGATCATGAAGAGGTTCCACTCCAGCGGCACGGCGAGCGGGAACGTCGAGAAGATGTGGATGTGGAAGATGACCATTCCCACCACGGCGATCGTGAGCAGCGTCCCGCCCCGCGATACCAGCAGCAGCAAGGGCAGCGTGAACTCCATGACGGTGCCCATGTGCGCTGCGAGCGCGCCGGTGGCGGAGGGCAGCAGGTCCTCCGGGTGCTTGCGCCAGAGCCTGCGCTTGGCTGAGTGCGAGCGGTTCCACGGTGTGTTCGAGATCATCACGCTCACGACGAACGGGAAGTGGCGGTTCAGCTTCGAGGACGCGGCGCCCCACCAGATGCACACGAACACGATCTGGGCGGCGACGATCATGTCGGACAGCGGAAAGAGGAAGAGGACCATCAGGTTCCCGTAGACCTCCGCACGGGCGGCCAGGAACGGCACCTTGTCGCGCAGCCCGAGCAGGATCCCGAACGCCAAAAGCACTCCCACCGCGGCCGGGTCCAGGCGACCGGCGACGGTGCCCGCCGCTGGGCTCGTGCCCGCGAGGAGCAGGTACACAGCGGAGGCGAGCAGGCCCGCGTACAGCGCCACGTCGAGCAGCGTGCGCGTGGTTCCGCGCGTGAGCGGCACCCGCTGAGGCCATGGCGGCAGGCGGATCGTGCCCGGGCGCAGCCAATAGAGAACCCCGCCGATCATCGGGGAGAACCGCAGCGTCAGCGGCATCGAGCCGGCGCCCAGGCCGAGGACCTCCCACAGCATCGTCCAGACGACCGTCTTTTGGAAGACGATCGGCTCTGTCCACCAGCTGTCGAGGTTCCCAAGCCCGCCGAGGCCCTTCGTCGTGGCGGAGATCAGCAGCAGGCCGCCGGCCGCATAGACGACGAGCTTGGCGATGTAGAGCAGGTAGACGAAGTGGGGCGTCCCCAGCCCGTTGAGGGCCCAGTCCTGGGCAAGCGGCTTGATCCGTTGCAGGTGGGACAGCCGCTTCCAGTCCTCGATGTCGACCGGCGGATCGGCTGGAGTGATGAATCCCATGGCGTTCCCCCTTCTCCTCAGTGCCGTGGCGAGGATGCGAGCAAGCGGCCGCAAGTTCCCCAAAACTGTCCCAGTGCAGAGAGTAAACGCTGCCGTGCTCCAAACGCGGTTCAGCAGCGTTCCCGGACGGCAGGCCTATACGGCTAAACCTTCAGATGCCTACGGTCCTTACCGCCCAAAACGGCGTGGAAATCCACCCGAGCAGAAATCATCGTGCAACCGCTCGGGCCGGTCATTCGCTACGCACCAGGCTGGCGAGCGTGCCGAGCCCGTCGATCTCGACCTCGACCGTGTCCCCGTCGCGCAGGAAGCGTCCCTGCGCCGCGCCCACGCCTGCCGGTGTGCCCGTGGCGATGATGTCGCCGGGCAGCAATGTCATCGTCCGCGAGAGCCAGGCCACGAGCTCGGCCGGAGGAAAGATCAGGTTGGCGGTCGTCCCCTGCTGCAGTAACTCGCCGTTGATGCGGGTGCGCAGCCCCAGGTTTTGCAGGTCCTCGATCTCGTCGAGCGTCACCAGTGCGGGGCCGCAGGGCGCGAACGTGTCGATCGCCTTGCCGCTCGTCCACAGGGGATTCTGCATCTGCAGGTCGCGAGCACTGACGTCGTTGAAGGGCATCGCACCAGCTATATGGGAGAGCGCGTCCCCAGCGCTGACGTTCCTCGCCCTGCGCCCGATCACGAGCGCAAGCTCGGCCTCGTAGTCGACGTACTCAGCGTGTGCGCTCGGGAGCACGATGTCCTGACCGCTGCCGGTCAGCGAGTTTGCGAACTTGGCGAACCACATCGGATTAGCCGGAATGTTCTGGCCCGTCTCTTCGGCGTGGTCGCGGTAGTTGAGGCCTATGCAGATGATCTTCTGGGGGTCGGTTACCGGGGCACACAGGGTCGCCCCGGCGAGCGCGATGCGCTCGCTTGCCTCACCGGCGCGTTTCTCTAGTTCGCTGAGACCCTTGGCATCCAACGCCGCCAGCAGTCCCCGGACGGTCTGGGCAGGCGCGTCCAGGGTGGAGACTGGCACGAGGTCATCCCCGAGTTGGACGGCGGCGGCGGGGCCGTCGCCGGTTTGGAAGCTCACGAGACGCATCGCTTGGCTCTGAGCGTACTGCCACGAACCCTGAACTATGATGGCGCCGTGTCCGAGCCGGTCGTGTCGGTGACGTTCGACAACCTCGGCGAGGCTGCTCAGCTGGAGCTCGGCATGTGGCCGGAGGATGTACCTCAGGGTCAGCACTTCACCGTCGTGGAAGTCCTTCCACGCCTGCTCGACCTCCTCGCGACCCACCGGATGCACGCGACATTCTTCGTCGAGGGCCTGAACGTGGAGATGTACCCGCAGGCGCTGCACACGATCGCCGCCGCCGGCCACGAGGTCGCGGTTCATGCATGGCGCCACGAGGAATGGGCAGCGCTCGACGCCGAGACCGAGGCCGCGCTGCTCGAGCGTGCCACCGGCGCGATGCGAAGCATCGGCATCGAGCCGAGCGGCTTCAGACCGCCCGGCGGCGGCTTGACCGGGCGCACGCTCGCGCTGCTCGGCGAGCGCGGTTACACCTACGTCTCGCCCGCGGGCGAGCGCGAGGGCGTGCTGGACGGTTTGGCCGTCCTGCCATTCCGCTGGCCGCTGGTGGACGCCTATTCCTATTTGCCTACGTTCGCTGGCCTGCGCGAACGCTATGGCGGCGGACCCGATCCCCATACGCCGGTCCAGATGCGCGAGGCGATGATCGCCGCGCTGCGGAGTCACGCAGAGCATGAGGGCCACCTGACGTTGCTGTTCCATCCGTTCTCCGCCGCCTTCACCGGCGATCCCGGCTGGGAAGCCCTCGGCGATGTGCTGAGTGAGACGGTGCGGCTCGCACAGGCCGGTAGCGTCAAGACGATGCGCATGGACGAGGCTGCCACCTGGATGCTGGAGCGCCCCGCCGAGCTCAGCCACCCGCCACAGCTCGACGAGGCCACCTGGATGACACCGTGAGCTTGCTACCGCGCCGGCCCTTCAGCGTTCTGTGCGCGCTCGGCACCGCCGCCCATCACGCTTTCGAGGTACGCGCGGGCGTCGGCTTGGTGTTCGAGCCGTTCATCGGCAGGCGCGCCGCCGTTGCGATGTGGGCCGCTGGGCTGCCCGCGTGGGCGCTCACGGGCTGGACGGCCGGGAGCGAGCCGATGGAGAAGTCGATCGCCTTGCAAAACGGGGCCGGGCTGGCAGGCGGCATCGTCCACTTCGTCCAGTGGCCATGGGAGCTCCGTAACGGCATCCCGTATCTGACCGAAGCGGAGGGCATGACGAGCGAGCAGCTCCTCCCCTACAACAGGGTGCTCCACCTGTGGACGCTCGCGGGGTTGCTGGCCGTCGCGCTCGAGACTCCGCGTCACGCGCGCAAGTGGGCGCTCCTCGGCCTGCTGCTCGGTGAGCCCCTGCGTCGCTCCGCCGTCCACCATTTCCGTTGGGCGCGGGAACAGGCAGAGCTCGACCCTGAGAACTGGAGCCCGGTGCTGCGCTCTTAGGCCAGGCCCTTCAGCCGGCGGACGCCGCTGCAGCGGCTGCTGCAATCGCCGCTGCTTAGTGGCCGCACGCGTCGCTTTGCGCTAAAAACTCCTGTATGCCCCGCCCGATTTGGAGCGGCACGATCTCCTTTGGCCTGGTCAGCGTGCCCGTCAAGCTCTATAGCGCGCTCGATCGCAAGACGGTGCGCTTTCATCAGCTTTCTTCGAAGACAGGCACGCGCATAGCCCAGAAGCGCGTCGATCCGCAGACCGGCGAGGAGGTCCCGTACGAGGAAATCGTCAAGGGCTATGAGATCGCTCCTGACCGCTATGTCGTGATCGAGCCCGGAGAGCTGGATGCGCTGTCTCCGGAGAAGACCAAAACAATCGAGATCGAGGATTTCGTCGAGCTGTCCCAGATCGACCCGATCCTCTTCGACCATCCCTACTATCTGGCTCCCGGCCCCGGAGGCGCAAAGCCCTACCGGCTGCTGCTGGAGGCGATGACGCAGACGGGAAAGGTCGCGATCGCGCGGGTCGTGATCCGCTCCAAGGAGCAGCTCGTCGCGATCCGTCCGCTGGGCGACGTGCTGATGATGGAGACGATGCTGTTCTCAGATGAAGTCCGCATTCCCGACCGGCTCGAGGAGCTCTCCGACGCCGCCGAGGTCAAGACGACAGAGCGCGAGCGCGAGATCGCCAAGCAGCTTGTCGACTCGCTCACCGGCGACTTCGAGGCCGGCCGCTACCGCGACAGCTACCGCGAGCAGGTGCTCGGGCTGATCGAGCGCAAGGCCCAGGGCGAGGAGATCACCGCCCAGGCACCTAAAGACAAGCCGCAAACGAGCGCACCCGACCTGATGAGCGCGCTCCAGGCCAGCTTGGACGAGGTGCGTAAGCAAGGCAAAGCCGCGACCGGCAAAAAACCGCGCTCTTCGGCAAAGCCCAAGACCAGCACCTCCCGCGCCAAGAACCCCTCGCGCTAGCGCGCCCGGCAGGTGCCATCCCGTGATTGCTGCGCTAGCGTGTGGCTATGTCCTCTGTATGGCCCACGCTTTCCTATGAGCCGTGGATGCAGACGTGCGACACGCTCCATGCGCACACGCAGGTCCTTGGCAAGCTGGCGGTTGCGCTAGCGCCGCCCGAGCCGCAGCTCCAGCACGCGGCGCTGCGGCTGACCGCGCGAGGGTGGGAGACCGTCCCGCTGCCGGCACCCGATGGCTCGGGCGCGCTCGTCGTCACGCTCGACCTGCGAACCCATGAGGCGGTCGCCGAGCACAACGACGGCCGCGTGCGACGGGTTGCGCTCGCTCCCGACCGGTCCGTTGGCGAGGTTACGCGCGAGCTGCTGCAGGCAGTCCGCGATCTCGTGGGCCCCTTCGAGATCGACCTGAGGCCACAGGAGGTCCCATGGAGCGCGCCACTGGATGAGGATGACGAGCACGCGCGCTATGACCCCGGGCAAGTCGACGATTACTTCGCCGCCGCGACACGCGCCGCGCTCGTGCTAGCGGCATTCCGCGCGCCTTACCGCGGGCGCTGCACGCCGGTCAACGCGTGGTGGGGCTCGTTCGACCTCGCGGTGAGCCTCTTCTCCGGTCTGCCGGCCGACCCGCCCTCAGATGACTTCATCATGCGCAACGCCGGGGATGCGCAGCAGGTGGAGATCGGCTGGTGGCCCGGCGACGCGCGTTACGGCAAGGCGGCGTTCTACGCTTACGCATACCCAGCGCCGGACGGGTTCGCTGGCGCGACGCTCTCTCCCGCTGCCGCCCACTGGAACGGGGACCTCGGCGAGTACATCTTGGACTGGGAGGACATCCGCTCCAGTCCCGGCCCGCACGCGAGCGCACTCGAGTTCGCGCACTCAGCGTTCAGCCACGCCTGCCTGGTGTGCGACTGGGACCCCGCGCTTGCCGCGAGCGCTGAAGGGACGCCGCCGCCCGTGGCGTAGGACCGGCGCCGGCGCCCAGTGCCCTGGGATGATGCGTGTGATGGGCGAGCGAAAGATCGCGGCGAACGGGATCGAGCTGAACGTGCTCGACGAGGGCGCGGGTCCACTGGTCGTGCTCTGCCATGGCTTTCCCGAGCTGGCGTTCTCTTGGCGCCACCAGATGCCGGCGCTTGCCGGTGCGGGCTTCCGCGTGGTGGCGCCGGACATGCGCGGGTACGGGCGCAGCTCGGCCCCGCAGGCGGTGGAGGCCTACGACGTGGTGACGCTGTGCGGCGACATGACGGGGCTGCTCGATGCTCTGGGCGAGGAGCAGGCGATCTTTATCGGCCACGACTGGGGTGCGAACCTGGCGTGGCAGCTCGCCGTCCTGCATCCAGAGCGCGTGCGTGCGGTGGCCGGGCTGAGTGTCCCATTCGTGCCGCGCGCGCCGGCACCGCCGATGCCGATCATGCGCAGGCACCTCGGTGAGGACTTCTACATGGTGTGGTTCCAAGAGCCGGGAGTGGCCGATGCGGCGCTCGCGCGCGACGTGCGGCGGACGCTGACCACCAAACGCCAGTGGACGGCGCAGTGGGCCGATAAGGACGATGCGCCACTCGAGCCCCCGCCGTGGCTCTCAGAGCAAGAGCTGGCCGTGTATGTCGAGGCCTTCCAGCGCACGGGGTTCACGGGCGGTCTGAACTGGTACCGCAACATAGACCGCAACTGGGAGCTCACGGCGGACGTGGCCGAGCGGCGCGTGGAGCAACCCGCCCTGTTCCTCACCGGCGAGCGTGACCCGGTGCGCCTGTTCATGCCCGCCGAGGCGATGCAGGGCTGGGTCACCGGCCTGCGCGCGGAGATCGTCGTCCCAGGCGCGGGCCACTGGGTCCAGCAGCAGGAGCCCGCGGCCGTCAACGAGGCGCTGCTGGGCTTCCTCGCTGAACTGTGACGCGCGCTAGGCGGGTCTTGACAGGGGTGGGTTTGCCGTGCAATCTTGCGATTTCGAGCGTGGCCTTCCTCGTCGGTCACCTCGACTAACGCCACGGCGCCGCTCCCTCCTGGCGACGGGCGTATGTGCCGGGGGGCGCCGTGGCCTGGCTCTGGTCGCGGCGTCCAACGGCTTAGCCAGGGCCTCTCTTGGCGTTGCTCAGGGTGACGGCGCCGGGCATTGGTAGAGGCGGTTAGCCCTGGCCAGAGCCGCCTGTGATCCCGTGCGGTTATCGGAGACGATGATCGTCAAGGTCACCGGAATCCGGAAAGATTGTTGGAGCATGCCCAATTCTCTCGTCCGGGCGCCGAGCATGCCCGTGCAGTCGGTCCAGCCTTCGTCGCTATACGTCAAGTTGCGCGCTCGTCCCAACGGCCCGGGTCGCGACGCGGTCGCCAGTAACCAGCGCTCGCGTCTGCTCGGAGCGATGATCGAGGCGATGACCATTTATGGGTACACCGACACCAGCGTGGCGAAACTGTGCAAGCTGGCAGGCGTCTCCAAGAGGACGTTCTACGAGCAATTCGAGAACAAGGAGCAGTGCTTCCTGGAGACCTACGACATGGTTCTTGCCCGGGCGAGCCGGCGCATCAATGCTTCCTATCGCAGCCAGAACACCTGGATTGCGGGGCTGCACAGCGCGTTTGAAACGCTCGCCGCCGAGATCGCCGGGCAGCCCAAGGCCGTCAGGCTCCTGGCCCTAGAGGCGTCCCAGGTGGGAGCGGCGGCACAGCAGCGCGTGCAACGCACGAACCTCATCTTCCAGCAGATGATCGCTTCGAGTTTCGCCCAAGCACCCGACGAAATAGAGCTCCCGCCGATCCTGATCCAGGGGATCCTCGGAGGACTCAGACGTATCGTGCAGTTGAGCATCGAAGGAGTCATCGAGGAGCCACAAGCCCTCGCCGGGGAGCTCCTGGGCTGGGCCCTAAGCTACCGCTCGCCGGCGGCCGCTCGGCTGCCCACCACCACGGCCGATACGTCGCACGAGCGCCAGCAGGTGCCCGAGGACGAGCGCACCCGCATCCTGCGCACCGCTGCGAAGCTGGCCGCACGCGACGGATTCACCGAGCTCACCACCGGGCGGATCATCCGCGGAAGTGGTGTTAGCGGCGAGACGTTCTTTGGCCAGTTCACCAACACCGAGCAGTGTTTTGGTGCAGCGGTAGATCTGCTGGCAACGGAAGCCCTGGCGAGCATCCTGCGGGCGACCCGGCCCGCATCAGACTGGCCCGGCGCGGTGCGACTCGGGATCGACGGGCTGCTTCGCCACCTGGCTGCCCATCCGGAGCTTGGACGAATCATGTTTGTGGAGATTGACGGCGCCGAAGCGACCACGATCGACCGCAGGACCAAATTAATCGGCCGCTTCACGGATCTGATCGCTGAGCACGTCCCATCCACACAACAGCCGCGGCTCGTGGCCGAGGCAATCACGGGCGCCGTCTGGGAGATCATCCACCACCAGGTCGTGCGCGACTCCCACCTGCAGCTGCCGCGTCTGTCCGAACACGTTTCATACATGGTGCTGACCCCATTGATAGGCGCGGACGAAGCCGTGCACGACTGATCAGAAGCTGCCTAGGCGATTCACAGCCTCGTGCGCGCGGGAAGACGCAGGCGGCGCGAGGTGCACGAAGTGGCCGGCGAGCGCCGGCCGACGATGCTCGTCGAGCAAGCGATCGAGGTCGGCGTCGGCTGCTGCTCCGGCACGGCCGATCGCCATGGCGACCCCCGCGCTCAGGGCGACGCCGCCTAGGGTCAAAGCAAGGATGAGGACCAGCAAAATCAACGCGTTACCTCCGTCTCCGAAGTCTCATCTCGACCACTGCATACGCACCGCATCAGACGGGGATACCCACTCGGCGGCTGCGTAAACACGAAGGAAGGAACCTATGGACCCAGACGGGATCGAACCGTTGACCTCCTGCTTGCAAAGCAGGCGCTCTCCCAGCTGAGCTATGGGCCCTGGAGTCCTCAATATACGCTCGCCTGCGCGGGAAGTCCGGTGTGCCTGAGCAGCTAGCTGTGTGCGGACCGAACCGATCGGGTAACACACTCCCTGCACTGATGTGCCACGATCGTGATCGTCCTCGTCCGCAAAGGAGAACCATGCCCGAGTATGCACCCGGAACCCCGTCCTGGGTCGAACTTTCCTCACCAAACACCGATGCCGCCGCGGGGTTCTACGGCCAGCTGATGGGCTGGAGCGCGACCGAGCCGGGCGGCGAGGAGACCGGCGGATATCGCATGTTTCAGCAGGACGGTAAGAACATCGCCGGCCTGATGGGTCACATGCAGGAGGGTCAGCCCACCGCATGGGCTACCTATATCAGCGTCGCCGACGCCGAGGAGACCGCGGCCAAGGTCAAGGCGGCCGGCGGCAGCGTGGTGGTCGAGCCGATGGATGTGACGGACATCGGCAGGATGGCGATCTTCGCCGACCCCACCGGCGCGGTGTTCGGTGTCTGGCAGCCGAAGAGCTTCACCGGCGCCGACCTCGTCAACGAGCCGGGCTCGCTCTGCTGGAACGAGGTGCTCACCCGTGACGCCGGGGCGGACAAGGCGTTCTACCCTGCGGTGTTCGGCTGGGTAGCTGGTCGCCCGTCGTTCGAGGGCGCGCCGGAGAGCTACACGGTCTGGGAGCTGCACGGGAAACAGGTCGGCGGCATGATGCAGATGACCGACGAGTATTTTCCAGCCGAGATCCCGCCGCACTGGGGCGTGATCTTCGCGGTCGCCGACTGCGACGTCATCGTCGCCAAGGCGCGTGAGCTCGGGGCAACCGTCACGAACGAGCCGATGGACATGCCGATCGGGCGCTTCGCCGGCCTGATCGATCCTCAGGGGGCCTCGTTCACGGTGATGCAACCTGCTTCATCGGCCTGACCGCCGGCCAGGGGTGCTCAGGTCAGTCGTGTAGCGCCGGCGCGTAGGAGATCCCGACGATCGATCCCTCGATCGAGAGAAGCCTCACGATCGTCTGCCCCCACGGCTCCTCTCGCACCGGATGCAGGAGCGAGAAGCCCTTGGCCTGCAACTCCTGCGCAGCGGCCTGCACCTCCTCGCTGTCTTGCACCTCAAACTCGAGGCTCACTTGGGGAACTGGCCGGTCCGCCGGCCACTCGCTCGTGCCGAAACACGCCTCAGCGGCCTGCGCGAGCGGCCACACACCGAAATGCTTGCTGCCGCCGATGCTCTCGCTGTGGTGGTACCCATCCTCACCGTCGCCCTCGAGCGGCAGGCCGAGAGCATCGACATAGAGCTTGCGGCTCTCCGGCGGATCGGCAGCAATCACGGCCACGCCCGTGATGAAAGCAATCTCCATGGTCCGCTACTTGTCGAAGTCGAAGTCGCGGGGTGGCTGCTGCTCGAACCACAGGCGCTCCTGCTCGGGCGTGTCTCGCAGGAAGTCCGGTGTCTCCTCTAGGACGTCCGCGGCCGGCTCGGCAGGGTCGCCCGTCTCTGCGGCTGCCTGGGTGGGGTCGGTGTGATTCCCGGGACTCTCGTCGTCTAGCCAAATTTCGCCGTCCTGCTTGTCCTCGTCATCGAGGACGGTCCGCATGTCGAGCTCCGCGGTCTCTTGGCCGGTGTTTGCGAAGTCCGGGGCGGGTGCGGCCTGTGGATCCTCTGCAGGCGCCGCTGCATCCTCGAGTGCGATCCCCTCGGGCCCGGGGGCATCCTCCACAGCCACCTGCGAGGTGGGGTTCTCCTCGCGGGGAACGGGGCTGAGGGCGTCCTGCTCCTGCCGGGCGACTTCGCCCGGATCGGCGCCATGCAGGCGCTTGAGCTCCATGTGCTCGCGGATGGCGTCATCGAGCAATCCCATGCGCCAGCAAACCATACTGCGCCCTGCCGTCCGGGCCTGGCGTCTACACTTCCAAGACCTCGTGCCGCTCCGCGGTGCAAGCCAATGGGGCTATAGCTCAGTTGGGAGAGCGCCTGGATCGCACCCAGGAGGTCGGGGGTTCGAGTCCCCCTAGCTCCACCATCTCGTAGAAGGTCGAACCTCGGTCTCTCAGGAGGCCGGGGTTTCGCCGTCCGGCGACCAACAGGGCCGGTCATCGAGCGCTTGGATGCGGGTGTAGTTAGGCCTTCGCCGTGCAAGACTGTCGCGGTGAACGACCGCGCTCTGCTCCGGGGACTGACGCTCCGCGGTGCGCTCAGGGTTCCCGAGATCACGGTCTACTTCTGGGTGATCAAGGCCCTGTCGACCGCGCTTGGCGAGTCGACGTCCGATTACAGTGTCCACGCGATCGATCCCGTGATTGCGGTCTGTCTGGGATTCATCGGGTTCGTCGTGGCTCTGTCCTTGCAGTTCTGGGTGCGGCGTTACATCGCGTGGACGTACTGGCTGGCGGTGGTGGGGGTCGGCGTGTTCGGCACGATGGCCGCCGACGTTCTCCATGTCCGTTTCGGTGTCCCCTACGCGGTCTCGAGTTTGCTCTACGGACTGGTGCTGGCGGCAGTGTTCGTCAGTTGGCAGAAGACCGAGAACACGCTCTCGTTCCACACGATCGACACGCCCCGTCGCGAGGCGTTCTACTGGGCTGCCGTCGTGGCGACCTTCGCGATGGGCACCGCGCTCGGAGACCTGAGCTCGATCACCTTTGGGCTGGGATACTTCGCCTCCGGCTTGCTGTTCGCCGCAGTGATCGCCATCCCCGCTGCCGGCTACGCGCGTCTGGGCTGGAATGGGATCTTCTCGTTCTGGTTCGCCTATGTCGCGACCCGGCCGCTGGGCGCCTCTTTCGCCGACTGGATGGGCAAGCCTCAGAGCGTGGGCGGGCTTGATTGGGGCGAGGGACGCGTCGCGCTTGCGCTGAGCATCCTGATCTTCTGCCTGGTCGCCTTTCTGGCGATCACCCGCCGGGACGTGCAGAGCGCCGAGCGCGTACCGCACGCTGCCGGCGAAGCGCACCTGCGAGCCGGGATCACGCCAGAGAGCGTCAACTGACGCTAACGGGGCGGGCGAGGTTGTGCTCGTTACGCTTGCGGACGATGAGGGTGGAGAGCCATGTTCCGGTCAGGGCCACTCGTCAGGATGCGTCTGCGCTGGCGGGGGTGCTGGCGCGGGCGTTTTTGGATGATCCGGTGGCGAGGTGGTCGTGCAGGCCTGATGGGCTGCGTCTGGGGATGCTCGAGCGTTTCAATGGCGCGCGTCTGCGTCAGTTGCTCGTCCACGATGAGGTGTGGACAACTGGAGACTTGAGCAGCGTCGCGCTGTGGGCACCACCAAAGCGCTGGAAGACCACTGGGCGGGAGGACATGGAGCTCGCTCGCTGTCTGCTTCATCCTCGCCTGATCGGGCGCATGCCCCTGATCGCGACCGGCCTGTTCGGTATGGAGCGCAGGCACCCCCGCGAGGTTCCCCACTGGTATCTGGCTGTGCTCGGTACCGATCCGAGCGCGCAGGGGCAGGGCCTCGGCTCGGCGGTTCTGGAGCCCGTGCTCGAGCGCTGCGATACGGATGGGGTCGGTGCGTATCTGGAGTCTTCGAAGGAGCGCAACATCGACTTCTACGCCCGTCACGGATTCCGTGTGACGGGAGAGATCGACCTTCCCCGTGGTCCGAGGCTGTGGCCAATGTGGCGCGACCCCCGCACCTAGCAGGGGAGCCGAACAGCTGATGGGCCGGTGGGATATGGGATGCCAGCATCCTTTATCGCCCAAAACGGTTCCGCCGAGCTACCCTGCCGCAATGAGCCTTCACCCTCTAGCCCAGCATTTCGCGACGGTCGCCGATCACTACGAGCGCGGGCGTCCCGAGTACCCTCCCGCCGTCGTCGAAGCGCTCATGGCCGAGCTCGGTCTCGCCGTCGGCGCTCCTGTCCTCGACCTGGCGGCGGGGACCGGCAAATTGACGCGGGCACTGCTCGCTGGGGGATTGGATGTGGTGGCCGTCGAGCCACAGAGCGCTCTGCGCGACATGCTCGCCACAAACGTCGACGCCGCACGCGTCCGCGAGGGCCGCGCCGAGGCGATCCCACTGCCCGATGGCTCGGTTGACGCGGTCACCGTCGCCGACGCCTTTCACTGGTTCGACCACGCCGCCGCGCTGCGGGAGATCCGTCGCGTGCTTCGCCCTGCTGGCGGGCTTGCTGTGATCTCGACCGCGCCCGACTGGAGCGGGGCCTCATGGGCCCACGAGCTGGGTCAGTTGGTGTCGAGCTCACGCCCCGAACACCCACACTTCGACGGACCGCCCTGGCAGGACTCGGTCCGTGAGAGCGGTGGTTGGAGCGAGCCTTGGGAGGTCCGGGTGACCGCCTCGCAAAGTACCGACCCAGAGAGGATCGTCGATCATCTGGCGTCAATGAGTTGGGTCGCGGGGATGCCCTCCGAGCAACGCGCCGAAAGCGTGGCGGAGTTCCGCGCGGTCGTGCAGGCAGGCTCGACACCCGAGGAGATATCCGTCCACTACGTACTCGGACTGGCGTTCCTCGCATAGCAAGGCTGCGGGCGATACCGCTACTCGTCTCGGCGCCCGCGTGGGGGGCTAAGTCGCGCTCTCCGCATCTGGCGCCGCGAAGCGCCGCAGCCCGTCGCGCACCCAATCAGGGATCGGGGTCTTGCCCCAGGTGGCGGTCTCGACGCACACGTGCTGGAGCCGTCCGGCGACGAGCAGCTCCCCGTCGCGCATGACGTCGATCTCGGTCAGCATGCTCGTGGTCCCCAGCCGCGCGACGTGGGCGTGCAGCGCAAGCACATCGTCGAAGCGCGCCGGTGCGCGGAAGCGGACGCTTGCCTCCGCCACGACCGCGTCGATCCCGCGCGCAACCATGTCCTGCCACGGTCCGACGGCGGCTCGCCACAGCTCGGTGAACGCGACGTCGAAGTAGACGAGGTAATTGGCGTTGAAGACGATGTTCTGCGGGTCGCACTCGGCGTAGCGCACGCGCAGCTCGTGTACGAAGGTCTCGGGCACGGAGGGGACGTTATCCACGGGCGCCGGGGGAGACACCGCGGTCAGTTACAAAGACCGCAGCGCTGCTGGGGGCACGGGTAGAACCTTGGCTAGGTCCTCGGCGACCAGGTAGGCGTACGGCGATCCGAGGTCGAAGCAGAACATCGCTCACGTCACGCAACCCAAACCGGCCCCGTTGCGCTCAGATTGCCGGCACCCAGCCGGCGGGAAACGCGCCCGCTGGAATCTCCCCGGGATACTCCGCAAACAGGTCGCGGGCGATCCGCTCGCCAGCACTGCCCCGGAGCAGCGGACGCAGGTCGCCGAGGTTGAGCAGCATGCGCAGCGTGGCGGCGATCTGCAAGTCGGCCGCATTCGGCTGCTCACCGCCGATCACACCGTCAGCGGCGAGCTGCTCGACATGCGCGAGCTTCTCCGGCAGCCCGGCGAGGTCCTCGTGAAGGCGCTCCGCCGTGATCTTGTGGTACTTCCAAGTGCCACGGACGAAGCGAATCGCGAAGTCAGTGCCGGGCCCATCCAAAGGCTCACCGCCGGCGAAGGTGCCCATCGCCTCGGGACGGAAGTAGAGCGCTCCCCAGGGCATCCGCCGCCCGAGATCCTGGAACTCCTCGTCGCCCCAGCGCTCGGCCTCCCGAACCTCCTCGGAGGGGTAGAGAACCGGCTCGGGTACCAGCGCCTCCAAGCGCTCGAGAATCGCACGCGAACCGTGCACGGGCTCGCCGTCGATGAGCATCCCGGGCACGGTGTAGTTGCCCTCACCGTAGATCTCCTGCATCGGCTCGACGTGCTGACCAGGGACGAACTCGACCCGCTCGTACTCGAGGCCCTTCAAGCGCAGGGCCGCGGCGGCAGTCATGCACGGGTGCGATGGTGGCAGGACGTGGAGGACGAGCTCGGGAGCCACGGTGGGCATAGCCTATCTGGCCGCACGCAGTGCACCGGCCAGTCCAGAACATAAAACCCTGTGTCATAGACGCATGGTATTCAACGCGCAGTGCGTTGAGGCTTCCGCGCGATGGCACGACACGCGGAACCCCAGATCGCCCTCGGGCGAGCCATCGCCGCCCGTCGCGAGGAACTCGGGCTAAAGCAGGAGCAGCTAGCGCTCGCTGTCGGTACTCCTCCCGGCAAACCTCACAGGACACCGCAGCGCACTCCGGGCAGTCGATGAGCAGAGCGACATCCCTGAGCGCGTAAAACGGTTCGGCCATTGGCCCCCACCGTATTCTCCCCGCGCGAGGACGCTCAGGTAGTCTCACAACCATGCACGGGCGGCACGCCAGCGTGGCCGGGGCCTTTGTATAGGGGAGCTGGGAGGTAGTGGCCGAGCGGAAAGTCAAAGCCGGTCGCTATCGACGGCTGGCGACGCTCGGAGGCACGGCGGCCGGCCAAGCGGCGCGGCAGGCCGGGACACGCGCGGCGAACACGGTCCGTTCGGAGGACCGCGCGAGTGCCGCGCTCGAACGCCGTCACGAGCAGGCCGCCGACCAGATAGTCGCCGTGCTCGGCTCGATGAAGGGCGCTGCGATGAAGATCGGCCAGATGCTCTCCGTGCTCGACGTGGGCCTCGTCGGGGAGGAGCACCGCGAGCAATTTCAGCGCAAGCTCGCCGCTCTGCGGGACGCCGCGCCGGCGGTGCCGTTCAAGGACATGCGCAAGGTGATCGAGCGAGAGCTAGGACCGCTTGACGAGGCGTTCGCGGAGTTCGACGGCGACCCGCTGGCCGCCGCGTCGATCGGTCAGGTCTACAGGGCGAAGCTGCCCGACGGGCGGGCCGTCGCCGTCAAGGTGCAGTACCCAGGCATCGAAGCCGCGGTCAGGGCCGACATGCAGAATCTCGGGCTGATTCTGCGATTGGTCGGCCGTATTGCCCCCGAACTCGACACACAGGCGCTCGCTTCACAGATCCGCGAGGAGTTTGCCGAGGAGCTGGACTATGAGCTAGAGGCCAGCAATCAGCGAACCCTCGCACGGCTTTACCGAGATCACCCCTTCGTGTTCGTCCCCGCCGTCGTGGACGAGCTTTGCACCGAGCGCGTGATCGTGAGCGAGCTAGTGCAGGGGGATAGCTTCGACACGCTGGAGCGGGAGTCCGAGGCGGAGCGCAATCGGGTCGGGGAGATCGTCTTTCGGTTCTACGTTGGCTCGATGTACCGACACGGTATCTTTTCCGGCGATCCGAACCCCGGCAACATGCTGCGCCTGGACGACGGCAGGATCGCCTTTCTGGATTACGGGCTGTGCAGGCGCATGAGACGCGAGTCGGTGGAGTTCCTGCTGGGCGTGCTCCGCGCGATCGTGGAGAACGACGAGGGCGAGCTGCGCAGCCGTCTCGCGGGGGAGGGATTTCTGCCCGACTCCTCCCGCTTTGAGCCCGGCGAGCTAATGTCCTACATGCTCGACGCCTACTGGTGGTGCACGACCGCCGACCGCGAGTTGACGATCACCTCGCAGGTCGCCGGGAAGATCGTCGGCGACCACCTCGGCCCAGGCTCGGCGCAGTTCGCGGTCACACGCCGCCTGGACATCAATGCTGAGCACCTGCTCGGTCGCCGCCTAGAACTTCTCGTGCTCGCGGTTCTCGGCCAGTTTGAGCCGACCGCGAACTGGCACCGCATCGCGCGGGAGTGGATCTACGACGATCCGCCGGCCACAGAGCTAGGCCGCCTACAGCACAACGGGTAGCCCTCGTCGGCTGGCCTTTTCGTGCGCGCGGCGCCGCGCGCACGGTCATCAGGCCTCGTGCTCAAGCTATCGTGCAAGCGGTGCTGCGTTCCTCGTTGTCATTGATCGAGTTCCCCGCGGACGATCCCGCTCGCGCCCGGCGTTTTTGGACGGGGCTTCTGGGGGTTGAGCTGCAGGCGCGCGAGGAGGGAGAGGGGGAGGGGTGGCAGACCGGTTCGGAGAACCCGGCGGTCGGTGTGCATGAGCGCGGGCGTGGGCCGGGGGATTCGTTTTCGCTGCCTTACTTCACGGTGAGTGATGTAGCCGAGGCGCTGAAGCAGGTCCAAGCGCTCGGTGGAAGCGTCGTCCATCCCGGGGAGCGTTGGACGGTCTGCAAGGACTCCGAGGGAACCCCATTCGGCTTGGCCCAGGAGCGGTTCAAAGCGTAGCGCTGCCGATCATCCGAGCTCCATTTATGCGACGATTTGTCTACATGGCCAACCACAAGCGCAAGGGTCCGAAGAGCACGCGCGCCGGCTGTCTGCTGTGCAAGCCGCACAAGCACCAGGCCGAGCATCGTCGCGACCGCACGCGCGGCGACCGGCGCTGGCGGGAGCAACAGGTAGCCGCCGAGCATGACGGCTATAGAGATCGCTCACGGTCCCTGGATTAGGCTCCTGGGGGCGTCAGCGCAACTTTGCGCGTCGCGGCTAGTGAAGACATGCTGGAGGTAGAACCGCTCGCGGCCTGGGACCGGATGCTCCGGCGATCCATTTTGGGCTTTCACGAACGTTGGCACGTTCAATCCCACCCCCTACACGGCGCCTTCCTGCAGGCATTCAACGACGCCCTGGAGATTCACCGCCTCTTGAGCTAGTCAGGCTCGCCGAATCTCTCAACGAGCCGGTAGAGATGAGCGTGGGCGTGTGCGATCGCCCGCAGTTCGCGGAGCACTTTGTGAGCTTCAGGCGAATCCATGAGATGCTGGCGCTCCTTGGCTGTTCGCATGCGCACGCTCAACATCACGACGCCCCCGTCGGCGCTTTCGTAGATCTGGGCGGACACGAAGCCTGGGTGCCCGTGGATTACATCCCGGACAGCGTCTGAGATCCGCCGGAGGAGCTCGTCCTTCTGTGATGGGTTGACTGTCCAGGTATCGATCAGGATTGGGGATTCCATTGCACGATCCACTCCTTTCGGCGAGAGTCGGGTGGGGCCAGACTGGCGAGGCGCGGCACGACCGACATACCAAACCGGATGGCGGGCGCTCCGCCTCCGGCGCCCATGGCGCAAACCTACCAACACGGCCTGAGTGCGTTGGCGAGCCCGATGTCTATCTTGCGTCAGACTTCTTGGCATGAGCGATCCTGAACTGATTCTGGTGGCGGAAGTGCATGGGCGGGCTGCTCTCAGAGATGAGTTGCGCGCGGTGCTGAGCGAGTTGGCTGACGGGGCCCACGGCGAGGCCGGTTGCATCGGCTTTCGTGTTCTTTCAGGCGATGACCCGGGCGAGTTTGTGCTGCTGGCCTCGTGGACGAGCGAGGAAGCGCTGCGCAAGCACTACGCCACGGCGCACTACCGCCACTACCGCGAGCAGGTGGGGCCCCTGCTGACGCGCCCGAGCGATGTCGTCGTCCATCACCTGGCCGCGACCGTCCACGCGCTCGACCCCAACCCGCCCGAACCAGGGAAGCTGGGTTGAAGCATCGCCTCCAGGAAGCTTCGGCTAGCGAGCCGGCAAAAGAAGCCGGCCGCGTGAGCGTCGCGGGTCAGGCAGCGGGCGCTAGAAAGCGTTAAGCCCGCCAATGGCGGGCTTAACGGCGCCCAGCCGGGCTACCCCTCTTCCGAGGCCGACCGGGCAATGATGCAACGTATAGCAACCTTCGGGCTGCTTTAGCAACCCCGTTTACAAAGTGGGCGCGCGCTTCACCCTTCGCGAGGAGCCGCGTAGATTGTCGTGACGACAAGCTCAGAGCGCTCACCGGGCTGCTCGCGACAGAAGGAGGTAATGGGAATGACTGAGCCGCTACACAGTGTCCGGTTTCCAGGCGAGAGCGATGAGTACCGGCGGGCGCGCGACGAGCTGCTGCAGGCTGAGATCGACCTGCGCCGGCGACACCGAGGCAGTCGCGGCACAGCGGCGCACCCTGCCCCTGGGCGGCGCCGTGCTGGAGGACTACCGCTTCGAGGAGGTCGCCGAGGGCGCTGGCGAGGTGAGGTTCTCCGAGCTGTTCAAGGACGGAAAGGACACGCTAGTCATCTACAGCTTCATGTTCCCGCGCTGGCCGGGCGACACCCGGCCGGGGCCCGCTGGCGAGACGGGCAAGCTGGCGCTCACAGAGACCCCGTGTGCGTCCTGCACGTCGATCCTCGACTCGCTCGACGGCGCCGCTGCCCACCTCGGCCAGCGGCTCAACCTCGTCGTGGTCGCGAAGTCAGATCCGCAGCGAATCCGCACCTTCGCACGCGAGCGCGGTTGGCGAAACCTGCGGCTTCTGTCCTCTCAGAACAACGCCTACAATCGCGACTACCAGGCCGAAAGCTCAGAGGGCAACCAGATCCCCATCCTCAACGTGTTCGTACGAGACGGTGAGGAGCTTCGTCACGCGTGGGCCACCGAGCTCATGTTCGCGCCGCGCGAGGCGGGCGAGGATCCCCGCCACGTCGACTCCATCTGGCCGGTCTGGAACGTTCTCGACTTGACAGCAGCTGGCCGCGGCAGCGATTGGAACCCACAACTCAACTACGGCTAGAGAATGGCGCTGGCAGCGCTCTCAGTGTGCTGGTGGCAGGGCGCGGCCCGTTAGTTCGAGCAGGCTGGCGCGGAATGCCTCGCGGGACTCCACATCGCCGGTGTAGGTGGCGATGTGGCCGGTGACCGTGGTGAGCCAGGCATCCCACGCTGGTCGCAGTTCCGCCTGGAGGCGCCCATGTGCCTGTGCGAGATCGAGTACCGCCCGGCCAACCGCGTCTCCCATGCGCGGCTTGTACAAGAAGCGCCCTCGGTATAGGCCGAGGTCGACCGTCTCGATTCGTGCGCCTGGCGCCAGCGCGGAGGCGATGTTCAGGTGCGCCTCGATGCCGAAGCCGGGCGGGAGCCGGCCGAGGGCCTGGCCGGTGCGCAGGGCCCGGAATCCGCTGAGCGGCTTCTTGGCGTATTTGCCTGCGGCCTCCGGAAAGAGTGCCCGGACGAGCGGCTCGTAGACACCGAGCGTCACGCTCGGCACGCCACCTTGCTCGTCTTCGAAGGAGCCGACGACCATGTCCGGCTGGCTGGCGCGCACGGCCTCCCCGAGGGCGGCGGGAATGTTACGGCTCGAGCCGTAGATATCCGCGTCGATGAAGCAAATGTATGGGGTGGTGGTTTGCGCTAGGGCGCATGCCATCGCCCGGCCCTTGCCAGCTGGGGCCCGCACGGCACGCACGCTCATGGACTGCGCTACGCAGAGCGAATCATCCTCAGATGAGGAGTCCACAAACACCACTTCGTCGCCTGGACTGGCAGCGTCTTTGGCGGCCTGCAGCGCCCGGGCTAGGGTCGTTGCCTCGTTTCGCCCGACGACGGCGAATGTGATCTGTGCTCCTCCTTTTCGCCTGAGGCACGGCAGGCGTGACGAACAGGGCAGCGCCTGCTGGATGGATGAGTCCATGCCCCCAGTCGGTCAACTGGCCAGCAAGACACCCCCCTTTGTTCGATCGCTGAGCGCTACTTCACGATCGTGAAGCTGAGCTTTACGGGTCTCGAGTGCCGTCCGGCGGCGCTGGTGGCGGTGATGACGAGCGTATAGTGGCCCGGCTTGAGCTTCGTTGAGCGCGAGACGCGCCCCTGGAAGAAGACCTTGTTCAGGCCGCTGTGAGCTGCGAAGGAGAGCGTGCCGCTCCTCAGAGTGCGCCGGCAGGCGGGTTTGTGACGGTTTCTCTTGGTCTGGGTGACACACTTCCCCTTGACCTTGCGCCCATTCACCTGCTGCGTGAAAGCGAAGCTCACGCGAGCTTGCTCATTGAGGGTGAAGGAGAACGTCGTGCCGACCGGGAGCTTGTGCTTGCCATGCTTGCGCGCAAACGCGGCGAGCTTACCGCCCTCCCGCCAGGTGCGATGAGACTGGTTTGCACTCGTGATGATGGGTGGTCGCGGCGGCGCGCAAAGACAATTACTGACACGCGGCGTCGTCGTGAATGTCTGGTCGGCGCCGTAGCTCGGGCCGCCGGCGTTTTCGGCGACGATCCGGAAGTGATACGTGGTTCTGGGGGAGAGACCGCCGACCCCGGAGCTGAGGGAGCGCGGACTGGCGGTGAAGGCGACGCTTTGGCCTGGAGTCGAGCTGCCGTAGGCACCGCTCGTTCCGTACTGGAAGTAAGCGGTGGCCAAGGCTTCTGTGAGGACCGTCCCGGTGAGCGTCGCAGCGCTCGCGCCGACGCCGGTCGCCGTTGTGCTGGTGACGCTCGGCGCGGTGACCGACGTCTCTTCCGCGCTCCTCGAGTGGTAGAGGCTCGTTTCGTTGTAACCCCCGGCGACCAGCATCCTCCCGTCCCGCAGTAGGACGCCCGCTGGGCCCACGCGCGGCTGAATTAGGCCAGCCGAAAGCCCTTCGAACACGCTCGTTGCCGGATCGAAGAGTTCGGCGCTTCCCACGACTGCTTTGTTGTATCCGCCGGCGATCAGGGTATTGCCGTTCTGGAGCACCGCGATGGCCGCTTCACGCCGCGGTTCGGCCAATTCGTGCGAGATGACTTCGAAGCTGTTCGTCGCCGGGTCGAACAGTTCGGCGGACTTCAGAGAGCCGCTTTCGTTGTCGCCGCCCGCGATCAACACCTTCCCGCTCGGCAGCGTCGCGACAGCCGGCCAGTAGCGTCCAACCGACATCTGGGCGGAGAGCGCTTCAAACGACCCTTTTTCCGGGTTGAACACTTCGGCCGTCTTGAGCTCTTTACCGCTGGCGGCTCCACCGACCACCAAGACCCTCCCGTCGGGAAGCGCGGCAGCGCTCGGCGCGTCGCGTTCGGCGGTCATCTGCGCGGACAGTCCTTCGAACGTATTCGTTGCGGGGTTGAAGAGCTCTGCGCTCTTCAGGCTGTTCAGGCCACCGCCGTATCCGCCGGCGATCAGCAGCTTGCCGTCTGGCAGCGGTGCTGTGGCGGGTTCCTCGCGCACCACGTTCAGTTCCGCGCTGAGCTTCGTGAATGTGCCCGAGACCGGGTCGAACACTTCAGCGCTCTTCAGGTATTTGCCGGGCGTTTCGTTGTAGCCGCCCGCGAGCAGCACCGTGCCGTTCGGGAGCAGTCCGGCCGCCGGCGCGTAGCGTGCTTCGATCATTTCCGCCGGGATGGTTGAGAACACCGGTGACGCCGAGGCGGCTGAGTCCGACAGACCGGCCGCCGCCACAGCGAGGACTGCGACACAGAACCCAATGTGACGAGTCATCGTTGGCCTTCTCGCATGCCAGCCAGCTCGTCCACTGCTTGGAAGCTACCAGCTTGGCCGGTGAGTGCAGCATCTAGGTTGCGCGTTGGGGGCACGCTGTTCAGCCGCGCCCGTTCGCGCTCTGGCGTGATCCTGACGACATCCCAGGCGAGCCCGGCCTTGGCCAGCCCCAGGATGATCCAGCCCGAGGGGTCGAGCTCGTACCAGCGAAGGCCGTGGAAGGCCGAGCGGGGAAAGGCATGGTGGTTGTGATGCCAGGCCTCGCCGAGCGAGGGGAGGGCGAGCCAGAAGACGTTGGTCGACTTGTCATCGGTGGGGAAGCGGCGGGCGCCGAAGAAGTGGCAGATCGAGTTGATCGACCACGTGACGTGGTGGACGAGGAAGATGCGCACGAGGCCCGCCCAGATGTAGGCGCTCAGCGCTGCCAGCCATGAGCCGCCACTGAGCACGAAGCCGAGCAGCGCGGGCAGCGCGAGGCTTGCCAGCGCGATCCACTGGAAGGAGCGGTTGATGCGGCGCATCTTTGGGTCCTCGACGAGGTCGCGGGCGAAGCGCCGCGAGGAGGCCTGGCCGTGCACCGTGAACAGCCAGCCCACGTGCGCGTGCCACAGGCCGCGCAGCATCCCTGAGATGCCCGAGCCGTGCTCGGTGTGCGGGCTGTGCGGGTCGCCCTCCTCGTCGGTGAACGTGTGGTGCTTGCGGTGGTCGGCGACCCAGTCGATCACCGAGCCCTGCACGGCCGCGGAGCCGCAGACCGCCAAGGTGTAGCGCAGCCACGGGTGCGTCTGAAATGCGCGGTGCGTCAGCAGGCGGTGGAAGCCGACCGTGATGCCTATGGCCGTTGTCAGGTACAGGACCGCGAAGATCGCCACGTCCAACGGGCCCAGCAGCCGGTTCCACAGCAGCACCGCGGCGGCGATCAGTCCCAGGAAAGGCAGGACCACCGCGGCGATGTTGGCGTTGCGCTCCAGCCGGGTCACTCCCCTGGACTACCCCGCGCGGGGTAGCGGTTACGCCATCATTGGCTTTCTTTAGGAACCGGGCGGGAGCCCTTGGGGGGAGCTGTTCACGGAAGGTTCTGGCATTTCGGGCGTCAATACAGGCAACGCCCACTACGCAGGGAGACTCGATGAACGGTTCACTACAGATGCAGGTCGTGCCCGCGCCGCGACGCCGGCGCATTCCCGGTCTTGCGCTTGGAGTAGCGACCGTGATGCTGGTGGTTGCCGGCTCACTGGCGGCGATTGCGCTCGCGGCCGGTGGTGCGCTCACGCTCACCTCGGCGGCGAACTCAAAGCTAGGCGAGCAGGTCGTGGTCGACACCCAGGGCCGTACGCTCTACGCCCTGAGCCCAGAGACCACGCATCATCTGCTGTGCAGGAGCAGCGAATGCTTCAAGCGCTGGCCGCCGCTCACGGTGCACTCCAGCAAGACCAAGCTGAAGGCCGGTCCAGGGGTGCATGGATCGCTCGGGATCTTGCGCCGCCGCGACGGGAAGTTCCAGGTCACGCTTCAGGGCAAGCCGCTCTACCGCTACTCCGAAGATCACGCCAAGGGTGACGCCAACGGCCAGGGCATCGAAAGCTTTGGCGGCTCCTGGCATGTCATCTCCGCCACGCCCAGCACGAGCTCCACACCACCAACCACCACGACTACCACCCCCACCACGCCTGTCCCTGCCCCAAACCCCAGTCCTGGCTATGGCTATTAGGGAATCGCTTTGGCCTCGTCGGCCTTCATCCCGCAGACGGGGCCTGTCGCGTCCCGCCGGGCGGTCAGCCAGAACAGGGCTGCGAAGATCACGGCGCCGAGGGCGTTTAGGTAGAGCTTGTAGTCAAGCGAGATCGACCCGAAGATGTCCCCGCGCGACGGTCGTGGGCCGGTGGGGATCAGCCCCAGGCCGCTGAACAGGCCGCCGGTGATCAGGGCCGAGATGACCATCGTCACGAACATCAGTGCGACGATCCGCAATGCGAACTTGGTGCCGTAGTACTTGCGGTAGATGGCGATGATCGGCAGCACGATCAGGTCGGCGAAGAGGAAGGCGAGCACTCCGCCGAAGCTGATCCCCCCCGACCATAAAACAGCGGCGAGGGGCACGTTGCCGATCGAGCAGACGAAGCTCAGGATGGCGATGACCGGCCCAGCGATCGCGTTCTCGATCGCGCGCAGCGGTTCGGGGGCGGCCGTGATGAAGAGGCCCTTGAAGAAGCTGTTGTGAAGCTGCGCGATGAAGCCGGCGAGCAGGAAGCCGATCGCCATCTCCTTGTAGAGCATCTGCCAGTCGCCGCGGAAGTTTTGCGCGACATCCGACCACGCCGAGGTCGAGGTCAGCCGCTCGCGCCAGCTCATGCGCTTGCCCGCCGCCTGATGCTGGTGGCCCGTGTGTGCGTGTTGGGCGTGCTCGCGCGCTTGGGTCTCCAGGCGCGGCGAGACGAACGCCCGCAGCAACACCGCCATCAGCACGATCATCACAAGGCCTCCGAGGTACTCCGCGAGCGTGAACTGCCACCCGATCAGCACCCAGAGAACCAGGCCCAGCTCCCAAACCAGGTTGGTCGAGGCGAACTGGAAGGCGAGTGCCGTGGTGGCCGACGCGCCCTTTTGAAAGAGGCTCTTGGCGATCGCGATCGCCGCATAGGAGCACGAGCTCGAGGCGGCGCCGAGGCCCGTTGCCAGCGCGACCGGCCTGGTGCCCGATCCAGAGAGCGCTTTCTCGATGCGCTCTCTCGGCACCCATGCCTGCACGATCGCTGAGATCGCAAAGCCGAACACCAGCGCCCACCACACCTCCCAGGCCATCAGGAAGGCGTCCTTGAAGCCATCACCGATCGTGTGGAGCACGCTGCTCACGAGACGGTGCTCATGCCGTTCTCTGCGAGCTCATTCCCTCGAACTTAGCGGCTAATCGTCTCCTACAGGCTGCTCGCCGGTACTTCGATCTTCGGGGTTCTCACTCCGGGGACCGTCACGCTGGGGACCGTCACGCTGGGGATCGTGACGGTGGGGGTATTCACGGTAGGAGGGGTCACTGGAGGGGCTGGCGGGACCGGGGGCGCTGGGATGCCGGCGGGCGGCGCGGGTGGGGAAAGGGTTGGCAGGGGTGAGGTTGCCGCTGGCGGTGCAGTGGGCGTGGCCGCGGCGGGTTCGGAGGGGTGAGGGCTTGCGCTTGCGCCCGAGCCCGGGCTGGGGGGCGAAGACACGGCGGAGGAGCCTGGCTGCGGTGGGAGGCCACGAGGGGAGTGCCGCGAAGTTCGTCGTGCGGTCCCTATCTGTGTTCTGCCCTGTGCACCCGTTCCCGTTGCCGGCGCTGGCGTGGTGGTCAGCTTCGCTGGCTGCTTCACGGTCCGCGCGAGCGCTGCAGGCGTGGCTTTCAGAGGCGTGACGGGTGTCCTCACAGGAGCGCTATGGGAGAAGGTGAATAGGCCCGCCGCACCGATGGCAGGCAGAATGGTGGCGGCGCCCGAGTTGATCCCGATGGCGGGCGGCACGGCGCGCAGCCCTTCCAGGATGCGCTGCGGGACCGATGCAGCGAGCGCCCACCATGCGACCGAGCGGCGCGAGGAGTAGCAACCAAGGAAAGCGGCTACGGCCGCTGCGTCGAGTTGGGAGCCGGCCTCCTCGCTGAGGACGTCCAGCGCCTTCTTGTGCGGGCATGCCGCGCGGTAGGGACGGCTCGATGTCATCGCGTCGAATGTGTCGGCAACGGCGATGATGCGGGCGCCGATGGGGATCTCGGAGCCGGCGAGCCCGTCGGGGTAGCCGTGACCGTCCATGCGCTCGTGATGGTGGCGGACCATGGCCGTGATCTTCTCGTTCCCCACGGCTGAGAGCATGCGCGCGCCCCACGGCGCATGGCGCTTGGCCACCTCGTATTCCGCGTCGTTGAGGCGGTTTGGGTTGTTGAGGATCTCCCTCGGGGTATAGAGCTTGCCGACGTCGTGGACCGCCGCGGCCGTGCGTATCTCGGCGATCTCGACCGGCGAGAGGTGCATCGCGCGGGCTATCTGCCCGGCGTAGCGCGCGACCCGCTGGCTGTGTCCATGGGTGTAGGTGTCGCGCGCTTCGAGCAAACGGCTGAGGCCTGTCACCAGCTCGATGCTCACCGCTGGGCCGGCCTTCCTGGCGGAGTCAAAAAGCTCACGCGCCTGGGAGAGACGGCGCTCGGTCCAGCAGCGGCGCAACCAGCCCCACAACAGCAACTCGGAGAAGACGATGTCGCGGGATCGCGGGTGTCGCTTCCACAACGCCGCCCCAGCCGTCGCGATCGCGATCGAGAGCGCCATGACCGCCAGAGAAGAGACTGCCATCTGCACGAGACCTCCGCGCGGCACGATCGCGGAGATCAGCGCCGCTGGCAGGACGATCACGAGAACGGTCGTGAGGATGGCCAGCGCCAGATAGCGTCGCATGCGCGGCGCTGCAGGACGGGGCTCGCCAGCGACGCCGGGCGTACTCGTACGCCACGTCGTCGCGCCACCGTGAATCAGTGTGGACGGTGCCAATAGTGACGACATGTCACATATGACACTACGCCGCTCGCCGCGAGGAAACGAAAGGACGGACGCATGTTCTATTAGTGCGAACCCCACGATTTTTTCCATTACCCAACCCCTCGCCGGCGGCAAAAGAAGAGTCAAGTTTGGGCGTGTGACCAGCGCGTGTCTCGAGACGGATAGATAGTCATTAACCTGAGCGGTGATGGCGTACACCACCGCGCAGGCGAGAGAGCAATTGCTGGAAAGCGTCGCGCAGGCGATCGGAGAGGTCGCTTTCGCGCTCGCGTCTCTGGGCGAGGCCTACGAGCAGCTCGACGAACAGAGCGCAGAGCGGCTCGAGGGAGAGCTGTTCCGGCCCATGCAGCTGGCCTACGGCCGGGCGAAGCGCACCTATGCCGAGTTTGCCGCCCGCCACGACCTGCCGAGCCAGACGTTCGAGCCGGCATCCCCGGGTGCTCCGTCGCACGGCGTGAAGGGCTTCATCGACAGCGCGGTGGATGCGGCCGGCAGGGCGGAGGGCACGCTCGCGGCCCTGCAGGATTCGATGCTGCCGGTGGAGGTTGGCGACCCGGAGCTGAGGGCGGGCCTCGAGGAGGTGCGCACGCTCCTCGGCGACCTTCCCGGACGAGCCCGTCAGTTCGTGCGCACTTTGGGGCGCTAGAAGACTCGGCTCACCGGCTCCTGCTCGCTACGGCTGAGCCCACTGCGTGCTTAGATACCCCCAGCGCGCGCCCGTAGCTCAGTGGTCAACGGTTCTCTTCGGGGAGCCAAAGAGCAGCGGTCTTTCAAGCCGCAGGCCGCGGGTTCGATTCCCGCCGGGCGCATAATGTGAAGTGTCGGGACATCGGAGACTGATGTCCCGGGTGATAGACCGCTCAGGCCTGCTGGAGCGCTGAACGGCTCTCGGCGAGCCGGTCCGCCTCGGCGGCGTGAGCGGCGAAGGCGTCAGTCAGGCGCGGCCACAGCACGCGCGGCAGGTCGTGGCCCAGACCCTCGATCATCATCAGCCTGGCGCCTGGGATCGCCCGAGCCGTGGCGCGGCCGCCGGAGGGCGATACGAGGGTATCGGCTGTACCGTGAATCACGAGCGTCGGCGCGGTGATGCGCGCCAGCTCCGCGGTGCGGTCGCCGGAGGCGATGATCGCGGCGAGCTGACGCCCCGATCCCGTGCGGTCTAGCTCGCGGTCGAAGGAGAGTGCGGCGATCGCGCGTACTCCGTCGGTGTCCTGGGGTATGCCGCGTGAGCCCACTTTTGCGAACATGCGCACCGCGTACTCGATAAACGCAGTGCGCTCGCGCGGAGCTTTGCGGATGAAGAGCGGATAGCTGCTCAGCGCCGGTCGCCCGACCCAGCGCCCGCCGGTGCTCGACATCATCGACACCAGCGAGCGTACCTGCTCGGGTGCTCTCGCCGCGAGCGTCTGCGCGATCATCCCGCCCTGGGAGGCACCGATCACGTGCGCCGGGGCAAGACCCAGCTGGCTCAACAGGCCCGCTGCGTCCTCTGCCATGTCAGCCAGCGTGTAGCGCGCGGCGCTGCCGGAGCCGCGCAGAAGCTGGGCGAGCGATGGCGGCGGTCCCTGCAGATGGGTCGAGCGCCCGATGTCGCGATTGTCGAAGCGCACCACATACAGCCCCTTGGAGGCGAGCTGGGCGCAGAAGTCATCCTGCCAGGCGATCATCTGGGTGCCCAGACCCATGATCAGCAGTGCTGGCGGGTCGGAGTGCTCGCCAAACGTCTCGTAGCAGAGGGTGATCCCCCGGCCGACATCACAGAACTGCTCGGGCATAATCCTGTGACTGTAGCGCCCGCGTGAGGACCTCCGTTCGCTGCATGGCCTGCGCCGCTAGGATCGAGTTCAGTGGAGCGGCCAGAGATCAGCAAGCTGTCGATCGACACGATCCGCGCTCTGTCGATGGACGCTGTGCAGAAGGCCAACGCGGGGCATCCCGGCACCGCGATGGCGCTGGCTCCCCTGGCCTACACGATCTTCAAGCGCTTTTTGCGCGCGAACCCGCACGATCCGGGCTGGCGCGAGCGCGACCGTTTCGTGCTCAGCTCCGGACACGCCTGCGTGCTGCAGTACTCGCTGCTGCATCTCACGGGCTACGACCTGTCGCTCGAGGACCTGCAGCAGTTCCGGCAATGGGGCTCGCGCACCCCAGGTCACCCCGAGCGCGGTCACACGGCGGGCATCGAGGTCACAACCGGGCCGCTCGGCCAGGGCGTGGGCAACGCCGTCGGCATGGCGATGGCCGAGCGCTTCCTCGCCGACCGCTTCAACCGCCCCGGCCAGGAGATCGTCGATCACCACGTCTACACGATCTGCTCCGACGGCGACATGATGGAGGGCATCAGCCAGGAGGCCGCCTCGATCGCCGGTCACTTCGGGCTCGGCAAGCTGATCCTCTGTTACGACGACAACCACATCACGATCGACGGCACGACATCGATCTCCTTCGACGGCGAGAACCACGCCGCACGAATGGCCGCCGACGGTTGGCACGTGCAGCGGGTCGAGGACTCCGAGGATCTCGACGCGATCGAGGCGGCGCTCACGGCTGCTCGCGAGGAAGCCGAGCGGCCCTCGTTCATCGCGGTGCGCTCGCACATCGCCTACCCGGCGCCGAACGCGACCGACACCGCCAAGTCGCACGGCTCCGCGCTGGGCGAGGAGGAGGTCCGTCTGACCAAGGAAGCGATGGGCTTCGACCCCGAGCGCCACTTCTGGGTCGATCCGAGCGTCTACGAGCACATGTCGCTGGCCGGGCAGGGATCCGCGCAGCAGTCCGAGTGGGAGGGCCGCTTCGATGCCTGGCGGGAGGCTTTCCCGGACATGGCCGAAGACTGGGAGCGCGCCTGGTCGGGCAGGCTGCGCGACGGCTGGCGCGAGGCTCTGCCCAGCTTCGGTCCCAGCGAAGAGATCGCCACCCGCTCCGCGGGCCAGAAGGTCATGGCGGCCTTCGCGGAGTACGCGCCCACGATGATCGGCGGGGCAGCCGACCTGGTGGAGTCGACGAAGACCGTATTCGAGGGCGCCGGCGAGTTCTCGAGGGTGCATGCAGGACGCAACGTGCCGTTTGGGATCCGCGAGCACGCGATGGGGGCGATCGTCAACGGCGCGGCTGCACATGGCGGGATCGTGAAGCCCTATGGCTCGACGTTTTTGATGTTCTCCGACTACATGCGCCCGTCGGTGCGGCTGTCTGCCCTGATGGAGTTGCCGGTCGTGTGGGTGTGGACGCACGACTCGGTGGGCCTGGGCGAGGACGGGCCGACGCACCAGCCGGTCGAGCACTATGCCGCGCTGCGCGTGATTCCCCATCTGTGGGTGATCCGCCCGGGCGACGCGAACGAGACGGCCGAGGCCTGGCGGGTGGCGCTGGCGCGCGAGGATGGTCCCGTGGCGCTGCTGTTCTCCCGCCAGAACGTAGGAACCCTGGACCGCGCCGGCCTGGGTGCAGCGAGCGAGCTGGAGCGCGGCGGCTATGTACTGTGGGACTCGGGCGAGTCCCACGCCCCGAAGCTGGTCCTGATCGCGACGGGCGCGGAGGTGCCCTTGACGCTGCAGGCCGCGCGCCAGCTCGCCGGGGAGGGCACGAGCGTGCGGGTGGTCTCGATGCCGTGTGTGGAGCTGTTCGAAGTCCAGTCCCAGGAGTACCGCGACGGCGTGCTCCCGCCCGCCCTCACCGCCCGGCTGGCCGTCGAGCCCGGCGCGAGCATGAGCTGGTGGAAGTGGGTGGGCACTGAGGGCGACGTGCTCGGGATAGATCGTTTTGGCGCTTCCGCACCGGGTAGCAAGGTATTGGAAGAGCTGGGCTTCAGCGTGGATAACATCGTCGCGCGCGCCAGGGCGCTACTCGAGAAATGACACCTTCTTCCGAGAGGTTCAAATGTCCGTAAATGTTGAGTCTCCCCTGCACCGTCTCTCCGCCCTCGGGCAGAGCGTGTGGATCGACTTCCTCTCGCGCGAGTCGATCCGTGGCGGTCACCTGCAGCGTCTGATCGACGACGACGTCGTGGTCGGAGCTACCTCGAACCCGACGATCTTCCAGAAGGCGATGGCCGCGGGTAACGCCTATGACGAGCAGTTGCGCAAAGAGATCGGACGGGGCAGCACTGTGCGGGAGGCGTTCTGGGCGCTGGCTGAGCGCGACATCAAAGACGCCTGCGACCTGTTCGCGCCGGTCTTCACCGCCGGCAACGGGCGCGACGGGTTCGTCTCGCTGGAGGTCGACCCGGGCCTGGCCTACGACACGCTGGCCACCTTCCGCGAAGCCATGCGCCTGCACGAATCGGTCGAGCGGCCCAACCTGATGGTCAAGATCCCCGCGACCAAGCCCGGCCTCGCCGCGATCGAGGACGTTATCGCCAAGGGCAAATCGATCAACGTCACTCTGATCTTCTCGCTGCAGCGCTACGCCGAGGTCGCCGAGTCTCACATCCGCGGCCTGGAGCGCCTGGTCGCCGAGGGCGGCGACCCGACCAAGGTGTTCTCCGTGGCCAGCTTCTTCGTCTCGCGGATCGACACCGAGGCCGACAGGCGCCTGGATGAATTGGATGGATCGGACCCCACCCACCCGGGTGGGGTGCGGGCGGGCGGGGATCCACAAAATTTGAAGGGCAAGCTCGCCATCGCCAACGCAAAGCTCGCCTATCAGCACTACAAGGAGGCGTTTGCCGGCGAGCGCTGGGAGTACCTCGCTGGCAAGGGTGCCACGCCGCAGCGCGTCCTGTGGGCGTCAACCTCCACCAAGAACCCCGCCTACCCCGACACGATGTACGTGGAGGAGCTGATCGGGGCAGACACCGTGGACACGATGCCGGAGGAGACAATCCGGGCCTATCAGGATCACGGCCAGCCCGAGCCTCGCCTGGAGCAGGGAGTGCAGCAGGCGCGCCAGCTTCTGGAGGAGCTCGCTGCGGCGGGCGTGGACTACGACGATCTGACTGACACGCTGGAGCGCGAGGGGGTCGAGAAATTCTCGGCTTCGTTCGACGAGTTGCTCGCGGCGCTTGCTGCCAAGCAGGCGGAGCTCGTAGGAGCGTGAACTACCTGCCCCAGCGGAGTATCAGGAGTAGGGGATCGGGATCAGGACGTGGATCCTCAGGGGTCCCGAGGGGAACGCTTGGGCGTCGAGCGTGAACACGTGGAAAGTGCGCCCCCGGTACTGGTAGCGCCCGCTCGAGGGAACGGCTCCCGGCGCCGGGCCGAGGCTGTTCTTGACGAGTTCGGAGCCCCGCATATACATGAGTACGCGCAGGCCGGCCAGGCGCTTGGTCAGTCGCAGGTAACCCTCGTCGTCCTGGATCGAGAGCACGAAGTTGCCGATCTGCCTGCCGTTCAGGCGCAGGGCGGCGCGCACGGGTGCGAGCACATAAGGACCGCCGACATCCCCCAGCAGGCGCCCGCCGGCGCTAACGCGCAGGCGCACGATGTGCTGGTTGAGCAATGCTTCGATCGCTGCCCGGGTGGCGGCGGGGTTGCGACGCGCGACGGCGCTCAGAAGCGCCGGGTCGTGCTGGACACGGTGCACCTGGATGAGTGCGCGCCCTCCGGCCTCGCCCGCGTAGATGAGTCGTGCGATGCGGCTGATCGTGTTGATGAGCGTGTCGGCAGGCGTGCGCCCGCAGAGTCCGGTGGTCGAGCTGACCGGCCTCACCAGGTAAACGCGCAGCGAGCCGGAGGGATAGACCGCGGCGGGAAACGAGGTGTATTGCATGGGCACCCCGTGCCCGGTGAACGTGCCGGCTGGCGGCAGTTCTCCCTTCGGCAACTTGAGTGAACCCGCGATGCTGCGGGACCCCTCGCGCAGCGCAACTTCGCCCTCGGCGACACCCTGCATCTCGGCGATGAAGCCCGCATCGCTCCACACGCTCGTCACGAAGCTCCCGGCCGGGGCGCCCTTGGCGCCGAGGACCGGCCCGCGCAGTGGCGCCAGCGCGTCTGCAGACGCCGGCTTCGGCGAGGGTCTTCCCGCCGCGGAGCACAGTCAGGCTCGTCAGGTGTCCGGTTGCGACCAGAGCCTGTGCGGCGGAGCGCGCAGCCCCGGAGTCGCCACGTTCGGTGGCTTCTCGCAGAGCGGCCGAACGCGCGATCAGCCGCTTTGCGACTTCGGTGCGTTCGCTGGAAATACCCTCCTTGTAGACGCGCACCGCGACGTGGGCAAGCGCGTCGAGCACCGCCGCGGGACAGGTGCCCGAGGCCCCGCTCGCCGTTTGGTCAACGTCGGCGCTCGCTGGAGAGCTTCCGCTGACGCTCGATCCACAGCCAGTGGCCAGGAAGGAGAGGATCGCGAGCACGGTCAGCGCGCGCGTGGCGTCACCGGCCCTCAAAGGTATGCCCACGCGGGAACCATCCGCTGACATGCTAAGCGAGCGCTAAGGACCCGGTGAGACTCCTCATAGGCCAAACCCCAGCGGAGCTCAAGGCGAGAAGCGCGACCGTCGAGAGGATGAGTGCGAGCTTTCCCATGCAGATACGGTGTTGAGTGCAATGACGAACGATGACTAGCTCCGCTGCTCCCCCCGCTGGGCCTGACGCTCAGGTGCCGTCTCCGCCTTCTGAACGAGGGCCCTGGCTGCTCGCGCTCGCACTCGCCGCGCTCGGCGTGGGGGCGCTCCTCGCCGTGTTGACGGGCATGCTTGGCAGTAGGACTCAGGCGGTGCCCACGGCAGCGCCGCCGCCCGTCCTGGTGGCGGCCGCCACACCAACCCCGGGGGCGGCCGCGTCTGCGAGCGTGCTCGCCGGCACGACGGGTGCTCAGACCGCCACGGCTGGCCCGGTCGCGAGCACCTCAGGCACCGGGCGCGGGCGGCGCTCACACGGCGCGGTGATCGTGGCGCAACCGTCCAGCGCGCAACAGCGCCTGGCCGTGAGGCGATTGACCGGTCAGACGGAAACGGAAATACCGGCGCGCTGGATGGAAGGCTTCTACCCGATTTACGCTGTCGCGCAGCACACGTTCGCCGTCAATTGGCTGCTGATCGCCTCGATCCACAAGCAGGAGTCAGCTTTCTCGACCGACCCAACCACCTACCACGGTTTGAACTTCGCTGGGTGCTGCGGCGGGCCGATGCAGTTCAACGTGATGAATGGGTCAAGGCGGGGCACCGGATCCGGATCCACCTGGGACCTCGTGAGCAGCTCCTACATCTACGGCCGGCGCCCGGCGTCCTATGACCACATGGCCGCCAAGCACCCGTCGATCTATGACGACTTCGACGCGATCATGGCCGCGGCTCATCTGCTGTCGGCGGATGGCGCGGAATACGCGCTCGACGGCGCGGCGTGGGTCGCGGCGTATGACTACTACGGGCACGACGCGACCGGCGTGAGCTACGCCGATCAGGTGCTGGCCCGCGCGATCGGCTGGTCACAGCACGGGTTTTGCATCAACTGCGGTGTGAACCAGGCGCTGGCAGCTGCGGTGCACGCAGCCTACGGAGCGCCTGTGCTCGCGCTGCTGAGCACAGCGACGACCGCCCGCGTTAAGCCTAAGCCTGGGAGATAAGCTCGCCCGCGACCCGGTCCGTGGCACCGGCTGTCCCCCCGAGCAGGCGACGGGAGAGCTGGGCACGGCGGAAGTACAGCGGCGCGTCGTGCTCCCAGGTGGCGCCGATGCCTCCGTGCACGGAGATCATCGTGCGCGCGGCTTGGTCGAGCGCACGGCCGGACACCGAGCGCGCGGCGCTCGCCGCCAGCGGGAACTCACCTGGTGCGCCATGGCGCGACCAGCCGGCGTAGTAGAGCAGAGAACGGCCGTTCTCCAGCTGGCGCAGCACCTCGGTCAAGGAGTGCTTGACCGCCTGGTAGGAGCCGATCGCGCGGCCAAACGTGTGGCGCTCCTTGGCGTAGGCCACAGAGACCTCCAGCGCGGTTTCGACACTGCCGAGTGACTCGGCCGCGATCAGTGCTTGGGCGAGGTGCCAGGCGCTGGCGAGCGACTCGGCCGGCGCGTCGAGCACCGTGGCGGGCGCGTCATTCAGCGTGATATGCCCCAGCGAGCGTGTCGCGTCATAGCCTTGTACCGCCTCGATCGAGACGTCGGGCGCGGAGGAGTCGATCACGATGCCGGCCGGCTGGCCGTCGAGCAGCGCCACACCTACCAGCACCCCGGCGCCGGGTGCGTCTGGCACGAACGACAATTGCCCGCTGACGCGCGCCTTGGCGGCAGGACTCCCGCCGTTGGCGCTCCCGTCGCGGATGGCGCTGAGAGCAGATGGCCGCCCAAGGCCGTGCGCCGGGTCGAGCGTCCACAGCTCAGAGAGATCGTCAGGCGGGCGGACCGGAAGGTAGGCGGCGCGGCGCTCACCGGAGGCGAGCGCGTCCAGCAAGTCCTTCTCCACGCCAGAGGAGTCATTGAGGATCGCCGTTGCGGGCAGGTGGCCGAGCAGCGCCACTGAAGCCAGCACGCGGCCGCACTCGCCGAGCACGAGCATCGCGTCGAAGGCGTCCAGCCCGGCGCCGCCGTGTGCCTCATCGATCAACAGGCCCGGCCAGCCGGCCTCGCATGGCCATCGGCCACAGGTCGGGCAGAGGTGCGTTGCCATCGAGCGCCTCGCGGGCGGCCTCGAGGGTCTTGACACGCGACAGCGCCCCGCGTGCGGCCTCGCGCAGGAATTCCTGCTCGTCTGAGAGTGCGAGATTCATGCTGGCGCTCCTTCCTTGGAGCGGAGCTCGGAGAATGGGATGCCCTTGTCCAGGCGCGGCTCGGGGGGTAGCCCGAGCACGCGCTCGCCGATCGTGTTGCGCAGGATCTCTTCGGTTCCGCCAGCGGACTTCAGGCCGGGGAGGAAGGAGATCATGTAGGCCCATTCGCTGTCCTTGGCCAATGCGTCGGGGCCGATCACGTCGCTGATCAGATCGCCAGCCTTGATCGCGCCGTTGACGATCGTGACCTTCGCGAGGCCCGCCTCGGGACCGGGGATCTGGCCTTTCTGCAGTGCGGTGAGCGTGCGGTAGCTGGTGAAGCGCACAGCGAGCAGCTCGCTTGCGATCTCGCCGAGCTGGTGGCGCACCTCGGGGTCGCGGCGGGCGTGCTCGTCTGAGGCGATCGCCTTGGCGAAGCGGTTCGAGTTATAGCCGAGGGCCTCACCGCCCAGGCCGATCGTTACGCGCTCGAACATCAGCGTGGTCAGCGCCGTGCCCCAGCCGTTACCGACGCCTCCCACCACTGCGTCTGCGTCGAGTGCGACGTCGTCGAAGAACACCTCGTTGAACTCGGCCTCGCCGGAGATCTGGCGCAGGCCGCGCACCGTCACACCGGCGGCGTCCATCGGCACGATGAACATGGTGATGCCCTTGTGCTTGGGTACGTCGGAGTCGGTGCGCGCGAGCAGGAGCCCGTAGGAGGCGAACTGGGCGTTTGTCGTCCACACCTTCTGGCCTGACAATCGCCAGCTGCCGTCCTCTTGCAGGCGTGCGCGAGCCTGCACGGCCGCCAGGTCAGACCCGGCGGCTGGCTCGGAGAACAGCTGGCACCAGACCTCGTCGCCGTGGAGCATCGGTCCGAGGTAGCGAGCCTTCTGCTCATCGGCGCCGTGGGCGATGATCGTCGGGCCGAGCATGCCCACACCGATCGCGTCGAGGATGCCCGGAACTTTTGCCTTGGAGATCTCCTGGTTGCAGATCAGCTGCTCGATCGGACCGAGGCCCTGGCCGCCGTACTCCGCCGGCCAGGTCACGCCCGCGAGGCCGGCCTCGGCAAGCTTGCCCTGCCAGGCGCGCCGCGCGGCGACGATCTCCGCCTCGTCTTTGATCGACTGGGGGCCCTCGAGGACCGGTGCCTCTGAGGAGTGCTCCTCCAGCCAGCTCTGTACCCGGCCGCGGTAGGCGGCCTGCTCTGGTGTGTCGTCGAGATCCACGTCTGCGTCCTCCTTTGGCTGACTGACCAGTCAATCGCTTTTAGGAACGGTACTCCCTCGCGCAAGTGTCCGTCGCGTGCGGGGTCAGGCCCCTGCGGGGATTGGCGGCTGCGGTATGGGCGCCTGGTGGTAGACGCCCTCGAAACCGCGGTTCAACAGCTGGCTGGCCTGAGTTCCCAGGGCTGTGGAGTGAAGCAGCACCACGCCGAGGCGCACCCCATGGCGCTCGGCGGTTGCCACCAAACAGTCGCCGGCCCCCACCGTGTAGCCGGTCTTCAGGCCCGTCACCCCGGGATAGGCGTAGCGCAGCAGGGGATTGTTGTTGTAGAGGTAGAGCTTGCCGCCCTTGATGGGAAATGGGAGGGCCGCGGTGAAGGTGTGGACGATCCGCGCCAGCCGCGGCTGGGCGAGGTCGGCGCGGGCGAGCACGGCGAGATCGGCCGCGCAGGAGTAGTTGTCCTGGTCGTAATAGCCCGAGGGAGAGGAGTAGCGAGTACAGCCCATCCCCAGCTTCGCCGCCTCGGCGTTCATCTTCGTGACGAACGCGTTTGCGTTGCCGGCGACGTGCTGGGCGAGGGCCATCGCGGCGTCATTGCCCGAGGGAAGCATCAGGCCGTAGAGCATGCTCTCCAGCCGCACGTGCTTGCCGAGCGGGAGCACGCCGACCTTCGAGCCGCCCTCGTGGACCGCCTGGCGGGTCACCAGCACCGGCGCGTCCGGTGGCGCGGAGGAGACGGTGAGAAGTGCGGTCATCATCTTCGTCAGGCTCGCGATTCGCAGGTGGGTCAAGGCGTTGCGCTGCCACAGGACGCGGCCGGTATCGAGGTTGAACAGCAGCCGGCGCGCGGCGGCTTACCGAAGGCCAGGTGCACCGGGTCCTGTATACGGACTCCCCAGCCCGAGCGTAAGCGGGGGGATGCCGAGTGGCAGGCCGGTGCCGAACGCGTCGGGGCGAGCGCGCTGGGGGAGTGTCTCTTGGTGTGAGAGTGCGCTGCCGCCGGGGGCGATCCGTGCGTGGCGCCCGGCTTGGCGAGAGCGATCACGACAACCGCCGCGACGAGCACCAGCGCGAGCGCACCGGCGAAGATCGCGCGCCGCCGCGCCGGCGGCGCAGGTCGCCTCGCGCCGGCGACGCCGGTGGCGATGACTGGGGGTCATGAACGGGGAGGTGCTCATCGAGCCTGAGGGAGTCTTACCGGCGGGGAGGATTGAACAGCGCCCCGACGATCCCGACGCCGAGAGCACGAGGATGAAGATCGACAGGAGGTGGCGATCGTGATCCCTTGATTGAGCGCGGCGCTGATCGTGAGGAAGGTGAAGCCGGCGATGAAGATCAACGCCGCGCCGAGCACGAGCAGGCGTGTCATGGCCGTGATCGGATGTTGCTTGGCGGGAGGATCGGTGCAGACTATCCGCGGCTCGCCGCGCCCACGCCGGCGAGTGGGCCGAGGCCCGCCGGCGGGTCCGCCGGCCCGCCGAGGCTCGGGGCCGACGGGAGGCCTGCCGATGCGCCGGCGCCGCGAGCGGCCCGACGCCAGGGCGTGCCTGCGGGACGTGCTGGTCGGCGTGGTAGCTGGAGCGAACCAGAGGACCGGCCGCGACGTGGTCGAAGCCGAGCGCGTAGGCGTCGCGTTCGAGCGCCACGAACTCGTCGGGGTGCCAGTAGCGGACGACCGGCAAGTGACGCTCGGAAGGGCGCAGGTACTGTCCGACGGTGAGCACCTGCACGCCGCTGTCGCGCAGCGCGGCGAAGGCGTCGACCATCTCATCGTGGGTCTCGCCGAGTCCGACCATCAGCCCGGACTTGGTGACGACCTCGTCGTCGCCGAGCTCGCAGGCGAGGCGCAGCACGCGGCAGGAACGCTTGAACTCCGAGCCGCGGCGCGCGATCGGGTACAGGCGCGGAACGACCTCGACGTTGTGGTTGAAGACGTCGGGACGCTCGGCGATGACCTTTGCGAGCGGCATCTCCTGGCCCTGGAAGTCTGGGCGTCAGCACCTCGACTTGACAGCCGGGAGCCTGACGGCGCACCTGGCGGATGACGCCGACGAAGGCCGAGGCGCCCTTGTCGGGAAGATCGTCGCGGTCGACGGAGGTGATCACCGCGTGGCGCAGGCCCATGCGCGCGATCGAGCGCGCCACGCGGGCGGGCTCGAGCGGATCGTTCCAGGTCGGCTTGCCGGTCTTTACGTTGCAGAACCCGCAGCGGCGCGTGCAGGTGTCGCCGAGGATCATGAACGTCGCGGTGCCGCGCTCCCAGCACTCGCCGACGTTCGGGCAGGCGGCCTCCTGGCAGACCGTGTGGAGGTTCTCCGATCGGATCAGCTCGGTCAGCGCGCGGTAGCGCTCGCCGCCGGGCGGTGGCACCTTGAACCATGGGGGCTTGCGCTCGCGCAGCGGCCGTACGTCGTGCCCAAGGACTTCGAGCACGTCCATCCCACCGGGGTTTGCGCGGGACCGGGTACTGCCCACCCCGTTCATGCAGGCACCAGCAATGGACCGGTCTGGAGCTCGCCCAGCGCCACCAGTCGCTGGCGCCGGCCGTGGGCCAGGCAGAAGTGATGGCCCATGTGCGTCCTGAACCGGTCCAGGTCCGCCGTCCCATGAGGCAGCTCGTGGGCGATCGAGGTCATCGCCACGTCGGGCAGGCCGCAGGCGATGATCCCGGAGAACGGGGTGAGGTCGTTCGTGACGTTGACCGCGAAGCCGTGCGTCGTGACGCCACGTGAGACGTGCACGCCAATCGAGGCGATCTTGCGCTCATCCACCCATACGCCGGTGTAGTCGATGCCCTCCTCGTGACGTGAGCGTGCGCCGATGCCTTCAGCGGCAAGCGCGGAGACGATCGAGGCTTCCATCGTGCGCAGGTGGCGCCCGACGTCGCCGGTCGCCATGATCGGATAGCCGACGAGCTGGCCGGGCCCGTGGTAGGTGAGCTTGCCGCCACGATCGGTAGCCACCACGTCGATGCCTTTGGCGCGGTAGAAGTCCTCATCAAACGGAAGATCCTCCCCCCCAGAGCGCCGTCCCCGTGTGTAGACGGGCGGGTGCTCGAGCAGCAGCAGCGTGTCGGGCAGCTCGCCGTCCTGGCGGCGGGTGCGGATCTGCTCCTGGAGGGCGACGGCGTCGAGATAGGGGATCGTGCCGAGGTGGCACACCCAAAGCTCCTCATGCGTCATGTACTCAGGTTAGCGTTGGGCTCTCGCTCAGAGTGTGAGCGCGGCGGGCGCTTCCAGCAGCTCGCGGACGCGGGCGAGGAAGCGGGCGGCGTCGGCGCCGTAGAGGATGCGGTGGTCGCAGGCGAGGGTGACGGTCATCGTGTTGCGGGCGACGATCTCGCCGTCGCGGACCACGGCCCGTGGCGCCAGCGCGCCGACCGAGAGGATCGCCGCCTGCGGGCGGGTTGACGATCGCGGTGAAGCTCGCTGACGCCGAACATGCCGAGGTTGGAGACCGTGAACGTGCCGCCGCCCAGCTCGGGTGGGGTGATCGTGCCGTCGCGCACGCGTCGTCGGCCAGCGCGCGTGTCTCCCGTGCGATCTCGCCGAGGGACTTCGTGTCGGCGTCGAACACCGTCGGTACGATCAGCGCGCCGCCTGTCGGTCCGTCCGATTCGACGGCGACCGCGACGCCGACGTTGACGCGCGCGTGCAGCTGCAGTCTGCCGTCGCGGTAGCTTGAGTTCGCGCGCGGGTTCTCGCGCAGCGCGAGCGCGCTGGCCTTCACGACCATGTCGTTGTACGTAGGGGCGTACGCGTTCGGCCGGGGATCGCTCCTTCAGCTCGGAGCGCAGCGCGACGCACGCCTCCATGTCCACGTCGGCCTGGAGCGCGAAGTGGGGGATCGTGGCCTTCGACTCGGCCATCCGCCGCGCGATCGTCTGCTGCGTGCGCGTGAGCTCCACCATCGGTGGTCTCGCCCTTGGCGGTCGTCCGTCCGCGAGGCCCGCGGCGAGGCGGAGGATGCCTCCTCGCCGGGGGCGCTGGCCCGCGCCGGCGCCTGCGCACGTCGGCCTTGACGATCCGCCCGCCTGGGCCGCTGCCGGTGACCGTGTGCAGGTCCACGCCGTGCTCGCGCGCGATTCGCCGGCGAGTGGTGACGCCTTGACACGCTCACCGGCCGGTGAATCTCCTCGGCCGCGACAGCCTCGGGCGAAGCGCCGGCATTGTGAGCCCCGCTGCGTTGCGGGGGCTCTCCCGCCGCGGGTGTGCCCGTCGGCCGCGAGGCGGCTCTCATCCGTCGCCGTTGTCCTGGCGTTGCCGAGACCGGCTCATCGGGGTCGCCCTCGCCGATTCGCGCGATCACCGCCCCGACCGGCAGCGTGTCGCCCTCGGCGGCGAGCGTCTCAAGGACGCCCTCGAGGTCGGACTCGTAGGTCATGTTCGCCTTGTCGGTCTCGATCTCGACGAGCTCCTGGCCGCGCTGCACTGGCTCGCCGTCGGCGACGAGCCAGCTGCAGGATCGTGCCCTCCTCCATCGTGTCCGACAGCCTCGGCATGACGATCTCGGCCATCAGCGCCCCCGCGGGAGTGCTCGCCGTGGCACCGCGTGCCTGCCGATCGTCGCGAGCGCGGCCTCGCACGATCTGCGGCTCGTGCGGGAAGGCGATCTCCTCGAGCGGCTTTGAGTAGGGCATCGGCACGTCGGCGCCGGACACGCGCGCGACCGGTGCGTCGAGGTCGTCGAAGGCGTGCTCGGCGATCAGCGCCGCCAGGTTCGCGCCGACGCCGCCGTGCGGCCAGCCCTCCTCGACGACGACGCAGCGGTTGGTCTTCCTGCACCGACGCGAGGATCGTGTCGAGGTCGAGCGGGCGCAGCGTGCGCGGGTCGATCACCTCGGCCTCGACGCCGTGCTCCTGTGCGAGTGTCGCGGCGGCCCGCTCGGCGGTGAGGGCCATCCGCGAGACGCCCACGATCGTCACGTCCGTGCCCTCGCGGGCGACGCGCGCGCGGCCGAACTCGACCGTGATGTCATCGTCCTCGGGCACCTCGCCGCGGATCCCGTACAGCGACTCGTGCTCGATGAAGATGACCGGGTTCTCGTCGCGGATCGCCGTCTTCAACAGGCCCTTGGCGTCGGCCGGGGTCGAGGGGACGGCGACGAGCAGGCCGGGGACGTGCAGGAACATCGCCTCCAAGCAGTGCGAGTGGGTCGGCCCGAGCTGATGGCCTGCGCCCTGGGGCATCCGGATCACCAGCGGCACCGTCACCTGGCCGCCGAACATGTAGCGGATGTGGGCCGCGCTGTTGACGATCTGGTCGAACGCCAGCAGCGCGAAGTTGATCGTCATCAGCTCGACCACCGGTCGCAGCCCGCTCATCGCGGCGCCCACGCCGACACCGACGATCGTGTTCTCCGAGATCGGCGTGTCGCGCACCCGCCGCTCGCCGAACTCCTCGAGCAGCCCGTCGGTGACCTTGAACGCGCCGCCGAACACGCCGATGTCCTCGCCCATCAGCAGCACCCGCTCGTCGCGTTTCAGCTCCTCCCGCAGGGCCGCGTTCAGCGCCTCGCGGTAGCGCAGCTCCGCCATCAGTGGTAGGCGCCGTGGACCTGGCTCGTTCAGCACGTACACATCCTCGTACAGCGACTCCGGCGCGGGGAACGGCGAGTCCTCCGCAAACGTCACCGCCGCGTCGACCGTGCGATCGCTGCTCGGTCGATCTCCGCGCGTGCGTCCCGGGAGTCGAGGATCCCCTCGCGCTCCGAGCAGCGCGCCGAAGGCGGGAATCGGGTCGCGCTCGCGCCAGTGCGCGACCTCCTCCTTGCTCCGGTACTCCTCCGGGTCGGCCATCGAATGGCCGCGAAAGCGATAGGTCACGGCCTCGACGAGCACCGGCCGGTGATCTCTCGCGCACACGGCCGACGGCCGCGGCGATGCACCGCGTGCGTGTCGAGCACGTCCATCCCGTCGCAGCGCATCCCCGGCACACCGAGGCTCTCGCCCTTGCGCTGCAGGTCGGTCACCGCCGAATGGCGCTCGAGCGAGGTGCCCATCCCGAACTGGTTGTTGATCACCACGAACACCACCGGCAGCCGCCACAGCGCCGCCAGGTTGAGCGTTTCGCCGAACGTGCCCTGGTTGGACGCGCCGTCGCCGAACGTGCACAGGGTCACGTCGTCGGTCTTCGTCGTAGTCACTCGCCAGTGCGATCCCGGTCGCGATCGGCAGGTTGCCGCCGACGATCCCGTAGCCGCCCATGAAGCGGCGCGAGAGAGTCGAACATGTGCATCGAGCCGCCGTGACCGCCACAGCACCCATCCACGCGGCCGAACAGCTCGGCCATCACCTGCTCCGGCGAGGTGCCGCGCGCCAGCGCGTAGCCGTGCGAGCGGTAGGTCGAGACGAGGTAGTCGCTGTCTCCAGCAGCGCCCGCGCGCTGCCGACGATCGTCGCCTCCTCGCCGATCGACAGGTGCAGGAAGCCGCCGACCTTCGCTCGCGCGTACATCTCGCCTGCGCGCTCCTCGAAGCGGCGGATCAGCGTCATCGTGGCAAGCCACTCGCGTGCGGTCTCTGGCTCAGGCAGGCTGCGGCACCCGCCGCCGGTGGAGTCGGCGCTGGGTCGGTTTTCGGTGGGATGGGTGCGGCCACGGGCTCCTGCGAGTTGGGCATCGTGCATCCACGGTAGTCCAGCGCGCGAGGAACTCCTCCGCCTCTAACTGAGACAGATCGGCGCGCAATGCCCGCGCGAGCCTCGAGGCGGCGTGGGGCGGGCGGTCCCAGAAGAGGACGACTTCGCCGGCGTCGACTCTCGACCACCTCGATGTGGTCGACCCGCGAGGTGTCCGCCAGCAGCGCCGGCGCGCGCCCGCCGCGTGTTAGGATCAGCCGGTAGGCGCGGTTGGCCTTCATGGCAGGGGTGGGTCGGGCCTCGGGGCGTCTTCATCCGATCGGCGCCCGCATGGGCGCCGCGGCGTCCTCGACGGCGGCGCCCTCGCCGGTCCCCAACACCCGCTCTCCGATGCGCACGGCGGGCACGTCGGTCACCCCAGCCTGTGCCGCGAGCGCGGTCGTGGTGGCGAGCTGCTCTGCAACCGACCGCAGGTCCGCCGCCTTGATCACCGCGGACGGGTGCATCTCACAGGCCGCGGCGGCGATCAGCACGAAGTCGGTCTCGAGCGAGCTGCGGCCACCCGCGAACGCCTGGCGGAAAGCCGCCTGGGCGAACGGGACGGTGCGCCCGATCGACTTGGCGTACGTCGCGACGCGCATCGCCAGCGCGCTGTCAAACGGGAAGGGGCTTGGCCACCTCACTGGCTGCAGCTCCTGCGCATCGGCGCGGCGCTCGATCTCCGAGCGGAAGATCTCTTCCTCCTCGCAGCAACGGTAAGCCTCGAATGACTCCGCATCGGGCAGTTCGCGTGCGAGCACCGGCTGCCACTCGACCTGGATTCGGCCGGCCGAGCACATGCAAAACACGCTCGCGGCGAGATAGGCGAAGGGGCTTGCGAGGTCAAAGTAGAAGGCGGGTCCGGCGCGGGCATCTCGCCGAGGTTAAGTCACTGCAATAGGCGGCCGGGCCGTGGATGGCAGACGCCGCACGCTGGACGATCTCCGATCGGTCAGGCGTGCTGGTTGCACGTCGAGCATCGTGGGTGGCGTCTGACGCCGCGGAACGGTCGCCTCAGCCGTGGATAAGCCAACCATCAGCGGCGCGTCCGGCTTCCATCACGGCCTCCGACAGCGTGGGGTGGCCGTGAATAGTGCGGGCCACCTCGGCGAAGCCGCCCTCCAGCGCGCGTACGTTGACGAGCTCCTGGATCAGCTCGGTTGCGCGCGAGCCGACGATGTGCCCGCCGAGCAGCTCGCCGTACTTGGACTCGCCGACAAGCTTGATCATGCCGCCGGTGTCGCCGTAGACGACTCCGCCGCCGACGGCGCCGTACTGCACTTTGCCGACGACGACGTCGTAACCCTGCTCGCGCGCCTGCTCCTCGGTCAGCCCAAAGGAGCCGACGTTCGGCGTGCAGAACGTGGCACGTGGGATGTCCACGTAGGAGATCGGATGCGTCGCATGACCGGCCGAGTCCTCGGCGGCGATGATGCCCTCGTCGGAGGCCTTGTGCGCGAGCGCTGGTCCGGAGACGAGTCGCCGATCGCGTAGACGCCGTCGCGGCTCGTGCGCAGCGCCCCGTCGACCTTCACCAATCCCTGCGCATCGAGCTCTACGCCGGCCTCGGCCAGGCCGAGACCGTCGACGTCTGCGCCACGCCCGGCGCAGATCACGAGATAGTCGGCTTCGATCCCAGGCTCGCCGCCATGCGTGAACGTCACGCTCGTCTCGCTCACCTGCACGTCGCTGATCGGCTCGCCCAGCTGCACGGTGATCCCCTGGCGCTTGAAGCCTCGCTCGACGCGGCGGGAGACATCGACATCCTCGGCCGGCAGCAAGTGATCGAGCGCCTCGATCAGCCGCACCTCCGGCCGAGCCGCGCAAAGCCCGAGGCGATCTCCGCGCCCGATGCGCCCGGCGCCGACGACTGCCAGGCGTGCGGGCAGCTCCGACAGCGCCCAGGCCTGCTCGGTGCCGATCACACGTCCGCCGAACTCGACCCCCGGGATCGCCCGCGGGATCGAGCCGGTGGCGAGGATCACCGCTGCTCGTCGGCGATCGTCCGCTCGCCGACGCGCACGTCGCCCTCGGCCGTCAGCGTGGCGTCGCCCTCGATCAGGTCGATCTTGTTTTTCTTGAACAACCCGCCGACGCCCCCGGTGAGCGTCGAGACGACCTTCTCGCGCCGCGCCTGCACGGCCGCGTAGTCGACCTCGATCCCGCCGACCTTCAGCCCATACTCCTCGGATCGCGCGATCTCGCTCAGCAGATCGGCCGAGCGCAGCACCGCCTTGGCGGGGATGCAGGCGTAGTTCAGGCAGCGCCCGCCGACCTTGTCGCGCTCCATCACCGCGGTCTTTTTCCCCAGCTGGGCGGCGCGGATCGCGGCGACATATCCACCCGGGCCGGAGCCGATCACGATGCAGTCGTAGGAGGTCTCTGCCATCGAGCGCTGAGCCTATCGAACGTCACTGAACTTCCAGGGTCCTCGCATGAGGGCTAGCGGGTTCGCCAACGCGGCTCGCCGCCTGGATGTCTCTCCCCGGCCTGGATGCGCCCCATGACCCTGATGAGCTTCCAGAACAGCCAGCCGCCGAGCCCGACGCTGACCGCGCAGATGACCGCGGCGACGATCGTCGACGCGACGACGAGCGCGAGCGAGGTGACGATGATCTGGAACGCGAGCAACGCCTCGAAGGCGAGCACCGCCCAGTAGCGCCGTTTGTACATGCCGTGGGCGAGGAGCAACAGGACGAACGCGAGGAAGACGCCGCCGGGCAGCGAGCCGCCGTGGCGGCTGAGGTCGCTGAATCGTCGCCACGCCAGCGATCACTGCCAGGGCCAGCAGGCGCAGACCGCGATCGCGATGAGCAGCGCAGGTGGGCGCTCGTCCTCGCGCAGTGGCTGCAGCTCACGCTCGGAGCACCTCCTCGCGCTGGCGCGGTCCGGACGATCGGATGACGACAACTTCAAGCTCCAAGGATGCGCATCGAGCAGATCGCGCAGCTCACGTGCCGCGTGCTCGGGCTCCTCTGCGCCGGCGATCGCCCGCAGCACAACGAGCCGCCGGCGCCAGCGTCGATCGCAGTCGCCCGCATTCTCGTGCGTCTATCCCACCGATCGCGAAGAACGGCACCGGCGCGTGCGCGGCGGCGTGGCTGACGAGCTCCAGGCCCACGGCCGGGCGACCGGGCTTGGTCGGGCGTCTCGTGCACGGCCCAACACCGATGTAGTCGACCAACTCCGAGTCCACCGCGTCGATCTCCTGCCGGCGCGTGGGTCGAGAGCCCGATCAGCAGGTCGGGGCCGACCAGCTCGCGCACCTCGGCGACCGCCATGTCGTCCTGGCCGACGTGCACTCCGTCGGCGCCGACCTCGCGTGCGACGATCGGACGGTCGTTGACGATCAAGCAGCGCGCCGAGTCGCTCACAGAGGCCCCGCGCGGCGTTGGCGACCGCGACGCAGCTCATCGTCCGGGAGGTGCTTCTCGCGCAGCTGCACGATCTCCACGCCACCGGCGATCGCCGCCCGCAGGACGTCCGCCAGCTCGCGGGCGTCGCACACGAGATACAGCCGCGCAGCGGCCAATCGCGTGCACCGTTCTGTGCCGGGCTCTTGGATGGGCATAGCTCCAGTCTGACACCGGACTAGAGGGTGGCGCAGCCGGCCGCAGGACGGCGAGCCGGGCCCCTCTTATTTCCTGTCAGCATCAACCTCATGTCGGAGGACGCCAGATCTCCCGACGTGACGATAGTCGGAGGTGGGATCATCGGGCTCTCCATCGCGTGGCGTGCGCGCGCGAAAGGGCTGTCCGTAACGCTCCTCGAGCGTGACGTGGTCGGACGGGGAACGTCGTATGTGGCCGCGGGGATGCTCGCGCCCGTGGCCGAGGTCGAGTTCGGGGCGAGCCGGGCGGACGTCTGTTGGAGCTGGGGTTGCGCTCTGCGGAGATGTGGCCCGGGTTTGCGGCGGAACTGGAGGAAGCGGCGGACATGGACGTGGACCTGCTGCCGACGGGCACGTTCATCGTGGCGCGCGATGAGGACGAGGCCCGCGAGCTGGAGCGCCAGCTGGCCTTCAGCGAGTCGCTGGGGTTGCGCGCTGAGCGGCTGCGTCCCAGTGAGGCGCGCGAGCGGGAGCCAGGGCTCGCGCCGGGCGTGCGACTGGCTCTGGAAGCGCCCGAGGATCATTCAGTCGATCCGCGCCTGGTGCTCACGGCGCTGCGATCCGCGTGTGTGTCGGCCGGAGTGCAGCTGCGCGAGCACGCGCCCGTTGCCCACGTGCAGCTGGACGCGCCGGGGGAGCGCGTCACCGGGGTGGCGCTGGCGGGCGGGGAGGGCGTGTCTCGCCGGGCAGGTGGTCATGGCTGCCGGAGCATGGACGGGGCGGATCGCGGGACTGCCCCGCGACGCGCAGGTTCCGGTGCGTCCCGTCAAGGGTCAGATAATGCGCCTGCGCGACCCTGCCGGCGCGGGGCTGCTGAGGCGCGTGGTGCGCTTCGAGGGCGGTTATATAGTGCCGCGCGTTGACGGCAGATACGTGCTCGGGGCAACGGTCGAGGAGAAGGGATTTGAGCTGAGCCCGACCGTGGGCGGCACCTACGAGCTGCTGCGCGATGCGGGCGAGCTCGTGCCCGGAGTGAGCGAGCTGCAGATCGAGGAGCTGTGTGTTGGGTTGCGCCCGGGCACGCCCGACAACGCGCCCGTGATCGGTCGCTGGCGCCGTCGGGCGGTTGACGTGGGCGACGGGCCACCACCGCAACGGGATCCTGCTTGCCCCGCTCACCGCCGGGCTGGTCGTGGAGACGCTGCTCGGAAAGACTGAGGATCCGCTGCTCTGTGCCTGTGACCCTGGGCGTTTCATGGGGGTCTCGGGCTGGGATCTTCAATCCAACGAATTGCAATCCTCCATCGGAGCGCAGCGATGATCGTCAACGGGGAGAGCTCAGAGATCCGGGCGGGCGAGACCATCGCCGCCGTGCTGAACAGCCTGGGTCTCGACCTCGACGCGCGTGGGGTCGCCGTGGCCGTCGACGGCGAGGTCGTGCCGCGGGTGTGCTGGGAGATGTTCGCGCTTGCCGAGGATGCACGCGTCGAGGTGCTGACGGCGATGCAGGGAGGATGATTCGAGGCGTGGCTATCGCCCAGACAGACACTGACCCGCTGGTGATCGCCGGCAGGATGCTGCGCTCGCGGTTGCTACTCGGAACGGGGGGATTCCCATCGCTCGAGCTGTTGGGCGAGGCGATCACAGCGAGCGGGAGCGAGCTCGTGACCGTTGCCCTGCGTCGTATCGATCCAGCTGCGCGGGGCTCGCTGATCGATGTGCTCACGGCCGCGAAGGTCGAGCTGCTGCCGAACACCGCTGGCTGCTACACAGCGCGCGATGCGGTCCTGACCGCCAAGCTCGCGCGTGAGGCGTTTGCGACCGACTGGGTGAAGCTCGAGGTGATCGGCGACGAGGACACGCTGTTGCCCGACGCCACCGAGCTGCTGCGCGCCGCCGAGGAGCTGGTGGACGAGGGCTTCGTCGTGTTGCCCTACACGACCGATGATCCGATCCTCGCGCGGCGTTTGGCCGGTGTCGGCTGCGCCGCGGTGATGCCGCTGGGCTCGCCGATCGGCAGCGGGATGGGGATTCGCAACCCTTACAACATCGGCCTGATTCGCGAAGCCGTCGATGTGCCGGTGGTGCTAGACGCGGGAGTTGGCACGGCCTCCGACGCAGCGATCGCGATGGAGCTGGGCTGCGACGCGGTGATGGCGGCGTCAGCCATCTCCCGGGCGCAGGATCCCGTGAGGATGGCCAGCGCGATGTGCCATGCCGTACAGGCCGGACGCCAGGCTCGCCTCGCGGGCCGCATCCCCCGTCGCCTCTACGCCACAGCCTCCACCTCGGACGAGGGCCTACCCGACTTCGGCCCTGCTTGACCGCGTCCGGATCTACTTAACGACTTCGATCGTCCCGTTCATCGTGGTCGGGTGGATCGTGCACAGGTAGTGGATGACCCCTGGCTTGGTCGCCTTCACTGTGTAGGTGGCCCCTTCGCCGAAGTTCTTGGAGGCGAACTTGATTGGCCCGCCCCTGCTCGTGACGTTGTGTTCGACCGAGTCGTAGTTCGTCCACTCGATCGTGCTTCCCACCTTGACCTTGAGCGTGTCTGGAGCGATCGCGATGTTGCGGTAGGCGATCTTGACGGTCCCGCTCTGTACCGCCGCTGAGGCCGGCGGTGCGGCGTACTTGGGCGTCGTGGCCGGTTTTAGCCCGCCGGAGGACGATGTGCTCGAGGTGGTAGCAGTACTCGTGCTGCTGCTCGATTCACTCGATCCGCAACCCGCCGCGAACACGAGCGCGGAGCACACGACCAGGACTGGTAGTCCTCTTCTCATCAACGATCCTCCTCTAGGGCAACCCTTACGCGCAGCCTAACCTAGACTGGCCGGTCCATGACACGCCATTTTCTTACAGGGGCGGAGCTCACGGCCATGGAGCTGGACGCGCTGCTCGATCGCGCCCTGGAGCTGAAAGCCGCGCCGCGCTCATCGCGCGCGCTGGCCGGACGGAGCGTGGCATTGGTCTTTGAGAAGCCTTCGACCCGTACCCGGCTGTCGTTCGAGGTGGGCATCGACGAGCTGGGCGGCCATCCCGTGATCCTCCGCGCAGACGAGCTGCAGCTCTCACGCGGTGAGGCGGTGCGCGACACGGCGCTCGTGCTCTCCCGCCACGTCGCCGCCGCCGGCGTGCGCACGGGCCCGCACGAGATGCTCGAGGAGCTCTCCGCGCACAGCTCGATCCCGGTGATCAACATGCTCACGAGCCTTCACCATCCCTGCCAGGCGCTCGCCGACCTGCTGACCCTGCGCGAGGCATACGGCTCGCTCGACGGCGTGCGCATTGCCTACGTTGGCGACGGCAACAACGTCGCACGTTCGCTTGCGATCCTTGGCACGCTTGCGGGGCTCAACGTCGCCATCGCCGCCCCTGAGGGCTACCAGTTGGAGGCCGATCTGCAGCTCCCGGCAGGCGCCAGCGGCTCGCTCAGCCTGCACACCGATCCGCGCGAGGCCGTGGAGGGGGCGCAGGCGGTTTACACCGATGTGTGGGTGAGCATGGGCGACGAGCACGCGGAGGAGCACCGCCGCCGCGCCCTGGCCGGCTATCGCGTCGACGACGCCCTGCTTGACCTGGCCGCGCCCGACGCCTTTGCAATGCACGACCTGCCTGCGCACCCGGGCGAGGAGATCACGGCAGAGGTCCTCTACGGATCCCGCCAGCGAATCTGGGACCAGGCCGAGAACCGCCGGCATGCGCAGAAGGCGCTGCTGGAGCTACTCGTGGCACCTGCATGAGCCTTGCGAGCACCGAGCCGCGTCCCCAACGAGGAGATGAGCTGGAGCTGAGCATCGACTCGCTCGCCTTCGGCGGCGAGGGGGTGGCGCGGCTGGGTGACGGCGGCTACGTGGTGTTCGTCGCGGGGGCGATTCCCGGCGACCGCGTGCGCGCGGTCGTACACAAGCGCAAGCGTTCCTATGCCCACGCGCGCACGCTCGAGGTGCTCGAGCCCGGTCCTGAGCGAATCGCGCCAACGGCCGGCCATCCCGGGGTCGCCTGGCAGGTCATGCCCTACGAGCGCCAGCTGCAGGTCAAGTCGGCGCAGGTCGACGAGGCGCTGCGGCGGATCGGCCACCTCGACGGCTTCGAGCTCGAGCCGATCGTGCCTGCCGTGGAACAGTGGCGCTACCGCAACAAGCTCGAGTACTCATTCGGCGGCGGGGAGCATAGCGAGGAGCTCGTCTGCGGATTTCACGCGCCCGCGGGCGGCAACCGGGTGACCCCGCTGGAGGACTGCCTGCTGGCCTCCGAGCGCGGCAACCTCGCCCGCCGCGTCGCGTTGGAGTGGTGCCGCGGGCAGGGACTGACCGCCTGGGAGCGCGGCCGCCGCGGCGAGCGCTCCGGGCGGGTGGGGGCCCATTCCGACGGCGGCGATGGTGGGCAGGGGCGCGAGGAGCGCGTGGGCGCCGCCCCCGACGGGCGGGCCCGTCTGCGCAACCTGGTGGTGCGCGAAGGCCGGCGCACGGGCCTGCTGCAGGTACGGATCGTGACTACCGACGGCGAGCTCGAGGCAGGCGATCTGGCGGTAGCGCTCAGCGAGGCGCTCGGAGAGAGCCTGTCGGGGGTGCTGTGGACGCGCACGCGCAGCCTCGCCGAGACCACCGCTGGCGGAGAGACGGAGCTCGTATGGGGTCAGGCGGAGCTGCCCGAGCGCCTCGGCGAGCTCGACCTGCGCATCTCCTCGGAGGCGTTCTTCCAGACGAACACCGAGATGGCCGAGCTGCTGTACGAGGTGGTGGTCGAGTACGCCGCGCTGGAAGGCTGGGAGCGCGTGTACGACCTGTACTCGGGGATTGGCACGATCGCGCTCACGCTCGCCCCGCGTGCGGGCGAGCTGTGGGGGATCGAGCTGATCGAGCAAGCAGTGGCCGACGCGATCGCCGGGGCGCGGCGCAACGAGATCACCAACGTCCACTTCTTCGCCGGCGACACCCGCTTGGCACTCCCCGAGCTGGTGGAGCGCGCCGGCCGGCCCGACCTTGTGATCGTTGACCCTCCCCGCGCCGGGCTCTCCCAGAAAGTGGTGCGCCGGATCATCGAGTCCTCCCCAAAGCGCGTCGTCTATGTGTCGTGTAACCCGACGACGCTGGCGCCGAATGCCGCTCAGCTCGAGGAGGCCGGCTGGAAGCTGCGTAAGGTCCGCCCGGTCAACATGTTCCCTCAGACCCACCACATCGAGTGCGTCGCACTGTTCGAGCGCGGCTAGGCTTCGATCATGCGCGCTGCCACCATCCGCGAGCAGGAGATAGTGATCGAGGAGCACCCCGATCCCATCCCGGGCACGGGAGAGGTGTTGGTGCGCGTTCGCGCGGCTGCCCTGAACGGAGGGGACATCATGCAGCGGCGCGGGCTCTACCCGGCCCCGCCCGGCTCACCGCAGGACATCCCGGGGATGGAGTTCGCGGGAGAGGTGGCGGCCCTCGGCCCCGGCGCCGATCGCTTCGCCGAGGGCGAGCGGGTGATGGCGATCGTCGGCGGCGGCGCCCAGGCGGAGCTCGTCGTCGCCCACGAGCGCGTAGCTGATGCCCGTCCCCGGGTCGCTGGACTGGCCCGCGGCTGGCGGGTTGCCGGAGGTCTTCACCACCGCGCACGACGCGCTCTTCACCCAGGCACAGCTGCGCCCCGGCGAGCGGCTGCTCGTACACGGCGGCGCCGGTGGTGTCGGCACCGCCGCGATCCAGCTCGCACGGGCCACGGGCGCAAGCGTCACCGCCACAGTACGCAACGAGGCGCTGCACGAGCAGGTCAGCGCGCTCGGCGCGAGCGTGATCGCGCCGGAGGGCTTTGCCGAGCACGGTCCCTTCGACGTGATCCTCGAGCTCGTCGGCGCGCCAAACCTGCCCGAGAACATGAACGCGCTCGCGACCCGCGGCCGTATCTGCCGTGATCGGTGTCTCGGCCGGGCGCCAAGGGCGAGCTCAACCTGCTCGCGCTGATGGGCAAGCGTGCCCGCATCCACGGCTCCACGCTGCGCGCGCGGCCGCTCGAGGAGAAGGCGATCACGGCCCGCCTGCTGGAGCACGAGGTGCTTCCCCTCTTCGATACGGGCCGCCCTGCGGGTGCCGGTCGCAGAGACCTTCCCGCTCGATCAGGCCGCCGCCGCCTACGAGCACTTCGCGGCGGGCGGCAAGCTCGGCAAGATCGTCCTACGATCTGAGAGTGCCGCATGCGGCACTCTCCGGGATCGCGCATGCGCGATCCGCGGCCGGCGCATGCGCCGGCCGAACAGCACCGATCGGCGAGGTCAGTAAGGCGGCTGCGCGGCGTACCACTCACCGAGCGTGCGGAACGCCGCCCAGAACGCGCGCTTGGACTTCCTGCTCGTCGAGCGACTCGTCGATGTTGGGCACGTACAGCGCGTCGATCGTCGGCGTCAGCCGCTGAATCTCGCCCAGCCTGGGCTTCATCGATCCCGCCCACGCGCGAGCGGGATCTCCATCTCACCGAGCGCGGCGAGCGCGTCGGGGCCCATCACGACGACGATCTTGGGCTGCACGATCGCGAGCTCCTCGACGACTCGCGCCACGCAGGCGAAGTCAGCGAGCGATGAGTCGCTCAGAGGGCACTTCACGCACAGCGTCCCGTACACGGCGAGCGGGTCGATCGAGAGCCGCTTGAGCGACTTCATCAGCGCGCTGCCGGCGCGCCCGTAAAAGGCCACGCCCTCCTCGATCTCCGAGGGCAGCGGGGCGTGCTTGAGCAGCATGATGTCGGCCTGAGGGTGCCCCGAGCCGAGCACCGGCATCAGGTTGCCGCGCGGACAGTGCGGGCACGCCTGCAGCTCGCGCGTGAGCGAGTTCAGCTCACGGATCGCGCGCTCCAGGTACTTCTCGCGGATCTCGTCATCGGTCATCGGCATCGCCCCCGAGGGATTAGACGACCACGGGCACTTGTCCTTGGCGGTGCATCGAGACTTGCGCTTTCCCCGGGGCTCTTCCCACGCTCTACCGCCGCCCGCCGCCCGCGGCGCCGCTCCCACCCCCCCGCTTCGCGCGCTTGACGCGCCGGGCCGCTCGCGCCCGCTGGGCGGAGGCCGGCGTGGCCTTCGTCTGCAGGAACTTCAGCGCCTGCACGTACAGCAGGCTGGTGGGGCGCGTGAGGATGTCGGCGTCGCGCAGCGACTGCAGGAACTCCTGCGGCCCGTCGAAGTCGCGCATCCGGATCCGTACCGAGCCGAGGCCCTGGGCGACGTGCGAGTCCGAGCCGGCGCCCGCGACGATCCGGTACTTGGCGGCGAACCGCGACGCCTCCTCGTTGAACGCCCCGATCGCCACGCGCGGGTTGAAGACCTCGATCGCGTCGACGTCGTCGAGGATCGTCAGCAGATGCTCGTAGTCGGGGACCGAGTGCATGCGGTCGAACGGGTGGGGCACGTATACGAGGCCGCCCTGGCGCTTGATCTCGGCGACGGTCTCCTCGAGGCTCAGCCGCGGGGAATCTTCTCCTCGATGAACAGGCCGATCACCTCGCCCTGATCGGCGGTCTTGACCTCCTCGGCGACGATCACCTTCACGGATGGGTCGGGCATCCGATTCCTGCCGCTTGCTTGCGGGCTTCCAGGGCGCCGGAGATCTCGTTGTGATCGGTCACCGCGATTGCGCCCAGTCCCCGTTCGCGTGCGGTGGCCAGGAGCACCTCCACGGGCGTGGCGCAGTCGTGCGAGTGGTCGGTGTGCATGTGCAGGTCGACGTCGATCAGCTTTCTGCTCGCCAGTCGCCGGTGCAACGCCGGGTCGCCATCCAGGCTGTGCCTGCGCGCCGCAAGGCTGTGGTAGATGTCCTCGAGCTCCGTGGTGGCGTCCTCGTCGTCGGCGCACGCAGGCGGTAGTCGCCCGGGAAGTGGCGGGCCATCAGCTCGGCGGTGGCGGAGAAGCTCGCTATGCGCGCGTCCAGCCGCCCGAGGAAGGTCTCGACGAAGCGCCGCGCGACGAGTGTCGAGAGCAGCCGTTCGGTGGGCGAATGGAAGGAGCCCACGTTGAGCGAGCGCGAGTGACGCAGCGCCGCGTTGGAAGTGCTCGGCGCGAACGGCTCGTGTACGTGGACGAAGTCGAGCGGCACCGTGCTCAGCAGTTCCTCCAGCGTCCGTGCCACGTCGATCGGCAGGCGGGTGCCCGAATCCGGCGGGTGAGACCGGTCCGAGCTCGTCCGCACCTGAAGATCGAGCACCTCGCCGACGGCGAAGACCCGCGGCGTGCCCTGATCGGTTCCGTCGAGCCGGGATGCGGCCCCCCCGGATGGGTGGGCCTCCAATTTCGCGAGTCGCCCGCAGTGTCCGGCGTGACTCGCGCACGCGCTCCTGCGAGTGCGATGGTGCGAGCACGATCACACGGTGCCCGCGGCGCGACAGCTCAGTGCAGACGCGCAGCACGTGCGCGTTGACGTCGTTCTCCTGGAGATCCTCCCACGGATACGGGGTGACGTGGGCGATCGAGAACCGCGCGGACGCCATCGGCCCGCCATTATTCGCTGCTTCTTGGCCTTACCTTTCGCGGTTGCTCGCCGTGGTTTGCTCGCTCCGGTCGCGTGTGTACTTGGCGATGAACTTCTCGGTGTCCAGACGGGCCTGGTTGTCGGGGCGCTGGTTGCTGCGGACGACTTCATCAGGTAGGAGGATGGCCCGTCGAGCTGGCCGCCGACGCCGTGGTTGAGCGCGAGCTTGCAGCAGCGCACCGCGTCGATCACGATACCAGCCGAGTTCGGCGAGTCCCACACCTCGAGCTTCATCTCCAGGTTCAGCGGCACATCGCCGAAGGCCTGACCCTCGACCCGGATGTGTGCCCACTTACGATCGGTCAGCCACGGCACGTAGTCGGAGGGACCGACGTGCACGTTCTCGGGCGCCAGCTCGTGGTCGATGATCGAGGTCACAGCGTTTGTCTTCGAGATCTTCTTGGACTCCAGCCGCTCACGCTCGAGCATGTTGTAGAAGTCCATGTTGCCGCCGACGTTCAGCTGCGATGTGCGCTGGATGCGAACGCCGCGCTCCTCGAACAGGCGCGCGAGCGTGCGGTGGACGATCGTCGCGCCGACCTGCGACTTGATGTCATCGCCGACGATCGGCAGTTTCGCCGCTTTGAAGCGTCTGTCCCAGTAGTCCTCGCGAGCGATGAACACCGGGATGCAGTTGACGAAGCCGCAGCCGGCCTCGAGCACCTGCTCGACGTACCACTTGGTCGCCTGCTCGGAGCCGACCGGGAGGTAGGAGACGACCACGTCCGTGTGCGTGTCCTTGAGGATCTGCACGATGTCGGCGGTCTCGCCGGGCGCCTTTGTGATCTTCTCTTTGAGGTACTTGCCGAGGCCGTCGTGGGTCATCCCGCGGTAGACGGGCACGCCGATCTTCTTGGGTACCGCGCGCGTCCCGGTGGCGAACTTCATCGTGTTGTTCTGCCCGGCCCAGATCGCCTGGCCGAGGTCCTTGCCGACCTTCGTCTTGTCGATGTCGAAGGCGGCGGTGAACTCGATGTCGCGCACGTGATAGCCGCCGAGGTCGACGTGCATCAACCCGGGGACGTCAGCGTCGGGGTTGGCCTCGCGATAGTAGTTCACGCCCTGCACGAAGGCCGAGGCGCAGTTGCCGACGCCGACGATCGCGACGCGGACCTTGTCCGACTGGTAACGCGCGGCGCCGTTGCTCGCGGCGCCGTTCTGGAGGCCGCGGCCATGGCCGTTGCTGTGATTGGTGGGAGTCAAGCTGAAGGCCCTGCCTGGAGGTTCGGATAACTACTTCGCGGGGCGTGGGCTCGGAGACTACCCCGCCGCTCCCTTGGTCACAGCTCGCGCCGCACGTGGGCGATCCGCTGGCCGACGGTGATCAGGCTGAGCGCCGCGAGCACGTAGACCGCCACCTTCAGCGGCGCGAAATCCCCGCCCCCGGCGACGTCGGCGAACAGCAGCCCGATCGCGAGGATCACGACCCGCACCGGCCGCGTGGCGATGCCGACCTTGCACTCGACGCCAAGCGCCTCCGCGCGGGCACGCGTGTAGCTGACCATCAACGAGCTGAGCACGGCGACGACGACCGCGGCCGCGGCCACGCGGTCGCCTTTCAGCGCGAAGTCTGCGGCGACGGCCGTCAGCACGATGCCCTCCTCGATCCGGTCGAGCGTCGAGTCGAGGAAGGCGCCGAAGGGGGTGCCCTTGCCGGACATGCGCGAGTAGCGCCCGTCGAGCGTGTCCATGACCGAGCCGACGATGAACGCCACGCCGCCGAGGAAGTACAGCTCCTCCCACACGAGCACCGCGGCGAGCAGGTTCAGGGCAAAGCCCGTGAGGGAGATCGCGTTGGGCGTCAGGCGGGAGTCGATCAGGCGGTTGCGGACGAGCTCCCGCCGCTCCCCGGCGCCGATCGGGGCCCTGCCGTTGGCCCGCGCCCGGGGTGCGCCCCGCCGCGCGCGGCGGGGAGGAGCCTGGTGCCTGGGGGCCATCCGCTAGCTCGCCTGCAGCCGGCCCGGGGTCTTGGAGAAGCGCCACACGCCCGGCCGCGCCTGGGCGAGCCGGCGGGCGCCGTAGGCGGCGACCCCGGCGGTGAGCGCTCCGAGCAGCGCGTCGGTGATGAAGTGGTTGCCCGTCGCGACGATCACGAAGGTCATCAGGAAGGGATAGAGGAACCACATCACGCGCAGCGATCGCCGGCGCACGAGCCGCGCCAGCGGCCAGCCGACCATCAGCGCGAACGCGACGTGCATCGAGGGCACCGCGGCGTACGGGTTGAACAGCGCGTTGAGCGAGGCGCTGGAGTGCGATACGTGGACGCCGGTGACGTCCGAGACGGAGTCGATGAAGCCCCACTCGGGCATGAACCGCGGCGGCGCGGTCGGGAACACGACGTAGCCGAACAGCGCGATCACCATCGCGATCATGAACATGTTGCGCACGAAGTAGAAGGAGCGGTTGTGGCACAGGTAGAGGTAGACGAGCGCCCCGATCGTCACGGTCGTCTGCGCGTTCAGGTACAGCCAGCTCGAGCACTCGATCAGGAGGTGCGAGCCCGACGCCCATGCCTGCACGCTAGGCTCGACGAAGATGTGCAGCGTCCGCTCGACCGAGATCAGCTCGCGTGCGTGCTGGAAGGCCGCGGTCGCCCTGCCCTCCACCAGACCGCGCACGAGACGATAGGCGAAGTAGGCAGCCCCGAACAGCGAGACTTGGCGCAGCACGTCCAGCCAACCATTGGGCGGGAGGCGCGCCTGCAGGAGACGAGCGCGGGCGACCATCACCTAGAAGCCTAGACGATGACTCTGTACAAGCGCCAATGTGCCGAGTGCCAGACTTCGCGCAAATAGGGCAGACCGCGCGCCACCAGCGCGCCCTCCGCCTTCGCCGCGTAATCGAGGTGCGCGTCGGGCAGCGCGACGTAGAGGACGCGGTTTTCGTAAAGCCACGCGCGGTAGGCGGACGGTGATAGGGAGGGGCGGTAGAACAGGGGTGCGTAGCGCGTGTCGAGTTGGCGCTCCCAGCCGCGCGCGAGCGAGATGCGATCGTGGCCCGCCAGGTCGGTGGCCTCCCAGTGGGTGACGGTCAGCGGCACCTCGACGATCGTGGGGGCGCCATCGCGGAGGCGGTGCAGCTCGGACAGCAGGGGCGTGTAGTAGGCGGTCTGCACCGAGGGGTCGCCTGCCACCAGGGACAAATCGCCGATCGGCGTGTTGAGCTGCCAGTAGAGCAGCAGCGGCGCGAGCAGGCAGAGCAGGCCGCGGCGACGGTCCCAGAGCACGCCGGCGAGCAGCGGCGCGACGAGCTCCGGACCGAGGCGCGCGGCGTTGCCGCCGACGGGGGTTTTGAGCGCGAACGAGCCGATCAGGACGAGCGCGTACAGCGCCGCGCCTACCCGCACTATGCGATGCGCGCGCGGCGTGAGCGGCCCCTGGGGCAGCAGCAGCGCGATCAGGAGGACCCCGGCGAGCGCCGGCCAGAAGGAGGAGGGCGCGAACGGCTCGTAGCCGCCTTCGGGGAACGCGAGCGCGAGGACGACGATCGGCAGCAGCGCGGCGGCGGTGAGCGCGATGCCTTCGCGGGAGCCCGCCAGGGCGGAATCGAGGAGCTGGGGGTGTCCGTGCTCGCCCCGGGTGTCCTGGTTGCCGCCCAGGCCGCCCCGGTCGTCCCGGTTTCCCCGGCCACTCCGGTTTCCCCGGTTGCGCTGGAAGTCGGCGAGCGCGAGCGCGAGCCCGGCGAGCGCCAGGAAGGCTCCGGCGACGGGGCTCGTCACGCTCGTCAGGACCGCGAGGGCGAGCGCGAGCAGCGACCGCCCGCGCATCAGCGCGAGCACCGAGCCGAGCCCGAGCGCGAAGCCGAGGTCATAGGGGACACGGCCGGAGATCAGCTCGACGCAGAAGCCGAATGCGAACACGACGGCGGCGACGCGTCCGGCGGCGAGGCCGAAGGCGCGCTCCGCGATCAGGCCGAAGAGGACGCTCGCCGCGAGCGCCGACAGCGCCAGCGACACGCGCACCCCTATCAGTGCCCCGAGCGCGGGGGAGAGTAGCGAGTAGCCGAGCAGGTAGTGGCCGTGGACGGCGTACCAGCCGTTGTCGCGCAGCGTCAAGCCGACGCGCGCGAACAGGTCGCTGCGATACGTGGCGGCGGACAGGTCGGCGGCCGGGGGCATCCAGATCAGGTACGCGATCGTCAGCGGGATCGCAACGGCGAGCGCGAGCGCCCAGGGACGGGCAAGCGGGTGCGCCGATGTCCCCTCCGTGCGTTCGACGGGCAGGTGCGGTGAGGGGATCGCGGCGTGCGCTGCCATGAGGCGGTTCTGCCTAAGTCGCGGCCAGGAAGTCCACGACCCGGTCGATCACGTCCGGGCGGTCCAGCCACGGTAGTGGCCGGCGTCGGGAAGCTCGATCAGCTCGACCTGGTGGGCGGACCGCCGATCGCCTCGGCGTAGGCGCGACCAAAGCGGGCGGGGATGTAGCGGTCGGCTTGATCCCCACACCACCAGCGCGGGCATCGACAGCTCGCCGAGCCCTGCGCCGGCGGCCGCGAGCACCTCGGGCGGCGAGGAGCGATACAGGCGCAGGATCGCGCGCGGGTGCCCTGGTCGAAGTGGTCGAGCACCGTGTCGAGCCAGGCCTCGGGCAGCGGCCCTGCGCGTCGGCGTTCCTGACGCGTGCGAGCGTTTGGCGGAGTGTCCAGCGGTTGGTCGATCCCATCACGAGCTCGCCCAGCAGCGGCGTGCGCCAGACGCGGGCGATCCGGTGCCAGCGATAGCCGGGTAGGAGCGCCACCGTGTTGATCAGCGCCAGACGCTCGACGCGCTCCGGGTGGCGCTTGCGCGAACGCGAGGCCGACGACACCCCAATCGTGCACACCAGGCTGACCCGCTCGACCTGCACGAGATCGAGGAACCGCTCGATGAAGCCGGACGTACTCCGCGATCGTGTAGTCAGGTAGCCGGGCTTGCCCGAGCGTCCAAAGCCCGGCAGGTCGACGGCGAGCCCGCCGCTGCGCTCCAGAAATCCGACGCTGTACTCGGGGACCTCCATCCATTCGTCAGAGCGCCGCATCGGCCTCCACCAGCGCTTCCACCACGGCCGGGTCGTGTAGCGCGCGGGGAGCCCGACCCAGTCATCCGAGCTGGTGGGCACCCCGTGCAGATAGAGCGGCGTCACCCCGCCGGCCGCGGCCGGCGCGGAGTCCGCCCGTGGGGTGCCTGCGCCCGAAGGGGGCCCGGGCCGAGTCCGGCGGCGGCGCGCTCCGCCAGAACACGGGCAGTCCGCCAGGTGCCCTATGGGTATCCAGCTCGCCGGTGTGGTCGCTCACCGAGGGCACCGGGCGAGGATATCCGGCTACCGTGGCGCGGTGGCCTCGACCACCTGGATCCCCCACACGCGCACGGGTCAAGAGAATCCGCGATCGCCTGCGCGCGGTGTACGGCATTCCGCTGATGGAGCCGCACGGCGACCCGATCGCCGAGCTCGTGCTGACGGTGCTGTCGCAGAGCACGAACGACCGCAACCGCGACGTCGCCTACCTACGGTCTGCGCGAAAGCGTTTCCGTCGTGGGAGGCGGTGATGGAGGCGCCGGTGCCGGAGTCGATCGAGGAGGCGATCAGGCCAGGGGGAATCTCGAAGGTGAAGTCGGTGCGGATCAAGGCGATCCTGCAGGCGATTGCCGACCTGGCGGCCGATCTCCTGTCGATGGCGATTCTCCGGCGCGGACGGATGAGTCTCTGCCGCAGAGCGTCTCGGAGGCCGAGGACCTGTCGCGTGATCTCTCGCTGGACTGGCTGCCAGATGTCCCGATGGACGAAGCTCGCGACTATCTGACCGCTCTGCCGGGAGTCGGCCGCAAGACGGCGGCGTGCGTGCTGCTGTTCGCGTACGGGTTGCGCGACGTGCCTGTCGACACGCACGTCTCCCGCGTGGGCACCCGCCTGGGCCTGCTGCGGACAGGGCGCGCCGTTCGAGGAGCTGCACGACGAGATGCTCGCGCTGACTCCGCCGGGTGAGGAGCTCGAGCTGCACGTCAACCTCCTGCGCCACGGTCGGCGCACCTGCCACGCGCGCTCACCCGGCGTGCCGGGAGTGTGCGTTGGCGCGCATGTGCCCGAGCAGGCGACTGTTCCCGTGAGCTGAGTCAGCCCCGCGGCAGCACGGCGAAGGCGATCACCGCATACTGCAGCGCGGCGGCTGCGAGCACCAGCGCGTGGAACACCTCGTGATAGCCGAACACCTTCGGCCAGGGGTTTGGTTTGCCGCTCGCATAGATCACCGCGCCCGCGAGGTACAGCGCGCCGCCGCTCGCCAGGCCTGCGACGCCGAGCCAGCCGATCGCCGCCGGCAGCTCGCCGAAGACCGCGGCGGAGACCAGGCCGAGCAGCACGTAGACGGCCGCGAAAAGCCACTTCGGCGCGTCGATCCAGGCGAGCTTGAAGATCACGCCGCCGAGCGCCCCGGCCCACAGTACGATCAAGACCACGTCCGCGAGCGTCCCCTTCAGCGCGAGCAGCGCCACCGGCGTGTACGTGCCGGCGATCAGCACGAAGATCATCGAGTGGTCCAGCCGCCTCATCCAGCGCCGCGGCCCCGGGCGCCAGGTCACGCGGTGATACAGCGCGCTCGTGCCGAGCAGGCCCGATACCGCGATCGCGTAGATCACGGCCGCCAAACGCGCGCGCCCGTCAGAGGCCGCCAGGATCAAGCCCACGCCGCAGGCCAGCGAAACGAAGAACGCGTACTGGTGCGACACCCCCCTCAATCGGGGCTTGACCGGCGCCATCACACTGCCAAGCGCCGCGGGTATCGAACCCCGGCTCATGCAGCAAATGCTACCGCGCGTGTTTGCAGGTGGTTGCAATTCGTTGGATTGAAGCCAGCGGATTTGACAGCCAATAGAAAATCTGCCACACTAGGACTCAGATTTAGAAGCGGTCCGAACCCTTAGACTTCCCCCGGTAACTGCATTTGGGCGCGATCTGGGAGTTTCGGACAGATACTCATCCACATCTTTGAAGGAGCATCACATGGGCAAGACAATAGGCATCGACCTCGGCACGACGAACTCGTGTATGGCTGTGCTCGAGGGCGGCGAGCCCACCGTCATCGAGAACTCCGAGGGTGGTCGCACGACCCCCTCTGTCGTGGCCTTTACGGCCTCCGGTGAGCGGCTCGTGGGCACTGTCGCCAAGCGCCAGGCCGTCACCAACCCGCAGAACACTGTCTTCTCGATCAAGCGCTTCATGGGCCGCAAGGAGGCCGAAGTGCACGAGGAGGAGTCGATCGTCCCCTACAAGGTCGTCTCCGGCCCCAACGGCGACGCACGCGTCAAGGCCGGCGGGGAGCAGCACTCACCGCCCGAGATCTCAGCGATGATCCTGCAGAAGCTGAAGACCGACGCCGAAGCGTATCTGGGCGAGCCGGTCGACGGCGCGGTGATAACCGTACCCGCCTACTTCAACGACGATCAGCGCCAGGCGACCAAGGACGCCGGCAAGATCGCCGGACTCGACGTCAAGCGGATCATCAACGAGCCGACCGCCGCGTCGCTGGCCTATGGCTTGGACAAGGAGTCCGATCAGACGATCCTCGTGTTCGACCTCGGTGGCGGCACCTTCGACGTGTCGGTGCTCGAGATCGGCGACGGTGTGTTCGAGGTCAAGTCCACCTCAGGCGACAACCACCTCGGCGGCGACAACTTCGACAAGGCGATCGTCAACTGGCTCGTCAGCGAGTTCAAGAAGTCCCAGGGCATCGACCTGAGCAGCGACCCGATGGCCCTGCAGCGTCTGTATGAGGCCGCCGAGAAGGCAAAGATCGAGCTCTCCACCACGCAGGAGACGCAGATCAACCTGCCCTTCATCACAGCCGACTCATCCGGGCCCAAGCACCTCGACACACGCCTCACGCGCGCCAAGCTCTCCGAGCTGACGGCGGACCTGCTGTCGAAGATCGTCGCGCCGGTACGCCAGGCGATCGATGACGCCAAGGACAAGGGTGTCAAGGAGATCGAGCACGTCGTGCTCGTCGGGGGCATGACGCGGATGCCCGCCGTGCAGGAGAAGGTCAAAGAGCTGACCGGCAAGGAGCCACACCGCGGGGTCAACCCCGATGAGGTGGTTGCGGTCGGTGCTGCGATCCAGGCCGGCGTGCTGGCCGGTGACGTCAAGGACGTGCTGTTGCTGGACGTGACTCCTCTGACGCTCGGGATCGAGACGAAGGGTGGCGTGATGACGAAGCTGATCGAGCGCAACACGACGATCCCGACGCGTAAGGGCGAGGTGTTCTCGACCGCCGAGGACAACCAGCCCTCGGTTGAAATCCACGTGCTGCAGGGCGAGCGCGAGATGGCCGCCTACAACAAGTCGCTGGGCAAGTTCCAGTTGACAGGAATCCCACCCGCGCCGCGAGGTATACCTCAGATCGAGGTCGCGTTCGACATCGACGCGAATGGCATCCTCAACGTCTCAGCCAAGGACCTCGGCACCGGCAAGGAGCAGAAGATCGAGATCAAGTCAGGCTCCGGGCTCTCCGAGGAGGAGATCAAGAACATGGTCTCCGACGCGGAGTCCCACGCCGAGGAGGACCGCCGCGCACGCGAGCTCGCTGAGGCGCGTAACAACGGCGAGAACGCCGCCTACCAGGCCGAGCGCCAGCTCGCAGAGCTGGGCGATCAGGTCGACGCCGACTCCAAGGGCCGTATTGAGGAGGCGATCAAGGAGGTCCGCGAGACGCTTGAGTCGGAGGACCCCGCGGCGATCAACGCCAAGACCGAGACGCTCCAGACCGCGTTCCACGCGGTTTCCGAGGCGATGTACCAGCGCGCCCAGGAGCAGGCTGCGGCCTCACCCGGAGCCGATGGCGCAGCGCCCAACGGCGCTGGCACGTCCTCTGACGAGGAGGACGTGGTCGATGCCGAGGTCGTGGACGAGCCGAAGGCGTAACGGCGATGAGCGACACAACCGAGCAGGCAACAGAGCAAGCAGAGCAGGAGCCGCAGGACGGCGAGACCAAGGCCCCCGAGCCCGAGAGCGCTGGTGAGGATGCGCTCCAGGGTGACGTGGAGGAGCTGGTCGGGGTGGCTGCCGAGCGCGACGAGTACCTCGCGCTCGCGCAGCGCACACAGGCGGATTTCGAGAACTACCGCAAGCGCGTCGCCCGCGAGTCCGCCGCTGCCCTGGGGCGTGGTGTAGCGAAGCTCTGCAAGGAGCTGTTGCCGGCGCTGGACAATCTCGACCGGGCACTGGAGGCTGCCGCCCAGGACGATCCGCTGCTCGACGGCGTGCGTCTCGTGCGCTCAGAGCTGAGCGCCGCGCTCGCGCGCGTTGGCGTCGAGTCCTTCGGACCCGCCGGTGAGTACTTTGACCCAGCCTTGCACGAGGCGATGGCGCAACGGCCCGTCGACGGCGCCACGAGTGGCACGGTCATCGAGGTCTACCAGCCCGGCTACCGGCTTGGCGCGAACGTGATCCGCCCCGCTCGGGTGCTCGTCGCCGCATAGCCCAGGAGCCCGGCATGGCATCGCGTCCCGACTACTACAAGACGCTCGGGGTCGACCGTAAAGCGACCCCCGAGGAGATCAAGAAGGCCTACCGCAAGCTCGCGCGTAAGTATCACCCCGATACCAACCCTGGCGACAAGCAGGCCGAGGAGCGCTTCAAGGAGATCTCCCAGGCCAACGACGTACTCGGCGATCCCGAGAAGCGGAAGCAGTACGACAGCGGCTCAGGGCCCTTCGCCACCGGCGGCAGGCCGGGGGAGGCTTCGGCGGCTTCGGCAACTTCGACTTCGATGCCTCCTCGATGGGGGACATCCTCTCCAACCTGTTCGGCGGCGATCGGGTCCCGCCCGCCCCGGCGGGTGGCCCGTGCCGGGCGCAGCGCGCGCCAGCAGCGCGGCGCCGACCTCGAGGCGCAGGCCTCGATCACCTTCGACCAGGCGATCACCGGCGTCCAGATCCCCCTTCAGGTGCCGATGCGCACGACCTGCGACACCTGCCACGGCACAGGCGCGAAGCCCGGCACGACCCCCACGGTCTGCCCCCGCTGTGAAGGCCGCGGGATCGAGACCCAGGGGCAGGGCATGTTCTCGATCTCCCAGCCGTGCTCGCGCTGTGGCGGCTCGGGGACCGTGATCGAAGACCCGTGCCCGACGTGCAAGGGCTCAGGCGCCGTGCGCACCGTCAAGCGGATGCGCGTGAACATCCCCGCCGGCGTGCGCGACGGCAGTCGCATCCGCCTGCCCGGCAAGGGCGAGCCTGGTCCGGCGGCGGCCCTGCCGGCGACCTGTACCTGATCCTGCACGTCGCCCCCTCCCCAGTGTTCGCGCGTAAGGGCGACAACCTCGAGGTCGAGGTGCCCCTCAGCATCCCTGAGGCGTTGCGCGGCGCTGAGGTGCAGGTGCCGACGCTGAATGGCGCCAAGACGCTGCGCGTACCGGCAGGCACCAAGCACGGCACGGTGCAGCGATTGCGCGGCGAGGGGCCGGTGAAGATTGGCTCCCCGCCGACCCCCGGCGGAAGACCGGGTGGGCGGGGAGCCGAAAAAGGCGACATTCACTACCGCTTCCTGATCGACGTGCCGGACCAGCTGAACGAGGAGCAGCAGGGCGCCGTCGAGGCGCTCGCGAAGACGCTGGACGGCAATCCCCGTGCGCGGCTGTTCGAGGACGCGCAGGCGGGACACGGCAACGCGGAGGACTCGTGATGGCGCCGCGTGAGATCAAGCGGATCGACGATCACGGCGTGCGGGCAGTGGGACGCATCGAAGCTCGAGACGAGCCGTGGCGTGTTCATGATCTCCGTCGCCGCCGAGCTCGCGAAGATGCACCCGCAGACGCTGCGCGTGTACGAGGCACGCGGCCTGATCGAGCCCAAGCGCTCGCCCAAGGGCACGCGCCTGTACTCCCAGGAGGACGTCGAGCAGCTGCGCCGCATCCAGGAGCTGACGGCAGACCTTGGGCCTCAACCTCGCCGGCGTGGAACGCGTGCTCGAGCAGGAGGCCGAGATCGAGCGGATGCACGCACGGATCGAGGAGCTCGAGCTGCAGGCGCTCCAGCGCAGGTGAAGCTCGCCGAGGAGCTCGAGGCGGTGCGCCGCTCCTTCCGCGCCGAGCTCGTCGTTCCCTATCGCGGTGGGGAAGAGCTAGTGCGCGCCGCCGATGTGCGCTCCCTCTGCATTCCGCCCGCCGTCGCGACAGGTGAGGTATGTCCCCGCCGATTTGTATGCCGCCGATTGAGAGTGATCTGGCGATATCGGAGCTACCCCGGCCGCAGGAGCCGACCGCCCACCGAGGAGGAGCAGAGTCCGCTGCAGCGCTTCGGGCGCGACCTGACCGAGATGGCCGAGCTTGGCAAGCTCGACCCGGTGATCGGCCGCGACGAGGAGATCCGCCGCGTGATCCAGGTGCTATCGCGCCGCACGAAGAACAACCCTGTGCTGATCGGCGAGCCGGGCGTCGGCAAGACGGCGATCGTCGAGGGCCTCGCGCGACGGATCGTCTCCAAGGACGTGCCCGAGTCCCTGCGCGACCGGCGCGTGATCGCGCTCGACATGGGTGCGCTGATCGCGGGCGCCGCCTACCGCGGCGAGTTCGAGGAACGGCTGAAGGGCGTGCTGAAAGAGGTCTCAGACGCGCAGGGCGCGATCATCTTGTTCCTGGACGAGCTGCACACGATCGTCGGCGCCGGTGCGGCGCAGGGATCGGTGGACGCCTCGAACCTGCTCAAGCCGATGCTGGCGCGCGGGGAACTGCGCGCGGTCGGCGCGACGACGCTCGACGAGTACCGCAAGTACATCGAGAAGGACGCGGCGCTCGAGCGGCGCTTTCAGCCGGTGATGGTGGGTGAGCCGAGCGTGCAGGACACGATCGCGATCCTGCGCGGGCTGAAGGAGCGCTACGAGGTTCACCACAAAGTGCGCATCCAGGACAGCGCGCTGATCGCCGCCGCCACGCTCTCCCACCGGTACATAGCCGACCGCTTCCTGCCCGACAAGGCAATCGACCTGATCGACGAGGCGGCCTCGAAGATCCGCATCGAGATCGATTCTGCTGCCCACAGAGATCGACGAGGTCGACCGCCGGGTGATGCAGCTGGAGATCGAGCTGGCCTCGCTGAAGAAGGAGAAGAACGCTGTCGCCAAGGAGCGGCGTGAGGCGATCCAGCGCGAGCTGGACGAGCTGAAGGAGCGGTCCACCGAGATGAGGGAGCAGTGGGAGAAGGAGAAGGGAGCGATTGGGGACATCTCAGAGCTGAAGGAGCGCATCGAGCAGGCGAACAGCGACATAGAACGAGCCGAACGCGAAGGAGACCTGAATCGCGCGGCCGAGCTGCGCCACGGGAAGATCCCGGAGATGGAAAAGGAGCTGGCCGAACGTGAATCCACGGAGCCCAAGCCGTCGGACGGCGAGGCCCCTGTTTTCCTCAAAGAGGAGGTCGACGCCGACGACGTCGCCGAGATCGTCGCGCGCTGGACCGGCATTCCCGTCAGCCGGCTGCTGGAGGGCGAAACCGAGAAGCTGGTGCACATGGAGGACCGCCTGCACGAACGTGTGGTCGGCCAGGACGAGGCGATCGAGGCGGTGGCCACCGCGTTGCGCCGCTCGCGCGCCGGGCTGCAGGACCCCGACCGTCCGATCGGATCGTTCCTGTTCCTCGGCCCCACCGGCGTCGGCAAGACCGAGCTGGCGCGGGCGCTGGCCGAGTTCATGTTCGACTCACAGGACGCCATGATCCGCATCGACATGTCCGAGTACATGGAGAAACACTCCGTGTCGCGATTGGTGGGGGCGCCCCCCGGTTATGTGGGCTACGAAGAGGGTGGCCAGCTCACCGAGGCGGTGCGCCGCCGTCCCTATTCCGTGGTGCTGCTCGACGAGATCGAGAAGGCGCATACCGATGTGTTCAACACGCTTCTGCAGGTGATGGACGACGGCCGCCTGACCGACGGCCAGGGCCGCACCGTCGATTTCAAGAACACCGTTCTGATCATGACCTCCAACCTGCCGGTGGCCGGGGACGACGGCGCGCACGGCGGCGCCTCCGCTGACGCGCGCCTGCGCAACGAACTGCTGCAGTACTTCAAGCCAGAGTTCATCAACCGCCTCGACGACATCGTCCGCTTCCGCTCGCTCACGCGCGAGCAGATCTCGGAGATCGTCGAGATGCAGGTGCAGCGGGTGATCGCCCGCGTGGCCGAGCGCGGCGTGGACGTGACGCTCACCGATAAGGCACGCGAGCTGCTCGCGAACATGGGCTATGACCCGACGTACGGCGCCCGCCCGCTGCGGCGGGTCATCCAGAAGCAGCTGGTGGACCGGCTTGCGCTCGCGCTGCTGCAGGGTGAGATTCACGAAGGTGATTCGGTTGCAGTGGACGCGGTTGGTGGGGAGTTAGCGCTCGAGAAGGCCGGCACCGGGGCGACGGCCGCGGCCTGAGCAGCGCCGCTTGCCCCCGATCCGCTACAAACAACCCTGAGCGCGCTTTCGACCGGGCCGGCCGGGAGCACCATCGGCAAACGGAGGAGCCACAATGCCCACGTACATCATGCTCTCAACGCTCACCCCGGAGGGCGTGCAGACCGTCAAGAACAACCCCAAACGGATCCAGGAGGTCAACAAGGAGGTCGAGCAGCTCGGCGCCACCGTCAAGGCGCAGTGGGCGACGCTGGGGCACGTTGACTTCATCTCGGTCATCGAGGCGCCCGACGAGGGCACGATGGCGCGTGTGTCACTGGAGCTCGGGTCGCGCGGCACGGGCCGCTACGAGACGCTCTCGGCTATCCCCATCGATGAGTTCATAGCTTCACTCTGACGTGAAGGTCCTTGTAGTAGGCGCCGGAGGCCGTGAGCACGCGATCGTGCGTGCGCTGAAGCGCTCGCCGCAGCAACCGGAGCTGTTGTGCACGCCGGGCAACGCGGGCATCGCGCAGGATGCACGCACGCTCGATGTCGGCGCGCAGGACATCGAGGGTCTCCTCGCCGCAGTCGAGCGCGAGGGAGTCGACTTCACCGTCGTGGGGCCCGAGGCGCCGCTCGTGGCGGGACTCGTCGACGCGCTTGCCGCACGCGGTCACGCTGCGTTCGGCCCGAGCGCGGCCGCGGCCAGGCTGGAGGGGTCGAAGGCATTCGCCAAGCAGATCATGATGCAGGCCGGTGTGCCCACGGCTCGCTGGCGCATGGTCGGCACGCTGGACGAGGGCCTCGCGGCGGTCTGTGATCTCGCACTGGGCCCGGGAGAGGGTGTCGTCGTGAAGGCGGACGGCCTGGCCGGCGGAAAGGGTGTGGTCGTGGCCGACTCCGCCTGGCAGGCCGAGGTCGCCTTGGCCGAGATCTTCCTGAATGACCGCTTCGGCACCGGCGCGCACGCGGTGGTCGAGGAACGGCTGGCAGGGGAGGAGTGCTCGCTGCTGGCGCTGTGCGACGGCGAGCGCGCCGTGCCGCTTGCGCCCGCGCGCGACTTCAAGCGCATCGGCGACGGAGACAGTGGTCCAAACACCGGTGGTATGGGCTCCTACTCGCCGGTGACCGGCTTCGATGAGGAGCGCGTGCATGAGATCGCCGCTGCTGTCCATCAGCCGGTCGTCGATTTGATGCGCGAGCGCGGCACGCCCTTTCACGGCGTCCTCTACGCGGGCCTGATGCTCACGCCTGAGGGTTTGCGGGTACTGGAGTTCAACGTGCGCTTCGGAGACCCCGAGACGCAGGCGGTGCTCCCGCGGCTGCGCTCGGACCTGCTCGAGTTGCTGCTCGCGGCCGGCCGCCCGGGCGGCCTGGCCGGGGCCGGGCTCGAGTGGTCCCCCAACTGGGCGGTCACCGTCGTCCTCGCGAGTGCCGGCTATCCCGAATCCTCCTCGGAAGGCGATCTGATCACCGGGCTGGAGCGGGTGAAGGGTGCGATCGAGGTGACGCACGCCGGTACGGTGCGTACCCCGGAAGGCGTGGTCACGGCGGGCGGGCGCGTGTTGAACGTGACCGCGCTCGGCGCCGACCCTGGCTCCGCCCGTGACGCGGCGTATGCTGCGGCCGGGATGATCTCCTTTGACGGCATGCAGCTCAGGCGCGACATCGCCGCGGGCGCCGCGGTGCTGGCACCATGAGCCGCCCGGAGCCTGGAACGGGTCTCTCGCTGGCGCCGGAGCCGATGCAGGAGGCCGAAGTGCAGGCCCAGCTCGACGACATCGATGTCGACTCGCCGCTGGTTGGCATCGTGATGGGCTCCAAGAGCGACATGGAGACGATGGAGAAGGCGGCCCACGAGCTGCAAGAGCGCGGCATCCTGCACGAGCTGCGGGTGATGTCCGCGCACCGCGAAGCAGATGTGGTTGCCGACTACGCCAAGAACGCGCGCATGCGCGGCCTGCGCGTGATCATCGCCGGGGCGGGCATCTCCGCGGCGCTGCCCGGGGCCGTCGCCGCACATACTGACCTGCCCGTGATCGGTGTGCCGCTGTCCGGCCGCCTGACGGCCGCCGGGGGTCTCGACGCGATCCTCTCGATCGTGCAGATGCCCCCGGGTGTGCCCGTTGCGTGTGTCGGGTCTGGACAACCCGCGCAACGCGGCGATCCTCGCCGCGCAGATCCTCGGCGCCTAGGAGATGATCACGCGCTACACCCGCCCAGAGCTTGGCCGGTTATGGACCGACGAGGCGCGCATGGAGAGCTGGCGCCGGGTGGAGGTCGCGGCGTGTGAGGAGCTTCCCGGCCTGCTCGGCACGTTGAGCGGATCCCAGCCCGGGCGAGAGGGTGGGGTTGGGGGACCCAATCAAAAGGAGTCTGGAGGCGATTCGCCGGGCCACGTTCACTGTCGCGGCGGTGAACGAGCGCGAGCTGGCTGACCGACCACGACATGGCCGCGTTCGTCGACGTGCTTGCCTCCTCAGCGGGCGAGGCGGGACGCTGGATCCACTTCGGGTTGACCTCCTCGGACGTGCTCGACACCGCGCTCGCGTTGCAGCTGCGCGCCGTCGGGGAGGTGATCGTGCCCGGCGCCCGCGAGCTTGCCGCGCCCTGGCTACGCGCGCGCGTGAGCACGCGGGACACGCTTTGCGTGGGCAGAACCCACGGAGTGCACGCCGAGCCGACGACCTTCGGGGTGAAGCTCGCAGGATTCGCGTTCGAGGCGCATCGCAACGCAGTGCGGCTGGAACGCGCGTTTGCGCAGGTGGCCGTCGGGGCGATCTCCGGCGCGGTGGGCACGTACGCGGCGACGAGCCCCGAGTTCGAGGCGCGCGTGCTGGAGCGTTTGGATATCAAGCGCGAGAACGTCTCCACGCAGGTGGTGGCGCGCGACCGTCACGCCGAGCTGCTTGGAGCGATCGCGCTGGCGGGTGCAGGCCTGGAGCGATTTGCGACCGAGATCAGACAGTTGCAGCGCACCGAGGTGCGCGAGGTGCAGGAGCCTTTTCGCGCCGGCCAGAAGGGCTCGAGCGCGATGCCCCATAAGCGCAACCCGATCAAGAGCGAGCAGATCTCCGGGCTGGCGCGCGTGCTGCGCGGGAATGCCCAGGCGGCGCTCGAGAACGTCGCGCTGTGGCACGAGCGCGACATCTCGCACTCCTCTGTGGAGCGCGTAATCCTGCCCGACTCGACGATCCTGCTCGACTACCTCCAGCACCGGACGATCGCGCTGGTGCGGGACATGACCGTTGACGGCGAGCGGATGCGCGAGAACCTCGAGCTCACGCATGGCGCGCTGTTCTCTCAGCGGGTGCTGCTCGCGCTCATAGAAGGGGATCCCGCCCACCCGAATCCCGCGCGCCCTGGGATGAGCCGCGACGAGGCCTACCGGATCGTGCAGGAGCTGGCGCAGCGCGCCTGGGATGAGGGGACTTCACTGCGCGACTTGCTCGCGCAGGACGATCGCGCGAAGGGGCTGGACCTGGAGGCCATTTTCGACTACGGGCATTACGTTCGCCACGCGGACGAGATCATCCGGCGTCTCGACGGGATATCTTCCGCCTCGTGACGACGCTCGCCGGCCTGCCGCTCATAGCCAAAGGGAAGGTACGGGAGATGTATGGCCTAGAGGGTGGCGCAGCCGGCGATAGGCAGGCGAGCCGAGACCCTCTTTCTCGATCCTGATGACCGTTTGCTGATGGTCGCCAGCGACAGGATCTCGACGTACGACGCGGTCCATCCCACACGGATCCCGGACAAGGGCAAGGTGCTCACTGGGCTGTCGGTGTTCTGGTTTCAGAAGACGGGCCACATCGTCGCCAACCACCTGATGTCGGCGACAGACGGCGTTCCCGAGGAAGTGCGTGGCCGGGCGCTGGTCGTACGCAAGCTGAGGATGCTCCCAGTGGAGTGTGTCGTGCGCGGCTACATCACAGGGTCGGGCTGGAAGGACTATCAGGCGACTGGCGCGGTTGCGGGGATCGAATTGCCGGTGGGACTGCGTGAGTCAGAGCAGCTGGGAGAGCCGATCTTCACCCCGAGCACGAAGGCCGACGTTGGCCACGACGAGACGATCGACTTCGGCCAGGCAACGGAGTTGGTCGGCGAGGAGGCGCTGATGGAGAGGGTGCGCGAGAAGTCGATCGAGCTGTACTCGTTCGCCGCAGAGCACGCGCGCGAGCGCGGAGTGATCCTGGCCGACACGAAGTTCGAGTTCGGGCTCGATGAGAACGATGAGCTGGTCGTGGGTGACGAGGTGCTGACGCCGGACTCGAGCCGCTACTGGCCGGCGGACTCCTACGAGATCGGGAGGGGTCAGCCCAGCTTCGACAAGCAGTACGTGAGAGATTGGGCGTCCCAGAGCGGCTGGGACAAGCGGCCGCCAGCTCCGGAGATCCCGGATGACGTCGTCGCCGGCACGCGCGCGCGGTACATCGAGGCATATGAGCTGATCACCGGCGAGCCGTTCTCTGCGTGGCTCGAGCGATCAGCATGAGAGCTCGCGTACTGATCCGCCCGAAGGCCGGCATCCTCGATCCGCAGGGAGAGGCCGTCGAGCGCGCGTTGCCCGCGCTGGGCTTTGTGGGCGTGGCAAATGTCCATATAGGCAGGCTGGTCGAACTCGACGTCGAGGACCCCAGCCAGATCAAAGAGATGTGCGAGAAGCTCTTGGCGAACCCGCTGGTCGAGGACTACGAGGTGCAGCTGCTCGACGGCGGCGCCTGACGCACCGTGAAGTTCGGCGTCCTGCAATTCCCGGGAAGTTGCGACGAGCTCGACGCGCTTCAGGCCGCCCGCAAGGTGGGCGACGCGGAGCTGATCTGGCATTCCGAGCGCGACCTGAAAGGCGCCGATGCGATCGTCGTGCCGGGTGGCTTCTCCTATGGCGACTACCTGCGCGCGGGGGCGATCGCGCGGTTTACGCCGGCCATGGAGTCCGTGATCGACTTCGCGAACGGCGGCGGGCTGGTGCTCGGGATCTGCAACGGGTTCCAGGTGCTGTGCGAGGCACGGTTGTTGCCGGGTGCGCTGCTGTCAAACACCAACCGGCGTTTTACCTTCCGCCAGGTGGAGCTGGAGGTGGCCGATCACAACACTCATTTCACCCGCGCATGCACGGCGGCTGCCCCGGGAGGAGCTGACGAGCGGCTGAGCATCCCCGCAAAGCACTCCTGGGGCCGCTATTACTCAAGCGAGGAGACGCTGAAGGCCATCGAGGAGAACGGCCAGGTGGTGCTGCGCTATGCGCAGGGGCAGAACTTCAACGGTTCGCTTGCGGACATCGCAGGAGTGCGCAACGAGGCTGGCAACGTGTTCGGCCTGATGCCCCACCCTGAGCACGCCGTGGACGAGCTGATCGGCGGTTCGGCGGATGGGCTCGAGATCTTCGAGTCGATGCGCCTCTCGGTGGAAGGTGCTTATGTCTGAGAGCGTGCAGCGCCCGGACGGGCCGGGCCTGCAGGATGCGCTTGCTCTGGGGTTGACGGCGGCCGAGTACGAGCTCGTGTGTGAGCATCAGGAGGCCCCGCCAAACCAAGTGGAGCTGGCGATGTACTCGCTGCTGTGGAGCGAGCACTGTGCGTACAAGCACTCGAAGAAGCTGCTGCGGACGCTGCCGACGGAGGGTCCACATGTCGTGATGGGTCCCGGCGAGAACGCGGGCGCTGTCGACGTGGGCGGTGGGCTGGTGTGTGCGTTCAAGGTCGAGTCGCACAACCATCCGAGCGCGGTCGAGCCATTTCAGGGGGCCGCCACCGGCGTGGGGGGCATACTGCGCGACATCTTCGCGATCGGCGCGCGCCCGATAGCGGTGCTCGACTCGCTGCGCTTCGGCGAGCCGCGCGGCAAGCACGCGCGCTATCTGCTCGACGGCGCCGTGCGCGGCATCGGGCACTACGGCAACTCGATCGGCGTGCCGACCGTCGGCGGGGAGGTCTACTTCGAGGGTCCGTATGAGCAGAACTGCCTGGTGAACGCGATGGCTCTGGGGCTCGCTGAGCGCGAGAAGCTGGTGCGCAGCGCGGCCGCGGGCGTTGGCAACGTGATCGTGCTGTTCGGCGCGCGCACCGGCCGCGACGGGATCGGCGGCGCCTCGGTGCTCGCTTCGGCCGAGCTGGGGGAGGGCGGCGAGGACAAGCGCCCGACCGTGCAGGTGGGCGATCCGTTCGAGGAGAAGAAGCTGCTGGAGTGCTCGCTGGAGCTGCTCGAGCGGGGGCTGCTCCTCGCGCTGCAGGACCTCGGTGCGGCCGGCCTCACCTCCTCGGCCGCGGAGATGGCCTCGAAGGGCGAGGTGGGGATCGACCTCGACGTCGCGAAGGTCCCTTTGCGCGAGGACGGGATGGAGCCATTTGAGATCATGGTGAGCGAGTCTCAGGAGCGGATGCTGTGCGTGGTGGAGCCGGCGAACGTGGACGCGGTGGAGGCGTTGTGCGAGAAGTGGGAGGTCAACAGCGCGGCGATCGGGACGGTCACCGGTACGAACCGGATGCGGGTGTTCAACGGGGTGCAGCTCGCCGGAGACATGCCCGTAAAGGCGCTCGTCGACGAGTGCCCGCTGTATGACCTGGAGCCCGTGAAGCCAACAGAGCAGATCTATGCGCCGCCAGAGGCGACGCTTGCGCAGGGCGCATCCCCCCGGCAGGCGCTGCTGGCGCTGCTGGCGTCGCCGAACATCGCCTCGCGCAGGCCGCTGTTCGAGCAGTACGACGCGATCGTGCAGTCGCGGACGGTGCGCAGGCCCGAGCAGGCCGATGCCGCGGTGCTGGCGCTTCCAGACGGAAGCGCGCTGGCCGTGAGCATCGACTGCAACGGGCGGCGGGTCGCCGCAGACCCGTACACGGGCACGGTGGAGGCGGTGCTGGAGTGCGCGGCGAACCTGGCGTGCGTGGGGGCGGAGCCGCTGGGGACGACGAACAACCTCAACTTCGGAAACCCCGAGAAGGGACACATCGCCTGGCAGTTGACCGAGTCGGTGCGTGGCCTGGGTGATGCCTGCCGGGCGCTGGGAGCTCCGATCGTGGGTGGGAACGTGTCGCTTTATAACGAGGGTCAGGCGAGCGGGCCGGTCTACCCAACGCCGGTGATCGGGATGGTCGGCCGCCTGCCGGACGCCTCTCACTCAGGCCGGCTCGGATTTGCCTGCAGTGGAGACACGGTCGCGCTCGTCGGTCCCTTCGCCCCCTCGCTGGCCGCGAGCGAGCTGGCGAAGCTAAGGGGAGAGCCGCTGCCGGATGGGCTGGCGGAGATCGACATCGGGGCGGTTCACGCCGCACAGTTCGCCATCCGCGGCGCCGTGCGCGCTGGCGCGCTGTCCAGCGCCCACGACATCGCCGAGGGGGGTCTCGCCACCGCTCTCGCCGAGTGCTGCCTCGCGGGGGGCATGGGGGCGGACGTGCGCCTCCAGGAAGCCGGCGAGGGAGATCCATTCGTTGCCCTCTTCGGTGAGGGGCCCGGTGGCTTCCTGGTCAGCGGCACGCCCAACGGTGTCAGCTCGCTGGGCCGGCGCACCCCCACGCGCGTCATCGGCACGGCCGGCGGCTCCTCGCTCCAGATCACGACCGGCGATTTGACGCTCTCCGCGACGCTTTCCGAGCTGGCGGAGGCTCACGGCGCGCTCGCGGAGCTGTTCGGGTGAGGGGGCCTGCTAGCGTGAAAACAGCGATGGCGTCTTTAGAAGGGCCCGCCCGCTCGAGGCCCGCCCGCCCCACGGGGCCCGAGTTTGAGGACCGCGACGGACCGCGCGACGAGTGCGGTGTGTTTGGCATATACGCACCGGGCCACGATGTCTCGCAGTTGTCGTTCTTCGCGCTGTTTGCGTTGCAGCACCGCGGGCAGGAGTCGGCGGGTATCGCCGCGGCCGATCGCGGCGGGCAGATCATCACGCGCCGCGAGCTGGGACTGGTCAGCCAGGTGTTCACCGAAAACGATCTGAGCACGCTCGCCGGCGAGCTCGCGATCGGGCACGTGCGCTACTCCACGACGGGCTCGAACGCCTGGGAGAACTCACAGCCGGTGCAGCGCTCGGTGGGCACGCGCGGCTCCCAGCGCGAGGTGGCGCTGGCTCACAACGGCAACCTGATCAACGCGGTGGAGCTGCACAACGAGCTGCTGGCGAAGGGGGTCACGTTCAGCTCGACATCGGACTCGGAGATCATCGCGGCGCTGATCGCGACGCATCCGGCCGAGCGCGTGGAGGACGCGATCGCCGAGGTGCTGCCGCGGCTGAAGGGCGCGTTCTCGACGGTGGTGATGACGAAGGACCGCGTGGTCGCCTTCCGCGACCCGCATGGGCTGCGCCCGCTCGCGCTGGGTACTTTGGAGCCCACGACGAAAGCGCAGGACGACACGGTGCGCTATTGCGTGGCGAGCGAGTCGTGCGCGTTGGACATCATCGGCGCGAAGTTCCTGCGCGACGTCCAGCCGGGCGAGGTGGTGACGCTGAGCGAGGAGGGCTGCTCCAGCAAGCAGGTGGTGGAGGGTGCGCGCAAGGCGTTCTGTGTGTTCGAGTACATCTACTTCGCGCGCCCGGACTCGCGCATGAACGACCAGGTGCTGCAGGTGGCACGCGGGCGCATGGGCGAGATCCTGTGGCGCGAGGCGCCGGTGGAGGCCGACGTGGTGATCGCGGTGCCGGACTCGGGCAATCCGGCGGCGCGCGGCCTGGCGCGGGCGAGTGGGATTCCCCAGGACGACGGCTTCGTGAAGAACCGCTATGTCGCGCGGACGTTCATCCAGCCCGGGCAGGAGCTGCGCAAGCACGGGCTGCGGCTGAAGTTCAACCCGCTGCCCGCGGTGGTCGCGGGCAAGCGGCTGGTGGTAGTCGACGATTCGATCGTGCGGGGGAACACGACCAGGCAGATCGTGCAGATGCTGCGCGACTCGGGCGCAAAGGAGGTCCACCTGAGGATCTCGGCGCCGCCGATCAAGCACCCGTGCCACTACGGGATCGACATGTCAACACGCGAGGAGATGATCGCCCACGGCCGCAGCACCGAGGAGGTCGCGCAAGAGCTGGGGTGCGACTCGCTGCACTACCTGTCGCTGGAGGGCGTGTATGAGGCGATCCGCGGTAGTCGCGAGACCCACTGCGACGCGTGCTTCACCGGGGAGTACCCGCTTGAGCGCACTGAGCAGGCGAACGGCAAGTACGCTCTGGAGGAGGAGCCGACAGGGCCCTCCCTCCCCCTCGTGCGCGCCTAGCTCAGGTCGCGGGCGCCTGAGGCGTCGTTATAACGGTTGTTGTAGGGACGGCTGGTGATGATGTCGCCCCTGCGTCCCGGCCGGAAGGCATTTGCCAAAGCGGCGAGGATGACGAGGGCGACGATGATGGATGCAAACATGGGAGAACCTCGATTCGGTTTTGTTGTTCTCCACCCTCGAGATCTATTGAACCGTTGGCCGGCGCATTGCACTGTGAGTTGGGTCACAGCGATTGATCTTTAATCCGGCCAACTGCGATCTGCTGGACTATCGTGCGGTTCGTGGGAGAGGAGCCGCTCGAGATCGCTGTGCTCGTGTCGGGGACGGGCACGAACCTGCAGGCGCTGCTCGAGAGCGTGCACGGGAGAGAGGCACGGATCGTGGGTGTAGCGTCGAGTGTCGCCGGGCGCGCTGGCGCTGGCGCGCGCCGCCGAGCGAATGGTCCCGACAGCGGTGTTCGCGCGCTCGGAGTATCCGGATCGCGCAGCTCGCGACGAGGCGATGGCGGACTGGCTGGAGGAGCGCAGTGTGCGTTTGGTCGTGCTCGCCGGATACATGGAGCTGCTGGGCGAGGTGTTCTTGGAGCGCTGGCCTGGGGCGGTGATCAACGTGCACCCCTCGCTGCTGCCCGACTTCCCTGGACTGCATGCGATCGAGCAGGCGATCGAGCATGGAGCCGAGACATTCGGCGTGACCGTGCACTTCGTCGATAAGGGCATCGACACCGGCCCAGTCATCCTGCAGGAGGCGGTGCAGCTGCTGGGCGTGAGCGATCCCGGTGAGGTGCTGAAGGCCCTGCGTCCGCTCGAGCACGCGCTATTGCCGGAGGCCGTCAGGCTGTTCGCGCGGGGAGTGCTGAGCATCGATCCCGAGAACCCGCGCCGGGTCGTCATCGATAGATAGGGTGGCGAGCATGGCAGTCGAAAGAGCTGCGCCCGGTGAGGTGCGCGTGAAGAGGGCGCTGCTGTCGGTGTCTGAGAAGCAGGGGATCGTGGACTTCGCGCGCGGGCTGAGCGAGCTGGGGGTGGAGATCGTCTCCACCGGGGGCACGGCGCGCGCGCTGGCGGATGCGGGCATCGGGGCCCGGGAGATCGAGGACTTCACGGGCTTTCCCGAGATGATGGACGGGCGCGTGAAGACGTTGCACCCGCGGCTATACGCGGGGTTGCTGGCCAGGCGCGACGACGAGGAGCATCTGCGCGCGGCCGGGGAGCAGGGGATCGAGCAGGTCGACCTGGTGTGCGTGAACCTGTATCCGTTCGAGCAGACGGTCGCACGCGGCGATGCGAGCGATGAGGAGGTGATCGAGAACATCGACATCGGCGGGCCGACGATGATCAGGGCGGCTGCGAAGAACAGTGCGTTCGCGGCTGTGGTGGTGGATCCGGCCGACTACGAGGGTGTCCTCTCTGAGCTGCGCGAGTCCGAGGGGAGGCTGTCTCTGCCGACCCGCAAACAGCTGACGGCGAAGGCGTTCGCGTGCACGGCACGCTACGACGCGGCGATCTCGACATGGTTCGCGAGTCGTACGTACGAGGGCTTTCCGCCCACTTGGAACGATTCCTACGAGAAGGTGATGGACCTGCGCTACGGCGAGAACCCGCACCAGCGGGCGGCCTTTTACGCGCGTGTGGGAGCGCCTACGCATTTGCTCGACGGGGTGGAGCAGCTGCACGGCAAGGAGCTGTCGTTCAACAACCTGCTCGATCTGAGCTCCGCACGCGAGCTGGCCGGGGAGTTCACCGGGCAGCCGGCGTGCGCGATCGTCAAGCACAACAACCCGTGTGGCTGTGCGCTGGGCGAGACGATCCAGCAGGCCTACGAACGCGCATTTGCGTGCGATCCGCAGAGCGCGTACGGCGGCGTGATCGTAGTCAACCGGAGGGTCGACCGGGACTGCGCCGAGGAGCTCGGCAAGCAGTTCATCGAGGTGCTGCTCGCCCCCGGGTATGACGCCGGCGCGATCGAGGTATTGACGCAGAAGAAGAACGTGCGGTTGCTGGCGCTGGGGGACTGGCCGGCGGGGAGTCATGAGGTCGAAGCAAAGGCGGTGACCGGCGGGGAGCTCGTGCAGAGCGCTGACGTCGTGACAGAGGTTCGCGAGCAGATGCGCGTGATCAGCGGGAAGGAGCCGAGCGAGGAGCAGTGGGCTGACCTGTTGTTCGCGTGGAAGGTGTGCCGGCATGTGCGATCGAACGCGATCGTGATCGCCGCGGGCGGTGCGAGCATCGGGATCGGCGCGGGGCAGACGAGCCGCGTCGACGCCGTCCGCCTCGCGGTGGACAAAGCTCGCGTCACCCAGCCTGAGCTGCTGGCAGGTGCTGCGCTGGCCTCAGACGCGTTCTTCCCCTTCGCCGACGGTCCGCAGGTGGCGATCGACGCGGGCGTGAGCGCGATCATCCAGCCGGGGGGATCGGTGCGCGACGAGGAGGTCGTGGCCGCCGCGGATGGCGCGGGGGTCGCGATGGTGGCCACCGGAGTGCGCCACTTCCGCCACTAGCTCTGGCCCAGTCTTCTTTCCTGTGAGGCCTTGACACGGAATAGATTACGATATATCGTGAGCGTACTTAGATAGTTCACGATAGGAGTTAGTTATGCATAGATGTTCAGAAGGAAACCAACCTGGACAGGGCCGTCACGGCCACCACCGCCACCGCCATCACGGCTTCGGGCCAAGCCCGTTCGGGGGATTCGGCCCGGGCGGCGGGCCGCGAGGACGCGGTCGTAAGGCGCGGCGCGGTGACATCCGTACGGCGGCGCTGCTGCTGCTGAACGAGGAGCCGCGCAACGGCTACGAAATCATGCAGGAGGTAGAGGAGCGCAGCGACGGCGTGTGGCGCCCCAGCCCCGGTTCGGTGTATCCGGCGCTGGCGCAGCTCGAGGACGAGGGATTGATCCGCTCACAGGAGCTCGAGGGCCGCAAGCTGTTCGCGCTCACCGACGAGGGCCTCGCCTTCGTGAAGGAGCGTGGTGAGGACAAGCAGGCGCCGTGGGATCAGATGAGCGGCGACGTCAGCGCGCAGGCGCACGAGCTCGGCAAGCTGATACGCGAGGTCGCGTCCGCCTTCGCCCAGGTGATAAAGACGGGCAGCGAGGCGCAGATGGGCGAGGCCCGCAAGGTGCTCGCGGCGACGAGGAAAGACCTGTACCGGATCCTCGCTGACGGAGATCCGGAGACCGCCTCCGGCCCAGAGGCGCAGTGAGAAAGCTAGGGCTTTGGTGTGTGGGCCCGGGCGGAGACCCCGAGGACCGGATCCTGGCCTGGCTGACTCGTTCGTGTCGGTGGCGAGCCGCATGGCCTGCGCCAGGCTCGCCTCCTCACGCCGCGCGCCACGTTCGAGGAGTGGCTGCAGGATGCCGCGCAGCGTCAGCATCGGCCCGAGCCAGCGCGGCGCCCACACGCGCGCGGAGCGCCGTTCGATGCCGCGCTCGATCGCGTCGATCGCCTTGCTCAGCGGGGCGGGATTGCGGATGAAGCCGGGCATGCTGTCAGTTATTGCTTCCGCTGAAGGCTCGGCGAAGGCCGCTTTGACGAGGTCGGTGTCGAGAAAGCCGAAGTAGGCGCAACCCACGGCGGCGCCGCTCGGCCTGCTCTCCATGCGCAACGAGTCCGACAGCGCCTCCACGCCCGCCTTGGCCGTCGTGTAGGGACCGAGCATCGCCCCGTGCAGGATGGCCGTCATCGAGGAGATGTTCAGCAGATAGCCGCGGCGCTGCTGGATCTGCTCGATCACGGCGCGGTCCGTGCGCCACACGCCGAGCAGGTTGACGGCGAGCGTGCGCTCCACCTGCTCGATTGGCGCAGTCGCCAGCGGGCCGGTGAAGGCGATGCCGGCGTTGGCGATCGCCACGTCGATCCCGCCGAAGCGCGCGACCGTCGCTTCGACCGCGCGGGCAAGCGCGTCGAAGTCGGTCACGTCCACCTCGAAGCTCGCCGCGCGATCACCCAGCTTCGCCGCGTTCTCCTCCAGGCGCTCCGGCTCCAGCCCGATCAGCGCGACATTGGCGCCTTTTGCGTACAGGCGCTCAGCCGTCGCCTTGCCGATCCCGCGCGCGGCGCCGGTGATGAAGACGGTGCGTCCGTTGACGTCAAATGGTGTGGTCATCGCAATGCGGTAGCGCAAAGATGCCCCGTGCGGGACTCGAACCCGCCCCACCGGATTAAAAGTCCGGCGCTCTACCAGATGAGCTAACGGGGCCTGCGCGGCCAGTCTGCCACATGAGTCGCGCAGCCCGCGGCGGTGGCGCAGACGATCGGACAGTGCGTCCTCAGCGCGCCGCGACGCGGAGCATGCTCCTCGATGCGGGTGAGCTTGACGCGCGGCCGTCCGGCGGGCTCGCCGAGCGAGCGCTCGTGGCGGTCGATCGAGGACCAGCCGTCGTAGGTGACGAGCTCGGGCTGGCGGTCGCGCAGCAGCTGCTCGATCGCGGCGGCGTCGGGGTGTTTGAGGAGCCCGCCCGCCCGTGTGCCAGACCGTCGGGCCTCGCCCGAGGCCGACGTCGGCGAAGATCGCGTCGACGGTCTCTTGGGCGTCCTTCTTGTTGGTGCCGATCACGCCGGAGGGGCCGCGCTTGATCCAGCCGACGACGTACTCGCCGCGGCAGCGGAGATGCCGGTTGCGGGATCGAGGACGCGCCCGCGACGTTGGGGATGGTGCCCGAGCGCTCGTCGAAGGGGACGCCGGGGAGGGGGATGCCGCGGTAGCCGATCGCGCGGAAGACGAGGCCGGCGTGGATCGTCTCGCGCTCGCTGGTTGCCTGGGCACGCAGGCGGCCGTCGGCGGCCTGCACCAGCTCGTTGCGAATCGAGCTCGACCGCGCCCAGGTGACCCGGCTCGCCGGGGAGGAAGGCGGCCGGCGAGAGCAGGAAGCGCAGGACGATGCGCTTGGGATGGCCCGGCGGGGGCGTCGCTCGGCGTAGGAGCGCAGGATCTCGACGTTGCGCCGGCGCGGTGATGTCTTCCTCGGCGTGCAGGATCGGCGACCGCGAGCGCAGCGGTCGAGTTCGGCGCCCTCGACGATGACGTCGGCGTCGGCGAGCTCGCCGAGCTCGCAGCAGCTCGGGGTTGGTGAAGGCCGCCTGCGCGGGCCCGCGGCGCCCGAGGATCGACGACCTCTGATACGCGGCTGCGAGCGAGCACCTTCGAGCGCGTGGTCGGCGGTGTCGGTCGGGGCGAGCTCGGCCGGAGCGAGCACGAGCATGCGGGCGACGTCGAGGGCGACGTTGCCGTTGCCGATCACGACGGCGCGCTCGGCCGAGAGCAGGTCGATCTCGAGGTCGGTGTTGTCGGGGTGGCCGTTGTACCAGCCGACGAACTCGGTAGCGGCGTGCGAGCCGGGGAGGTCTTCGCCGGGGATGCCCGAGAGGACGGTCCGCGGGCGACCCGGTGGCGTAGACGATCGCGTGGTAGTGGGCGAGCAGGTCCTCGCGCGAGACGTGCTCGCCGAAGGTGACGTTGCCGAAGAAGCGAAAGCGCGGATGGGCGGCGGTCTTCTCGTAGATGCGCGAGACGGACTTGATCTTCGGGTGGTCGGGAGCCACGCCGGAGCGCACGAGCCCCCAGGGCGTGGGCAGCCGCTCGAGCATGTCGACCTCGATCCGTTCACCTGCGTCCTTGAGCAGGTGCCCGGCGGCGTAGAAGCCGGCGGGGCCGGAGCCGATGACGGCGACGCGGATGGGTTGGTCGGTCATTGGCTGTCTGATGGGCGCGGCCCGACTCGAACGGGCGACCCCCTCGTTGTAAGCGAGGTGCTCTGGCCAACTGAGCTACGCGCCCCTGGTGAGGGAACTCAAGGCTAGCGGCCGCGAGGGCACGATTCGGTGTGCGCCTGCGAAGCTGTGCGCGTGGGCAGAGCTGGCCGAATCGTCGTGGGGCTGGCGGTGGCGATCGTGCTGGTGCTGGTTCTGGCCCAGCTCCTGCTGCCTGCGATAGCGGCCGAACGGGTGCGCGCGCGCGTCGGCAAGTACGGAACGGTGGAGAGCGTGAGCGTGAAGGCGTGGCCGGCCGTGAAGCTGCTGTGGGGGCAGCGCGGACTCGGTGACGCGTGCGCGCGAGGAGCCTTGCAGCTGAGCCCGCAGCAGGCGGTGAAGCTGCTGTTGGCAAGCCCGCGGGGTGAAGAGGATGACGCGCCACTGCCGCCAGCGTCAGAGAGGGTCCGCTGCAGCTGCACGATGCGCGCTTTCAGAAGCACGGCAGACGCGCTGCAGGCGCGTGCATGGGCCGCACGGGCGGACGTGACGGCGGCGCTGGGGAAAGGGTTCGAAGTGCAGCTTCTGAACAGCGGCGGTGGTCAGGTGGAGGTGCGCGTAAGCGGCGGGCTGTTCGGAGTGGGCGCCTCGCGTCGACGCGGTGGCACGCGCGCAGGAAGGCAAGCTGGTGGTGCACCCGCGGGGCTTCTTGCTGGGTTCGCTGCAGCTGACGCTGTTCGCCAACCCGCACGTGCGCGTCGAAGGCGTGGGCGCGCGCGCCGCTGTGGGCCGCCGGCGGCGTGGCGGGCTATGAGCTGACGATGTGGGCGAGCCTGCGTGGCGGCCTCGGCGGCCCGTCGGAGTGGCGCGACAGGCGCTTTATGCCACCGCTGCAAGCCCTGAGATGGGCGTGGCGGTGCGCGGGTGGACGAGCATGGGCAGACCGTCCTTGGGGCTGATCGTCGGCATCTGGCGGATGGTGAGCTGGAAGTCCTCGGGGAGGGAGAGCGTGAAGCGGGCGAGCAGGAGTGTGGCGATCGTGCGGATCTCGAGCTGGCCGAAGCGCATGCCGATGCAGGTGCGCGAGCCGCCGCCGAAGGGGACGTAGGCGCCCTTGGGCAGGGCGGCCTTGGCCTCTGCGGTGAAACGCTCGGGACGGAAGTCCGCTGGCTCGGCGAAGACATCGGGCAGGTGGTGGGAGGCCCAGGAGCAGTAGTTGACGAAGGCGCGGCCGGGGACGGTGTGGCCTTGCGAACTCGAACGGCTCGACTGAGCGCCGCGGGCCGATCCAGGCGGGCGGGTACTTGCGGAGCGTCTCGTCCGAGACCATCTCCAGCTCGGACAGCTCCCCTGAGATCAGCTGATCGGCAGTTGGCTGCCCGCCCGCCCCGCCGTCCGCCTCACCGCCCGAGAGGTGGGCGTCCTGCTCAGCGAGCAGGCGCGACGACGATTTCGGGATGGCGGGCGAGCTCGTAGAACATGAAGGCGACGGTCGAGGTGGTGGTGTCGTGGCCGGCGAACATGAGCGTCATCACCTCGTCGCGGATCTGCAGGTCGGTGAGCGTGTTGCCGTCCTCGTCGGCGGCGTCGAGCAGCAGCGAGAGGATGTCCTCGCCGCGGTCGCCGCTGCGACGGCGGGAGGAGATCTCCGAGTAGATCAGCCGGTCGAGTGAGCGGGCGGCCTGCTGCAGGCGCGCCCATGGCGAGAAGGGGCCGCGGAGCATGCGCAGGGCGTAGTCGGAGGAGTAGAAAGAGAGGGCCTGCTCGAACAGGCCGGCGGCGTCGACCGAGCGCGCGGTGGCGCCGTCGGGGTCGAGACCGAAGAGCGCGCGCATCGCTATGCGTAGGGCGAGACGGCGGGTCCACGCGTACAGGTCGATGCGCTGGCGCCGGGGACGAGCATCGCCAGCGCGCGGTTGGTCTCTGCGACCATCACGTCAACCGAGGCGGCGATCCGCTCGCGGTGAAAGCCGGGGAGCATGGCCAGGCGTGAGCGGCGGTGGAAGTCGCCGTCGATCGTGAGCAGCCCGTCGCCCATCAGGCCGATCAGGTCGCGGAAGTGCGATTCCCGCCAGGTGAAGTTGGCGGCGTGGGAGACGGTGATGTAGTGATTGGCGGCGGGCCCGAGCATGAAGACGACGTTCGACGTGGAACAGGCGCAGCGTGAAGACCGGCCCGAAGCGCTCATAGGACTCGAGCAGCAGCGGCAGCGGGTCATTGGCAAAGCGCCGGGTGCGCGCGAGTGAGAAGCGGGTCTCGCCGGGCGGGAACGGGACGGTGGCCGAGCGCTCCTCACGCAGGTCGCCGAGCAAGGCGGCGAAGGGGTTGGTGTCCAGGAGGGGAGGGGGACCGGCGAGTGCCATGGCGAGAAGCCTAGACGAAACTGGCCAGATAGCCAGTTTTGGCGCCGGGGTCCCCGTCCCCCGCTGTGCGGGGAGGCTTGGCATACTGGGGAGGCATGGAGTGCTGGAGAGCCCTCTGGTGCAACATCGCGGGGGCGTAGCTCAGTTGGTTAGAGCGCTGCCCTGTCACGGCAGAGGTCGCGGGTTCGAGTCCCGTCGCTCCCGTTTCCCCCGCAATGGCCGCTCTCGTTTCGCCTGCAAATGAGCGATTGTGGGATCGTGGAGATGGGTTTTTTGTCCATGCCGAGTCTGTTGAAAGCCCAAAACGGCTTGGAAATCCACCAGAAGCTCGCCTTATGGCTCCTCTGTACGGCTAGCGCGCAATCAGCTGAAAGATTGGGATCACCCGTCCAGCTTGGGCCGCGCTGTCTCGGTAGGCGGCGAACGCCGGGAAAACACGGTCGGCGAGTTCCCACAGCCTGGTTCGCGTAGCCTCGTCATCGATGACCTCGGCGCGGAAGGGTTGGCCGCCGAGTAGTACATCGGGGTTCGCGCGCGCGTTGTAGAACCAGGAGGGGTTCTCGGGGCGGCCAGCCTGCGAGGCGACGATCGTCACGCGCTCGCCGTCGTGGAAATAGATAACGGCGTTGCGGCGAACGAGGCCGGTGCGCGCGCCTCGCGTCTGAAGCAGAGCTGTCGGGAGCAAGAGCCCCGTGCCGAGGCGGCCTCTGGTCAGCCGCAACAGGTATGGGTCGATCCTCCACACAATGGCGCTCCAAATGGCCTTCATCGCAAGCCACCTCGCGATCCGGCTGCCGGCGAGACCGACATAAGCGCGGTAGATAGGACCGCGAGGCCTGCACGGATCAACGTATCGGAGGGCTCGGTGTGTGGACATCATGCTGCCTGCTACATCGGAGCAGCGATCCTACCTCCCGCGAGCCCGCGCCTGCCGTCGTGTGTCACGCTGTGTGCATGAGCGCACTCCCGTCAAGGCCCGACTGAGGCGCCCGCGATCCAGACCGCCCGCTGGCTGGTACGGCCGATCGCGTTCATGGAGTCCGCCCGGCGGCGCTTCGGCGATGCGTTCAGCGTGCGCTTCCTCGGATTCGAGCGGCCGATGGTGATGCTGTCCGATCCCGAGGCGATCCGCGCGCTGTACACCGCGCACGAGCATCGTCTGCCGCCGGGACGCAGCATCGCGCTGCTGCCGGTGATGGGCGCCGGGCTCGGTGCTGCTGCTCGAGGGTAGCGAGCACCTCGCGCGGCGCAAGCTGATGCTGCCGCCGTTTCACGGCGAGCGGATGCGCTCCTACGAGGCGACGGCTGCGTGAGGTCACCGAACGCGAGATCGACGGTTGGTCTGAGGATCGTCCGTTCGCGATCCATCCGCGCATGCAGGCGATCACGCTCGAGGTGATCCTGAAGGCGGTGTTCGGTGTCACCGACTCAGCGCGCGATGCGCGTCTGCGCGAGCGTCTGCCGCTGTTGCTGGGCAACACGTCCTCTCCCGCCCTGCAGTTCCGCGTGCTGGTCTCACGCCGTCTAGGCCGTGGAGATCCGCTTGCGAGCCTGCGCGAGCTGATGCGCGAGATCGACGAGCTGCTGCTCGCGGAGATCGCCGAGCACCGTGTAGATCCGGATCCCAGCCCACCCCGAGCGCGAGGACATCCTCTCGCTGCTCGTCGCGGCTCGCTTCGAGGATGGCAGCGAGATGAGCGACCGCGAGGTGCGCGACCAGCTGGTCACGCTGCTGCTCGCCGGTCACGAGACGACCGCCACCGCGCTGGCCTGGACCTTCGATCTGTTGTTGGGTAATCCCGCAACGCTCACCCGGCTGACCGCAGAGGTCGATGCGGGCGAGGAGGACACCTACCTGCGCGCGGTGATCTCCGAGTCGCTGCGTTTGCGCCCGGTCGTCCCGCTCGCGGGACGGCGGCTGGCCTCGGACCTCGATGTCAATGGGCTGAGCCTTCCGGCCGGAACCGATGTCACGCCGGCGATCTGGCTGACGCACACCCGCGCCGACCTCTACCCCGAGCCTTACGCGTTCCGTCCCGAGCGTTTCCTCGAGGGGGAGGGTGGGCATCCCATCAATAAATACGGATGGATTCCGTTCGGCGGCGGCATTCGTCGTTGCCTTGGTGCGGCGTTCGCCGAAATGGAGATGCGGGTGGTGCTCGAGACGGTCCTGCAGCGGCGCGCGCTGAGGCCCGTGAGCGCTCACGCCGAGCGGGTCACGCGTCGCAACATCACGTTCTCCCCGCGCAACGGAACGCTGGTGCGCAGCGGGCCGCGCAGCGCTCCCGCGCCGGCCGCCGAGCCGGACCTGGCACTGATCGTGTAAAGGTTCCTCGAGTCACTGCCTCCGGGCGGTCGCCGGGACTATCGAAGGCGTCTGCGCGCGGCCACTTAAGAGTTCCGCTTGGCCTGGTGCTCGATGACCTTGCCGAAGGCCTGTTCGAGCTGGGCGGTCATGCGCAGCTTGAACAGCGCCAGCAGCGCCTCTGAGGCGAGCGGGCGCAGCGAGTCGACCCCCTCGATCAGCTCGTCCCAGCCCTCGTCCGGCTGACCCGCTTCGTCGAACGGCTGCCACAGCTCGCGCAGGAACAGCTTGGTGAAGTCGCGTGAGATCGAGTCGCAGTCGCGGCTCATGCGCTCGACGAGCACGAGCGCCGAGTGCAAGGGAATGCCCAGCTCGACGACCTGCTCGGCCGCGCGCAGCAGCGCCGGACTAGGCGCTTCGAAGCGGTCGTCGCCGAGCGCCACGAGCAGCTTGAGCTTGCGCACGCGCTCGGCGTCCTTGGCGCTCAGCTCGCCGAAGCGCTCGGTGAGTTCGCTCGCCATGATCAGCTCGGGCTGCTCGGGCTCGAACGGCGTCGTGACGGCCTTGCGCAGCCCGAGCAGGCGCTCGGCCAGCCCGTCGGACCCGCTGAGCAGCTGCTCGATCGCGGCCAGGTTGAAGCCGTCGGCCTGCAGGTCGAGGATCAGCCGCAGGCGCGCGACGTGCTCGGCGTTGTAGTAGCCGACGCGTGCGCGCACGTCCGGCGGTGGCAGCAGTCCGCGCGTGTGGTGGTTGCGGATGTTGCGCACCGACATGCCGACCGCGGCGGCGAGCTGCTCGACGGTCAGATCCGCGCTGGGGGCACCTGCATCGGTGGGAGGCGCGGGCGCGCCGCTCGCGCCGTTGCGCGGGCCTCTCGGCTTCACCGCGGCTCCTTCGCTGGGCTTGCTCTTCTCGCCGGATGTCTGTGCCATCCCTCACATAAGGCTACCATGTTTGATGTAACCTCGTTTGAGGTAATGGTTATCTGAAAGCACGATGGTTCGCCCAACGCTCATCCCCACCCTCGCGCCGTTGCGCGCTGCCGCACCGCGGGACTGTGGTCATGTCTGAACGCGGAGCCGTGCCGCAGGTGTCGCCGGTCCGCCGGCGCGTGCTCGGGATGATCCGCTCGTTCACCTCGCCGCTGCTGCCCGACGACTATCTCGAGCTCGTCAACCCCTTGTGGTCGACGCGCGAGCTGCGCGGTCGCATCGAACGCATCGAGCGCGAGACGCCCGAAGCTGCAACTGTGACGATCAAGCCCGGCTGGGAGTGGCCGGGCCACCGCCCCGGCCAGTACCTGCGCCTGGGCATCGAGGTCGACGGCATCCACCACTGGCGCGCCTACTCGCTGACTTCCGACCCGCGCCGCCACGACGGCTTCATCTCGATCACGCCGAAGCTCGTCGAGGGCGGCAAGGTATCGCCGTTCCTCGTTCGCCGGTGCTGCGCCCGGGGGCGATCGTGCGCCTCGGCGGTGTCGAAGGCAACGTTCGTGCTGCCCGACCCGCTGCCGCAGCGGATGCTGTTCATCAGCGCCGGCAGCGGCATCACGCCGATCATGAGCATGCTGCGCTCGCTCGCCGGTCAGGACGCGCTGCGCGACGTCGCGCACGTGCACAGCGCGCGCACCGCCGAGGGCGTGATCTTCGGCGACGAGCTACGCCGGCTGCATGCGCGCCACCCCGGCTATCGCCTGCACGAGCGGTGCACGGGCGAGCAGGGCCGCTTCACCGCCGCGGACCTCGACGAGCTGTGCCCCGACTGGCGCGAGCGCGAGACGTTCCTGTGCGGTCCGGCCGGGCTGCTCGAGGCGATCGGCGAGCGCTTCGAGCGCGACGGCGACCCCGCGCGTCTGCACCGCGAGCACTTCCAGCCCGACGCGCGCGTAGGCGACGGCGAGCGCGGCGCCGGCGGCACGATCCGCTTCGCCAGGAGCGACATCGAGACCGTCTCCGATGGCGAGCAGCCGATACTCGCGGCCGGCGAGAGCGCCGGCGCGCAGCTGGCGTTCGGCTGTCGCATGGGCATCTGCCACACGTGCGTCGGCAAGCTGTGCTCCGGGCAGGTGCGCGACCTGCGCACCGGCCGCGTGCACGGCCAGCCGGGAGAAATGATCCAGACCTGCATCAACGCGCCTGAGGGCGCTGTCGAGATCGCCCTCTAGTCCCTCCGTCCACGCTGCAAGAGAAGGAGCACAAATGTCCGCCACCCACAGCCCGCCGGCCGCCACGAGACTGAACGAGGTCGAGGACCCCCTGCGCGCACCGCGCCCAAGGACGGGCCGAGCCGGCGCGACGCGCAGAGAGGGTTCCTGACGAGCCCGACAACCCCCTCGCCCGCCTCACGGAGGAGCAGATCGAGCAGCTCGGCCGTGAGTTCGACGCGATCCACGAGGAGGTCTACGCCGAGCTCGGCGAGCGCGACTCGCGCTACATCCGCTCCACGATCAAGCTGCACCGCCAGCTGGTGCTCGCCGCGCGCGCGATGCTGATCGGCTCGCGCTACAAGCCGCTGTGGCTCGGCGGCACCGCGGCCCTGTCGGTCGCGAAGATCCTGGAGAACATGGAGATCGGCCACAACGTGATGCATGGCCAGTGGGACTGGATGAACGACCCCGACATCAACTCTCAGAACTGGGATTGGGACACGGCCTCCCCAGCGGATGCATGGCGCCACTCCCACAACTACGAGCACCACACGTTCACGAACATCCGCGGCAAGGACCGCGACCTCGGGTACGAGATCATGCGCATCGACCCCCACCAGAAATGGCATCCCGTCTACCTGTTGCAGCCGCTCTACAACCTCGTGCTGATGGGCTTCTTTGAGTGGGGCGTCGCCCTGCACGACCTCAACTTCGACTCGATCCGCGCTGGGGAGAAGTCCAAGAAGAAGGTCAACGCCGAGCTGAAGGCGATCGGCCTGAAGGCGCGTAAGCAGATTGTGAAGGACTACATCGCCTTTCCGGCGCTATCGGCACTACTCTCCGGCCGGGGCTCGCTGAAGTCGAGCCGACGCTCGTTCAAGGCGACGCTCGCGGCAAACTTCACCGCGAACATCGTCCGCAACGTGTGGGCCTATTCGATCATCTTCTGCGGGCACTTCCCCGATCAGACCTGACACATTCAGCCAGGAGGAGGTCGCCGATGAGACGCGCGGCGGCTGGTATGTCAGGCAGCTGCTCGGCTCGGCGAACATCGACGGCAGGCCCGCTGTTTCACCTGCTCGCCGGCAATCTGAGTTTCCAGGTCGAGCACCACCTCTACCCCGACATGCCCTCTAGCCGATACGCCGAGATCGCGCCCCGCGTGCGCGACATCTGCCGACGCTACGGGCTGCCCTACAACACCGGCCCGCTGAGCAAGCAGCTCGGAACCGTGCACCGCACGATCCTGCGGTTGGCCTTCCCGGGAGGCAAGGTCCGCCCCAAGCCGGGACCGTATAGAGCCGAGCGCGTTTAGGTTTCTGTGTTCTTTATGAGCAGTGGTTCTGCTCCATAGGGGGTTATCCCCACCCAAATTCGGGGGAAAGCCCAGGGAAATCGGGTGGTCGGCCACAGCGACAGCAGCGTCTCGCCAGGTCAGGATTTACATATGAGCGTCACTGCCGGCCCAAGTGCGGGGAAACAAGCAACAGAGGCCGAGGCCGCAGACGGGATCTCGAGGCCGACTGATCCAGGGGCGTGGCGACGCGCAGGGCCCCTCGCCCGAGGAGATCCAGGAGCCGGTGCTCGAGAGCTTGGACAGGGCGATCACGGGAGTGATCACGGTGGTCCCGTTGCTGCTGGTGCTGTTCGCCGGCTGGCAGCTGTGGAATCGAGAGCTGTACTGGCGCGACATCGTGATCTTCCTGATCATGTACATCCCGATCGGCCTCGGCGTGACGATCGGCTTTCACCGACTGCTCACCCACCGAAGCTTCAAGACCTCGCCGACGATGCGGGGGCTGCTCGCGATCCTAGGCACGATGTCGGTCGAGGGGCCTGTGATCTCATGGGTGGCAGACCATCGCAAGCACCACACCTACACCGATCGCCTCGGCGATCCACACAGTCCGCATGTCGACAACGGCGGCGGCTGGCGGGGAGCCCTGCGCGGCCTTGCCCACGCGCACGTGGGATGGCTGTTCGACCATACCCAGCGAGGATCGCGCGAGCGTTTCGCGCCCGACCTGCTGGCCGACCCGGTGGTCAGCTTCGTGGATAGGACCTTTGTGCTGTGGGTCCTCGTCGGTCTCGCGATCCCGTTCGGACTCGGCGTGCTGATCGGCGGGACGGTCGACGCGGGGCTGGAGGCGATGCTGTGGGCGGGCGCGGTGCGCATCTTCGTGCTGCACCACGTGACGTACAGCATCAACTCGCTGTGTCATTTCTTCGGCAGCCGACGTTTCGACACCGACGACGAGTCGCACAACCTGCTGTGGTTGACGCCGTTCTCGTTCGGCGAGGCGTGGCACAACAACCACCACGCGTTTCCCACCTCGGCCTTCCACGGCATGGGTGCGGGCGAGCTCGACCTCTCGGGCGTCGCGATCGCGACGCTGGAGCGGGCCGGACTGGTGTGGGACGTGCAGCGGATCAGCCCTGACCGGCTGGCCGCCAAGGCTTTGGCTGACTGAGGTTCGTTCCTACCATCGGCGGGGTGTACAGCGGATCACCCTGGCGGGCTGGCCGTCTGGGCCCCGGAGCGCCCCACCGTTGGCCCAGCCGTGCGACCATTGTCGAGTGAGCCAGCAGCCAGCTCCACCGGCGAACTACCCGCCCGCGGAGAGCGCCTCGACGCGACGCTGGCTGCCGGGGTCGGTCGCCGGGCTGTCGCTGGGTCAGTACGCCCGCTCGCTGGTGCGCCGCATGGCCGGCCTGGCCGCGGTCCTGCTGGTAGCGATCTGGGCGCTGACCGGGCAGGGGTACTTCTGGCCGGCATGGGCCTGGCTGGGGCTGATCGTGGTCGTGCTGCTCGACTACTCGGCGGGCTGGGTATGGCGACGTCCGTCGGGCGCCGCGCGTCGGGTTGCGGGCGTGTGGGCCGTAATCGGCGTCGCGGCGGTGATCCTGGTGATGACATGGCTGCTCACCTGGCTGTTGGCTGGGGCACGCACGTTCTGGCCGGCGTGGGCGCTGCTGGGTCTCGCCACTGCCGGCAGCGCCTACTCGCTGATCGCACTGCACGACCGCGTGCTGATCGCGCGCGCGGGGCGGGCGTTGCGGGAGCGGGCCATTGTGTTCAAAGCCCGCGCCGGCGCCATCCGAGCCTTTGTGGTTGCGCTGCGTCGCCTCGCCACGGGCGGGGTCGTGCTCGACCGTGAGGCTGTCACCCAGCTGCTTGCGCCGGATACGGATGCGCTCGCGTCGGGGGCGAATGTGCTCGCGCCGGGTACGGATGCGCTCGCGTCGGGGGCGAATGTGCTCGCGCCGGGTACGGATGCGCCGCATGCCTTACCTGGGCTGACGACGGGCGTCGGGGCCATCCTCTTACCTCACACCCCCGCCGGCTCGCAGGCGGTCCTGAACCTGGACGACCTGACCGCGCGCGAGCGTGAGGTGCTCGAGCTGATGGCCGAAGGACGCTCGAATGGGGCCATCGCAGCGAGCCTCGTGGTCAGCCTGGGTGCGATCGAGAAGCACATCACGAACATCTTCGCCAAGCTCGATCTGCCCGCCTGCGACGACGACCATCGCCGCGTGCTCGCCGTGCTCGCCTATCTACGCGTCACGCGGTAGTCGGCTCTCAGGCCGGCGACCGTGTCAGACGACCGTCAGGCGGTCAAGCAGGTGCGGTCGCGCCCTGCGGTCTTGGCCTCATACAGCGCGGTGTCGGCACGGGCCATGAGCGCCTCGGGGGCGGCCCCGGGGCCGAGGCCGGCGATCCCGGCTGAGCAGGTCTGCTCGCTGGGGATGCGCAGGCGCAGACGCTCGACCACTTCGAGGGCGTTCGCGGCGTTGCAGTTGGGGAGCAGTAGCGCGAACTCGTCGCCGCCGAGCCGCGCGACGAAGTCTCCGGCGCGCAGCTCCTCGCGCCAGGCGGCGGCCGTCTCGCGCAGCAGTCGGTCCCCGGCGGGGTGCCCGTAGGTGTCGTTGAAGTCCTTGAAGTGATCGAGGTCGAGCATCGCGATCGTCACCTGCTGCTTCTCAGTGAGCATCTGGGCGAGGTGTGAGTCCCAGGAGCGGCGGTTGGGGAGGCCCGTGAGCGCGTCGGTGCTCGCGATGCCGGCCAGCTGGGTGAGCATGTCGGCGCGTTCGATCACGGTGGCGACCTCGTGTGCCAGCAGCGCGATCGTGGTCGTGCGCGACCCGCCGACTTTGACCGCTCTCGGCCAGCCGACGACGAGCACGCCGATGGGCTCCGAACCTCTGAGGAGGGGTTCGAACAGGACGGATGTGGGACGACCGGCGAGCGTCCACATTTCGCTGTCGAAGAACTGCGACTCGCAGTCCTCGGCGAAGAACAGCGAGTGCCCGGTGCGGAATGCCTCGGATACGCCCGAGCGCTCCTCCGGACCGATCTCGATCGTCGGCGCCTCGATGCCCGCCATCGAGGTCGCGCAGAGCGCGCCGGCAGGGCCCGTGGGCTCGTACATGATCGCCAGGCTCGCGTTGCTGATCGTCTTCGCCGCCGCGCATACCTCGGCGCGGGCGTGCGGGCTGCTTGACAAGTTGCGCACCACCTCGGCGACCTGCTCGAGCATGCGCTCGCGGTCCTGGGCCTCGGCGGCCTGAAAGCGCGTCTGTGCGACGAGCCGCTGGGTGATCAGGCCGATGATCGCGCTCACGGCGATGAACAGCACGCCGGCGCGGTACTGGGTGTGTGGATAGGCGGGCGGACCGACGAGCAGGCTCTGGGCCATGAACAGCGTCGCCGTCCCGACCACGACCACGCACAGCTGAGTACGATCGCTGTACAGGGCCGTGTAGAACACGGGAAGCAGCGCGAGCACCCCCACAGCGGAGTTGATGCCTCCCCCCGAGTCGCGCAGCAGCGCGACGGCGAGCAGAAAGATCAGCGATGGGACCGCCTCTTGCCCCCGCTTCAAGATGCCCCGCAACGGTGCGATCCCCAGCATGCCGGAGAAGATGGCCAGCCCTGCCGCCAGCGCGTACGTGCCCCAGTGCACCGAGGAACCGATCGGCACCGCAATCCAGGCCAGGATCGAGGTGACCACGAACGGGATCAGGTGGCGATTGGTCTGCACGGAAGCTCCAGAGGCGCGGCTCATGGGCTTTCCATCGGCAGCCGGCGGGCAAAACTGGACCCAATTTCAACGTTGGACCGGAATTTTCAAGCGATCTCGCCCCGCGCGCACGCACGCGTGAAGCGATCTCGCCACGGATCTTGCCACGCGCGGAGGCGCGCCCGTCCGCGCGCGTCATAGGATGCGTCGATGAAAGCGATCCAGATTGTCGACCTGACCGGCCCTGACAGCGCCCTCGAGCTGGTCGATCTCCCCGAGCCTGAGCCCGAGCACATCTTGAGTGCCGGCGCGGGTGTCGTGATCGACGTGCACTGCGCGGGGGTCGCGTTCCCCGAGCTGCTGCAGACTCGTGGCGAATATCAGATCAAACCACCGCTGCCGTTCGTGCCGGGCAGCGAGGTTGCCGGCGTCGTTCGCAGCGCGGGTGGGTCGGGATCGGATCCGGACGGGCGGGCATCGGATTTCAAGGTCGGCGAGCGTGTGGCGGCGTTTTGCGCGCTCGGCGGGTTCGCGGAGACCGCGGTGGCGCCCCCGTTTCTCACCTTCGCGCTGCCCGCGGCGCTCGACTTCGCGCAGGGCGCGGCTTTGATCCTCAACTACCACACCGTCTACTTCGCGCTCGTTCTGCGCGGGCGGCTGAAGGCGGGCGAGACGGTGCTTGTCCACGGGGCCGCCGGCGGCGTGGGGACCGCGGCTCTGCAGGTCGCCAAGGGCTTGGGCGCGCACACGATCGCGGTCGTCTCGAGCGAGGCCAAGCAGCAGATCGCGCTGGACGCCGGCGCCGATCATGTCGTGCGCTCTGACGGCCCTTGGAAGGACGAGGCGAAGGAGCTCTCGGGCGGCGGCGTGGACATCGTGCTCGACCCGGTGGGCGGCGAGCGCTTCACCGACAGCCTGCGCTCGCTGCGCGAGGGTGGCCGCCTGGTTGTCGTGGGGTTCGCCGGCGGTTCGATCCCCGAGGTCAAGGTCAACCGGCTGCTGCTCGGCAACACGGAGGTCGTCGGCGCCGGGTGGGGCGCCTACGCGATGAGTCGCCCGGAGGTCAATCGGGAGATCGGCGCCGCGATCAACAGCCTGATCGAGGAGGGGTTCGTACGGCCGATCCTCGGCGAGCGCTTTCCCCTGGAGCGCGCCGCCGAGGCGCTGCGTGTGATCGACGAGCGTCGCGCCACCGGCAAGATCCTGCTCGACGTGCGTTAGGCGGCCGTGGACGCGGCGCTAGCCGATCGGCGATCCCGTCGATCGTCGATCGGTTGCGTCCTCGATCGCTCACCGAAGCCGGGGGACGCTCGCTTCGCTCGCATCCCCGTTTCGGCCAGCACACCACACTTCGCTCACTGCGTCCCTGCATCGCTTGGTCCACAACCGCCTAATAGGCGGGTAGCGTCCTACCGCCGCGCGGGCGACTTGCGAGCGGCCCTGGCCGCGTCCTTGGATCCGAGGAACGGCGTGAGCACGGCATAGATCAGCTGGGGGGCGATGTCGGGGAGCTCGCTGGTGCGCTCGGCCTCGATGTAGTAGTTGAGGACCTGCCAGATGCCACCGGCGATCGCCTCGGGCGCGATGCCGGGCACCGTACGGTCCTTGGGCGCGTGGTAGTAGCCCGGTTGCAGGTAGGCGGCGGCAATCGCGTGCAGGCTGGCCTCGCGGATCTCGATCGCCTCGGGGCTGGCGGCGAAGGTGTCGACGAGGTTCAGGTGCGAGTGAGCCGGCTCGGATGCGAGGTAGTCGAGCAGCGCGCGCAGACCGGCGCCGACCGCCTTCGGCCAGTCGTCGTTGTAGGCGTTGTATGCCTCTGTCATCACGAGCAGTGCCTGGTGCAGGCCGACCTTCTGGGCGCCGAGGAAGGCGTCGTGCTTGGTCGGGTACATCTCGTAGAACGTCTGGTGGGAGACGTTCGCGCGCCTGGCGATCTCGGGGATGGTCAGGCCGGCGAGGCCCTTCTCGGCGACGATCGCGGCGGTCGCGTCGACGATCCGCTCGCGCTGGTTTTTGACGACGAACTGACGCGGCAGGTCGTGGCGGCCGCTCGGCAGGCGGCCTTCCGCGCGCAGCGCCCGGTCGGAGGTCAGCGCCCGGTCGGAGCTCGACGGCGAGCCCGTCCCCCCGCGCGATCGCCGCTTCCACGGGGAGGGTGGGCTCGAGTCCTCGCGGGGGGCGGGATCTGCAGCCCGGCGGGAAGCTTCACCGGGTAGGAGGCAGCCCAGGCGGTGAGCTCATCGGTGAGCGCGGGCAGCTCGCCTGCGCGTCCCTGGCGCAGCCGCGCGGCGGTCACCTCACGGATACCGCCGAGGATGATCTTCACCGTGAGGTCGTTAGCGGACGCCGCGTTCGCCTGCGATGCCCCGGACCCGTTCTTCCGAGCCGTGCGCCCTCGATCGGCGAGGGCGCCGCCGACGCGGCTCAAGCGGATGCCCTGCTCGAGCGCCTCCAGCGTGCGGTTGCTGCGCTCGATCGCCTTCGGTCCCGCGCCGAAGGCGCCGAGCACCACCAGCGAGATCGCCTCCGGCGAGGCCGCTGCCAGCTCGGCGAATGCGCTCAGCGCGGCTCGCAGTCGTGCGCCTGGGGTGCTCTCCTGCTGGTAGGCCTCGATCGTCGTCCGTACGGTGCGCTGTGCGATCTCGTCATAGGCGTCGAGGAACAGCTCTTCCTTGTCGGTGTACAGGCCGTAGAAGGTGGGGCGTGAGACGCGCGCGAGCTTGGTCAGGTCGAGGATGCGGACGGCCTGGTATCCACGCTCGGCGATCAGCTCGACCATCGCGTCTGCGAGCCGTTCGCGTTGGTCGCGCTCGACCTCCGCCGGGTCCAGGCCGTGCGAGCCGGTGGGCAGACGCCGGTAGCGCTCGCCTGACTTGGGCGACGATCTACGTTTGGCACCTGGACACGAAGCCCTCAAAAACCTCCGTTTGACATCGAGCCATAATAGGGTATCAAGCTACATGGGCTCCGGCGCGCGTGTTATCCTTGACTTATGGCAATAGATGTAAAGAAACCAAGAGGCGGAGGTGGCCGCCGGGCGGGCCGCTCCCGGGTGTCAGGCAAGCACCAGATCACGATCCCGATCGGCGCGTTCAGTGAGGCGGGCTTGCGCGAGGGTGATGTGGTGCAGGTTAGGGCTGAGGGTCCTGGGCGTGTCTTGGTGGCACGTATGGACGATCTCGTCGATGAGTTTGCGGGTGCTCTGAGCACGGGCGGCGAGCTCGGCCGAGTGGTGCGTGGACTGCGTCGAGAGTGGGATTGATCCTCCTCGACTCGAATGTGATCGTCGGCTTCTTGGACGCCGACGATGTTCTGCATGAGGCAGCGGTCAGGAAGTTCAAGGAGATCGTTAGCAGTCATCAGCTGGTGGCGTCGGCCGTGAGTTATGCGGAGGTGATGACGGGTGTCGCGCTTGGGCATCATCCGAAGAAAGTCGTGGACGGGTTCTTCGACGCATTCGTCAAGGAGCTGTTGCCGGTCGGCAGGTCAGTGGCGGCACGTGCCGCGGAGCTGCGGGGCAAGCGCGTCTCGCTGAAGATGCCCGACGCACTGATCCTGGCTACGGCGGACCTGCATGACGACGTCGGCACAGTTTTGTGTGCTGACGGTGAGTGGCCGAAGGTCAAAGGCCTCAGCTGCAAGGTGGAGCTACTGAAACCCAGCCCGCCCAAAGACGAAGACCCCAAAGATCCCGCCTAACTCAATCGTCGCTCGCCTTCGGCGCCAGAGACCAGCGCGGAGTCTCGGTCCACCGCGAGTCACTCATCCAAAAGGGCCTGATCTGGAGCCCCCCCAGCTCGACTTCACCGTCCCCCTGTTCGCCGAGTACCTCACAGAAAACCACCCCTCGAGACATTCGAAGAGAGCGCGTGAGGAGAAGCGACGATTCTGACGCAACTCTAAGATCCGTACGGCGTTAGGACAGGAGGTGAGCGATGTGTGGAAGGACAAATGACCAAACGGTCGCTTGGGGTTGCGTGTGATTAGCAATCCAACCCAAATAAGTCGGCTGCAATCGTGGCTTACATATGCCTCATGGCGTGGTCAACGAGAGGCACGCAATATGGTGCTGCGCCACTGCGAGCGTGACCGCAAGACAATTCGCGCGGATGTTGCCCTTCGTTTCGTCCGCGGAGAGGGAATTGAGATCGGAGCCCTAGGTTGGCCGCTGCCACTTCCGTGGGGCGTGAGGGTTCGCTATGTCGATTATCTAGACGAGACCGGGCTGACGGAGACCTACTGCAGCGCGCTGCGGGATTGCCCTCCGCCTGTCGTGCCAGACGTGGTCGATGACGGCGCGCGCCTCGCGTCGTTCCCTGACGCGTCCCTGGACTTCGTGATCGCGAATCACATGCTCGAGCACGTCGAGGATCCGATCGCCGCCCTCGAACATCAGCTGCGCGTTCTCAAACCAAGAGGCATTCTCTACCTGGCTCTGCCCGACGCCCGCTACACATTTGACGCGTCCCGCGAGCGAACCACGATGGAGCACCTATTGCGGGATCACCGCAGCGGCCCTAGGGTGTCACGCCGTGAGCATTATGAAGAGTGCGCACGACTCATCGAGGGTCATCGCGGCGAAAATGTGACGAAGCGCGTGGGAGAGATGGAAGCCGAAGACCTACGTCCACACTTTCACGTGTGGGAGCCCATCACCTTCGCTGAGTTCTTGGCCGCCCTCGACCTGCCGTTCTCTCTCGAGCTACTTCAAGCGAGCGTCGGAGAGTTCCTTGTAGTTCTTCGCAAGCAGTGAACTACATTGCACCCGCTCGCCTCGCAAGACTTTGGCCGCCCAGCACTCCTGGGTCAGCCACAGAGACGCGCGTGTTGTGCCTCCGCGGCCAGCTCGACTTCACTGTCCCCCTGTTCGCCGAGTACCTCACAGAGAACCACCCCCTCGAGACATTCGACTAGACCGCTTACGCTCAGTCGCTGTGAGATGGTTGACCGGGTGCTTGGATACCTATAGAACTTGACGTGTTCGAAAGTGTGGGCGATATGAGGAGGTTGGCTTGTGACCCCACCTCAGGAGCTGCGAGACCTGCCGCTCGACATGATCGAGCCGAACCTCTCTCAGCCGAGGCGTCACTTCGACGAGGAGAGGCTGAAGGCGTTGGCGGGCTCACTGAAGGAGCGCGGCGTGCTACAGCCGGTGCTCGTGCGTTCGCTGCGGGACGGCAAATATGAGCTGATCGTGGGAGAGCGACGCTGGCGCGCCGCGCGGATCGCGGGCCTGCAGAGCATCCCGGCGTTGGTGAGTCGATACGACAACGCGGCGGCGCTAGAGGTGGCGCTGATCGAGAATATGGCACGCGAAGACCTGAACCCCGTGGAGGAGGCACGGGCCTGCGCAATGCTGGTGATGGAGCTCGGTTTGACAGCCGGGGAGATCGCGGATCGCGTGGGGCGCAGTCGCAGCGGGGTGGCGAACCTGATGCGCCTGCTGAACCTGTCCGAGGAGACCCTCGAGATGATAGAGCGGGGTGAGCTGGGCATATCCCACGGACTGGCGCTGCTGATGGTGGAGGATCTGGAGGTGCGTTCCCAGTTGGCCCGTAAGGCCGTTCAGGAGGGATGGACGGCGGTCGAAGCTCGTGCCCATGCGAGCCGCAACAAGAGTACAGGTGACCTCGACAATGCTGTGCCTGCAGGGGCGCAGGGACCCAGAAAGCAAGGGCATGAAGAGGGCGTGACAGCTATGAACGTCGCCAGGGTATGGGGCGATGCGCTGGGCGCCGAGGTACAGGTTCGCACCCTGTCCAACCGGAGGTTGCGGGTCGAGCTCGTGTTCGACTCCCCCGAGGAGGCCCTCGCCTTGGGCGGACACACCGCCGAGGCAATCGCTCGGGGCTCGAAGCGCAGATAGCCGAGGGGATCAGTAGCGAAGGGCAGCTCCGCGGAGCGGTTCAGCGTGCCCGGCACGCAGCGCGGGGCGGGGGTGCAACGAACGCGACCTGCTCGGCGACGATCCGCTTGGAGGCGAAGGCGACTGTCGTGGCGCTCGAGCACACCACCAGCAGACCCGCGCAGATTAGGAATTTGCGCAGGCGGTGCGGATTGGACAGGTGGATGTCGGCGTTGACGTGGCCAGCAAGATCAGCAGGAGCGCTATGACCATGCTGTGAGTCGTGCCTCTGATGATGCGCGCTTGCGTATTCATCTTTCGGTAACCGCGACCTCGTCACCTGGCGATTCACCAACTGCAGGGCCGCCCGGGGCGGGTACGAGTGTGCGGCCGACGACCAGCGCCCAACCCTCGCCGAGGAGATGACGGTATGAGCTGAGGGCGTCTGGCTGCGATCGCCTCCCAAGCCAAGCAATCCGTGGAATCGTCACCATGATCATCAGGGTGCCCAACAAGATCTGCTTCCATCGAGGTAGATGTCGCTGGGCGTAGCGAAGAGCCCCGTGATAGAGGCGCTTGTGCTGCTCGTGACGAGCCCACGATCGCGTGCTCGCTCGGCCAACATGCTCGAATGTGGCAGTAGGCACATACAGAGCGCTTCCGAACTCAGCCAGTCGTCGAGCAAGATCCACATCCTCATACCAGAACCAGTAGCCCTCGTCCCATCCGTGTATCTGCTCAAAGAGCTCGCGCCGTACAAGCAGACAAGAACCGGCGGGCTGGCGGTCTGTTTCGGTGTCGCGTATGGCGCTGAGCGGGCGACGCAGATGCTGCCCTGTCCAAGGGTTCCTCGGCCAGGCTCGCTCTAGGCCGACCAGCCTCACGACGAGCGCGACCAATCCCGGCAACGCGCGGGGCTGGTATGTCTCTTGTGTGCGTTCGGTCCCTGGGTCCACGAGGCGTCCACCAGCGCTCGCTGCATGCGGCTTCTCTCTGAGAGCCCTACAGAGATCGCTAATCGCGTTACGTATGGGGAAGACGTCGTTGTTAAGAAACAGCACGAATGGCGCATCGCCCACCTCTGCTCCGCGATTGAGCGCATAAGCAAGGCCCCGGTGACGGTCAAGTACCGTGACACGGACATTCGGGAATCGCTCTGAGAGCGCGTCCGAAGTTCCGTCTGTAGACGCGTCGTCGACGACCACGGTCTGTGCGATGGCAGGATCGTCGAGGTGTTGCAGGCAGCGCAGCATCAGCTCCCGGGCATTGAAGGTCGGTATGACCACGTCCACAGTGCTCACGGGCCGATGGTTTCACAGCGTGGCGACGATGGCCCAATTGACGAGGGCAAGCGTGTTCGAATGGTTTAGGCTGCCGGGCCGTGGCCGAACACAGGCAAGGTGCGTGCTTGCCCACAGGCACGCTAGACCGCCAGCTGCCGCTGCCCCGCCGCGCGGCGTTCTAAGCGCATGCCGTCACGACGGCTGCTTGTCGTTACCTACTATCACCCGCCGGACCCAACCGGCGGGCACCGCTGGGCTGCGATGGGACACTGGCTGCGCTCGCTCGGGCACGAGGTGACCACGATCACGACGAGCGCGTGGGGTAGGCTGGACGACGACCTCGAGTCCGATACGCATCGGACTGGCGATCTCATGGCCTCCGGCTTGCTTCGTCGCCTACTTCGCCGACCGGCGTTGGTGTCAGGCGCAGGCTCCCAGGGCGCGACCGTCAAGCCGCCGCTCGCAGTGATCCCCAAGATCGTGGTACCTGACGTCGGCCTCGTGACGTGGCTCCCAGCCGCGCTTGCAGCCGCGCGGAGGCTTGTACGCGAGCGCCGGATCGAGTGCGTCGTGACCAGCGGACCCATGCACTCGACGCACATGATTGGGCTGCTGCTGGGTCGTGAGCGACCCGCATGGATCGCGGACTTTCGCGACGGCTGGTGCTACGAGCCCCTGCGGCCGCCGTGGCCGACGCGTGCGCAGGCGCAGCTGGACGCGACAATGGAGCGTCGCGTCGCATGCGGCGCTGACGCGGTCATCGGGGTGTCGCGCCCTATCGCCGAGGACTTCTCGGCACGCCTGGGTGTAGCTGCCACGCACATTCCCAATGGCTGGGACCCGCGGTGGGATGCGCTCGTTTCCGGCGCATCTGGGGTGAAGTTGGAGCCCGACACCATCAGCGTCGTGCACACCGGCTCGTTGGGCGGGGGGGTCTGGCGCGACCCTGAACCGTTGTTTACGGCGATGCGTTGGATCGCCGCGCACAGACCCGACGCAAGCCGCCGATTGCGATTGGTGTTGGCGGGACCACTGGACCCCCGTCTGAATGAACTCTTGGAGCAGGCGGATGGCGCCAGCGTGCGATACGTCGGTCAGCTCTCGCGCGGCGCGGCTCTCGCGCGGCAGCGCAGCGCCCATGCGTTGCTGTTGGTCGCCTCTCCTCATCGCGCCTCGGCGACGCCCGGCAAGCTGTACGAGTATCTGGCCGCAGGGAAGCCGATCATTGCCCTTGCTGGAGAAGGCGAGACGGCGCAGATCGTGCAGGAGACCAGGACCGGCATGACCGTAGCCCCAGACGATGTCGAGGGCGTCGTCCACGCCCTGCTGGCCGCCGTGGACGGGATACTGGGCGCCGCGTACGCCCCAAGAGGTCTAGACCGATACGTGTATCCAGCTCCCGCCGAAGCGGTGGTCGAGCTGGTCGAGCGCGCGATTGAGCGGAGGAACAGATGAGAGATTCATTCTTGGTGTTTGGCAGCCCCCAGATCGAACAGGCCGAGATCGACGAGGTCGTAGACTCGCTTCGCTCGGGCTGGATTGGATCGGGTCCAAAGGTTCATCGCTTCGAGGAGATGCTCAGCGCCTACGTCGGCGCCCCCCAGGTCCGTTGCCTCGCCTCGTGCACCGCGGCCTTGTTTCTAGCCATGAGATGTCTCGGCGTCAGCGAGGGAGACGAGGTGATCGTTCCAGCCATGACATTCGTGGCCTCGGCCAACGCGGTCGAGCACACGGGCGCAAAGCCCGTCCTGGTCGATGTGGATCTCGCCACCGGGTTGATGGATTGGGACGCGGTCGAGCGGGCCATCACCCCCCAGACCAAGGCCATTATGCCCGTGCATCTAGTCGGCCGCCCGGTCGATATGGACCGGCTCACGGACATCCGCGACCGCCATGAACTGCTGGTTATAGAGGATGCCGCCCACGCGCTGGGCGCGGAGTGGTGCGGGAAGCAGATCGGAAGCTTCGGCAATCTCACGGCCTACTCGTTCTACGTGACGAAGAACATCACCACGATCGAGGGTGGCGCACTGGCAATCGAGGATCCTGCTCTCGCCGCGCGCATCGAGCAATTGGCGCTACACGGACTGAGTGTGGGAGCGTGGCAGCGTTTCTCCGATGCTGGGTTCAAGCATTACGAGGCCGCGGAGGTTTCAAGTTCAATATGACGGACATCCAAGCGGCATTGGGCATACATCAACTTCCCCGGATCGATCAGCTGATCGAGCGGCGGGCCGAGCACTGGGCCGCTTACGATCGCGACCTGGCGGACCTTCCCCCCGCGCTGCCCCTGGAAACCCCGGCGCACATGCGTCACGCGGGTCACCTATATCAAGTGCGTGTCCTTCCCGAGGCAGGCATCACCAGGGATGAGATGCTCGACGAACTTCACCTCCGCAAGATCGGCGCGGCGGTGCACTATCGAGGAGTCCATTTACACCCCTACTACCGTGACCGGTACAGCATTGACGCCTCCGACCTCCCTCGAGCAACGCGTATCTCCGACACCACGCTCAGCCTGCCTCTCAGCGGCAAGCTCTCTACACAGGATCGTGAGGACGTCGTAGAGGCACTACATGAGATCCTCTCCACGAGGGCTGTCAGTAGCAGTTGATGTATCTCGCCCCATCGCCACACCACAGAAGATGACCTTCGAGATCGACGACCACTACACCTTCGCGAAGCTCGACCGGGCAAACTACCCACCTCGCCGCCCACTTCCCGCCGACTATTCATTCGCCGGTGAGATCTCACGCGAGGCTGAGCTGTCGCTTCTGAAGCCGGAGTTCCAGGCTTGGCGGATCCCTTTCAATCGCGAGATGCCTGGCTGTCGGCCCGAAGGCGTGCTGGCGCTCGAGTACCTCGAGGAACCTGTCGCCATCATCTTCCTCTGCGATGAGAACGAGCTGGGACTCGCCGGATATGGACAGGTCCACTATGCGGCGATCAGGGAGGATCAGCGGGGAAAGGGTCTTTACGGCGCACTCTTCGCCGAGCTGCTGGAGATTGGAAACCGCTGGGGGCTCGAGGGCGTCCTGCTAAACGACGACCGCGCGGGCCTCTCGAAGGTCTATCGACGTTGGGGCGCCGAGTTCATGTTCGAGAAGCCGAAGTTGCCACAGACCAGATCGGGGCCCTTACGTCGACTTGCTCGCCGTCTTCGTCGGGCAACGAGCTGACATCGCTTTCTCGGGCTTACCACGAATAAGCAATGACCTTCGGAATCGACGATCACTACACCTTCGTCAAGTTCGCTCGCGAGAGCTATCCACCCCACCGTCCACTTCCCCTCGGATATTCGTTTGGCGGCGAGATCCCCCGACAAATCGAGCGATCGCTTCTTGAGCCCGAGTTTCAGGCCTGGTCGATCCCGTTCAATCGTGAAATGTCTGGCAGGAGACCCGATGGCGTTCTGTCCATTCATTACGGTAAAGAGCCGATCGGCATCGTCTTCCTATGCGATCAAAATGAGCTTAAGCTTCCTGGGTACGGCCAGCTACATTACGCGGCCTTCAGAACCGATCACCGGGGGCGGGGCCTCTACGGACCGCTCTTTGCCGAGCTGACACGGATCAGCGATCGCTGGGGCCTTAGAGGCCTCCTGATAAATGGCGACCGAGTGGGTCTCCCCGAGGTCTACCGTAGCTGGGGAGCCGAGTTCATGTTCGAGAAGCCCAAGTCACCGCAAGCGCCACCGAGACTCCCACAAAGGCTCGTGCGTAGTTTCCGACGAGTGATCAGCTGGTATCCCGTGACACGCAAAGCATGAGATCTATAGCACCAATGAGTCCTGTCATAATTCGCTCGTGACACGTGCTAAGACACTTGCCAAGAGAGCTATCGCGCTAACGGGATACGAGGTGCGTCGGCGTCCCACGATAGACGACACTGAGCACGACTTAGAAGCTGCAGCTAGCCGAGGCATCGAACGAATTCGACCAAGCTCGATGGTGGCTCGGGACGGGCTTATCACGCTTTATCAGCAGGTGGCTCATTGCGAGACTGCGGGGTTGTCTGGTGCGCTAGTCGAGTGTGGAGTATGGAAGGGCGGTGCCGCCGCTCTGATGGCGATCGCAAATCTCGAGCGGGGCTCAGAGCGCCGTGCCCTACATCTTTTCGATTCCTTTGTCGGTATCCCCGAGCCTATCGCCGGACTCGATGGCGAGCGCGCGGTACGTGAGACCGTTGGCAAGCCAGAGGACGCCCAAGGCAGGCTTCGAATGGCGAACGACTACTCACATCGAGGCGGGCCTGGATCCGAGCGCGAGGTGCGCGACTTGCTCGGCGATGTCGGATACCCACAGGAGCTTGTGCATGTCCACCAGGGGTGGTTCCAGGAGACCGTGCCATCTGATGCCTCCGCCATTGGGCCAGTGGCACTGCTTCGGCTCGATGGCGACTTGTACGAGTTGACAAAGGTCTGCCTAGAACATTTCTACGAGGCGGTCGTCACCGGCGGCTTTATCGTGATCGATGACTATGGTGCATACGACGGATGTCGGCAGGCCGTAGACGAGTTTCTCGCCAAAGCAACTCCGCTACCGTTCCTGTGTCAGGTCAACTCGGATATCCGATATCTGATCAAGCCGTAGCAGGCTCTCACGTAGTCTGGTCATTGTGCTCTGTGCGACCTGTCCTCGCGAGAAGCGAATGCATAACTTGGCGTGCCAGTTTCCGATAGTCGTCGAGCTCACTACAGCGCGGCAGGAGCGCCGCTCGAAGCGGTGCGACAGACGCACGTCTGAAGAAATAGATACTCATTCCCGTCGCCAAGCAATAGGAAATCGACGACGCGATCGCCCCTCCGGTTGCTCCCCATCTGGGGATGAGAAGGAAGTAGAGGAGTACGGTAGGCGGTGCCGTCAGCAGAGCTGAATAAAGTGAATATATTGTATATCCTCGGCCGATCACCGCCGCACTGAGCACCTTGCCGACACCCAATGCGACTACTCCGGGCAGGAAAAGGAAGCCAAGGTCGATAGCCGGTCTAAATTGTGCGCCAAAGAGTACCGGCAACAACAGAACGAGCGCTGCCGAAAGTATGAGCACAGTGGGTATCTCGATCAGAACGCTATGTCTAACCATCCGCGCGCTGGCATCGCTCGCCGTTTGCTGGGAGACCTTATTTCTTGCCGCTGCCGCATCGAGCGAAGCCACCCTGGGCATGAACACGCTCGCGATCGCGTTAGGCAAGAGCCAGCCCAGTCCCGTGAGAGACATGGCTACGGCATACTGCCCCACCGAACCGCGACTCGCGTAGACAGCAACGACGAACAGATCCAGGCGATAGTTGAGGAACTGAAGCAGGTCGCCTCCCCATCCCTTGACTCCGAGCGAGAAGGCTCTGCGCAGATGAGGTCGCGCACTTTGATCCTGAGCCACCTCAAGTGCCGGATCACGTGTGTGATGGTGATCGCGACGAAGTAGGTAGAAAGCAATGCCCGCACTCAGCATCGTGCCTATCGCCGATCCGACGACGGCGCCCCTGAGACCCCAGGGAACCGTTAGTGCAGCGACCCCGACGAGCGTCAATAGGGGATTGGACAGCGCGATCAGCGCATACTGCGAATACAGTCGCCGCGCAACGGCTATCGCGCCGGCGAAGATGCCCGCGAGACCGAAAGGCACGCTGATCAGCGGTGCTGCGATCAAGCCATATCCGACTCCCGTGAAAAGGCTGCCGCTGGTGACCGTATAGAGGCAAAGACCGAGCAGCGCGCCACCCAGCCCCAGGGGAATCGCCGCCAGCTGGATGGCGCTCAAGGCGAAAGCCAATGACCAACGGCCCCTCCCCACCTCCAGGGTGATGCCGGTAGCCAGACCCAAGCCGGCGAAGAGAACCAGTGCCGCAGCCAGGTTTGAAAGCAGGGCATAGGTGCCTGTCCCGGACGGTCCCAACAGACGAGCGACCACGACACCGGTGAGCGCGGTTGACCCAACTCCCGCAACTTGGGCCACGAAGCTGGTAGATGTCCCAAATACCAGGCCGCGGCGCCGTGTCGCAGAGGTTCGCATATCGAGGCTTTGCACAGATGTCGCATTCTTCTCCGGACCTGGCCTTGTTTCATGCGGCGCCATCATAGATACGCTCTCTCGCTTGCGCGTTTGCCTGCGGAGAGTGATGGGTCTTCGCGAAGTCACGCGCCGCATGACTCATGCGCTCGAGCTTGGTCGAGTCGTGATAGAGAGAGCTGAGCACCTCAGCCCATTGCGCGACATCCGATGCTGGCAGCACTATGCCCCCGCCGGGTGCGGTAACGAATGAAAGATCGTCGTGATCGCTTACGATGCTGGGAACTCCAAGCCACTGCGACTCGATAAGGGTGACCGGGGCGCCCCCCTCGCTGTCACCATTGGTGGCGGTTCTGCTTGGGAAAAGACCTACATGTGCGGTTGCGACCCGCGACATGAAATCGGTGAACGGCAGGCGACCGGCCCAGCTCACCTGAGCTTCGATTCCGCTCTCCGCGACCAGTCGGCGGTAGTCCGCCTCGAGCTCACCACCACCGATGATCAAGAGCTCAGCGTCCGACCGTCCCTTCAATGCGCGGGCAAAGGCTCGGATGGCAACATCGAACCTCTTCTTCTCGATGAAGCGACCCGCTATCACCACACGAAACTTATCGGCCTTTGGTCGCAGACACGTAGCGAGGCCGGCAGCGTCCGCTGGGAGGCGCACGACCCGCACACTGTCTTGCGGGCATCCCAGCGCCACGATGCGGCTCGCCATCGCGGGGCCCTCCGCCAGAACCGCGTCAGCCGCGGAGAAGAGCCTTTGGTAGCGCCTGCGCCAGATCGGACCTTGCGCAAAGCGATGGGCTGTTGCGTCATGACCATAAAAACTCGCGACGTATCGACAGTCAAGCCTACGCACAAGCCAACGCTGCTGCGCGGCGAGAGATCCAAAGTGACAGTGCATTACAGCCGGCCTAGGCGAGCTCAGTGCACCGGCGAGCCACAAGGTACTGATCCCCCCCGACTTGAACATACCCTTGTAAGCAAGCCACAGATCCGCTCGATCCCTGGCCAGAAGCCAGTGAGGTTGACGCTCTACGTTTGGAGCTATCTCCAATCCCATCAGACGCGTGGAGTATCGCTCCGCGGCAAGCACCTGACTTTCGATCCATCGCTCGGTGACATTGCCGAGCACGTACGCGGTGTGCAATACCCAAGGAGATTCGGGGATGTCCCATTTGGCTTTCAACATATGCATGAGTGTTCGGTTACAGAATCGTCGGACCGGCAGCAGTACACGTCGCTGCCCCGCCACGACGAGCTGTGGTCTCCAAGTCGAAAACGAACCTGCTCGGACTCGCTAGCGATCCGCGTGATAGAAAAGTGCGCGAACGACAGCCCAGCGGTAACGAGCCTAGCGTCGAAGTCCCGTCCGTACACCCGAACGTGATCGGCTTGCCCAAATGCCTGCGCACGTGCCTTTGGGTCAACAATCGTGAAGTCCTCGTAGCTCGAAGCCAGATCGAACTCAATTGGATGCTGCAGGATGGCTATGCCCCCAGGCGCCAAGACGCGCTTTATTTCTCGCATTGCTTGAACATCCGTGGGGACATGCTCGAGGACATGGCTGACGATTACCGCATCAAACACTCCATCGGCCTTATCAATATCAGTGATATCGATGGCCTCCATAGCCAAGTCGCCGTCGAGATCGCCGCTTACGTAGTTCGATCCGTGGATTCGCTGCAGAAAGGTCGAAAGGAATCGCTCGGGAGCAAAATGTAGGACTCTGGCAGGCTGGGTCAGCAGCTTTGTCTGCCGCTGTAGGAAAAGCCAAAGCACTCGATGACGCTCGAGCGAGCCGCATCTTGGGCACTTCGCGTTGGGTCGCTTATTTGGGCCGCTCACAAACCTCCGGAACTCACCCTGACAGACCGGGCAGGCCACATTGTCGCCATGCAGAAAAATCGGCTGCTCTAACGTTCGTCGCACGATTCTGCTGACCATGGGCTGGAAGCATAGCTTTTGTCTTGCGTTTATAGATCCGAAACGTTGCCCAGCAGGCTGCTTCTTGGGAGTTTGTAGAGACTTTATTTGGGAGCAGCCTCACGATCGGAGGCAAACGGGCTACGGCTCAGGATCGCGGACAACTCCTGTTCGCCAAGATCATCCCGGTGGGATTGGCCCACTCGACATAAGCACACAATGTTGTGGGGCAGCATCGGCCGCACAAGGAGGACATCGAGTCCTGCTGCGCGGCACATGTCCACGGCCGTGCGTGAGATAAATACATGATGGTGCATTGCACGCGACGAAGTGTTCTCCCGGCAGCGGCGCTCGAACACCTCCCGGCTGGGCGCGCCTGGATCCCGCGCAATGTCGTGTAGCTCGAGGATTTCCTCCAGGTGAGTGAGACCATCCTCCCCTGTGCCTTGCATAGCATCTGCCTGTAGATGGGCCAGTGACGTGACCGGACGTCGATGGTCAAACGTGCCGTCGCGATGGGGGACGATCAGAAGTACATAGCCACCGGGGCGCACCACGCGCTGCCACTCCGCGAGCGCACCAAGCGGATTGGCAAGGTGCTCCACCACATGCGAGGCCAAGAGCGCGTCGTAGGCCTCATCGGGCACTCCGTCGAGTTTGCCAGCCTCCCCGATGAGTTGCCGCCGAGAGCGGATATGTCCGTGTGCGACCTCTGACCATAGTGTCCGCTCGGCGTAGTCAAGAGTGTCCAAGGCGGCGAGGCGCGAGTAGACAGGCACGAGCCCCCATCGACCAAACGCCGCGCTCGGTCCTCCCGGCTCGAGAGCAACGGCATCCTTCAGAGCGTCTGCCGCACCGAGGAGCGCACGATCCCTCCAAACGATGCGCACCGCATTCCTTAGGTGCCTCAGCGTACCCTTAGCCGACACGAGCGACTACGCGAGTTGCACCACATCGAGGACTCCAGCCGCTCGGTCCACGGCGTACAGCACCGCCCGTCCAGCTTCACGTCCGAGCAAGAACGTTGTTGTGAAAGGCAATGCGCCGGCAGGTTCACTGGGCTCTGCTCGCCATAGATCTGGAAGACTTGCGGACCAAGTAGTACGTGTACCTCGGTATGTGACGAACTCGTGGAGCCACGAGTGACAAGCATCAAATCAGCCGTCTGCGAGTTCACCGCGCCGACGAGCAGCGAGAAGTCATCGGCCGGAAAGGGACCCTTCGGGACGACTACGTCGAGGAGCTCGTCGCGAAAGTCCGATGCGGCTGAGAACACGTGGACATGCATGACGGGAGTGGTCGCGGAGCGGTCGACCACGATCAGATCGGGGGTCGTGCCGGTCCAGGTGGCAAACCCAGGTCACGATGTTCACTGCGGCGCCAATGGCAGCGCGGGCGTGGTTCCCAGCGAGAAGGTTCGCCCCGCATGAGCGAGGTCGCGGAGTTCGACGTGGATGTGGAAGCCGAGACTGGTCATGACGCCCAACAGGCTCGGATGGGCAGTACCCAGACTGAGAACGCCGAAGTGCGGATTTCTACCTCGTGGCCGAGGACCTACGGGCACTGGGGGACCTGTGAGAATTCGCTTGGAGTTCAAGCGCCACTGCGATGCGCGAAGTATTCCCTTATCAAGGGTCAGGCTCCATAGGCTGGAACTGCTGGCCTGGTCACTTCCGGATAGGAGTTGCGCGGAGCTATCGAGGAGATAGCTCGAGGGTAGCCGCAAGACACGCCGCATGGCGGTAGCTGGTGAGGCGATCCTGTGAGCGCTCGTTGACCGTGTTGCCAGACGGGATCGGCCGAACTCCGCGACGCCGAGCACTCCGATGAGCGCCACGATGAAGAAAATGGCGGGGGGCCGGCGAGGTCGGAATGTAGCCAGCCTGTTAGACGCAAGAATATTTCGCAGCGGTGAGGGGGCGACAGTAGCTCCCACGGTCTGGGGAGGGATGGACGTGATCGCAATGGCGTGCTCGGTCATTACCAGCAAGACCGCCAAGGCGAGCATCCCAACCGAGGTCATCAAGTACGGATTGCCGCCTGAGGTGAAGAGGAAGCCAGCGATACCCCCGATCGCCGCGGCGATCGCGACACGGCGATCCGGATTGGCGCGAGCGAGTGAGCGAACCCCGCGATACAGGGCCCACCAGGGTGCAGCGAGCAGGAGGACAATGCCGATCACACCCAACTGGAAGAGCAGCTGCAGATAACTGAGCTCAAAAGACCACGGCTCGGGTTTGTTGCGCCGGAAGCCCGAGGGAAGCGTAGCACCGAGCCCGCTGCCCAGCAGAACATGCCGCCGAAATCCGCGCAGCAGCTGAGGCGCCTGTTCTAGGCGGTAGGACGTGGACAGCTCGTTTCGCTGCGTGACAAGCGACACGGCGTGACTGGATGCGTTTGGATCGGCGTTGACCACGAACGCGGCGAGAGATACACAGGCAAGCAACCCAGCCGCTGCGCGTACGCGACGAGAGAGCGGCGGTCGAGCGCTGGAGAGCAATAACATTGCCGCCGCCGCGACGATCATGCCGAGCCATATCCCACGGGTGTGAGACAGGTAGGCAGTCGACAGCAGCGCAAACGCCACTCCGAGGCCGAGATCGCCAATACGCCCGCCGCGCGTGCTCCCCAGGAGCAGGGCCATCGCCGGAATCAGCATCACGTCATCGATCAGGTAGACGCGGAAAGTTCCCGTGGATTCCACCGCGATCTCGCCCTGAAACGGCCCAACGTTGCCACCGAAGTGGAGCCCGAGCAGAGCATGACCTAGGAAGAAGAGCAGCGTGATCCCGCACAGTAAGAGCGTTGGCCACAACCAGACACGATGGATGCGCAACAGCCGATCGGGGACGACTCGGGCAATCGCGGCACATCGCAGTACCTCGTCGAGGATCGGGAAGTAGAGCAGGAGGTAGACGAACCGACTGGCCTGCTGAATCGCGTAACTGGGGTTCGCTGGCTGAGCAGGATCGTGACGGTGGTGGAGCAGGAGCGCGAGCGCAAACCAGATGACAGGGACCAGGATGCCACTCGCGAGTACCGGCACAGCAAACGCATAGGACCGGCGTGGACGGCTCCACGGCCGATGCACCATCAGCCAACCGATCAGTGCAAATGCCACCACGAAAAGCTTCAGCGGCACCCGCCCGACATCGATGTCTGACGTAGTCAGCGTGATGTACGCGACGGCCAGATAAAGGGCCGCGCGCGCGATGAGCGCCTGGCGACCGCGCGCGCCGCTGGCCACGGACAGATCTTGTCTGCGGTTGGCCACGGCAGGGCAGACTAGACCATGTGGACGCTCGCCTATTCCGGCGGATGCTTCTCTATAGAGCGAGCGTTGGCAGCGGGCAGATAGGCTCGCTCGATGAGCGCGCCAACCCTCTCGGTGATCGTCCCGAATTACAGACGCCCCGATCTGTTGATGCGCTGTCTGGCGTCACTTCGCGACAGTTGCCGGAACACGCAGACGCCGGTGGAGGTGGTCGTCGTGGACGATGGTTCCGGTGACGAGTCCTGTCGGCTCGTGCGCGAGCGCTTTCCGGAGTTCGGGCTGGTGGCGTTGGAGCGCAACGGCGGATATCCAGCCGCCGTGAACGCAGGCATCAGGAGGAGCTCAGGCGAATGGGTGCTAACCCTCAACAACGACACGACTATCGAGAACGGGGCATTGGAATCACTACTGACGGTCGCGCGCTCAAGCTCCGATATCGGTTCAGTCGCCGCTCAACAAAGGTTCCTGAGCCACCCACAGGTGATCTACTCGGCAGGGGTTATGGTGGATTGTCGCGGCCAAGCGGCAGACCGCCTGATCGGCCACCCGCTGGCCGACAGCGAGCACGAGCCGACCGAGGTCTTTGCGGCATGTGGCGCCGCGGCACTCTACCGGCGGACGATGCTCGACGAGCTCGGTGGCTTCGACGAGCGTTTTCTGTTTGGTTTGGAGGACGTCGATGTCGCCTGGCGCGGACACATGCGCGGTTGGCGCTGTCTGTATGCGCCGAGCGCAGTCGTCTATCACGACCTGGGCGCGACCGTGCCGCACGGCTCTGAGCTTCGCTTTGTGCAGGCCGGACGCAACCGACTGCTGCTGATCGCCAAGAACATGACCACGCGCCAACTGCTCAGGTACGGCCCGGACATCATCCTGTTCGACCTTCTGTATGTCGCATACGCGCTCCTACGCCTGCGTACACTCTCGCCCGCGCGAGGCCGGTGGGATGGGCTGCGGCTGTGGCGCTCGATACGGCACTCGGGAGCGCCCGGGCGCCGTCCCGTCGATTTGGCTCCGGCGACAGGCTTCCGGGAGGTGATGCGCCGGCGAGGAGCGTGGGGGCGGTTCGCCACAAGGAGCTCGGGCGATTCTCCGTCGGGCACGGTCGCATGGAGATGATCGCGAACGATCGGATGAGCGGTCGAGAGGCCGCCGAGCCCAGCACACCCACCAGCGATCGGCGGCAGCGCGTGTTGATCCTCAACCAGTACGTCGCTCCCGACACAACACCGTCGGCCCACTACGTGTCGACCGTCGCCAGGGCGCTCGCCGACGCCGGCATGAAGATCACGGTGCTGGCCGCCGAGCCGAGCTATGGCGACGGGATAATTCCCGTGCCCCTCCAAGAGCTTCGCAACGGCGTGAGGATCCGGCGAGTGCGGATGGGATCGTGGCGGGGACGCCGGTCGAAGCTGAGCCGCTTCGGCGGCTATCTGCGCTACCTCGCGGGGGCGGCTCTGGTCGGCCGGCGGATCGTGCGAGCCGATCCCCCCGACATCGTCATGTGCTTTTCCAACCCGCCCCTAGTGCCGCTGGTGGCCGGATGGCTGACACGTCAGGCCCGGAGCCGCATGGTCTACGTGATTCACGACATACACCCAGACATCCTGCTGGCGACCGGCTGGATGTCTCTTCCAGCACCGGTCATTCGCACCTGGAACTTGCTCAACCATCTCATGCTGGAGGCTGCCTCCAGCATCGTCGTGCTCGGTGAGGGAATGAAGCAGTTGCTCGTGGCGGAGAAGGGGGTCGCTGCCGAGCGGGTGCACGTAATTCCGCTGTGGGCCGAGCCCGAGCTTCTACCGGACGCCCGAGACGAGGACCTCCGTGAGGAGTTGGGCGTCAAAGAGGATGAGCTGCTGGTGCTCTCGACGGGCAACCTCGGCGTCATGCACTCGCTCGAGCCGGTGGTGGACGGCGCTCACAGGCTCGACGGTCGCCCGGTACGTTTCGTGTTCGTAGAATCAGGGGTACGCCTGGACCATTGGAGGGCACGCTTCCAAGGACTCACCAACGTGTCCTTCGTGCCGTACCGAACGGGCGAGCCCTTCCGCCGACTGGTCGCGGCCTGCGACGCGGGCCTCGTGCCGCTCAGCCCTGGGATGGAGCGCTTTGCGGTTCCGTCTCGCGCGTACACCTTCCTGTCCGCCGGACGACCGCTGCTGACCGTGATGGACCCCAAAGCCGACGTAGCCCGGCTGGTAGCCGATAGCCGATGCGGCTTCAACGCCATAGGCGGCAAGGATCTCGCCGATTGGGTCGAGCTCAATCTTGCGAACCGCGCAATGCTGGAGGAATCCGGCAAGCAGGCCCGCGCGGTCTACGAGGCACGTTTTACGCGCAAGACGGTCCTCGACCGGTATGTGGCCCTATGCGTCGTCGAAAAAGGACGTTGACCGCGGCTGCAGTTCCAGTGGGAAGCCGCTACCACCCGTGACGGCGGGCGGCCGAAGCTGCCCGGAGTCGCTGGATGCGTCCATTAACGAGGCCGGTCGTGCTGTCGTGCGCGGACGATGGCCGCGCACGACCGGTCGGTGGACGATCGATCAGCAGATGACGGCCGAAGCCGGACGCGTCGAGCACGACATCAGAGAGCCCCCCAAGCACGAGTGCGCAGAGGCCGGCCATGAGCAGCGCCTCCGAGCCCAAGTCCGCCGCGAGAACCGCTATCGAGCCCAGCGTCGCTTGCGCGAGTCCAAGGGCGAGCGCCACCCAGCGCGCCGACGGCATCCGTGCTCGCAGCCAGTTGGCAATGCTGTCGGGACCAGCGGTGAGCAGCGTGTCTCCGCGGCGCAGTCGGGAGAAGATGCGGAACGTCATGTCGAAGATCGGCACGCCACAGAGCAATATGGCGCCGCTGATTGCGGCGAGACCGTCCGTCCTTCCCCAGGACAGAGTCTCGATCAACACCGCCGTAAGCAGCCCGAGGGGCATCGTGCCGCCGTCGCCGAGGAAGATCGCCGACGGGGAACGCAGGTTATGCCGCAGGAAGCCCAGGCATGACCCGCATAGCGCGAGCGCAAGCACCGCGATCATCGTGTCCGAGAAGACCCCGGCTACGGCGGCGCAGGCGGCAGCACAGGCGGCGACCGTGCTCGCCGCGGCTCCGTCGAGAAGATCGAGAAGGTTGATCGCGTTCACAACGGCGAGCACCCACACGACGGTCAGCAAGAGGTTGACTGTCCCGCTGGAAAAGACCGACCAGCCAAGACCCACCTCCCACAGCACCACAGCCGCAACCGCCGTGACGAGGACTCGCACACTGGCTGTCAGCCCCCAACGGTCGTCCACTGTTCCGAGAACGCACAGTCCGCGCAGCAGACGAGGAGCCAAGCCAGGCCACCAAGCCCCTCGGCAAACACGACGGCGGCGATCGAGAAACCGCAGAGGAGAGCCGCACCGCCGAGGTAAGGCGTCGGCTGCGCATGGCGCTTCCAGCCCTTCGGATGGTCGAGCAGTCCCCAGCATCGAGCGCCGAGATCGCCACTGGGACCGTGAGCCATGGTGGCTATCAGAGCGAGTGCGCAGGCGGCGGGTAGGCGTATATTGGCGGACAAGGCAAGGTCACTGTTCTCGGGCTCCAGCAAGCGTCGGCCCGATTTCTATCGAAGAATGGCGACTGTACACCCGTACGCACTCGTCACCGCTGTGCAGACTAGTCGATCTGCACGAAATGACGGTTGGAGATCTCTCCGCGGACTGGGTTATTCTCGCCGCCGTGATATTGCATCAGTCGCCCAGCTTGACGTTCTTCCTAGCGCCTGCCGCGATCTGATCGCCCCGACAGACAGTGGAGGACTCCAGTGCCCCAAATGGCCAAGGACGTTGCTCATACGGCCGCCGTCGCGCTGGCTGATCTCCGATAGGTCGCTGCCCGCACTAATAGGCCTGCTGCTGCTCGGTCTCGGGGCGGGGTCTGAGCCCGTTCTTCTTTGCCTATTACGACGCCTCGGTCTGGGTGCCGATCGGCTTCGGCCTCGTCGCCGCAAGCGCCGTGGGGGTGGTGGCGCGTCCCATACGCCCCTCCGGTCCGGCGGCGCTGGCCCTTGGTGGTTTGATGGGTGTGGGTATATGGTCCCTGAGTTCCACCGCCTGGGCTGAATCGGTTGAGAACGCGGTAGTGAGCGGAAATCGCTGGCTTGTCTACGGGGTGCTGCTGCTGCTCATGCTGGTTCTCGCTGCGCAGCGACCGGCGCTCGGCCGTGCTGATGGGCGCCGCGACGCTCGGGGTGGGAGTCGTGGCGTTGTCGGTGCTCGCGCGGCTGCTCGGCTCCAATCCAGAGACGCTCTTCCTCGGAGGTCGCCTGAACTCCCCGCTGGGCTACATCAACGGTGAGGGGTGCCTGTTCGTCATCGGCTTCTGGCTGTGCTTCGCCGCCGTCGAGACTCAGGCGCGCTTCGGTGGCGGGCCCGGCGGCCGGCATGGCCACCCTGATGGCCTGCCTGGCGATGCTGACGCAGTCGCGCGGCACCGCGCTGGCGATGCTCGCCGCCCTGGTCGCGGTGGTGGCGGTCGTCCCCGGTCGCACCCGCCGAGCCTACGGATTGCTGGTGGTAGCGGGCGCAGTGGCGCTCGCCGCGCCCGATCTGCTGCACGTCTACGACAACGCCTCGGCTGGGTCTGTGTCCGTGGGAGTCGCCCACGTCGCCGGTCGAGCCGCGCTGCTCGCAGCCGTTGCGGCGGGTCTGGCCTGGGGGTTGCTCACGTCCGGATGGGACGCTGGTTGTCTCTCGGCGACCGTGGGCCTCGCGGGCTAGGGCGACCGGATCATGGCTGCTTGTCGATCCCGATCGTGGTCGCGCTGGTCGTCGGCGGTCGGCTCCGCGCATCGCATCGATCGCAGCGTTCGCGACCAGTGGCATGCCTTCACCCATCTAGCTGAGCCCAGCTACGGCGGCGGCGCGGCCTCAGCCAGCCAGTCACGACTGCTGTCCGGCGCGGGCAATCGCTACGACTACTGGCGCATCGCGTGGCGGGTGTGGCGCGAACACCCCGCGCTTGGCGTTGGCGCGGGCAACTATCCGCGTCCCTACTACCAGCAGCGAGCCACAACCGAGGACATCGAGCAGCCCCATTCGATCGAGCTCCAGGCTCTTTCCGAGCTGGGGATCGTCGGTGCGCTCCTGCTGGCAGCCTTCATCGGCGGCATCGGTTGGGGGATCTCGCGCATGCGTCCCGCGGCGGCGCGCTCGCCTCTTTCGCGCGCACTGATGGTGGGCGGGGTCGGAGCCATTGGCGCGTGGCTGACCCAGACGAGCGTCGACTGGATGCATCTGCTCCCGGGTTTGACCGCGATCGCGATCGCGGCCACCGCGGTCGTGGTCAGGCCGCGAAGTGCCCCAGACGGCGGGAGCCGTCTCTCGCATTCCCGACTCGGTGGGGCGCTCGCGAGCAGGCCGGCGCTCGCGCTGGGCGCATCGCCGTTCTGCGTCACCCTGGTTGTGGCGGAGCGAGCCTCAGTCGCCAGGGTCTGGCCGACGTCTACCGCGCGCGCGCCCAGCACGAGCTCGAGCGCACATCCCGCGGCGGCGATCACCGACGCCAACCGTTCGCTGGACTTCGACTCCGACGCCGTGGAAACCTATTACGTCAAGGCGGCCGCCCTCGCTCGCTTCGACCAGGCCGCCGCAGCGCAAGCGGTGCTCCGCCAGGCGCTCGAGCACGAGCCGAACAACTTCGTCACCTGGACCCTGCTCGGCGACGTCGCGCTTCGCGAGCGCAGGATCGGAGTGGCCAAGCACGACTACAACAGCGCCCACGAGCTCAACCCGCGAGACGTCACGCTGCGGGCACTGGTCGCCAATCCGTCCACGGGGCTGCAGATAACGGCGAATCGCTCCTGGCGAGCGCTGTATCTTCGCTGCGTGCGGGCCAAGGGCGGATCATTCGTGGGGATCTTGTTGCGCTCACTTTGAGTTGCATCGCGGTCTCCGCCCAGGCTGCCATGGCCTGGAACCAGGCGTTCATGCCGACCCCGGGTCACCCGCCGCCAAGGAGTATGCGCTGCCGCTCAATCAAGCCAGCAGGAGCGGGAGGCGTGCCGGCGGCAAGCGACCTCGCGGCTCCGCGGCGCTGTTCGGAGCTGGCATCAAGCCATCCCGGCCAGGGGATCGGGACGCGCAAGATCGAGCGCGGTCAATACGCCACGCGACGCTCGCCGACGGTGCGCCGCTCATCCGATTCGGGAGCACCCGTCCCCGCGATCGTGCTGCACGCGGCCCGCTCACAGGCCTCCTCCTCGAACGGCAACGGCTCGCTCCTCACGCTGTTGGGCGGAGGAGTCATCATCCTCGTTCTCGGCGGGTTTGGAGGAACGCTGATGCGCCGTAGACACCGACCCTCTACCTCCACGTGATCTGCGAGCCCCGATGCGCTTTCTGATCACCGGCGGCGCCGGCTTCATCGGCTCTCATCTCTGCGATGTGCTGCTCGAGCACGGCCACGCGGTCCACGTCCTCGACGACCTGTCGACGGGCGGGATCGACAACATCCGCCACCTCAAGAGCCATCCCGGCTTCGAGTACACGATCGACTCCGCCGAGAACGATGCCGTGGTCGCCGAGCTGGTCGACGAGGCCGACGTCGTCTTCCACCTCGCCGCCGCGGTCGGCGTCGCGCTGATCGTCGAGAGCCCGGTGCGCACGATCGAGACCAACGTGCACTGCACCGAGGTCGTGCTCGCCCAGGCCAACAAGAAGAAGAAGCCGGTGCTGATCGCCTCGACGAGCGAGGTCTACGGCAAGAGCCAGCGCGCTTCCCTTCCGCGAGGACGGCGACCTGCAGCTGGGCGCGACCGACAAGGGCCGCTGGGCCTATGCGTGCTCGAAGGCGATCGACGAGTTCCTCGCGCTGGCCTACTGGAAGGAGCGCCGCTGCCGACCGTCGTCGTGCGCCTGTTCAACACCGTCGGGCCGCGCCAGACCGGGCGCTACGGCATGGTCGTCCCGAGCTTCGTCGGCCAGGCGCTCGCCGGCGAGCCGCTGACCGTCTACGGCGACGGCAGCCAGAGCCGCTGCTTCTGCCACGTCGGCGACGTCGTCCAGGCGCTGGTCGGCGCTGATGACCGAGGAGCGCGCCTACGGCGAGGTCTTCAACGTCGGCGCCAGCGAGGAGATCTCGATCCTCGAGCTCGCCGAGCGGGTCATCGACCTGACCGGCTCAGACTCGGAGATCTCGCTGATCCCCTACGACGAGGCCTACGAAGAGGGCTTCGAGGACATGCACCGCCGCGTGCCCGACATCACCAAGATCCAGGAGCTGATCGGCTGGCACCCGACGCGAACGCTCAAGGATGTCATCGAGGACGTCGTCGCCTGCCAGCGGGGCAGACCCTCGCCACCGGCGACGATGGTAGCCAGCGGAACAACCGTCAGTAGCTCTCCTCAGGCATCAACGGATCGCACGTCGTCCTGCCTGCCGCGTCGCGTAACCGTTCTTCCAGGCGAGGTAGCCAGGCTTCTTCGTGCCGTCTGCCCGGAGCAGCCCGCCGCAGGTAACGGGTGGTTCGTCGTATAGATGGATCCATCCCACCGCGTAGACGCTCGCAAGCTGTTTGGCGAGCCGTAGGCCATCAGCAATCCAGCGAGCCTGCACCAACGGGTCAACGTAGAAGTTGAACTCTGAGTCTGGCGCCGTGGGGACCGACCACTCGGAGAGGAACAGCTTGGGCTGGCGGTTGCCCGGCCGACCCAGGTAGCGGTCCACCACCTGCGCCAGCCGTCCCAGGTCGGAGAAGTCCAGTTTGTGTTCGGGGGAGGGTGGATTGGCCAGATTGGGATCGCGGGAGCTGAACGGGTTATGCCCATACATGTCCAGCCGCGGCGGCTTGCCGTTGGGAAGGCGCATGTTTTCGATCCATTGCTGCGGAGATATTTCACCCGTGGTGTAGGTCATCCCGCCGATCACCAGATTGGCCCGGCTTACGCTCTTCAGGGCCCCGTAGGCGGCATCCAGGATGCGGGCATAGCGGTGGGGGGCGCTGCGTTCATGAGAGCCGAGCGGCCCGGAACGGCGCTTGGCCGGCAGGAATGGCTGGAAGTTGTGCCCACGCGAGGGCTCTCCCCAGATCATCCATAGATGCACCGAGGGATAGCGGCGAGCTGCCGCAATCGCGAAGTTGGCGTAGTCATGCGGGTCCGGCGCCCAGTTCCAGGGCTTGCCCCCATTGGCCCACGGGGGAGAGCCGATGATCTGGAGAGCCACCTGGATGTGGTGGCGCCGCGCTTCGGCCACCGCTTCGTTGACCTCCCTGGGCCATATATAGGCAGTGTCGTTAGGGTCGACGGGATCGCGAGGCTGGGAGGGTGCCACCGAGGTCCAGGCGAGCTTGTCCTCATAGATGCTGACTCCCAGGTCTTGGTATATGGGAAAGTGCGATATGCCACGCTGAATCCCAGGTCCCCACATCGCCTTGGCCACCTCGTGCAGGCGGAGCGCGGTGGCAGCCGGAGCGCTGATCCACCCGGCAAGACATGCCAAGCAGGCGGCCAGACCCAGCTGGATCTGCCTACCCAGATCGGTCCAAGTTCTCTCAACAAGCTTCGCAGGCATATCAATCAGCACCGACGGCAGACGCGTCGAGGTCGGCTTGCATCTCGGTCATCCGCTCGAGCTCGAGCCGGCTTGCCTGCAGCTCGCCGCGCAGTGCCGTCACCGCAGCCGTCTGCTTGGCGGCATCTGCCGCCGAATGGCCCACGAGGTCTCCGAGCTTGACGAGCTGGCCGGCAAACGCATATTGCACGAGGCTTCTACGTTCGTCCGCGCCGAGACCGGCCTGTGCCAACACCTGATCGTAGAGACGCCTGTTGACGTTTGTGCGAAGGGCAAGCAGTTCGAGCACGTCCTTGGTCATGAGATGCTCTTCATCTTTTATCGCCACAGGACTCAGGCCGACACCCGTAGCGTTCACCACCGTCGGCTCCAGCCTGACACCAAAGACCCGCCCTATCCCTTCCCAGGCGGTGGCGCCAAGCTCAAGCGCTCCAACAAAGCCCAGGCAGTGCAGCTGGTTGACTGCGGCCGCGGCGACGTCCTCGACATCGGACTCGCTGATGAAGTCAGACCCGGGAAGACGCGGGTCGCCGTACAGGAGCATGCGGGCCACCTGGTTGTCGATCATAGGGGCAAGCAGAGGCTCCGATAAGAACTGGGCGAGCGGCCGCAACGCATGCCTGTCCGCTCGATACGGAACCCAGCGATCGCCGATGCCGGGCGTGCGCCAATACGTGTAGAGAGACAGGAGCCGAGCGCGCGGCTCGCGCAGAAGCGTGGCGATCGAACCCGCATCGGCGACCTGCAACAGCGTGGGCATCGAGAAGTGGCCGGCCACCGCCGGGTAGGCGGCCAACGACAGCGTCTCGTCGTTAGTCACCACGATTTCGCGGCGCGTCCCGGCCGGAAGCAGATCGAAGTCGCTGAACCCGCAAAACACCGACGCGTCAAAGCGCCCCGGCGCAACAGCACTCGGCCCGAGAGCCCGCTCAAGCGCGGCGTGGATGCTCATGCCGCCGCTCTTTGGGATGTGCATGTAGGCCCTCGGCCAGCCTCCCCGTGCAGCGGCGGCACCGAACGGCTCAACTGCCGGCATAGAGGACCCAGTCAAGCTGGCCCAGTCCATCCAGCCGATTTGACACCGCATCCAGTCTGCACACAGTGACGCAGCGTACCAGCGCTTGTTGATCGAACAGGATCAGGAAATGCTCGACTACTCGGGCAAATGCGGGCGCGACTCCCTGAGCGCACTTGGCAGATCGTGATACATGCTCAGCCGGCTTGGATGTTGCTGTGACCTATAGGAACGTCGATGCTTCCGCCGGCTTGCTCCTCCGAGCCTGGAAGTAGCCGTTTATCGTCGGGAACTCGCCTGGCGGTCCATCGCTCAGACCGAAGATCTCCTCAACCTCAAGGCCCACAGATTCAAGCATCCAGCGCATCGCCAACCGACCGGGGACCCACCACCATGTGGGATCGCCATAGTAGGAGCCAGGGACAAAGCGCGCATGCTCTGAAAGCTCAGCTCCCGCAAGCATCATCGAGCCGAACAGGAGCGTGCCGTCATCGCTGAGCATCGCACGCAGACGCTGGAGCAGCGCGATCGGGTGCATCTCGTGGTAGAGGACCCCATGGCAGTGAACGAGATCGAAGACGCCGTGAGTCTTGGGGTCTAGCTGCTGCCACGCCAGTCGGCACGGCTTGATGCCGGTGCGATAGATGTCCTCGAGGAACTCCATCTGATGTATGAAGTCAAACGGCTCACAGGCCATCACCTCAGCCGCTCCACGCAGCTTGAACATGAACGGGTCGTAGCCTGCGTTGGAGCCGACATCCAACACACGCTTGCCCTCGAGATCGGGGACGTGCGACGCCAGCCCTTGCCAACGCGTGTCGTTACGCCAGGCACCCCCGATGACCAGATCGCCACCCAGCCCAAAGGGGCCCTGCAGCCAGGGCTCCAGCGCCCGCACCCGCTCTAGCAGCCGCTCTCGCTCGGAACCCTCGAGCGTCTCAGGCAGGTCGACGCGGAAGCGCACCACCTCCGCGCCGGATACATTCGAGCCTGATAGCTCTCCGACTCCGAGCTGGCGCTCCACCGCCTCTCGCAGACGCTCCATCGCATCGTCCAGCATCTCAGCATCTTCACTGCTCAATGTCGTCGAACCTCCAGTCCAAAGCGCGATGCCCAGGGGACGGATACGCGCCGCATCGTAAGCGTTCCGGTCACAGGCGCTTGGTCTACGACATAACCTAGGCTCACGGTAATCCCATAACCCATGTCGGCCGCCTCCAGGACATGGTGGGTCAGTAGCTGATCGCCTGTTACTGGGTGGATTGCAGCAAACAGCTCGAGTCGTCCAGGTGCCGCCTCTGCATAGAGATAGCCAAGTGGCTGCATATTCATCCTGGAGAACTTCGCCACATGCGGTTCGTCGTCATCGTAGGCAGATGCCTCGCGCCGCTTTGCCAACAACGTTCGCATACCCTCCAGGCCACGGCGCACAACCGCACGCGCGCGACCGCGGACATGACCAAAGCCCCTCCAAGCGAGGGGAGCCAACGTCCAGCGCAGCAGCTGACCAACGTAGGGAGGATCGATCTCCGGAAGGCATTGCTCGGTGACGACTCGACCACTCTTATCGATCCAAAGAGGAATCGAGCCGGGCTCTCTGGTCAAATGCAGTCCTCCGAGCTCGCCCACCATCTCGTCTGGCCATGCAGAGCCGATACGGTAGACGTGCTTGCGAGCTGTCCAGTCCATACAGCGCAACAGCCCCACCATCCCATGACAAGGCCGTGTGGCATGAGGCGGGAATGTCGGCTTATTCGGGAACGCCTCTATGTAGCCAAGAAACTCGAGGCTGGTGGCCACCGACCTTAACCCGTCCAGCTCCCCGGCCACGAGCGTCTCACTGCCGTCCGGCAATACGGCACGCTCGACCGCTTGGAGCAGAGGAAGTGCCGAGAGCTCAAGATGACCGAGCTCTTCGTCCTCCTCGGCACGCGGAGAGCCCCGTGGAACCGTCCGTATGCTACTTGCACTCTGTATCAGGCGCACGGTCCCCGGTGGCGCAAAGCGCTGGATAGCGCCGAGGTCATACTCGAGCACGAAGCCGGGCGGGGATAGACGCCCACGCCTGATGATACGCCGCTCGCTCCCAAGCTCGCGATGACGGGTCAATAACTCAGTCTCCGGAGGAAGCCATGAAATTGCCCCCAGCCAGCGCCGCACCGCGTCGTACGGCAATGCAGGCAACGCCGGCTTGAGCGTGGCGGTCATTTTCCTCTCGGTTCGCCGATGGGCGTCCGCGCGGTCCTCGCGCTGCGCGAGATTGAGCCACGCTTCCTCACCGGTGCTAACAGGCGGAGAGTAAGCAACAGCGTGGCGCCACTGCAACTCGACTTTGTTGGAGTCCATCGCTTGCGTGATGGACTCCACGACCATACCTTCACTGACGAGCAACGAATCGGGCAACTTCGATTGCGCATCGACCGTCCAGGCAAGCGCATGGGCGAACTGTGAGATCTCGTGATTCTCCAGTAGCCGGTACGGGAAGCGACCGCGCTCTCCTCCGTCGACGAACGCGATCCCCTCCAGCGAGGGGTTAGCCCAAAAGGTGCGCTGAAGCCTCTCGATAAACGGTTGCTCGGCAAGCAGCTCAGTTAGCTCGTCTCCGGCGAGCAGCACATGGCTGGCCCGCACCAGACGGAGAGCCTCGCAAAGCCGCTCAACCTGATTAGCGCATAGTCCGGGAGGGATACGCCTGATCAGCGTCGAACACGGAGGATCTGGAGACGCAGGGCACTCGACGATCAGCTCGGCATCGTGGCAAGATTGAGCCGCGAGTCGGCGTAGCAGGTGCTCCCCGGCCTCCGTGGAGAAGTTGACGGCAGTCGTCATGATGATCGACAGGCCCGGTGCGTGTTGTGCCTTAATCTCGGCGGCGGGACCATGCCAACGCCCAAACCGCCCCAAGCTCGTGGAGCCGCCATATAGCTCTGGGTGGCGATCGAGAATCTCCTCGTGGAACGAACTGCCCGCGTACTCGACGGTATCCGAGCGGGTGAAGCCGTGCTTGCGAAACAGGAGCGTCTTGCTATTGGCTGGCTCGCCGCGCACCCCGTGTGTAGCCAGGGTAAGTGCGAAGTCCCAGTCCTCGTGACCAAGTCTTATGTCCTCGGCATAGAAGAGCCCCGCATCAAAGATGTCCCGATCGATCAGCGAGCACGTATCGCAGTAGTTGCCTCGCAAAAGCAGGTCGAGATTGAACGACGGCGGCTGGTAGTAATCGTCGCGAGTCCCGAAAAATTGACAATTAGGATAGATGTAGCCCACCAACTCGCCTGCTGACTGAAGTTGTGCAACGAGGCTCGCTACGGCTTTCGGGAGGAGAATGTTGTCGGCATCGACGGGCAATATGTAGCGACCCCGCGCCTCCTTGATAGCCCGGTTGCGCGCGATACTGGGTCCCAAGTTATGGAGTTGGCGGATCACTCGGACCCCGTCTCGCAACTCCACCTCACCGAGTACACGGATCGTGGCTGGATCCGTGGAGGCGTCATCGACGACTATCACCTCAATCTCCTCGTAATCCTGGTCGAGGACTGCGTCGATGCATTGTGGGAGGAAGCGCCCGTGATTGAAGCAGGGCACTACCACGCTTACCAACGGCTGACCGCGAATCGGTCGCGTCAAGAAGTGCAGAGACGCATCCCCCTCGCGAGTCAAAGATGCCTGCATCGATTTCGTGGGAGGCGGGTTCTTTGTGAGCGCCGCCGACCGGCGACGCTCGAGCAGATCGTCATAGAGCTGTGCGTGCATATCGCCCATCGAGCGGAGGCTGAAACACTCAAGCACACGGGCTCGGGCTGCGCGCCCAAGCGCCTCAGCGCGAGCGCTATCCTCGATCAACCCGTTCACCGCACCAGCGTAAGCAGATACATCATCGCGAGGGTCGATGAGGATCCCCGCGGTGTCCGCCATAAGCTCGACGTTGCCGGGCAAGGAAGGGGCAACAATCGGGAGTTCCATGGCCATCGCCTCGTATACGACATAGGGGATGCCCTCGAAGACGCTCGTCATGAGCAACAGATCACAGGCGGCGTACCACCGGGCAAGCTCGCGGCTTGGTGGGTGAAAGGCAAAATGGCGCTCGAGCCCAACCTGGCGTACAAAGGCACGAACATCATGCTCTAGAGGCCCGTCTCCCACGACGTGCACGCGTACCTCACCGTGGACATCGACGACGCGACGGATCACGTCCACCATCAGTAGGGGATCCTTTTGCTCCGCGAGGCGGCCCGGGAAGAGAATGTTAAAGTGATGTCGCTGCACCATCTCGACGGGTTGCACCCGCACCGGGTTGAATTCCCCCTCGGCATCCACGCCGGTGGGGATCACTCGAATTCTGCCGGGATTGGTCTCGTAGTCCTCCTCCACGACATGCGCGAGATGCTCGCTGGAGATAGAGAACGCGTTCAACAAGATTGCCGTAGCGCGTCGTGACATGCCGTACGTAGCCTGACTTGTCAGGCTCCTCGACGTGAAGTTGCACAACAATAGCTGGTGGCTCCGGTAGGGAAGCAAGGTCCGGGAGCAACTCGTAGCCGATGCGGGAGTTCATGATATGCAGCACTTGCACGCCACGGCTATGGATGAGGTTGACGATACACGTAGGAAAGTGTTGACCAGCTAGAAACTCCGGGAGTGCCCATACTTCCTCCGCATAGGGGTAGACCTCCGCGAGACGCCGGTTCGCGGAGGTCTGCGTCGTTACGAGCAGGGGAGCGAAGCGATCGCGATCTAGCCAGCGAAACCAATCGATCGTCCCTTTGTCCGAGCCGCCATAATCGACCCACGGTGCCAAATAGCACACAGGGATGCGCCCGTCGGCACGGGGTGGCGCGGTCATCGTCGGCGAGCGAGGGCTGCGTAGCCGAGCGGCAGGCAGCGGTTGACGTCCAACGGTGCGAGGCGGGCGAGCTGCTCGGCAAGCATGTGCATTAGTCTCTGCGCCTCTTCGCGACGCTCATCTAGCCCATCGGAAGCTCGACCTATCGTTGCTGCAACGTTAAACATCAACTGTGCCAGTGTGGTGAAGGCGTCGTTGCGGGCTCGTATCTCGATGTCCACAAATCCAGCCTCCACGAGGAGATGCTCGATTCCCGCCGGTGTGTACCGATAGTAGTCGTGCGGCAACTCGTGCAGTTGCCACACCAGCGGCACCGTGAGCGCGATCCGTCCATCGGGCTCCAGTATGCGCCGACACTCCCCCAGAACGTCTCCGGGAACAGCGACGTGCTCCAAGACTTGCGTGCACAGCACGAGTCCAACGCCCGATGACTCGATGGGCAGCGCCGAGCCGGGAGCGACAATGTCGGCACGGCGCCCACCGGCGTGGACCGATTCCTCCCAGTCGCTGGTCAGATAACTAGTGTGTGCGAACAGCTCGCGGTAAGGAGCGTCTCCGGCGCCTAGGTCGAGCACTGTCGTTCCGGGCTTGGTGGCCGCCGCCACCTCCATCACGAATTCCAGGATCGGACCTCGCTCATAGGGCATTTGAGCGGTGAAGCGGCGAAGAGCTTCGGATATTCCTTGCTTGCCCAGATTCGTTGCGCCAAAAGCGATCGACATAGAGGAGTGATCTGTAGCCGTTTGCCTATCCAAGACGCCGAATCACCTCTCGAGAAAACACCCAGCGATGCACAGCATCATCGTGATTCAGTAGGTGTAGGATGCCGTGGTGCGGGCAGAGATGTTCACAGCGTCGATCACGGTCTGGATACGCGACTCCCCAAGACCCGCCCAGAGTGGGAGACGCAACAACCGCGCGCTCACATCGTCGGTAACTGGAACGGGGCCACCAAGCCTGCCAAAGCGTCGGCCTCCCGGCGACGCATGAAGGGGCAGGTAGTGGAACACCGCATGCACGCCACGTTCACCGAGCGCTTGGAGCATCTGGTCCCGCAGATCACCGGTGGGTAGCAGAACATAAAAAAGATGTCCACTGTGGACGCAGCCCGGTGGAACGACCGGCCGACGCAGTAAAGCTTCCTCTTCCAAGGGTCCCAGAGCGTGATAGTAGTGGTCCCAGATAGCCCGACGCTCTGCCGTGATGTCCGTTGCATTCTCGAGCTGTGCCCACAGGAACGCGGTCGCCACCTCGCTGAGCAGATAGGAAGATCCCACGTCTTGCCATGTGTACTTATCGACAGATCCGCGGAAGAAGCGACTGCGATCGGTTCCCTTCTCTTGGATGATCTCGGCCCGTTCGACAAGTCGCGCGTCGTTAACAAGGAGTGCTCCGCCCTCGCCACACTGTACGTTCTTCGTCTCGTGGAAGCTGAAGGTGGCGAGATCGCCGATCGACCCCAAGGGTCGATCGTTGTAGAAGGCTTCAATCGAATGCGCTGCGTCCTCAATGACCAAAAGGCCATTACGATTGGCGATCTGCTGTACGCGTTCCATATCGCAGGCGACACCAGCGTAGTGAATCACCACTATCGCGCGAGTGCGCTCAGTAAGCGCACTCTCGATCGCGTCGGGGTCGATGTTTAGCGTGCTGGGATCAACGTCTACGAAAACCGGAACCGCTCCCCGCAGTACGAAGGCGTTGGCGGTAGAGACGAAAGCAAAGTCGGGGACGATCACCTCGTCCCCGGGGCATAGTGCTCCGAGGATGCCACTCATCTCCAGCGCGGCCGTGCACGACGGAGTAATGAGTGCCTTTTCGCTTCCCATTCGTTGCTCTAGCCACTCGCCGCAGCGGCGGCCAAAGGTGCCATTTCCCGAAAGCTTTCCGCTTGCGAGGGCCTGGTCAATGTAGCGGTGCTCATTGCCTACCAGGGAAGGCCGGTTGAACGGGATATCGAGCGCCGGAGACACGCCCCCATACTATCTCGCACTCATGACGCTGGCAGGCATGCAACGATAGAGAGATGGATCCAGCACTTGTAGAAGACGATGGCGCGAGGCCTGCCGTTATGGGGCTAAGCATCGTGATTCCGTTGTATCGTGACGAAGACGCGGTGGGCGAGATCTTCAAGCGGTGCGGTCCAATCTTGGACGCACAGGACGACGGTGGCGAGTTGGTCCTTGTCGATGACGGCGGTCTCGACCGCTCCACGCCGGTCGCACTTGAGTTGGCGCAGAGCTTTGGCCATCCAACAACCATTGTGCGACTCACAAGAAACTTCGGTCAACATCCGGCGGTCTTCGCCGGACTGGCACACGCTCGCGGTGATCGCGTAGTTACGCTTGACAGCGACCTGCAGTATCCTCCGGAGGAGATACCCAAGCTCCTCCATGAGCTCGGGCCAGAGTATCCTGTTGTCTCAGGCTATCGTGCCGATCGGCAGGATCCTCTGATGAGACGGCTCATCACACGAGCTCTTACGCGATGGCTCAACACACAGACTCGGACGCAGCTGCGCGATTTTGGGTCCATGTTCAGAGCCTACGACCGGCGTACGGTGGATTTGATGGTCAGTTTCACTGAGCGACACCGTTATGTGCCGGCTGTAGTAGCGTGGCTTGGAATACCCATCAAGGAGATACCGATAGCCCACGAGCCGAGAGGTGAAAAGGGCTCTCGTTATCGCCTATCAGCGCTGATTGAGATGGTCTTTGACCTTGTCACGGGCTACTCTGTATTTCCACTGCGCCTGCTCACCGGTATCGGCTTGATTGCTTCTGTGGGCGGCTTTATCGGAACGCTCATCTTTATTGTGTATCGTATCGCCGCGGGCGCTGGAGTCTCCGGGACCGTCTCGGCATTTGCGCTGGTGTTTGCCTTGCTCGCAGTCCTATTGCTCCTTGTCGCGATGATCGGAGAGTACGTTGGCCGCATTTACAGTGAGGCCAAGGCTAGACCGTACTTTGTCGTCGGCGCCACACATCGGGTGGATAGCAGGCCAACTGTTTTGTCCGGCCGTCCACCCGACGATTAGACGTGAGCTTCGTCGAACCGCTGGACTGGGACAGCGCCTTTTTCGGGCTCCCAATCGGCCGGGTCCGCGATGGGATCACGGCCCGCGACATCCCAGCCGCCATTCGCGAAGCCGACAATAGTGGGCTACGTTGTATTTATCTACTTGCTGCAGCTTCTGATCACTCGCTCATAGCCTCCGCACAAGAATGCGGATTCATGGTGCGGGAGGTCAGAGTCGAGCTCGAGCGTTCAGTCGCTGGCCATCCCGCAGGAACTGACAGCCTCCGGACAGGACATCCCGAGGATTTGCTGCGATTCGCACAACTCGCGCGGGAGCGCTTTCGGGGAACACGGTTCTTTGCTGACACCGGGTTCCCGCACGATCGCAGTGCCGAGCTTTACGTTGAGTGGCTTCGCAGGGGACTGACGGATCAGGTTCAGAGAAAGACGCTCGTGACAGACGATGCCAGCGGATTCGTCGTCTGCCACGTTGATTCTCACTCAAAGGTAGGTAGGATCGAGCTCATCGGCGTATCAGCCGATGCGTCCGGTCAAGGTCTTGGCGATACTCTCATGGCGGGAGCTGGGGCAGTCTTTAATGATGCCTTCTTGGACATTGCCACCGTCGTGACACAGGGACACAATACCGCTGCGCAGAACCTCTATCAGCGTCACGGATACCGCACAGTCAGAACGTCTCTATGGTTGCATCGATGGCAGCGACCCTGAATTAGATCCATCAATTCGGGGTACGTTCATATTCTAAACCTAACTCCGGTCACCGTGGACCCCCAGAACGGTGGTCTTCCCCACGCCAGAATTATTCGCTCACATGTGCTCTGCGCTCTAACTCTCGCAATAGCGCGTCGCTTGGGGCTTACGAAGTAGAGCGGCACTCCGGGCTGACTGTAAGAAGCGACGAGCACAGGTCCTTCGACTACACCGCTTGAGCCGCAAGTAAGTGAAGGAAAGAGCGGATACGCCACCAGTGGATCTACGGCAGTCTCATAGTCAATAGCTCCACGCAGGTCCCAGCTTGCCGCAAACACTGGCACGTAACCGCGCTCCCAGATCGGCGTATCGAATCCTATGATGTCAGCGGTATGCGGCACGCCGCGCAGCGCAGCACGATAGCCTGCTAGCGCCTGCTGCTGGTCACTCCATGAGGCCTCCCATGATCTTATGTGATCAGCCGAAACTCCGAGCTGATGCTCGGCCGAACCTGCCGCTATCAACATCACCAAGCCTCCAGCAAGAACAGGAGACAGTTTAAACTTGCGAAAAATCTCGTAGGTCAGACCAAGGATGGCTACAGCCATCGCCACATAGCCAAAACCGCCGGGTAGGTTCAAACGATTAAACGTGCTGCTTGCCTGTGGTACATAGAGGTCATTTGCGGTGAGGTACACCAACGCACTAGCGGCGCTTAGAGCAAGGCCGAAAACGAGCATGACCAACCATGACATCGCGCGTTTCGTAAACCTATCGCCCCGTGACAGGCTAAGCCCAATAGTCACAGCGGCCAACATAACCAACGCGGTGGTGCCAAGTGTGCCGGGTACATATGTGAACTTCCACGTTGACCAGGCCCCGTTTAGTAGTGTGCTCATGCGTGCTATGGTCTGGGATATATTTCTATGAACAATCAAACCAGTTTCGCTAGAAACAGGCACGATGGCCACTCTGTAGACTAGGAATAGAGCGACAAGACCAACATCCACAGCCCAGCGCTTAAGTGCCCGCCGATCCCGATAGGCGACGTAATAGAGAAAGCCACCGAGGGCCACAAACGGGATGGTTATCTCGTAAGTCACCATTGCAACAACGGCCAGCATTGCACCGCACAAATGTAGGGCGAGCCCGTATGGGCCACGTCTCTGGAGGGCGTTGAGATTTACGAGCGTGGCTCCCAGCACAAGGGCCATTGCGTATTGTCCGATGGCTGCTACAGCCCAGAGGCGAGTCGAATCGCTGGCAGGAAAACACACGAGGGCTACACCGAGCAGCAGCGCCCACGGCGGCGCTAGCCGGCACTTTCGGCTGATTGTGTAAATAAGGGTCGCGTCGAGCGCTAAGAATCCTATCGCGGCGAATTGGTAGTCGGTGCGATGTGCGCCAAACAGGCTGTACTCGCCTGCGTGGTATACGCAGGCGAATGCGCGACTACCCTTGATCGTGCTCGCACAGGCTTGAAGCTCGGCGAAAAAGCCCCCGTGTTGATCCCGTAGTAGTGCGTATATTGACCAATCGTCGTAATACCAGCCGCCCTTTGCTGCGTATTTACCGTAGATCGCAAGACCGGCCAGAAGAAAGACGGCCACGGCCACCGCCCCGGATGCCATCCGGCGCACGCCCGAATGCGTCACGGACAACTCACCATCTCGCGGAGCACCGCAGGAATCCAGTTGGGCATGTTCGGATAGTATGCTACCGGCTTGATGTTTGCTGCAGTGTTGACTTACTTATCATACCAAGCGCCGCGAGGCATCCTGCAGCCCGGCTCGTACGGTGACGGTGAATAGTGGTGACTGGAACCAACGGCGACACACATCCGCTTCCTGATGCCGAGAGAACTCGAGTCGGGGGACAGAGCACCTGCCAGTTGGCGATGATCGCCATGTACATCCGCCGACTCGGTGATCCCACCAGATTTCTCTTATGATGGATAAACCATGTTCAGCCTGTAACAGGATATATGAATCCCTCAATGGCGCGCTACAAAGATGGCGAGAGGGGACTGAGCAATGGCTCGTTAGCGTAGGGGTGATTGGAACCGTTGTTGCGGGTGTGGTGTTTTTTGAGGCTGTCCGCCAGCATCTCGCCAGTGATTATCCCGCGGACATCGCCTTTACCGCACACGGTCTAAGGACCGGGATCTTCCCCGGCGATCTACTATTCCAGGTGCTGAATGGTACGTTCGCGGGATTCAGCACCGACCCCCACCTACTAAAGGCAAGCTTGGTCGGGGTCCTCGCCCTCGCAACGGGGGCAAAGATCTGGCTTAGCGCGCGATTTGCGGTCGGGGAGGACGCAATCGCTCGCGGCATTCGAGCTGAGGGCAGTACCTTGGGAATAATTATCGTCGCGGCCGCAATGTGCACGCTGGCGTTTTGCCTACCAAGCCAGAATTATTACTTGGGCGAGATACCGCCTAATGTCTGGCACAATCCGTTGAACAATACTCGTGATGCCATTCGCCGTGGGGCTCTTCTGGTCCTCATATGCCTTCTTGCGGAGCGGGGATACCAAACATTTGTGGGTGTCGCTCGGCCTTGGTGTACTGAACGTCCTTGCAAAGCCAAGCTTTCTATTGTGCTTTCTTCTCATATTTCCGCTGGGTGTCGTCCTGCGCTTTAGATGGAGTCGCGAGACGCGTCTAGCGCTCCTTTGTACGTTTGTGATCGCGTGCGCACTAGTCCTACAATATGTCTATGTGTACGTCGTTGTTCCAGCGGGCAGCACGGACACCGCTTCCCAAGGCATCGCTCTCGCTCCTTTTCGTGTTTGGAATTCCTACACCTCCCAAATCCCACGCTCGATTGCGGCCAGCTACTTCTTCCCAGCAGCTGCCCTTATATTCGGAGGGACGGCCATTTGGCGTAACCGTTCTGTGCAATACGCCCTTGCCCTAGCAGTAGTTGGACTCATTTGGTATGCGCTTGTGACCGAGCGAGGTCCACGCGCAGCAGACGGTAACTTTACCTGGCAGGCAATTATTACGCAGTACATCTTGTTTCTGGCACTGGTTGCTGCTCTCGTCCCTTGGTTGCGTGATCGGCGATGGAGCACTCGGTCAGCGGTCATCGTTGGTGCTTTTGCAGTAAATCTCTGGGCCGGTGGCAATTATCTCGCCCACTGGTTTACGACGAAGAGCTTTACGTGATTGGTCAGTGGCAGTGCGGTACGTTTGGGGATGCGTAACCGGGAGTCGGAGTCGTGGGTAGAGGCCTAGCTGTCGGGCGCTGGAGGGGCATCCTGGCGCCCGATCGCCCTCGTCGAGGCACTATGATAATTTGGTGTGGCGGTATCCGGGGCATGACGTCTGATCGCGGAGATCGGCCCAACGTTCGCGAGTTCGTCCGCTTTACGGTCGTCGGAGTTGCCCAGAACGGCCTGAACCTAGTCGTGTTCGCAGTCGCCATTACTGTAGGCCTGCCGTACATACTCGCCTCGATACTGGCGGCGGTGGTGGCTCTCTCGGCCAGCTTCGTCCTCAACCTTCGCTGGACGTTTCCTCGCCAGACTGGCCCTGCCAGAAGCCGCGCAATCCGTTTCGTGACGATTTGGATCACGATTCTCGCACTGGGACTGCCGGTCCTCGCCGCTCTTGTCAGCATTGCTCATCTCCCACGGGTCTTGGCGCAGGCCGTCGTGATCCTCATTGGCGCTCCTGTGAGTTACACCTCCCAACGTCGCTGGACATTCAGCACTGTGCACGGGCGCTGTTAAACTCGGCCAGCGAGAGGTCGCTATAGGATCGGGGCGGCCACGGTACCCTTCCGCGAATGCCTCAACCGACAAGTAACGGTTCCCCGCCCATCGTCGCCGACTCGGTCAGCAAGACCTTTCGCGTGCCCGAGGAGCGGTCGCACACGCTCAAGGAGCGCGCGCTGCACCCTCTGCGGAAGAGCCGGCACCAGACCTTCCAGGCACTCAACGACATCTCCTTCGATGTGCGGCGGGGCGAGTTCTTCGGCATCGCCGGGCGCAACGGCAGCGGCAAGAGCACGCTGCTGAAGTGCCTGGCGGGCATCTACGGTGTGGACAGCGGGCGAATCTGGATGAACGGGCGCCTGTCGACCTTCATCGAGCTCGGCGTCGGCTTCAACCAGGACTTGGCCGCGCGCGACAACGTGGTGCTCAACGGGATCATGATGGGCCTCTCGCCGCGCGAGGCGCGCGCCCGCTACGACGCGGTGATCGACTTCGCCGAACTGCGCGAGTTCGAGGAGCTGAAGCTCAAGAACTACTCCTCGGGCATGCACGTGCGCCTGGCCTTCTCGGTCGCGATCCAGGTCGACGCGGAGATCCTGCTCGTCGACGAGGTGCTTGCCGTCGGCGACGCCGCCTTCCAGCAGAAGTGCTTCGACGTTTTCAACGCGATGCGCGACGAGGGCAGGACGATCGTGTTCGTGACCCACGACATGGGCTCGCTCAACCGCTTCTGCCACCGCGCACTGCTGCTCGAGCGTGGCTCGATGGTCCATCTCGGAGAGCCACACGAGGTGGCCGACCGCTACCTGGAGATCAACTTCGGACGCGACCCGGAGGCGGTCAGCAGCGCCATAGGCGAGCGCAGTGGCGACGGCGATGCGCGCGTGCGTCGAGGCGTGGAGTCGAGGACGAGCACGGCGAGCGCTCAGCCATCGCTGCCACAAGGCCAGCGGATCACGCTCAAGGCGCTCGTCAAGTTCATGGTCGACGTCGAGGATCCTGTCGCCAGCGTGTACGTGCTCAACGAGGAGCACGTCGCGATCGTCGTCGCCACCACTTCCCGCGAGCACGAGCGCAGCGGCCGCTTCCACGCCGGCGATGAGGCCCTGTTCTCGTTCTCCTTCGAAAACGTGCTCGCCCCGGGCGCTACAACCCGCTGTTCACGCTTGCCCACCGCGGCACCGGCCTCGACCTGATGGACCGTCTCGAGGGCGCCTTCTCGTTCGTCGTCACCGGCTCCGAGGCGATGGGCGGCCTAGTCGATCTTCCGGTCGAGATGGGCGTGACCGCACGGCTCGCCAGCGATCTCCCAGCGAGTTGGCGCATGAGCACCGAGGCGGTTCCGTTCGAGGGTCTGGGACGCCCGATCAGGGGCCCCCGGGCGCTGACCGACGACTGGAGGCGCTTCTGGCACCTCACGTACAACATCGCGCGCAACGAGTTCAAGCTGCGCTTCTTCGGCTCGGTCGCTCGGCTACGTGTGGCAGCTCGTGCGGCCGCTGCTGCTGTTCGGCGTGCTGTACGTGTTCTTCACGAAGATCGCTCACGTCGAACAACCAGAACACGCCGGGTCAGCAGCACTACGGAGCGCAGCTGCTCGGCTCGATCGTGCTGTTCACGTTCTTCGGCGAAGCCACCAGCGGCGCCGTGCGCAGCGTCGTGGACCGCGAGAACCTGGTGCGCAAGATCCAGTTCCCGCGCCTGGTGATCCCGCTTTCGGTCGTGCTGCTGGCCCTGTTCAACCTCGCGCTGAACCTGATCGTCGTGCTCGGCTTCGCGCTTGTCGAAGGCGTCCAGCCGATGCTCAGCTGGCTCGAGCTGCCGCTGATCGTCGCGGTGCTGGCGGTCTTCGCGACGGGTATCGCGATGCTGCTGTCGGCGCTGTTCGTCAGCTTCCGCGACATCCAGCCGATCTGGGATGTCGTCAGCCAGATCCTGTTCTATGCCTCGCCGGTGATCATCTCGGTCGAGACGGTGCAAAGAGAAGGTCAGCCATACCCTGTTCCACCTCTACATGCTCAACCCACTCGCCGGCGGTCTTCCAGCAGTTCCGTCACGCGATGATCACGCACGGAACCCCTCAGCGCGGCGACAGGCGCTGGGCAGCTGGACAGCACTGCTCGAGCCAGTCGCGATCGTGCTGGTCATCTTCGCCCTCGGATTCTGGGTGTTCAATCGCTCGGCGCCAATGGTCGCCGAGAACCTCTAGCGCCCGCGTCCCAGCGCCCTGGCGGCCTGCTCTGGCGTGCGGGGTACCTTGGCAGGAGCCCTGCCATCGCGCCGGTCGTGGCGTACGCGCATCGCGGCGGCAATCGTGCGCGGCAGTCGCTTGTGCGGGCCGACTGGCTCGTGAGTGCCGAGGTAGCGCGCAGGCTTGGTTGCGATCATGTTCATCGAGACCGTCCCCCATGCATCGTTCAGCCAAGCCAGGTAGGCCCTTCGCAGGAGGCCGATCTTGCGAACTGCCCTGACAGCCCTGCGAGCAAGCGGCCCGAGCAACGGCCCGGTGACGCTCACGGTCACATCCGAGCCGGCATCGCCGAAGAACGGGCGGTAGTGCGGCTCTGTGACTTCGGTCATGAAGCCCGCGCGCGTGGCCTCCCAGCGGTAGCGCCATGCCCAGTGGGCGTGCTCGTAGCCGTCGTACTGCTCCACGCCCTCGACGTGCACGCCATTCGGATCCCGTAGCGTCTTCAGCGTCTCGTTGACCATCAACAGCCGCCCGCCCGGGCGCAGCACGCGGAAGATCTCGGCGAATGTGCGGCGCAGGCTGTCGCGGTCGTTGTGGTGCAGGACCTCGCAGCAGTACACGTAGTCGACGCTGCTCGAGGCGAGTGGGATCGCATCCATCGAGCCGAGCACACGCTCGAAGAAGACGCGGCCGTCATCGATGAAGTAGTCGGCGGTGTAGAGACCCTGCAGCTCAGCGGTGGCGATGTCCAGGGCGATCGCGTCCAGGCCGCGTTCGGCGAAGCGATTGGCGGCCCAGCACGTGTTCGATCCGACGTCCAGGATGCTCTGGCCGGGCCGGAACGGAATCGTCGTCAGCAGCTGGTGCATCGAGCGTGCCTGCACGTACCAGTAGCCGTGCTCGACATCGGGTAGACGGCGCACCATCTCCCGGTCCCAGCCCTCCAGGCGCATCTGCTCGGCAAAGCGCCCCAGCCCGGCGGCCTCGGCAACGATATGGGCGCGGCGGCTCGTGCAGCAGCTCGACCACCCCTTTGCGCACAACGAACTGCGCTGAGCAGGCTGCGCAACGTAGCGTTCCCTCGCGCACCTCATGGGCGTCGCTGGCCTCGGCGTGCAGATCGAACGTACCCTCGCGCCGGCAGGCGGGGCAGCGCAGCTGCCGGCGAACCCGGCCTTCACGATTGCGCTCCGGAATTTCCGCGCACGTTCATCCGGCGGTGCGCTGCGCCGCAGGCGTGTTACCCGCCCCGAGGTCCACCTGCCTGGGTCGCGCCACCTCGGTCAAGAACTCCTCCAGCGCATCGATCCTCCGCTCCCACGCGTAGTCCTTGGCGGTCTCGATGCCCGCCCGCCCCATCCGCTCGCGCAGCGTCCGGGTCGGCGAGCAACCGTGCCAAGCGCCGCGCTGACGGCCGTGGGATTCGGCTCGGGCATCAGGCAGTTCTGGCCGTCGACGCAGAAGTCGCGGTTGCCGTGGGCGTCGGTGCACACGACCGCGCAACCTGTCGCCATCGCCTCCAGCGGCGGCAGGCAGAAGCCCTCGTGCGTGGAGGTCTGGACGAAGACGGTTGCCTGGTTGAACAGCTCGTTGACCTCCTCGTCGCTCGGGCGCCTCGACGTAGCGCATACCAGGGTCGTGAAGCCAACTCGGGCTCGATGCCGAACAGGCACAGCTCGGGACTGGGCTCGTGCAGTGCTCGCCAGGCCTCGATTGTCAGCGGCAGGTTCTTCAGCGGGTTGGAGCGTCCCAGCGCGAGCAGCATGTCCTCGCGCCGCTCCACCTCCTCGAGCCGGGCGAAAGGTCTCCAGGTCGATGCCCGGGCGGGATCAGTTCGGCGTCGAGGCCCAGCTCGCGCAGGCGATCCCGGTTCCACGAGGAGATCGTCATGTAGCGAAACTCGGGCCGGTAGGAGTCGAGCACCGCATAGCGGCTGTTCTCGTCGTCGGGGTAGTAGGAGGTCTCGATGTCCTGGACGAAGTACACGGGGATGCCGTGGAGGACGCTGGCGCGCCAGACGGGCGCGGCAGTGTTCCACCAGGTGGCGACCTTGATCGCGTCCACATCCGCTAGCGCCTTCACCAGCTCGTCGTAGTCCTCGAAGCTGTGTACCGGCGCACGCAGCTCGAACCAGTCGGGTGGGTCGCCGAGCGTGTACAGCGAAACCTCGTGCCCGCGGTCGAGCAGACGATTGAGGTGCTCGAAGATGTCGCGGTGTCCGCCCCCGATGCCGGTGCCCTCGGTCACGTACGCGACTCGCAGGGCACCCGGCTCAGCGCGCACGGGGCGTGCGTCGAAGAACTCTCCCCAACGCTCCCAGAACAGCCGCTGGGATGCGCGCTCGCGCTCGCCCACGGCGGTGCCGCGCGTGACCGACTCGTGATGGACGAGGCGGGCGGCGGGAAAGTACAGGACGCGAAAGCCGGCCTGCCAGGCGCGCAGGCACCAGTCGACGTCCTCGTAGGCCATCGGGTAGCTCTCGTCAAGCAGCCCGACACGCTCGATCACCTCGCGCCTGACGTACATGCACGCTCCAGTCACTGCCAGCGCCGGTCCCGCCTGGCAGGCCGGTCCCCAACCCTCTGGCTTGAAACGGTAACGGTGGTCGAACCACTCCGGAGCGTCGCGGTTGCGCACAGTCCCGCCAAACTGGATGCGCCCATCCGGGTACAGCAGCTGAGCACCGACGATGCCCACGTCCTCCTCCTGAGAGGCGGCGTACTGCAGGCACGCAAGCCATCCCGGGCGGGCTTCGACATCGGAGTTCAGCACCACCACATCTCGTCCGGGATCGGTTGCGTGCAGCCCACGATTGACGTTGGATGCAAAGCCCGCGTTCTCGGTGCCCTCGACGATCTCGATGCCACCGATCTCCCGGAGGGAGGCAACATGCTCAGGACCACTGGCGTCGTCGGCCACGATGATGTGGGTCATCCCGCGTGGAACCGTCTTGCGGATGCTCTGAACGAGCGTCGCCACTCGCCCGGCGTCGCGATAGCTCGGGATCACGATGCTGACCGGCCTGCCGTGCTCGCGGTACCACGCCATTGCCCTGCGTAGCTCTCGGTCTCCAGCTTGGGTACGCAGCCGCAGATAGCGCTTCAGCGGCGTGAAGCGCAGCGGGAATGTGAGCAAGCGCAAGAGCAGCGTGCGCCAGCCAAGGTAGTGATAGGTGAGGTAGACGCGTCTGCGCAGTCCCGCCAGCGGACCGCGGAAATCACCGTCGAGAGCGCGCGCGGCGATCGCCTCAGGGGTGGCTATCGGGGGCTTGGCGTCGTTTTCTCCGTGCTTACTCAAGTGCTTGGCGGCGTCGGGGTTGAACTGGCGCTGGCGTCGAGGTCGAGTGGAGCGAAGCCCGAGCGGCGCTCGAGCGACAGCCTGCGACGGACGGGAGGAGGAATGCGGTCGGCTCGCGAGCCGAGCAGAGCACCCGCGAGACGGGTCACATAGTGACGGCTCACCGCGGCGAGCGTCGCCCGGCGGTGTGTGCGAGAGACGCCAGCCCCGTAGAGCTCCCGGCGGGCCTGAGAGAGCTCCCCGCGCAGCTGCCGAAGCAGGTGTCCCGGACGCGCGGGCTCGCGCCAGCCGTACACCTCAAGCAGGCCCCGCCACTCGTCAAAGCAGCGACGCAGCTCCTGGAAGGCCGTGTAGTCATGCGAGTGCAGCACCGCTGCCCCTGGAACGAACGCCTTGGCGTAGCCAGCCCGCAGCATGTCGATCGCCAGCACACGATCCTCGGCATAAGGGACATCGCGAAACGGTACCCGCTCCCAGGCCGCCCGGTCCACGCAGGCGTTGGCATCCGTGAAAAATCCTCGCCGCCCAATCAGCGCAGTAACAGACAGGTTGCGCTCTTGCTCACCGAGCCGCTCCAGCTGCGAGCTCCCCTCGGGCGAGAGCGAACTGAACCAGCGCTCCAATTCGATCCGCACGGCGACGGACGCGCTCTCACGCACACGGTAGGGCCCGTAGACGATCCCGACGTCGCTGGCCAGCTCGAACCCCTCCAGCAATCGCTCCAGCCAGCGCTCGTCGGCAGGCTCGGCATCCTGGGTGAGCAGGGCGACATGCTCCCCGTTCGCGTCGCGCATCAGCACATTGCGTGTCCCGCCGTGGCTGAACTCGGAGGAGGGGATCTCGATCACCCTGGCGCCGTACATGCGCGCCGCCGCCGGGGAACCGTCGGTCGAGCCCGAGTCGCATACGAGCAGCTCGTGCCTCACCGTCTGCCTCTCAAGCGCTGCCAGCGTGCGCTTCAGCAGCTCTCCACCGTCACAGACCGGGATCGCCACGGTAACGCTCGCGGTCACGGACGGATCAGCTCCACCCAGTCGGCCCGGGTCCCGCACAGCGTTCTCCAGCGAGCCAGCGGCAGCGTTTGGAGGCGCTCAGGCGCCTGCCGCTGCAGAGCGACAGCGCCGATCACGCCGATCCCCCATTCTCCGGGGCCAAAGTGCTGGCGACCAGGCTGCTTGACGATACGGACCAGATGCCGGCCTGGGCTCAAGTACAGCGACGCAGCTTGCAGCCACTGCCCGGGGGTGTTTGATTCCGACACCGACCCGACCTCGCGGCCGTCCACATACACCTGCACGGAACGGGGGAAGTCCCCCTGTACCCACACCGAGTAACGGGAGCGGCCCTTGACCTGGAGCACACCCTGGGCGTGACCCGGGGTGTTGGCGATGATCGCCCCCGGCTGATTGGGGTCCGCGCTCCAGCCGCTAGAGCGCTGCATGTCCGACTTTGGTTCAAACCAGGCTAGTTCGGGCGTCAGGGAGGCGACCAGCTTGGCACCGGCCGGGGCGTGCGCGACAAACTTCCCCAGTGCGGGGCAGGCGACGGTGGCAGCCGGCGAGTAATGAAGCTGCTCAGGCAGGTGGCGCAGAACCTGTGGATGGGCGCTCCAGCGCCAGCCGAGGTAGTAGTGGTTCTGATAGACCAGCCGGTAATTGGCCGGTGGGCGACTGGCCGAGGGGGAGCGACGTGTGACGATGATCGGATAAACCTCGACGAACGAGAACTGCTCTTCATCGAGGTCGAAGTAGTGGCCGTAGAACGGCGCTGGCGAGCGCAACCGAACCTGTTCCAGCGTGATCGTCTCGAATGGGACGCTGATCTCAGCGGCGCGAGCGAAGTACTTGGCGTACTCCTCGAACTCGTTCCACAGCACGGGGCCTTGGCCGGAGAAGTGATCGCCGGCCTGGCGGATTGCTTCCATGCGCCCGGTCGGGGCAACCCGGTCGTGGCTATAGGCAAGTAAGTCCGACGCCAGGACCGCGAGGGCGAGTGCACCGCCCGCCGCCAGCGCCAATGGCGAGAAATATCGCCGTCGTCCTCCGCGCACGCTTGCCAAGGCAACGAGCGCGACTAGGATCACCGCTGGGCTTGCGATCGCCAGCAGCTTGCCCTGCGCATAGGGGCTCACCCGGGGGTAGACGATCACCATCACCAGTCCCATCGTGCCGAGGATCAGCAGCGGTCCCGTCTCCCGCCGCCAAAGTGCCCAGATCAAGCCGGGAAGGAGCAACGCCAGGATCGCCACCGTCGCAAGCGCGGTCAGCAGCCCGGCGTGATGAGAAGCGATCGGCAGCCGGTATTCGCCAGCAAGCCACACGCCACTGATCTGGCTGAGCGGCAGCGGTCGCAGGAGCTGGCCGAACTGGGTCGCCCCTGCTCCCGTCGAACCCTCACCTGTCCGGGCGACGTGGAAGAACGTCTGCAGTGTCAGCAGCGACGGAACCGCCAGCACGGCGGTCATGCCCGCGCTCGCCGTGAGCGGCCCCAGCCAGCGCCGACGGGGCCATGTCCGGTGGAACAGCGGCACACCCAGGGCCAGGAACAGCACGAGCGCTCCGAGGAAGGGCACCGCTACCGCGTTGTAGGTGGCAAGCGCGGCCGCCGCAGGGACTGCGAATAGCGCCGCGCCAGTGTAGGGCCTAGCACTCAGCGAGATCACGGCCTCGCGCGCGAGCGCGACGGCCGCGCACAGAGTAGCCAGCAGGCCGATCTCCTTGATGCCGCCCTGCAGCCCGTACTGGTAGGTGAGGTTGGCCGACATCGCTACCAGCGCGACCAGCGCCGCGCGGCGGACAGACAGCAACTGCCTGGTGACGGTCGCCAGCGCGATCGCGCCTGTCGCTGCCAAGCCCGCGATGTAGCCCTGGTAGAGGACCTCCACCGGCGTGGCGGTCAGGCCGCTGAACGTCCCCAGCAGAGCCTGGGTGCCGAGCGGATAGGCGACGCCTAGGTAGGATTTCAGGAACTCGCGCGCGCTGCTCTCATGAATGTTCCCCAACGCAGTGCCGAACCCCTTGATGTGCTCGGCCAGCAGCATCTCGAAGGATGTGTCGTTGACGAAGTCATAGCCTGACCACGTCCAGTGGCCGTGGGCGATCACCGGCAGCATGTACAGCACGTAGACCCCGAGACCCGCGGCCCCCGCCCAGCCAGGGTTAAGGCGCGCGCGCAGCCCGTCCCGGGCGAGCACGAGGCCAGCGAGCGCCACCGCCACGAGCAGCGTGATCGCGAGCCCGTCGCCAGCGCCTGCCACGTAGCCAGGGAACGTCAGGACGAGCGAGACGCACAGCCCTAGCGGCAGCAGCAGCGCGTTGGGCAGGCGTACGCGCAGCAGCCGCTCGAGCGCCAGGCCGCAGCCGAGGCTGGCCGCCCACATGACGACGAGAACCCCGATCACGGCCATGAAGTCGTAACGCACGGTGGGGCTCGCCCGGTTAAGACTTGCGTCGCAGACCGAGAATCGAAAGCAAGAAGGAGGAGAAAAAGACCTGCAAACCGACGATCACGAGGGTCGCGGCGACGATCGCCATGCGCTCTTCGGCGAGCGCGCCAAAGCCGCGGCTGATCCAGTGCACGATGACCACCGTTCCGACAACCACTCCCGCGAGCATGATCGTGCCGCCAAGCGCGAGCCCATGCTCGAGACGAAAGCGAGCGCGCATGCGATCAAACCACGCGTCCTTCTCACCCATGAAGTACGTGCCATACGCGTGCGCGCAGAGTCCCATCGCCAGAACCTCGCTACCCACGATCAGCAGCAGCGAACCGCCGATCAGCGTGTGCAGGTCCCAGCGCCGGCCGAGCACGTTGATGTTGGAAAGGACGGTCGCCGACACGAGCGTCCCAAGACCCATCATCAGCAGGCCGGGGATGATGAACAGGTGGGTCGGGCTGTGCACGAGCAAAAAGCGCAGGTGCCGCCAGCCATCCCGAAACGATGAGAGCTTGGATTCACCGCCTCGCGGGTGATATTCGATCGGCACCTCGCTGATCGCGAGCTTCTGCTTGGAAGCCCGGATCACCATCTCCGAGGCGAACTCCATGCCCGTGGTCCGCAGGTCGAGAAGCGGGAGCACATCGCGCTTGAGCGCGCGCATGCCACAGTGGGCATCGCCCACGCCGGTCCGGAAGAAGAGGTTGAGGATCCCCGTCAGAACGGGATTGCCGACGTAGCGGTGCAGCCATGGCATCGCGCCGGGCTTGATGTTGTCCATGCGGTCGCCCATCACCAGTTGGGCGCCTGCCTGCAGCTCAGCGACGAAGCGAGAGATCTCGCCGAAGTCGTAGGTGAGATCGGCGTCGGCCATCACGATGTACTCGCCCCGGGCGGCGGCGAAGCCCGCCAGATAGGCGCTTCCGTAGCCGCGTCTGGGCTCGAGGATTACCCGTGCGCCGGCCGCCTGCGCGACCTCGGCACTGCGATCCTCAGAGTCGTTGTCAACCACGAGCACCTCGCCGTCGAGTCCGCCTGACTGCAGCGCAGCGCGCGCGTCGCGGACGCACTGCTCGATGTTCTCCTCCTCGTTCAGGCAGGGGATCACCACGGACACCAGGGGAATGGGTCCGCCAGCCTTTACGTCCGCGGGCGCGGGAGTTGAGTGCTCGACAGTGCTCATGCGAATTCGTTGATGGAGCGCTGCTGCACGCGTCCGATCGCACAGCATGGAACACGCGCCGGAGTGAAAAGTGGCGCGCCGAAGGAGCCGACTCTACCGCACCTTCCAGCGGATTCGAGAGCGCGCTCGCGGCGCGTTCATGCCCAAAAGTCCGGCAGCGCGCTGAGGCGGCGCTTAGCAGCCAGGGGCAGGCGCTTGTGGCTGGCGCCGAGCAGCAGGCCGATCATCTTCGTCGTCTCATATACCACCGTGTAGGGAATCCAGCGCCGCTGCCCGGTGCGCCACATCCATTGAAGCTCACCGCGCGCGTAGCGGATCGCGGCGGCGCGCAGCGCACGCGCAGACTCTCGCTCGCCCGCGAGGTAGGCGCGATCGGCCGAGGCGCCCGAGTCGAAGAAACGCCTGAACGCCGCAGCGAGCGTGTAGTTGTGGGAATGGCGGACCGCCGCCGTGGGCTCGTAGGCCACGATGAAGCCGTCGAGCAGAATCCGCCGGCTCCGATCCTGATCCTCACTCATGATGATGTCCTCGACGAACGGGAAGCGCTCCCAGAGCGAGCGAGGCATCGCGGCGTTGACGTTGGAGAAAAGCGTCGTATCCATCGTCAGCTCGTGCGTGTCCGCAGCCGACTGGCGCCGCGCCTGGGCTCCATAGAGGAAGTCCAGAAAGTAGCGCTCCGGCGGTGTCGCCCCGGGATGGGGCAACTGGCGCCCATAGACGCCACCCACCAGGGGCTCCTGCTCGCGCAGGGGACCGGTCAGGCGCTCGAGCCAGCGCTCATCGATCGGGTGGGCATCCTGGCTTATGAAGACCAGCCACTCACCGCTCGCCAGGCTCGCACCGAGGTTGCGGGCTGAGCCGTGGCTGAACTCGTGCGCCGGAATCTCGCGCACCAATGCGCCACGCTCGCGTGCCTGCACGACGCTTCCGTCCGTGGAGCCAGAGTCGATGACGACTATCTCAACCTCGTCGTCGATGACCTGAGCGCCGATTCCCTCCAGGCAACGCACAAGGTCGCTTCCACCGTCCTTCACCGGGATCACGATCGAGATCACGCGGCGACACGATACGGACTGCCGTTAGGCTGGCGCCGCCATGGCCGAGCCCATCATCTCGGTAGTCGTCGTCGCTTACCGCCAGCGTGAGGCGCTGGCCGAGTGCCTCACGGCGTGCTTAGACGCAGCCGCAGCGGTGCCCGGCGGGGCCGAGCTGATCATCGTCGACAACGGTGGCCTTGCGCCCTTCATACGCGAGCACTGGCCGGACGTCCGGCTGATCGAGTCCGGCAGCAACGCCGGTTTCGCGGGTGGTGTGAAGCGCGGCGTGGCCGTGGCAAGGGGGAAATGGGTGGCGCTTGTGAACGACGACGCCTACATCGAGCGCGACGCGCTGGCTCGGTTGCTCGCCGTCGGCGAGCGGGATGAGCGGATCGGCTCGATTGCCGCGCAGGTGCGCTTCCACTCCAATCCCGCCGTGATCAACTCCGCCGGCATCGAGGTCAACTCGCTGGGCATCGCCACGGAGCGGCTCTCAGGGCGCCCGGCGGCAGAGGCACAGCATGCATGCGAGGTCTTTGGTGCCAGCGGTTGCTTCGCGCTTTATCGGAAGACCATGCTCGAGGAACTCGGCGGTTTCGATGAGCTCTTCTTCGCCTACCTGGAGGACGTCGATCTCGCCTGGCGCGCTCGCGCCGCGGGCTGGATCGCCGTATATGAGCCGTCAGCCGTCGCGCACCATCACGGCTCGGCGAGCTCCGGCGAGGGATCGCAAACCAAGTACTTCCTGGTGGGACGCAATCGTGTGCGGCTGCTTGCCCGCAACGCAACAACAGGGCAGCTCCTGCGCTCGCTGCCGGGAATCCTGCTCTATGACCTCGCCTATGTGATCTACGCGGCACTAGCCGACCGCACGCTCGCGCCACTGCGCGGCCGTCTGGCGGGACTGCGCGAATGGCGGGCGTTCCGGCGAGAGGGCCAGCAACAGCGGCGAGCGATCGCGCTCAGCCCGGCGTCGAAGGGCTGGCGCTCGGCGCTGCGGATGCGGCGCGCTTACCGGGAACTGGGAGCGCGCGGCAACGAGGGATCCTGACGACGCGCAGCCGGCGCCGTCGAGCGCCCACTGCCTGTCAGCCACCAGAAGAGCTTGCGCGCCCCGCTGTCGATGACCGCGTTCAGCTCACCCGGGGTGCACACGCGTGCGCCCTGAATCGCCCTGCGCTTGCGCAGCACCAGCGGGAGACCGCGCAGCGCATCGCGCCAGGACCGTAACAGCACGCCGATACTGCGGTGGCGGATCGCGACGTAGAGGCTCGCCAGGAGCCCCATCAGCAGATCGGGGAGGTGGCGCATGAGCGCTGTGGGCGGATAGTTCTTCGCCACAACCCACAGCTGGTTGCGCCAGTTGTGGTACAGCGTGAACTCGCTGACGCGAGGGCCAAGCGATGCGCTGCCGATGTGGTAGGCGACCGCACCGGGTGCGTAGCGGCAGCTGTATCCGGCAAGCCGTGCGCGGAACGACCAGTCGATGTCCTCGCAGAGGGCGAAGAACTGCTCGTCGAAGCCGCCCACCTCCTCGAGCGCCGAGCGGCGATACAGGGCGGTGGCGGCGCAAGCGCCGAACACGTCCTGCAATTCGTCGTACTGCCCCTGATCGAGCTCACTCTGGCCGCGCCGGTGCGGCACGCCAGCCCATGAATAGCTGTCGCCGGTGCCATCGAGCAACTCCCGGCGGCTGAAGTCGAGCAGCTTGGCCTGAGCCACAGCCGCCTGCGGGCTGGCCCGCAGAGCGCCCATGAGCTGCTCGATGCACGCTGGGTCGAGCTCCACGTCGTTGTTCAGCAGCAGGACGAACTCGCTGCCCTCGCCCATGGCAAAGCAGGTGTTCAGCGCCGCCGCGACCCCGCGGTTCTCCTCGTGCGCCACGACCTCGACGGCCGGCCAGTGCTCTGCCAGCCACCCAACCGTCCCGTCGCTCGAGGCATCGTTGACGACCACCGTCCGAAAATCCATGAAGGTCTGCTGCTTCAGGGAGCAGAGAACGGTTTCGAGCAGATGCAGGCCGTTATAGGTGGCGATGGTCACCGTGACCGGTGGAGATGGCTCGGGCACGGCCGCGAGTGTATGACGATCGGGCCCACTGCTACGGTGCGCGGGTTATCAGCAGCGAAGAACCAACATGCCCGGTTTGCACTGGAGCATTGAGCGAGCCCTCGATCCACGGCTGCGACCGCCTGCTCGGGACGCCCGGGAGCTTCGGCGTGACAGTCTGCGCGCGCTGCGGCGCGGGCTCGACCCTGCCGGTGCTGGCCGACGAGGAGCTTGGCGCGCTCTACCCCGGTGGCTACGGGCCACACGACAGCACGCCGATGATCCTGCCGCTGCGCCTCATCTCGCGCGCGATCCGAGGCCGCCAGGCGCGCGCCGCGTGGCGCGAGGAGCCAGTAGCAGAGCTGCACGCCATGGCGCCCGGACGAGGGCTCGACGTCGGCTGCGGGCGGGGAGACCTCGACGTGATGCTGATGGGGCACGGCTGGCGCATGAGCGGGATCGAGCCTTCGCCTGAGGCGTGTGCACTGGCCGCCTCGCGCGGGATCGACGCCCGCTGCGGGACGCTGAAGACGGTCGAGCTCGAGCCGGACGCGTTCCACGCGATCATCTTTCGCCATTCGCTCGAGCACACGAATGACCCGGTCGGCGACCTGCGCCGCATCCGCGGCTCGCTCACCCCGGGCGGCCGGGTGCTGATCAGCGTCCCTAACTTCGGCTGCCGCCAGGCGCGACTGTTTTCCGGCCACTGGTATCACCTCGATCTCCCCCGGCATCGCACCCACTTCACCTCCGACTCGCTGCATCAGGCGATCACCGACGCTGGCCTCGAGTGCGTGAGACTGACGACGACGACCAGCACGTTGGGTCTCCCCGGCTCGATCCAATACCGGCTGCTCGGGCGCTGCGTCGTCTCTGGGGGGCTCGCGCTGCGGGTCGCGAGCGGGCTTGCGGGGCTGACGCGGCCTCTAGCCCGCCTGCTCAACAGGGTTGCTGGCGGCGGCGACGAACTTCACGCGGTCGCGCGCCGCGCCAGCGACTCCTCGATGAGCTCCGCGACCGCCTCGGCCGGACCGGGATAGATGTAGGGATCGAGGCCCCGAGGGTCATACGAGCGCGCGAGAGTGCCCTCGGCGGCGGCGGCCAGGGCGCTTGCGATGCCTTCGACGTCGTCCGGAGCCACGGTGACTCCGGTGCGCGTCTCCTGCACGATCCGTGCTGCCTCGTTCTCGCGGGCCAGCGCGATGATCGGGCGCCCAGCGGTGAGGTACTCGAACAGCTTGCCCGTCGCCTGCGAGGCGTGCCCGGGTGAGGTGAGCAGCAGCAGCGCGTCGGCGTCGCGCTGCAGCGCCGCGGCTGCGTCGCGGCTCAGCTGGCCCACACTGACGACGGCTCCTTGATGATCGAGCTCGCCCAGAAGCTGCTCCTCGCCTGCGTCGAGCCGGCCGGCGAGGACAATGCGCAGCTTGGCCGCGACGGCCGGCTGCTCGTCTTGCAGGCGCCGCAGGGCCATGAGGAGTGCTCGCGGGTCGCGGCCGCGCGGGCCGCTGAGCTGACCGGTATGCACGAGGTTGACCAGGCCCGGATCGAGCTGCGGGCGCACTGCCTCGGCGAGCACCGGGTCGAGCTCGGGATTCCATCCGTTCGAGACATACGACGACCTGGCGTGCAGACGGCCGGCGAAGTCATCGGCGATCGGTTTCGTGACACCGATCACGACATCTGCCGTGGCAGCGACCCGCCGCTCCAGAGCAGCGTCGAGACGATCCTGCAACCGGGCCGGCCATGCTGGCCGGAGCGGCTCGAAGCGCCATCCATCGCGGAAATCCGCAATCCAGGCGGGACGCCGCGGTCCGAGCAGCAGCGGGATCAGATGGCTGGAGTGCGGTGGGCCGGTGCTCACCACACAGTCGATTTCGCGCTCGCGCACGAGACGGCGCGCGCTCACAGTGGCGCGGGCGGCCCACGTCAGGAGCAGCTCATCGGGGACCACGACATCCGTGAACCACCGTGGCACCGGCTTTTTTGCCGCGACGCCTGTCTCTCCAGCCGACAGGGGGGGACGACGCAGCATCCACCGCAGGGCCGGCATGCTGCCCAGATCGCCGGTACGCCGAGTCCAGGGCTCCTCCCCGGGGAGCGATCCGGCGGCGTTTGTCGTCAGGACGGTGACCTCGTGGCCGGCGCGACGCAGCCAGCTGCTCATGGCAGCCCATCGAGCGCCCCCGACCGTCTGATCGGGTGGAAAGAAGTAGCTGATTACGAGAATGCGACGCCGCGGCATCCGGTCAACTCTGCACTGCAGCGCGACCGAGCGCATGGAGACGCCCATCTCCTGCCCCGGTCTCAAACCGGCACAGCCAGCGCTCGAGGTTCAGCGCACACCAGATCCCGCGAGGTTCGCGCCAGACCCCGGCGCGAACGTCATTTTCGATGGCGCGCATGTCATAGAGGCCTCGAGCTCGGGCCTGGCCGTCCAGCAGCGACTCGGCGATCCCGGCAATGGCCCGTGGAGTATTCAGCCAGCGCGCCTGGGGCGTCTCGAAGCCGACCTTGTCACGGCGTGCCAGCACGGAAGCCGGAACGATGTCGCTGACGGCGTCCCGGAGGATGCGCTTGGTGGTGCCCGGCGCATAAACGAAGCCTGCCGGCAGGGACAGCGCAAACTCGGCCACGCGCCGGTCCAGCAGCGGAAGGCGGACCTCGCGCGAACTCGCCATGCTGCTGCGATCGGCGTAGCGCAGCAGCGGCGGCAGGCTGGTGACGAAGGACTCGAGCAGCAGCTCACGTCGCAGCGGATCTGCATCGCGCATCCAGGGCAGATGGCCCTGCTCCGCTCTCGCCGCCGCAGCGACGAGCTCGGGTGCGGTGTAGGGGCTCGAGATGCGTCGCCGGTAAGCGTGGGCGAGCCGGCGAGGGATCCACTCGATCGCGAGCGACCGGGCGACTTCGCGTGCCGCCTCCCAGTGGATCGCCTCGGAGAGCGCCCCAGGACCCTGGCTGCGAAGCGCGTGACCGGCGATGCCCGCGTACCCGCCGAACAGCTCGTCTCCGCCCTGGCCGTCGAGGAGTACGGTCACGCCCGCTTGCCGGGCGGCACGCATAACTCGCCATTGCGCGTAGATGCTCGAGCCTCCGACTGGCTCCTGATGGTCGAAAATCAGCTCGTCGAGGTCATCGAGCAGCTCATCGGCGGTCGGCCGCACGGCGTGGTGCTCGGTTACGTGCGCTGCTCTGGCCACCTCGTCGGCGTAGCTCCACTCATCGCGCTCGAACCCGGGGAAGGTCGCCGTGAAGGCGTGGCGCCGATGCTCGCCGGGGAGCTCGCACGCGAGCCCGACGACCGCCGAAGAGTCGACACCTCCGCTGAGCGAGGTGCCGACTGGCACGTCGCTGCGCAGACGCAGACGGACAGAATCGCTCAGAAGCTCTCGCAGCCCGCCGACGGCGTCCTCGTAGTGGCTGGGAACAGGGACCCGCTGCGGAGTCCAGTAGCGGGAGAGCTCGACTGCGCCGGCACGCCACCGCAGCACGTGAGCGCCGGGCACCAGATCGATGCCCTCAAAGAAGCTCTGGTCAACCGGTGGGGAGATTCCTCGGGTGAGATAGGGAGCGAGCGCGGGGACACGAGGTGCGCCGCTCGCGTCGCCCGCCACGAGGACCGCCGAGATGTCCGAGCCAAAGCTGATCCGCCCGTCGCGATGGCAGTAGTAGAGCGGCTTCTCCCCAAATGGGTCGCGCGCGAGCGTCAGGCGACGGTCGCGGCCATCCCACACGGCGAACGCGAACATCCCGTTGAAGCGGTCGAGCGCGGCCTCGCCCCACTGCGCCCAGGCATGCAGCAGCACCTCCGCGTCGCCCTCTGTGGCGAAGTTGTGACCGAGCGCGACGAGCTCCTCGCGCAGCTCGAGGTAGTTGTAGATCTCACCGTTGAAGACAAGGTGCCAATGCTCAAAGTGCATGGGCTGGTTGGCCCGCTCGTGAAGGTCGATGATGGCCAACCGGCGGAAGGCAAAGCCGGCGATCTCATCACTCCAGATGCCCTCGCCATCGGGCCCGCGGTGGACCATCGTCGCCGCCATGCGCTCGAGCAGCGCGGCCTCAGGAGGCGAGCCTCCAGCGATCCCAGCGATTCCACACATATGGCCGTAGCATAGGTGGAAGCTATCCTCCCGCCGATGGCTCCTGCTCTGCGCGTGCTGCACGCTCCCGAGGAGATAGCGGGGCAGATGATGCTCTCGGTGCTGGGCCAGCGAGAGCTCGGAGCACATGCGACCGGACTCGCGCGGATTCACCCTTTTCACTACGAGCCGGTGCCGGATGTCGTGCCCTCACGAGGGCGCCTCGGCTACCTGCGGGCAGTTACACGGGCGGTCAACGAGCACGACCTCATCCACTTCTACTTCGGGCACAGCTTTCTGCGTCACGAGCTCGATGCGCCCTGGCTTCACCGTCTCGGCAAGCGGGTTGTGATCGAGTTCCTCGGCAGCGACGTGCGCATGCCTTCTGTGGAAGCGGAGCGCAATCCCCACTACGTGCGAATCGAGATGGAGGACGATGCCCGAGCCACCCGTCTGATGCGGCGGTGGAGCAATGTGACTCGGGGTCACGCGATCGTCTGCGACCATAGCCTCGACGCGTTCCTCGCTCCTCACTTCCCACACATCCATGTGGTCGGGCAGCGAGTTGACACGCGCGCGCTCACACCGGCTCCGCCGGACCCACAGGCTGAGCGCATGCGCGTCGTCCACTCACCGACGCATCTCGCCGCGAAGGGCACCGAGTTTGTGCGGCGCGCCATCGCCGAGCTCGCGGCGGCCGGAGCGCCGATCGACTACGTCGAGGTCACCGGCCTCTCGCACCCCCAGGCGCTGGAGGTCTATCGCAGCGCCGACCTCGTAGTAGACCAGCTGTGCGCAGGCAGCCACGGCGTGTTCGCGGCCGAGGCGATGAGCCTCGCCAAGCCAGTGATCTGCTATCTGCTCCCCGAGCTCGAGAAGACCTATCCCGACGGGCTGCCGATCATCAACGCGAACCCGAACACGCTCAAGCAGGTGCTCGCCAATTGGGTCGAGCGCCCGCGCGAGCGCCACGAGCGTGGGCTTGCCTCACGCTCCTACGCAGAGCGCGTGCACGACCACCGGATGGTCGCAAGACGCTTGTTGGACGTCTATGAGACGCTCCCCTGAGCCCACGCCAGCGGCCGGCGCAGCCGACTCCAAAACAATCTCATCTCGGCCGGGCGCACGAGCAGCGTCAGGATCATCACGGCCCCGAGGCCCGAGAGGATTGCTTTCGTGGCGAGTGGCCAGGCCGCGAGCGCGTGGTCGCCGCCAGTCGGGATCACTCCGCGTCCCAGCAGCAGGGCCCCGATAGCAACCGTCAGCGCAGCGCCGAGACGCATCCAGTCATGCCGCACCGAGTAGTGGCGCTGGCTGAAGTGCATGGTCAGTACGAAGAACCACGCCGAGGAGACGGCTGTCGCGATCCCGGCGCCCCGGATTCCCAGCGCCGGCACAAGCGCCAGCGCCAGGCCGAGGTTCAGCACGCCCGCCGACAGGCTGATCAGCGCGAACGTACCTGTCCGCTTGGCGATGGTCAGGCCGGGAGCGAAGATATAGACGCCGAATAGCAGCGCCGACATGAACAGGTACGGAACGAGGATGTCCGCACGAGCGTAGGCGGCCGAAGCGAGCAGTTGGACCTCGGTGTCGGCGAACAGCGATACCGCGAGAAAGGCAATCAAGGCGGCGGCGCTGAACAGGCGGAAGATGCGCGCCAGCTCCCCACGGGTGGCCGGCAGCTCATGGCGCGCGAGGATCAGCGGCGTGGCGGCGCCCTGGAAGCCGGCGAGCAGAAGCGCCACGATCATGGCGATGCGGAACGCGACGCCATATACGCCGACATCGGCGAGTGAGCGGCTGTGCTGAAGCACGAGCCGGTCGGCGAAGCCGTTGAGGTACACACCGATGCTAGAGGGCACGAGCGGCAGCGAGAACGCGAGCATGACCCCGAGCTTGTGGCGATCGAAGCGCAGGGCATAGGCGTCCCTGGAGAGTCCGAATACGACTAGCCCCGCGGCAAGCGCGCCGGCGAGCTGGCCGATCAGCACGCCGATTACCCCCACGCCGAAGCCGAACACGAGCACCAAGGTCGCCGCGGCGGTGACGGCCGCCGTGGTGACCGCCACGAGCCCATAGGCGCGGGGCCGCATGCGCCAGCGCAGCTGGTCCTGGGCCAGATACACGATCCCGCCGGCCCAGATCCACACAATCGCGACCCGGGTGATCCACGGATCGACGCCATGAGCGAGCAGGACGTGGGTCAGCGGCGTCGCCAATGCAAGAGCGATCGCGGCGAAGACGGTATAGGCGCCGGCCGTGAACAGCAGCGCCGTCGAGGCATAGTCCACGCGCTCGTGCTCGGATGCCTCTGCGAAGTGACGCCCGAGTCCCTGGTTGACCTCGAGCGCAACGGTCAGGTTGGCGAGTATCGCCACCAGCGTGAGAATGTCGATGACGCCGTACTGTTGCGGTGAGAAGTGGTGCGCCAGAAAGGGAAACAGCAGCAGGCCGATGCCCTGGCTGAGCAGCGCAGCCACCCCGTACACAGCGCTGTCGGCAAGGAATCTACGGATCACTTTGAGCCGACTTTAGTCTCGTTGGCCGCCGGCACGCCCGATCGCTAATGTTTCCGCCTTCATGGTGAGGAGCAACTCCGCGCAACTCCGCGCCGTGGTGGCCGGGCTCGGAGTCATGGGCTCCAACCACTGCCGCGTACTCTCGAGCCTCGCCGGCGTGGAGCTCGCCGCCGCGGTCGATCCGGACACCGGCCGCTGCGCGGCGGTTGCCGAAGCGCACCCGGCTGTGCGAACACACGCATCGCTCGAGCAGGCGCTGGCCACAGAGGATCTCGACATAGCCTGTATCGCTACGCCGGTCAACAGTCTCGCCGAATCTACGCTGCAGGCACTTAGAGGCGGCCTGCATGTGCTCGTGGAGAAGCCGACGGCACGCACCGAGCAGGACGCGCTGGCCATGGCGCAGGAGGCAGACGAGCGGCAGCTGGTGCTCGGAGTCGGGCACGTCGAGCGCTTCAACCCGGCGGTGATGCTGCTCAAGGCGAAGCTCGAGGACGACATGATCGGACGGATCCTGCAGATGCACGCCCGACGGCTGAGCCCATTTCCGAACCGTGCGTCGATGATGGGAGTGGGACTCGACTTGGCGACACACGACATCGACGTGATGCGCTACCTCAGCGGCAGCGAGGTGTCGCGTGTATACGCCGAGACCGCCCAGCGAGTACATGACACCGCCGAGGACCTGCTGTGCGCGACGCTCCGTTTCGACAACGACTCGACCGGACTGCTGGAGGTCAACTGGATCACACCCACCAAGGTCCGCGAGCTATCCGTAACAGGGGAGCGTGGCATGTTCGTCGTCAACTACCTGACGCAAGAGCTCCTGTTCTATGAGCACCCGACAAAGGGAACCGAATGGGATGCGCTGTCGGGCATCCGCGGGGGAGGCGAGGGCGACATGATTCGCTTCGCCCTAGAGCGCCGCGAGCCGTTGCGCGTGGAGTGGGAGCAGTTCCTGCAGGCCGTACGCGACGGAAGTCCGCCGCCCGTCAGCGTGTATGACGGACTCGCTGCACTGTCTACCGCGACGGCGATTCAGCGGGCCGGTGCACAGCACGAGGTGCTGGCGCCGGGTTACCGGGAGACGCCGGTTGCCTGAATCGCTTCTTAAAGGCTCAAGCGCGATCGTCACCGGCGGGGCCGGCTTCATCGGCAGCCACCTCGTCAACGGTCTGCTCGCGGCGGGCGTAGAGCAGTTGCACGTAGTCAACGACCTGTCTCTCGGCAGGCGTGAGAATCTGCAGGCAGCGATCGCCGCCGGTGTGCGCTTTGAGCAACTCGATTGCTGCGAGATCGACGCGTTGCGCGACGCTCTGGCGGGCGATGCGTTTGATTACTGCTTCAACCTCGCCGTCATCCCATTGCCCGCATCGCTCGTGGACCCGCGTGCCAATGTAGACCGGAACGTCGCAATGACCACCACCGTGTGCGAGCTTGGGCGCGAGGGCCGCTTCAGGCGCCTCATCCAATATTCCTCCTCCGAGGTCTACGGCACCGCCCGCACCGTCCCGATGGCCGAGGATCACCCGCTGGTCCCGCACACCCCTTATGCGGCGGCGAAGGCGGCCACCGACCTGGTGGCAATGAGCTACGCCACGACGTTCGGCCTCGAAGTAGTCACGGTGCGACCATTCAACACCTACGGCGAGCGCCAGAACGACCGTGCCTACGCCGGCATCATCCCCGCGGTCATTCGCAATGTGCGAGCAGGCAAGCCGGTGCAGATCTATGGCGATGGCGAACAGACACGGGACATGACCTACGTGGGCGACACCGTAGCGGGGACGATCAAGGCCGCAGCGCGAGACTCAGCGCTCTCAAAAACAATCAACCTCGGCAGCGGGCAGGAGGCGTCGGTCAATGAGATGGTGCGGCTGCTCCTCGACGCCATCGGCCATCAGGATCACCCAGTCGAGCACGTCGAGGAGCGCCCAGGCGATGTGCGCCGGCTGCTCGCCGACATCACGCTGGCGCGAACGGAGCTCGATTACGAGCCGAGCGTGTCGCTGCGCGATGGACTGTTACGAACTGTGGCCTGGTATGCCGAACAGCACGGGTCTTTCTAGCGGTAGTAGGCATGCGGATTGCTCGCCATCCATTGGATGGTGTAGTTAGACGCCTGAGGATTCGGGCTGAGACGGCTCAGCTCACACAGAATCTGTGCGTTGAGCGTGTGTGCGGCGGCGTCATAGATGCTCGGCGCGCCTGGGTAGGAAAGGTAAGTGAGGCCATAGAGAGGTTTCCCGCTGCCATCGTCAAAGAGCGGCAGCGCCCAGTAGAGCGAGCGCAAGCCTTCTCGAAAAAGTTCCTGAGCACGCCGGTCGTAAGGTGCGACATCAGCCAGCCCAAGCAGCGCGATGTTGAAGTCCTCCAGGATTAGCGACGGCGGGGTGATTGGAAAACCATCGAAAAAGACGTGTTCTCTGAACACCACACGAACCCCGTGCCAGGCGCACATCACGGCCGAATGGCGCAACTGCGCGCCTGGCAGCATTGAGGTAGTGGCGATCACCGGTCGCTCGGTACATGCGCGTCAGCAGAGATATCGAGTCTCCCTGCGCTTGCGCGGCTACCCAACCCGGTGAGAGGCGGGCGTCGATTCCGATCGCGGCCAGCGAGAATGCCACGGTGTATCGCCAAGCGCCGTCGCGAGGCTGATGCGAAACCAGCCAGCCGGCGGCGTGGCGCGCCACCGCAAGTGAATGTGGAATACGTTGCGTTTGCCATCGCGCCCAAGCTTGCAGGCCATACGTCGCGATGTTGTCGATGTTCCAGTAATAGTGCCCCGATTCGTCGAGCTGCAGCGGTAGACCGCCCTCTGGCTTAATTCCCGGCCACTGCATTACCGGCTCGGAATGAGTCAACAATGGATGTGAGCCGTTCGGCCGGTACGCCCTGCACAACGGCTCCGCGATCGCGGGTGTGATGTACATCGCGCCGGTCAGAGCACAGAGCGAGGCTGCCACCACGATCTTGGCTCGCATTCTCGAAGCGTATCCACGAGCGTCATGGGCGATGGCCGCGCCGGTTCCAAGGCGGGCGAGGAATGCGGCGCCCGGTGATGTGCCGATATGAATCGCCAGAGTGCCTAGCGCACCTCACACCTAGCCCAATAGCCGTTCCAGCGCTCCGCCGATCACCTCGATGTCGCCATCGGCCAGATTCTCGTGCAGCGGCAACGCGAGCGTATGCTCCACGAGGGCTCGGCTGTGAGGCAGCCCGTCCGCCGGCGCACAGCCGCGCTCAGCGAAGGCGGGCTCGAGATGCAATGCGTAGGTGCCGAGCGTGGACTCGACGCCGAGCTCGCGCAACCCGACGATCGTCGCGTCACGGTCGATCGCCGCATCCAGCGTGACGACGTACGCTTGATAAGGATGCAGATGGCCGTCGGGGACACACTGCGGCATCACCCCGTCGATACCTGACAGACGCTCCGTCAATCGCTGCGCGAGTGCACGGCGGCGAGCGACCGTCTCGGCATGGCCCGGGACCTGGATGAGCCCGAGCGCGGCGTTCAAGTCGCTCATGCGGTAGTTGAATCCTGGCTCGACAAACGTGGCGCGCCATCCTGAGCGCTCTGTCCCGTGGTTGCGCAGCCTGCGCATCCGCGCCGCGAGCTGCGCGTCGCTGGTGCTCACCATCCCGCCCTCGCCCGTCGTCAGGGACTTACGCGGATGAAAGCTGAAGCAAGAGGCGGCACCAAAGCCACCCGTGCGACGCTCGCCGATCGCGCCACCGAGCGAGCAAGCCGCATCGCATATTAGCGTCACTCCATGCCGGGCCAGGATCGATTCGATGGCCATGTAGTCAGCAGGCAGGCCGAAGACATCGACCGCGATCACCGCTCGCGTCCGCTCATTGAGCGCCTTCTCAAGCGCCGTAGGGTCCAGGCAGTAGGTCGCGGGGTTGACATCGAGCAAGCGCAGAGTGGCGCCGCGTTGGAGCACCGCATTGCCGGTTGCCGGATAGGTGAAGTCCGCGACGAGCACCTCGTCAGCGGGGCCGATGTCATGAGCAGCGAGTACGAGATCGAGCGCCGTAGTCGCCGACGTCGTGGCCACCGCATCGGTTACGCCGCAGAAATCTGCGACGGCGCTCTCGAACTCGGCGACGACAGGCCCCTGCGTGAGCTGGCCGCTGGCAAGCACGCGACCAATCGCAGCGAGCGCGTCCTCACCGAAGCGAGGATCGGCAAGCCTCAGCATCAGCTCCCGGCACCCTCGCGATAGCGCAGGAGTCGTGCGGGAGTCCCAGCGATAACCGCGCCCGCGGAGAAGTCACCGTTCACAACCGAGCCGGCGCCCACCTGCACGCCGTCCGCCAGCTTGGCGCCAGGCAACAGGATCGCGCCGACACCGATGTCACAGCCCGCACCTATGACGACGGGGGCAAATTCGAGCTCAGCGTCAATGATCGGCGCTGGAAATGGTGTCTCACGATGGGTCGAGGTGAGAATGACCGTGCGAGGACCGATGCCTGTGCACGCGCCGATATGGACGCCCCCGGCGCTGTTGATGTAGCAATCCTGACCCACCCAGACACCGTCGCCGAGCACGAGCTCACCACGCGTGTCCCCCTTGAGCATCGCGCGATGGCCCACGTACACATTGCTGCCGACTCGCACATGCCCAGGATTGAAGACGAGTACGCCTTCCTCAAACACCGTGCCATCTCCGCAGGCCGCCAGCTCCCCGGGCTCGAAGCGTCCTGTTCCATGCGACTGCGCCATGCACGAAGGCTATTGCGGTGGCGGCCTTCGCGCAGTCCGCAATCGGCGAATCTCGCCGGGCTTCTTCTCGCGGCTTCCACACTCCCGGTTCGAGCCGCCGCTAGCATGCCCGCGATGAGCGACCCTCTCCGCGTCGGTGTTGTCGGTCTTGGCTACTGGGGCCCCAACCTCGCGCGCAACTTCCATGGGCTGCCCGGTGCCGAGCTCGTCTGGTGCTGCGACGCCTCCGAGGTCGCCCGCGAGCGGGTTGCGCCGATGACGCCGGGCGCGAAGATGACCGGCCGCTTCGAGGATCTGCTCGAGGATGAGACGCTCGACGCGATCGTGCTCGCAACGCCTGTGCCCACGCACGCCGAGCTCGCCGTGCGGGTGCTGCAGGCCGGCAAGCACTGCTTCGTAGAGAAGCCTCTCGCCCAGTCGGTGGCCGACGCCGAGCGTGCCGTCGCGGCGGCCGAGCGGGCCGGGCGCACGCTGATGGTGGGACACCTGCTCGAGTACCACCCTGGGGTGCAGAACCTCAAGGAGCTCGCCGACAGCGGCGAGCTCGGAGACATCCACTACATCTACGGCAACCGCCTGAATCTCGGCAAGCTGCGGGCCGACGAGAACGCCCTCTGGAGCCTCGGCGCCCATGACATCTCGGTTCTGCTGCACCTGGTGGGCGAGGAGCCGGTCGAGGTCAGCGCCCGTGGCGAGTCCTACCTGCAGCCCGGGATCGAGGATGTCGTCTTCTGCTTCCTGCGCTTCCCCTCGGGCATATCCGCCCACCTGCATCTCTCCTGGCTCGATCCCCACAAGGAGCGTCGCTTCACGGTTGTGGGTTCCAAGCGGATGGCGACGTTCGACGACATGGCGGTCGAGGGCAAGCTGACCGTGTACGACAAGGGCTTTGACGAGAACACCCGCTCCTACGGCGAGTACATCACCCGCAGCGGGGACATCTTCTCGCCGCGCATCGCCAACAACGAGCCTCTCCGGCTGGAGTGCGAACACTTCGTCGCGGCGATCAAAGACGGGACGCCGCCGCGCTCAGACGGCCACAGCGGGCTGCGGGTGGTGCGCGTGCTGCAGGGCTTGCAGGAAGAGCTCGAAGGCAGCCGCCGCGCGTGAGCGGTCCTAGCGCTCTCTCACCCGCACGACATTCGATGCTCCTTCCAGAAACGGGAAGGCGGCTTCGTGCTTGCACAGGACCCGGAAGCGGTAGGAGACCGGGCCGGGGAATTTGAAACGGTAGCTCGCGCGATAGCGGCCCTTCGCGTTGGTGCTGATCGTGTCGAACTGGATCCATTCCCTGCCTGAGGATGCCTCGAGCACGAGTTGCTTGCCGCCCGCGGGAATCGGGGTGCCATGCAGCACACCGCTGAAGAAGATCTTCCGCCCAACGCTCGCCGTGTGAGGCACAACGCGCAAGGTGATCCCGGCGTGCACATTCAGCCTGAGCGCGGATGCCGCGGCAGCGACGGTGTCGTTGACATGGCTGCGATAGCGCAAGCTCAGCGTGCCAGAAGCCACGCTCGCAGCGAGCGTGAACGACCACTGGCCAGCGGGCCCAGTAGAGACACCGCCGATCTGCCGTGCCGGGGCGCCCTGGTAGGCCGGGGTCTCATACACGTCGATCGCCGCTCCGGAGATCGGCTGGCCAGCGAGCGTGGTGAGGGTTCCCGAGATCCGGTTACGCACCCCGTAGCGGCTCGTCAGAGCCACCTTGCGAGTCCGTATCCAATGCGCGGTGAGCTTGGCCTGATCGGAGGCATTCGTGCCATTGAGTGCCCCTCGTGTCACGGCGGGGCTGCCTGGGCCGATGCTCGTAATCGTGCCGTCATAGGCAGTCGCCTCATCGCCGGCGGCATCCTTGACCATCACCTGCAGGTGATGCTGCCCTGCCGAGAGCTGCGTCGTGTCGAGCGGGACGCTGATGTTCTCGGTGCTCCTGCATGGCTGGGGCGCCGCGAAGGCCATCGTGGCACTGGAGGGCTGCGCGAGGTTCACGCACAGCCCACCGTTGGTGTCAGGTACCTCCTGGACGGCTTGATGACCGTCGATGAGTGCGATCGCGCTGTAGATGCCGCCACCGCTGTCCGAGGCGGTGAAGCTGATCGTGTCGGTCCCCGTGAGAGCGCCGCCAGCGATGAGCGAGCCCGAGACGTTCGCCACCGAGGGGACCGTTGAATCCAGGAGCGTGAAGGTCCCGCCGCTCACCAGAACCTGCGCCTCGGGGTTCGCCGAGCCAGGGCACGGGTAGCTGAGGTCCTGTCCGGGGTCGCAGCTGACGCCGGCGTTCACGTAGTTCACGCCGCTCAGTCCACTGGCGCCCACGGTCACCGTGGCGGCGCCATTCCCAAGGTTGCGATAGTCATAGTTCGGGTCGCTTTGGCCGGTGTGATTGACCCAAACCTGACCGAACCCGTTCGCACACTGTCCATTGACGATCGCGCATGGGCCGCCAAACGCGTACAGGTGCAAGCTGTAGCTGAGGATCGTAAGTCCCGCAGGCACGGCGTAGCTCATCGTGTCGCCGTTGCCGTTGAAGTAATTGCCGGTCGGGTTGGGACCCATTGTCAGCCCAAATGATCCCTGGCCGCCATTGGCACAGCTCGCGGCGTAGGTGATGTACTGACCGTTCGCCGCCGCCACGCCCCATCCCCGCGTTCCGGTCACGTTTCCGGCCGGGTCGTGGCAGGTCACGGCCGTGAACGTGCCCGCCGTCGCCAGCGAGGAAGACAGAATGAGAAAGCAGACAGCACCAGCCAGGAACCCAATGATCACCTGGGCGCACCTGCCTGCGCGGGCTCGCCGGCCCCTCACCGCTCCCTCACCCTCACCACATTCGATGCCGCTTCCAGAAACGGGAAGTCGGCCTCTTGCTTGCACAGGACCCGAAACTGGTAGGAGGCTGGGCCAGGGAACTTGAAGCGGTAGCTCGCGCGGAAGCGGCCGTGAGCCTTGGTCCTGATCACATCGAACTCGATCCATTCTCCCCCCGCCGAGCGTGCCTCGAGTACCAGCTGCTTGCCGCCCGCGGGTGGGGGCCCACCCTTCAGCACGCCTTTGAAGAAGATGCTCCTCCCCACGCGCGCCGTCCGCGGGGCGACGCGCAGGCTCACGCCCGCCCTCACGCCCAGTCTCAGCGTACGCGTCGCGACCGGCAGCGCATCACCGATGTGTGCGCGGTAGGCAAAGACCAGCGTCCGCGAGGACGCCCCGCGGGCCACACGCACCTCGAAGCGCCCATCCGGGCCGGTCCTCGGGCTCGCCATCGCCAGCGGCTTGGCGCCGGCGTATTCCGGGGTCGCCGTCTCGTCGATCAGCGCACCGCCGATCGGCACGCCTCCGGGTCCCGTCAGCCGGCCGAGCACCGTCTGCGCGCGGCCGTAGGAGCTCGTCAGGCGCTCCTTCCTCGTACCCTTCCAGCTCGCCGCCAGCGTCGCCTGCGCTGAGGCGTTCGTCCCATTCGGTGGTCCTGGGACCCCGGGGTTGGCAACCGTGATGTTCCTGTCAAGCACCGGCGCGGCGTTGCCCGCGGCGTCGATCACGCTCACGATCAGGTGGTGGAGCCCGTTGCCCACCTTCGTCGTGTCGAAGCCCACACCCACGCTCACCGACGCCAGGCACGGCTGGATGTAAAGGAACGCCGCTCTCCCGTCCGTCGTCTGGCCCACGTTCCTGCACTTCCCGCCGTTTTCGTTCACGACAGTGCTCTGAACGACCTGGCCGTTGACATTGAAGATCGCCTCGTACACGCCAGCCCCTTCGTCCTTCGCGCTGAACGTCACATCGCTCGTCCCGCTCACGGCCCCCGCGCTCGCCAGTTCGCCGCCCACGTTGCTCGCGGTCGGACCCGCACTCTGTTCGAGGATGATGTCCGCCGCGTAGAGATAGACGACAGCCGCATAGCCGTTGGGGTCGTCAAAGCCAGTCTGGCATTCGTAGCCCGAAAAACCTGCAAAACAAGAGACATTCGTGTAGATGTGAGCGCCCAAATTGGTACTTGGCACCACGACGCGATTGGCACCAGACAGTGGTTGCCCAGGTACGCCTTGGCCGACACATTCGAGGGTGTATACGCATTCGTCGAATATGCCCGTCTCGCTTGGTCCGGCAAGCCAGAATTGATAGGTTGTTTTTTCGTTCACGCGGCCGTGGAGATAGCCTGCGCGCCACAGCGTCGCGTGCGTCATCCTCTCGGCTGCGGGCGTTTCAAACGTCCAAGTGGCTTTGTCGATCTGGGCGGCATGGATCGTCAAATCGCCGAGCGCTGCAATCAGCGCGCCGCCGCTGGCGCAGGTGTTCGTTGCGTAGTCGTCGTACGCGCCGCCGGCTGCCACCGACCCGCTCCATCCGTCCGCTGGTGCGCTTTCCCCTGACGGTGTCCGGCACGAATACACGTGGTACTCACCCGCCTGCGCATTCCCCGCCGCCGCGAGGCTCGCGAGCGCCGCCACAAACACCGCCTTGCACCCCTTCAACATCATCTCGACCCTATGTCGCTCCCTTTCGCCTCACGACCCCCCTCCAACCTTTCAGGGTCACCTCCGGAAGCGCACGGGCAGCTTGTCCAGCCCGTAGATCCCCGAGATGGTGCCGAACTCGGGCTTGCCATCGAGCTCGAGCTCCTTCAGATGCGTTGCCAGGAACGCCAGCCCCTCCTGCAACTCCAGGCGGGCCAGATTCGCACCGAGGCAGTAGTGCACGCCGGCGCCGAAAGTCAGCGCCCGCCCGCGGCTGCCCTCCGGCGCGGCGGCGATGTCGAAGCGCTCCGCGTCCTGCTGGCTATCGTCGCCGAGGTCGCGGTTGCCGGTGAACGCGCAGATCATCATGATCGTGTCCTGGGGGAAGGTCACGTCACGGTATGAGATCTCCTCGGTGAGGATCCTCGCCGTGAAGGGCGTGATCGGCTCATACCTCAGGGCCTCCTCCACCGCTCCCTCGGCCTGCGAGGGATCTTCCTGCAGGCGCTGCCATTGGTCCGGATGTTCGGCAAGGAGCCTGATCGCATGGGCGAGCTGGCTCTGGCTCGTGTCCACACCACCGACCAGCACGTTGAAGACCAGGTTGATGCACTCCACGTCCGAGAGACGATCGGGTGGGTGGGCATCCGGTCCAACGGCCGCGATCAGCTTCGAGATCAGATCGTCGCCCGGGCTCTCCCGGCGTGTTCGCAGCAGCGACTCGGCGTACTCGTAGAACTCATCCACGGCCCGCTCGATCTCCTCGCGCTCGGTGGCCATGCTGCCGGCATCGAACTGCCTCTGGATCCAGTTGGACCAGTGGTGCAGCTTTGGAGCGTCCTCGAGCGGTGCGCCCATCACCGAGGCGATCACGAGCGATGGATAGGGCTTCGCAAAGGCCTCCACGAAGTCGCAGCGAACGCTCCCGTCTGAGCCGTAGGAGGCTGTCGCCTGGTCGAGCAGCTCCTGCATGAAGCCGCTCATCTCGGGGCGGTAGCGCTCCACGGCGCGCGGCGACAGCGCGGGGTTCACGAGGCTGCGCAGGCGCGTGTGGTCGGGCCCGTTGATGTGGAGGATGTTGCGCTTCATCTGCTCATACAGAGGCCCTTCGCTCACGCCGAAGATCTGCGCGATCTTCATCCCCGGGAAGATCGCGGAACGGGTGCGCAGGAAGAACTCGGCCGACTCGCGGTCCAGCGCTATGTAGCCGTACGGGCCCTCGGCGAGCCAGCCCTTCGCGCGCACCGCCGCCATCTCCTCGTGGAAGCGCTCCCCGCGCAGCGACGGGTCCGTGTAGTCAAAGGCGGGGAGCTCGAGCTCAGCGACGAGCGTCATCGCCGCCGGACGCTACCAGCGTCCGTACCACCTGCGTCGTCCTCCACCCTCGGGCAGGCCGCCTACGAAGAACCCGATCAGCCACAGGATGACTGCGATCACCAGCACGTACCACAACACGTGCACGGCGAAGCCTAGGCCCCCAAGCAGGGCGAGTATCAGCACGAGTGCGATCAGAGCAACCATGTCGATTTCCTCCTTCGTCTCTTTGCCTGCGCTTGATTGCGCCTGCTCGCTCAGAGACCTACCCGCTCCCGGTGCCCGCGAATCCCCAACCGCGATAAACGGCACGGCGCCCGATACCCGGCCGGTAGGATCTCGGGTGTAATGGCGGTGAGCGCGAAGCCTTCTTTAGAGGCAACCAAGGACGCGGAGGCGAGCGAGCGGGCGGGAGGGGATTCGTTCCGGACCCTATCCGGCGAGACCGTCCGCGAGCTGTACACCGAGGCGGACGTAGATACCCGCCCACCCGATGAGGATCCGATCGGGCGCCCCGGCGAGTACCCGTTCACCCGCGGCATCTACCCGACGATGTACCGCGGCCGGCTGTGGACGATGCGTCAGTTCGCGGGCTTCGGCACCAGCGAGGAGACCAACGAGCGCTTCCGCTACCTGCTCGATCACGGCCAAACCGGACTCTCGACCGCGTTTGACATGCCTTCGCTGATGGGCCACGACTCCGATCATCCCCGCTCATTCGGCGAGGTCGGGCGCGAGGGCGTGGCGATCGACACGCTCGACGATATGCAGACGCTGTTCTCGGGATCGACCTCGGCGAGGTATCCGTCTCGATGACGATCAACGCGCCGGCCGCGATCATGCTCGCCTTCTATGTGGCCGCCGCCGAGAGCCAAGGCGTAGGCGCCGAGCAGCTGTCCGGCACGATCCAGGCAGACATCCTCAAGGAGTACATCGCCCAAAAGGAGTGGTGCTTCCCGATCGACCCCGCGATGCGCCTGTGCGGGGACATGATCGAGTGGTGCACCCACAAGATGCCGCGCTGGCACCCGATCTCGATCTCCGGCTACCACATCCGCGAGGCCGGCTCGACCGCCCAGCAGGAGCTCGCGTTCACGCTCAAGGACGGTCTCACCTACGTCGAGCAGGCCATCGCCCGCGGCCTCGACGTCGATGAGTTCGCGCCGCGCCTGTCGTTCTTCTTCAACGCCCAGATCGACTTCTTCGAGGAGATCGCCAAGTACCGCGCCGCCCGGCGCATCTGGGCGAAAGAGATGCGCGACACGTTCGGCGCGAAGAACCCCCGCTCGTGGCAGATGCGCTTCCATTCCCAGACCGCGGGCGTCAGCCTCACCGCCCAGCAGCCGCTCAACAACATCGTGCGCACCGCGATCGAGGCGCTGGCTGGCGTGCTCGGCGGCACGCAGTCGCTGCACACCAACTCCTACGACGAGGCGCTCGCGCTGCCCACCGAGGAGGCCGTCACGATCGCGCTGCGCACCCAGCAGGTGATCGCGCATGAGACCGGCGTCACCAGCACCGTCGACCCGCTCGGCGGCAGCTACTTCGTGGAGGCGCTCACCAACGAAATGGAACAGCGCGCGTATGAGTACTTCGGCAAGATCGACGAGCTCGGGGGGATGGTGCAGGCGGTCAAGCGCAACTATCCCCAGCGCGAGATCGCCGACGCCGCGTTCACCCTCCAGCTCCAGATCGACGCAGGGGAACGCGTCGTGGTTGGGGTCAACAGATACGTCGCTGAGGACGAGGAGCCGATTCCCACGCTGCGGGTCGACCCGGCGCTCGAAGGCAAGCAGACCGGCCGGCTGCAGAGCGCTCGCGCCAAACGCGATGGCGCCGCCGTCGAGGCCGCATTGGCCGCCCTGCGCAACGACGCCGCGCACGCTGAGCGCAACCTCATGGAGCCGCTGCTCGAGTGCGCCCGGGCCCACGCCTCGGAGGGCGAGATCGTGGAGTCTCTGCAGCAGGTCTTCGGCAGCTATACCGAGACGCCAGTCTTTTAGCCTTCGTCAAGTTCTTACCTCGTTCGAGCAGCTTTCCTGGCTGGTCCGTGTTAGCTCAGCGTTAAGATCCTCCACTTCGCCGAGCCCGTGTTCGGCCGCGATGCCCTCAACTCTCGACGACGACATCCACCTGTCCAACCCGCACCGCCTGCGCAAAGTCCTGATTTGCGTGGGTTTGCTCGTGGTGTGCTCCAGCGCCGCCACGCTTGCGCTCGCCTCCCAGCGGATCGTCGCCGAGGATGCCGCCTACCGCGCACCGGCCGGACCGCGCTGCACGCCGAGCGCGCTCAACCGTTCGGCGGTGCTACCCGGTGGCAGCCTCGCGGTCTCCCCGCTACCCGACTCCTACGACGCCTCGCAGGGGACGCAGATCAGTCTGCTCGGCGCTCCCCCACAAGCGCTCAGCGCCATCAGCGTCTCGGGCTCACAGACTCACAAGCACAGTGGGCGCCTGGTTGGCTACTCCCAGGGGGACGGCGCGAGCTTCGTGCCGTCCAAGCCATTTCGCTCCGGCGAGACGGTGAGCGTTCGCGGAAGGGTGAGCATTGCCGGCAAGAAGGAGGTATTCGCCTTCCACTTCGTGGTCGCCCAACTGGATCACCTGACCTACACGCCCGCGGCCCACATCGCATCCAATCCGGGGGAGGTGCAGCGCTTCCACTCGCGAGCGGACCTGCAGCCGCCAGCACTCGTCGTGACAGCGCACTCGGCCCAGACGACCCCGGGCGACATCTTCTCCACCCCCTACTCCGGTCCGGGCCAATCGGGGCCGATGATCTTCGACGAAGCCGGCAACGTCGTGTGGTTCGACCCGCTGCCCTCCGGCACCGAGGCGAGCAACCTGCAGGTACAGCAGCTCGACGGCAAGCCGGTGCTGACCTGGTGGCAAGGCTACATCCCGCCGCAGGGATTCGGCCAGGGCGAAGAGGTGATCGCCAACAGCACCTACCAGGAGATCGGGCACATCCATGGGGGCAACGGTCTGAAAGCAGATCTACACGACTTCCACATCACGCCGCAGGACACAGCCGTCATGACGGTGTTCAACCCGATCAACTGCGACCTCTCAGCCCTTGGTGGTCCCCGCGGCGGCGCCGTAACCGACAGCATCTTCCAAGAAATCGACCTGCGCACGGGGCTGGTCAGGCGCGAGTGGCACAGCCTCGACCACGTCCCGCTCAGCGATTCCTACAGCTCAGCGACGACCACAAGCACCGCCTGGCCGTACGACTACTTCCACATCAACTCGATCGACCAGCTCGCCGGGGGAAAGACACTGGTCTCGGCGCGCAACACCTGGACGCTGTATGAACTCAACACACTCACCGGCCAGGTGCTGCTGCGCGCGGGGGGCAAGCACAGCACGGTCAAACTCGCAAGCGGCGCTGCCACGGCCTTCCAGCACGACGCCACCGTGCTGGAAAACGGGACGATCGCCGTCTTCGACAACGGGGCGGTCCCCAAGGTCCATCCCCAGTCGCGCGGTCTCGTGCTGGCGATCAACCCGCAAACGAAGACCGACACGGTCGTGGCCCAGTTCGAGCACTCCGCTGCGCTCTCCTCCGCCAGCCAGGGCAATATCCAGCCGCTGGCCAACGGCGACTTGTTCGTGGGCTGGGGCTCCGAGCCTTACTTCTCCGAGTTCAACGCCGCCGGCCAGCTTCTCTTCGACGGCCACATGCACGGCTCCTATCAGTCCTACCGCACCTACCGATTCCCCTGGACGGGGACGCCCGGGGACGCGCCCGCAGTCGCAGCGGTCGCGGCCCACGCCGACGTGCCGGTGACGGTCTATGCGAGCTGGAACGGCGCCACTCAAGTGGCAAGCTGGCGCGTGCTCGCCGGCCCATCCCCCCAGCAGCTCGCGCCGGTCGCCACAGCCGCCCGCACCGGTTTCGAGACGGCGATCGGAACTCCGGGCGGGGTGGGCCCAGCAACATACGTGGCGGTGCAGGCGCTCGACGCATCCGGTGCCGTGCTCGGCACCTCCCCCACAATCAAGGGCTAGGACGGCCGTGAGCGCTTCGCGGATGCTTCGTCTCCGGCAGATACCCTCTACCGCCCATGCCCGTAGCGATCGTCACCGGATCAGGCGGCCTAGTCGGCTCGGAGTCCGTCAAGCACTTCGTGCAGGCGGGGTTCGAGGTGGTCGGCTTGGAGAACGACATGCGTGCCAGCTTGTTTGGGCCCGATGCCTCCACGGCCCACACGACCGAGGCGCTGGCACAGCGCTATCGCGACGAGTTCCAAACGTTTGAGATCGACATCCGTGACGTTGACGGCGTAGAGCGGATCTTTTCCGAGCGCGCCGCGGAGATCGAGCTGGTCATTCATGCCGCGGCGCAGCCTTCCCACGACTGGGCGGCTTCCGACCCGCAGACGGACTTCGGTGTCAACGCAAACGGCACGCTTAACCTGCTGGAGGCTGCGCGCAAGCATGCGCCGGGTGCGACGTTTGTGTTTTGCTCGTCCAACAAGGTCTATGGAGACCTGCCCAACCAGCTTCCCTTCATGGAGTCCGGGAAGCGCCTGGAGCTACCGGAGGATCACCGCTATTACGAGGGCATCGACACGTCGATGTCGATCGACTGCAGCACCCATTCGCTGTTCGGGGTCTCCAAGGCCGCCGCGGATCTGCTCGTGCAGGAGTACGGGCGCTACTTCGATATGCCCACCGTGTGCTTTCGTGGGGGCTGTCTGACCGGTCCCAATCACGCCGGCACGCAGCTGCACGGGTTTTTGTCCTATCTGATGCGTTGCACGATGACCGGCGAGCCGTACACGGTGTTCGGTTATGGCGGTAAGCAGGTGCGCGACAACATCCACTCCGCGGACCTGGTGGCGGCGTTCGAGGCCTTCCACCGCGCTCCCAAGGCTGGCGCGGTGTACAACATAGGCGGGGGCAGGCAGAGCAACTGCTCGATGCTCGAGGCGATCGAGTGCTGTCAGGAGATCGCCGGCCGTGAGCTGGACTGGAGCCTCGGCGAGGAGAACAGGACCGGGGATCACAAGTGGTGGATCTCAGACCTGGAGCCCTTCAAGCGGGACTACCCAGGTTGGGACATTGGTCGCGGCGTTCGCGACATCTTGCGCGAGATCCACGACCGCAACGCCGAGCGATGGGTCGCCCGCGCATAGCCCGGCGGACTTCAGACTGTCAGCACCTTATCCTCTCGGGCCGGTTCCCTCGGGGGTTTGATGGGGTGGCGCGAGTTGTGGTGGAGCAGCAGGGCTCCGACTAGCACGAACGGGACGAAGTTGACCGCGTGCAGGACTAGCGCGTAGGGCAGCGCCTCGGAGTGGGGCACGCCGAAAGCTTTCAGCGCGATCAGGGCGGCCCCCTCGAACACTCCGACTGCGCCGGGTGGCGAGGGCAGGATCATGCCCAGCCCGACCGCCACGACCACGAGCACCCCGCAGGCGAAGGACAGGTGCAGGTGAAAGGCCAGGCTCACGATGTAGGCGCACAGCGCTGAGAGCATCCAGGCAAGGACGGTCCACAGGAAGGCCTCCAGCGCGACCGTCCCGTGGCGCAGGCCGCTGAGACCGTGCGTGAGCTCATCGACTGTGCGGTCCAGCCGCGTGCCCGAGAACCATGCGAACCTGCGCAGCGGGCGCAGCAAAAGACGCAGAGACCGGTCGCCGTACACCGCCAGAATCGTCGCGGCTGAAGCGATCAGTCCCGCCAGCACGATTGCGGCGAGCGCCGCCGCGCCGAACCAGCTCACGTGAGGCAGCCACGGCTCGGCCGCGAAGAAGATCACGAGGATCGCGATCACGTCGTAGATCCGCTCGAGCACGACGGTCCCGACGATCTCCACCGGTGCAGCGGAGCTTCGCTGGGTGAGCACCAGTACGCGGGCCGCTTCGCCGGCGCGAGCAGGCAGGATGTTGTTGTAGAAGTAGCCGACCATCATCGCGTCCAGGACAACCCTCCTCGGGGGACGGCGGCCTGCAGCGAACAGCGAGCGCCAGCGCAGCCCCCGCGCCACGTTTCCCAGCCCGAAGGCGACAAGCGCCGGGATCAGCCAGAGGTAGTCGCTCGTTCGCAGCGCATGCCAGGCCTGCCCCAGTTTGATGCCGCTGAGAGCCACGTAAGAGAAGAACACCGTGACCGCGACCGTCACCACATTGATCAGCAGGCGCCGCCGCGCCCGGCCGCTGGCCCGGTCCTCTCGGTCTTCCGCGAGCACCGCGTCAAGGTAGTGGATATGCCAGATCCACCCACTCGCCACCCGTCCTCGCCTCTGACAGCTACCCTCTGGCGCCCATGCGCGCCCTCACCGTACGCTTAGCCGGCCTGGTCGTGATCCAGCCCTCCGTCCACGGCGACGAGCGGGGCTTCTTCACCGAGACCTACCGGCACAAGTGGCATGCCGAGCTCGGGATTCCGCCGCAGATGCAGTTCGTGCAAGACAACCATTCGCGTTCGGTGCGTGGCGTCGTGCGCGGCATGCACTTCCACATTGGCGACGGCGTCGCCAAGCTGGTGCGCTGCGCGCGCGGGCGGATCATCGACGTCGCGGTCGATCTGCGCAGGGGCTCGCCCACCTACGCCCAATGGGAGGCCGTCGAACTCGATGACGAGAGCATGCGCGAGCTTTTTGTGCCCGTCGGCTTCGCCCACGGCTTCTGCGTGCTCTCAGACGTCGCCGACGTGCTCTACAAGCAGACCGCCTACTACGACCCCGCCGTCGAGCGTGGCATCGCCTGGAACGACCCTGATATTGGGATCGAGTGGCCGCTGCCGGAGGACGAGCTGATCGTCTCCGAGCGCGACGCCGGCGCGCCGCGGCTGAGCGAGGTGGCCGGCGAGCTGCCGTTTCGCTACTGAATCCTCGGTTATTGGGCCAGGTTACGGCCCCACAGCCAAGTGGCGCTCTCGGTGTGCCGATGCTCCAGGCATCGTGCGATTCCCTGCTTCATTGCATGCTGGCGCGCGCCTGGCTCTCGCCGTCGTCGTGCTCGCGGGCGCCGCGCTCAGCGGCCCGGCCGGGCCGGCGCTGGTTACGAACGCCTCCGCGGCTGAAGCCGGCGTAAACCTGAATACCCTCGAACCGGCGGCCATAGCCCAGGCCTCGGCGCTCGGAGCCCACTGGGTTCGCGTGTTCGTGACCTGGCCCGATGTCGAACCCGCCCCGGGCGCGCATTCCGCGTTCTGGCTCGGTCAGTACGACCGGCTGCTCAGCTCGCTGCCGAAAGGCACCCACGCGATCCTCTCCTTCGTCGATACCCCCTCCTGGGAGAGCGGCTCGGCGGCACCGAACGCTCCGCCGGGCAACCCTGCCGACTACGCCGAATGTTCTCCACTTCCTAGCCCAGCGCTGGGCCGGGCGTGTGGCTGCTTATGAAATCTGGAACGAGGAGGACGCGTCGCGGTGGTGGGCCGGCGGTCCCGACCCTGCTGCTTACACGCGCCTGTTGCAGGCGGCCTACCCGGCGGTCAAGTCGGCAGATCTCGCCGCCGAGGTCGTGCTGGGGGGGCTGACCGGCAACGACTACAACTTCCTGGAGGGGGTGTATCAGGCCGGTGGCAAGGGCTACTTCGACGCGGTCGGCGTGCACACCGATACCGCCTGCAATGTCAACTCGCCTTACGTCTTCCTGCGCGACGACGACGGGCGGCTGGACCAAGACTCGTTCATCGGCTACCGCGAGGTGCACGCCACCGAGCTGGCCAATGGCGATCAGGTGCCGATCTGGATGACGGAGATGAGCTGGCGAACCACGAGCGCCACCTGCTCAGAAGGCGCTTTCGGCCGGCCTGAAGCCCGAGGGGGTGACAGACGAACAACAGGCCACCTATTTGTCACAGGCCTATCACTGCCTCGCCGCGGCTCCGTATGTGCAGGTCGGCCTGTGGTACCCGGTCGCAGACGAAGGCGCGGTCGTCTCTGGCCTGCTCCGGGCCAACCACTCGCACAAGCCGTCCTACGCGGCGATGCGTTCCTACATCCAGCACGGCGATCAGCTCAAAGGCGCCTGCGGTGACTTCTCCGGGCCGAAGATCAAGGTGTATGACCCCACTCGCAGCGCGCGCTACAGCGGCATTTTGCGGATCAAGGTCAGGGCCACCGACAGCCAGGGCATTCAGCGTATCCGCCTGCTCGAGCGACGGTCATCTGATTCGCAACTTCGATCCCGGTGAGCACACGCACATCTACCCACGTGCGCTGGTCGCGGAAATGCACTGGTTCGGGGCGAGACACATCTCGATCGGCCGCCACCGCCTGACGATTATCGCCTACAACAAGCTGCGCAGCGTCTCGCGCGTTTACGTTTCGATCGTGCACCTGCCCGCAGCGCCGCCTCGCCATCCCCATCGCCACGGCTAGACTTGAGGCTGTTCGCGCGCGCGGCATGCAGTCAGCATCTGCCTCGCGGCTCGCTCAGCCTGAACCTCCCTCGTCAGCGCGCATGCCGCGGCGGCGAGTGCATATGTCGATGGGATCTCAGACCAGAGCCTCCCGGCCTGGGACGGTGGTTTTTCCGGCAGCTATTTCGCCGTGCGCTTCCACGACATGTGGGTCGGCACCCCTCCGTCACACATCACGCTCGCGCGCTACGTGGTGCAGTGGAATGTCATGGACGGTGACTACCCCAGATATCGTGGCGAATTCGAAGCGTGGCTGGCAGACATCGCCAGCCTGGGCCTCACTGCCGATGTCGCGCTGAGCAGCTACGACGGTCGATATCCCTCATCCCCGGTGGAATACCAGACGCAGCTGGAGCAGATCCTCAGCCGGGCGAAGGAATCGAGCCACCCCGTTCGCTATCTGGAGGCGTGGAACGAGCCGAACAGACAGGGCAACGAGAGCGCCGTAAAAGCTGCCGAATTTACGAACGGCGCCTACGCCGCTTGCGAACATGGATACGGCTGCACGGTAATTGCTGGGAATTTTGAAGACAATCCCAAACTGCCTGCATACCAGGAAGAATATGTAAAGGATCTCCATCCCGTTCCTGCGATCTGGGGGGTTCATCCTTACTATTCCGTCGAACAGGAGAGCGAAGAACCGTTCCTGACGTTCCGGGAGCACCTTCCCAACAAAGGTATCGGTGAGCAGATCTGGTTCACCGAGATCGCTGCCCGCAGGTGCGTGGACTCGGGTGGGCGCGTGGTGGAAAACGGCGAAGTTGGGCAAGCCGAACGAGCGAGCTGGCTGGTGAACACGCTGATGCGCAACGCCAGGCCGGAGCACGTCTTCTACTACGAGTTCTTGCTGAAGGACCGCAGACAGCCTTCGTGTCAGTCCGAAGGAGCCGACGGGGCGTTGTATCTGCCGAGCAGCGACCCGAACACGCCGGACCGGGCACGAGCAGCGGCGAGTTATATCTGGGATGGGGAAGGCGCGTCGTGGGGATATATCGACGGCGCCTTCATGGCCAACGCCGCCCAGCGGACCCTCACGGGCGCCGGGGGTTTTTAGCCGCGCCACTCCCTGAAGGCAAGCTCGGGCCGCCCGCCCTCGACCGCCATGGCCGCGGTCGCGGCCGGTCCCACAGGCAGCTCGGTGCTCCACAGGCCGGCGGGCGGATTGGCAGGCGCGCTGGTGAGCCCGGTTCCAAGGCACTTGACGGCGGCCTCGCGCAGGGTCCACGCGCGCAGGAGCTCGGGGGTATGGCGCGGGCGTGCGCACTCGATATCCACTCCGACCTCGCGAGTGGCGGTTACCGCTACGAGCACGAGGTCCCTCGAGTGGGACAGGTTGAAGCGCAGATCCGTCGTCCAGCTCCCCTCCTCGTGATGAAGCGCAGGCTTGCCGTGGGGACCAAGGACGAAGCGCAGCGTGCGTGGATCGCAGTCGAGATAGCGGCCGAGGAGTGCCCGCAGGATGCCCCGTGAACGAGTCCACCGGACGCGGTTGCGCTCGCTGAGCATCTGCCGCGCACGTTCGTGCTCTGGTGCGCAGAGCAGGTTCTCGAGTCCGTCCCCGGCCACGGCCAGGTCGGCGTGCCACACGTGGACGATGCCCCTTGCTGTCCGCACTGGCTCTCATCTTGGCATCCTTATGGCCGATGCGTGATCGTCTCGAGTTCCTCAGGGAGCGCACCAACGGCTACACCGTAACGCCAGTGCAGTACCTGTATGTGGCGTACGTCGCACTGGGCGCGCTGACGCTGATCGTGCTGAGCGGCGCCGCCGTGAGGCTGACCGGATCTGGTCTCGGCTGTCCGGACTGGCCGAAGTGCTACGGCAACGCCTACCCGCCTCTGAATGCCCACGCGGTGATCGAGTTCTCCAACCGCGTGCTGACCGGCCCGGTATCGCTCGCCGCCGGAGCGGCGTGGCTGCTGGCGCTTCGCCGCCGGCCCTACCGGCGCGACCTGATGTGGCTGGGGGCGCTGCTGCCGCTGGGGGTTTCCAGTCAGGCTGTGCTCGGCGGCTTCACCGTCAGAGGCGCGCTCGACTACGGCTGGGTCATGGGCCACTTCGCGCTTTCGATGCTGATCCTCGTCGCGGCCGTGGTGCTGGCTTGGCGGGCGAGCGAGGAGCCCGGCGAGCGCCGGCGTGGCGGGACGCCGCCCGACCGGATGCTGATCTGGTCGCTGCGTGCGCTGGTGGGCCTTGGGGCGCTGACGATCTTCGCGGGGACAGCCGCGACTGCCGCGGGCCCGCACGCCGGCGGCTCGCCCGGCCAGAGGATCAACCGCCTGGACTTCGACGGGCGGGGGACGATGGATTTCGTCATCCACCGCCACGCCGAGATCGCGCTCGTGTTCAGCCTGGCGGCTGTCGGTGTGTGGTGGCTGGCGCGGGTGCGCGCCGCCGGTCCGCTGGTGCGGCGTGCGCTGAGCATCCTCTGCGTGCTGCTCGCGCTGCAGGGGGCGGTGGGACTGGACCAGTACGAGACGCATCTCCCCACGGAGCTGGTCTGGGTGCATGTCGGCCTGGCCTGCCTGGCCTGGCTGTCGGCCCTCTGGGCGGCCTGCGCGGCGGGCCCTCTGGCGCCACGCACGGCTCCCTCTGGGGAGCGGCGCATGGCGCCTTCGGCAGGGATTTCAGCCTGAGCTTGGAATAGTTCCCCGGAAATTAGGGCTTCTATCGGGCCGAAATGGGGCGGTTTGGAACGCCACCGTCCTAACCAGCGGTTAGCCTGCGGGGAGCAACGACACTCGAGAAGGGATGCCATGACCAAGAACGAGCTAGCTGAGAAGGTCGCAGGACGCACCGGGTTGGCTGCCAGCCAGGCCCGCGAGGTGCTGGAGGCGACGATCGAGGTGGTCTCCAGCGAGTTGGCCGCCGGGGGTGAGGTCGCGCTTGCCGGCTTCGGCAAGTTCAGCGTCAGCCAGCGCGCTGCACGGCTGGGACGTAACCCATCCACGGGCGAGACGATCAACATCGCAGCCAGCAAAGCGGCGAAGTTCTCCGCTGCGAGCGCGCTGAAGAAGCGTCTCAACTGAACCCTGCCCCGCGCTGTATATCCCTAGTGTCACCGGCCCTGCGTGGGCCGGTGAGCACTGGGCGGGGTAGCGCGGGACATCGTCGGATAGGGCAGCTCCTCCGGGCGCCGCGTTCCTGCGGCGGACCGGTAGGATGCCGCCTGGCATGACCGTCGCTTTACAGGCCCACCGCAGCCGCAACACCCGAGCAGGCGCTGAGGGGAGAACCGGATGAGCTCCACTCCAGGTTGGGGTTCATGGAATCTCAACCCGATCGTGATCCTCGTGCTGCTGGGGGCGGTTGTCCTGTATGCGCGCATGTACCGCCGCGCCGGTAAGCAATCCGCGACGCGTCCGCCCAGCGCCGGCCATTGGCTGCCCTACGCGGGTGGGCTGCTGATACTGGCCGTGGCGCTGATCTCGCCGCTGGACAGCATCGGCGATCGCTGGCTGCTGTCGGCGCACATGATGCAGCACGTGCTGCTGTCCGATATCGCGCCGGCGCTGCTCGTGCTCGGCCTGCGCTCGCCCGTGCTGCCGCTCGGCCTCTCGCGGGGGGCGCTGCAGGCGGTGGCGCCGGGGGGCCGCTCCGGTCGTGTGCTGGCGCGGCTCACCTCGCCGTGGCTGGCGATCCCGCTGTGGGCGCTGGCGACGTGGGTCTGGGCGATCCCGAGCGTGTTCGATTACACCGCCCAGCACTCCGCTGTACATGCCTTCGAGCACGCGACGCTCTTCTACACGGGGTTGGCGATGTGGTGGCTGATCATCGACCCGCTCCCCCGCGCGCGGCTGCGCCCCAACGGCCAGCGGCTGGCGCTGCTGGGCTTCACGCGCTTGGCCAGCGCGTGCGTGTGCCTGCCCTTGACATGGCTGTCGGGCACCCAGTATTCGCTCTACGCGAGCGCCCCCCGCGCCTTTGGCCTGTCGGCCATAGGCGATCAGCAGCTTGCTGGCGCGAGTATGTGCTTCGTCGAGTTCCTTGTCTTCGGCATCGCTTTTGCGGCCGTCTTCATCAGCATGCTCGGCCGCGACGAGTCGCGCGTGACCCTCAGCGAGTACGCCGCCGGGCGCTGATCAGCCGCAGCCGGTGTTGTTGCCGCAGCTAGAGCACGTGTAGCAGGAGCCGGTGCGCTGCATCATGCCGCCGCACTGGCTGCACGCCGGTCCGAGATCTAGGCCCTGCAGGCGTGCGGGCACCACTGGCGGTGTGTCGGTAAGCAAGGACGTCGGTGCACTCGCGCCGCCGTTATCGCCACCCGAGGCCGCCGGAGCGCGTCGTGCCGGCTGATCCTCGCTGCTGGGCCCGGCCGTGTCGGAGCCGAGCATCGACTGGGCGGTCTCCTGGGCGGCCTGGCGGGCGCGCACTGCCGGGGTGAGGATGCCGAGCTCCTCCTGGACGTCGACGTCGAGGAAGCGCGAGGCGAGCCAGCGCATGATGTAGTCGGGCATCGACTTGGCGAAGGGGATCTCCGGGTTGGTCGTGATGCCCTCCGGGTCGAAGCGCATGTAGCAGAACTTCTGCACCAGGGTCTCCAGCGGCACCCCGTACTGCAGCGCGATCGAGATCGCGGTGGCGAACGAGTTCATCATGCCCCGCAGCGTCGAGCCCTCCTTGCCGATGTCGGTCAGGAAGATCTCGCCGATCGAGCCGTCCTCGTACATGCCGGCCGTGATGTAGCCCTCGTGGCCACCGATCGAGAACTTGTGCGTGATCGACTGGCGCTCGCGCGGCATGCGCTTGCGCCGCGGACCGGCCTCGGCCAGCGCCTTGCCGACTGCCTCCTCGACGAGCACATCGACATCGGCCGGCGCCTCGGTCGTCCTTCTGCGCGTCGGTACGCAACGCCTGTGCTGTCTTTGAGCCGTCGCGGTAGATCGCGAGCGCCTTGATCCCGAGATGCCAGGCCTGGGTGTAGGCATCGGCTATGTCCTCGACGGTGGCCTCCTGGGGCAGGTTGACCGTCTTTGAGATCGCGCCCGAGATGAAGGGCTGTACGGCTCCCATCATCTTCAGGTGCCCCATGTGCGAGATCGCGCGCTCGCCGACGGCCACGTCGAACACCGGCATGTGCTTCTCGGCGAGACCGGGGGCGCCGACGATCGTGCCGTGCTCGGCCAGGTGCGCCTCGATCTGCTCGACCTGCTGCTCGGAGTAGCCGAGCGTCTGCAGCGCCAGCGGGACGGTGCGGTTGACGATCGTCATCTGCCCGCCGCCCGACGAGCTCCTTGAACTTGACCAAGGAGAAGTCGGGCTCCACGCCGGTCGTGTCGCAATCCATCAGGAATGAGATCGTGCCCGTCGGCGCGAGCACCGTGGCCTGTGCGTTGCGGTAGCCATGGTGCTCGCCCAGCGCCACCGCCTCATCCCACGAGCGCCTCGCCGCCGCGAGCAGCTGCTCATCGGCGCAGGCGGCGGCGGAAATCGCATAGGACGCATCGCGGTGCATGCTCATCACGTTGTTGTGCGCCTCGCGGTTGACCTCGTAGTGCTCGTAGGGGCCAAGTGCCGCTGCGACCTCGGCTGAGCGGCGGTAGGCGCTGCCGGTCATCAGCGCGGTGATTGCCGCCGCGGTGCCTCGCCCGGCATCCGAGTCATACGGCATGCCGTCGCTCATCAGATAGGCGCCGAGGTTGGCGTAGCCGAGTCCCAGCTGGCGGAAGGCGCGTGCGTTGACGGCGATCTCCTCGGTCGGGTAGGAGGAGGGTCCGACGACAATCTCCTGGGCAAGCAGCATCACGTCGACGGTGTGCTCGAAGGACTCGACGTCCAGCGTGCCGTCTGGGTGACGGAACTTCATGAGGTTGATAGAGGCGAGGTTGCAGGCCGAGTTGTCCACGTGCATGTACTCGCTGCATGGGTTCGACGCGTTGATGCGTCCGCTGTTTGGCGAGGTGTGCCACTGGTTGATCGTCGTGTCGTACTGCATGCCGGGGTCGGCGCAGCGCCAGGCGGCCTGCGCGATTTCGCGCATCAGCTCGCGGGCGGGGACCGGCTCACCGACGGGCTCGCCGGTGGAGCGCGCGGTCAGGTGCCAGTCCTCATTGCCCTCCACGGCGCGCATGAACTCGTCGGTGATGCGCACTGAGTTGTTCGCGTTCTGGTACTGGATCGACTTGAACCCCTCGCCGTCGATCGACATGTCAAATCCGGCGTTGCGCAGCGCCTGCGCCTTGTCCTCCTCTTTGGCCTTGCACCAGATGAACTCGCGGATGTCCGGGTGGTCGATGTTGAGCACCACCATCTTCGCCGCGCGCCGCGTCTTGCCTCCGGACTTGATCGTGCCCGCCCACGAGTCCGCGCCGCGCATGAAGGAAACGGGACCCGAGGCGGTACCGCCCTTGGCCAGCGGCTCCATCGAGCCGCGGATGTTCGAGAGGTTGATCCCGGAGCCCGAGCCGCCGCGGAAGATCATGCCCTCCTTGGTGTTCCAGTCGAGGATCGACTCCATCGTGTCCTCCACGGAGAGGATGAAGCAGGCTGAGCACTGGGGGCTCTCCTCGAAGCCGACGTTGAACCACACCGGCGAGTTGAACGCGGCCATCTGGTGCAGGAGGATGTGGGTCAGCTCGGCCTCGAAGGCCTCGGCATCTGCGTCGGTGGCGAAGTAGCCGCGCGCGCGATCCCCAGCCGGAGATCGTGCCGGCCACACGTGAGATCATCTGCTTGACCGAATGCTCGCGCGCGGGGTTGCCGATCTGCCCGCGGAAGTACTTCTGAGCCACGATGTTGGTGGCGTTTTGCGACCAGCTCTTGGGGAACTCCACGCCCTCCTGCTCGAAGGCGATGCGATCGCCATGGCCGATGCGCGCGTCGCGCGTCTCCCACTCCACAGCATCGAACGGATGCTCATCCGCAGAGGTGAACAGGCGCCTGAGGTGAAGCCCTGATCCGGGCGTCCTCTCCTGGGCGGTCGTGGGGTGCGTGGTGGGGTTCATCGGCCTTCCTCCTCTGCGCTATGCCGGCGTCGCGCGACGCCCACTCGAAGCTGTTTGTCGGGGCCGCGCATTGTCTCTCCCCGAGCGGCGGAAAAAATCGCAGAGTCGCCTTCGATTTTAGGACGCCTCAGTGCCCCAACCGGACCCAATCTGTGAATTCCGCCCAGGTGGCCGAGGCGCGGAAACCGGCCTCCGCCATCGCGTGGCGCAGCGACAGCATCCAGTGGGGCTCGAACGCCCGCCGTCGCGCGAGCGCCCATCCCAGGCACGCCAATAGGAGTACTGCGGCGGCTACGGCGATCACGATTGCGCCCGTGGAGAGCGTGGTGGAGTGGTGCGCGGGACGCGTGTGCGTGCCCAGCGACGGTTTGAAAGGCGTGGCGGTGGTGGGAGGTGTCGCAGCGGATCCGGCGGAGGTGGTGCTGGGCAGAGGGGTGCCGCCGGAGGGGACATAGGTGGTGGTCGGGGTGCTCGCCGTGGGCGGGACGGTCGCTTTGGCCGGAGCGGTGGGGGTGGCGGAGGAGGACGACGAGGGGCTTGCCTTGCTCGTCGTCGTGGTCGCCGGATGCACTCCGGCCGATGCTGGCAGCGGGAAAGTTGGGATGGAGCTCGTGTGAGTGGACATTCCTGCAGCCAATGCTAATCGGCCGTGGGCGGAGAAAGCAGCAGATCCTCGATCTCCGCGAGCGCGTCGCGCAGTACGCCGTGCGGCGGCTGAGTGGCGTCGATTACGCGAATCCGCTCGGGGGAGGCGCTGGCGAGCTCGATGTAGGCGGCGGCGATCGCCGCAAAGAAGCTCTCGTCCTCGCGCTCTAGCCTGTCGGGCGCGAGCGCACGACCATGGGCTCGCGCCCGTCCTGCCGCAGGGTCGATGTGCAGCAGCAGGGTGCGGTCAGGAGTGAGGCCACCGGTAGCGAACAGGTTGATCGCACGCACCTCCTGGATTCCGAGCTCACGTCCGGCGCCCTGGTAGGCCAGGGAAGAGTCCACGAAGCGGTCGAGCAGCACCCAGGTACCTTCGGCGAGCAGGGGTTCTAACTTCTCTTGGACTAGCTGCGCGCGCGCGGCGGCGTAGAGGAGCGCCTCCGCTCGCGATCCCACTGCCAAGGCGGGATCCTTGACGAGCGCGCGAATCCGCTCGGAGATGTCCACCCCGCCAGGCTCTCTCAGCAACTCCAAGGGGCGACCCCTTCCCAGGATCTCACGGGCGAGCGCTTCCGCGAGCGTGGACTTGCCCGCGCCATCGATCCCCTCGATCGTCACCAATCTGCCGCGCTGCACCTCGGCACCGTAGCGTCTCTACGATGAGCGGCGTGGACAGCGGTCCCATGACGTCACTGCCCGGCATCGATGCGCACCCGCACGCGCGGGCGGTGCTGATGCCCGTATTGGGTTTGGATGGGATGCCCGCCCTGCCTCCCTCGCACGCCTACCTGTTCCACGGTCCCCCTGGAACGGGGAAGCGTACGGTGGCGCGCGCGTTTGCCGCGGCCCTGCTGACCGCCGGCGCGCGCGATCCGGGTGCCGTGACCGAGCGCGTGGCCCGGGACACGCATCCCGACCTGACCTGGGTCAGACCGAGCGGCGCCGCTGAGATGCTCGTGGCTGACATCGAGGAGGCAGTTGTGGCCGCTGCTGCGCGTACGCCGTTTGAATCCGCGCGGCGTGTGTTCGTGATCGAGGGGGCAGATACGATGAACGACCAGGCCGCGAACAGGATGCTGAAGACGCTCGAGGAGCCGCCTTCGTTTGTCCACTTGGTGCTGATTACAGACCGTCGCGAGGACGTGCTGGCGACGATCGCCTCGCGCTGTCAGGGGGTGCGCTTCGACCCGCTTCCCCCGGCGCAGATCGCCGCGAAGCTGGAGGGCTTAGAGCCCGCGCACTCGCAAGCGTGCGCGCGCCTGGCGCTTGGCGATGCGCGCTTAGCTCTGCGGCTGGCGAGCGAGGAAGGGCATGCGCTGCGGGCGTGCGCTGAGAGCTTTGTGCGCTCTGGCATGAACGGGGAAAGCAGCGAGCGGCGCTGGATCGGGCTGCTCGACCTCGGAAAGACCGCTGGAGAGGCCGCTGGCGAGCAAGTTCACGCCCGGCTGGAAGAGGAGCTCGAGCTGGTTCCAAGCAAGGAGCGCAAACGGTATGAGCGGGAAGGCGCAGACGTGTCTCGCCGCATCGAGCGCCGGGCACGCACGCAGGCGCTCGATACGGCGTTGCGCTTGGCGGAGCTGTGGCTGCGCGACGTGCTGTGCGTCTCAGAAGGCGCTCCTGAGCTCGTTTACGCTGTGGACCGCAAAGCAGAGCTCGAGCACGACGCACAAGGGCGCGAGGGCCCATGCCTGCGTGAAGCGGTCGAGCTGGTCACAGACACACGCTTGCGGCTGGGACTGAATGTGTCCGAGGAGCTTGCCCTGGAGGCGCTGGCTTACCGCTTGGAAGCGGCTATCGGACCGAGGTTGGGCTCCAAGCCATAAGTCTCGAACGCCATGAAGTTGTGGAACTGGCGGTTTTCGGGACCGTGGAAATCAGCTGAGCCGGTGGTGAGCAGGCCCCCGAGCGCGGCTGCCTTGTCGCAAAGCAGCCGCGTCTGCTGCTCGTCGTGGGTGATGTAGAAAGCCTCGACGCCGTCGATGCCGAGCGCATGGAAGCGCTCGAGGCTGTCGATCACTTCGCCGGGGTCTGAGATGTCCCAGAAGGGGTGCGCCCAGACAGCTACGCCGCCGGCATCGTGGATCGCTTCGATCGCCTCGGAGACCGTTGGCGTCTCGCGCAGGCGAAAGGCGGGCTTGCCCTCGATCAGATAGCCGCGAATCAGCGAACCGATGTCGTCGATCCGCTCGTCCTTCAGCCGCTGCGCGTTGGCCGCAGCGCCCAGCACGGCCCCCGCCAAGTGGGGGCGGCCGATTGGTTTGCCTTCCGCGATGCGCTGCTCTATCTCCGCTTCGTCCAGCTCAAAGCCGGCCTCGCGCAGGCCGTCGCGCATGCGCAGCGTGCGTTTCTCGCGATCTGCCAAAAAGGCTGCGAGCCGATCGGTCATCGGCGGGCCCGTGTGGTCGATGTTGTAGCCGAGGATGTGCAGTTCGCAGGGCTCCTTCGAGCCGGTGTCGATCGCGGAGATCTCGACCGCGGGTACCACGCGCACCCCGTGGCGCTCGCCGGCGCGCAGCGCCTCCGGGACGCCGGAGATGGTGTCGTGGTCGGTGAGCGCCAGCAGCGTCACGCCGGCGCGGGCGGCACGGTCGACCACCTCCCAGGCCTCCAGTGCGCCGTCGGAGTGTGAGGAGTGAGACTGCAGGTCGAAGCGCAGCGAGGACATTCCGGGAGCGTACGCGACTGGCCTAGGAGTTCGAGTGCTCCCGGGCGGAGATGTCGCTGGGCACGGCGAGCAGCATGGCGATGTGGTGCGCGAAAGTATCGCGGAGCGTCCGTACGGCGGCGTGGTAACGGCGAGCGATGCCGGGCAGCGTGCGATCCTCGCCGGCGTGCTTGCAGTCCTCGAGCTGAGCATAGGCGGCGTCGGTCTCCGCGGCGCGCATGGTGGCCTCGATCGAGAGGACCTCGAGGTAGGCGAGTGCCGCACCGAGCTGCTCATCCGGGATGGAGCCGGGTTGCTGCAGATGGCGCAGGACGGGGCTTACCTCAAGGATCAGCCAGCGCTGCTCAGCGTGGGCACGCAGGAGCAGGCAGACGTCAGATGGGGGAGATAGATCGGAATCGTGGGTCATACAAGCATCCTTGCCCGGCGAGGCCGGCGGTAGACCGGCGACCTGTTGTTGGCTTCGGCGCGCGTACGCCCTGGCTTTAGGGGATCGGGCGAGTTTCCACGCTTCTTGGGGGATTTAGAGCTAGCCTCGATAGGTCGATGCAAAGGGAGAGGCGCAGATAGCCGGCTATGACCCGACGGCCCGCGCGGCGGGCCAGCACGAGCGCACGACCGTGCGGCGGTTGCGCATGCGCACGCTGGTGGTGCTGGGGGTGCTGGCCGTGGCGACCGCGCTGCTGGGCCGGACGTTCGGGCTACGCGACTGGCGTTTCCTGGTCTCGGAGATCGCGTTGCTGGTGAGCATCTTCGTGATCTCGCGTTACGTGCTGCCGCTCGTGGAGCGCCACGATCGTGGCGCTACGGGGGAGGAGCAGGTGGGGGGGCTGCTGGATGGGCTGGCAGGGGATGGATGGCACGTGATTCACGACGCTAGCCTCGGCCGGGGAAACGTGGACCACATCTTGATCGGGGCGGCAGGGGTTTTCACGGTCGAGACAAAGAGCCACCCCGGCCCAGTGAAGGTGGGGCGGGTGCACGGCGCGACGCTGAGCCAGGCCCAAGCCCAGCGCAAGGCGATCGAACGGGTGACGGGCGAGCGGGTGGAGGCGCTGATCGTGTTCAGCCGGGCGTGGGTCGACAAGCCGCTCGCGCGCCGTAAGGGGGTGCGCGTGACGCCCGCGAGGATGCTCGCAGGATATCTGGAGCGCAGGCCAGCGACGCTCTCCCAAGAGCAGGTGCAAGCCGCACGCGAACAGGTGGCGGTGGCGCTGCGGGAGTACCGCGCGCAGTCGCCTCGTGCGGCACGCTCGACGCGCCCGGTCTACCGCCGCTGGCTGGCTCTAAAGACCCGCTTGTTTCCCTAAGCAGAAATTGGCTGCAGAGAACTGGCCGCAGCGGCGGGTAGCTTCTAGGGATGGAGGTTACGCCGACAGAGAGAGCTCTGCCGACCCCCGAGGCGCTGCTCGCGAGCTTCGGGCTGGAGGAGTTCAGGCCGGGTCAGCGCGATGCGGTGCAGGCGGCGCTGGAAGACCGCGACAGCCTCATCGTGATGCCGACCGGCGGTGGTAAGTCGCTGTGCTACCAGCTCCCAACGCTGGCAATAGACCGGGATCCCGCCCGGGCGGGTGGGGGTCTGGTAGTCGTCGTTAGCCCGCTGATCGCGCTGATGACCGACCAGTGGCAGAGGCTGAAGAACGCGGGCGTAAACGCGACGATGCTGGCCTCGGGAATGGAGGAAGGGCACAACGCACAGGCGCTGAGGGATATCGAAGCGGGTGTGACGCAGCTCGTGCTGGCGGCGCCGGAGCGGTTTGCCTCAGGCGCGTTCCGCGCAGCGCTGGCGCAGCGCAGGGTGAAGCTGTTCGTTGTCAACGAGGCACACTGCGTGACCGAGTGGGGTCACGACTTCCGGCCTGATTACCTGCGCCTGGGAGAGGCGATCGCATCGCTGGGCCGTCCACCGGTGATGGCGGCGACGGCGACGGCGACGCCAAAGGTGGCAACGGAGATCGCTGCGCGGTTGGGGTTGCGCGATTGGGTATCGATTCGCTCCGGGTTTGACCGGCCGAATTTGACATTCGACGTGGTGAGTGTGGAAGGTAAGGGCGCCCTTGCACGCAAGCGCGTCGCGCTGCTGCACGTTCTTGAAGGGGGGGCGGGCACCCCATCCTTGCCGGCGATCGTGTATTGCGGCTCGCGCAAAGACACCGACGAGGTGTCAGCGCTGATCGCGGAGCGAGGAATCGCGACCGTGGCCTACCACGCGGGCATGGATCCGCGGGCCCGCAGAGATAGCCAGGCGGCGTTTATGGAGGGCCGGGCGGAGGTGGTGGTGGCGACGAACGCGTTCGGGATGGGTGTGGACAAGGCGGATGTGCGCACGGTGGCGCACTGGGCGCTGCCGACGAGCCTGGAGGCTTACTACCAGGAGGCCGGTAGGGGCGGGCGCGACGGGGAAGCCGGCCAGGGCGCTGTTGCTCGGTGCGCGGATGGATTTGGGCAGGCTGATCTGGTTCATCAATGCGCGCGAGACCAACGTCGAGTACGTGAAGCGCTATGTCTCCGGGCTGCGGCGCGGCGCCCAGGACGGGGTGCTGACGATCGGGCCCAGTGAGCTGAGTGAGCGCGAACGGATATTGCTATCGATTGCAGAGCGCGCGGGCGCGGTCGAACTGCAGCCGGGCATGGGGGGCGGGCTGCGGGTGAGGCTCACCGGCAAGGGCTCCCCGCGCGCGGCACGTGGGGCAATCGAGTCGGCGAAGAACCGTGGATGGGAATCCTACCGCTCGATCGAGCGATACATGACAAGCGGGGAGCGCTGCCGCAGGCGGCAGATTTTGGACCACTTCGGCGACGCGCAGGCGGGAGCGCCAAGCGGCAGGTGCTGCGATGTGTGCGATCCGGATCCGGTGCTGGAGCTTGCGATGCAGGTGCCTGTGGTCAAGTCGCGCAGCCGGCGAGACCGCAACGCGGGGGCCGGCTCGCCGGTGGGCGAACCAGTGGACGACCTGCAGTTCGAAGGATTGAAGGAATGGCGGGCAGAGTGCGCCGAAGGCAAACCGGCATATCTGGTGGCCACGAACGCAGTACTCGAAGAGGTGCTGCGAAGACGCCCGAGAAGCGCCAATGAGCTGATCGAGATTGACGGTATCGGGCCCGTCTTCTGTGAGCGCTACGGATTGTCTCTGCTGGCGGTGCTGGGCACACTCGAGGCGCTATTTCAGGGTGAGCAGAGTGAGGATCCCCGCACCGAGACGGTGGCGCTAGCATCAGAGCCCGCGCCGACGTAGCTCAGCTGGTAGAGCACTTCACTCGTAATGAAGGGGTCCGGGGTTCGAGTCCCCGCGTCGGCTCTTCTAAACAGCCGCCAATGGCTACTTCGCGTCGTCATAGAATGGCTGCGCTCAGGGTGCCAACAGACGTGCGAATAGGCAGGCGGCAGGCTCGGGAGGTAACGATGCAGGGCGGTTCGCGCAAATCGCGCCATTGCCGAGTGTTGACAAGGCGGGCATCCTAGACAGTCGTCCTCGAATAGGTCCAGGCATCTATTGATGCTTGCGGGTACGGAATGCAAGGCGTACCGTCTGCTCGATGGAAGGGGACTTGGTGACAAGTATGAGATGGCTCTGCCGGGGCTTGGCGACTGGCGGCATCGCAGGATTGCTAGTTACGTCTGTCGCGGCGGCGTCCACCAAGCCAGCACGCCCACCCGAGCGGGCAGCGAGGCTTGGATTGACCGTAGAGCACGTCGGCACGCCTGAGGTCGTTGTGGTCAAAAACGATGGGTCGGGCTGCTTGCGCTACGACCTGGACGTGCAGATCAAGTTCGGCCATGTGATCACGGAAGGACAGGGGGCAGGAGGCGAACTGCGGGCGCAGCATGTCGTTCACGCGAGCTTTCCGTCAAAGTTCGCAGGTGGCATCGGCGCACTCCGCGTTTTTCGGTGCCCGGATCGAGCCACAGCGCATCCCCTCACGCTTCCCGACGTTTTCCTCTTCGAGCCTGGCTACGGTGTCGTCATCACCGTCGGCAGCCCCGGGTCCTCCGGGGAGATGAGCCCGACCGCCGGACCGTGTGTGCTTCCGGAAATCACCCCGAACGAGACCATCCCGATGGCAACCAAAAGCGTTCTCACCGCCGGCTGCCCGATATCGCCCGATTATCAGCCGGTGCTCACAGCGGCTCAGAGACATGCGGGTCTGGAATACACCCTCGGCGGCTATGCGCAGCAGGAGCCTGTCTCCCCACCCTGTTGTATCACTGTCACACCGCCGATCGCGAACATCTTGCCTGAATACTTTAGGGGTGGAGATGTCTACCTCGTCAATACGCTGACAGCGGCTCACCTTCAATAACGCGCCGTTCCGCAGCCGCAAGCAGAAGCTGGCTTCATAGCGGTCCGGGCGCCGGACGAGCTGCGAGAGCCTTCCGACCGGTCTGCTGTAGGCCTGTATGAGTCCACCTCTCCCGTTGAGTGCCGCTCGGCGACGAGCTAAGTCCGCTCGATCTTCGCCGGTACTGAGCTCGTGACGGCCCGTGCCGGGCGAGGCCCGAGTCCGCAACCTTGAGTTGGTTTCCTCCATAATCAAGCTTTTCTGCTAAACTTGAATACATGGCAAGACTAATCAAGCGGAAGTGGGAGCCATCCTTGTCTTCCGGTCTGCCCCGGCGCGACCGTCAGGGATGCGACTACCAAGCCTACCTGCCGGATCTTCTGCGCGATCGGCGGATAAACCTCGCGGGCGAGACTGCCGCCGATGTCGCCGACGCGGAAAGTGCGGTGGCACGTCTGAACGCCGAGGCCAAGGCGCTCGTCAACACCGAGGCCGTTGCCCGCCTCCTCCTTCGCGCCGAGGCAGTCGCCTCGTCGCGCATCGAGGGTCTCGAAGTCGGCGGACGCCGCCTCCTCAAGGCCGAAGCCGCACGTGTAATGGGGGACGAGCCATCTGACGTCACCGCCATCGAGGTGCTCAACAACATTGAAGCGATGAGCTGGGCTGTCGAGACGCTCAGCAGCGGGCCGTCGATCACTGTGGCCGACATCCTGTCGATCCACCGACGCCTGCTCGCCGGCACCCGTCTGGAGGAGCACGGTGGCAAACTCCGAACCAGCCAGAATTGGATCGGAGGGAGCGAGTACAACCCTTGCTCGGCCGAGTTCATCCCGCCACCACCCGAGCACGTGGAGGCACTTCTCGAGGACCTCTGCACATTCTGCAACGGCGACTCGCTACCCGCCGTCGCCCAGGCCGCCGTGGCGCATGCCCAGTTCGAGACTATCCACCCCTTCATCGACGGCAACGGGCGTACCGGACGCGCACTGATCCACGTGATCCTGCGCCGCCGAGGACTGGCGCCGCACGTGCTCCCCCCTGTCTCACTCGTCCTCGCAACATGGGCGACCGACTACATCGCCGGCCTAACCGCCACGCGTTACCGGGGTCCGTATACCGCGGCCGCGGCCGAAGACGGGCTCAATCGCTGGATTGGCCTCTTCGGCGCGGCAACCCGCCGAGCCGTCGCCGACGCCGAGCAATACGAAGCGCGCGTGACCGAGCTGCAGACGGAATGGCGCGAGCGCTTGGGCGGGGTCCGCGCCTACTCGGCGGCCGAGTTGCTGATCAACGCCCTTCCAGGCGCGCCGATCGTCACGGTGCAGAGCGCAGCCACGCTGATCGGTCGTAGCGAGCAAGCCGCAAACCAAGCCATCCCGCGACTCGCAGACGCAGGCATCCTTCGCCAGATCAACGTGGGCCGGCGCAATCGCGCCTTCGAGGCTGCCGAGTTGATCGATGCGTTCACCGATCTTGAGCGCCGCCTAGCGAGCCCCGACGCCGACACCAGATTCTCCCCGACGTCACGGACTGTGCCGCGGCGCCCGACTCGCAGCGCCACCTGATCCTCGCGTCGCGTTGGCCGTTCCCCGCGCTCAGCGCAGTGGGGCGGGTGGGGAGCCCGACCAAACCCCTGGCGCATTTGTCCGGGGGTACGAACGAAGTGCGTGACGCCCACATCAGCAAGGTTCTCTCAGAGCTCAAGCAGGCCGGAATCATCGAACCGCTTGGAACCGGCCGCGGCGCCCGCTGGCGCGGTCTGCGAGGTCCTGCTGAAAGCAGCTAGCCGACGGTTCTCGAGCTAGACCGTCGCGCTGTGAGTGATCCCGGCGTCAACCCACTGAACGGTGTGGCCTTTGAGCTGCAAAGAGGCTGGTGGCTGTTCAGACGCCGGTCCCGAGTCCGGCACGCGCCGTCTACCGCTCGGCTCGATGCCCTAGTACGGTACCGGCAGTCGCAGTGTCCCACCGGAGTCGCTACCGCCGGACCGGAGGCCGTCTGCGCTTAGCGGTGCTCGACTGCGCGTCGCAGCACGTCGCGCAGCATGCGCTGGTCGGCGGAGGCGAGACGCCTGAACGCCTCAGGTGCCTCGGCCATGCGCTTGCGTACACGTTCACGCGCCTTGACGCCGAGTGCTGTCAGGACGATGTGCTTCACGCGACGATCCTGCTCATAGGGGCGACGCTCCACCAGGCCACGCGCCTCCAGCCGGTCGATGATCCCTGTGACGTTTGAGTTGTCGCAGTGCAGAAGCGTCGCGAGTTCGTTCATCGGCACCGGCCTGCCGGGCTCCATCTGCGCGAGCGCACCCATCTGTGCGGGATGCAGATCGAGCTCGGACGCGAGCGTCAGAAATCGCCGGCGCTCGCCCATCATCAGCTGATGCAGTAACGCCCATGCCTCCTCGGCCGGAGAGGCCTTGGGCAGCTCGGGGGCGACTGTCGTCATGACGCTCTAAGTATACCTTATATGCTCGATATTTGACAAGCTCAATTTTTGAGCTACCCTACCGCTTCGTGCACGATTCCTCAGCAGCGATCGAGGTCGAACAGCTCGTGCGTGAGTTCCGCAAGGGACCGCGTGCGGTCGACGGCATCGACCTCGCCGTGTCGCCGGGCGAGATCTACGGCTTCCTCGGGCCCAACGGCGCCGGCAAGTCGACGACCGTGCTGATGCTGACGACGCTGCTGCCGCCGACGAGCGGGCGCGCGAGCGTGGGCGGCTACGACATCGTCGCGCGAGGGCGCACAGGTGCGCGCCTGCGATCGGCGCGGCGCTGCAGGAGGCCGCGCTCGACGCGATCCTCACCGGGCGCGAGCACCTGAAGCTCCAGGCGACGCTGCAGGGCATGCCGAAGGCCGACCGCGACCGCCGCGGCGCAGCGAGCTGCTCGAGCGCGTCGGGCTGACCGAGGCGGCCGACCGCCGCGTCGGCGGGTACTCGGGCGGCATGAAGCGCCGCCTGGACCTCGCGCTCGCGCTCGTCCACAGCCCACGCATCCTGTTCCTCGACGAGCCGACGACCGGGCTTGACCTGCAGAGCCGCACGCGCCCTGTGGGAGGAGGTCGCGCGGCTCGCCCGCGACGAGGGCATGACCGTCTTCCTGACGACGCAGTACCTCGAGGAGGCCGACGCGCTGGCCGACCGCGTCGGCATCATCGACCACGGCAAGATCGTCGCCGAGGGCACGCCGGCGAAGCTGAAGGCGGAGATCGGCAGCCCGACCGTCGAGGTCGCTCCCGGCGACCCGAGCGAGAGCGACACGCTCGCTGAGGAGCTTTCGCGCTTCGGCGAGCCTGCGCGCAACGGCCGCGGGACGGTCACTGTGCAGCTCCCCGGCGGCGAGTCTCAGCTCGCCGAGATCGTCCGCGTGCTCGACCAGGCGCAGCTGCACGGTCGCCTCGCTGCAGCTGCACCAGCCGTCGCTCGACGACGTCTTCCTGGCCAAGACCGGGCGCAAGCTCGAGGGCGCCGGCGAGGAAGAGGATGAGCAGCAGCGCTAGCGGGCAGCCGGCATTCGCGGCGGCAGGCGCCGTTCCCGCGGTCCGCCTGGCCGCGCCGAGCCTGTTCGAACAGGTCGGCGCGATTGCGCGGCGCTCGGTCGTGCGTACGTTCCGCCAGCGTGCGCTGCTCGTCTTCCCGATGGTCTTCCCGCTGATCCTGTTCGCGATCAACGGCTCGGCGCTCGGGGCGGCGACGAAGATCCACGGTTTCCCGCCGGTCAGCTATCGCGACTTCGCGCTCGCCGTGCCGTTCATCCAGGGCGCGCTGTTCGTCGCCGTGAGCGCCGGAACCGACCTCGCCCGCGACATCGAGTCGGGCTTCTTCGACCGCCTCGCGCTGACGCCGCTGCGCGGCTCGGCGCTGCTCGCCGGACAGCTCGGCGGCGCCGTTGTAGTCGCGTGCGTGCAGTCGCTCGTCTACCTGCTCGTCGGCATAGCCACCGGCGTAGGCATCGCTAGCGGCGTCGGCGGGGCGCTTGTGCTGCTCGCGCTGTCGATCCTGATCGCGTTCGGCTTCGCAGGGCTCGGTGCGCTGCTCGCACTGCGTCTCGGCACCGGCGAAGCCGTCCAGGGCTTCTTCCCGCTGCTGTTCGTGACCGTCTTTCTCAGCTCCTCGAGCCTGCCGCGCAACCTGATCAAGACCGACTGGTTCCGCGAGGTCGCGACCTACAACCCCGTCTCGTACCTGATCGAGGGCGTCCGCAGCCTGATCATCACCGGCTGGGACGGAGAGGCGCTCGCGCTCGGCTTCGGCTTCGCGCTGGCGCTCAGTGTGCTCACGCTCGGCTTCGCCGGCGCGGCGATGAAGAACCGGTTGGTGCGCACGTGAGACGCTTCGTCTTCGTGGCGCGCGCCGTCGCCTGGCGCTCGATGCACAATGCCCTCGCCAACCCCGCGATTCTGCTGCCGTCGCTGATCTTCCCGCTGTTCTTCCTCGCCGCGTTCGCCGGCGGCCTGTCGAAGATCGGCGAAGTCCCGAACTTCGACTACAAGCCCGGTTACACGGCCTTCCAGTTCGCCTTCGTGTTCCTGCAGTCGGCTGCCTTCGGCGGCGTCTTCACGGGCTTTGCGATCGCGCGCGACTTCGACTCTGGCTTTGCGCGGCGGCTATTGCTGACCGCGCCGCGGCGCAGCGGGATCATCGCCGGCTACGCGCTCGGCGCACTCGTGCGCTGGCTGCTCACGGCGGTTGTGATCACGCTCGCCGCGCTGATCGCGGGGATGGATGTTGCGGGCAACGGCGTCGAATTGATCGGGATCGTTGGGATCGGCATTGGGATGAACCTCGTTGCCGCGTTGTGGGCGTGCGGCGTGGCGATGTTCCTACGCACAGAACAGGCTGGCGCGCTGATCCAGATGCCGGTTTTCATCGTGCTCTTCCTCGCGCCCGTGTACGTGCCGCTGAAGCTGCTGAGCGGCTGGATCCACTCCGTCGCGCGGTTCAACCCGGCAACGGCTGCGCTTGAGGCTGCGCGCGGGTTGCTCGCCGGCTCACCGGTCAAGGTGCTGCTCGCCTTCGGCCTGCTCGCCGCGGGTGCCGCCGTGATGTCGCTGTGGGCCCGGCGCGGGCTCGCCTCCGCCGAGCGTGCTGGCTAGAAAGACCAGCCAGCAAGCCGGCCGGCTAATTCACGGCTGAAGAGATGTCTGCCCATTCTCGAGGTCGAGCAGCAGCCGCTTGCGCTCCAACCCGCCGCCATAGCCGGTGAGCGTTCCATCAGCGCCGATCACACGGTGGCACGGGACAATCACAGCGATCGGATTGCGCCCGTTGGCGAGACCTACCGCGCGTGCCGCCAAGGGCTGGCCGACACGGCGTGCAATCTCGCCGTAGCTGACCGTCTGTCCATAGGGAATGCCTCGCAGCGCCTGCCAGACCTGGCGCTCGAACTCGGCGCCTTTCATAAGGAGAGGCACTTCGAAAGTGGTGCGCTCACCCGCGAAGTACTCCTGGAGCTCGCTGCGCACTAACGCAAATGACTGCGCGGACCGCTTCCATCTCGCAGAGATTTTCACGGGCTTGCGTCCCTCCTGCATGTACAGGCCGTGCAGGGTTTGACCGTCGCCGAGCAGCAGCAGTTCACCGATCGGGCTCTCAACGGTCGTGTACAGCAACCGGCGATTGCGAGCGGGGCTCGGCAGAGGGTCCATCGCGCTCCTCACGCAGCCAGCCTGCCAGCGCTGGCGGTGCGCGGAGCGTTCTTAGCTCGTGCGGGTGGGCCGAGTGAGGCCCACAGGTGCTGGACGGCATATGCGCGGTATGGGCGCCAGCTCTCCGCTTTGCTCTTGGCGGCTGCAGGCCGCCCGTCGTGCCCGAACCGTTCGAGCGCATGACGGACGCCGAGATCGGTAGGTAGGAACGCGTCGGGATCGCGGAGCGCGCGCATCGCTATGTATTCGGCGGTCCACGGCCCGATCCCCGAAAGTGCCAGTAGGCGATGCCGGGTTTCCGCGCGATCTGAGCCCGCGTCGAGGATGATCTCACCGCGCGCGAGTGCTCTCGCCAGAGCAATTAGGCCACGCCGGCGCGCGCTGGGCATCGCCAGCTGATCTGGGTCTGCTGCGGCAAGTACCTCCATGGATGGAAACACGTGCGTGACCGTCCCGAGCGGCCGTTCGAGCCGCTCGCCATAAGAAGACGCCAGACGGCCGGCGAGCGTGGTGGCGCCTCGCAAAGAGACCTGCTGGCCGAGCACTGCACGAATGGCGAGCTCGTGAGGATCGACGTGTCCAGGCACCCGGCGTCCCGGCGCTTGACGTACGAGCGGGCCGAGCAGTGCGTCCTTGCTGAGAGCCTCCGCCACGCTGTAGGGATCAGAATCGAGATCGAGCAACACCCGCGAGCGCTGCATCGCCGCTGCCAGGTCTCGCAGGTCTGCAAGCCAGTAGCGGGCGTGCACGTACCCGCCGGCCGGACGCAGCTCGACGGCACCGGTGCCGTGCGGCAAGCGCAGGCTTCGCCGGTAGGCGCCATCGCGAACCTCCTCCACCCCGGGCACGGCACGAAGTCCCAGGAACTGGATCAAGCCTTTCGCGTCCAGTGGGGACCGATAGGAAAGGCGCAGCGACAGCGCCCCGCTCTCCTCGGAGAGATCTCCTCGCCGCGCCTGCTTGCGCAGATCGCCCGGCGTCATCGCGAAGACCTCCTGGATGGTCGCGTTGAACTGCCGTACGCTCTGGAAGCCTGCGGCGAATGCGACTCCCGCGATCGGCACGACCGTCGTCTCGAGCAAGATCCGGGCAGTCTGGGCACGCTGGGCGCGTGCGAGTGCGAGCGGTCCCGCGCCTACCACGGCCATGAGCTGACGGTGTATGTGGCGCTCGGTGTAGCCGAGATGCCCGGCGAGACCGCCGACGCCCTCGCGGTCGACCACGCCATCGGCGATCAGGCGCATTGCCCGCCCGACGAGATCCGCGCGAAGATCCCAATCCGGAGAGCCCGGCGTTGCGTCCGGGCGACAGCGCTTGCAGGCGCGAAAGCCGGCGGACTGCGCCGCGGCGGCTGTTGGGAAGAAGCGCACGTTCTCGCGCTTGGGCGTGCGCGCCGGACAGCTCGGGCGACAGTAGATCCTGGTGCTCTTCACGCCGCAGAAGACCCAGCCGTCAAAACGTGGATCGCCAAGCTCGAGTACCTGCCAGAAACGTTGCGAATCGAAGATCACACCAGCACACTGGCACACGCGGATGGTTATGTCTGGCGGAAATCGGACCTGACTAAGGCCGGTGGTACCGGCCTTAGCGCGAGTCAGGCCGGCTGGGCTACGGCTGCAGAGCGAGCGCGTCGAGGATCTTCGACCACGGTTCGACAGCCCGGGCTTCCGCATCGACGAGTTCGTTTTCGAATTGTGTGGTTAGCCGCAGGACGCGCCGCTCGCCGGAACGCTCGTAAGGGGCCAGCAGGTGTGCGGGCACTTCTCCGATTCCCACGTCCTCGGCGGTGAAATACTGGTCGAATTGCGTGGTGCTCTTGGAAAGCGTCTGATAGCCGCTGGTGGCCCAAGCTTTCAGATCGCCGCACACATCGGGCATCGCAAGCGTGGCGAGCGCTTGGAGCTTGGCTGCGTAGGAGAGGACCTTGTGTGTGAGCTTGTGGTTGCTCCAGCGCAGGTGCCCGGCGGTGCTGGCGAAGCTGGCGACCGCTTGGACGTCGGAGCGGATGAAGACGACCGACATCGCGCCGATCACCTCCTTACTGAGCTGTTCGGCGGCTTGATTCTCCGGTGACGCCGCGGCTGCGTTGGGGCATTCGGTGCTGAGCTTGTTGCGTAGTTCTTCAAGCGCTGCTTCGCCGGTCTTCATGTTGATCCTCGCCGTGTGCACCAGCGCGTAGTCGGCTTGGATATATGCCCGTGTCGAGGCGACGTCGCCCGGCGACGCGAGTGCTGTCGTGGGCCCGAGCAGGGCGGCCAGCATCGTGGCAAGCATGGAGAGCGGTGTTTTGCCCATCCACGAGAGTATGTCCGGTTCACGCCACCGAAGCGCCGCTCGCGATGTGCTTGGGTGTAGGCGATCCGTGACCCCGACGAAGGGCAGCTAATGGACCTCGTAAATCATCAGTTTCGGCTTGCCGCCCGCCCCACCGGGATGGTTGGACGCGAGCACTTCGACTACGTCGAGGAGCCGCTTCCGGAACTGGAAGATGGACAGGTGCTGGTCAAGATCGACTACATCTCGCTCGATCCCGCGATGCGCGGCTGGATGGCGGAGGGCCGCTCCTACGTCCCGCCCGTGCAGATCGGCGAAGTGATGCGCGCCGCGACTGCCGGGGAGATCCTCGGGTCAAAGAGCGACAAGCTGGTCGTGGGGGACAAGGTGTCGGGCTGGCTCGGAGTCCAGGAGTACGCGGTATGCGACGCCGGCGCAGTGTTCAAGGTTGACGCCGACACGGTCTCCCTGTCCAAGTATGTAGGTGCCTTGGGCATGCCGGGCATGACTGCCTACTTCGGCCTACTCGAGATTGGTGCCCCCAAAGAGGGCGAGACGGTCGTAGTCTCCGGCGCGGCCGGCGCGGTCGGCAGCTTGGTCGGGCAGATCGCCAAGCTCAAGGGCTGTCGAGTCGTCGGGATCGCAGGGGGTCCGGAGAAGTGCGGTTGGATCGTGGACGAGCTCGGCTTCGACGCCGCGATCGACTACAAGGGCGAGGACGTGGGGCAGGCCTTGCGCAAGCACTGCCCCGAGGGCATCGACGTCTACTTCGACAACGTCGGCGGTGAGATCCTCGACGCGGCCTTGGCTCGGCTCGCGCGCGGCGCGCGCGTGGTGATCTGCGGCGCGATCTCCCAATACAACAACCTCGAGAACATGCGAGGCCCCTCCAACTACATGTCCTTACTCGTCAACCGAGCTCGCATGGAGGGCTTCGTCGTGATCGACTACATGGGCCGCATGGCCGAGGCGATGGGCGACATGGGCGCCTGGATCGCCGAGGGCAAGCTGATCGCGCGCGAGGACTTCGTCGAGGGCTTCGACAGCTTCCCCGACGCGCTCGCAAAGCTGTTCGCCGGCGAGAACGTCGGCAAGCTCGTGCTCGCGCTCGGCAGCGACTGACGGCAAGCGCCGCCCAAGTATTCGCGCTCGCCACCCGTGCGCCCGGAAAACTGACGGCGAAGAAGTTGGTAAGGATCGTGCTTGCTGGCGCACCCCCTACGGGAGCGCCCGGTTTCCGTCGGTATCGTCCGCACCCGACTCGATGGTCTGCTCCGTCCGGAGCCGGGGGGTCGACTCTGAATGAAACGGAACGGCCTCATCGTCCTGCTGCTCGCCGTGCTCGCTTGGGCCGTGTTGGCACTCGTGCTCGGCTCGCCGAGCCTGAGGCTGGGCTCCGGCACGACCGCCAAGGCGTCGCCCGCGTGCCTGCCGGCGACGGCCGAACGCAGCGCCGCGCTCGTCGGCACCGCCCTGGATGTCTCTCCTGCGCCGAATACCGGCACCGCTAACCCCGCCACCCAGATCAGCTTTCTCGGCGTGCCCGCCGTTACGATTCACAGGGTCTCGGTCGTGGGCTCGCGCAGCGGCGCCCACCCCGGCAGCCTGCGCGGCTACTCCCAGGGCGACGGCGCCAGCTTCACGCCACGGACGCCGTTCCAGCAGGGTGAGCGGGTGTCGGTCGGCGCCACAGTCGGCATCGGACAGTCGGCCCGCCGCGTGGCCTTCCGGTTCGGTGTCAACAGCCCCTATCCGACGGCACAGGTCAAGGAGTTTCCAGCGCCGCCGGCCTCGCCTGCGGACTCCCAGAGCTTCTACAGCCAGCCGGGCATGAGGGCCCCGATCATGGCCGTGACCACGCCCGATCGAGACCCCGCCGCAGGCGACATCTTCACGACCAACGGCCCCGGCCCCGGCCAGTACGGCCCGCTGATCTACGCGCCGGACGGCCGGCTGATCTGGTTCGACAGGCTGTTGGCCGGCGCGACGGCCGAGGACCTGAAGGTGCAGTCATACGGAGGCCGCCGCGTTCTGACCTGGTGGAAGGGCCGTGTGCTGTCGCTCGGTTTCGGCCAGGGGGAAGACCTGATCATGGACTCCCACTACCAGACGATCGCCACCGTCCGCGGTGGCAACGGCCTGCCGGCGGATCTGCACGACTTCCAGCTCGCGCCCCACGGAGTCGCCTACATCACGGCCTACAACCCGATCCTCTGCGACCTCAGCCCGGTCGAGGGCCCCAAGGGCGGGGCGATCGTCGATGACGCGATCCAGGCGATCGACATCGGCACGGGACTCGTGCGCTGGGAATGGCACAGCCTCGATCACATCGGTGCCGCGGAGTCCGAAGTGGAGGTCCCAAAAGACTCCACGCCGTGGGACTACTTCCACCTCAACTCGATCGACGTGGAGGGGGCGGGCATTAATCCATACGGCAACGTGCTGATCTCGGCACGCAGCACCTGGGCCGCCTACCAGCTCGAAGGCGGCGCCGGCAAGGTGCTCTGGCGCCTGGGTGGCAACAGGAGCTCCTTCAAGATGGGGCCCGGTACGACGATGGCCTGGCAGCACGACGCCCGCCTACTCTCGGGCGCAGAGGTGGCGATCTTCGACGACGGCTCGAACCCGCCGATCCACAGCCAGTCCCGGGCGATACGGATCAGGCTGGACCTGAAGAGCCACCGGGCGAGCCTCGCCGCGTCCTACACCCACCGCAACCCCCCCTTGCTGGCCGCCAGCCAGGGCAACGCGCAGACGCTGCCCGGCGGCAACACGCTGGTCGGCTACGGCGGGGTGCCCGCGATCAGCGAGTACGGCCAAGACGGCTCACTGCTGTTCGACGCCCACCAGCCCTACGACACGTCCTTCTACCGCGCCTTCCGCTTTCCCTGGAACGGACGCCCGCTGAGCCCGCCGTCGCTCCTGGCAAGCTACAACAACACCGAAGAAGAGACGGTCGTGCACGCAAGTTGGAACGGCGCGACGGGCGTGGCCTCGTGGCGGGTGCTGGCCGGCAAGACACCGGGGTCGCTGACGCCGCAGGCGACGATCGCCGTCCGCGGCTTCGAGAGCGCGACCACGCTCCCGCACAAGTACGCATACGCGGCTGTGCAGGCGCTCGACGCCGCCGGCCATGTGCTGGGCAGCTCGCCGGCGACGCGCGCGATCGGCTTCTACGCCTCGCTCACCACGACGGGGGGGTCGCCGTGAGGGCTAGTAGGCCGGTTTCGATTTGTGCTTGTGGGTTGTCGTCGTGGTCGTGCTCGCCGGCGACTTTGAGGAGGAGCTCCCCGATTTCCCCCCGCAACCTGCCACTGCGACGGTGCTCGCCAGCGTGGCGAGGAGCGTTAGCATGGCGGTCAGTGGCGCTTTTCTCATGGGCCGGGCTCCAATCCTCGCTCGGGTGCTCGGTGGCCCAGCCTACCAGCCGCCTTTCCGGGAGCCCGCAGCTGGTGGGGGCTTCGTGAGCGTCGAGGCAGCCCCCAGGCCCGCGGTGACCGAACCGCCGGTCGCGGGGCGCGGGCGGGGCTCGCGCCCGGGCCTGCTGCTGGCCGTGTGCTGCGTGGCGCAGTTCATGGTCATCCTCGACCTGAGCATCGTCAACGTCGCACTGCCGGACATCCAGTCGGATCTGGGCTTCACGGCTCCGCAGCTGCAGTGGGTGGTCGATGCCTACGCGATCTCCTTCGCGGGCTTCCTGATGCTCGGGGGGCGGGCCGCGGACCACTTCGGCCAGCGCCGCACGTTCGTCGCGGCGCTCCTGATGTTCGGCCTGATGTCGTTGCTCGGCGGGCTCGCTCCGGATCAGCTCACTCTGATCGGCGCACGCGCGATCCAGGGAGTCGCCGGTGCATTGATGGCGGCCTCCTCGCTCGCGATCATCACCGCCTCCTTCGAGCCCGGTCCGAAGCTCAATCGCGCGATCGGGACCTGGGCGGCCATGAACGGGCTCGGCGGCTCGGCGGGCGTGCTGTTCGGCGGGATCCTCACCGAAGCGCTCAGCTGGCGCTGGGTGCTCCTGATCAACCCGCCGATCGCGATCGCCGCGGCGCTCGTGGCGCACTCGGTCGTCGGCGAGCGGCGCCGCGCGAAGGCCGACTCGACCTTCGACCTCGCCGGCGCGCTGACATTGACGCTCGGCCAGGTGGTGCTCGTCTTCGGCATCGTCGAAGGCGGGCTGAAGGGGTGGGGCACGCTTGCGGCGCTCGGGCCGATCGTGGCCGGTGTCCTGCTGCTCGCGCTGTTCGCCTACATCGAGACGCGGGTGGCCTCCGAACCGCTGATCCCTTTCAAAGAGCTGACACTGCCGCTGCAGATCGCGAACAACATCGTGCTGCTGTTCAGCGCCACGATCTTCCCGATGTGGGTCCTGAGCTCGCTCTACCTGGCCCAGGTGCTCGGCCTCTCGCCGCTGAACATCGGCTTGATCTTCCTGCCGATGACCGTCGTGATCGCGGTCGTCGCCACGAATGCCGGAAAGCTCGTCGGGCGGTTCGGCGTGCGCGCCGTCCTCACCAGCGGGCTGATCATGCTCACGGCCGGATTGTTCCTGCTGACGAGAATCGGCACGAGCGGCAGCGGAATCGTCTACATCATGATCCCCGGCCTGCTGGTCGCCGCCGGGATCGCGATGTCGATCGTGCCGTCCACGATCGCCGCGACGCAGGGGGCGAAGGAAGGACAGGCGGGACTCGCGTCGGGCCTCGTCAACACCTCGCGCCAGGTCGGCGGCGGGCTCGGCCTCGCGATCCTGATCACGCTGGCGACGCAGCACACGACGCACCTGATCGGTCACGGGGAGCAGGTTCCAGACGCGCTCACCCACGGCTTCCGGCTAGCCTTCTGGATCAGCACCGGGCTTGCCGCGGCGGCGACGCTGATGGCCTTCTTCGCGCTGCCGCGGGCGGCCGCGCCAGGGGCCAGGAGCCCGCGCCGCCTCGCGCTGGCGATCGCGCTCGTGCTGGTGCTGTTCGGCGGCTTGACCGCCGCGTTCGCCGGCAACAAAGCGCCGCCGATCGGCAGATACACCCTGGCTGACACCTACAGCTATGTCGCGACCCCGGCGCTGCACCCGCCGAAGATCCACCTCCTGCACCGGGCGGCGGGCGGCCAGCTGGCGCCCGGCTACATCTTCACGGCCAGCTTCCTCAACCTGAACGAACCTCCGATCCACGGACAGAGTGGACCGCTGATCCTAGATCGAAACCTGCAGCCGGTCTGGTTCCAGCCTGTGCGCGAAAAGGTCGTGGCCGCCAATCTGTCGCTGCAGCACTACGAAGGCAAACCCGTGCTGGCCTGGTGGCAGGGCTTCGTGACGAACACCGGCTCCACGGAGAGCGGCGAATACGTGATCGTCAACCAGCACTACCAGACGGTCGCGCGGCTGCGGGCTGCGAACGGCTGGGTGCTGACGCTGCACGAGATCGTGATCGACGGCGACAAGGCCTGGGTGACCGCGAACAAGAACGTCCCCCATGACCTGTCGAAGTACGGCGGCGCCTACAACGGCGCGCTGATCGACTCCGCCGTGCAGGAGTACGACCTCAAGAACGGCAGGCTGCTGCGCAACTGGGACGCCCTCGACCACATCTCCCTGCACCAATCCGAAGCGACGCTGCCGACCAACGGCTTCCCTTGGGACGCCTACCACGTCAACTCGATCGTGCTCGCCGGCAAGAACCGCTTCCTCGTCTCGATGCGCAACACCTGGGCCGCCTACATGGTTGACATCGCCTCAGGACGCATCGAGTGGACACTCGGCGGCAAACACTCCGACTTCCGCTTCGGGCCGGGAGCCGCCTTCCAATGGCAACACGACGTGACCATCGACCCCGACGGGACGGTCGCCCTGTTCGACGACCATTGCTGCCGGCAGAAGGGCGGCGGCACGTCGGTGCCGGCCACCGGCCCGTCGCGCGGCCTTTTGCTGCGCCTAGACGAAGGCACCCGCACCGCGACTCTCGTCGGCCAGTACGGTGCCAGGGAAGGCTACGAATCGGAATACATGGGCGATGCGCGCAAGCTCTCGAATGGCAACGTGTTCGTGGGCTGGGGCTCCTCCCCCTACTTCTCCGAATACAGCTCCTCGGGCAAGCTGCTGTTCGAAGGCAAGCTCCCCGGACCCGACCTCAGCTACCGGGCGACGCTCGAGCAGTGGACGGGCGAACCCTTGACCAACCCCGCGGGCGCCGCACGCTCCGAAGGCGGCGCCACCACTGTGTACGCCAGCTGGAACGGGTCAACGACCACAACGAGATGGCGCGTGCTGGGCGAACCGGGGGGCGCACACCCGACACCTGTCGCAAGCGCCCCCAGGTCAGGGTTCGAGACGAAGATCACGGTGGCTCACGCCTACAAGACCTTCGAGCTGCAGGCGCTCGGTAGTGACGGGCGGGTAATAGGAGCTTCCCGGCTATTCTCACGAGCGGCTCGATGACGCTCCGGTTTGCGACTAATGATCTCCGAGAAGGGCGGGTGCGCCGGTGAGCGTACGAGGCTCGGCTGGCGCTCTGCTCATAGTGCTCCTGACAGCGACGGCGCTGGGCGGGTGTGGTGGGACATCACCGGCCACCTCTGGTGTATTCGAGGTCAGCTCATATGCGCGCGCGGCCGCTGCCAACCCGGTCACCGTCTCGCCGCTGCCGGGCACGCCCGACGCCTCGCCGAGCACCCAGATCAGCTTCCTCGGCGCCGCCGGAACGACCGTCTCTGCGGTGCACGTCGTCGGCTCGCGCAGCGGCGGCCACACCGGTGTGCTGCGCGCCTACTCGACCGGGACCGGCGAGAGCTTCATCCCGATCACCCCGTTCACGGCGGGCGAGCGGGTCACCGTCAGCGCCCAGGTCGCCGGTCCGGCGGCGGGCACGCGCGCAAGACGACGTTTCACGATCGCCCATCAGGCGCCGATCGGCCAGAAGGAGTTCCCCAACAACCCCGGCGACGCGCACGCGATCCAGCACTACTCGACCGCGCCGGCGCTGACGCCCTCGACTGTGCACATCACGACGCCGGCCAAGCCCGGCGCGAGCCCCGGCGACCTCTTCCTCGCGCCCTACCAGGGCAACGGCACGCCCGGACCGATGATCGTCGACCAGGGCGGCAACCTGGTCTGGTTCCACCCGCTGCCCGCCGGTCAGAGCGCGACCAACTTCGACGTCCAGCCCTACCAGGGCAAGCCGGTGCTCACCTGGTGGCAGGGCCGCATGCTGCAGCTCGGCTTCGGCCAGGGCGAAGACGCTTCTCTACGACACCTCCTACCGGCCGATCGCCCGCGTACGCGCCGGCAACGGCTACCACGCCGACCTGCACGCGTTCGCGCATCACGCCCGAAGGGCACGGCCTGGATCGACGCCTTCGACCCGGTCGAGATGAACCTCTCGAGCGTGCACGGGCCCTCGGCCGGAGTCCTGACCGACTCGGTCGTCCAGGAGATCGACATCAAGACGGGCCTCGTGATGTGGGAGTGGCACGCGCTCGGGCACATCCCGCTCAGCGACTCCTACAATCCCGTCCCGCACAGCTATCCGTGGGACTACGTCGCACCTCAACTCGATCGACCCGGGACCGGCGGGCGACGTGCTCGTGTCGGTCCGCAACACCTGGACGATCGTACGACGTCGACATGCACACCGGCGCGCTTCCGCTGGCGCATCGGCGGGTTCGCACTCAAGCTTCAAAGCTGGTGCGCGGCACGCACTTCTACTGGCAGCACGACGCCGACTTCCAGCCCGGCGGGCTGATCTCGGTGTTCGACAACGGCTCGACCCGCCCAAGGAGAAGCAGTCGCGCGGCCTGTTGCTCGCGCCGGACAGCGCGGCCCACACCGTCACGCTCGTCAAGGCGTTCGTCAACCCGACGAAGACGCTGCTCGCCGAAAGCCAGGGCAACGCGCTCAGTCTTCCCGGCGGCAACTGGCTGATCGGCTACGGCGGCCTGCCGAACTTCACCGAGTACGACGCTGCCGGACACGTGCTGCTCGACGGCACGCTCGGCAAGGACGTGCAGAACTTCAGGACCTTCCTGTCGCCGTGGGGCGGGCAGCCGGCGAGCGCGCCGTCGCGTCCTGGCCAAGCCGAGCGGCTCAAACGCGCTCGCCGTGTCGGTCAGCTGGAACGGAGCCACGCAGGTCGCCTCCTGGCGGGTCCTCGCCGGGTCCTCGCCGAGCCGCTCGTGCCCGTCGCGAGTGGGCCGCAAGACCGGCTTTCGAGACGACGCTGTCCGTGCCCGGTGCTGCACCGTACGTCGCCGTACAGGCGCTCGACGCCTCGGGCGCTGTCATCGGTGTCTCCGCCCGCCGCGAAAGCTCTAGGGCGCAGGCATCTTCGGTACTCGGGATCGCCGGCCTGCCCGGCCGGGCTGACTTCCTGTTCGCTCGTGGAGCCTGCGCCGTTCGGTGGCCTTCTCGGCGGCGACGCGCGCCGTTGAGAAGTAGTCGGCGAAGCCACGAGCATGGGCTTCGGTCAGGCGCGGCGGCAGCGGGCCCGCGCAGCTCCTCGCGGAAGGCGCGCTCGAGCTGTTCGCGCAGCGCCTCCTCCTGTGCGCTTTGGCCGGCGCTGTTGTGCAGCTCCAGCCGTCCCGTCGTGGGTCCGGTAGTCGTAGAGCTCGCTTTCCTCTCCCTGCGACTGTGGCCGATTCCTTCGGCCGGCCAGTTGGAGTAGGTCGCGTACTTGGCTCCGCGGCGTGCGCATCGCGACGACGTGCAGCGGCGCGTGGCCGCGTAGGTCTCGATCGCGAACTCGGTCACGACCTCGTCGGTGGCGTGCAGCACGTAGGGGCGACCCGGCGCTGCGGATCGGCGAGGATCGCGGCGAGGTCGAGCCGCGCGGCGAGATGCGAGTAGTGGCGGCTCGTCGCGCCACGTCGATCGGAGCCCGTGGCGATCGTGAGCAGCAGCGGCGCGACGTCGACGCTCGAGGTGAGCTGCGTGCGCGGCTGGGCCGAGGCGCTGGTGAGTACGCCGCGAGGTCCTTGACGATCAGCGGCACGCGGATGCGCCTCCTCGTAGGCGCTCGCGCCCTTGCCGCGCAGGCCGTGCGAGGCGCCGTACTCGCCGTGGTCGGAGGTGAAGACGACGACCGTGTTCTCGGCCACCTCGGGATCGGCTGGCGAGCGTCGCGCATGACGCGCGCCGACGTGCGGTCGACCTCGCAGCTGGAGCTTGACGTAGAGATCGAGGAAGGCAGCCAGCTGCGATTCGACTTCGGGACCGTTGAACGGCACCGGCCCGAACGAGGCGGCCGCGGTGTCCTGCAGCGAGCGCTGCAGGCGCGGCTTGTGGCGCTCGATCAGCAGCTCCGGCGTCTCGAAGTTCGGCGGCAGGCGCGCGATCACGGTCGCGCGCCGTGGCCTCGGCGGGAACGCGGTCGCTCCAGCTGTACCACCACGCGATGTCGTGCGGGTTGACGAACGAGACCGTCGTGCACCAGGGCTCGCCGCCGCCCTCGCTGCGCGAACCACTCCGCGAACTGGTCGGCGATCTGCGGATCGACCGTGCCAGCCCTGGCCGGGCCCGCCGTCGGGCGAGGGGTAGGTGCCGCCCGCGAAGCCGTAGCGCTCGAGCGCGCCGTGCCCGGAGCAGGCGTTCCAGTGGTTGTCGCGGTGGGTCAGATGCCACTTGCCGTACCAGCAGGTGTGGTAGCCGTGCTCGCGCAGCATCGTGCCCCATGTCGGGAAGCCCGGGTCGAGCGTGCTGCCGCCGGTGATCATGCAGCCGGTCTGGTGGGTGTAGAGGCCCGTCAGCAGTGTGCGCGCGGGCCGGGCGTGCAGTCGTTCGAGGCGGTGTAGTGGCGGGCGAAGGAGACGGCTCCGTGACGCAGGCGCGCGAGGTTGGGCGGCAGGGCGAGCCCGCCGGGGTCGGCCGAGAACCATTGCGGGAAGCGCAGCTGGTCGACGATGATCACGAGGATGTTCGGCTGCCGTCCCGCCGTCGGCCGCGACCTGCACGGGCGGCGCCGGCGCGCTCGGGGGACGGGGCGAACTTGGACGCTCTGATCGCTCGTTGGCGTCGGCCAGGCCTGGGATCGCCGATGCCGGCACCGGCGAGTGCGCCGCCGGCGATCAGTCCTCGTCTTCACGAACGTGCGCCGGTCGATTCTTTGTCGATTCTCTTATCCTCGTCTGATCGATGGCCTCTGCACGTACCCTGATCCTCGGCCCGGCGATGCTGCTGGCGCTTGGGCTCGCTAGCGGCAGCGCCCGCGCGGGCGCTCCGGCCCCTGCCTGCGACACCGGCACGTTGAACACCTCGGCGCTGCTCGGCGGATCGGTCACCGTCTCGCCGCTGCCGGGCAGTCGCGACGCCTCGCCGCAGACGCAGATCAGCTTCCTCGGGCCTTCCTGCAGGCGAGCTTAGCCAGGTCGCCGTCGTCGGCTCGCGCACCGGCGCGCACACGGGGCGCCTGCTCGGCCTACTCCCAGGGCGACGGCGCCAGCTTCGTGCCGGCCAGGCCCTTCGCGCAGGGCGAGACGGTCACGGTCAGCGCGCAGGCTGCGGACGGGCGCCGGCGTCCAGCCGCTGCGCGAGCGCTTCACGATCGCCTACCAGGACTCGCTGACGACCACGCCCGAGACGATCCATCCCGGCAGCCCGAGCGAGATCCAGGGCTTTCGCTCGCGTCCGGACCTGCGGCCACCGACGGTCACCGTGACCGCGTCCTCTGCCGCCGTCGCGCCCGGCGATGAGTTCGTCGCGCCGTACGACGGGCCGGGTCAGAGCGGGCCGATGATCCTCGATCCGAACGGCGGGCTTGATCTGGTTCAAGGCGCTGCCGCGGAACACCTCGGCCACCAACCTGCGGGTGCAGGAATACGAGGGCAAACCGGTGCTGACGTGGTGGCAGGGCGACATCTCGGTGCACGGGTTCGGTCTGGGCGAAGACGTGATCGCGAACAGCGCCTACTCCGAAATCGCGCACGTGAAGGCCGGGAATGGACTGCAGGCCGACCTGCACGACTTCCAGCTGACTCCCCAGGGCACGGCGCTGATCACGGCCTATGACCCGATCTTCTGCAACCTCTCGTCGGTCGGTGGCTCCTCGGCAGGAGCGGTGACGGACGGGACGTTCCAGGAGATCGACGTGCGGACCGGGCTTGTGATGTTTCAGTGGACGAGCCTCGATCACGTCGCGCTGGGCGAATCCTACGCCCTCGCGAACGCCAGCGACACTGGCTTCCCGTTCGACTTCTTTCACATCAACTCGATCAACCTCGACCAGGACGGCAGTCTGCTGATCTCCGCGCGCAACACCTGGGCGGCCTACGACATCGACGCCGAGCACCGGTGCAGATCGCCTGGCAGTCTCGGCGGCAAGCACTCGAGCTTCACGATGGGTCCGGGCACCGACACCGCCTGGCAGCACGACCCGCGGCAGCTCGCGAACGGATCGTTCAGCATCTTCGACAACGGCGCCTCGCCGACCGTCCACAGCCAGTCGCGCGGCATCGTCGTCAGCCTCGAACCGCAGGGCAAGACAGCGACGCTCGTCGCTCAGCTCACCCATCCCGTCGCCGACTTCTGGCCGACAGTCAGGGCAACATGCAGGCGCAGGCCAACGGCGACTGGTTCATCGGCTGGGGGCAGGTCCCGGACTTCTCCGAGCTCAGCGCCACCGGCCAGCTGCTGTTCGATGCGCACTTCCCGCCGGGCGATCAGTCCTACCGTGCCTTGCGCTTTCCTCTGGACTGGCGCCCCCGCCTCCCGGCCGGCGTTCGCCGTGTCGGTCGCCCGCGGCGCGGAGAACCGTCTACGCGAGCTGGAACGGCGCCACTGCCGTCGCGAGCTGGAGGGTGCTCGTGGGCGCCTCCACGCGGAGTTTGAAGCCGGTCGCGCAGGCCGCGCGCAGCGGCTTTGAGAGCGCGATCGCGCTGCCCGCGGGGACGGCCGGGCGATATCTGACAGTGCAGGCGCTCGACCCGACCGGCCGAGTGCTGGGCACCGCTGCGCCGCTCGCCTTCTCAGCACACTGACCGGCTGTCAAGCACCTCTGCGCGCGCTAGCGGGCGGCTGGTGCTGAGGAGCTCCTCGTTGCTTTGAGTCAAGGAGACGGTGCCGGGAACCTCGCCGCTCGAGTACGACAGAGACGATGCACGCCGCCAGCCCAACCAGTGCGGCGAGCGCGACGATCGCAAGGCCGGGAGCGAGCACGATCGTCACGACCGCGACGAGTCCTCCGAAGCCCACGTCCATGCGCGCGAGGCGACGGCGGCGACGCGCCCGCAGGCGGCGCGCCCGCAGCTGCGACATGTCCCGCGGCGGCACGTTGGCGCTCATTGCCGCATACGGCGAAAGAGGGGACGGGGTAGGTTCCTCATGACCAGCATTAGCCAGCGTAGAGCGCCCGGCACCCAGATCGTCTGCGAGCCGCCGTCAAGGCCCTCCCTGACCGCGCGTGCGACGAGCTCCGGAGTACTCGCCAACGGCGCTGGTGCAAGGTCCTGAGTCATGCGGGTGTGCACGAACCCAGGGCGCACGACCAGCACGCGCACACCTGCGTCCTGGAGGTCATCGCCTAGGCCTCTCGCAAGCGCATCCAGGCCTGCCTTGGACGCTCCGTAGACGGCGTTCGCCCGGCGGGGCCGCTCTGCCGCCACCGAGGAGAGCACCACGATTGCCCCGCCTCCGCCATCTCGCAGCGCCCTCGCGCAGTGCATCAGCAGCGAGCCGGCACCCACGGCGTTCACCTGCAGGACCTCCACTGCCGCGGCGATCTCAGACGGCAGGCCACCGCGCTCCCCGAGCAGGCCTACCGCGAGGACGACGATGTCTGCGCCGCCCAGCCCGGCGAACGCCCGCTCGAGGATCTCCGCGTGCCGGTCGCTCGCCAGCGCATCGAGCTCGAAGGTGATCACACGCTGGCACCCCGCCTCGCCCAGCTCCGCGGCGGCCCTCGTCAAGCCTTCACGGTTGCGCCCGAGCAGTGCGACCTCACGGGGGGCCTGGGACTGCAGCTCGCGCACGATTGCCAATGCGATCTCCGAGGTGCCCCCAAGCACCATCACGCGCCGTCCCGTCGAAAAAACGTGTCCTGCGCTCATCGCGGGTCTCCGCACAGTCCCAGGCGTCGCGCCAGATCCGAACGGAGCACTCCTCCGGGGTCCACCCGCGAGCGCAGCTCCTCGAACTCCCGCAGCCGGGGATACATACCCAGTAGCGCAGCGCGGCTCAGGCGGGAGTCCTTGGTCAGGTAGACGCGCCCTCCGCAGCCGGCGACCAGTTCATCGAGCTCGTCCATCGCCGAGTGCAGACCCGGGGCCTCTGCGGGCAGATCGATCGCGAGTGTCCACCCCTCCAGCGGAAAGGAGAGCGGGCCGCCAAATGCCGCCCCGAAGCGCTTGAATACCGCGAGGTAGACCGGCAGCCTGCGCATCCGCATCAGCTCGAAGCTGCGCTCAAGTGCAGCCTCCTGGCCGGAAGGGATCACGAACTGGTACTGGATCAGTCCCCTCGGGCCGTAGAGCCGGTTCCATTGGCCGAGCACGTCCAGCGGGAAGAAGTAGGGAGCTAGAGCGATTGGGCGCCCACGCGCGCGGCGAGGGCTCTTGCGCCAGTTGATCGCGTTGAACGCGCGCACGCTCGCCGGGCGCAGCAGCGTGGCCGGGAAGGCCTGCGGGACATCGATTGCCGCGCGCCGCGAGAGCGTCGCCGGATAGGTCTTGCCGCGGGGCCATGACCGTGTCCTGGAAGGAGCATCCTGCGCGGGCAGCTCCTCTGCGCGGCTGATCACACCCCTTCCCATCTTCGGTCCATCGGCCAGCATGTCCAGCCACGCGACCGAGTAGCGATGGCGCTCGGGATCGCCCAGCAGCTCGAGCGTCTGCTGAAGGCCGTCGGTGCGGTCGACGTCCGCACAGACCCACGGCGAGGGCAGCTCCTCCGCGCGCAGCGTCGCATCGACGATCACGCCGGTCAGGCCCATTCCGCCGAGCGTCGCATAGAAGAGGTCCGCGCCGGTCTCCGGTGAGACCGCCACCAGACCCGTCGCGGGAGTGCACAGCGAGATCGATGTGACGTGCCGGGCGAATGCACCATCGCGGTGGTGGTTCTTACCGTGGATATCGCTGGCGATTGCGCCCGCGAGCGTCACGTGCCGTGTGCCGGGCACCACGGGAAGCGTGAGCTTGTGCTCCGCGAGTGCGACCAGCAGAGCGGCGATCGTCGCTCCGGCCTGTGCGCTCACCAGTCGCCGCTCGGGATCGATTGCGATGATCCCGCTACACGCGGACATGTCGAGCACGGTGCCACCCACGTTCTGGGCGGCGTCGCCGTAGCTGCACCCCGCGCCGCGTGCGATCACGCCGGAGCCCGGCTGTGCCTCGGAGAGCACACCGAGAACGTCCTCCACGTCGCGCGGCTGGGAGACACGACAGAGGCCAGGGGCGGTCCTCCCCCATCCGCTGAGGGACCGCTCGACGCTTGGGATGCTCGCGCGCTCCTTCAGCTCAGTGACCGGCATAGACGCCGCTGAGGAAGAGCAGGCCCCACGCTACGCTCAGCGCCAGCAGCATCCGGTCGCGCAGGATCAATTCCTCGGGCGCCTGGCCAGCTCCCGCCGCGAGCAGTGCCGCGTAACGGCCCAGCCAGAGGACAAAGGGAACGATCGAGAGCCCATACAACAGCACGTGTCCGGGGCGCGTGAATGCCCACGACGCGTACGCCAGCCCGGAGATCCCCGCGGTGGCGGCCATCGTGAGGCGCAGGCGATGAGTCGAGTAACGCCGCAGGGTTGCGCGTGAGCCCGGACCGGAAGCGTGATCGCGTAACTCTGCATAGCGCTTGCCTGCCACGAGGAAGATCGCACAGCTTCCAGTGACGATGACAAACCAGCGCGACAGATAGATGTCGGTAGCCACGCCGCCCGCCAGCGCACGCAGCACGAACCCCGCGGCGACCGCCAAGATGTCCACCAGGACGACGCGTCGCAACCACAGCGAGTAGCTGGCGGTCAGGGCTAGGTAGCCGGCCCCGACGGCCCCAAGCCCGGGGGCAATCGCGATCGCCAGCGCCAGGCCCAGCACAGCCAGCGCCACGGCACACCGGATTGCCATGCGGGGGGCTAGTTCGCCCGCGGCCACAGGCCGTGAGCGCTTGCGTGGATGCAGGCGGTCCTGCTCGCGATCACGTACGTCGTTGATCAGATAGGTGGCGCTCGACAGCAGGCACAGCACTACGAATGCACCGATGACTTGCATGGCGACTTCGGGCCGGTCGATCACCCCGGCCGCACAGGGAGCCGCTGCGACGAGCACGTTCTTGCTCCACTGCCGGGGACGGCAGGCGCGTAGCAGCGTCCTTGCCAAGGACCGGTGCCCGGCAGCTGCATGCTGGGGGAGTCGCAGTGCCGGGGGTACGGGTTGGATGCGATCTTCTGTGCTGCTTGCTATCGCTTCAACTGAGCTGATGTTAAATTTCCCTTAAATAGATTGCAGAGAAACGCTCGCCAGGCGCGGCCACCAAGATGTCATATCAGGTTCGGCTTTCCCCCCGATCAGCCTCTTTTGCAGGTGAGAATCTTCTTAGGGGGTTGGGGTTAACGCTGGCGGTCTTACAGTGCGGGCATGGAGCTCGGCGCCACGACAAGCCGCGGACCCGACGCGGACGCGCGACTGCTGCGTCCCCGTGCCGGTCATGGAGCCGGGGTTCTGCATCGGGTGCGCCGGATCGTGCTCGTGGCCGTAATGGTCACGCTCGTTCCCGTCGTCTTCTCCTACGTGAGCACGATGGCCGAACCGTCCAACTCGAGCCTCGGCGTCCGTACGGTGGAGTGGTTGCGCGACCATGGGGCGGCGGGGCTCGTCTCCCAGGTTGAGTTCGACCTACTACAGCCTGACTGCGCCCGGCAAGGGAGGACCGGCATTGCGAGCGCTACCGAAAGTCGGCTACACCGCCGCTGGCCCGGCGGTGGGGCGGGCCGGTCTGTCTGCAGCCCTCCCCTATCAGCCGCCGAGAGTGGCTCCGCTGGTTCACCCCGTACTCCCGGGCGAGGGCTCATGGCGGAGCACCCGGTCCGGGCTGGGCGCCCAGCCGCCGCTTCTGCTCACCACGCTGCGCAACCAGCCGGAATATCCGCGCGTGGTGGCGGGCCTGGCCTGGATTGACACCAAGCGCACCACGCTGACGCTCAACCCGGGCCGGATGGAGCCCTCAGTGCCGATCTCACGCGGCACGATGGATGTCCCCTACGCCAAGCGGGGCCGTCTGCTGGCGACGTTCAACAGCGGCTTCAAGCTCGGCGACTCGCACGGCGGGTTCGTCCTTAATGGCCATACCTACGCGAAGATGCGTAACGGCCAGGCAACGCTTGTGGGCTACACGAACGGGCAGGTGGATGTGGTCAATTGGAGTTACGGGGCGATCGCCCCGAGCACGGTCTCTTTCGCCCGCCAGAATCTGCCGCTGCTCGTCGACGAAGGACGAGCGAGTCCCAATCTCAACAGCAGCGAATGGGGTGTGACGGTCGGCAACGCGGTTCTCGTGTGGCGCTCCGGAATCGGTGTCGATGCCCATGGCAACCTGATCTATGCCGCCGGCGACAATCAGACGGTGGGCAGCCTGGCTCACACCCTGATTCATGCCGGTGCGATTCGCGCGATGGAGCTTGACATCAACTCATATTGGGTGAGCTTCATCACTTACGGAGCTCCCGGTGCGGGCGAACCGCTGAACCTGTTGCCCAACATGAGCCGTTCGGCCGAAAGGTATCTCACGCCCGATGACCGTGATTTCTTCGCGGTCTACGCTCACTGAAAAAACGGAAGGGGGGGGATTCGAACCCCCGAGACGGGGTTCGCCCGCCTGCTGGTTTTCAAGACCAGTGCATTCAACCGCTCTGCCACCCTTCCTCACTCCAAGAAGAGCCTAACGACCCAAACTAAGGCTCGGTGTGAACGACGACGTCGGCGATGTCTGGCAGTTGCTGGCGTAGCTGCTCCTCGAGTTCGCTGGCAAGTTGGTGAGCCTCGACCAAAGAGGCTGCGGAGCCGGTGCCGACCGTGAGGAAGACGACGCGACCGGTCTCAGTGGACAGAAGCCTCACCGAACGCGGCTCGACGCCGGTCCGCTCTCCGGTGAGGCGCTGGATCTCCTCGATGACCTGCCGGCCGGCGAGATCATCGGCCGGCCGGGCAATGAGAGGACGCTCGAGTGGCTCCAGATGAGTCTGCACATCGGCCACGCCCGACCTTGCACGGATGGCTTGCTCGACGCGGTCAGCGACCGCATTCGCTTCCGGGAGGCCAACATCGGCCGAGAACTTCAGGTGGAGGGAGACGCTGTCTGACCCAGCCTGCTCAAAGATTCTGACGTCGTGAGTTTCCCTCACCAACGGCTCGGCCAACGCGATAGCCAGAACGCGGTCGCGGAGCTCCAGCCCGCTGCGACGAGGCTCGACGTGAACGATGACATCACTGCCGGGGAGCGCGCCCTCGACGGCCGCCTCGACCAGGCTGGCGGCTTGATGGCCCTCGACGACGGCCTGCCCGGGCGCTACGGCGACGATCACATCGGCGAAGTAACGTCCCGCCGACTCGCGTAGGCGCAGTCGCTTGAGCTCGATGTCTGCATCCAGGTCGGCGATCGCCTCCTCGGCTGCCTCCCTGGCCTCCGCCGGTGTGCGGTCCATCAATACATTGGCGTTCTCGGCGATCAGCCGCGCGGCCGCGGCGAAGATGATCGCCGCTATCGCCAGCGCGGCGAGGGCATCGCCCTGGGCAAACCCGGCGCGCACGAGCAGCAATCCGATGAGCACTGCCACGGAGCCCGCCATGTCCCCCGCGAAATGGAATGCGTTGGAGCGCAGCGCCGCGCTTGCAAAGCGCCGGGCGGTGCGCAGCGAGACGACCGTGCGGGTGAGATCGACGATCAGCGCGATCGCGATGACCAGGAACAGATACCAGTGGGTGTCGGGCGCCTGTTCGGTGTCGAGCAGATGACTGATCGCTTCGACGCTGACGATCACCCCACCGGCCAGCAGGATCGCCGCCTCACCCAGCGCACCCAGGTTCTCGGCGCGGCGGTGGCCGTAGGGATGTTCAGGATCGGCGGGCCGGCCACCGAGCCGCACCGCAAAGAACGTCAGCGTCGCGGCGACGACATCGCCGCTCGACTCGATACCGGCAGAGATCAATCCGAGACTGCCAGTCGCCAGGCCAACTCCCAGCTTCAGGAGCACCAGCAGGCCGGCCGCTGCAATCGAGACGAGTGTCGTACGCCGTTGCTCAGTTATCTGCTCGCTATGAACGGCCTGCGACATCATCGGACTGTAATCGGATGAAGCTGTGAGCAGGAGTCTGGACCGTCACTCCCCACCAGCGGCCGGGCAGGCTCTACACTGGCCCCCGATCCCAGGGAGAGGTGGCCGAGAGGCTGAAGGCACTCGCCTGCTAAGCGAGTATGGGGGTTAAACTCCATCGCGGGTTCGAATCCCGCCCTCTCCGTCCCGCTCTTCGGGCTGGCGGCGCGACCCTACCCCGAAGCGCTCGCCACAGCCGCTTCTCCGCCGCGCGCCGCTTCGGCATGCTCGCGGCTGTCGCGCGAGGAGATCAGGACCGCAGTGAGGATCGCCCCCGCGATCGCGAAGCCCGCGCCGACGAGGAAGGCACGATCGAATCCTTTGGTCAAGGCAACCGACGTGTTGTGCACGCCAGAGTGCAGCAGGCTCTGGGTGCGGCTGTTGGCGACCGTGGCGAGGATCGCGAGGCCGAGCGCGCCGCCGACCTGTTGTGAGGTGTTGATCAACCCCGAGGCGAGACCGGCCTCGTGCGGCTTGGTGCCGGTCACCGCGGCAATCGTTACGGGGACGAAGGAGAAGCCGAGCCCGAACGCCGCGAGCAGCGACGGCCCGAGGACGTCGGCGGCAAAGGAGCCGCCGGGCGCGCGGACACGCGAGAACCACAGCAGGCCGACGGCGATCAGCAGGAGTCCTCCGATCAGCGTCGGCTTGAAGCCAATCCGAGTGACGAGCTGCGAGGCGACTCCGGCCGAGATGATGATCCCGACCGCGAGCGGCAGGTAGGAGAGCCCCGGCCTTGATCGGTGAGTAATGCAGGACGTCCTGCATGTAGAGCGAGATGAAGAAGAACATCGAGAACAGCGACATCCCGATCAGCAGGCCGACGATGTCCGCGCCGCGAAGCGTCCGCAGGCGGAAGATCGAGAACGGCATCAGCGGGTGGCGCTGGCGTCGCTCGATCGTGATGAACGCCACCAGCAAAACGGCCGACCCGGCGAGCCGCAGCAGCGTGCCGGTGGATCCCCACCCGACATTGACGGCGTCTACTACCGCGTATACGAGCAGCGCGAGGCCGGCCGTGACGGTCACCGCGCCCGGTACGTCGAAGCCTTCGGTTCCATCGTCGGCGCGACTCTCGAACAGCAGGCGCGGGGCGAGTGCGGCTGCGGCGATCCCGATCGGGACGTTGACGAACAGCACCCAGCGCCAGCTCAGACCGCTCGTGAGGATTCCGCCGAGCAGCACGCCGGCCGCGCCGCCCGCACCGGCGACCGCACCCCAGACGCCGAGCGCGCGGTTGCGCTCGGCGCCTTCGGCGAACGTGGTGGTGATGATCGAGAGCGCCGCAGGTGAGACGATCGCGGCGCCTAGGCCCTGGGTCGCGCGCGCGATGATCAGCCAAGCCTCCGACTGAGCCAGGCCACCGGCCAGTGAGGCGAGCGAGAACAGGATCAGGCCGATCATGAACATGCGCCGGCGGCCGAGCAGATCGGCCAGGCGCCCGCCGAGCAGCAGGAATCCGCCGAACGTGAGCGTGTAGGCGTTCACGACCCACGAGAGGTCGTCTCGCGAGAAGTGCAGCGCGTGGCCAATCGACGGCAGCGCAACGTTGACGATCGAGGCGTCGATCACGATCACGAACTGCGTCATCGCAAGCAGCGCAAGGGCGAGGTTCTTCGCTCGCTGTGTATCGAGGCCCATGCTCGGAAGTCAGGATAGCCACGCCGCGCGGCCGCGGCGTGGTTATCCGCCGTCCGGGTCCTCTGAGGCCGCGACCGCGAACACGATGTGCCGCCGGGCGAGGGTGAGGAACGGGTGGAGCTCGACCGGGCCTCCGGCGAGCGGCTGGACGGTGACTTCGGTGAGCGTCAGGAAGTCGCGCTCGGAGGCGTTGAGCACGTCGGAGACGCGGCTGCGGTAGCCGTCACGGGCAAGCGTGAGGGAGCCCTCGATCCGGTAGCGCTCGGTCTCGATCCGGACGCGCTCCTGGCGGTGGTCCATGCTCGACTGGTCATCTTCGGCCTGAGGGTCTACGGCGCTCATCAGGTCATTATCGCCCCTGGGTGCGCGGCAGTCCCCATCCTCAGCGCGTGACTGTGTAGGTCCGGTGTGCCGTGGTCCGCCGGCCGGTGGGTCCGGCCGCGACGATCTCCACGCGCGCGAGCATCCTCGAGTGGTGCCCGAGCGCGCGGCGCAGGGTGCGCAGCGCGGTGGAGGCGACGCGCAGGCGCAGGTGCCCGGCGCGGGCGGCGGGAGCGGGCGGGCGACGGTGATTAGGCGCACGGCGCGATGCGGATGGGCAGTGGTGAGGGTTGCGCTGAGGAGCACCTTGCAGCCCCGTTTACAGCTGACGCTCAGCGTGAGGGCGCCCCGCGCGAGCACTCCAGAGCGTCGCGGGAGGCTGATGTGGAGCACCGGCGCTACGTCGAGCGGTGGTGGCCACGCACCGGGCGCCAGACAGCCGTTGCCGAAGGGGGAGATGAGATCGAAGCGCTCGACGCGGTTGTTGTTGGTGTCGGCTACGTAGACGTCCCCGCTGCAGTCCACGGCCACGGCGGTCGGCTGAGAGAATTCACCGGGGCCGATCCCGCGCTCGCCCCACTTCTCCAGAAAGCGCCCGTCGGGGTTGAGCACCTCGACCCGGTTGTTTTTGCTGTCGAGGACATACACGTTGCCGGCGGCGTCGAGGGCAACGCCGGCCGGTGAGTGAAAGTGCCCGTCGCCGGCGCCGAGCGAGCCCCACTCTGCAAGCACTGCACCGGTGGGGGAGAGCTTGACGATCCGGTTGTTGTTGGTATCGGCGACGTACATATTCCCCGCCCCATCGACCGCCACTGCCGCCGGATGGTCGAACTTGCCTGGGCTTTCGCCCGGTGATCCGTCGCCGCCGTTCGCGCCGAAGCGCGCGCGGAGCTTCCCTTCGGGTCCATAGAGGAGCACCCGGTTGTGGTTGGTGTCGGCCACATACAGCTCCCCTGTGGGGGCTGCCACGGCCACCGAGCCCGCGCCGGCGAGCTGCGCGCCGCCGAGATCGGACGGGCCGCCGAGTTCGGATAGGAAGGTGCCGTCGCCCCACAGGCGCACGACCCGTTCGTCGGCGGGGTCGGAGATATAGACCGAGCCGCGCGGGTCGACAGCTATGCCCGCAGGGCGGTTGAAGCCGTCTGCGTATCCTCCAGTCGCCGTGAGAGCACCGGTGAACGCGTCGGTACCCGGCGCGAACAGCTCGACGCGGCTGTCGACCGTGTCGGATACGAGCAGCCCGCCGGTCGGGTCTGTCGCGAGCCCCTGCGGCCCGACGAGCACGCCGGGGGCACGGGCGGAGGCGCCGAGCGTACGCAGGTAGCGCCCTTCAGGGTTGAACACCTGGATACGGTCGTTTGCGGTGTCGGCGACGTAGGTGTCGCCTGCGGGGTCTGACGCGAGCCCGCGGGGAAAGGCGAGCTGCCCCGGCGCTGAGCCGAATCCACCCCATTCGGTCACGAAGGCGAGTGCTGGATTGAGCTTGACGATGCGGTGGTTGATGTCGTCGGCGACGTACACGTCACCCGCGGCGTCGAGCGCGACGCCGTAGGGGAATCCAAACTGGCCGCCGGTTGTTCCTTCTGTGCCGGCGGCGCTTTCAAACTGCCCGTTGGGGTTGAATTTCTCTATGCGGTGGTTGTCATCGTCGGCGACCAGCACCTCGGTCGCGTTTGCCGCGACGCCGCGCGGATAGGAGAACTGCCCTGGGCCACTTCCATAGGAGCCCCATTCGATCGCTTCGGTGCCGGTGAGCGAGAAGCGCTCGATCCGGTTGTTGCCGCTGTCGGCGACATAAACGTAATTGCCCGAGACCGCAATTCCCCCGCCGGGAGGCTTAGTCGGATCCTGGGAAGAGCCGAAGTTGAACTGGCCGGGTTCGTTTCCGGGGTGCCCCCAGGAAGTGATGAAGGTCCCGGAGGGATCGAACTTCTCGATCCGGTTGTGGGAGGAGTCGACGACGTAGACGTTCCCGGCGGCGTCGGTTGCAAGGCCGCCGATCGGTCCGAACTGACCGTGGCCGCCGCCGTAGGAGCCCCACTGGCCGAGGTAAACGCCGGCGGCGCTGAACTTCTGCACGACGTAGGAGAGCTGGTCGGCGACATAGACGTTGCCGGCTGTGTCGACCGCGACGGCCTCGGGGAAGCGGAGCACGCCTTCGGCGCGCTGCCCGATGATCGAGACGGCGGCATATGGGCAAACCCCCGACCCGGCGCCTGGGCAGGGCGAGGCGAGCGCCGGAGCCACCCCCGCCAGCGCGGCGGCGCAGGCGAGGGTGGCGGTCAGCCAGAGGGCCGGTCGGCGCATCGGCCGAATGTTCTCAGGCGTCAGGGGCTGGGGATGTGAACTGGTGTCGGGTCAGGGAATGGCGATCGTGAACGCGTAGCCGGTCGCGAGCGTCGTCGTACCCGGGGTGTAGGTGTCCACCTCGAAGGGGATCGTCCCGCAGTTGGTGTGCTTGGCGTTGACCGCGATCACACCAGGCGCGCCGCCAGCGCTATAGCTGACCTCAGGCGAGACCGCCGCGATACCCGAGAGAGCGACGCCGGCCGCGGGGGTGATGCAGTAGATGCCAGCGCTCGGCTCGCTGAGACCGACGACGTTGGAGGCGCCGACCAACGTGGCCATGGTCGGCGAGGTGGGCTGGATCACGGCGTAGGCGTGGATCGCGTCTGCACCTGCAGATCCCTGGGATCCGGTCGCGCCGGTTTTCCCCGTGGGCCCTGTTTTTCCAGTCGGCCCGGTTTTGCCTGTCGCCCCGCGCGGGCCGGGGAAGCCCGTGAAGCCCCGCGGTCCTCGGATCAGACACGCGCGGATGCGCCGGTGATGGCTGATGACGATCACGGCCGTGCAGTGACGGGCGGCCTGGTGGGCCTTGGGACTCGAGCCCGTTCCCGCGAGCGCCGGGACCGAAATGGCCATCGCGCCAACGACAGCGGGGGCGGCGATCAGGGACAGGGTTCGGCGGTTGGGAAGCATTCGTGGGTGCATGTGGAGGCCTTTCGATCGTGGGTGCCAGCCCTGAGAACACTCGCAGGGCCTCGGCGGAGCGGTGCGGTGCGCTAGAGGACGCGCTCTGGTGTGCGGGCGGAGAGCCCAGCGCGTGAAGAGGGAGTTGCCAGGGGACCGTATGAACCCGCAGGCCGGTTGCGCTCCTCGCGGACGATATAGAGGGGGCGGTGCTTGACCTCGTCGTAGATGCGCCCGACGTACTCGCCGATCACACCGAGGGCGATCAGCTGGATGCCGCCGAGCAAGAGGATCGCGATCGTGATCGAGCTGAAGCCGGGAAGGTAGGAGTCGAAGATGCGCAGGAGGATGACGACGGGGATCGCGATGAATGCCACGCCCGCGGAGAGCAGCCCGACGTAGGTGGCGACCTGGAGGGGGAGGTGGGAGAAGGAGGCGATCGCGTCGAGTGAGAAGCGGAGCATCTTGCGGAGCGTGTACTTGGTCTCGCCGGCGTGGCGAGCGTCGCGCTCGTAGGGAACGGCGGTCTGGGTGAAGCCGACCCAGACGGTCATGCCGCGGAGGAAGCGCGAGCGCTCGGTCATCGCCAGCAGCGCGTCCAGCGCGCGGCGGTCGAGCAGGCGGAAGTCACCGGAGTTGGGCTCGAGGTCAACCTGGGCGAGCTTGTCGAACAGCTTGTAGAACCAGGAGGCGGTGGCAAGCTTGAAGGCGGTCTCGCCTTCGCGCTGCTTGCGCACTGCGTAGACGACATCGGCGCCCTCGCCCCAGCGGGCGATCATCTCTCCGATCAGCTCGGGGGGGTCTTGGAGGTCGGCGTCGATCATCGCGACGACGTCGCCGGCGGCGTGCTCGAGCCCGGCGGTGAGTGCCGCCTGGTGGCCGAAGTTCCGGGACAGGTGGATGACGCGCACGCGTGAATCGGACGCGGCGATCCGGTCGAGCAGCTCGGGTGTGCGGTCCGAAGAGCCGTCGTTGACGATGACGAGCTCGAAGTCGTAGGCGGCGACGGCCGCGAGGGTGCGCGCGATGAACTCCTCGACGAGCTCCTCCTCGTCATAGACGGGGGCTACGACGCTGAGCAGGGTGGGGGTGCGAGGTGATGTTGCCGACATGTGTTGCCTTCCGGGAGAGTCTGTCGCGACCGGCGCCTCACCCTATCTTTACGAGCTTGATAAGCCCCTGATGAATCTATCGTTCATCCTGTCTGTGAATGTCTCCGGCGCCTACAGCACCTCAGAGGTCACCGGGAGGGAGCGTACCGGAGCCCGCCAGCCGGCTGAACGCGCCGGCGATCGTCCAGTTCGTGAAGTTCGGGATCGTCGGCGTGTCGAACACGCTGCTGAGTTTCGCCGTTTACACACTGCTTCTGAAGGCCTTCGGCGTCTGGTATGTGGCGGCTTCGGGGATCGGCTTCACGGTGGGGGCGGTCAACGGCTTTCTGCTCAACCGCCGCTGGACCTTCCGCGGTCACGTCGGTGATGCCCTGACGCCGGTGCGCTGGTTCGTGGTGCAGGGCTGCGGGCTGGGGCTCAATCTCAGCCTGGTCTATCTGTTCGTGGACGGCTTCGGCATGGACAAGCTCATCGGCCAGGTTCCAGCGACGGCGGTCGTGACGGTGGTGACGTTCCTGGTCAACCGCGCGTGGACCTTCAAAATGCACCCGAGAAGCTCAGCGGAGTACGACGAGCAGTGAGAGGCCCGCGGGGATGCGCCCGCGGCGGCCGATGAGTGCGGCCTCGAGCGCGAGGGGCCGTTCGAGCAGCCAGTTGAGCGGGGGCGGCGGTACCCACAGGTCGAGGCTCGACTCAGTCGTCTTTGAGCTGAACCGCTCGAGCACGCGGAGCGCGATCGCGACGGGGAGCAGAAGCGAGTTGAAGTAGGTCGTGCGCACGGGCTCCCAGCCTGCCTCCTGAGCGACGTGCTGTAGCGAGCGGCGCGTGTAGCGGCGATGGTGGTGGTTGATCTCGTCGTGGCCTGACCACAGCCACTGGTAGGCGGGAACCGTGATGAGCAGGGCGCCGCCGGGCGCGACGACGCGGCGCAGCTCGCGCAGGGCGGCGAGGTCGTCCTCGAGATGCTCGATCACGTCGAGCGAGGCGGCCAGCTCGAAGCTGCCGGCGGCGAACGGCATCTCGAGCACCGAGCCTTCGATTACCTCACCCGCCCCCCGCTCGCGCGCGAGGCGGACGCTCGTCTCTGACAGCTCGACCCCCGTGACAGTGCCGTGGCGCGCGAGCTCGACCATGTTGCGCCCGCTGCCGCAGCCGGCGTCGAGGATCCGCGCCCGCGCGGGCAGGCGCAGCTCCGCGATCACGCGCTCGAGCACACGACGGCGCCCCCGGTACCACCAGTGGCGATCCTCCGCGCGATGCGTCTGCAGCTCAAAGTCCCGCTCCATCCGCTCTCATCTTTTCCTAAAGCACCCGCAGGCGCTTCTCCCGGCATACCTTGAAAAAAGATTTGGTATCCCATAAATTGAGGCCGGCCCCGGAGCGGCTCGGATCCGGGTCACCCGGCGAAGTACTTGGCTGCGAGTTGCTCGACCGTGCCCTTGGTTCGTGTTGTCATCGGGCCGAGCAGCTTCCCGATCACCTTGAAGTCAAGCGCGGAGTCAAGGATGCCTCCGCTGGGAAGCCAGTGCAGCTCGCGATCGCCGAGGGCGAGCCTGTCCTCATCCGTGGCCAGAGCCAGCACCTCCTTGCGCACCCGCACCCTGGGCCGCTCGCAGAGCATCGCGACCTGGAGCTTGCCCTTAGAGGCTTCTACCAAGGGCTGCGGGAAGGGCTCGTAGGCGGCGATCGCGCGGACCTCGGTGGCGGTGCGCAGGAAGACGGGCACCTCATAGCCCAGCGAGGCTGCCAGTCCCGCCTCGATGCGCGCCGCCATCCCTGCGAGCGGCTCGCGGGTGGTGGCGGCGAAGACGACGTTGCCGCTCGCCCGGAATGTGCTCACCTCGCCGAAGCCCAGCTGCACAAACTGCTCGCGCAGCTCACCGCTTGCGATCCGGTGGCCCCCGACGTTGATCCCGCGCAGAAACGCGGCGTATCCGGACATGCGGGAGACCTTAACGCGGGCAGGCCTCCTCGCCGGCTTACCCTGACGCGATCATCACCACGCCGGCGAGGGCGAGCAGGATCCCCGCCACGTGCCACGGTCTGAGCCGCTCTTTGAGGATTGTGACGCCAAGGGCGATCGTGACGAGCGGATAGAGGTTGCCGAGCACCGAAGCGACGGTCAGCGGCCCGCGCTGGAGCGCGGTCGTGAGGGCCACGTCGGCGAGACCTAGCGCCACCCCGCCGGTGATTGCGAGCCGTGGCAGGGAGGTGACGGTGGGCATCACGCCCCCGCGAGCGGCGAGCGGAACGAGAACCGCTATTGCCACTACGAGGCTCGCGACCGTCGGCCACAGGCCTGAGCTGCGATGGGTGTGCCCCACGCAGATGAAGTAGATCCCGAAGCCCACCCCGCAGAGAATCGCCACCAGTACCTGCCGGGCTGCTGAGAAGCCATCGCCGTCGGTGAGCACGCCGTCGCTGGTCTCGTAGGCGACGAGCGGGATCGCCACGAGCGCGCAGAGGATTCCGGCCAGCGCGACGGTCGAGAGCACGTTGCCCTCGGCGATGCCGGTGATTGCGGGCACCAGTGCGGTGACTGCCGCCGAGATTGGCACGACGATGCTCATTCGCCCGCGGCCGATCGCCGTGAAGAAGCCCACGTAGGCGATGCTGGTGGGGAGACCGCTGATGGCCCCTAGCCCCAGGTCTTTGACTGTGAGGTCGCTCGCGCCGAGCAGGACGGTGATCGGGACGAGTGTCAAGAGCGTTGTGAGGAACACCACGACGCTCGTTTCCAGCGGGGAGCGTGTGCGGCTGGCGGTGCCGCCGAGGAAGTCCGAGAATCCGATGAAGAGGGATGCGAGGAGGGCGAGGAGAACGGTCATTTCGGCTCCTACGATCGCAGCACCCGACCACTGGCTAGGCTGGGAGCCGAAATGGCGCTGGCCGGCGAGGATTGAGCGCAAGCGAAAGCGTCCTGTGCGGCGTGAGTTTCTTCACATGCCGACGCTGTTTGTTGCGCAGAACGGTTGGGAAATCACCCCAGAACATCCAGATCGCCGTATAGTCGCGGCACGCGGCCTGCTCGGCACGGTCTTTGCTGCAGCGTGTGCCAAGCCACCCATGGACGCGGCAGGACTCGAACCTGCGACCTCTCGCGTGTGAAGCGAGCACTCTAGCCAGCTGAGCTACGCGTCCTTGAGGACGATTCTATTGGGCCGCTGTGCCTCAGGACATCTCCGCATCCCTCGGTGCGCGCTAGGGTCCCAGCTTCACCTTCGGATGGGGATACAGGCGCTCCGTGGCCGGGGAGTAGGCGCTCGCGAGCGCATCGGCTTCCGCTTGGCTGAGCGTTCCGCCGAAGGCCTTTTCGCCACCGAGTAGGCGGTAGCCCGCGAGCAGGCTCTTGCCGATCAGGGCAGCATCGAAGTGGCCGTCGTAGACGCTGTCGATGTAGAGCGCCACGTTTTCGCGCGCGAAGGCTGCGGCCGCGGGCGAGCCCGTCGCGATCTGGACGGCGGCCGCGCTGGTCAGCGTCCAGCCGCGCTCGGTCAGCCTGCTGAATGCTGCAAATAAGCCGGCGATGCCCGCGGCGGGTCCGGTCAGCAGGCGCGCTTGCGTTTTACTCATCTGCGCGGGCACGACGATCGCGCGCGCCATCCGGCTCGCCGTGGAGACCGCCGGGCGGGTTGCCGGCGGAATGGGCACCGGCAGGCCTTCGGCAGTAAGCGGCCAGGCGATCCTCGCGGCGGCCATCTCCCGCTGGGCCGAGCCGGTGGCCTGGCGCAGGCCGCGGGTCACGGCCACGAGGTCTTCGCGCTGCAGCTGAATCGCGCCTGGGCTCGTCGCACTGCCGCTCGCCCCTCCGCAGCCAGTGAGCACGGCCACGAGGACACTCGCGAATAGAAGCAGCGCCAGGATCCGCATCGAACGTCCCGATCCGGAGCTCGCCGCTCCCGAGGCGCCAGCCGGAGGATCAGCGGGCGTCTCGGGTGCCAGCGCGCGCCCTAGGAGCCGGTGCCGAGCAGGTCGACGACGAAGATCAGCGGCGAGTTGGCCGGGATCGCCGGCGGGCTCCCCGCCTTGCCGTAGGCCAGTTCTGAGGGGATGATTAGCTCACGCCGTCCGCCGACCTTCATCCCCGCCACGCCCTGGTCCCACCCCTTGATGACCGATCCCTGCCCGAGCTTGAACTGGAACGGTTCTTTGCGTTTCCAGGAGGCGTCGAACTCTTTGCCGCCTTTGTACAGCACGCCCACGTAGTTGACGGTGACCGTTTCGCCTGCTTTGGCTTCCTTACCGGTCCCCGGAATCAGTTCTTTGGTCTGAAGGGTGGCCGGCGCCGGTCCCTTGGGCGGCGTGATCTTTGGTTCGGTCGCCAGCGGACCGCTCGCCGGGGTCGTGGCGACCTTCACTTCGCCCGCTTTGGCCAGCGATTCGTCGGACTTGTTCTCGTTGCCGACGCCGATCGAGCTGCTCGAGCCGCTTGAACCACAGCCGGCGATTAGGATCGCGGCGCCCAGCGCAGCGATAGCCGTGCCCGGGCGAATTGGAATGCTCTTTGAGTAGGTCACGGTCGCGCAGCCTAACGCAAAGCGGTATCCCTGCGCTACGATCGAGCCGGACCGTGCTAGGCGGGGAGGTAGCGGCGCCCTGTATCCGCAATCCGCTCTAGCGGGGCTGAACTCCCTTCCGAGGGGTTGCGCCCCGGTCGCTCCTCTGTCCGGGGCGTCGATGGTTCGGGTCCCGCGCGGTGTCGGCTTGTGAACCAGGTCAGGTCCGGAAGGAAGCAGCCTTAAGCGATCCCCGGCAGGCGCAGCGGGAACACCCGAACTGGAGTCGCGGGCAGCGATCGGTGACCGGTGGCGAGGATCTCGACGATGGGTGCACGGTCCATCAATCTCAGGCTTGGCTTTCCAGTCTCGCGCGGCGGTACTCGTTGACGACGATGTCCGTGAGCTCCTCTACCGAGGTCTCAGAGGTTGGCTTGTCGAGGGCGATCACGCCGTCCTGGATCATGCTCACGCGGTCGCATGCCTGCAGCACGTGGACGTAGTTGTGCAGGATCATGATGATCGAGACTTTCCCCTCGTCTTTTAGTCGCGCGACGAGGTCGAGGATCTGCGCCCCCTCTTTCGCGCCCATCGCCGCCAGCGGCTCGTCGAGCAGAATGATGTCAGCGTCGCCGTTGACCGTGCGCGCGACGGCGATCGCCTGGCGCTGCCCGCCGGAGAGCCGTGCGACGGCGACGCCGATCTGCGGGATGTTGATGCCGATCTCATCCAGCGCCGTGCGCGCCTCGCGCTTCATCTGCCGGTTGGACAGCAGCGGTATCGGTTTGAACACGCGCTCACGGCGCAGGAACAGGTTGTGGTAGACGGACAGTTCGTCGATCAGCGCGAGGTCCTGGAAGACCGTGTCGATCCCTTTGGCGCGTGCGTCGTCGACGCTTTTCGGCGCGTACGGCTGGCCGCGCAGGAACATATTGCCGCCGTCCTGCCTCTGAAAGCCGCAGAGGATCTTGATCAGCGTCAACTTGCCCGCGCCGTTGTCGCCGAGCAGGCCCAGCACCTCACCCTTTTTCAGGTGCAGGTTGACGTCCCGCAGCGCCGTCACGGGACCGAAGCGCTTGGAGATGTGCTCGACGCGCAGGACATCATCGGAGGCCGTCGCCGGCGGGACGACGTCTGGTGCTTGCGCCGGGGGAATGGCGCCGGGTGGCTCTGTCGGGTCAACCACCGCTATGCCCCCGGCGGGCCCGTCCGACGAACACGTTCGCCGTCATCGCCACGATCACGGCCAGGCCCGTGTAGAAGAGCAGGTAGTTAGCGTTGACGCCCTGCAGGATCAGCCCGTCCTTGAGAATCCCCAGGAACAGCGCGCCGATCAGCGCGCCGGCGATTGTGCCCGAGCCGCCCGTCAAGAGCGTGCCGCCGATCACGCCGGCCGCCACCGCGAGGAAGAGGATTTCGTTTGCGCCGGCCGGATCGGGTTGCACCGTCGCGGAGCGAACCGCCTCGAAGATGCCCACGAGAGCCGCCGTCAGGCTGCAGAGCATGTAGTTGCGAATCATCACCAGCTTCACCTTCACGCCGGCCTCGGCGGCCCCCAGCTTGTTGGAGCCGATCGCGACCGTATACAGCCCCCAGCGGGTGAACGTCAAGACGACCTGCAGGGTCGCGACGATCGCGACCGCCCAGATGATCTCCGAGTAGGTGCCACCGCCGAAGACCTTTCCGAACGTCCCCAGCGGTGGCTGCCCGCCGGGCGTCGCCACGGGCGTTCCTTTGGAGATGATCAGCGCGAGCCCCTCGAACGTGAACAGCATCGCCAGCGTCGCCACGAACGAGTTGATGCCCACGACCGCGACGAAGAACCCGTTCAGCGCCCCCACGAGCATGCACAACAGCAGCGTGACGATCACGCCCGGCACCAGCCCGAGTCCGATGCTCGTATTGAGCTTGTAGAAGAGGATCGGCGCAAACAGGTACATCGCGCCGATCGACAGGTCGATCTCGCCGAGGATCATCACAAACACCTCGCCCGCGGCGAGGATCGCGAACGGGGCGAAGTACGGCAGCAGCGTTTCGAAGTTCGCCCCCGTGAAGAAGCTGCTCGTGTTCGCCGAGAAGTAGATCGCCGTGACGATCGTGACGACGATGATGCTGCCCTCACGTAGCGAGACGAGGCGCTCGAACAGCTCCCGCCGCCTGGGGACTCGGAGCGAGCGCTCCGGGTCCCCAGGCGCTGCCGGGGGCATCTCGGCAGCCGGCCCGTCCGCCACGCTCGCCATGTCCTTCCTCCGAAGCCTTCCGTCCCGCGCCTAGGCGATGACCTTGGCGGCCGTCGAGGTGCCCTCGTAGCGCGATTTCGAGTTGACGTAAGGCGTGATGCTTTCTTTGTCCAGGAACTTCAGGCCGGTGTCCGTTTCCGCCAGGCCCGACAGCGTCCCGGAGACCTTGTACATGAACAGCTGCAGCACCGGGATGAAGCCCTGCAGGTAGGGCTGCTGGTCGATCGTGAATTCGATGTCGCCGGCTTTCAGCAGGTTCTGCGTCTGTTCGGTCAGGTCGAAGCCGCCGGCCTTGACCTTGCCGCCGAGCGAGTACTTCTGCATGACTTTTGCGAGGCTTTCCGTGCTGCCCCCGTCAACTGCGTACATGCCCTTCGTATTTTTGTGGCCGACCCAGTACGCGTCGATCGTCGAGAGCTCGCCCGGGACGGCGGCGCCCGTGGCGACGGTGTGCAGGGTGATCGGCTTGCCCGAGGCCTTGACGGCCGCTTCCGCGCCTTCGATGCGCGGCTGCAGGTTGGCCGATCCGGGCGTCGCGATGAACAGCGCGACATCGCCCGAGCCGACATCAGCGACGATCCTTTCGCCCATCTTTTCGCCGGCCTTTTTGCAGGTCCTGGCCGATGTAGGAGAGGCGCGCGTTGCCGACCGCGTCGGCGTTGTATGCGACGACTGGGATGCCCGCCTTGATCGCCGCTTCGACCGGCGCGTTGAACGCGTGCAGGTCAATCAGGGCAACAGCGATCCCGTCTGCTTTGGCCGTGACCGCGCTGTTCAGCGCGTTGACCATCTGGTTGACATTTGAGCTTTCCGAGCCCGTCCACTGATACGAGCAACCGAGCAGTTTCGAAGCGTCCGCTGCGCCGTACTGCGTGGGAGTGAAAAAGGGGTTCGTCGTGACGTGGTTGACGAACACGAACTTGTAGCCCGGGTGCGAGCCGAACACGCTGTTCGAGGCACCGCCCCCGCTGGAAGCACTCGAACCACATGCGGCGAGCAGCGTGCTCACCGAGCCGACGCCCACGCCGGTCAGCGCTGTGCGGCGCAGGAACGCGCGTCTGTCGAACTCGGGCCAGCCGATCCATGACCGCTCTGGGACCTCTTGTGCCTGGTCGGTCTTTGACATCTTCATCCTCCTCCTCGGGACTTGCTCGTGAGCCATCACACTGGGTATACCCTCGAACGATGGGTTCATCCCACAAAAGTTCTCCACCTCCTCACCGCCCGCAGACCGGCGGCTCAGGAGCGCCCAAGGAGCAGAGGGTGCGGGGCGAGAGCTACGGGCCCGTCATGCTTGTGCGACACGTCAAACGCGACGGCCGGGCGCTCATCCTCTACACGCGCGAGGGGCCCCGGCAGCGTGAGTGAGCAGCGCCGCAATGAGTTGCGCGACGAGCAGGTCGTCTATGCGATCCACCGTCAGGAGCGCACCTTCCTGCCTTCGCGCGAGCATTGTCCGCTGTGTCCCACCCGCCAGGGGCAAGCGGAGACGGAGATTCCCTTCCCGGCGTTTGAGATCGCCGTGTTCGAGAATCGCTTTCCCGCCTTCGAGGCGCCGCACGGCGCGGCTGAGGTCGTTGTCTACACCGACGACCACGACGCCTCGTTCGGCACACTCGCGCCGCGCCGTGCCGAGGATTTGATGTGGGTCTGGCGACAGCGCTTCCAGGAGCTCGGCGCGCGCGATGACATCGACTACGTGCTGATCTTCGAGAACCGCGGCGTCGAGGTGGGCGTCACCTTGCACCATCCGCATGGCCAGATATATGGCTACCCGTTCCTGCCCCCGGTCCCGAAGCTCGAGCTCGCGGCCGACACGCGGCTCGGCGGCTGCGCGCCGTGCGTCCTTGTCAGTCGCGAGATCGAGGACGACCGGCGGGTTGTCTTTCAGAACGACGGCGTGGTGGCCTACGTCCCTTATGCCGCCCGCTGGCCTCATGAAGTACACGTCGTGATGCGCGCGCACCGGCCGAGCCTGCTCGAGTGCGAGGCCGAGGAGCTGCGCCTACTCGCCGAGGCTCTCCAGGGAGTGGTGCGCGGATATGACGCGCTTTTCGATCGGCCATTTCCCTACGTGATGGTCGTCCACCAGGCGCCCACGACGGGGCCCCACCCGCCCAGCGCAGGCCAAGGGCACCTGCACGTCGAGTTCTACCCGCCGCTGCGCACCGCTGAGAAGCTCAAGTACCTTGCGGGCTCCGAGCAGGGTGCGGGCACGTTCATCTCCGACGTGCTGCCCGAGGAGTCCGCCGCCAGGCTGCGTGAGGCGATCGTACGTGCCGCGTGAGCGTGCGGTGGCGTTCGCGCCCGGGCGCGTGAACCTGATCGGCGAGCACACTGACTACAACCAGGGATTGGCGCTGCCGTTCGCGATCGCCGAGGGGGTCACAGTCCGCGCGCAGGCACAACGGCCGGAATCAGGCGGCGAAGCGCGGATCGCGGCATACGCGAGCGATCTCGGCGAGCACGACGAGTTCCCGCTCGCCGGGCCTGCGCGCGCGGACGGATGGCGAGCCTTTGTGCGCGGGATCGTGGCAGAGCTTCAGAGGGCCGGCTTGGAGCTCGCCGGTGCGAATTTGCAGATCACTGGCAACGTGGACCGGGGGTCGGGGCTGTCCTCTTCGGCCGCAGTGGAGGTGGCGCTGTGCTTGGCGCTGCTTGGTCTCACCGGCGAGTATTGCGACCGGATCGAGCTCGCCCGGCTGTGCGCGCGTGTGGAGAACGAGTGGGTGGGTGCACAGACGGGCATGTTGGACCAGCTGGCCTGCCTCTACGGGCAACCGGACAGGGCGCTGCTGATCGACTTCGCGACACTTCAGATCGAACCCGTGCCATTGCGCCTCAATGGCTGGCGGTTGGTTGTGGTGGATTCCGGCGAGCGGCACGCGCACTCGAGCTCCGGCTACAACGAGCGCCGCGAGGAGTGCGCGGAGGCGTGCCGGATTCTGGGAATCGAGTCGCTGCGCGAGGCCGGCCCGGATACCGTGGCCCGCCTGCGCGAGCCCCTCAGCCGTCGCGTTGCCCACGTCACCGGCGAGAACCGGCGCGTGCGCGAAGCGGTGGCGGCCCTGCAGGCGGAGGACCTGGTCGCGCTCGGAGCGCTGTTGAACGCTACGCACGAGAGCCTGCGTGAGAACTACGAGGTCTCCACGCCGATGGTCGAGGGCACAGTGGAGCGGCTGCTGCATGATGGCGCCGCCGGTGCGCGGCTGACCGGCGGTGGCTTTGGCGGCAGCGTGCTCGGCCTGTTCGCGCCGGGCATCTCTCTTCCCGCTGATGCGCGCGAGGTGCGTCCTGGCGCGGGCGCACACCTGCTGGCCGGTGACTGCTAGGAGCAGTGCTCGAAGATCAGCCAGGAGCGGTTGGCGCCCGCGGCGGTGAAGCCCGGCGGCACCGTCACAGCCTCATGCGGGTCGTGGTTGTCGAGGATGTATTCCCGTTCGACCTCGAGGCTGGCCGGGTCGGCGTAGACGCCCCTGTCGATATGCCCGACCTGAGCGCTGCGGATGTTCGCCGGGCTGGTGCGCAGGTACAGCGCAAGCAGCGGGACCGGCGCATGATTGGGCACGCCGACTGGCCCGCACCGCAGGTTGATCGCGCCGCCGTCGACGAGGGCTGTGAGGTCCCCTTCGATCTGCTCCTGGTGGGCCAGTTTGTCGAGTTCCCCGTGCGCCGTCCGGTACTGCGACGGAGCGCTCGCCAGCAGCGCCAGTGCCACCAGCGCGCCCAGCACGATCCACGGGCGGCGCCTGCGGTCTCCCGGTGCCAGCTCGAGCCAGCCGAAGACGGCCGCGCCGCAGAAGATGCAGAGGATCGCGGCGGCCAGGAACGCGTAGCGCGTGTTGATCGGCAGCCCGGCTGCGGCGAAGGCGGCGAACACGACGACCGCGAGCACCCCGGCTGCGGCGCCGGGCAGCGCCCGCCGCCGCAGCCAGAGCAGCGTCAGCACCCCGCCGGTCGCGGCCCCGGCCAGAGCCGCCGCTTGCAGCACCTCGCCGATCCGTTTGGGGACGTACAGGGGCACGTTGCCGATCCCGGTCTTGCGGTCGAGCGCCGAGGCGGTGTGTCGCGTGTTCGTCAGCGACCACAGCGGGTTGCCGGTGATCGCCAGGTCGCTGCCCAGCCAGAGCAGTGGCGCGGCGGCCGCCAGCAGCGTCAGCCGCAGCACGCGGCCGCGCTCGCGGACCGGCGCGCCGGGCGGCAGCAGTGCGCGCAGCCGCGCCGGCAGCAGCCCCATCAGGTACAGCCAGTACAAGCCCGAGAAGACCCATGCCTCGGGCCGCAGCAGACCGGCCAGAGCAAGCAGCGCGAGCACGGGCGCGCCCGCAGGACGCCCGTGGCTCCTCCGGCTGCGGGCCTCCACCAGCAGCCCGCCGAGCACGAGCAGCAGGTAGGGCAGGTCCACGTAGGCGCGAACGCCGTCGGAGAGCACCGGGACACGTGTCAGGAAGATCAGCGCCGCCAGCGCTCCCGCCGCGTGCCCGAACCAGCGTGCGCCGAGCTCGTAGATCAGCCAGCCGCAGCCGGCCAGCGCGAGGAAGGCCAGGGCGACGACGAGCTCGATCTCCAGGTGGGGGGAGAGCGGTCGCAGGATCACGCCGATGATCTCCAGCAGCGGGTGCGGCGTGGGCGCGACCGGCACGCCGTAGGCCGGCGTTTCGCCCCGGGCGAGCTGTCCTCCCCATGCGAGGGCATAGAGCGTGTCGTAGTTCGCGAACGCCACCCCGTAGAGCAGCCGCAGCAGAATCGCCCCGCCGGCGATCGCGAAGGCGGCTGTGAGCGGCGCCGAATGGCGCCTGGTCCAGGCTGTCACGAGCGCAGACGCTATCCGCTTGGGCGGGCCGCGAGCGTGGGTAGACTCAGCCGAAGTGCCGATCGACCAGTCCTCCGAACAAGCTCAGTCCCTGTATCGCAGGCACCGGCCCCATACGTTCGCCGATGTGGTGGGGCAGGAGCCGGTGGTGCGTACGCTGCGCAATGCGGTAGAGCGCGGGAAGGTGCACCACGCCTACCTGTTCGTGGGTTCGCGGGGGACCGGGAAGACCTCGATGGCCAAGATCCTGGCGGCATGCCTGAACTGCCAAGGTAATGACCCCGGCCACCCGAGCGGGTCCACAACAGAGCCGTGCGGGGCGTGCGAGTCGTGCTTGTCGATCAGGAGGGCGAGCTCACTGGACGTGATCGAGATGGATGCGGCGTCGAACAACTCGGTCGACGATATTCGCGCGTTGCGGGAGAGCGTCGCCTACTCGCCGGTATCGGGTGGTTGCAAGGTGTACATCCTGGACGAGGCGCACATGCTCACGACGGCGGCGTGGAACGCGTTTCTGAAGACGCTGGAGGAGCCGCCCCCGAACACGGTGTTCGTGCTCGCCACCACCGAGGCGCAGAAGGTGCCGGCCACGGTGGTGGATCGCTGCCATCGCTTTGACTTCCACCGCCCGACGGTCGAGCAGCTCGCGAGTGTCGTGCGCCGCGCCGCGCAGGCCGAGTCGATTGAGATTCCGCCGGCGGCGGTCGCCGCCATCGCCCGTTCGGCGACGGGTTCTTTCCGCGACGCGCTCGGCACGCTCGAGCAACTGCTTACCTACGGCGGTCGCGAGATCGTGCTCGAGGACGTGCTGGCGGTGCTGGGCGTGGCGGACGCGCGCTTGCTGGAAGAGACGGTCGACGCGGTTGGCGCCGGTGATGCGCGGCGGGCGTTGGAGACGCTCCAGGAGTGTGTGGAGCAGGGCCGCGACGCGGGGTCGTTCGCAACTGACCTAGAGGTGCGGGCACGCGAGCTGCTCGTCGTGCAAACGCTAGGGGAGCTGCCCGCTGAACTGGCGCTCACCGAGGAGGCCGACGCGCACCTGCTGGCTCAAGCCGAGCGCACCGGCCGCGGGGTGGTCGTGCGCCTGCTGGAGCTGCTTGGGGAGGCGATGGAGGGTGTGCGCGCGGGGGCCGACGCGCGCACACGGCTGGAGCTGGCGCTGGTGAAGGCGGCCAAGCCCGAGGTCAACTCCTCGGCGCTGGCCCTGCTCGGTCGCATCGAGAGACTAGAGCGCGAGCGCGCCGTCTCCGCAGTCACGGTGGATCGGACGGTGCCCGTACCGGCTGCCACGACGGCACCGGAGGCGGCTGCGGAGAAGGCGGTCCAGGACCCGCCGGTGCTGGACGTAGCGCCCGAGCCTGCGCCGGTCGTGGACGTCTTGCCCGAGGCAGCGCCCGAGGTGGTCCCCGCGACGGATCTCGAGTCCCTGCTCGCCCTCTGGCCGGCGGTGCTGGAGCTGGTTGGGAAGAAGAACCAGATGCTGAGCGCGGTCCTCAAAGACACGCGCCCGGTGGGGGTAGACGGGGAGGATTTAGCGGTGGCGTTCGCTTCCTCAGCAGCCTTTTTGAAGAAGAAGGCCGAGCATCCGGACAACCGCGCGATTGTTTCCGAAGCACTGCTCGAGATCACAAAAAGGCGGTGGCGGATCTCCTACGAACTGCTCGAGGCCGACCTGAGCGCCGCATCTGAGCAGAGTCCCCCCACCGAGGAGGAGTGGGTGCAGCGCTTCATGGAGGAGTTCGACGCCGAGGAGCTCTCCGGCGAGCACACCCCGGCGGACGGTGCCGGGGTCAAAGCCGGCGAGCAGGGGCTGGCGAACAGCGAGCAGAAAGAGGCCTGATGGCAAAGCAGCAGCGCATGCCGAACATGGCGCAGATGATGCAGCAGGTCCAGAAGATGCAGCAGGACATGGAGGTGGCCCAGGAGCAGCTGAAGCACGAGGTCGTCGAGGCCTCGGCCGGAGGCGGCATGGTCACGGTGAAGGTCTCGGGCGACCTCGAGGTCAAGTCGATCCAGATCGACCCGCAGGCGGTCGACCCGGAGGATGCGGAGATCCTCTCCGACATGGTCACCGCCGCCGTCAACGAGGGACTGCGCGCCGCCCAGGAGCTGGCAGCCAGCCGCATGGGCGGGGCCACCGAGGGACTGGACCTCGGCGGGCTCGGCGGATTGGGTTCCCACCCGCCCGGACCCCGCCCGCCCCTGTGAGCAGCTACGCCCCTCCTGTCCAGCGGCTCGTGACGGAGCTGTCGAAGTTGCCGGGCATCGGCAACCGCACCGCTCAGCGGCTGGCCTTTCACATATTGCGCTCCTCCGGCGAGGATGCCGGTGCTCTGGCGGAGGCGATTGTGGAGGTCAAGGAGCGGATCGGGCTGTGCGAGGTGTGCTTCAACCTGACCGACCAGACGCGCTGTCTAATCTGCACGGACCCGCGGCGCGATCACGGGCTGATCTGCGTCGTTGAGGAGCCGAGCGACGTGATCCCGATGGAGCGCACACACGAGTACGGAGGTGTCTACCACGTGCTTGGGGGCGCGCTCTCGCCGATCGACGGGATCGACCCCGAGGACCTGAAGATCGCTGAGCTGTTCGCGCGCGTCGCGCCCGCAGAGCAACCGGCCGGCGAACAAACGCCGCCGGTGCGCGAGGTGGTGCTCGCCACCAACCCGACCACGACCGGCGAAACTACCGCCCTGCACATTGCCGAGGAGCTCCACCTGCGCGTGCCTGCGCTGACGGTCACCCGCCTGGCCAGTGGCCTGCCGGTGGGCTCGGATCTGGAGTACGCCGACGAGGTCACACTCGGCAAGGCTTTCGCGGGCCGCTCGCCGGTCGGCCGCCGCGCTGTGTAATCCTCGGCCCATGCCTGGCCTGGTCGTAATGAAGTTTGGTGGCAGCTCGGTCGCCGACGCGCAGCGCATCAAGCGCGCCGCGCAGCGCATCGTCGAGAAGCGCGAGGCGGGCTTCAGTGTGGTCGCGGTGCTTTCCGCGCGTGGCTCCACGACCGATGAGCTGATCGCGATGGCCGAGGAGGTCTCTGCTGCTCCGGACCCGCGGGAGATGGACATGCTGCTCTCCTCCGGCGAGCGCATCTCCTGTGCGCTGTGTGCGATCGCGATCAACGACCTCGGCCACCGTGCGATCTCGCTGACGGGCTCCCAGGCGGGCATCGTGACCGATGAGTCGCACACGAAGGCGCGGATCATCGATGTGCGCGCAGACCGCGTGAGGGAGGCGCTCGACGAGGACTCGATTGTGCTGGTGGCCGGCTTTCAGGGCGTGTCGAGTACCGCCAAGAACGTCACCACGCTTGGTCGCGGCGGCTCGGACACGACGGCGGTAGCGGTGGCTGCCGAGCTGGCGGCGGAGGTGTGCGAGATCTATACCGACGTGGCGGGCGTCTACTCGGCCGACCCGCGGGTAGTGCCGCAGGCACGCAAGCTGGAGACGGTGTCCTTCGAGGAGATGCTCGAGATGGCGGCCTCCGGCGCGGGCGTATTGCAGCTGCGCGCGGTCGAGTACGCGCGCAATCACGGCGTGCGCATTCACTGCCGTTCGTCCTTGGTGGAGGAGCCCGGTACGGTTGTGCTCGAGGAAGGCGCCATGGAGCAACCCCTGATCACAGCTGTCACCCACTCCACCGAGGAGGCAAAAGTCACGCTGGTCGGTGTCCCCGACGAGCCGGGCGCCGCCGCGCGTATCTTTCAGGCACTCGCACAGGCGAACGTGAACGTCAACATGATCGTCCAGAACGAGCCCACCTCGGCGGGCGGGCGGGCGGAGATCTCCTTCACCGTGCCGCGCGAGGACTTGCGCGACGCACGCGCATCTCTGGCGCCGCTCACGGGCGAGGCGTTCGTCGACCTCATCGCGCACGAGGAGATGGGCAAGGTCTCGATCATCGGCGCCGGCATGCGCTCACACCCGGGTGTCGCGGCGAGGGTGTTCGGGGTGCTCGCTGAGGAGGGCGTGAACATCGAGATGATCTCCACCTCGCCGATCAAGATCTCCTGCGTTATCGATCGCGCCCTGGTGGCAAGCGCGGTTCAGGTGCTGCACTCGGCGTTCGAGCTGTCTGGGCCCGGCACTTCGGTCCCGGAGTAGCGCCGGGCTCAGCGGACGATCACGCCGAACTCCTGCGTGTATATCGCTCCCGCCTGGCCTTGGGCGAGCGAGGCGGGCGCCGCGGGGAAGACGCCGATCGCGGTGTCGCGGTAAGGGCTGTAGAGGATGTTCGCGAGATGCTCCGGAGAGGCGATCCAGGACGCGACTATCGCGCTCGGTGTGCTCAGCTGGAGGGTGCCCCAGGCGATGTTCTCGCCGAGCGTATAACCGGCCTGGGGGCTGGGGATGTAGCCAGTGTCCTGCACACGGCCGACCGGGGTCTGGCCGTTTGGTGCGACGTGGGCGAAGTAGTTCTCGCTGGCCATTTCGTCGCTGTGGCCCTGCGCGGCCTCATCGAGCTGACTGCTTAGGTGCAGGGGCAGCTCGCCGTTGCGTGCGCGCTCCTGGTTTACCAGGCAAAGGGTCGCGGCGCTGATCTCTGCGAGATTGCCCGGCGCGGGCGTCAGATCGGTGTTCTGGCAAGGCGTGGCGAGCACGCTCGCCAGCGCTGGCGAGCCTTCCGGGGAGAGCGAGACCGTCACGGTCTTCGCCCCGGAGGCGGTTGGGAGAGGCCGGCTGGCTCGCGCGCGGTGTGCAGAGCGGTTGCGTGTCGCGTGGGAGCGGACGGGATGGGCTCTGTGGGAGCGGCACGCCGGGTGGCCCTTGCGACGGTGCTTCGAGGGCCGGCAGGCGCTGTGCGAGAAGTGCCGCTTGCGCTTGCGGGCGTTGTGCGTCTGAGCCCTCGCTGCTGGCAGCGCCGAGCGGACCGTGCTGGGTTGCGCTACGGCGGTGACGGGGACTGTGCCAGCGCAGGCGCAGGCGAGGATCGTGGCGGTGGTGCTCAGCAGCATGCGAAGGTTGTGCACACCGCCGTATCGGCTGCGAGGCGTGCCTATTTGAGCCCGGTCGTGTCCTGTGGACGGAGAACGGCGCTCTCCAGCGGGCATCTCTGGCTTGCCGGTGGCTTTATCCTCAAGCGGAGATGAGAGGCAAGTACGCGTGAGACGGCCGGGGGTGCTCGTCGCGCTGATCCTGGCGGTGGGGATCGGAGGGACCGTGGTGGCGCTCGAGAGCCGCGAAGGAAATGCCCAGTTCGTCCTTCAGCAGCAGTCCCTGGCGCCGGTGGGCAGGCAGCGCTGCAGGCGCTGCTCCTGACCACCAGGGACTCGCGCCCGGGATACTCAGGACGTGCGCAGCAGGCACGCTGCAGCTCGCCCTCGCACGGTGCGCTCGGGAATCCCTGGACCTGCGTCGTACGCTACCCGCGCCCCCCGCGTGTGCGCTTCAGGGTGACCGTCCACGCCGACCGCTCGATCTCCGGGTCGGGCCAGCCCGAAGGCCATCCGCTGCGGCCACCGCTGACAGTCAGCGGGTGCTGCGTGGAAACCTCGTAGGGAGTCCTAATCAGTCGAGGTTCTCGCGCAGCCTGCGCAGGGCGCGATAGATGCGGCCCTCAACGGCGCTCTCGCTCTCGCCGAGCACCTTTGCCACGTCGCGCAGCTTCAGGTCGGAGCCGAAGCGCAGGGCGAGGGCCTCGCGCTCGGAGTCGTTGAGCACGGTGAGGGCCCGGTAGAGCTCGTCCCGGTGCTCCACCGCAGCCAGTCCAGGATCGGACGCCTCGGGCGTTGATCCTGCGTTTGCGTCGCGCAGCACCCGCTCTTCGTTGGTCTGGCGGCGGGCGTGATCGCGCAGCAGGTTCAGGGCGATCGTGTATAGCCAGCGGCGCTCTGAGCCACGCCGCGGATCGAAGCGCTGGCGCGAGCGCAGCACCCGCTCCCAGGTGTCCGCGAGCAGGTCTTCGGCCAGCGCCTGGTTGCCGGTGCGGTAGAGCAGGAAGGAGGACAGCCGCTTGGCGTGTTCCTCGTGCAGCCGCTCGAAGGTGTCGCTGCGCATGCGACTCGACATTCTGGCGTCTCTGTGTGAAGTGGTGGCCCGGCTGGGCGGACGCGTCAGTTCGTGAGCCATGGGTTCCTAATGATGGGCATCGGTGGGAATCGGATGTGAAGAAATGGAAGCATGGCCCCGGGGAGAGGTTTCCCCAGGGCCATGCGACCGCTGCGTCAGACTGCCTGCCCGGGCTCTAGGCCTGGCACAGGTGGTAGGTGTGGCTCTCCGTGATGGTCTTACCGCTGCTTGTGACCGCGGTGATCGTGACCGTCGTGTTGCCGTTGCTGCAAGGCAGGTTGACCAGGTTGATGTTGGCCGATGCCTGCTTGCCCTTCAGCACCTTGAGGACTTTGCCGTTGACCTTCAGGGTCACCTTCCGCAGGTGCGACTTACGCGAGACGTTGATGTGGAATTTGATGTGACGTTTGCTCGTCGTCGCTTTGGTCGTTTTCGCGCCCTGGACGCCGCTGGTCGGGGTCACCGGCGTGGCGCTGACCGTGACCGTCGAGAAGTAGTTGTTGATCGTCGTGCCACCGGTGTTGCTGTTGGTGGTGGTGATGAATGTGTTTTCGTTGCAGGCGTTGTTTTCGTTGTCGTTGCCGTTGTTGTTACCGCTGTTGCCGTTGCCGTTGCTGATGTTGCATTCGCCGCCGTACTGCGTGTTGGCCGCGTTGCCGCCGTTGTTGCCGTGGTGCTCGCCGGCGATGACGCCGCCCGTGCCGGCGGCCAGGAGGCCAACGGTCAGACCTGCCGTGGCGAGGCGGCGAGCACCTGCGCGGCCGCGGCGGCTCTTGGCCTTGGCGCGCGACATCGCAGTGGTCTTGATCCGGTCGAGCTCTAGCGGGCTCAACTCGGGGCGCTCATTGCGCAGGCGCTGAGCGACGCCCTCCAGCTCGTCCTTGTGTGCGTCGTGCTTGCGCCTCATGTTCGTCTCCGGCCTCCTGAATGGGTTGGCGAAAAAATGCCTTTGACCACCGATACGAACGGGTGAGACGTTTTCCGACAGCCGTGGCTCAAAGATTTGTGATTGCGAACTTGCCCGAGGTAAGCGCTTCGCGGCGCAGACGGGGGGCTGCGAGTTCCCAGGTGCGGCGATCGGCTGGGCTCAGCTGTTCCTCGGCGTTGCGCAGGCCGTGCTCGAGTGGGTCCAGTGCGATCGCGCGGCGGATCGCCGCGTGAGGGTCAAGTCCGGCGGCGGCGCGGGCGACGGCCAGCCAGTAGGCGTTTTCCCAGCTCTGCGGTGTAAGCGTGGCCGCCTCGGCCATCGCTGGCACAGCCGCCTGAGCGAAGCCCTGCTGCAGGTCGCAGACGCCGATGATCACATACGCCTGCGGGCGCTTGGCCGACAGCGACAGCGAGGACAGTGCCTCCCGCTTGGCGCTTGTGCAGTTGCCGCTCTTGAGCTCCGCTCCGCTCTGCTGCAGGCGCGCGTAGGAGATGCTCACCAGCAGTGGCGCGACGGCGAGCACGAGCCATCCGAGCCCGACGAGCGTGCGCCCAGCGGGCAGCCCGAAGCGACCCGGCCCGCCGTCTGCGGGGCGCGCGAGCGCGAGCCCCGCAGACATGAACACGCCGAGCGTGACCGCGGGCATCTGCCAGTCCCAGTCGAATGCCTGGTGGATCGCCCAGGCGAGCGTCGCCGCGAGCAGCGCCGCATACAGCGCCCGGTCGGGTCCGCGGATCCGTGCCGCCAGCCCACCGAGGATGCCGAGCACGACGAGCAGGATCAGCACGAAGCCGACAACGCCCAGCTCGGCCAGGCTCTGCAGGTAGAGCGAGTGAGTATCGACGACGTAGAGCCGTTCTGTGCGATAGCGGGGGTAATAGAGCTGGTAGGTGCCGGCGCCCGTGCCGCGCAGCTCCTGCGTGTCATAGATGCGCACCGCTGCCTTCCACAGCGACAGCCGGCCGTTGTTCGCAGGGTCGGAGAGTCGTTCACGTGTCTGCGCGGTGTGCGGGCCGGACTTCTCGTTGACGAATTTGTCGTACTCGCGCTGGGCAAAGCCCGCCGCGCCGAGCGCGAGAACGACCGCGAGGACGATCACGGTGGCCGCCACGCCGATTCCGGCGCGCACCGCCAGGCGCGGGGGGGTGCGGACCAGCGGCAGGTCACCGAGCCGGCGGTCGATGATGAGCAGAGCCCCCCGCAGCAGGCCTGCACCCAGCATGCATGCTCCTACCACGGCCGCCACGTGGCGTCCCTGGGCGACAGCCGCGGCGCTCGTGGGCTTGCTGCTGGCCAGCAGTGTGGCGTCCCACGCCGAGCGCAGCGCGATCGCTGTGGACGGTACCGTCGCGAGCAGCGTGGCGGGAAGGGTGTGCAGGCGTGTCAGCACGCAGTAAGCAAGCAGGCCGACGATGGCGACCCCCATCGCGCCGCGCGAGAAGGTGAGCAACAGGGTCGCCGCAATCGCCGGCAGCAGCGCGGCGGCCAGGACCCGTACGCTCCAGTGCTCGCCGCGATCGGCGCTGAGGTGGAAGCCGAGGATCAGCGCCGTGGTCGCGAGCATGCCCTCCGCGTTCCAGTACGTCAGTGGATAGTTCAGCCGGTCGTTGAAGAAGCTGCTCGCGGTGGGCCACGCGTGCGGGAGAACGCGGGAGATCAGGCCGATTAGGCATACCGCGGCCATTCCAGCGACCAGCGCCCTGAGCAGCCAGCGCATACGCTCAGGCGTGTAGCGCAGCGAGCCGAACAGCGCGAAAGCGAGCACATAGAGCAGCGTGCGGTCATAGCTGTCCAGGCTGGCCGAGGTGGCATGAGACCAGAGCGTCGAGGCCAGCTGCCAGGCGGCATAGAGAACGAGGGCCAGGAGGGGGATGGCCAGCGTCCGGCTGAAGCCTTCGAACGGGCGTCCGGCGAGTGTCGAGCGCAGGATCAGCGCCTGGGCGAAGACAATCGCCACAAAGCCGGGGGCGCTGGGGAAGTAGCCACCCGCGTTGAAGGACAGGTAGATCAGTGCCGCCGGCGCGAGCAGCATGAGCGCCCCCAGCCCGAGCAGCGGCAGCTGCTCGCGCTCGAGCGCTAGGGCAGCGCGCTCCCCTCGTGGCGCCGAGCTGGCCTGCATCGCTTCACTCGACATAGGTTGCGAAGCCTAGTGGCGACGGTGCCACCACGCTCGCCTCACCGGCTCGATGCCCGGCAGCTCCACCGCGGGCCGGGGCGGGATCTCTGCGCCGCCGAGGATCGCGGCGGGCACCTGCTCGGTGAGCCACTCGGCCAGCGGCTCGAGGCCCGCTTGCCTCAGCTCCGCGGCGGTGCCCGGCGGGCGGCGAACGTCATCGTGGGCGTCGGAGGCGACGTTGTGGATCAGTCCCTCGCGTGCGAGACCCAACGCGAAGCGGCGCACCTCCCCGCCGAAGCGTCCCACGAGTGAGCCAGCGGTAATCGAGGTGAGTACACCCGCACGAACGAGCGAGGAGAGCATTTGCGGATCGCGGTGGAAGGCTTGGCAGCGCTCGGGGTGGGCGAGCAGGACACTGTGTCCGTGTCGCTGGAGATCGAGCAGGATCGAGTCGAGACCGGCGAAGGTTGGGGCGAAGGGAGGCTCCACGAGCAGCCAGGGACCTGTGCCGAGGCGCAGGCTCCTGAGCTCCGCAGGGGCGATGTCGATCAGCCGCGTCATCGCGATCTCGGCGCCGGCGCGGATCTCCAGGGCAACCTCCTCGGCGGCTAGGCGCGCGTTCAGCTCGTCTACCAGCGGGGCGATCGTGCCGGGGTCATTGGGGTAGTGCCAGCTGACATGGGGCGTGGCCACCAGCACGCGCGTGCCAGCGGCTGCAGCGGCCCGAGCGAGCGCGAGCGAGCCCTCGATCGTCTCGGGGCCGTCGTCAATGCCCGGCAGCACGTGAGAGTGAAGGTCGATCATTCCCGGCCAAACAGTAGGGCCCGGCGTGGCCCGGGGAGTTTGTCGCGGTGTTATGAGTCTTGGTGATGAAGACGGGCGGGCGGTGTCCTCGCGCGCCGGTCCGGATCATCGCTGCGCTGCGGATCATCGCTGCGCTGGAGATCTCCGAGCCGCGCGGCCAGGCACAGTCCGATGGCAAGCAGGATGAGGATGATCCAGATCGTCAGGATGATGATCAGAAGAATCATTTTGTACTGGTCGATTGCAGGCAAGCCGAGACCCCCCCGCTAATTCACCCTCCCGGCAACCGGCTCAGGCGGCAACTGGCGTCTTTGGGGGCGGATCTCTAGCAACTGAGCCAAGTCCCGGGGCGTTTTTTTAGACACCGGGCCTTGCTAACGGATGCCAGATGTGCGAGATTCCTGCATCGACTGAGTTTGATAGCGGGATCTCAACATCTGTTTGAGACGCGTGTGCCCATCATGCGAGGACCGATGATGACAAGCAAGGAGGCTGGGGGAGGCGCTATGAGCGGCGAGATGCAGGGTGAGGTCGGGGCGCAAGCTCGTCTCGAGCTCGCGCCGGTGCCAAGTGGTCATCGCGGCTTCGTGGGGCTCGGGATCAGGCGTCCGGTGCTGCAGCGGATCACCGAGGCGCGTGGCCCAGCGGCGAGCATGCAGCGAGACGCACTGTTCCGCCGCATGTTGCTCGCGGCCGATGTGGTTGCGATCGTTGGGGCGTTTGCGCTCACGGTCGGCCTCTCCTCGAGATCGCTGCAGCTCACGTGGGCGGGCATCGCCGGTGTGCCGGTCCTGCTGCTCGGGGCGAAGGTGCTCGGCCTATATGACCGCGACGAGGCGTTGCTGCGCAAGACGACGCTCGATGAGGCGCCCAAGCTCTTCCACGTCGCCACGCTGTGCGCCCTGGTTGCCTGGCTGAGCGGTGGCCTGATCGTTGCGGGTGAACTCGACCGTCACGAGGCGCTGTTTCTATGGCTGGCGCTCGGGGCGCTGTTGATGCTGGCGCGCACCGTGGCACGGGCGATCGCGCTGTGGATGGCGCCCACCGAGCGCTGTCTGTTCATCGGCGACGGGGCGCTGGCGAACACGATCCGCTCCAAGCTGGGCGGGCACGGCGGGATCAAGGCGAAGATGGTCGCGCACGTCGATCTCGACATGGCAGCTCCCTGGTCGACCGACGCCATCTCCTCCCCCCGCATGGGGGAAATCCGCGACCTGGCCTGCGAGCTAGACATTCACCGCGCAATCGTCGCTCCGCGCGCGGGCGATTCAGGGGAGATGCTCAACCTGGTGCGTACGCTGAAGGCAGTCGGCGTCCGGGTAAGCGTGCTTCCGCGCCTTCTGGAGGTGGTGGGGTCTTCGGTCGAGTTCGATGACCTGCACGGCGTGACGGTGATGGGCGTCCGGCGCTTTGAGCTGACGCGCTCCTCGGCGGCGGTCAAGCGCACCTTCGACCTGCTCGGCGCTTCGCTAGGCCTGCTGGTGACCTCGCCGCTGCTGCTCGTGATCGCGGTGGCGATCAAGCGCGACAGCCACGGCCCGGTCTTCTTCCGCCAGCTGCGTGTCGGTCAGCACGGCGAACGCTTCCACATGCTCAAGTTCCGCACGATGGTCCCCGATGCGGAGGCGCTGAAGGACTCGCTGCGCCATCGCAACGAAGCAAAGGACGGCCTCTTCAAGATCGCCGACGATCCGCGCGTTACGCGTGTGGGCGGGTTTCTGCGCAAGAGCGCACTGGATGAGTTGCCACAGCTCTTCAACATCCTCAAAGGCCAGATGAGCCTCGTCGGCCCGCGCCCTCTGGTTATCGAGGAGGACCAGCGTGTGGAGGGCTGGCACCGCCGGCGCCTGGAGTTGATGCCGGGAATGACCGGCCACTGGCAGATCCTCGGTCCATCGCGCGTGCCACTGGGCGAGATGGTTGCGATCGACTACCTGTATGTCGCGAACTGGTCGCTGTGGAAGGACATCAAGATCCTGCTGCGTACCGTCCCGCACGTTCTCGGGCGCCGCGGGCTCTAGCCCGCTCCTCCGCCAGCACCAGCGAAGGCTGCTCATCCCAGATGACGTGCCCGGCGGCGAAGGTGCTGGGTCCCACAGTGGAGGCGGAGGGGTAGCGCTGAGCAAGGGCGGCGTCTCTGGCGTCCGCAGCTGCGGCGACGCGGCAGAGGGTCACAAACGAGATGACCAGGATGAACCAGATGATGAGGGCTGCGATCAGCATCATTGAGACAGATGTGACGAAGTACGCGTGAGCATCTTTACCCATTCGCCAGACGGAATACACATGCACGCGACGCACAACGCCGTCTTTCCGAACTAATGTCCGCTTCCTCTTCGACCCGTGCCATGGTTATCCTTGGCGAGCCGAAGTACGACGCGTGCTCTTGGATGCAGACGCGGACGGCTTCTTAGTCCATCGCCTCGCGCAGCTTGCCTAGCGCCCGGTATATGCGGCCCTCGATCGTCGTGAACGGCTCGCCGGTCAGCTTGGCGATCTCCGCGATGCTCAGGTCGGCCCCGAAGTGCAGGGCAATCGCCTGGCGCTCGGGCCCGCGCAGGAGGGCGAGGCTCCTGTTGAGGAGATCACCCTCGTCAACGTCGGTGCCTGCGACCTCGTCGATCAGATCGGTTTCGTTGACCCCCCAGGACTCGCCGAGCGGGCCCGGAGTGCTCGCGATGTGCTCCAGCGCCCTGCTTTCGGTGGCGCGCCGCCGGGAGTGGTCGGTCAGGCAGTTGAGCGCAATCGTGTAGAGCCATGTCTTCTCGCTCGCCTTGCGCGGATCGAATCGCCGGCGGGCGCGCAGAACCCGCTCGTAGGTGTCAGCGAGCAGATCCTCGGCCAGTGCCGGGTCGTTGGTGCGATAGCGGAGAAACCCGAACAGTGCCTGGGCGTGCTCGGCATACAGCCGCTCGAATGCATCGTTGCGGAGTCCTTCCACCCCGCCGGTATCGGCCATACGTCCAGACCAGCGAGCTTCCGTCTGGAATCTGGCCGGTCGTACGTATCAGACGGCATGAGCCACTCAAGCAAAGACAAGGAAAACCTTTTCTCGGATGACCTCCAAGAGGTTGCCGACATGCTCCGCGACGGGCGTCCCACATTGGATCCGCTGGCACTGGATGCAGTCAAGCTGCGGGCGATGAGCAGGGCGCGCCGGTCCACCTCTCAACGACGCAAAGGATTCTTTATGCGATCACGCCTGACGACGGCAATAACAATCGGATTCCTAACCCTTGGCACCGGTGGCGCGATGGCGCTGGCCGGTGGCGGTCAGTTCGCAGGGTTCGGAGGAGGTGATGGCGGGAGCGCAAGCTTCAACCAGTACCGTGAATGTGACCACGGCAAGGGCCGTGGCAAGGACCACGAATGTCACGGCCACGAGGGAGAACACGGCGGCGGTGGTGATGGCGGCGGCGGTGACCATGGCGGCGGCAAAGGCGATGGCGGCCAAGGCGGTGGCAAAGGCGGCGGTGGTGATCAAGGCCATGGCGGCGGCAAAGGTGATGGCGGCCACGGCGAGCATCATCACGGCTAATGCCGAGATAGCAGATTGATGTGCACGTGAAGAGGGCCCACGATCGCTGTGGGCCCTCTTCAGCTTCCAGCGTCCCCTCTCTATACGCTGGAGCCGTCCCCGTCAGGCCGTTGCGCGTTCTCCCAAGCGGCCGGCCCGTCCCTCAGAAACGATTGGCTCGTTCCCAAGCGAGCGTGAGAGGATCAGCTCGTATCCCAGCGAGCCTTCAGGCCCCCCGGTCATCGAATCCTCGACGGTGGCTGGGAAAGCGCAATCTCCACGCGCGGCCATCTGGCAGACGGCTACAAAGACGAGCATGACCGCAAGCCACAGGACGACGAGGATCGCTCCCAAGAGCATCGTTATCGCCTGGTGTTGAGATGAAGGATCATGTAGTCCTATTCGGGCAAAACCGTGTCGTCCTTTAGGGGCAGCCTCAGTGCTAGACAGATAGGCCCCCTCGATATGTGACCATTAGGTCACCCAAGCCTGTGCTGGAGGCCGGGGAGACGCTCACGACACCCGGCTCGCTGCGCTGGCAGATCCGGGACGACCAGTCGCAAGCCTCGGCAGGGGCTGGTTGAGACCTAGGACGGCAGCAGGTCTACCAGGCGCGGCGCGCGCGAACTGTCTCGAGCACGTAGCCAGCGAGCGAGATCGGCGACATCATGAACTGGTAGCAGAAGAAGTAGAACAGCAACCCGCGCTTGTTCTTGCGCACGCGCAGGTCCACGCTCCGAAAGACGTGGCGCTGATGAAAGTACATGACGCTGCCGAGCACGGCGTTGAGCGGCATCACCATCACGGTCATCGGCCCGACGATCGCGAAGTTGCCCGTCGCGGCCAGCACGACGCCGGGGATGAACGCGAGCGTGAAGGTCGCATCCAGGAACGGGAACAGGAAGTTGCCGGCGACCGAGTGGGAGTAGAAGTTCAGCTGCTTGAGCATGCCGAAGCCGTGATCGCGCAGTCCCTCGATCATCCCGCGCGCCCAGCGCCGGCGCTGGCGCGCGAACGCGCGCCAGTCCGCGGGCGCCTCGGTGAACGCGACCGCGGTCGGCTCGAACCCGGTGCGTCCGCCCGCTAGCAGCAGCCGCCAGGTGAGCACGATGTCCTCGCCGATCCGGTTCGGCCAGCCGCCCACGAGCTTCAGGGCGGTTGTGTCATACACGCTGAAGGCGCCCTGCGCGACGAGCGTTCCCTGCAGCAGCGCCTGACCGCGCTTGACGGTGGCGATGCCGAGGAAGTAGTCCCACTCCTGCGCGCGCGTGAGCATGTTCTCGCGTGAGTTGCGCACGAGCACTGCCCCCGCGACGGCAACCGTGTCGGGCGGCGAGACGAGCAGTCGCATCACGGCCCGTCTGAGCGAGTAGGGCATCAGCAGCGTGTCGGCATCGATCGTGGCCGTCAGCGGCGTGTGAACGGTCTCGAGCGCGGCATTGAGCGTGTTGGCCTTGCCGCCGTGCTCGGCTGCGAACAGTCGCACGCGCGGCTCGTGCTCCGCGTATGCGGCGACGACCTCGCGCGTGAAGTCGGTCGAACCGTCGTCGCACACCACGATCTCAAAGCGCGCGGGGTAGTTGGCGCGCAGCGCGTAGTCGAGGGTCGCGGTGATCGAGCTCTGCTCGTTGTAAGCAGCGATCAGCAATGTGATCACTGGAAACTCGACCTCGTAATGCAGAGGTGGCGGGCGGTCAAGGAGGATCGCAGTGATCAGCTGGATGTTCAGGTAGCCGGGAATGATCGCGATCCCAAGGATCACCAGGATCGCAAGCGGCGTGGAGATGTCGTGCCCGAGCGTTCCGATCCAGCTGCGCGACAGCCACAGCGAGAAGCAGACCCACGAGAGGCCCGCGACGAAGGTAAGGACGACCCGCAGCTTCAGTGGGATATAGACGCTGTGCCGTCGTTTGACGCCAGATGGGCGGCGCCGGCGCTCGCTGGGACGCGCGCGCGGCGCCGGGGCGTGCTCTGGCGCTCCGGGCGCGGGGACGGTGGTGGATTGCTGCTCGGAAGGTCTCATCGGCGTGGGTGATGCATCCACCCAGCACGGTTATCGACACGGCGGGAGTGCCCCTGAAGCTGCACCTCGCGCTAGGCTTCCTGCCCGAGCCCAACGAAGCGGAGGATGCAGATGGCTGAAACCCCGACGCTGTTCGTTTGCCACGGTGATGACGGCGGTCCGCGGATACATCCTTGTCGCCGCGTGCAGGAGGCGCTCCACGCCGCAGGCATCTCCTACGACAAGGTGCTAGCCGCTCACGGCAGCCCGATCCCGTTCCTGCGCAAAGGCTCGCGCGAGGAGCTGCGGGCGGCGACCGGCGCGGAGAAGCTGCCGGCGCTGAAGCTTGCAGACGGGACGGTCATCACCCACTCACGTGCGATCTTCTCCTGGATCGGCGAGCAGAAGTGAGGAGCCTCGCCGGGGCCGCTCATGGGATGTGCCTGCTTTAGCTGCTGGCGGTCTCCCTGGCGTGCGCTTAGGCAGATGGCGAGGACCAGCGAAAGGATGAGCATCCAGCAGGCGGTGATGATGAGCAGTGCAAGGACCATTTTGGTGCTCCGGAGATGGCTCGGGGACTAATCCTCACTAAGTCTACCAGATTTATGTATTGAGCCAGGTACGGGTGGTGAGCTGGGGGTTTTCTTTGACCGATCAAGATCGGCCAGCATCCGCGCAGGCCGTGGGGGGCCGGCGGGTGTGGAGGCGGAGCGTCCCTGCTCCGCACACCGGGGTATGGGTGTGGATCGGGCCCGATAGACGAAGATTTGGCTTGCAGGAATCGGAAATTGCCCCTATCGTTCGTATAAAGGTCAAGCGGGATTGGGTCTGGCACACCTTTCGGGTGCTGCGGCGGACGCCAAGGCTCTCCGCGATCTCTGTATACGCGTGCGCTGAGCTCAGATGACAACCAGGTAGTCGCCCCGCAAGGATGCCAGCCACTTACCATCTCTCCCACTTGCGCACCCTCGAGGCCGAGGCGGTTCACGTCATGCGTGAGGCCGCTGCTGAGTTCGAGCGGCCCGTTCTGCTGTTCAGCGGCGGCAAGGACTCGATCGTGCTGCTGCGTTTGGCGGAGAAGGCGTTTCGTCCTGGGCCGTTCCCGTTCCCGGTGATGCACGTCGATACGGGCCACAACTTTCCCGAGGCGATCGAGTTCCGTGACCGGCGGATGGCCGAGATCTCAGAGCGCCTGATCGTGGCTTCGGTGCAGGAGTCGATCCGGGCTGGGCGGGCTGTGGATGAGACAGGCCCGCGGGCGTCGCGGAACGGATTGCAGACGGTCACGTTGCTGGACGCGATCTCCGAGCACGAGTTTGATTGCGCGTTTGGAGGAGCAAGGCGCGATGAGGAGCGTGCGCGGGCGAAGGAGCGCATCCTGTCTTTCCGCGACGAGTTCGGCCAGTGGGAGCCCCAGGGGCAGCGTCCTGAGTTGTGGAGTCTTTACAACGGGCGCATCCGTAGAGGGGAGCATGTGCGTGTGTTCCCGATCTCCAACTGGACCGAGCTCGACGTCTGGCAGTACATAGCCGAGGAGCAGCTCGAGGTTCCTTCGATCTATTTCTCACACGAGCGCGAGGTGTTCGCGCGCGACGGGATGCTCTACGCGGTCAGTCCCTACGTTCAGCTCTCCGAGGACGAGCAGCCGTTTACGGCCTGGGTGCGCTATCGCACGGTGGGGGACATGACGTGTACCGGTGCGGTGCAGTCGCGAGCGTCCACGCTCGAGGAGGTGGTGCTCGAGATCGCCGCGACAGACGTAACCGAGCGGGGACAGACGCGGGCCGATGACAGGGTCACCGAGGCGGCGATGGAGGATCGCAAGCGCAAGGGGTACTTCTAGTGGCAATCTACGATCCCCAGATCCAACCATCCAGCGAGGATGCCCGTAACGTGTTCGCCTCTCTCTCTGATCGTCCGGCCGAGCTATTGCGCTTCGCTACCGCCGGGTCGGTGGATGACGGCAAGAGCACCCTGATCGGCAGGCTTCTCTACGACTCAAAGCAGGTTCTGGTGGACCAGCTCGAGCATGTCGAGCAGACCTCGAAGCGGATGGGCTCAGACTTCCTCGACCTGTCGCTGCTCACGGATGGCTTGCGGGCCGAGCGCGAGCAGGGCATCACGATCGACGTCGCCTACCGCTACTTCGCCACACCACAACGGCGGTTCATCATCGCCGACACACCCGGACACGAGCAGTACACCCGCAACATGGTCACCGGGGCGTTGACCGCGGACCTGGCGATCGTGCTGATCGACGCGCGCAAGGGCGTTGTCGCTCAGTCAAAGCGTCATGCGTTCATCAGCTCGCTGCTGCGTATCCCCCACATGGTGGTATGCGTGAACAAGATGGACCTCGTGGACTTCAGCCAAGAGGTCTTCGATGAGATCGTCGATGAGTTCGAGGGGTTCGCGGCTCGCCTGGATATCTCGGATGTGACGTTCATCCCGATCTCGGCTCTGCATGGCGACAACGTTGTGGAGCGCTCCGCAACGATGCCCTGGTATGAGGGTTCGCCGCTGCTCTACCACCTCGAGCACGTCCACATAGCCTCAGACCGCAACTTGATCGACGTCCGCTTCCCCGTCCAGTGGGTTATCAGGCAACGAAACAGCGACTACCGGGCATATGCCGGCCAGCTCGCCGGCGGCATCCTCAGGGAGGGGGACGACGTAGTCGTTCTTCCCTCTGGCCAGCGATCCAAGGTCGCCGGGATCGACACGTTCGACGGGCCGGTGGACGAGGCCTTCCCACCGATGTCTGTGGCGCTGCGGCTCACCGATGACATCGACGTGAGCAGGGGGAGCACGATTGCGCGCACCCAGAACCAGCCATCGGTGTCGAACAGCTTCGAGTGTTTGCTCTGCTGGATGTCCGAGCAGCCTTTGGACCCCAAGCGCCGGTATCTCGTGAAGCACACCACCCGCACCGCGATGGTCGGTGCTGTGGATGTGCGTTACAAGCTCGACGTCGAGGATCTGCACCGTGACGAGAGCGCGAGCACCCTGGGTTTGAATGATCTCGGGAGGGTTCGTCTAGAGCTGAGCTCGCCGCTCGTTTACGACTCCTACCGCCGTAACCGGATCACCGGCAGCCTGATTGTGATCGACGAGGCGAGTAACGAGACTGTCGCCGGAGGAGTGATTCTCGATACCGACGCCGAGGTCGAGGATCTAGCAACGCCGCAGACCAAGACTGAGCGCAGCCCGAACGTGCGGTGGCAGGGGTCACGATTGACCCGCCGCGATCGTTGGGATGCGCTCGGGCACGCTGGGGCAACCGTGTGGTTCACCGGATTGCCGGGGTCGGGGAAGTTGACGATCGCGACCGCTGTCGAGGAGCGTCTGGTGAAGGCCGGTCGTCCGGCATTTCTCTTGGACGGAGACAACCTGCGTCACGGTCTGAACGGGGATCTCGGCTTCGACGAGCAGGCCCGCTGCGAGAACGTCAGGCGTACCGCTCACGTCGCACGACTGCTGGCCGAGTCCGGGACGATCGCTCTGGTCAGCCTCGTGAGCCCGTATCTGTGCGATCGGGAACACGCCGCGGATCTGCACGCCGCCGACGACCTGCACTTCATCGAAATCCACGTCGATACGCCACTCGAGGTCTGTGAAGCGCGAGACCCCAAGGGCCTATATGCACGCGCGCGTGCTGGCGAACTGCAGGGAATGACCGGAGTCGACGCCCCCTACCAGCCTCCCGCCCAGCCGGACCTCGTGCTACGCACCGGCCACGAGACGATCGACCAGGCGGTCGAGCAAGTGATGCAGGCGCTCGCCGGCCTGCTGCTCCACCCTCCTGCGCTGGATAGATAGCCCACTGGGGCGACCGGCGGCCTGGTTGCCCACCCTGGGCGTCACCTCTACGCAGCAGTGGCTTCGCTTCCCGGCGCACGGGCCGTGACGATCCAGGTCGAGGCTGGGCCCATCACGCTTCCGTCAGGCTGGACCCACTGCGCCATATCCTCGCGCAGCGCCGCCGCGACCGGCTCGTGCAGGTGCGCGGCCCGCTCCCCCGCCAGGCGCAGGATCTCACCCGCGGGGCCGATGCTCATCACGAACTCCACCGCCTCCTCGAGATCATCGCCGATCCGGATCGGCTTGTCGCAGCGCAGCAGCGAAATGTCCTCGAAGCCCGCGCTCAGCAGGATGCCGCTGGTCGTGTCCGCGTTGCCCATCGAGAAGGGGCCTGGCCCGCATGTCGGCTCGTCGTACTCCTCCGGCTTCGTCACGAACCGCTCCGTGATCAGCTGGCTGCGGTAGAAGCCCTCGTTCTCGACCTTCGAGCGCCAGACGACCATCGCCAGCCGCCCGCCCGGCACGAGTGCATTGCGCACGTTGCGCAGTGCGGCTACGGGGTTGGCGAAGAACATCGTCCCCATGCGCGAGAAGGCGAGGTCGAACTGCTCCTCGAAGGAGTGCGCCTGCACGTCCACGGCCTCGAAGCGGACGTTGTGCACACCAGCCTGCGCGGCCTCCTCGCGGGCGGTCTCGATGAAACGCGGAGCCGCGTCGAACGCCGAGCACGCTGCCGTCCGGCCCAACCAGCCCGGCTAGCTGTTGTGCGGTATCGCCGAAGCCGCAGCCGATGTCCAGCGCACGCTCGCCCGGAGCGGGCGCCACTACTCGCAACCCTTCGTCGCCGTGCACGCCCAGACCACCCGCCAGCAAGTGGCGAAAGCGAACAAATGTGTCGTACAGCGGGCCGTCCCATGCCTGGATCGCCTCGGCGTTGACGCCCGTGCCCCACTTGCTCTGCACCATGTTCATTGCTCGTCCCCTTCCTCGATCAAGGCCGCCTCATACGATACGCCGCTTGCCCGCCACGGCTTTGCGTGCGCCAGCCAGGCGATTGCGGCCGTGAGCAGAATGCCGCACAGGATCCAGCCGAGAGCTGTTGTGCCCACGCCGACATACTTAAGTCCGGAGGCGAAGATCACGAAGGTGATCGCGGGCCGGACATAGCGGTCCGGGACGCTCGAAGAGATCAGCGATCCGACGAACACCGCTGGGACGCTGCCGATGATGAGCGAGGTCGTGACTCCGAACTCCACGTGACCGAACGCGATGGCCCCTAGCGCTGCCGCCGCAGTCAGAGGCACCGCCTGCGTCAGGTCGGTGCCCACCAGCTGGTTCGCGCCGATCGTCGGGTAGAGAAAAAGCAAAAGGATGATCATCAATGACCCCGAGCCGACCGAGGTCATCCCGACGATGATCCCGCCAAAGACCCCAATCATCACCGTCGGCAGCGGACGGGCGATCAACTCGTGGACCACACCCTTGCGGGACTCTCCCGCATGCCGGTCGAGGACATAGCGCAGCACCATCGCGGCCGCCCCCAACAGCAGCGCTGCGCCGAGCACCACCTCGATGTTCTGCTGCGCGCTTTTCGCGTTCCCCATCACATGCAGCAGATACGCACCCAAAAACGCGCTCGGGACCGAACCGAGGACCATCCACCCGACCAAGCCCCGATTGACAGTGCCTTTCCTCAGATGCACCCCCGCCCCGATCGGGCGCATCACGACCGCCGCCACCAGATCGCTCGAGATCGCCGCCGAGGGCGTCACGCCGAACAGGAGGATCAGCATCGGCGTCATCAACGCTCCTCCGCCGGCGCCCGTCATGCCGACCAGGAATCCGATGATGGCACTCCCGAGAACGATGAATGGGTTGACGTGCATGGTTTGGCCCGGCGGGCTGGGAGATGTTATTCGTCGTTGTGATCGAATGGGGTGGTGCCCGCGAGAGAGAGTGGCTGCCGCGATGCGGGTCATGACTTGCGGCTGCTCCTTGCGGGCTGCGCCTCGGAGCACTCACCGAAGACCGCTATAGCCGCTGTCCGCCCGGCGGCTTTGCCCGGCCCAGCGGGACCTCGGCTAAATATTTGCGCACAGCGGTCGGAGTTCGATCCCGCTGCTCGTAGTAGTTAGTAAGAGCCTCGTAAGACCGGCCCCGAGGGCCGGGCATATCGAAGCAGCAGGCGAGAAAGGGGAACGGATGCGTTCACGTTCAGTGCCACGACCACGCAGGTACGTTGCCCGGCGCTGGCTCTTGCTCCTGCGGCCGGTGCTGCGCTACAGCCCCACTCGCGACGCCTTTGTGCTGCGCGGGGCCGGGAGCTCCATCGGTCCCGTTCTGCGCCCGGACCGCCGTGCCCGCAGGCGCAGCTCATTTGAGGGAGTAGACCGCCGCACCAGCCCTGCGTAGGACTGGCGCACCTGCGTAGCGCGCGAACACAGCGCCCTTCCGGCAAGTGGGCCCCCATGAGCGCGGCTAAAGGTTTATCCGGCGTGACCGATGAGTCACCCCATGAACGATCGCCACCAAGCAATCAACGTCATCGATGACCGCACGCGCGACTATCGCAAGGTCGCGCTATCGATCGCGCTGCTGCTCGCGGCGGCCGCGGCGCTCATCGGCGGCGCCTTCGCGACGTTCACCAACACCGCCACGGCGGGGCCTCAGGCGATCTCCTCGGGCACGGTCAAGATCGCTGTCGGCCCGACCAACGACGCAGCCACCGGCGCGACCAACATCGCCGCTGGAGACACGGTTGCCCGCGAGGCCGACCTGAACTCGACAGGCGCCACGCTCGCGAACAAGGAAATCACGCTGAAGTTCACCGCGTCGCCGACATCGAAACTCGACACCGACGCGACGAACGGGCTGCAGGTCAGCATCCAGGCGTGCTCGGAAGCATGGAAACGAGTGAAACCCGCGACGCCGCCTCCCGCGTTTGAATACACATGCACCCCTGGCGCCAGCACGGTGAAAATCAACGGTGCCAACACGGCATCGGTCAGCGCGCTGGAGACGACCGCCCAGCCGCTGGCGCCGTTGAACTCGCTGGCGGCGGGCGGACAGGACTACCTGGTCTTCACGCTCACCCTTCCCGAAGGCGCACCCGGCGACCTGTCCAAAATAGCCGCTTGCACGGGCTCCGTTGGCGGTACTGTGGCGACCGAGGATCTGCAGGGCTGCTCCTCGACTTTGACCTACACCTTCCAGGCGACGCAACGGAACGCGATCGCCCAGTAGCGATGGCAGCCGCGGCGCGTGGGCTGGCCGGTGCCCTGTACCGCTCGGTACGGGCCCGCGCCGGGCACTCGATAGGCATCATGCTCGTCGCGGTCGCTGTGCAGGTCACGGTGCTGGGCACGGCGCTGGCGAGCTTCGCGGGAACGAAGACCGTGAAAACGACGGCACTGGCGGCGGCAAAACTAGCGACCCCCACCGGGCTCACAACCGTCAACGGTGGTTGCGCCGGCGGCAATGGGCAGACCAACGTGTCGGCGACATGGACCGCCTCCGCGGAAGTTGATGCCAACGGGAACGCCCTGGTCAACGGCTACACGCTGTTGCGGTCCACCACCTCCGGGGGCAGCTACGCCTCCGCCGGCACGACAGGCATCGCCACGAGCTTCACCGATGTCAATCCATCCGGAGCGGAAACCCCGCAGGTGTTTGTCGGCAACGGCGGCGCCAGCAAAACGGTGCACGCGCTCAACACGTCAACCAATGCCGGCACGCCGGTCGTGACCGGAACGATCGGCATCGAGCCCAACGACATTGCTGTCACTCCTGACGGAACCAAAGCCCTCGTCGCCGAGGGCGCCTCCAGCCAGGTCCAGATCGTCACCGTCTCCACTGACAAAGTCGCCAAAACTGTGGCGATCCCGGAAGTGAGCGGCACCAAATCGCGACCAGATGCGATCGCCATCACCCCCAGCGGCACCACAGGGTACGTCGTCAACGGCGCCAACAAACTCGTCTACCCGCTCACGATCTCCTCGGGTGCGCTCGGCACCGGGATCGCCATCGGCGCCCAGGGGGACCCCGGCGCGATCGCCGTGACCCCGAATGGGGAAAAGGTGTATGTCGCCAACTACTCCGCTCACAACGTGTCGGTGATCACCACGGCCACCAACACGGTGAGCACCACCGTCGCGATCGGCGCTGGCGTAACGGGTAAGCCGATCGCGCTTGCGGTCACCCCGAACTCGGCGCATGTCTATGTCGCCGATCAGGGCAACGCACAGGTTGACGACATCGCAACCTCTAGCGACACCGTTGCCAAAACGATAACGGTCGGCAGCATGGTTGATGCCAACGTCGCCAGCGGCGGAGATCCCAACATCCTGGCCATCACCCCTGACGGAGAACAGCTCTACGTGGCGAGCTACGCGGCCGGCACCGTCGCTCACATCGCCGTCTCGACCGGCACCGTGACGAACACGATCACGCTTTCAGGGACCACCCCCAACCCGAACGCGCTCGCGCTGACGCCGAACGGCTGTCAGCTCTATGTCCACGATCACGCCAACAACCTCCTGGACGTGATCACGGTCTCAAACGACGAAGTCGCTGCCCACCCCGCCGTTGGAACCACGGGGGATCCGACCGGTATGTCGGTGACGCCCGACGGTACGCACGTGTACGTCGCCAATCGCGGCGGCAACTCGGTGTCGGTGATCGCGACCGCGACGAACACAGTCTCCGCGACGCTGGCCGAAGGCACGGCCGGCAAAGAACCGTACGCCGTGCTGGCCACGCCTTCACAGTACTTCTACAAGCTGCAAGCGGGCCATGGCGGCTGGCAGAGCGCGCTCACCGCTGCCGTCACCTACACGGCCGGCTGGAATCAGGGGGGCTGGCAATAATGCCTGTGCACATACCGGCATATGGCGGCCGGTCCAGCGCGGTGGGCGGCACACAGACGGTCAGCGTGCCCGTCGCCGGGCGCCAGCGTACCCGGGGACGCGTCAGGGTGGCGAAGGTGCTCTCCTCAACCATGCTGGGGGGCGTCCTTCTTCTGATCGTGCTAGCGGCCGGGGGGATGGCGCTCGGCGTCTTGCGGTTAACCGTGATCGACACGGGATCGATGCGTCCGACGCTCAACCCGGGAGACGTCGCGATTCTCACATCAGAGCCGGCCGCCAATCTCCATCGCGGCCAGATCGTCGCCTTTCACCCACCCGGCGAGCCGAGCCTCACCGTGACGCACCGCGCCGTCTCAGTCGAGCACACCAAGCACGGAGTCATCTTTCAGACCCAGGGCGACGCGAACAACGCCAGGGATCAGTGGTATGCGCGCATCGTCGGCAACACCGTCTGGCACGAGGCCCTCAAGTTGCCGAAAATTCGGATATCTGGCGGTCTGGAGCCAGCAGCGACTCGTTCGCTTCGGCTTGCTGATCGTCATCGTGATCCTGCTCCTCAGCATGCAGCTGGGCTGGATCTGGCGTCCCAGGTCCGCTTAGAAGCCGTTCCTCAGGCGTCCTCGATCAGTGTCCGGAACGGCGCTGAGGGCTCGACCGTGCCACCAGCCGCGTGCACGCGATCGGAGAGCCATAAATCGGACGTGACCACGCGGATCGCGCCCGGCTCGGAATCCTCGACGAGCAGTCGCACGATCTCGTGATCGGCCGAATCCCGGCGTGGCCGCGGAGCGTGCGTGACCTCGATCACGGTCGAGCGGATCGGTGGCGACGGTGGCTGCTCGAAGACCACGGTGACGTCTTCGCCACTTACCGCGGCCCACCGCTCGAGCATGTCCACGAGCCGCACCATCGCTCCGTGCCGGTCCTTCCACCACGCGTCCGGACGCGTGCCGATCACGTTCATCCCGTCTATCAGCCAGCGCATTTGAGAGCAAGCCTACGTCGTTGCACGCCTGTAGCGATGGCCGTCCGTTTTGGGCTTGAAATAGGGTGGGCATCGCATGCCGGGATCACCCACTGATTTGACCGGGGAGCTCTACGGGGCGTTGGGGATGTGGGCATTCTCATCCTGTTGTTAGGGGCCGATTAGAGAATCTGGCGAAACTCATCTGATGGGACAGCTGACGGCGGGGGGCACTGATGGCAACGAGCGCTTGACGACCGTTACGGGCGTCGTGCTGCTGGTTCTGCTAGCTGTCCTGGGCGTGACGATTCTGCGCATCAGGCCGCTGCTGGACATCCACATGTTTCTCGGGATGCTGCTGATTGGCCCGGTCGTCCTGAAGCTGGCAAGCACCGGGTATCGCTTCGTTCGTTACTACACCTTCGAGCCGCGCTACCGGCGCAAGGAACCGCCGGCCATGGCCCTGCGGCTGCTAGCCCCGATTGTCGTGCTCAGCACCTTGGTGGTGTTTGCCACCGGGGTCGTCCTGCTGCTGGCCGGGCCGGGTTCGCGCGGCACATGGTTGCCAATCCACAAAATCAGCTTCATCGTCTGGGTGGCGGCCACAACGCTTCACGTCCTCGGGCACCTGGCCGGCCTGCCTCAGGTATTAGGAAACCGTCTGAGGGCTCCTCACGCCGGCCGCGACGGGCGTGCCCTGGCGCTGGGCGGGGCGCTGCTCGCCGGAACAATGCTGGGCATCCTCTCGATATCCCAGTTCGCGCCCTGGCTGCACACCCACTTCCTCCACCACTGAGCGCCCGCTCCTCAGCCCTCGAGCGTTCCGATCGCCTGCACGCAGCGCTCGGCGGCGTGGCCGTCACCGTAAAGCGCTGGATGCTCGTGAGGCGGGGTGGAGTCCAGTGCGGCTAGCGCCGCCGCCACATCGAGATCCACGAGCGTGTTCCAACCGGTGCTCACCGTCTCGACCCACTCGGTGTTCGCTCGCAGCGTCACGCACGGCACACTGGCAAGGTAGGCCTCCTTCTGGACGCCCCCGGAGTCGGTCAACACTGCGCGCGCTTGGCACAGCAGGGCCGTGAACTCCACATAGCCCAAGGGCTCTGTCAGGTGCAACCCATTGAGATCCTCCAGCTCTGAGAAGAGCCCGGCGGTGTGCAGGCGCGCACGAGTGCGTGGGTGCAGCGGCAGCACGACGGGCAGCGGCAGAGCCTTGATGAGCTCCACGAGCGCCCCCAAACGCTCAGGGTCATCGACGTTGCCTGCGCGATGCGCAGTCAGCAGCAGATATGCGCCAGGCATCACGCCGTGCTCGCTCAGCGTCTGCTGGTCGGCGCGCGCCGTGGGCTGCCGGCGCATCGCAACGTCGACCATCACGTCGCCGACGACCTCGACACGGCCAGCGACGGACTCCGCGCGCAGGTTCTCCGCGGCGGTGTCGGACGGGCACAACAGCAGCTCGCTCACCACGTCGGTCGCGATGCGGTTGCGCTCCTCCGGCATCGTCAGATCGAAGCTGCGCATCCCCGCCTCCACGTGGATCACCGGGATCTGTGCATGCTCCCCTGCCTTCGCTCCCGCCAGGGTGGAGTTCGTGTCGCCGTAGACGAGCACCGCGCCGGGCTTTATCTCTTCTAATAGCGGCTCCAGTGCCTTCAGCATGCGCTCTGTTTGCTCGGTATTCGTGCCACCTGCGATGCCCAGCTCGCGGTCGGGACGGGCGAGACCGAGCTCGGTGAAGAACACCGTCAACAGCGAGTCGTCGTAGTGCTGGCCGGTATGCACCAGCACCTCCTCATGCTCTTTCCGCAGCAGCCCAGAGACGGCCGCAGCCTTGATGAACTGCGGGCGATTGCCGACTACGGTGAGAACTCTCACGAGCGCAGCCTATGCGCTCGGCAGCGCGCTACCAGCCGCCCGCGGGTGCCGCGGCGCCCACGACGGACGTGGACCAGTCGATCACCGACACGGGCCGTACCACGTGGCGGCTGAGGCCGAGCTCCTTGGGCTCGAGGCCCAGCGCGAGGCCGACGAGCTGGGGGAGGTGCAGGACGGGCATGTTCAGCTCGCGCCCGACGACCCCCTCCGCGAGCGGTTGCTGCATGTCGAGGTTCAGATGGCACAACGGGCACGGCGTCACGAGGCAGTCAGCATCCGCGTCAACCGCGTCGCCGAGGTGGCGGCCGGCCTGCTTCAGCGAGGCCTCCTTGTTCATCGTGATAATCGGGAACCCGCAGCACTTGCGCATGCCGGCGTACTCGATCACCGTGCCGCCGAGCGCCTCAATCACCTGCTCGAGGTAGTGGTCGCGCGGGTGCTCCTCGTCGATCCCCAGCCGTGGGCGGGGCCTGACGATGTAGCAGCCGTAGAAAGGACCTACCTTGAGGTTTGTCAACGGGCGCTTCACGCGCGCGCGCAACGCTTCGAGGCCGATCTCCTCGACAAGCAGCCACAGGAAGTTCTTGTTGGTAAGGCCCTTCTCATAGCTCAGCCCCTCGGCTGAGAGCGTCTCGTTGACGTGCGCGCGATACTCGGCGTTTGCGTCGAGCCGTTCCTGGCACTCGCTCTGCGCGCCCTGACAGGTCGAGCAGATGTTCATCATCAGCTCCGCCCCTTCCACCTGCTGGGCGAGCGCGAACGTGCGCGCGTTCAGCGTGTCCGCGAGCTCCTGGTTGTGCTCGGCGATCACGCCTGCGCCCGTGCAGCAGGCGCGGTCCAGCTCGACCAGCTCGATGTCCAAGAGCGGCGCGACCCGTGCCATCGAGCCGTGCAGCTCGGGGGTGAAGCCGCGGCTCACGCAGCCGGGCCAGTAGGCGACCTTCATCAGCTGGCGCTCCCTTCGGTACTCGACTGGGCCGCGGCGAGTGGCGCTGTCTCCTCCTTGGGTTCGTCCTCCCCCGTGATGTAGAGGTTCAGCTCATATCGCTCCTTGCGGCCCTCGACCTTGTCGTAGATCGCCTGCACCGCCTTCAGATCCTGCTTCGGAAGCTTGTGGCCGAAGATCGCGATCTTGATGTTGACTTTGCGCCGCAGCACCCCTTTGATCACGATCGGCAGCGAGGACAAAAGCTCCTTGCCGGCCGCCGGGTGGAACTTGCCGAACCACGAGTTCCCGCCGTAGGAGCGCGGCAGCAGCTCCGCCTCGTGGTTGAGCCCGTAGTCCTTTACCAGCGTCGTATATGCGGCCTCGTGGCGCTCGCCGTTGTTCTGGTCGACGATGCCGAAGTCGTTGCCCGCGATCCGCCGCAGGCGCATGATCTGGCCCATCGGATTGACGTCCTTCGGGCAGGCCTCCACGCACTTGAAGCAGTGCGTGCAGTCGTAGATCCCCTGCGGGTCTTCGGCCAGGTCGCGCAACCGGACCTCGTGTTCGTCGTCGCGCGGGTCGCCCACGAAGCGGTAGGCCTTCGCGAGCGCGGCAGGCCCGATGAAGCCGGGGTCCACCTCCATCGCCAGGCAGTCCGACACGCACGCGCCGCACTGGATGCAGCCCATCGTCTGGGTCACGTCAACCATCGACTCTTTCGAGACGATGTACTCGCGCTCGGGCACTGGCTGGGAGGCGATCAGCCACGGCGTGACGCGCTGGATCTTCTTCCAGTGCACCGCGTCCATGTCCACGATCAGGTCCTTCAGCACTGGCATGTTGCCCATCGGCTCGATCTCGATCACGCCGTCCTTCGCGCTCCGCTTGGCGGCGTCGAGGTGCGTGTGGCACGCGAGCGCGGGTTCGCCGTTGACGCGGATGCCGCAGGATCCGCAGATTGCCTGGCGGCAGGAGCAACGCACGCCGATCGAGCCGTCAAAACGGTCTTTCGCCTGCAGGATCGCCTCCAATACCGAGCGGTGCGGCTCGAGCTCGATCGTATGCTCGTCCCAGTAGGGGGCCTCGCCGGCCTCGGGGTCGTAGCGGCGCAGCCGCAGCGTGAACTTTTCCGGCGGCTTGTGCGTTTCGGCCATCAGTCGCAGTTGGTTGGATTGAAGATCATCAGTACTTCCTCTCCTCGGGCTCCCACTGGGTGATCGTCACCGGCGAGTAGGTGATTTGGGGGGTATCCCCATCCACGTTCATTGAGATCTCGATGTGCTTGAGCCACTGCTCGTCGTTGCGCTCCGGGAAGTCGGTCCTGAACTGCGCGCCGCGGGACTCCTTGCGCTCGATCGCCGCGACTACAGTCGCCTCAGCGCAGTCAACCATGTAGCCGAGCTCGATCGCTCCGAGCACGTCCTGGTTGAAGACCGTGCCGCGGTCGTCGATCCACGCGCTGGCGGCCTGCACTTTGAGGCGGCCGATCGTCTCGAGCGCGCCCTGCAGCCCCGCCTCGTCGCGGAACACGGCGGCGTGTTTGTTCATCACTTCGCCGAGCTCGTTCTTGATCTCCGACACGCGCCTGCCGTCGTGAGAGCGGCCGATGATCGCGTCGATCTCAGCGGCATTCTCGCGCAGCTGCGGGCGCGTGTCCACGCTCGGCATGCCCATCGTCGCCGCACGATGAGCGGCGTGTTCGCCCGCGCGACGTCCGAAGATCAACGTGTCCAGCAGCGAGTTCGCGCCCAGGCGGTTGCCGCCGTGCACGGACACGCACGCGACCTCGCCCGCCGCATACAGCCCCTCGATCGGCGTGCGCCCGTCGACGTCGGTCTTCACGCCGCCCATGATGTAGTGCTGGCCGGGGCGGATCATGATCGGTTCGCGCGTGATGTCCACGCCCGCGAAGTCGCGCCCCAGGTTGACGATCTCGCGCAGCGCCTCCAGCGTGCGCTTGCGCGGCACGACCGTTACGTCGAGGTAGATGCCCGCGCCGTCCGGGCCGACGCCGCGGCCCTCGTTGATCTCGATCTGCTCCGCGCGCGAGACGACATCGCGCGAGGCCAGCTCCATCTTGTTGGGCGCGGATTTCTCCATAAAGCGCTCGCCGGCCGAGTTCAGCAGGTGCGCGCCCTCGCCGCGCGCGCCCTCGGTGATGAGAATGCCCGTCTCGAGGAGGCACGTGGGGTGGTACTGGACCATCTCCATGTCCATCAGCGGCGCGCCCGCGCGGTAGGCCATCGCGATCCCGTCGCCGGTGACGATCAGGCCGTTGGTCGTCGGCTTGTACGCCTGGCCGGCGCCGCCGCACGCGAGGATCACGTTCTTGGCCGTGAACGCCTCCATTCGCCCGCTGCGGACCTCGCGCGCGATCACCCCGCAGCAGCGCCCGGCATCGTCCTTCAGCAGCGAGGTGGTGAACCACTCCTCGTAGCGCTCGACCGTCTCGTGATGGCGCATCAGCTGCTCATAGAGCACGTGCAGCAGCGCCTGCCCGGTGATGTCGGCCACGTAGGCGGTGCGCTTCATCGACGCGCCTCCGAACGCGCGCAGGTCCATCTCGCCCGCCTCGTTGCGATGGAAGGTGACGCCCATGTGCTCAAGGTCCATGACCTCCTTCGGCGCCTCTGAGCACATCACTTCGATCGCGTCCTGGTCGCCAAGGAAATCCGAGCCCTTGACGGTGTCATAGGCATGGGAGTGCCAGTCATCATCGACGCTGATCGCCGCATTGATGCCGCCCGCGGCCGCGACCGAGTGTGAGCGCACCGGGTGGACCTTGCTCATGATCGCCACGCTGGCGCCGGTTTGTGCTGCCGCGAGGGCGGCACGCTGGCCAGCAAGGCCGGCCCCAATGATCAATACGTCGTGTGCTGGCATGGCTTTCTGAGGTCGGCTTACAGGGGAAGGGGGGTCGCTGCGGGCAGGACTCTATAACGCTCGGGCGCTCGGACCGTCTTACGCTCAGATTGCCACGCGCAGCGCTTTACGGACCTCGGCCAGCGTGACCACGCCTTGCAGCACGCCGTCGTGATCGACCGCAACCATCGCGCCGAGACGCCCGAGGCCCTCTGACCCAAGTAGCGATTCGAGCGGTTCGGCCTCGTCGATGCGCACGTGCATGTCGTCCTCGAGCACGTCCACCACGGGCAGCGCAGGGCGCCCGGCGGAGATCTCCGCGTCGACGCGCGCAGCCGCGACTACGCCGAGGAAATGATGCGCCGGATCGACCACCGCGAACCATGGCCAGCGGTAACGCAGGAAGAACTGCTCCTGGGCGTCGAGCAGCGTAGCGCTGGCCGGGATCGTCACGGGCTCGCGATCCATGATGTCCGCCACCGTGAGGCTCTGGATGCGCCGTCCGAGCGCCCCCTGCACGACGGCCGCCCCGGCGGACTGGTAGAGGAAGTAGGCGAGCAGGATTGACCACAGGCCCGCCGTGCCCACGCCGTTGGCGAGCCACCACAGTCCCAGCGCGCCCAGCAGCAGCGCAAAGCCCTGGCCGGCGCGTCCTGTCGCGTGCGTCGCCCGGTTGCGGTCGCCCGTTCGCCACCAGATCGCGGAGTGCGCGATGCGTCCCCCGTCCAGCGGGAAGGCCGGCACGAGGTTGAACAGCAGCACGAGCACGTTGATCGTCGCCAGCCATGTCAGCCACACGAGCGCGGGCGTCGCATGCGGCCCTTCTTCGCCGATTGCGAGTTCGAAGAAATCCTTGCTGCCGGTCAGCAGCAGCCCGGTCAGGATGCACGCGGCGATCACACCGAGCGTGACCAGCGGCCCGGCGAGCGCTACGCGGAACTCGGTGCCGGGATCCTTGGACTCCTCCGTGCGCGTGATGCCACCGAGCGCCCACAGATCGATGCCGGCGACCTGCAGGCCGCCGGCACGGGCGGCGAGCGCGTGGCCGAGCTCGTGCAGCACGAGCGAAGCGAAGAACGACAGCACCGAGGCGACGGCAACTAGATAGGCAGTCGTGCGCGACCCGCCAAGCTGAGTGTGGAAGATCGGCGTGACGAAGATGATGAACACGAACAGCACGACGAACCAGCTGAAGCCGACACCCACGCGGATGCCGAAGACGCGCGCAAGCTGAAAGTTCGTACGGGGCCGCATGTCTCAATGTTAGGCCCAGCCTGGGCTGGGCCCGGAGCTAGAGCTGCGGCCGGCTCCGCTCGATGATCGTCTCGAAGTCCGAACCGGCCGGCAGCGTGCCGTACTCGAGACCCCCATCGCCTGAAAGGCGGGAGGCACAGAAGGCATCGGCGACGGCCGGCGGGGCATTGCGGACGAGCAGCGAGCCCTGCAGTGCAAGCGCCATGCCTTCGACAACGCGCCGCGCGCGGGACTCGAGCGTGGCGGGGTCGGTGAATTGACGCTTGAGCGCCGCGATGTGAGCGTCCAGCCGCGCGTCGGCGCCACCGGCCTGCTCGACCTCGGCGAGGAACACCTCGAGCGATCGCGGTGAGCGCGAGAGAGCGCGCAGAACGTCGAGGCTGATCACGTTGCCCGAGCCCTCCCAGATCGAGGCCAGCGGCGCCTCGCGGTAGAGGCGTGGCATCCCGGACTCCTCGACATAGCCATTGCCCCCGAGGCACTCCATCGCCTCGAAGGCGTGGTTGGGGGCGCGCTTGCAAGCCCAGTACTTGCCGACCGCGGTCGCCACACGCTTGAACAGCTGCGCGTCGCTGCCGTCATCGTTGCCGGGTGGGTGGGCACCAGTACCCATCTCTACATCGTTCGAGGCTTCGTCGTAGGCACGGGCGAGGCGCATCGCGAGCGCCGTCGTGGCCTCCGACTCCAAGCAGAGGTCGGCGAGCACATTGCGCATCAATGGCTGGTCGATCAGCGTGTTGCCGAACGCCGAGCGGTGCGCCGCATGGTGGGTGGCGTTGACAACTGCCACACGCATGCCCGCGGCGGCGCCGATCACGCAGTCAAGGCGGGTGTGGCCGACCATCTCAATGATCGCCGGCACGCCGCGGCCGGGGTCGCCCACCATCTGCGCCCAGGCACCGTGCAGCTCGATCTCCGAGGAGGCATTTGAGTGGTTGCCGAGCTTGTCCTTGAGGCGCTGTATGTGGAAGGCGTTGCGCTCACCATCGGGGAGGATCCGCGGCAAGAGAAAGCAGGAGAGGCCGTCGGGGGTCTGGGCGAGCACGAGGAAGATGTCGGACATCGGCGCGGAGCAGAACCACTTGTGGCCAGTGATCTGGTACTCGCCCCCCGCCCCGCCGCCGTTTAAGGGTGTCGCGACGGTGGTGTTGGCGCGCACGTCGGAGCCGCCCTGCTTCTCGGTCATCGCCATGCCGGCGATCGCTGAGCCCTTCCCGGCGGCTGGAACCGGTCGTGGGTCATATGTGGTGGCGGTGACCAGCGGCTCCCACTCCGCCGCCAGCTCGGGCTGGGCGCGCAGGGCGGGTACTACCGCGAAGGTCATCGTGATCGGACAGCAGAAGCCCGCCTCGGCCTGCATCGCGGTCATGTACATCGCCGCGCGTGCGGCGTGCGGCGAGGACTCGTCGCTCGTCCACGGCAGCGAGTGGAGCTCGTGCTCGACACCCATCCGCATCAGCTGATGCCAGGCCGGGTGGAACTCGACCTCGTCGATGCGGTTGCCGTAGCGATCATGCGTGCGCAGGACCGGCTTGTTCTCATTCGCAAGCCTTCCCCATAGCTGCTGCGGCTCGCCCCCTACGACGCGGCCAAGCGCCGAGGCCCGCTCGCGCACCCAGCCCGCTCCCTCACGCCCGGTCGCCTCGACGAGTGGGAGGTTACTCGAGAACACGTCCAGTCCCTGCAGCGGCGGGGCCTGGTTTGCGACCTCGTGGGTCCGCCACGGTGCGCTGCCCTCCCCCGTCACTGTCCTCGGCATGGTGGCCATTAGCTACAGAGTACCCCGCCCGCCCACTCGCCCGCGATAGCATCGCCCGCCCGGCGAGCACTCCCAGACCCCAAGGAACGGCACATGGCGAAGATCAAGCTGCAGAACCCAGTAGTCGAGCTCGATGGCGACGAGATGACGCGGATCATCTGGTCGTTCATCAAGGAGCAGCTGATCCTGCCGTATCTGGACGTGGACCTGAAGTACTACGACCTGAGCATTGAGTGCCGCGACGCCACGAACGACCAGGTCACCGTCGAAGCGGCCGAAGCGATCAAGCGCTATGGGGTGGGGGTGAAGTGCGCGACGATCACACCGGACGAGGCGCGCGTGGAGGAGTTTCACCTGAAGGAGATGTATCGCTCGCCGAACGGGACGATCCGCAACATCCTCGGCGGGGTGATCTTTCGCGAGCCGATCGTGATCGCGAACATCCCGCGCCTGGTGCCGAGCTGGACAAAGCCGATCGTGATCGGCCGTCACGCGTTCGGTGATCAGTATCGAGCGACCGATCTCGTTGTCCCCGGCGAGGGCAAGCTGACGCTGACATACACGCCAAAGGACGGCTCAGAGCCGGTCGAGCTCGACGTGTATGACTTCCCGGGTCCAGGCATCGCGATGGCGATGTACAACCTCGACTCCTCGATCCGCGACTTCGCGCGAGCCTCGCTGCGCTATGGGCTGGACCACCAATTGCCGGTGTATTTGTCGACGAAGAACACGATCCTCAAGCGCTATGACGGACGCTTCAAGGATCTCTTTGCAGAGATCTACGAGAACGAGTTCAAGGCGGACTTCGAGGCCGCGGGTATCTCATATGAACACCGGTTGATCGACGACATGGTCGCCGCGGCGCTGAAGTGGGAGGGCGGCTATGTGTGGGCCTGCAAGAACTACGATGGGGATGTGCAGTCGGACACCGTCGCGCAGGGATTCGGCTCGCTCGGGTTGATGACGAGCGTGCTGATGAGCGCCGACGGAAAGACTGTGGAGGCGGAGGCCGCGCACGGCACCGTCACGCGCCACTACCGCCTGCACCAGCAGGGCAAGGCGACCTCGACGAACCCGATCGCCTCGATCTTCGCCTGGACGCGGGGGCTGCAGGCCCGCGGGCGGATGGATGGCACGCCGGCGGTGAGCGAGTTCGCCGAGACTCTCGAGCGGGTCTGCGTGCAGACTGTTGAAAGCGGGAAGATGACCAAGGACTTGGCCCTGCTCGTCGGCCCCGGCCAGGAGTGGCAGACGACGCAGGAGTTCCTCGGTTCGATCGACGACAACCTCAGCCAGGAGATGAATCAATGAGCAAGCCAGTACGCGTCACCGTAACGGGGGCCGCCGGTCAGATCGGATACAGCCTCGTGTTTCGCATCGCATCCGGTCAGCTGCTTGGTCCTGAGCGCCCTGTCGATCTGCGCCTGCTCGAGATTCCGCAGGCGATGGGGGCGCTGGAGGGCGTCGCGATGGAGCTGGTCGATTGCGCCTTTCCGTTGCTGGCGGGGCTCGATTTGCACGACGACCCGAACGACGCCTTCGACGGTGTGAACATCGCGCTGCTGGTCGGCTCGCGTCCGCGCACGAAGGGCATGGAGCGCGCGGAGCTGCTCTCAGAGAACGGCAAGATCTTCACCGTGCAGGGCAAGGCGCTGAACGATCGCGCGGCGGCGGACCTGAAGGTGCTCGTCGTGGGCAACCCGGCGAACACGAACTGCTTGATCGCGATGAACAACGCGCCGGACATTCCGAAGGAGCGGTTCACGTCGATGATGCGCCTGGATCACAACCGCGCGGTGGGTCAGCTCGCCAGCAAGGTGGCCGTACCGGTGAGCGACATCACCCAGATGGGGGTGTGGGGAAACCACTCACCAACGATGTACCCCGACCTGTTCCACGCGCAGGTGCGCGGCGAGCAGGCGGCCAAAGTAGTCGACGACCAGGCGTGGATCGAAAACGATTTCCTGCCGAACGTTGGTAAACGCGGCGCGGCGATCATCGAGGCGCGCGGCTCCTCCTCGGCGGCGAGCGCGGCCAGCGCGGCGATCGATCACATGGGCGACTGGGTCGCCGGTGACGTGGACTGGGTCTCGATGGGCGTCGCATCGGATGGGTCATACGGCATACCCGAGGGGCTCATCTGTGGCTTTCCCTGCCTCTGCACAGATGGTGAGTGGGAGATCGTGCAGGGTCTCGACCTCGATGATTTCTCTCGCGGGAAGATCGACGCCTCGGTAGCCGAGCTGATTAGCGAGCGCGACACCGTCAAAGATCTTGGCTTGATCTAGAGAAAGAAAAAGGGCGCGGCATCCATGCCGCGCCCTTTCATCGCCAGTGGCTAAAAGCCGTTAGCCCTTAGGGTGCCAGCCGCGGCCCTGCTTGGCAACCTTGTTTTCCTGCTCGAGCCCGGGCAGCACGCGGTAGAGGTAGTTCTGCTTGATGCCCATCTTCGCGGCCAGCTCGGGAATTGTGATTCCGGGCTGGCCCTGCACGAATGCCAGCGCCTCAGCCCCGCGCGTGCCGCTGCCTTTGCGCCGCCCGGCACGCCGTTTACCGGCGGGGCGCCCTGGGGCGCGGGAAGTTTTAGTTTTTTTGCGTCCCGCTTTGGCTGGAGTGGTTTTGCCTGTACCGCGCGGGCGTCCCGGCCCGCGGCGGGTAGCGGGGGCCGTTGCGGTCCTAGCAGCCGAGCCGCCCACACCGGCCAGGGCTGAAGCAGCGGCCTCGAGTTGGTTGTACTCGTCAACCGCGGGCTGTAGTTCCTTCAGCCGGTCGGTGATCTCACGGCGCTTCTGGTCAAGGAAGTCGGTCACGGAATACATCCTCTTCAATAGGGTAAATGTGAAGTATGGAACATTATTTCCTGCATGACACTACACGATTTATTTCTAAAGAGTTCACGATGTTCTGGACACACATTCCCTCCACACCGGCCGGGAGTGCCAATTGTGCCTATCCCTCGAGATAGGCACGCAGGCGATCGAGCGTGCGCTTTGCCTCTCGTTCCGGCATGCCGCCGACGAGTGCGCGGCTGACGATCGCCCCTATCGGCCCGAGCGGGGGACGAAACTCGTTGTGATAGTCAAAGCGTGTGCCTCCGTCGCTGCTCGCGCGCAGGACGTATTCCGTGCGAGCGCGTGAACGCGCCGGCCCGCGACCCTCCCACACGGCTCGCTCGCAGGGACGGCAGTCAATGAGCTTCCAGTGAACCTCGAGGTTGACTCCACGCAGGTGGATCTGCTGGTCCATCTGGAAGCCCACGCGCGGTGGCCCGTCGTCGGCGTGATCGAGCCGGCGGTGAATGCTCACCCAGTCGCCCAGACGATCCGGATCCATGATCGTTTTCCACACATCCGCGGGTGTGGCGGCGATCTGGATCGAGGCGGTTACGAGGCTCATCAGCGGGCGGCCAGTGGCTCAGACTGCTCCCACATTCGCAGGGCGTGTTCGACCGCGGAGTCGAAGGAGTGCAGCTCCACGCCGAGCAGCCCGGCAGCGTGATCATCGCTCATCAGCAGATCGCCCTGCAGGCTCTCCATCAGTGCAACGATCAGCTCGGGATCCTCCGCGGTGATCGCGGCGGCGATGCGCGAGGCGACGGGCGTGATGTTCACGGCGAGTCCCAGCACGGGACGGCGGATGAGCATCAGATCGGCGATCCGGGAGATCATCTCTTCGTAGGTGAGGATGTCTGGTCCGCCGATGTCGAGCGCCCGCCCGCCGGCCGGCGCGGTGGCCGCTGCGGCGAGCATCTCGATGACGTCGCGCTCGTCGATTGGCTGGGTGCGAAAGGAGCGCCAGGCGGGCAGGGTGAGCACTGGGAGACGCTCGACGAGGCGGACGAGGAAGCGAAACGAGCGCGAGCGGGCGCCGATCACGATCGATGCCCGCAGGGCGACTGAGCCGGGGACGGCCCCGAGCAGGATCCGCTCCACCTCCAGGCGGCTCTCCAGGTGAGCGGATGGCGCGCTCCCCTCACCGGTGATTCCGCCCAGGTAGACGATGCGCTTGACGTTCGCATGGGTGGCCGCTGAGGCGAAGTTCTCAGCTGCGATCTGATCGCGCTCGGCGAAGGAGCCCTGAGTGCGGGACCCCGCCGGGGAGCGCTCCATCGAGTGGATCAGGTAGTAGGCCACCTCGACGCCCGCAAGCGCACGCTCCAGCCCCTCGCCGCTCAGGACGTCGCCGCGCAGCACCTCGACATCCCCGGCGCCCTCCGCAGTGCTGTCTTGCAGTGCCGCGATGACCCGCGCCTGGTTGCGCGCCAGGGCACATACCTCGTGCCCGCCGGATAGGAGCCGGGGAACGAGCAGCGAGCCGGCGAAGCCAGAGGCGCCGGTGACGAGAATGCGCATCGCGAGCAATGATGACGCGCCCTCGGCCACAGAGTCCCGGAAAGTGCACGAAAAACCGTCACCTCGTCACGAGTTAGTGACTGATTAAGGGCTCTTTGCGGGTAGGAATCATTTTCTCTGCGATTTGCGGGAAGGCCCTTCGCTGCGCCTTGTGCGGGTTGGCGAGCGGTGCTTTGATGGCTCCCGTGCCGCCGACCAGCCAGAGCAAACGACCGGCGAAGCGAGCGGCAAAGAAGGTCACTTGCGAGGACTGCTTCTTTCACGCCAATCTGCTCTGTGCACTGGAGCTGAACGAGCCCTGCTCGACCTTCCGGCCGAACGAGGCCCAGCTGCGCCCGCCCCAGCAACTGCGGTTCGTATTTCGCCAGGAGCGCCGCTCGCGGGCGGCGTGGGCATTTCCCTCGGCCCAAGAGCAGGCAGCGCTGCACGCCTAGGAGCCGCGCCACCGCGCTTTACGTCCGCAGGACGCTCACCTCTCGCCGCCTCGGCGTGCCGGGCGATCCAGTTCGCTCCGGGGGTGTCGGTCAGGCCGTGGAGCGATGATCGAGGCGAAGACGACGAGCGCGGTGAGGTCGAAGATGCGCTCACCGGAGGCGATGCCCTGGTCGAGGACGATGAGCGAGAAGGTCATGGTGGCGACGCCCTTGGGTCCGAACCAGCCCATGAAGAGGCGCGTGGCGACGGTCGGTGGAGGTGCCCAAGAGGGCGAGCCAGACCGCGAGGGGGCGGGCGATGAGGAAGGTGACGAGCACGAGCGCCACGGCCGCCCAGCCGTCGTTGAAGAGCGCATGGAGGGTGAGCAGTGAGCCGAAGACGAGGAAGATGCCGAGCTTGACGATCTCCACGATCTCATCGGCGCGCTGCTCGAAGTGCTTGCGCAGGTCGGGACGGCGGATGCCGAGCACGATCGCGGCGACGAACACGGCGATGAAGCCGTTGCCTTTCGGCGAAAGCACCGTCACGCCGTAGGTGGCGAAGGCGACGCCGAGCGCGTAGAGGGACTTCTGGTGAGAGGGGATCGATTTCTCGAGATCCCGCTCGCCGCGCCGGCCCTCGCGTGGCATCAGCAGAGAGGCGATCCAGCCGCAGGCGAGACCGTAGAGGAAGCCGAGGCCGATGTCCTGCAGGACGAAGCGCCACCAGACGAAGTGTCCAGAGCCGACCGTGAGCGCGGCGAGGAAGGCCAGGACGGCGGGCAGCGCGAGCCCGTCGTTGAGCCCCGACTCGAGATTGAGCGAATGCCGGATCAGCCGCGGCACGCGCGGATTGGTGACGATGCTCGATGTGAGGATCGGATCGGTCGGAGATAGCAGCGCGCCGAGCAGGAACGCCTCGGTCCAGCTGAGTCCGACGATCGTCCGCCCGGCGAGCGCGACGAGTGAGCGCGGTGATGGGCATCGCGACGAGGAGCTTGCGCAGCGGCAGGTGCCACTCGCGCTGAAGCATCTCGCTCTCGACCTCGAGGCCGTCGCGGAAGAGGATCACGATCAGCGCCGCATACGCCAGATCCCGACGAACCCCGACTGGGCGCTGAAGGAAATCCAGCGAAAGCCCCCGTCCCCGACGGCGAAGCCGACGAGCACGAACAGAGCCGTCAGCGACATGAAGCTGCGACGTGCCAGTCCTGACAGCAGCGCGCCTGCGATCAACAGTCCGCCGAGCACCGCCACGGTCGCCTGGAAGGTGGGCATCAGCCTAGATTGGCAGTTGTCGCTCTGCAGCGACTGAAGAATTCCTCATGAACCCATCCTCCGCGGGTATATTGGATGAAACCCCAGCAATCTTTTCGGTATAGGTGGTGGCCAAATGGCGGCAAAGGACAGCATCGGCAGGGCAGGTGAAGCGGCGCGCAAGGCGCAGCGCAACCGGTACCTGCAGCGCTTGATCGAGGACGAGGATTTGCGCGGCAGCCTGTTGACGGCCTACGGCGCGGCACGCAGCGTGTACGGGCGCATGAGCAACGGCAAGCCGGCGAGCAAGGCGATCTTCGAGGACAGCAAGCTCCAGCGCGAGCTGCGCGAGGCGGCGAACGCCCTCCGGGACGCGTCGAGCTCGCTCAAGGAGGGCCCCAAGCGCCGTCGGTCGCGCGGCGGACTGGGACGATCGCTCATGCTGCTGATGATCGCGGGCGCGCTCGCGATGGTTCTCAGCGAGGGCTTGCGCTCGAAGGTGCTCGACCTGCTGTTCGGGGCCGAGGAGGAGTTCGACTACAGCTCGACCACGGCGCCGGCGGACCGCCGCTCCGGTCGGCGCAGCAGCCTCCTGAGCGAGCGGCCGCCGCGGCTCGAGCGCGGAGGGCCCGTGGAATCGAACGCGGGGCGAAAGCCCGCCTTCCCGCAGGCGAGAAGGCGCAACGCATCGTCGAGGCGATGCGCAGCAGTGTGGCGCAGCGCGGCACTGCGGCCTCGACCTTCGAGCACGTCTCCCGCGAGGCGGGCGTCTCGCGGGGACTGCTGCACTATTACTTCTGCACCAAGGAGCAGCTGCTCGTCGAGGCGGTGCGCCGCGACTGCGAGCTGCGCTTGGAGCGGCTCGAGCACCAGCTCTCCAGGCGCGACGACGGTGGATGACTTCATCGACCTGATGGCCCAGAGCCTGCAGGAGACCGTCCGCGAGGACCCAGACTTCGTGACGCTCGTCTTCGAGCTGTTCACCCTCTCACGGCGCAACGGGGACATCGCGGTCGAGTACGCGAGGCTGCTGCGCCTCACCCGCAGAGCGGCTGGCGAGCATGCTGGCCGTCGGCGCAGCGCGACGGAGTGTCTGCGACTGCACGCCGAGCCGGAGGCGGTCGCGGACATCCTCTTCTCGCTCGGCGACGGGTTCGCGCTGCGAATGCTGGCCGAGCCCGAGCGTGACTTCACCGAGACGATGCAGGCGGGCATCGTCTGCGCGCGAGCTCTGCTGACTGACCGGCGGCTCCCGACCGCGGACGGCTCCTGCGCCGACTGACGGGTTGCTCTCTAACGCCGGAATGCCGATCTACGAGTACAGGCGTCCCGACGGGACGACATTCGAGATTCAGCAGTCCTTCAGCGACGACGCGCTGACGGTTGACCCCGAGACCGGCGTGACCCGTCGAGCGCGTGCTGCACGCGCCGGCGGTGCACTTCAAGGGCAAAGGCTTCTACAACACCGACTACGGCACCCGTAACCGCCAGCGTGAGACGGCCGCAGCGGCGGAGAAGTCCTCCTCAGAGAGTTCCTCGCAGGATGGCTCCTCCGCCGAGAAGTCCACCTCCACGAGCGAGAAGGCCTCATCCTCGGAGTCCTCCTCCGGCTCCACGCCGGACAGCAAGAGCGAGAAGGGCGCGGCCAAGCCCAAGAAGGACGCAAAGCCGCTCGCCACGAAGGGCTAGCGGCTAGCCGGAGAGGAACCGCGCGGCGGCCGCGCGGCGTTCTGAAACAGAGACGGTCAGGCCTTCCCCGCCGCCCGGCAGCGTCGCTGAGCCAGACGGTTTGAGCACATGCGTAGGCGGCGTGCCGGAGATCGCAAGCGAGGCGAACAGGCCCACGAGCGTGGGGCCGCTCATGTCGGAGATGATTGCGGGCGGAGCATTCCAGGCGATCCATGGCAGGCGGAAGAAGCTCGAGGGCGAGAGCAGCCGGCTCTTCATCGCGTTGAACAGCGCCTGCTGGTGTTCTGAGCGCTGCAGGTCGGTCTGGCTGGGCGCGCAGAGGTTCTCGCGTGTTCGCGCCAGCGCGAGCGCGGCCTTGCCGTCGAGGTGGTGGGTGCCCCTGGGCAGCCGCAGCGTGTAGCCACCGCGGCTGAAGCCGCCGTCGATGCGCGAGATGATGCAGCCCCCGGTGTAGTCCACCCCGCCCATTGCGTCGATCAGCTGCGGGAAGTCTTCGAAGTTCACTTCCACCACGTGGTTGACCGGCACGCCCAGCCAGTGCTTGATCACCGAGACCGAGAGTGCGAGACCTCCGAAGGCGTGAGCGGCGTTGATCTTCTGCTCACCGTGGCCGGGGATTTCGACGATCGTGTCGCGGGGGATCGACAGGCGCGCGGCGTGCCCGCCGCCGGTGCGGATCAGCATGATCGAGTCCGAGCGGCCAGGGCCCGTGGTTTCGGCGCCAGGTTCCTTTGAGTTCTTCTGGCGGCGGTCGGAGCCGAGCACGAGGATGTTGTTGGCCGAGGTCAGTGGGTAGCCCGCGGGGTCGAGCACCGCGGCGACGTCCGCAGGTGGGGAGGTGCGGTTGAAGTGGGAGCTCACCAGGAACAGCACGAGCGAGAGCACCAGCCAGCCGAGCACAAACGCCAGCAGGGCGCCCAGGATGCGTTTGCGCGTCGCCCACCGGCGCCAGCCCGTCAGCCCCGGGCCCGCGCTGTGGCGGGCCTGCCCTCCGCGCCGTCCCGCCGCCCCGAGATCCTCCTCGCGGCGCGGGAGTAGCCCGCGCCGCGCGCGATAGCGGGTGTACTGCGGTGGCTGATCCTCTCCGGCGGGCATGAGTGCAACCTATATTTGCGTGATGGAGGCCGAGAACCCTGCGGTTGGGCTGACCGATCGAGGATCGCAGAGATCCTCGATCGTCCAGCACGGACGCTTGCTCGTGTGTGCGACGCCAATCGGCAACCTCGAGGACGTGACTATGCGCGTGCTGCAGGCACTGCGAGAGGCCGGCATCGTGGCGTGTGAGGACACGCGACACACGAAAGTGCTGCTCGACCGCCATGGAATCCGCGCGCGGCTGGTCAGCTACCACGAGCACAACGAACGCGCGCGTTCGCAGGAGCTGGTGGCACGGATGCAGGCGGGCGCGGTGGTCGCACTGGTCTCCGACGCGGGCATGCCGCTGGTTTCAGACCCCGGCTTTGCGCTTGTGCGGGCGTGCCTGGAGGTGGGGCTCCCCGTCGAGGTGTTGCCTGGGCCCAGTGCGGTCGTGACCGCGATCGTCGCCTCGGGATTGCCGGCAGAGCGGTGGCGTTTTGTGGGGTTCCTGCCGCGCAAGCGCTCAGAGCTGGTGCGCATGGTGACGCACACGCCGGAAACGCTCGTTGCGTTCGAGTCGCCACGGCGCGTGGCGAGCACACTAAGGCTGCTGGCCGAGAGCGACCCGGAGCGTCCGGTGGCGGTGTGCAGGGAGCTGACCAAGCGCCACGAGGAAGTCCGCCGCGGGAGTGCCGCCGAGCTGGCGAGTCACTATGGCGAGCGCGCCCCGAAGGGCGAGGTGGTGCTGATGGTCGGTGCCGCTTCGGCGCAAGCGGCTCAGCTACCCGCCGCGCTCGCCGCGCTGTGGGAGCTCGTCGCGGCGGGCGCGAAGCAGCGGCCTGCCGCGACAGTTGTGGCGAGGCTGACGGGGGTGGGCGCGAACGAGCTCTACCGCGAGCTGATGCGCTCCGGACAGTAGCCTGAGCGCGGCATGTCTTTCTATGTGACGACTCCGATCTACTACGTCAACGCGGCGCCGCATCTCGGCCATGCCTACACGACGATCGCCGCCGACGTGATGGCGCGCCATCACCGCCAGCGTGGCGAGTCGGTGTTCTTTCTGACGGGCACCGACGAGCACGGCGAGCCGGTGGCCGACGCGGCGCACGCGCTCGGCGTCACGCCGCAGGAGCTGGCGGACAAGAATGCCGAGCGCTTCAAGGCGCTGGCGCCGCAGCTGAACGCGAGCAATGACTTCTTCATTCGCACTACAGACGCGCAGCACATGGCCAAGGTGCAGGAGATTCTGTCGCGCGTGCGCAACAACGGCTACGTGTACGAAGGCACGTATGAGGGCTGGTACTGCCCGCGCTGCGCGGACTTCAAGGCGGAGAACGAAATTGACGAGGGCAAACTCTGCCCGATTCACCACATCAAGCTGACGCGCGAGCAGGAGGACAGCTACTTCTTCAAGCTATCGGCCTTCCAGGAGCGGCTGGAGGCGCTGTACGACGAGCGCGAGGACTTCGTGGCCCCGCGCACGCGTTACAACGAGTCGCTGTCATTCATCCGCTCGGGCCTGCGCGACGTGCCGCTGACGCGCCACAAGCTGACGTGGGGCGTGCCGGTTCCGTGGGATCCTGAGCACGTCTTCTACGTGTGGTTCGACGCGCTACTGAACTACTACAGCGCGCTGTCCTACGCCCCGGCGCCCCCGGGTGTGGATCCGGAGGTGGGCCTCACGGAGATGTTCTGGCCGGCGGCGTATCACCTGATCGGCAAGGACATACTGCGCTTTCACACGGTGTACTGGCCGGCGCTGCTGATGGCCGCCGAGCTGGAGCTGCCCGAGCACGTTTTCGTGCACGGCTTCCTGCTGATGGACGGCGAGAAGATGTCAAAGTCGCTGGGCAACGTGCTCGACCCGTTCGCGGTGATCGAGCGCTTTGGCGCCGACGCGCTGCGCTTCTATCTGTTACGCGATGTGCCCTTCGGCCAGGACGGTTCGGTCTCGACGGCAGCCTTCGAGCAGCGGTATGAGAGCGAGCTGGCGAACGAGCTGGGCAACCTGGCCAGCCGCACGATCGCGATGATCGAGCGCTACCGGGACGGAACGATTGCGCCCGGCGAGGTCAACGCGGCGCTGCGCGAGGACTTCCTCGGTCTCTCCGAGCGCGTCTCTGAGTGCCTCGACCACGCCGAGCTGACGGTCGCACTCGAGGAGATCTGGCAGCGCGTGCGGCGCCTGAACCGCTACGTCGAGGAGCAGGCCCCATGGCGGCTCGCAAAGGACGACGCTCGCGCCGGCGATCTCGACCGCGTCCTGCGCACGCTCGCCGAGGGCATCCGCTGCGTGACCGTGCTGCTGTGGCCGTATCTTCCGGCGAGCTGTGAGCGGCTGCTCGCCGCGCTCGGTGTGCCCGGCCTGTCGCTCGCCGGTGCAGCGCTCGGCATGGGCGGGTTCGAGCAGGTCGAGCCGCTTGAACCACTGTTCCCAAAGGATCGCGGAGGGCGCGAGCTCGACGAGGGCGCGGACGGGTGATCGATTCCCACACCCACCTGCACCTGTGTGAGGGGGAGGACGCCGGGCTCGTGGCGGCGGCCGAGCAGGCGGGCGTGGTGAAGATGCTCACCGTTGGCACCGACGGTGCGTCCTCGCGCATGGCGCTCGCGGCGGCGGAGACATTCCCACAGGTGTATGCGGCAGTTGGCGTTCACCCGAACGAGGCGAGGGGTTTCGGTGACGCCGAGGAGGCCGAGCTGAAGGCGCTGGCGGCGCACGAGCGCTGCGTGGCGATCGGCGAGACCGGACTCGACTATTACCGCGATCTCAGCCCGCGCGCCGACCAGGAGCGCGCGTTCGCCGCGCAGATCGCGCTCGCACGCGAGACCGGCAAGCCGCTGGTAATCCACTCGAGGGCCGCCGAGAAGGAGACGCTCGATCAGCTGAGAAGCGAAGCGCAGGAGTGCAGCGTGGTGATCCACTGCTTCTCGATGCCCGACCGGCTGGATGAGTGTTTGGAGCGGGGCTATGCGATCTCGTTCGCGGGCAACGTCACGTACAAGAACGCTGCAGACCTCGCGCAGGCGGCGCGGCGGGTCCCCGAGGACCGGCTGCTGGTCGAGACGGACGCGCCCTATCTGACACCGCAGGCGGTGCGGGGAGAGCGCAACCAGCCGGCTTTCGTGGCCCATACCGTCGCCTTCCTGGCGGAGCTGCGGGGGGTGTCCGTGGGCGAGCTGGGGGCGACGGTGGAGCACAACGCGGCGCGGGTGTTTGGTTGGTGATGGGCGCAATGGCCCAGCGCCGACCTTCGGGTTATGAGCCCGACGACCCATCAGATCGCTCAGTTCAGCCGAGCCTGCGGCGGCTGAGGCAGTTCGGCGTTCGTCCTGATCGCGAGCTGGGGCAGAACTTCCTGGTGGACTCGAACATCCTCGGCGTGATCGGACGCGCAGCGGAGTTGGACGAGCAGGACGTGGTGCTGGAGATCGGCGGGGGGCTTGGGGTGCTGTCCGAGTACCTGGCCGGGCGTGTGGGCCATGTGCACGTGATCGAGGTGGACCGCCGCTTGGAGGAGGCGTTAGGGGACGCGACCGGGCGATTCGCGAACGTGAGCGTGCACTGGGGCGATGCGATGAAGATCGACCTTCGGGTTATGAGCCCGGCGCCGAACAAGGTCGTGGCCAATCTGCCCTACGGAATCGCGGCCAGCGTGCTGTTACGCACTATAGAGGAGCTCCCGGAAGTAGAGCGGTGGGTGGCCATGGTCCAGCGTGAGGTGGGTGAGCGCCTGGCGGCTGGGGCGGGCAGCGGCGCTTACGGGGTGCCGTCGGTGATTGCACAGCTTGCCTGTGAGGTGCAGTCGTTACGGGTTGTCCCACGGACGGTTTTCCATCCGGTTCCGAACGTTGATTCCGTGCTGGTGGAACTGCGCCGGAAGGCGCCGGCAGCCGGTGTGTCGCTGCGGAGCCTCATAAACGGAGCGTTCGCGCATAGGCGCAAGACGCTCGCAGGCTCGCTCGTGCTGTCGGGCCGGTGGCCAGGTCACTCCAGGGATCGCATACGAAGCGCGCTTACAGAGCTTGGCCTCCCCGCGGACGTGCGCGCCGAGCGTTTGTCCCCAGAGGACTTCCGGGCGCTCGCGCGGGCGCTGGCGCTATGAGTGGTCCCGCCCACCCCGAGCTCCCCGCGCGGGCCCTCGCCCCCGCGAAGGTCAACCTCGGGCTATTCGCCGGACCCACCCGCGAGGACTGCAGGCACGAGCTCGTGACGGTCATGCAGTCGATCTCGCTGGCGGACGAGCTGACGCTGGAGGGAGCGCCGGCGGGTGTGGAGGAGGACGAGGTGCTGTGCCCGGGAGTATCCGGGCCGCCGGGTGAGAACCTGGCGGCGGGTGCGTTGAGAGCGTTTCGCGCGGCTACCGGCTGGGATGCGCCGCCGCTGCGACTGCGCATCGACAAGCGGATCCCGGTCGCGGCTGGATTGGGAGGCGGCTCGGCGGACGCGGCGGGGACGTTGCGATTGGCAAGACACGCCTCGGGTCTCGGCGACGATGCGCTGTTGCATGAGCTCGGCGCGCAGCTGGGCGCGGACGTGCCCGCGCAGATCGCGCCCGGGCGCTGGCTGGCGACGGGCGCTGGTGAGGTATTGGAGCGGCTGGCAGACCCGAATCCGGATTGGTTCGGGCTCCTGATCCTGCCGTTAGCCGCGGAGCTTTCCACGGCAGCGGTGTACGCGGAGGCGGACAGGCTGGGCGTGGGCCGCGCGGCTACGGCGCTGGCCGATCGCCGCCGCGCGCTGAGGGGGGCACTGGAGCTCAGCGCGCCGGTGCCCGCGGCGAGCGAGCTGCTGGAGAACGACCTGCAGCAGGCTGCGATCTCGCTGTGCCCGGAGATCTCCGTAGCGCTTGAAGAGGCCCGCGAGGCGGGAGCGGAGATTGCGCTGGTGAGCGGCTCGGGGCCGACCGTCGTGGGGTTGTTCCCGCACGCCAACGGGCTTGGCCGGGCCCAGCGCGCCGCGGCGGCCCTGGGCGCGCGCCTGCCGGCGCCGGTCTGCGCGACGCCGGTGGACGCGTCCTACGCGCGTGCGAGGACGGTGTGAGTCACAATGAGGCCGAGCAAATGAGCCGGACAGCGATCAACGACCTTGTGGCCGTGTGTGCGGGTGTGTTCGGGCTGGCGCTGTACGCTGGCCTGATCCTCGTGCCGGCGTGGAGCGCCTACTCGCGGTTGTGGGAGCGGGTGGCTGCGAGCATCCTGTCGCTGTACGTGCTCGCGGTGCTCGTGGGCATCGGCATGGCCAGCGCGCTCGCCGTCGTCTATTTCTGGGGCTAGCGGCGATGTCAGATCGCGCGGCTTTTGACGGGGCTTTTGACAGGGTCACCGAGGCGGTCGAGTCTGGGTCGGGCCTGCCCGAGGTGGTGCGCGCGGCGGGCAAGGCGCTGGAGGCAAGCCTCGCGGTGTGCGACGCCTGGGGGGCGACGCTCGCGGTGGCGGCGAGATCGCCGGCGGAGGAGCGTGCGCTGCTCTCTCAGGGAGAGGGTGTGAGCAGTATCCCCCTGCGGGTGGCCGACGTGGTCGTCGGGACGCTGCACATGCGCTCGAAAGCAGAGGTGAGCGCATCGATGCGCAGGCTGCTGGTGACGATGATCGCCTCGGAGGTCGAGCGCGTGCGAGCGCCGGAGCGCCTGTCGGAGACAGCTGCGGCTGGCTTCCTAGGCGGGTTGTTGCGCCGCGAGCTGGCCGAGCGCGAGGAGCTGATCGCAAGCGCGCGCGGGCTGTCGCTCGATCTGCAGGACGGCGCGAGCATTATCGTCGCGCGCGCCCACCCGCAGGCGCCCACCGACGAGGGCTGGCGCGGTCGCGTGCGCGCGGTCGCCGAGCGCGGCGCGCGAGCTGTGGTCAGCAGGTCCATCGCCGCCCTGTCCGAGCGTGACGGGACGGCGGGCGCCGAGGTGCTGCTGCTGGTGCCCGGCGCGAGGAGCCGGCGGCCGCGCGCGCGGCCGAGGCGGTCCTGCGCGAGATGGAGGCGGGGCTTCAGGGGTACACGTTCGCGATCGGCCGCAGCCGGATCGCGGAGCGATCCCCTCGATCTCTCGCGCGCTGTCTCGGAGGCGCTGCTCGCGGCGAACGTCGCGCAGGGTGGCCCCGGTGGGCAGCCGCTTGCCTTCGAGCAGACGGGCGCCTACCGGCTGTTGCTCAGCGCGATGAGCGAGAACCCGGCCGAGCTGCAGCGTTTCTACTCGGAGACGGTCGAGCCGCTGGTCGCCTACGACGAGCAGTATGAGACCGATTTGATGCGCACGCTCGAGACCTTTCTGGAGGCCGACGGCAACGTGGCGGGAACGGCCCAGCGGCTGTTCACCCACCGCCACACGATCTACTACCGCCTGGAGCGCGTGCGCGAGCTCTCGGGCCTGGATGTCAGCTCCAGCGACGGGCGCGAGAAGCTGAGCCTCGGGCTGAAGTCGATGCGGGTGCTGGGGATCTCCTCTGCGGGTGGCCCAGCACTGGAGGCCGGAGCGGAGGGCGGACGTGTCCCGCGTGGCTCCGGCAGGCGCTCTCTGAAAAGGCTCTCTTAGCCCCGCACGCCGAACTCGATGGCGTAGGTGGCTCCCGGGTGCGCCGGGAGCAATGGCCGATGGCACGGCCGGCACCACGCCGGCACCGGCGTCGCGGAATGCGGCGGTCAGGATGATTTCGCGGTGCGGGGGCGAGCTGCATCCACGCCGTGACGATGCCCGCCGGGGTGGCATCGGCGAGCGTGCCCCAGCCGAGATCCTGGGCGGTCGAGAGGCTCGCCGCCCGTGCTCCGTAGGGGATGGCCGCGATCAGCGCTCCTGGCGACTGCCCAGTTGGGCTGTTGTCGCTGTAGTAGTTGCGGTTCACCATGCCCCTGACCAGCGTTGTGGCCACGGCCTGCAGTTCGTGGTTGGCGCGCAGCGGGCGCAGGTGGTAAGCGGCGCGCACCTGATTGATCAGACACAGTGCCGCCCGGTCGATGGCCGCCGTGTTGGTGGGAGTGGGCCGCAGGCTGGCGTGCGCGCAGAAAGAGGGCGGCTTCGCGCTTCGCGCTGTAGCCCAGCGCGCTCGCGGGCATCAGCAGCGCGCAGGCGGACAGCGCCAGCAGCGCGAGGAGTACCGGCGCGCTCGCGCAGCGCACACCGATGTTCATCCCCGATGTCTGCGCTCCCCGAGACAGAGTGCAGGCATCCTTGCAGAGGAAGGAGATCGAAGCGTCGCGCCGGCGTGAAAGCCCGCCCCGCGTGGCTGTGTCGCCGTCACGATGCTCCGCGAGGCGGTCTCATGCGAGCATGTGTGATCCCTTGGGGGGTCGTCCAATGGCAGGACATCAGGTTTTGGTCCTGAGAATCGGGGTTCGAATCCCTGCCCCCCAGTCGCGACAGTGCGCTGATATTGCCTGCGCAGTGGTGGCGCACTACAGTCCCAGGGGTGACGCTGGCTCCCACCGTCCTGATCCTCGCCGCGGGCCAGGGGACGCGCATGCGCTCGCGGACGCCGAAGGTGCTGCACGAGCTGTGTGGCAGGCCGATGTTGCTGTGGCCGGTGCACGCGGCCCTGCAGGCGGGAGCCGGAGAAGGTCGTGGTCGTCGATTCCCCGGATAGGGCGCTGGAGGAGGTGCTGCCTGTGGGCGTCGAGCTCGTCATCCAGCCTCGCTCAGATGGGACCGGCGGCGCGGTGGTGGCGGCGATGGCTCAGCTAGACTCGGCTCCGCCGCGCCGGTGGTGGTCCTCAGCGGAGACGTGCCGCTCGTGAGCGCGGATGTGATCTCCGGGCTGATGCGGGCGCACGCGCAGAGCGGGGCGCCGGCCACGATCGTGAGCACGGTGCTCGAGGATCCGAGCGGCTATGGGCGGGTGGTGCGCGGTGCGGGCGGAGCGGTGGAGCGGGTGGTGGAGACGAAGCAGGACGGGGACGCCAGCCCGGAGGAGCTCGAGATCAAAGAGGTGAATACCGGCATCTATGTCTTCGAGGCGGACGCGCTGCAGGAGCGCGCTGCCGCGCCTGAGCGCCGAGAACGCTCAGGGCGAGCTGTACCTGCCGCAGGTGCTCGACATCCTCACGGCCGGCGGCGAGCCGGTGGCCGTCCATCAGCTCCCGGAGATCAGCCTGGTGCTCGGGGTCAACGACCGGGTGGCGCTGGCGCAGGTGCGAAAGCTCGCGCAGCAGGCGATCCACGAGCGGCACATGCGCGCGGGGGTGAGCATCGTCGACCCGCCGGCGACGGTGATCGACGTCGACGTGGAGATCGGCGAGGACACCGTGATCGAGCCGTTCACCACGATCCGCGGTGAGACGACGATCGGCTCGGACTGCACCATCAGGCACTCATACATCATCGACAGCGTGATCGAGGACGGAGTCAGCGTCGGGCCGTTCGCCTACCTGCGCCCGGGGACGAGCCTGCGCAAGGGCTCGAAGATCGGCGACGTTCGTGGAGGTGAAGAACTCCGACATCGGCCACGGCGCGAAGGTTCCGCACCTGTCCTACATCGGCGATGCGGATGTGGGCGAGGGGACCAATCTGGGCGCGAGCACGATCACCGCCAACTATGACGGCCCAACAAGCACCGCACGACGATCGGCAAGCACGTGCGCTCCAGCGTGCACGTGTCGTTCGTGGCGCCGGTGAGCATTGGCGACGAGGCGTATACGGGGGCGGGATCGGTGATCGCCGAGGACGTGCCTGCAGGCGCGCTGGGCATGGCGCGCGCGCGCCAGACCAACAAAGAGGGCTACGCGGAGCGGCGCAAGGATGAATCTCTAAACTCCGAGCGCAGATGAGCAGCGCGATGGACCCGAGTACGCAGTCCTCGCGGGCGAGCCTGGCGATTGACTACAACAAGCGGCTGATGCTCTTCAGCGGGCGCGCGAACCCGCAGCTGGCGGTGGACATCGCGGACAAGCTGGGCGTCGATCTCGGCCCGGTCGAGCTGCGGACGTTCTCCAACGGTGAGGTGTACTGCCGTTACGACGAGTCGATTCGCGGAGCGGATGTGTTCATCGTGCAGCCCACGTGCGGCAACCCGCAGACGGGGGTGACGGCGAACGATTCGCTGATGGAGCTGCTGTTCATGATCGATGCGGCGGTGGGCGCGTCGGCGCACCGGGTGATCGCCGTGACGCCGTGGTTCGGGTATTCGCGCCAGGACAAGAAGTCCGCGCCGCGCGAGCCGATCTCGGCACGGCTTGTTGCGCGCATGCTCGAGGCGGCCGGAGCGGATCGGGTACTCACCATGGACCTGCATGCGGGCCAGATCCAGGGCTTCTTCCAGAAACCCGTGGATCACATGACCGCGTTGTTCATGCTCACGCGGTACTTCGGCGACCTCGGCCTGTCAGACCTCGTCGTCGTCGCTCCGGACGCCGGCCGCGTCAAGCTGAACAAGAAGTTCGCCTCGAAGATCGGCGCGGAGCTGGCGATCCTCGACAAGGAGCGCCCGGCGCAGCAGGTGGCGGAGATCGGGTATGTGATCGGCGATGTGAAGGGTAAGACGGCGGTGATCGTGGATGACATGATCGATACTGCGGGGACGCTGAAGGCGGCGGCGAGGACGGTGCTGGAGGAGGGCGCGTCGAGGGTCTATGCGGCCGCCACGCACGGAGTCTTCTCGGGGGATGCGTTCGAGAACCTGAGCGCTTCGGGGATCGAGGAGATCGTCGTGACGGATACGATCCCCGTGAGCCCCGATCGTCCTGAGAACATCAGGGTGCTGCCGTGCGCAGAGCTGCTGACCGATTCGATCCGGCGCATCTTCATCGACGACTCGGTGAGCGAAGTGTTCGGCGGCGAGAACCAGCTGTTCTGAGGAGCCGCGTCCTGATCGCGGTGGGCGTGGTGTTGTTCGTGGCGATCAGTGGCGTGCTGGCCAGGTTCCTCTCTACGGAGAACGCTGAACGCGACGACGTGGTGGCGCTGCTCCAGGCGCAGGCGGCGGGGAACGCCGAAGGCATGCTCGACAGGCTCACCGGCTGCGGGCGCAGCCCGGCGTGTGTGGCGCGGACGCGCGCGAACGCTATCAGCCTGCGCAGGCGGGGGGCGGTGAAGATCCTGACGCTGAAATCCGCGACGGCTTACAGCTTGACTGGCGCTAGCGGGAAGACCGGGTGGCGTGGACGGTGCTCGGGAGGCTGCCGGTGGTTCAGTGCGTGCAGGTGGCGCGGAGGGGGAACTTCGTGACGGGCATCTCGGTCGCGCTTGTGTCGATCGGGGCGCCGATCTCAAACGAAGGAGATTGCTAGAGTCACGCTCCGATCATGGCCGAGACTGCAACCAAGCTGGATGTGACTAGTCGCGTGGCGGGGGGCTCGCGCGCGGTGCGGCGCCTGCGCCGCTCGGCCGCGTGCCCGGGGTACTCTACGGACACGGCGGGGAGGCGGTAGGTTTCGACGCGGATGCACGCGAGCTGCGCCTCGCCCTCGCCTCCACGGGCGCGGTGCTCGATCTGAGCGTCGACGGCGGGAAAGCGACGCCGGTGGTGTTGAAGGAGACCCAGCGCGACCCGGTGCGCGGTGAGACGATCCATGTCGATCTGCTGCGCGTGCGCTTGGATGAGGCGATCCACGCGGTCGTGCCGCTGGAGCTGACGGGCACCGAGGACGCGCCGGGCGTCAAGGAGGGCGGCGTGCTCGAGCAGATCACCCGAGAGCTCAACGTGGAGGCTCTGCCGACGGCGATCCCCGAGTCGATCGTGCACGACGTGTCAGAGATGGTGATCGGGGACACGCTGCTGCTCACGGTGGTGGCGGTGCCCGAGGGAGTGACGCTGCTGGATGATCTCGAGGAGACGGTGCTCGTGACGCTGTCCCCACCCCGGCTGCAGGCCGAAGTGGAGGAGGAAATCGAGGCCGAGACGGAGCTCGTCGGCGAGGGCGAGGCAGCCGAGGGCGAGGCCGGCGAGAGCTCCGAGGACGCCGGCTCCGAGGGCTCCTCCAGCGAGGAGTAGGCCTCTGCGACGCCCCTTCGGTGGCGGTGGCGGAGCCATCGACTGGCTGATCGTCGGGCTCGGCAACCCTGGTCGCGAGTACGCGGGGACACCTCACAACGTGGGGTTTGCGGTGGCGGATGCACTTGCGGAGCGTTGGGGTTTGGGGAGAGCGAGGGAGCGTTTCCGGGGGCGCATCGCGGAGGGACGCGCGGGTGAGCACCACCACACCCAGCGCGTGGCGGTGCTGTGGCCGCAGACCTACATGAACGATGCCGGGCGCTCCGTCGGACCAGCGCGCGGCTCGCTGAGACTGCCGCTGGACCGTGTCCTGGTTGTTCACGACGAGATCGATCTCCCGTTCGGCGATGTGCGCGTTCGTCTCGGCGGTGGACTGGCTGGACACAACGGCCTGAAGTCGATCAAGCAGGAGTTGGGCTCTACGGAGTTCATGCGCGTACGAGTCGGAGTAGGCCGGCCCGGCAGTACCGATCCCGAGGTCGTCTCGGGACATGTGCTGGGGCGCTTTCGGGAGCCCGCGGAGGATGTCGCCGAGCTGGTGGAGCGCGCTCGTGAGCAGGTCGAACGCGTCGTCTTGGGCGAGGAGCACTCCTAGATGGCGCTGCGCTCCCTGTTGGGGCTGATCGAAGAGGACGCATCGGCGCAGCGGTTGGCGAAGGAGGGCGGTCATGCGTTCGTGTCGGCGTCGCTGCGGCCATATGCGGTCGCGGCGCTGGCCGATACCGGGCCGGTGAAGCGGGCGCGACCGGTGCTGGTGGTCGTGGGCGATGACCGCGCGGCGCGCGACATGGCCGCCGACCTGCGTTCGTGGCTGGCGCCGCGACGGGTGCGCTACTACCCCTCGCGGGGTGTGGCCTATGAGTCGCACCTGACGCCGCCCGCGCATCTCGTGGGTCTGCGCGTGGCGGCGCTCGACGCACTGCTGCAGGCGGCCGGTGAGAGCCCGCCCGCCCTCGAGCCGCCGGTGGTTGTGATCTCGGCGGTGGCGCTCTCGGAGAAGGTGCCCGACCCGGCGCTGCGCCCGCACTCGTTCACGCTGCGTAAGGGCGAGCTGCTCGACCTCGACGAATGCGCCGCGGAATTGGTTGCGGCCGGGTATGAACGTGTTGAGCAGGTGGAGGAGCGCGGGCAGTTCGCGCTGCGCGGCGGCCTCTTGGATGTCTTCCCGGCCACCGAGGAGCGCGCGGTGCGGGTCGACATGTTCGATGTGGAGATCGAGTCGCTGCGCTGGTTCTCGACGTTCACACAGCGCTCGCTCGGGGACGTCGATGAGGTCGAGATCGCCCCCGCGGCCGAGCTCGCGGCCGAGCACCGCGAGCTGGCGGAGATCGCGGCCATGGAGGACGCTGCGGACCGCCCGGACATCGCCGAGCTCTTGCCGGTCGAGCGCTTCGGCGCCCTGCTCGACCTGCTCGGCGCAGACACGCAGCTGCTGGTGGCCGCCGAGGAGGAGCTCGCGCCGGCCTTGAGCGATCACTGGACCGATGTGTGTGCAGCGTTCCACGACGAGGACGCCCACCACCTGTATGTGAGTCCCGAGGAGATCGAAGCGGCATTGAAAGAACGCGCGCGGATCTGGCTGTCGTCGCTGGCGAGCGGCCAGGAGATCGAGCTGCGCGCGCAGAGCGCGGACACCGCGGCGCGTTCGCTGGGCGAGGCCGAGCCGGAGCTCGAGAAGCTGGTGCGAAGCGGCTACCGCACGGTCGTGGCCTTCCCCCAGCGCGGCGAGGGCGAGCGCGCGGCCTACAACCTGGGGCGTTTGAAAGCCAGCTGGCTCGCTGAGGACCTCGATGTTGGACGCTCCGTGCTGGAGCCCTCGCTGCGCTTCGCGGCGGCTTCGCTGCGCGAGGGCTTCGTTGCCCCCCAGCTCAAGCTCGCCGTATACCCCGAGCACCGGCTGCTGCGCCGCCGCCGTGCCGAGCGCAAGGATCGCCCTGGCGGGCGGGAGGCGGTCCGGCTCACCGGGGCGCGCTGCGCTCGTTCACCGAGCTGCGCACGGGTGACATCGTCGTGCACGAAGACCACGGCGTGGCGCGCTTCGCGGGCTTTGAGACCCGCACCGTCGCCGATGTGACGCGCGACTACCTGTACCTCGAATACCAGGGCGACGACAAGCGTGTTCGTCCCGACCGACCAGCTCGCGAAGATCTCGCGCTACGTGGGGCGGCGGCGATCGGCGGGCGGGGTGGATGGGCCTCCATCTATCCAAGCTCGGGGGCACTCGCTGGGACACCATGAAGGCGCGCGCACGGCGCGCCGCGCAGGAGCTGGCGGGCGAGCTGCTGAGCCTGTACGCCGAGCGCCGGCGGCGGACCGGGCACGCGTTCGAGCCGGACTCCGACTGGCAGCGGGAGTTCGAGGAGCGCTTCCCCTTTACCGAGACGCCCGACCAGCGTGAGGCGATCGAGCTGGTGAAGACGGACATGGAAGAGCCACAGCCGATGGACCGGCTGATCTGCGGCGACGTGGGCTACGGCAAGACCGAGGTGGCGCTGCGCGCGGCGTTCAAGGCGGCGAACGAGGGCAAGCAGGTGCTGATGCTGGTGCCGACGACGATCCTTGCCCAGCAGCACTTCGGCACGTTTGCCGAGCGGCTGGCCGACTATCCGTTCACGCTCGAGCACGTCTCCCGCTTCCGCTCGGCGGCCGAGCAGAAAGCGGCGATCAAGGGCTTCGCCGAGGGAAGAGTGGACATCCTGATCGGCACCCACCGGGTGCTCTCGCGCGACGTCCGCGCGAAGGATCTGGGGCTGTTGATCGTCGACGAGGAGCAGCGCTTCGGGGTCAAGCAGAAGGAGCTCCTGCGCCAGCTGAAGCTGAAGGTGGACGTGATCTCGATGTCGGCCACGCCGATCCCGCGCACGCTCCAGATGTCGCTGGCCGGGCTGCGCAACATCTCGGTGATCGAGACGCCGCCCGAAGGCCGCCGGCCGGTGAAGACGTACGTGGGGGAGTACGAGGAGGAGCTCGTCAAGCGCGCGATCCTGCGCGAGCACGAGCGCGACGGACAGGCGTTCTTCCTGCACAACCGGGTCGAGACGATCGACGAGACGGCCGAGCGGCTGCGGGCGATGTGCCCGGGCGTGCGCTTCGCGGTCGCCCACGGCCAGATGGCCGAGGGGGAGCTCGAGGAGGTGATGATGGACTACCTGCGCGGCGGCGCCGACGTGCTCGTCTGCACGTCGATCATCGAGTCGGGGATCGACATCCCGCAGGCGAACACGCTGATCGTCGAGCACGCGGACGCCTTCGGCCTGGCCCAGCTCTACCAGATCCGCGGGCGGGTCGGGCGTAGTCGCGAGCGCGCCTATGCGTACCTGCTCTACGACTCGGCCGCCGCGCTCACGCCGGAAGCCGCCCAGCGGCTGTCGGCGCTGTCGGACTACACCGAGCTGGGCGTCGGGCTTCAAGATCGCGATGCGCGACCTGGAGATCCGCGGCGCGGGCAACCTGCTCGGCGACGAGCAGTCCGGGCACGTGGCGGCGCTCGGGTTCGAGCTGTACATGCAGATGCTCGACGAAGCGGTCCATGCCGTCGATGGGCAGGGCAATGAAGGAGAGACCGGATCCGCACCGAGCCGAGCCGGCCGAGCCCGTGCGCCTGGACGTCAACGTCGACGCCTATATCCCGGCCGATTACGTCCCATACGAGCAGGCCAAGATCGAGGTGCACCGCCGCGTGGCGGGGGCGTTCGAGGTGGCCGACGTGGAGCGCCTGCGCGAGGAGCTCGAGGATCGCTTCGGACCGGTGCCGGAGCCGCTTCGGAACCTGCTGGCGTTGCAGCGCGCGCGCATCAAGTTCGGTCAGGCGGGTGTGCGGACGGTCAGCTTCCGGGGCGATCGCCTGGCGGTGACGCCCGGTCGAGCTCGACTCGGTGCGCGCGAAGCGACTGCGCAAGGAGCTGCCCGAGGCGCTATACGAATCCGGTCGCTCACAGGTCTCGGTGCGGGTGCCGAAGGAGGGCAAGGAGCGCTTCCCGACCGTCGTCAGGGCGGCCGATGTGCTGCTCGCGATCAGCCGCGAGGCCGCATGAGCGCGCACGCCGACCGGTAGACACTCGCTCCGCTCGCATCCCCGAACCGGCCAGCGCTGGATCGGCGTCCTTACCGATCGGAGATCGGCCAGCGCACGTGGAGCACACCACGCGGGTGGGTGGGCCTCTTCTTCCTTGCCCAGCTTGCCCTGCGCACCCATGATGCGCACTTATTGGGCGGTCTTTAGGAACTCCTCGGAACTTCTTAAGCACGGGTTAGGACGTATCCGCTAGAGTGCCCGCGTCGTGTCAAAGTACTCCGATTCATACCGGCGCTTGGCGCCGTTTTTTTTGCCTCAGTCGCCCTTGCGGCGTGTGGTGGTGGCATCCCAGCGACGCGATCGTCCAGGTCGGCGATAACCCGATCACGAAATCCACGTTCGAACACTGGATGTCGGTCGCAGCCGCTCGAGCGCGACCGCGGCTCCCGGCAAGACGGCGCCAAGCCGGTCATGCCCGATCCGCCGAACTACACCGCCTGCATCGCGCACCGAAAGCGACCAGCCGAAACCCGCCAAGGGCCAGACCGCGCCGACCGCAGCGCAGCTCAAGTCCCAGTGCGAACAGCAGTACAAATCGCTGCAGCAGGAGGTGCTCGGCTTCCTGATCTCCTCGGAATGGGTGATCGGCGAAGCTGCTCACCTGGGCGTCAAGGTCTCCGACGCGGAAGTCAAGAAGCAGTTCGAAAAAATCAAGAACCAGCAGTTCCCGAAGGCCGCGGAATTCGAAAAATTCCTCGCGACCTCCGGCCAGTGCGTCTCCGACCTGCTGCTGCGCGTGAAGCTGAACCTGCTGTCCTCGAAAATCCAGCAGAAGATCGTCAAGGACAAAGGCAAAGCTCTCGCCAAGGCCGAAATCGACAAGTACTACAAGCAAAACCAGAAGCGCTTCGGCGTGCCGGAAAAGCGCAACCTGCGATCATCCTCACGAAGACCGAAGCGGCGGCGAAGAAGGCCAAGAAGGAAATCGCAATCCGGCAAGAGCTTCGCAAGCGTCGCCAAGAGTCGCTCGATCGACCCGACGAGCAAGTCCAACGGCGGCATGCTGACCGGGGTCGTCAAGGGTCAGGAGGAGAAGGCGCTCGAACGCCGCCATCTTCTCCGCGCCAGCAGAACGTGCTGAACGGACCGGTCAAGACGCCCTTCGGCTACTACATCTTCGAAGTGCAGACGCATCACGCCGGGGAGCCAGCAGACGCTCAAGCAGGCGCAGGCGTCGATCAAGTCGCAGCTCACCGCGACCCAGCAGCAGTCGGCGCTCAGCACCTTCGTCAAGAACTTCAAAAAGAAGTGGCAGGGCAAAACCGAATGCCGTTCGGCCTACATGGTCGCTGACTGCAAGGGCTACAAAGCGCCGAAGACGCCCGCGGGGCTCTCCACCGGTACGGCGACCCCGCAGACGAGTACACCGGCGCAGACGACCACGGTACCCGTCACCCGGCGCCAAACCAAATAGGCCAGGTCCGGGTCGTGCCGGTGACTGAAGGGCCGGCGCGGATGAGTCAGATCGAGCGCGTCCACGCCCGCCAGATCCTCGACAGCCGCGGCAACCCGACGATCGAGGTCGAGATCGGCCTGCGCTCTGGCGCCCACGGTCACGCGGCGGTGCCCTCGGGGGCCTCGACGGGCGAGTTCGAGGCGAAGGAGCTGCGAGACGGCGGCGAGCGCTTGGCAGCGGCAAGGGCGTGACGCGCGCCGTGGCGAACGTGAATGGCGAGATCGCGCGCGGCGGTCACCGGCATGGACGCCTCAGACCAGCGTGGCCTCGACGAGGCTCTGATCGAGCTCGACGGGACCCCGGACAAGTCGCGGCTGGGCGCCAACGCGATCCTCGGCGTGTCGCTCGCGGTGGCGCACGCGCAGGCGGCCGAGGAGGGCCTGGCGCTGTGGCGCTATCTGGGCGGCGAGTCGGCGCGGGTGCTGCCGGTGCCGATGATGAACGTGCTCAACGGTGGCGCGCACGCCGACAACAAGGTCGACTTCCAGGAGTTCATGGTCGTGCCCCTGCGGCGCTCAGAGCTTCTCCGAGGGACTGCGCATGGGCACCGAGGTCTTCCACGCCCTGAAGGGCACCCTACGCGAGCGCGGACTGGGCACCACCGTGGGCGACGAGGGCGGCTTTGCCCCGGACCTGGCGTCCAACGAGGACGCGCTGAAGATGCTCGTAGCGGGCATCGAGGCCGCGGCGGCACACCCGGGCGAGGATGTGGCGATCGCGCTTGATCCGGCGCGAGCGAGCTCTATTGCGAAGGCGCATATGTGCTCGAGCACGAGGGGCGCACGCTCAGCGCCGGCGAAATGTCCGATTACTGGGCGGACCTCGCCTCTCGCTACCCGATCGTTTCGATCGAGGATGGGATGGACGAGGAGGACTGGGACGGATGGAAGGCGCTCACCGAGCGCCTGGGGAGCTCGGTGCAGCTGGTGGGGGATGACCTGTTCGTGACCAACACCGAGCGCCTGCAGCGCGGCATCGAGCAGGGTGTGGCGAACTCGATCCTGATCAAGGTCAACCAGATCGGAACGCTGAGCGAGACTCTGCAAGCGATCGCGATGGCCCGTGAGGCCGGCTACACCGCCGTGATGAGCCATCGCTCTGGTGAGACAGAGGACGTGACGATCGCCGACCTCGCAGTGGCCACCGGCTGCGGACAGATCAAGACCGGCGCGCCGTCGCGCTCGGACAGGGTGGCGAAGTACAACCAGCTGCTGCGGATCGAGGAGCAGCTGGGGTCCGACGCGGAGTTCCCCGGGCGCTCGGTTTTTCGACTCCGGCAGTCGGGGGCTCCCCACGCAGGAAGGAAGCGAGCGGGAGCAGGGCGAATGCGAGAGGGATGCCCTCCGCCTCGCACTCGGCTAGCCGCTCTTCGGCCCGCCGTGCGACACGACCCGCCCCGGCGCGCGTCCGCTGGGATCGGATGGGCCGCGTGGCGATGCTGTGCGTGCTGGTGATCCTGGCCTACCTGTACCTGAGCGCTGGAGTTCATCTTCTGAGCACCTGGCTGCAGGCGCGCAACGAGAGCGCGAAGGTAGTCGCGATGCAGCGCGAAAACACAGACAGCTCCGGCGCCAGCACGAAGCGCTGGGCAGGCTCGCGACGGTCGAAGCGGAGGCGCGAGCGGCTGGGCATGATGAAGCACGGCGAGCAGCCGTACATCATCAGCGGCCTTCCCCCCAACTGACCGCTGCTAGCCTCGCCGGAGTGTCGTCCTTCGAAAACGCGATCTACCAGTGGCAGCAGGGTGAACGCCGGTTGCGCGCAGCGCCGGTCAGATCGCCGGGCGCAGCTGGAACGCGTCACCGAGACGCTGGTCGAGGAGCTGCGCAGACGCCTGGGCGGATCCTTCGCCGCTGAGGAGCTGGTGGAGTTATACGCGGGTAGCAACGCGTGGTGCTTGCAGGCGGCGATGAAAGTCGCCCCGGACGATCCCTGGGCGTGGGACGCCGCGATCGTCGTCGATGCCGCCTTCGGCAGATACCTGCGCGAGGCCTCCGACTACGCCGGAGGGCGCCGGGAGGTCAAGGTCTAGGACACCGCATGGCGCTTAGACGAGCGACGTCCTAGTCGTCGTCGGAGCCGGTGCCCGTGCGGCGAATAACTATCCGGTCCTCCTCGACAAGGACCTCGACGGGCCGGTGGCCGGCCCAGTGCTCGGCGTAGATCGGGTTGTCCTGGACGGCGGGGTCGAGCCACAGGCCGTAGCCCTCCTCGCCGTGGTCGAAGGTGCCCTCGAGGGGACGCGGCGTTGTTGCGCGCGGTCGCGCGTCCGCGACCACCGCGACGGCCGCGACGGCGCGGGGGGCGAGCGTCTCTGCTCGGCCGGTCTCGCGACTCCTCATCGTCCTCGTCCTGCTCCGGCGGAGCTTCGGCCTCGATGCGGGCGGCCTCGATCTCGGCCGCTTCGAGCTCGGCGGCGATCAGCGCGTCGTCCTCGGCACGGAGGTCGATCTCCCCGGATAGTCGGCTGCCGGTCGCTCCCTCGGCGGGCTCCTCGTCGCCTGAGAGCTCGTTCTGGCGCTTGAACTGCTCGATGTCCCGCACGCTGACCTCGAGCTGATGGGCGACCCAGGCGTCGGTGCGGCCTTGCCGTACCCAGAGGCGGATCTGGTTCAAATGTGGGCGCAGAGATCTACGAGCCATGGACGGTCCGGGAGACTAGCGCATAGCGGCCGGAGCACGCCGGGGTCGCGTTCTCCCGGCCCTCAGACTATGCTTGGCCGATCGGCTGCGGGGGCAAGTAAGCCGGTTGCCTGTAGGCAAAGAGGAAGGTGCACCGAATGCTGGTCCTGACCCGCAAGTCCAACCAGAGCATCATGATCGGGGACGATGTCGAGGTATCGGTCCTGTCCGTGATGGGCGACAAGGTGCGCATCGGTATCCAGGCCCCGCAGGAGGTCCCGGTATTCCGCACCGAGATCTACCTGGAGATCCACCGCAAGGATGGGGAGGGCGCCGACGAGCAGGACGTTCGCGGCGAGGTGGGCGAGGCGCTGCGGGATTTGAGCGACGGCTCTCAGCCGAGCAACAAATAGAGCGTGCGGAACATGACCACGGTGACGATCACCGCGGTCGCGATCAGCGTGAGCACGAGCAGCACGAAGCGAACCGAACCGCGCTTGTGACGGCGCTCCACCTCGCGCTTGAGCGCGCGCTGCTCGGTCGTGCGCCGCAGCGAGGCGCGACGGTGACGCTCGAGCGAGATCTCTTTGACGAACGCCCGCTCCAGCTCGCCAAGGCTCTTCGTCTTCACGTCCTCGTCAGACCGACTGTCTTGGCGCGCTCGTAGACGGCGACGAAGCGGAGGTAGTTCTCGGCGATCTTGCGAGCGCCGGTGGAGCGGTCGATCTTGCCGTCGACGTAGGCCTTCAGCGGCTCCCACCAGATCGAGCGCCCGATCGCGAAGCCGACGAAGCCATCGACGGGTGCGGCCTGGGTCGAGCCAGTGGTCGACCTTGGCGTCGTCGGCGCCGCGGCCGAGGACGACGCAGACGACGTCCGTCGCGCCCACCGGCGCGCGCTTGGGCGACGAGCATCTCGCAGTCCGAGCGCTCGTCGACGCCCTCGATCTTCCAGATGTCCACCTCGATCCCGGCATCCTGGATCTCGGCGATCGCGCGGCGCATCAGCTGCGGGCGCAGCTCGGCGTCGTAGCGCTCTGAGTCGCCGTCGACCGCCTGCAGCTGGGTCTCCTCCGCAGGCACGAGCAGCTCGAACAGGAACTTGCGCTCGTGCTGCGTGCAGCCAGTCCGCTGAGCCGCTTCAGCTTCGTCAGCTGCTCGCGGTTTTCGGCGGCATCGCCGTCGGGGTTGTAGCGGACGAGCACCTTCGTGAAGTCCGGATCGAACTTCGATGTGCTCGCCGAAGTCCTCGCCGTACTGGAAGTCGAACATGTTCTGGCCCGAGCGCTCGGCCGGCATCGCCAGCTTCAGGCCCTGCGCGCGCGCTTCCTCGGGCACAGTGCCGCCGAACTGCTCGTCCACGAGCACGCCGGTCAGCGAGGCATCGGCGCCGGCGGTGACCGCCTGCTGGAGTCCCTCGAAGATCAGGTGCTTGGCGTCGGCGATCATCGCCGTCTGCTCGGGGTCGGGCTCGCCCTCGATGCCGAAGAACTTCTTCTGGAAAGACCCGCGATGGTCGAACGCGAGGATGTAGAGCTTCTGGTCGTAGCCTGGTTTCATCGCGTGAGTATTTCAGAGGCGTGCCGGGCGGGAAGGATGGGCGCCCTGTAGCTCTCCCGGGAGGCGCGCCGCCGGGTGCCTGGGCCGTAAGGATGGGCGCCCAGGGGCTCTCCCGGGAGGCGTGCCGGGCCGGTAGGCGCCAGGAGCTCTCGTGAGCGTCGGGGCCGCGGGGATCGGCACTTAGAATGGGTCACGATGTCCTCCGGCCCCGATCTGTTCGTGGTGTGCAAGCAGTGCGGATCGGAGGTCAGCCCGTACATCACCGAGTGTCCCTACTGCGGTCACCGGCTCCGCCGTCGCGCGCCCGAGCTGCCGCGCGAGAAGGATCGCGCTGGCGCGAGTCGCGCCGGCTGCGCCTCCCGCCTGGCCGGTCACTGCGCACGCCGCACCGTCCGCGCACGCGTCGCCCGCAGCACGCCGCGGCGCGAGCACGCGGGCCGATGCGCTTCCCTACGCGACGATCGCGCTCGTGGCGATCAGCTGCGCGGTATGGGTTGCGTTGCGCGCGGCTATACCTGGACCTCGATTCCACCTGGCGATCGTCGGCCCTCTGCGGCGACTGGTGGAAGCTCTTCACCACCCAGTTCGTCTACCTGAACGGGCTGTACGCGTTCATCGCGCTGCTCGCCATCGCGATCTTCGGCTGGCTGCTGGAGCGTCGCCGAGGGCCGGCCGTGGCGCTCGCGGTGTTCCTCGGGGCGGGCGCGACCGGGGCGCTGGTGGCGAGCGCCGTCTATGCCGAGCCGATCGTGAGCGGCGCCAACGCAGCGGCTCTCGGCCTGCTGGCGCGCCTGGGCGGTTCCCGACCTGCAGGACGCGCGGCGGGCAACTACTACGAGGGTGACCTGCTCGGCGCCGCGGCGATCGCCGCCGTGCTGCTGGTCGATGCCCTACGCTCGCCCGGAGGCAAGCTGGCTGGCGGGCGTGGTGGGTGGGGTGGTCGGGCTGGTGCTGGGGTTCGGCATGTACCGCTCAGATCCCGCAGAGCCCTAGGCTGAACGCTCCTATGATGGGGGCTCACGGAACCGACGAAGAAGAGGAGCAGCGAAGATGCAGATCCGCTTCCTAGGCCACGCGGCCTTCGAGCTGACCGACGGAGATACGACGGTGCTGATCGACCCGTTTCTCACGGGCAACCCCAAGGCGGCCGTTACCGCCGACGAGCTGAGCCCGGACGCGATCCTGCTGACGCATGGCCACGCCGATCACCTCGGCGACACGGTGGCGATCGCCAAGCGCACCGGCGCGGAGGTGGTCGCGATCGTCGAGATCGCCAACGAGCTCTCCGAGGACGGCGTCGAGAAGGTCCACGACCCCAACCTCGGCGGTACCGTCACGTTCGAGCTGGGGCTCGGTGAAGCTGGTGCCGGCCTGGCACACCTCGACGACGCCCAAGGGCACCGCCAACACCCCGGCCGGCCTGATCGTGAACTTCGGCGGTAAGACCATCTATCACCTCGGCGACACGGCTCTGTTCTCCGACCTGGAGCTGATCGCAAGGTGCGCAGGCGAGATCGACGTCGCGCTGATGTGCATCGGCGGCCACTACACGATGGACCGCTTCGACGCGGTGCAGGCGGCGAAGCTGATCGGTGCGCGCGCAGGTGATCCCCTGCCACTACGACACCTTCCCGGCGATCGAGACCGATGTGCAGGCGTTCAAGGCCGACGTCGAGTCGGACAGCCTCCTCGCAGGTCGTCGTGCTCGCGCCGGGGGAGAGTCACTCGCCATGACGATGACCAACGCCGTCGTATTGATCGAGGCCGAGCGCGACGCGCTCTCGACCTTGGGCGGCGCGCTGGCGGACGTCGAGGGCGTGGCCGAGGCCTACTCGGTCACGGGCGAGTGGGATTTCGTCGCGATCGTGCGCGTTCCCGACCACGAGCAGCTGGCGGATGTGGTGACGGCGAGATCGGCGGTCTGGCCGGTGTGACGCGCACCCAGACGATGGTCGCGTTCGCCGCTTTCTCGCGCCACGATCTCGAGTCGCTGTTCTCCATCGGCGAATAGGGCGGCGGGATAGTGACGACGGTGCCTTTGAAGCCGCAGTACGGGCCGACCCTTGGGCGAGCTGCTGGCGCCGCGCTGGCATGCGGCGGGGAGGATGGCGCGAGGAACGGTGATCGCGGCGGGCAGCGGCCTTGCGGCACTCGCGGTGGCGGTCGTTCTCACGCTCTTGCCCGCCACGTTTTCTCACGGCGGCGCGGCGCCGTTTGGCTTTAGCTACCGGGGCCTCTACCGGACAGCCCCGGCGCCCGGGGAGCTCGTGCGGATCGAGCGCCGCTCGCCGGGCGGTGAGCTGCAGGACTCCTTCGCGGTGGCGCCACTGCGGCTGCCGCGGTATGTGGGTAGCGTGAGCGGTGAGCTGCCCCTGTATGCGAGCGGCTACATCAATGAGCTGAGCAAGAAGTACAGTGGCTTCTTACTGCGTGGCGAAGGCAAGACGCGTGTGAACACGGTCCCCGGTTACAACGTGCTCTACACGGTGATGATTGAAGGCCGCAGGTTGTACGGGCGCGACGTGCTGCTGCTGCCAGAACGCCCGGGGGCGCGCGATGGGGTGGCGATCGAGATGCTGAGTACGACGACGAGCTCGAAGGTCTCCTCGCCGCTTGAAGTTGGAGTCTCCGGCGTGCTGGAAAAGCCGCTGAAGACCTTTACCTTCGGCTAACCGCCGCTTGCGGGGGGAGCCGGAGTGCCGCCGTTCGGTTCACTCGAGTTTTGCGCCGGCGGAGCGGGCACTTCGCTGGTGGGGGCAGGTGGGCTGGGAGCCGGTTCTTCGGGCGCGACAGGCTGGGGGGCGCTTCGCCTGGGGGCGACGGGGTGCTCACCGGCACCGCAGGCGTACTGGGCTGTGGCTGCTGGGTGGCCGTAGCGGGAAGTTCGGTGGTCTCGGTCGTGACCTGCGTGACAGGTGCCGCGACCGGTTTGGCGGGCGGCGGCGGGGGCGCCACCTCGGCGACGGGCGTGGCGGGTGGGGTCACGGCGGCGGTGACTGGTCTTGGCCTTCGCGCTGGAGCGGTGACTGCGGTCGACGATGGGCTACCGCGGCTAGCGCTCGGCTGCTGGTAGTGGTAGAGCTGATCGGTTGGGGCCGCTGGCGCGCGACGACGGGCCCTTCGGCGGCGCTCGCCAGGCGGGCGGTGCCCTGTGAGGAGCTTTGATGGTGGCGGGTTACGTGGCTGGTGTGGTTCGGCCGCGACGGCACCGGCGGTGACGATCGCCGCGGCGGCGAGTCCGGCGACCGCCTTGTGCGCCGAGCGCGCCTGCCCCGGCCGTCAGAATGCCGCCGGCGGCGCTGGCCCCCCCGGCCGCGCCGGCGCCGGCAGCCGCCGTTGCCCCCGCGGTGGCGCCCGCTGCCCCTGCGCCCGAAGCCACGTGCGCGCTGCCCGCCGAGGCGGTTGAGCCGAGCTTGGTGAGCAGCAGCTGCTTGACGAGCAGCAGAGGGCCGACGGGGAAGATCGCGGCGAGCGCGTGGTTGTTGTCCTTGAGGTGCTTTTTGAAGGCGTGGCAGCGTTCGCAGTCGCGCACATGCCGGCGTGCGGGAGCACCCAGCTTGATCAGCCCCTCGGCCACTTCCCCGAGCTCCAGACGAACCTCCTCACAGCTGAGCTTGCGCGCCTCGGTGGCCTCGGCCAGGGAGATGCGCGCGCGCACGAGCAGCGACTTGACCGACGGCACCGTCGTCTCCATCGCGTGGGCGATCTGCTCGTAGGAGAGCGCGTCGATCTCGCGCAGCAGAAGCGCGGTGCGCTGAGTCTCGGGCAGCTGCCGCACGTCGCGATTAGCTGGCGGAAGCTCTCGCGGCGGAGCACCTTCTCGCCGGTCGAGATGCCCTGCTCGGCGAAGTGGATGTCCATCGAGTCGACACCGACCGCGGTCGCGCGGCGCAGATGGTTGAGTGAGCGGTTGCGTGCGATCCGGTAGAGCCACGGGCGCACGTTGATCTCGCGCTCGTCGGCGAGGATCGCGTTGAAGGCCGCGGTGAAGACCTCCTGCAGCACATCCTCAGCGTCCTCCCGCGAGCTGAGCATGTGCCGGCAGAAGGAGAGCAGGCGCGACTGGTAGCGTGAGAAGAGCGTCTCGAAGGCCGCATGCTGGCCGCGGCGAGTGAGCGCCACCAGCCGCTCGTCGGACTGGAGGCGCAGCAGTGGCGAGGGCCTGGAGAGACCCGGCATGCTGCTGTGTGTTAGTGCGGAGACCTCCACGGGCGGTCCAGTCCTTTCTACCCTTTCCTACACGGTAGCAAGCTGGAAGTTGCGGGTTAGCAGGCTCCCGTACACTGGCCGTGTCCGTAGGCCCGGGTGGCGGAATCGGTATACGCAGCGGATTTAAAATCCGCGGCTCGCGAAAGGGCATGTGGGTTCGAGTCCCACCCCGGGCATCGCGCGCGCGGCGAGCTTGGATAGAGTCGCGGTATGTCTACCCGGGAGAGCGCGGAGAAGGCCGCCGAGACCGAGACCTTCCACGGTGGGCGGCTGATCGCGCGGCGCTTGAAGGCGCATGGAGTGAGCAAGCTGTTCACGCTCTCAGGCGGGCACCTGTTCTCGATCTATGACGGGTGCAAGGAGGAGGGAATCGAGATCGTGGATGTCCGCCACGAGTCGACGGCGGCATTCGCGGCGGAGGGCTGGGCGAAGGTGACGCGTGAACCGGGTGTGTGTGCGCTGACCGCGGGACCGGGGGTCACGAATGGGATGAGCGCGATGGCGAGCGCGCAGGCGAATCATTCGCCAATGGTCGTGCTCGGGGGACGCGCGCCCGCAATGCGCTGGGGGATGGGCTCGCTGCAGGAGATCGATCACGTGCCGTTTGTGCGGCCGCTGAGCAAGCTGGCGGTGACCCCGGAGAGCACCGCGGAGATCCCGGGCTTGGTCGACGAGGCGTTCAGCACGGCGCTTGCGGGGCATGGGGGTCCGTCGTTCGTGGACTTCCCGATGGATTACGTGTTCATGGAGGCGGCGGAGCCGGAGGGAGTCCTGGAGGAGTTACCCGCGCGCGCGAGCAAAGGCGCCGATGGCGATCAGGTGCAACGCGCGTCCGAGCTCTTGAGGGGCGCGGAGCGCCCTGTGATCATGGCGGGCACCGATCTGTACTGGGGGCATGGCGAGCAGGCGCTCCTCGAGCTCGCGCAGACGCTGCGGATTCCGGTGTTCTTGAACGGTCTGGCGCGGGGATGTGTCCCGGCAGACCACGAGCTGTTCTTCTCTCGCGCGCGCGGGCAGGCACTGAAGGGTGCGGACGTGGCGCTGGTGGTGGGCGTGCCGATGGACTTCAGGCTGGGCTTTGGGGGATCGTTTGGGGATGACACGGAGATCGTGGTGGTCGACTCGGCAGAGCCCGAGCGCCCTCATCCCAGGGCGGTGGCGGCGGAGTGCTATGGGGCGTTGGCGACGACACTGAGCGACCTGCGGGGAGCGGCGGGGGCGAAGGCCTTGAACAGCGAGGATTGGATCGCGGGGCTGCGAGAGAGCGAGGCAGAGCGCCGCGAGGCAGAGCGGGCCGAGCTCGATGACGAGCGGGTGCCGCTGCATCCGATGCGCCTTTATCGGGAGCTCGGTGAGGTGCTCGACCGCGACGCGATCGTGATCGGGGATGGCGGGGACTTCGTGTCGTACGCGGGACGGGTGATCGACAGCTTCGAGCCCGGCTGCTGGCTTGACCCAGGGCCGTTTGGCTGTCTGGGTGCGGGGGCGGGATATGCGCTGGCGGCGAAGCTGGCGAAGCCGGACAGGCAGGTGGTGCTGCTGCAGGGGGACGGCGCGTTCGGGTTCTCGGGGATGGAGTGGGACACGCTGGCCAGGCACGGGGTGAATGTGGTGGGAGTGATGGGGAACAACGGGATCTGGGCGCTCGAGAAGCATCCGATGGAGTTCCTGTATGGGTATTCGGTGGCGGCGGACCTGCGGCCGGGGACGAGGTATGACCAGGTCGTGCAGGCGCTGGGGGGATATGGCGAGCTGGTAGAGCGCCCGGGCGAGGTGCGGGGAGCGTTGGAGCGTGCGTTCAGCGCGGGCAAGCCTGCGCTCGTGAACGTGCTGACTGATCCGACGGTCGTTTATCCGCGCAAATCGAACCTCGCCTGAGCGTCAGGCGAGGCCGGCGAGGCGCAGCGCACCGCCGAACAGGATGTCGTGGTCGGAGACCTCGATGCAGTCGAGCTCGAACGCGCGGAGGGCCTCGGAGAGGAGGATCATGCCGGCGACGATCGTAGGGGCGCGGTCGGGGTGCAGGCCGGCTACGGCCCGGCGCTGGGCTTCGGTCATATCGGCCAGGCGGGCGAGCAGGAGCTCGGTGGTCGCGAGCAGGAGAGGGTATCCGTGGACCCGGGAAGGGTCGTAGGGATCGAGCTCCTGGTCGATCGCGGCGGCGGAGGTGGCGGTGCCGGCGACAGCGATTCCTTCAATGACTGGGGAGCGCTCCTCTGGGGGCAGGCCCTCTAGGAAGATTGTGCGGACGTCCAAGGCGAGGCTTTGAAGCTCAGATGGCGCGGGTGGATCGCTTTTGATGTGGCGCTCGCTCATGCGGACGACGCCGGCGGGGAGGGAGACGTGGAAGGTGGCGATGGAGTTATGGCCGACGATGAACTCGGTAGAACCCCCGCCGATGTCGATCACCACACAGGGCTGCTCGGAGGGCTCGCGGTCATGCATCGCGCCGAGGAAGGTGAGCTGGGCCTCTTCGTCGCCGGAGAGGGTGCGGGCGTCGAGTGAGAAGTCCTCGCGGATGCGCTCGGTGAAGGCGGCGCCGTTGGAAGCGTCGCGGACCGCAGAGGTGAGCACTGCAAGGTTGGCGGCACAGTCATAAGCGGTGATTTCGGTGCAGTAGCCATCGAGCGTGCGCAGCACGCGGGAAATCGCCTCCTCGGAGAGCGACCCGGAGGCGTCGACGCCGTCGCCGAGCCGGGTGACGGTGGACCGCCGAACCAGTGGCGAGACGGCGCCCGAGGAATCGACGTCCGCGATGAGCAGGCGGGTGGAGTTGGTGCCGATGTCGATTACCGCGACGCGGGTCATGCGGGCGGATGGTAGATCGGAACGTTCTCGAGTAGGTTCGCCGGTGACTGCGAGCGGGAAAGAAGCGAGGAAGCAGATGGGCGACAACGAGCAGAGCAGGAGTGCGGGCGTGGCGTTGGTGACCGGCGCGAATCGCGGGATCGGACGGGAGGTGGCGCGACAGCTGGCTGAGCGCGATTACGAGGTGATTCTCAGCGCACGCGATCAGGCAAAGGCGAGCGCGGCTGCGGATGAGCTGAGCAGGGAGACCGGCGGGAAGGTGACTCCGCTGAGACTCGACGTGGCCGACCCGGTGAGCATCGCGCAGGCGGCTGAGCAGGTGCGCAGTGATCCAGGCAGCTTGGACGTGCTCGTGAACAACGCGGGGATTGGCAGCGACTTCGGCGTGGCGGGCGCCGGCCCAGACTTTGAGAAGGTGCAGGCGGCGTTGGATACGAACTTCTTCGGGGCGTACCGGTTGACGATCGCGCTGCTCCCGTTGCTCCGGGAGAGCGAGCACCCGCGGATCGTGAACGTGTCGAGCGGTATGGGCGGGGTGGCGGAGATGGGCGGGTGGTCGCCGGGGTACAGAGTGTCGAAGGCGGCGCTGAACGCGATGACGAGAATCCTGTCGACCGAGCTGAAGGGCGAGGGAATCCTGGTCAACTCTGCATGTCCGGGCTTCGTGAACACGGATATGGGCGGCCCAATGGGCGCGAAGAAGCCGGTGGAGGATGGCGCCGCGGGAATCGTGTGGCTGGCGACGCTCTCGGATGACGGGCCCTCCGGTGGGTTCTTCCGGGATGAGAAGCCGGTCGCGTTCTGAGGGTGATTTAGACTCTCATAGGCTAATCCCCAGAGCGCCGCAAGAGGGCGCCAATCCCCGCCCCAGAGCCACTGAGAGAGCGATTTTCTGCTAGAACATAAGGAGCGACGCGGGGTGGAGCAGTCTGGTAGCTCGTCGGGCTCATAACCCGAAGGTCGCGGGTTCGAATCCCGCCCCCGCTATGCCACTGACGGGGACCTCCGGGTCCCCGTCGTTGTTTCCGGGGGTATGCGCAGGTCTACGCGCAGCTATTTCCTAGATCCGTGTATTTGCTGTTCTAGCAAAATATGCCGACAGGAAAGGGTCTGGTAATCTCCAGTTTGCTATGCCAGCAAACGGGACTCTAGGGGAAACAAATCTGATCGACGAGACTGTTGTGCGGCTGCTCGGCATGCTCCCGTCCAGTTGGCGTGTAGAGCGTTCAGACGAAGCCATGTCGGCTGGGCATGGGTTGTCCGGCAGATCCGCTTTGAGCGAGGGCGCTATTGATGTTCGTGCCTCGAGCGGGGTGAGCGTGACCTTCGCGGTTGTTGCGAAGGGATCCTTTGATCCCCGCGCCGCTAAGCAGTTATCGGCTGAGTTTCCGCGCATGATTCGCTCGATTGGCGGCAAGGTCCCGATCCTTGTCGTTGCTCAGTGGTTGAGCGAGCGAACGCAGCTGCTGCTGATCAGGGAGGAGATCAACTTCCTGGATCTCACGGGCAACGTATTCATCAATCTGGAGGACCCGGCGCTGTACATCAGGACGGCTGGTGCTGCCCGTAACCCCGACCCGGCGCCTCGGGGGCGGGCCACGGTGCGTGGTCCGAGGGCGGCGCGATTGAATCGGCTGCTTGTAGACGTGCGTCCTCCGTACGGGGTTAGCGAGATCGCGGCTGCGAGCGGGCTCGCGGCTGGGTATGTCTCGCGGTTGCTCGACGCGTTGGATCGCGCGGCCTTGGTCGAGCGTGCTAGCCGCGGGCGCGTTGAGGACGCCGACATCGCGGGGCTGCTTCGGCGGTGGGCTGAGTCCTACGATGTTCTGAAGAGCAATGAGGCATCCCTGTTTCTCGCGCCGACTGGGGCGAAGCAGGCGCTGGAGCGGCTTGCCGAGCTGCCTGACGCGGCACAGGTTGCCGTTACGGGCTCCTTCGCAGCGGTGCGCCTTGCTCCGGTCGCGGCTCCGGCACTGCTGATTGCGTACAGCAACGACATCGGGGCGGTGGCCGAGGAGCTCGAGCTTCTTCCGGCTGATGAGGGAGCCAACGTCGTTCTGTTGCGGGCATTCGACCCCATCGTCTGGGAGCGCAGCAGCGAGGAGTCGGGCGTTTGCTACGTCGCTCCATCGCAGGCCGCCGTCGATTGTCTGACGGGCAACGGTCGCATGCCAGCCGAGGGCAAGGCGCTCATCGCGTGGATGACGGAGAACGAGTCGCGCTGGCGACTGCCCTCGGTTGAGGATCTCCACGTCTCCGAAGGCGCCCCGTGAGCGGCATAAATGATGTTCCGGAGTCGTCCAAGGCCCAGGGTTCTTCGATGCGATGGACGGTCGTGGATAGGTGCTTCCATCCTGCGCTCGCTGTGCCGTTGACGGGCACAAGTTCTTCAGGCTTGAGGCCCTCAGGGCGGAGGGTTTTTGTGTTCTCGAGGGCTTGTGCGACGGCCTCGGTAACGGTGGCACTGAGCGCGATGTGGCGCTGGGCCTTGTCGAGCTCGACGCGTAGCTCGAATGCCTGGAAGACCAGTCGCTTGATCTCGGGGGTCGCGTCGCAGAGCTGTTGGGTGAGGTCGGGGATTCGCGCTAGGCGCTCGGGGAGGTAGTTGTCTTCGGCCTCGACTTCGGCGGGTGGGATGGCGTCGAGTGCCGTCTGTGCAGACTTCTTGTCGGCCTTTAGTTCCTCGATCCTGGCCTTCACGACCTCGATGTAAACGCCGGCCTCGATTGCTTGGACCTGAGCGGCGAGATTGCGCTCTGCGCTGGCGATCTGCTGGCGCAGACGGGTGATGAGCAGCTGGCTTGACTTCCTGCGCTCATGGTCGTAGCCGCTCAGTTGACGTGTGAGCTTCTCAAGGCGCAGCGGACTCCACACGCGTTCCTTGAAGAACTGTTCGACGAGCGGAAGCAGGGTGTCCTCGCGTAGCGAGACCCATTTCTGCCCGGCGTGGATCTCGGTCGCGGCGGTGTCGCCGTAGCTGTTGCTGTAGCCGCAAGCGTGATAGACGTGGCCCTTGCGTGTCTTGCCCTGCATCGCCAGGGGCTGGTGCCCGGAGACACAGTAGACCAGTCCCGCGAACATGTAGCGGCTGCCCTTGCCGACTCGGTTGGTGTGCTGCGTGCGAGGGCGTGTCTTGAAGCGTCTTTGGGAGCGCTTGAATGTCTCATCGGAGATGAGGGCAGCGTGTGTGTCCGGGGAGATGACCCACTCCTCCTCAGCGCGGAGGTGTGGGGTACCGCCGTGCTGGCGGGCGGTGGCGCAGTCGAGGCGGTTCCAGACCAAGCGGCCGGTGTAGACAGGGTTGCGAAGCATCGATCGCAGGGTGCTCGTGGCCCAGTGACCGCCCCTGTTACGGGTCTTATCGACGTGGGAGGGCGAGGGTGGTCCTCCTGGTCTGTTCAGGTGGCTGGCGATGGCCTTAAGACCCCAGCCCTGGCTGGCGTGCAGGTGGAAGATCTCGGTGACCACCGTCGCCTCGTCGGGTTCGGGTACGAGCTTCACTCGCTGCTTGCTGGTGTCGCCACGGTGACCCTCCGGGAGCGCCTCGCCTTGGCGCCGATAGCCGTAGGGCGCTCGGCCTCCCATGCGCCAGCCTCGCTCGATCCCCTCGCGCTGCCCGCGCCGGGTTTCCCGGGCGAGCTTGTCGCGCTCGAACTGGTCCCATAGCTGCTGCATCCCGACGAACATTTGGCCCTCGGGTGTGCTGGTGTCTGCGGCTCCGGTGGCGTACGCGATGTGTACGCCGACTTTCTTGAGCTCGCGTTCATAGAGGGCGGCGAGGAATTTGTCTCGGGCCAAGCGGGAGGTCGAATAGCACAGAACAGCATCGAAACGCCGGTTCTCACGGTCGCGAGCCTCGGCCATGAGCGCCGTCCAGCCAGGACGGTCGGCCTTGGCGCCCGACGCCTGGTCCTCGAACGAGCACACGATCTCCCCACCAAGCTCGACCGCCTTGCGCTCATTCGCCTTGTGCTGTGAGGGGAAGCTGAGGGCGGGGTCCTGCCGATCAGTGGTTGACAGGCGCAGGTAGTCGACGAAGCGGGTCGGTGGTGTCACTCTCGGTCTCCTCTGGGTAGCTCATTAGACGCGGGCCACCCAAGTGAGTCCGGTACCGCACGCGGAGTCGCCACTATGTCGAGGGATGAGCACAATGAAACTGCGGTGGTGTTTGCTGAGACCCTGTTCGCAGAGTCTCAGCGATTCCAGGGGCTGAGCAAAAGCCTGAGTGAAGTCTCGGTGGCGAAATCCGAGACGCGTTCATTGATTCGATGCGCCGCAGCGAGGGCGAGGAGTCACATGCTGCTGACTCGTAGAGGCGACGACGTGCCTGCCTGTGCGTAGGCACGAAATGAGTCTTGTGCCCGAGACCAGCAATCCGTCCTCGCGGTGGAGTAGAAGTGCGACCGTCGGTAGTTGCCAGCAGACCTCGGCAGCCCGGGCAGCTAGCCACTGCCTGGGCTGTCTGCGTTCTGTCCGAGCCCGAGCGGATGATCGAGATTGCCGCTACAGGCGTGCGGTTGGCTACCGACGCCCAAGGGCGGCACATGGCAACCAACCGACTGGAGGACTTAGCGTGTCTCTCTTTTCTTTGGACGCTCAGGTGCTGGGCGTCGAACATCATGTCTACGTCGAGCAGACCCCGGCCGGTCTGATCGTCAACGGCCCGAGCGGCGGGAGGCGAGCACGTAGCCTCGCCGACGCGGCTCGGATGGCAGCGCGCGAGCTCGGCAGCTTCCTCGAGGCTGCTCAGCGTCATGGCCAGCCGTGGGGCCTCAGGGTCGCCGTCGGGGAGGTGGCGGCGGTGTATGGATCATGGCCACTGCTCAGCGGACCGGCTGAACCGCGCCGTCGTCCGAGCCTGATCGCGAGGATCCGGCGGCTATGGCGCGACAGCGACGGGCCCCTGGGCGCGCTCGATAATGCGATCAAGATCGTCGAGGCCTACCTCGGCCGCGGCTAGTGTGCTCCGATGAACGCGTTGATCGAGCACACGCTCCTGATTGATCGGGCTGCGGCAGCGGCGCGGCCCGACGATCAGGCGATCCGCGAATGGGCGGCGGACCAGCGCGTATTCGTCTCGAGCGTGATCGACGGATACGGGGAGTACCGGCAGGCAGCCGTCGCCGGGGTCGAGTCGCTTGGAGCGGAACCTGTCTGGTTCGAGCGCTTTGGGGGGCGCGACTCCGATCCCAATGAGGCGTACCTGTCCGAGGTTCGCTCGAGCACCGTCTACGTGGGCTTGCTCGGCGCGCGATACGGCCGTCCGCTCGCGGACCGCTACTCGGCGACGCACCAGGAGTTCCTCGAGGCTGAGCGCAGCGGCCTGCGCACGTCCGTGTGGGCCCAGGAGGAGGTCGAGCGGGAGGGCCCGCAGCAGTCGTTTCTTGAAGAGGTCCGGGCTTTCGGCGTCACGGCCGGCTACCGGACTCCTGAGGAGCTTCAGCGGGGCGTCGAGCAGCGACTGCGCGCTCTCGCCGCCGAGGATCTCTCGCCGTGGGTGAAGCTCGACGGACTTGTGTTTCGCGCCCGCGAGGTACAGGAGCGCTCAGGGGCGGTCGTCGTGCGCGCGATCGTTCGCGACCAGGACGTGATCGCAGCCCTGCGCGCCTTCGACGAGCGCCACAGCCGGCGCACCACACTTCTGAGCTTTTCGGACCGCACGGTAGGCGCCGAGGTGCAGTCGGTCGCCACCACGACGCGCACCGCCCGCGCCGTTGAGTTCGAGGTGGAGCTGAAGGTCGGCCAGCCTCCGCAACCAACACGGATTGCCTTCAACGGGATGTCGTGGGACGAGCTCACAAAGCTCGCGATCGAGGTGTCGTTCTTCGGGGCGCCGAACCCGCTGGGGCTGATGCAGCACATGGCGCAGATTTCAAATCCCTTCCAGGTACTTCAAGCTGTCGGAGTTGCCGAGGAGGCGCTGCGGCCGATCGCGCGCCTTCTCGTATCCGAGATATTGATCGTGGAACGCGGAATCGAGCGCCTGGTCGGCTTTCAGCTCGGCCGCTCCATCCGGGGGCACCGGCGACTGGCGATCGGCTACCAAGTGCCACCTGCGTACTCCAATCAGCCTGCGCCGATACCGTTCGATGTCGAGGGCGAGGTGCAGACCTAACGAGGTGGTGCCAGCGCAGCGGCGGAGTAGTCTTGAGTGCATTGGCACGACGCCGGATTCCCCCTGGACCTGGACGAGCAGTTCGTGAAGGAGTTGCGGCGCGTTTGCGAGCGAACTGGGAAGCACGCCCGGCGAGGCGGTCGAACAGCTCCTCGGCGATCTCCCTCACGCGAGCTTCGTCTCGGGCGTGACCGTCGCGACCGCCGAGGGTGCTCGGCGGGTGACCACGCACCGGTCAATCGAGGTCGGTTAGCGTTCTCAGATAAGGCCTGAAGTTGTGCGGGGTCATCGCCGAACGGTGCTCGCCTCGGTGGCAGCAGATGGGTAGTCGCCGCCGAGCACGAGCTGGGCTACGCGCCGGGCCAGCCAGGGGACGGTCCATGCGACCGTCACCGCGCGGTTACCGATAGGAGCAAATCGTTCCCCCGCTACCAAAGAAAGCCCTGCGCATCGCGGGGTTTTTTGTGTCGTGATGGCGGTTTGCTGAGCTGGGCGCGTACCAGGCGCGCCACAACTTTCAAAAAATGCGGGCGAGCCGCTGAGGTCAACATGTGTGCGCTCACGGGGGTTTTGCGTACTGGTGGCGCTTGAGTCGCGATGGAGCTGTGGCGACTGATCTTGTCACTACTTGAGGTCAGATGTCTCGCGATTCGTGCGAAGCGGTAGCAGAGCTGTGTGCTGGTACACAAGCTTCGTCAACTTCGCCGTTCCCCCCGGGGCGGCCTCTCAACCGTGCGTCCTTCAAGCGGGGCGAGCGCTGTGATCACTGTCCGAAGCGCTCGACCGAGCTTGTTGTCTCGCGCGAGCCGTACGCCGCCGGCAGGGTGCGGCTCGAGCACGCCGAGTGGCCGAAGGCCTCGCAAGATCTCGTGGGCGGTGGTGAGGCCGCATCCGAGCTCGTCGCTGAGCTGGGCGGCGGTCCAGCCTTCTTTGCCGTTCTGCCTGGCGAGCGCTGCAAGTACTCGGCGCTTGCGGTTGCCGCCGAGTAGCCAGTCGGGGGCTTCGTCAGTACCGGGCTTGTTCCCGCCGTAGTTCGGTGACATCCGCTGCCTAGATTACGGTTCAACCGTAATGACTGCTCTGCGACTGATCGACGGTGGAGGCCAAGAAGTTCATGGTCGCTGCGTGCCACTGCGGCTGGGCTCGCGCTCGCGGCGCCCCGGCGTCGCTCACGAGGAACTCGAGCTTCGTCTCGGCTCTTGTGCGTGTGCTGCGTTCGCGAACGCAGCACACGATCGGCTCCCGCTGCCGTTGTGGGCGCTGATAGCGATCGAGTCCGAGCGGGCTCTGCACGCTGCTGCACCCTCCGAGCTTGCCCGCAGCGAGCTGGCCGCGCGCTTAGACTGGGTTGCGCGCATGCCGCCATCCGATGCGCCGCGTGAGACCCGCTTGCGCGCGTGGGCCGTTGCACTACGTTGCCCGCCTGATCCACCGCGCGATGCGACTCCAACGCCCGGCGTAGTACTCGAGCTGATCGTTCCCTACCACACGCTGCTCGCGTGGGAACTCGCTGCTGATCGCACAGGAGCCCCGTTGCTCGAGTGGGCACGCTTCCGTCTCGCCTCAGCCAGCCGTGGCCGGGCGCTGTGGGAGGCCGCTGCCGCCGAGGCGGGCTGCACGCTTGGCGAGTGGATCGCGCTGTCCGCGCTCACCAGCCCCGTCGCGAGTGACGCTGCAAGTCACGGGCGCCCGGCGTAACGGCCGGATGGTGGCCGCGGGGAGGCGTATGATCGCGCGCGATGCCCGACCCAGTCAGTGAGATCGTCGAGAGACTGTTTACACGCGCCGCCGCCGACACTGGCGCTGCACCGCTCGCGGATAGGTTTGCCAGCGCCTACCGCGATGCCCAGTGGACTGCGGGGCGGCTCGATGCGGAGGTTCACGGCTTCGTGGATGCCTACCGGCTGGACGTCGAGATCACGCTTGGGGAAGGCGCCGAATCGTCATGAAGATCGGCGAGCTCAAGGTCGATGGTCTGCGGGGCTGCCCACGCCCTTTTGCGCTACAGCTGAAGGGAAAGAGTCTCTGTCTGCTGGGTGAGAATGGGCACGCCAAGACGACGCTCGTCGATGCCGCCGAGCTATGGGGCACTGGAGATCTCGCGGCGTTCCACAGCGAAGGGTGCTCGCTGGCGGCGGCGATCCACGTGGACGCCTCCACGGCGACGGTCGAGATCACCGGCAAGGGATTCTCCCATCGTCGCATCCTGACCATGGCGGACGGTGCCGGTGATCTCGAGCCACTCGCTCCCGCCTCGACCACTGAGATGGAGCCGATCCCGATCCTGCGGCATTCGACCATCGCGGAATTTATGGCCCGCACTGCGGGGGAGAAGAAGAAGGCGCTGCTCGAGCTGCTGGGCCTCGGTGGCCTGAATGGTCTACGCGAGCCGCTCAAGACCACCGTCGGACACGCTAAGCGTGACGCGGACACCGCCACCCGTCAGCTCGTGGGCGAGCGCGCCGCGGTCAATCTGCAGCTCGCCGGCCACCAGCTTGTTGCCTATGCCGAGGAGCAGCGAACCCGCGCCGGCCTCATCCAGTCGGTAACCCACCCTGGCGACGTGCTCACACTCGAGCTGAACGAGCCGCCGCCGGTTGTGCCGGATCGTGCTGGCGCGATCGACCAGCTTGCGACTACGATCGCAGCCGTCGGGGAGGATCCCGCCACCGGCTGGAACGCCGAGGTCGCAGATGAGGCAGTGGTCAGGGCAGATGGAACCGCGGAGCTCCTCAAAGCAGCCCAACGCGTCATCGACACGAACGATGACAGTTGCCCGGTATGCGAGCAGCGGATCGTGGGTGAGGAGCTGCTCGAGCGGCTCGCCGAGCGTGCCACCGCACTCCAGGAGATACGAGCGCGGATGGCTGAGGCCGACGAGCGCCTCGCCGATCTGGAGACCCAGCTCGCTGATGTCGCCGGTGCGATCACCACCGTCAAAGACCGGGCTCCCGCTACGAGCTGGCCCGGGGAGACCATCCTGGAGACGGCTGAGCGCAGCGTCGCCGAGCACCGCACTCACATCAGGGCGGCCCGCTCCGAGCGCAGTTCGTGCCCCACGATGCCGGATTTCGCCTCCCTCGCTGCACTCCTACCGGCGCTTCGAGAGGCAGCAAGCGTCAACTCCGGCGGCTCCCAGACCCAGGCGCTCGTGGCGCTTGCCGAACTGCGCCAGAAGTACCTACGCCTTCGGCAGGCAGAACATCGCAGCACCGCGGCCGAGACGGCTCACATCGCGGCAAAGCGGATACTCGCGCTCGCCGACGAAGAGATCGAGCAGGCAACCAAGGTCGCGATCGGGCACGTGAGTGCCTTGGCTGGCAGCTACTACAGCCGCCTGGTCAGCGCCAGCCCGATCACCGACGTGCAACTGGTGTACAAGCCGGCACGGGCCGGCCACGTCGAGTTCTCCCTCACCTTCGACGCCCGTCACCACAACGTGACCCCGCCTCAGCGGATCATGAGCACCTCTCAGATGCACGCGCTCGGTCTCGCGCTGCACCTCGCACGGCTGAAGCTCGAAGGTCAGCCGTGGCGCACAGTATTCCTCGACGATGTGGTCAACAGCTTTGACGCACCACACCGTCAGGGTCTGGCACGGCTCCTGGCGGAGGAGTTCGCCGACTGGCAGGTGATCGTGCTCACCCACGACCGTTGGTTCAAGGACATCCTGCGCCGCACCGTGAAGGGCTGGGAGTTCAAGGACATCACTGCGTTCTCCCCTAGCGGCGGACCACACCTCTCCGCAGGTGACCCCCGCGTGGCACTACGCGCGAAGCTCGACGATGGGGCGACCGGCATGGAGGTCGCACACCTCGCTCGGCGTGCGTTGGAGCAGACACTCAACACTCCTCTCGCCAAGCTCGAGTACGACATCCGCTACGACCCCGACCAGCGCTACGGGGCTCATGACTACCTTGTCGCGCTCCGACGCGGTCTCGCCCACGCCAAGTCTCCCTTGAAGGATCTGCCGGTGCTGGGACGCATGGACATCGACAGCTACATGGTCAACCTCGGTGTGCACGACCGCCTCGACGCGACCGTCCTCACCACCGATGACCTCTACCGCTTGGCCGATGATCTCGACGAGCTCCACACGGCGCTCCGCTGCGCAAGCTGCAACGAGCCCGTCTGGCAGCAGCACCACAGCCACCATGGAGGCGAGAGCTTCCGCTGCGGATGCGGTGCTCTCGCCGCCTGACAGCTTTTGTGGGCTGTCCAGCCTGTTCGTTGTCACCTACTTGGACTGCCCTTGTCGAGCGCTGGCCCGAAAAGGGTCCAAATTGGGTCTTAATCGGTGCCAAAAGAGGCTCATCTGACGGGCATTAGGTGTCGATGGCGTGCTATAACAGTTCATAAATCATGATTCAAGAATAATCAACAGCAACTGCGGGAACTCTTGCTCGCGTCAGATTCAAGGGCCGGCGACGGGGCCGGCGAATAGAACTAGAGGTCACTACGATGAGCACGACTGAGACAACCCACAGGCGAGCGATCCAAGCGCCATTCCAGGAGATCGCAAAGGAGCTGCAAGAGATCCTCGGGCAGCGTCTGGTGGCATACGTGGCCAGGGTGCGCTCGCCGAAGGCAGTGGGTCGATGGGCTACGGGCGAGAACAAGGCACAGCGGTTTGAGATCGAGCAGCACGTACGCGATCTCTACCGCGTGATCATTACGCTCGCCGAAAGCGAGCAACCCGAGACGATCCGCGCGTGGTTGCTTGCAGCCAATCCACAGCTGGAGGATCGCGCCCCGATCGAGCAGCTGCGCGACGGCGACTCCGTCGCCGTGCTGCACGCCGCAATCAACTTTATTGAGGCGACCACCTAACAGATGTCGGTAGCGCTCGTGAAAGGGCCGACGGTGCTTTGGCGAGTCGGCAGGAATCCCGACGTATTCACGTGGCGTCTGCCACGGGATCGCGAGCTACTCTCGAGCGACGAGCGCCCACGGCTTGAGGGTAACCGATTCGATGATCCCGAAGGCAATGTGGCCACGCTGTATTGCGCCAGCACCCCTCTGGCCGCGTTCCTCGAAGTGCTCGCGCAGCTACGCTCCGGCGGCGAGGGACTGACTGCCGAGATCCTCCAGGCCACCAGCGAAGGTAGCCCGGACCCACGGCTTGATCCCGCTTTGCGCGCTGGGGTCTTGCCCGAGGATTTCCTTGTGACCCGATGCCTCGCAAACGCACACGTGAGGACCAAATCGCTGTTTATTGATGTCGCGAGTCCACAAACCCACAACCTGCTGACGGAGCGCTTGCCTCATCTGCTGCGCTACGTACCAGCCCATCAGTTCGACCGTGGCGTGATGATGAGTCAGGACCGGCGAGTCACCCGACCGATCGCCGGCTTCTTGCGCGAGTACGCCGAAACTGAGGGGCGCGATCAAGGCAACATCGCCGGCCTGCGGTATGAAAGCCGCTTGGCCGCAGAGCAAACCTGCTGGGCGATTTGGCAAGACCGCCTCGAGATCTTCGACGAGGAGACACATCCGCTCACCGTGGACCATCCAGATCTGCTCAGGGCCGCAGAGATGTTGGGTATCCAGACTGCCGAGGCCTCTAGCCCCGGTCCATAACGTCAGGTAGAGGGTACGTCGTCCCTCAATTTCCTATCGCCGTGCTGCAGTGGTCCCTAGAGTCCAGGTGTGCACAAGCTGGCCGACGAACTCCCAGAACGGGTCGTCGACACGGTCGTAGTTCTGCACCAAGCCGGAGCGGGGAAGGATCCGCATCAGGCCTACGTCGACGAAGGCGAGTAGCTGTGCTCTGACTCGCGGAGGGCTCATCTCCAGCCGATCCGCCAGCTCTTGGGCATGTACGAGTCCTGAAGACTCTGCGACGGCGATGGCGACCTCGAGACGATCGGCGTTGCCAAAGAGACGCTTTGAGCGCTGTCGGATGAACGCGCGCGAGTCTGAGCCAGTCTTATGGGTCTGCAAGGGTGCCACGCTGCTCAATGATGACCTCATTGCCAGCACACTTCAAGGGCCTTATGACCGCGATTGTCGTCTTTCTGGGCATGCGGCATTGATCCACCGTTCGACGGCCGCTCGTCTATCCCTGCCGGCAAGCTGCGTTTTCTCGTTGCAGGCGTGAACAATAATCTCGAATCATGAGTTCCCATTGCTTATTTATGATTCAATAATCGGTTCGTACATCTCTGTTAGGGGGCTCTCTTGTTTTGGCGAGGCCGCGGGATATGGAAGCGAAACGGGTCGAGGCGATCCGCGTGAGCCTGTTGTCCCCGGGTCAACGCCCCAATGGCGCCCTGCAAGGCGGCGCCTGGGAACCGGATGCCCGCACTAGGCGCAAGAAGAGGCACCGCGCCGCCCAGTCGGATGTTGAGTCCGTCATCGAGGCCCTCGTCGCTTTGCCACACGTGGTGGCATCACCTGGCTATCTTGGCGAGCGTCCTGAGGTCGCTGAGCTCAGGACGCGCGCAGATCTGGTTCTCGACATCAGAGAGCGAGCCCTAAAGATCGACGATCAGGCGCACGAGCGTGCGACGTCGCGTCATCTTCGCGCCGCGAGAGGCTGGCTTCCTATCGGCATGAGGATATTGGCCGCTGTCGTGGCTGTGGCGGTGATCATCACCCTGTTGCTCACTATCGACCGGAGCCAGTACGACCAGCTCCTGCAGTGGATCTGTTCTGATCATGCCACTCCCTACGGGGTACTAGCGGCGGTAGGCGGAAGCCTGTTTGCCGTCGGCAAGAAGCGCAGGCGCGCTGGCACGGAGCAAGAGTCGCTCGACACAGAGGACGAGGGGGAACAGACTCCTCCTGTCTGACCGGCAGCGCACCGAGGTTGCCAATCGCCTGGGAGACCAGTCAACCGAGATGCTTCTCGGTCTTCGGCTGACTCCTCGATGGCGGCTCGGTGCTCATCGTGTCGGCGTCGTCGCGGGATCGAACCCGGCCTCATGCATGAGCTCGGCGTAGGCACTGCGATTAAGCAGGCCACGTTCCCTGGCTTACTCCAAGGCTTGGCGCAGCAGGTCACGACGCAGGTGCGCCTCGTGACATTGACGGATGGCCTTCGTTGGTGTCACGATCGGCAGACCCTCGTATCGCGTGATGTCGTGCGTGTCGAGGTCTTCGTGGTGGAAGCGATAGGCGGGCGGCGCCTCGCGGCGACGTAGGCGGTAGCGCTTAGGGACCGTAATGTGGATCTTTGCCGGGTTGACGTCACTGAGCTCGTAGAGGTCGAGTGCCGTCTCGTGACTGAGGACACCCTCAACGCCATATGGCCAGAGGGTTGCCTTGCGGTAGCTGTCCAGCGCGTGCACGGGGAACGGGTCCAGGCGGTAGAGCCCGAGTCCCTCCCGTTGCAGCGATCCCCTGCGCGCCATCTCCGCGAGCCGCTGTGGGCGAATGCCAGCCTGCCGTGCGTCATCGATGGTCAGGAAGCCGTAGTTGTCCTCGGCGATCTCGTGCAGCGTCTTGAAGTGCCGGCCAGGCATGATGGACAGTCTAACGCATTTTGCGTTGCTTTGTCCAGCAAGACCAAAAGACCCCTGGTCTGGCCTATCCCTACGCTGGCTCCGTGTTAGCGTCCGCGTCTAGAGGCCAGACCTCCTCAATCCGATAGATCCCAGAGTTCTTCAATACGGAGGGCGCGGTCGCGGGTAGGTGTTTCAATCCCGCCCCCGCTATAGGCACTAACCCACGACCGTCCCTCGGGACGGTCGTTTTCGTCGGGTCATTTCCTGAGGAACAGCACGACCCCAGTTCGTGGCTGCCGCGGACTGGCCGGTCGCCTTCGATTAGTCGCGACAAGTCGGCCTGGGCAATGGAGCGCTCGGCGTCGTCGTCGAGCCGGTAGACCGTCGCCGCGCGCCGCAATGCTGTGGCTGTCTTGCCGACCGCCTTCGGACCCTCAAGCGCTATCGCCGGCAGGCCAGCGAACAGCTCATCGAGCTCGTCATCGACAACTCGCCTCCGATAGCGCGTACCGGCGGCATCGCTCGAATCTTGCCCATCCGTTCTACCGTACCGTTTCGCAAGCTGTTACAGAACAGTTACGCATACGATTAGAGGACACTTCCGCACCGATCGTATGGGCCTTGCTGCATATCCGAGGCCTCGAGAGATGCCAATTCCCTTCAGGGTGCGGATATTAAGCTCGCAAGCCCCATCCTGATCGGCGCGTTCGCCGGTCTCATGCCAGCCATCCGAGCCTCCCGGCTACCTCCCACCGTGGCACTGCGAACGGGATGAGCGGGGAGGGCGTCGGTGAGCAGCGCCTGCAGCTGAGCCTGCGCGTCCTGCCCGCCGCTCCGCCCCGGCCTCCGGGGTGGACGCGAAAGGAACCGCTGACCATCTACACCCGAGCGACGCTCAGTCAGCCCACCAGTCTCGCTGACCCTCCACGTCTTCCCGCGGGTTCTCGCCGAGGTTGGGCGCGCCGAAGACGAGGATCTCGAGGCCCTGCGGCCCGGCCTCGTACCCTCGCCATGTACCGGGCGCAACGCGCACGGCGTCCCACTTCTCGACCTCGACGATCACCTCGTCGAGCTTCATCCGCCCGCTCCCGCCCACGACCACGAACACCTCCTCCTGCACCTTATGCGTGTGGCCGTACGGGAACCGGTAGCCGGGCGGGATGCGCTGATAGCTCAGGCCGCACTGCTCCAACTCGAGCGCCTTACTCGCGAGACGAAACTCCAGGTCCGGCGCGCCGTCGAAGTTGGACCCGACATCCTCCAGATCCTCTCTGAGGTTCCTGAGCGTGAACGGCATGACCGCGATTCTACGGTTCAGGCTTCATGCCGCCGCTCTTGCTGCGGGTCTGATTCTCTGTTGGGCACGTAACCCTCTCGCTCGGCGCAGTCCGGGCAGACCGTCTTGTACTAGGGGGCCGCGTGCGGGTGTCCGGTGCAGCCGGTCGGCTGCACACCGCAGTGCTTTCGCGCGCGCGTGTGAGACCATGTGTGGATGAGCACCTCCGAGGGGTCTGGTGTCCGCCTTGTCGCTGTCGATGACCTGGGTGATTCGCAGGTCACCGTTGTGGAGGAGACGCCGCATGGTGCGCTGGCTGTTGGGTTGAGCGGGGGCAAGCCCTTCGCGGTATCCAATCGCTGCCGCCATCTCTTTGCGGCGCTGGGCAATGGGCATGTGACGGATGACGGGTGTCTCCAGTGCCCGTGGCACGCGGCGCTTTACGATGTTGGCACGGGCAAGATGGTGCGTGGTCCGCAGGGCGCATTTAAACCGCTGGCCGGTGCGATCAAGGCGACGGCCGGTGCCCGTCCATTGAAGAGGTTCCCGGTCGAGATGCGCGACGGCGCAATCTGGCTCCTCTGAGCTATCACCTGGACTGGGTGGTGCAGTTTCCGCGGCTGCTGTCTGACCTCGGCTGTCGGGATTGACGTGGACTCCCGGAACTGGGAGACTGGCCGCGTGCGCGTGCCCGTCACTTATGCGAACGTCGCATCGACCGTCGCATTACTTGTTGCCCTTGGTGGGGGCACGTATGCGATCGCAGCCAGTTCTGCACCGCCGCTCCATGCTTGCGCCAAGCGCAAGGGCGGGGCTTTGCGGCTCGCGTCGAAGTGCCGCAAGTCGGAGCGTGCCGTCACGCTCGCCCAGGTTGGGCCTGTTGGGCCACAGGGACCCGCCGGGCCCGGAGGAGCAGTGGGGTCCGCTGGCAGCAAAGGGGCTGCGGGCAACAACGGGGCTTCAGCCGTCACGAACTCGACGGTGCTGTCTTGGGGTGGCCAGATGAACGAAACTAACAGCGACTACACCTGGCGTCAGCAGCGTGTCCTCGGTACGTTCACGAAGGCGCAGCCGGTGTCGCGTGTCGTCATAACCGTCAACGGCACCATGAGCTCAGACGCCTTCAGCTGCTTGGTGCAGGTTCGCGTTGACGGGGTGACTGCCGGCGGCAGCAGCACCACCAACCCCGCAACCGATTCAACTGGCGCAACTGGCCAGCGTGGTCCGGGATCGCCGCTCGCGAGTCCGTACAGCGGATCGATTGTCTCGCCGTTCTCGATCACTGGGGACTTCGGAGTGCTCGCGTCCGGGCCGCACACCGTGACGCTGTGGACCGCCAGCAACAGCGCCACCAATAATTGCGGCACCGACCCTTATAACTACCACGCGGGCTCGGCCACGATCCTCGAGCTCGGGTAGCTGAACTCGCGCCCTGGCTGAGCTGGGGCCGTCGCGCCCCTACCATTGAGCGCATGACGATCCAGCGCATGGACCACGTGGGCATCGTGGTCGACGACCTCGCCGCCGCGACAGAGTTCTTCGTCGAGCTTGGACTCGAGCTGCAGGGCGAGAGTCCGGTGCAGGGCGGTTGGGTGGACCGTGTCATTGGACTCGAGGGCGTCAGCGCTCAGATCGCGATGATGGAGACCCCGGACGGTCACGGGCGCGTCGAGCTGGCGAAGTTTCACGCGCCGTCGGGACCCGACGGCGACCGCCAGGCGCCCTCGAACACCCCGGGCATCCGCCATCTCTCGTTCTTGGTCGACGACATCGACGACGTGCTCGCCAGGTTGCAAGCCCGCGGCGCCGAGCTCGTCGGCGAGGTAGAGCGCTACGAGAACAGCTATCGGCTCTGCTACATCCGCGGCCCGGAGGGGATCATCGTCGAGCTGGCGGAGCGGATCGGCTGAGGACTGCGACCAGCCGCCAACCGCCTCGCCAGCGGCAGCTGTCGCTGGGTCAGCCAGTGGCGTGTCCGTTTGCGGTGAGGGCGACCTCGATGTTGTTGCGGGTGGCGTTGGAGTAGGGGCAGACCTCATGCGCGGCGCGGACGATCTGGACAGCGGTTGCGGAGTCGGTTACCGAGGGAAGGGTGACGTCGAGCTGCACGCCGAGCAGGAAGCCGCCCTTGCCGTCCGGCGAGAGGGAGACCTTTGAGTCGATGGCGACGTCGCCGGTGCTGGCCTCCAGGCGGCGGGCGACGACGCCGAGGGCGCTCTCGAAGCAGGCGGCGTAGCCGATGGCGAACAGCTGCTCTGGGTTGGTGCCGCCACCGGGACCGCCCATCTCGGTGGGGATGCGCAGATCGACTTCGAGTGCGCCGTCGCTGGTGCGTCCGTGTCCCTCGGCGCGTCCTCCGGTTACGTGAGCCTCTGTTGTATAGAGAGTCTTGGTCATCCTGCACCTCCAGGTCGTGTGGCGGATGGGGTATCGAGAGTAGAGCGCGCAGAGCGAAGGCCGCACGCCGCCGTCCCCAGTGCACCGCGCAGCTCGGGCAAGCCACAACAGCGCCCATGGGCTAGGGTCGGCGCTGCGGTCCGCGCATCTCGCCGATCCAGTCGTCGAGCTCCTGCCAGCGGTCATACAGCCACACGATCAGTGCGTCGCGCCCGCGGGGAACCTCGGCGGCTGGAAAGCGCCAGAACTTCAGGTGGACCGTTGTGCCGACGAGGCCGCCGGCCCAGATGTCGCTGATGTACTGGAAGCCGTCGAGGCCGGCGTGGCCGAAGACCACGATGTCGGCGTTACGCGCCGATTCGAGCAGCTCGAGGGTGCCGCCGAGGCGCGGCGGGAGCACGTTTTGCAGCACGGCCAGCGGTGCGAGCTCGGGCTGGCGCTCGGCGATGATGGTCTTGGCACGAGCGAGCTTCTCCATCGTGCAGCGCGTGCCCTCCGGATAGATCAGCAGACCGTCGTCGGACGACATGTTGACGGTCAGGGCGCGCATCCGTTCGAGCTCGGCCTCAGTGTCGCCCGAGGCGCGGCGCACGAACAGCGTTGGCACCCAGCGGCCGCCGATGTCGATTGTGGGAAGCATCTGCAGCTCACGCTTGATGATGAAGCGGAAGTTGAGCCCGTGAGCACGCCCGAGGATCGCGTCGGGGAGTGCGTTGTCGATGATGCTGGCATGGCGGATCATCACGAGTACCGGGCCTGGGGCTGCATCTTGAATCCCACTAACTGCGAAGCGCAGACCGAACAGGGTTCGGATGCCGGCGAGGTGGCTGCGCAGCCATCGCCGCTTGAGGCGATACACGCGATCACGCCGGCGGGCGCTGTCACGGCCGCCCGAGAGGACCCAGATTACGAGCAGTCCGAGGAGGCCGTAGAGCTCGCCGGCGAGAAACCACCACAGCATCGCGAGCAGGCGGATCGCCATCCAGGGCTTGCGGCGGTGCAGCCAAAGTACGAGGTCGACCGCGGCCGCGAGCACCAGGAGCGCAGGCGAGAGCAGGGTGAGCAGAACGAAGGCGATGGTCAAGACGGTGATGCCGCGTATGCGACGCCACGCTCGGGAGGCGCGGGGGCTGTCGTCGGGGATCAGCGGTCCCAGCATCTCCATCCAAAGGCCATCGTACTCACAGCAGGCAGCAGTACTTATCGCCAATCAACCAATCACCATCTCCCTAACCACCCGTTCTGCTTCCCCACGCTCGACCCCCATATCGACACGCAGAAGCTTCCAAGCCAGCAGGTCGGTTGCGATTACGATCGCGGTCAGGCGCCGCTCGCGTTTGGCGCCTCGCAGGCCGCGCAGGAGCGGCGCGAAGGTCGTCTCTGCCCAGTGCCGGTGGTAGGCGCGCCCAGCGTCTGTCATCTGCCGAACGGTGGGGATCCGCTCCTCCTGGGAGAGCATCCGCAGGATCGCTTGCCCGTGCTCCTCGTAGCGACTGAAGAGCAACGCGATCGCCTTCGGCACGTCTTCGGTGGGTGTGGCGGGCCGGTCTGACATCTCCTGCTGACCGAACCAGGCATACGCGGCGATGAAGAGCTCCTCCTTGGATCCAAGGCGAGCGTGCAGCGTCTGCGCCGTGACATCTGCCTCGGCGGCGATCTCGCGCAGGAGGACCTCCTCGTAGGGGCGCGTGGCGAAATGCCGCCACGCGGCGGCGAGCAGGCGCTCGCCGGTCGCGGCGGCGGCCTGCGCCCTGGCCGACATCCGATATGGGCGCTTCTGTGGTGAGCTCGACAAGTTCATTTGATATCGACTAAGGTCAATATTACCGATGGCCCGCATCCTTGCCTATACCTCGCCCGGGCGCAGTCATCTCTTCCCGCTCACCCCGATCCTCGACGAGTTGCGCCGTCGCGGCCATCAGATCGTGCTGCGCACGCTCGACTCGCAGGTCGCGCTCATGCAGGCGCGCGGCTTCGACGCAGGGCCTATAAGCGCACGGATAGAGGCGATCGAGCACGACGACTGGCGTGCGCGTAACCCACTGCAGTCGGTGCGCCACGAACGCGCAGGTCTTTTGCGCCCGAGCCGAGCACGATGCACCCGATCTGACCCAAGCCATCGCCGGCACAGATCCTGATGCGCTCCTGGTTGACATCAACAGCTGGGGTGGCCTGATGGCTGCCGAGGCGTGGGGTGGACCGTGGTCGGTGTTCTGTCCCTATCCGCTCGCGCTGCGCTCGGATGATGCGCCGCCGTTCGGTCCGGGATTCGCGCCCGCCCGCGGGCCGCTCGGCCGTGCGCGTGACCGGCTGGTGCGTCCGCTGGTCTTCGGGACGGTCGAAAGGCAGGTGCGCCCGGCGCTGAATGAGATCCGCGAGCGCGTGGGACTTGCGCCGGTAGCGAGCGTGGAGGAATGGTTCAGCGCCGCGCCGCTGCTGCTCTACATGACCGCCGAGCCGTTTGAGTATCCGCGGCGTGACTGGCCTGAGAACGTGGTCATGGTCGGTCCGTGCGCGTGGGACCCTCCCTCCGATCCTCCGGGATGGCTCGAGCAGATCACCCAGCCGATCGTGCTTGTGAACACTTCGACGGAGTTCCAGAACGACGGGCGCCTTGTGCAGGTCGCCCTGGAGGCGCTCGCCGAGGAGCCTGTGGCTGTGGTGGCGACCCTGCCCACCGGTGACCCGTCTGATTTCCAAGCGCCTGCCAACGCGCATGTGGAGCGCTTCATCCCCCACGGGATCGTGCTCGAGCGCGCCGCCTGCGCGGTAACCCACGGCGGCATGGGCTCAACGCAGAAGGCACTTGCGCACGGAGTGCCGGTGTGCGCGGTGCCATTCGGACGCGATCAGCTCGAGGTCGCCCGGCGCGTCGAAGTCGCGCACGCTGGAACACGGCTGCCTGCCAGCCGTCTGAACCCCGACCGTCTCAGGGCCAAGATCAAAGAAGCCATGACCTGCACCGCGGGAGCACGGCGGATCGCCGGCGCATATGCCGCCACAGGCGGACCCCAAGCGGCCGCCGACGCCTTCGAGACGCGCCTGCTGCGTCAAGCTGCGGCGAAAGGATAATGCTGATCGGGTGCTGAGGACCTCGGCTTCCACTGCTGAGCCGAGGCTGCGGGTCACTCGGTCGCGCAAGCAAACCACTGATGTCAATCCGCGGCGTGCTTCAGCGCACGATACGGATCGTGCTGCGGCGATTACGCGCCCGGCCCGCGGCGGTGGCGTTGGACGCAACAGGATCGCTTTCGCCATACCAGGACAGTGCGATCCGCTGCGGGCGCGGGAGCAGCCCGGAGAGCAGCACGCGCGCAATGGTCTGCGAGCGCCGGTGCGTCAGGGCCAGGTTGTGAGCGCGGCTGCCGGTCGCGTCGGCGTAGGAGGCTATAGAGACGAGCTGGGCTCCTCGCGCGTAGTGGCGCAGGCGGCGTATTAGGGCGGTCATCGGCGCCGATAGCTGAGCGCAATCGGTGCAGAACGTCGCGGTCGCCGGGATCGTTACGTGGACGACCGGTGCGTGCCTCGCGCTGGGGGAAATGCTCACCACGGTCGAGTCGCTGTGGCCGTGGTCGTCGCGCACGGTCAGGGTGATCCGGTAGGAGTGATGACTGGCCGGGAAGAAGCGATGAAAATGCGACGCGGTGCTGATGACATGGCCGTCGAGTGTCCAGATGTAGGAGACGATCATGCCGTGCTGCTCGACGCTCAATGTGGCGTCAAACGTGAAGGTCTGCCCGCGGCTCGTCCGCGCGCCGCCTGTGGCGATGGCATTGGCGATCGGTGCTCCCGGCGATGGCGCCGCGGGCGCAGTTGACGGCGGTGAGACCGCCGGCGTCTGAGCCGGCGGCGGAGCGGGCGGCGCTTGGAGGGCGATCGCGATCGCGTCGGGGTTGGCTTCGGTGTTAACGCTCATCGGCGTCCTGGCCTGCAGGCCGCCTAGCGAATCCAAGCCAAACTGCCACAGTCCGTTCGCGCCCGGGGAAAGCTCGTCGGTCACGTAGACACTCTCGCCATCTGGGCTGACCGCAAGCGCCCAAGGCAAGCCTCCAGCTGGCGTGGTTGTGGGCCGGGGTGCCAGCGTGCCGTCCGCGTGCCGGTCGAATTGCTCGACTGCGCCGGCCTCAGCACAGAACAGACTGTGCCCGTCCGGGCTCAAGGCGATCGAGATTGGGATTTCAGACGTCGCCACGCTCGGGGGGCTCAGCGGTTGCAAGGTTCCGTCGCCGGCCACCGCGAGTTGCTGCAGATCCACGTGGTTGTCGACTACGTACACGTCGCGGCCATCGGGGCTAACGGCGATGCCGTATGGCTTAGAACCGACCTGGACGCTGGAAGGGCTCAGTGGCTGAAGGGTCCCGTTGGCGGCTACTTCCAACTGCCAGACAAAGCCCGTGGTTTCCCCATCGGCGACGTAGACATGACGCCCATCGGGGCTGATCGCGATCGCGCTGGCGCCTTCCAGAGGCACTGAGGAGGGGCTCAGCGGTGCCAGTGCTCCGCCGGGACCGGCGGCGAACTGCGCGACAGCGCCTGAGCCTTCGAAGTTCGTCACGTAGACGAAGCGCCCGTCGGGGCTCTCAGCGATACCCGTTGATCGTCCCCCGACAGGCAAGCTCGCCGGGCTCAGCGGTTGCAGGGTTCCGTTGGCGGCAATGGCAAACTGCGCGACCGATCCGCCTTCGTCCTGGGTAGCGGCATAGAGGTTTTGCCCATCGGGGCTGGCGGTGAGCGCGACCGGATTGGCTCCGGTCATGATGCTTGTCGGCGTCAACGGCGCGAGCGGCCCGCCTGCGCCGGAGCTGAACTGCGAAATCGTGTCGGTGCCCGGGAAGCCGCCGTTTCCGACGTAGACGAACGCGCCACTCGCGCTGTGAGCACCGAACCAGGCCCCCGCGAGCGATACGAGCAGTGCGAGCGCGGCAACTCTTCGGGCACGGTGGTAGGCGGCACTGACCAATTGCCCGGCCGGGCCGGTTACAGCCGCCAGCAATGTACGAGACGGCGGTCGGCGAGCACGAGAGGACTTTACCGGCGGTTCGGGCGGCTCTTTGGTGATGTTCCGGCGTGCCGGTGGAAACGTCGATTACTGCTGTTTACTCGTTCAGCCCCAGAGTCCCGAGTACCTGGATCCAGTCGGTCTGCCCGGTCATGAATTCATTTTCCGCGAGCCTTGTTTCCAGACGCTTCGTGCGTGCCACGATGCTGGCGTCGGCTCCACGCTCATACGGGGCGAGCAGTCGCGGCGGTATCGCCTTTGGTTCGATCCCCTCCACCCGTGTGACGAGGCTGAGCACAGCCGGGGAGATGACCTGGAAGCCGGTTGCCTTCCACGAGCGTACGTCTGCACAGAGAGCGGGAAGAGGCACGGTCGCCAGTTCGTGCAGGTTGCGGGCGTATCTCTTGGCGATGCGCATGATTGCCTGGTTGCTCCAGTGCAGCCGCCCTGTGGCGCTCACGAAGGAGCGGATCGGTCCGGCGGCGGCTCCGTAGGAGATCGACCACAGCGCCACGGTGACCTCGTGGCTGATCGGCTGCGATGCTTCGTTCTCAGGGGAGCCGGTGCCTATGAGCGGGCATTCGTGTGCGAGGACGCCGTTCAGCTGCTCGATCTTCCTCTGCACCGGAACGATCAGGGCCACGTCGGCGCGAGCAAGCGCATAGTTGGCACGGATGTAGGCGTGCGTGGAGGCGATGTCTGCAGATGTGGCGCTCGCGCTGGCGGGCGCCAGGGCGAGGGTTAGCAGGATGATGACGATGGGCGTGCAGCGCGAGCGCATAGCCGTTGAGAGTATCGCTGCGTCCCATCCAAAAGGCGGCAGTGCAGCAGGGAAGACGTTTCCCCTGCAGGGCAGACGTCAACCAAACCCAGCTGACCCAGCACTAACACAGTGTGTTTTTTGGGAGACGGTCACGCCTGTAGGCCGGGCGAAAGCGCAGTATCACCGGTCAGAGAGCCAGTAGGTACGAGCCCAAGCACTAGGGACAGACCCCAGAGGTCCCCTGGGCGGTTGCCCGACATGGACGAGGTGCCGCGACGGTGAGTCTTGGTTGCTTAGAGAGCGACCAAATCGCGTGCGGCCAGAGGTTATCCGGTCGGCTCAAGGCTCTTCAACACGAGCAGAGCCCAGTTCCGCCGCCACGGAACGAAAAACTGGAAGTCCACGGCGGACTCGATGCTGACGATCTCATCCTGCGCGTATGGCTCAAGAGTGCTTTGGATCTTGAAGGCGAGTGTGTCCTTCGTCCAAGCCTTCAGTAGCACCACGCGATATTGGGATTTCTCCATGTCGGTGGCCTTCGTCAGGCACGAACGGAATCCTTTGGAGCGCCACCCTCCCCGTCCGCTACGACTGGCAGCTCCCGCCGCGTCCGGCCGTTTGGTTACCGTGGCGAGATGGCACGGGGCTATACGACTCGGAAGCTTGAGGTCTGGTCGCTGCATGCCCGCCTCGATGGCAAAGCCGTCAAATACCGGGCGATGTTCAACGCGATCGCAAAGCTAGACCCCAACAGTCGCCAGTGGGACAACGGCGAGAAGGTCGTTGCCATCCGAACGATGACGGTGGAAGGCGGCAAGGTGTACCTGATTGCACTAGAGGGCCCCCACGGTCAACCGATTATTTTCGACACCGCCGACAGCACAGAACAGACCGGCGCTTTGCGACCATCTCAGATCGTCGCAACCCGAACACATGTCCTGATTGACCTTAATAGCCGCGAGGCAATCATCGAGTACAACCACCGTGGTGCAAAGGCCCACGACATCGCCGCTGCCCTCGGCGTCAGCGGCCGTCGAATCCACGACTGGCGAAAGCTCTACATCGAATTGAGTCCGAAGGTTGATCGCACATTTGTCGAGAGCATCGAGGAGTTCGACCGGATACGCGCTGCTGGTGTCCGTATAGGCAGACCAAACGTAGATTGGACTGATTGGGATGATGACATCACTGACGCAGCCAGTGATTCCGGCGCCCAGACTGCGGAAGTGGAGTTTGCCGCACAGCGTGGCGAGTCGCTTTCGAAGAACAAGGGGATTATCCCGTTCATTAAGAAGCGTGCCAAGGACGGTGTCGCGGCAATGAAAAATGCCTACGTTGTCGGACGACGACCAAATGACGCCACCGAGACTAAGGTAACCCTAGGCGATCACAAAGAGCATCATCGGATAAACGTCAAAATGGACACCGACCACAACGTGGATGAGACCGACATCCGTCGCCATCTTGAAGAATACGACCGCTCAAGACCGCGACCGCCAGACGACAACTGATGTTTCGCACGCTCTGGCGGTACGCATCTCGCGAGGCTTGGCCTCGAAGAGTTGAGATTCTAAAGGGGGGCGAGTTCTGGATCTCGGCGTTGGCTGGCATCTTCGTTGGCCTGCTGGCTCCCCACTTTGCATCCGACACAAAGCTAGGTGACGCTCTCACGATTGTGCTCGCGTATGCGGCGATCGCGTTCGGCTTCTCTGTCGCGGGTCTGACCGTTGCGTTGACCCTACCCGACGCGGATTTTGTACAAGAATTGGCGACTATGGAGCCCAAGGGCACAAAACTCCGTGCTCTTAAGCGTAAGCCAAATGCTTATGGCGATCTCTTGTTCGTGTATTCCTGGACGGCGATACTTCACTGGCTCGTGATTATCGCCGCGTTTGTCTTGATCGTCGCGTTCGGCCTCGACCACCGCCTTGGCGGATCTGGTATCAGCGGATTGACGAGAGCGACTGATGGCCTGCTGGTTTTCCTGCTGTCATACGCAGCCATGCAGTTTCTCATTACGGTAATTACGCTCTCCCAGGTCGGTCATCACTACATAGAGAAACTGAAGAAGCGCGGGCAATCACAAAGCACTGGCTAGCGCTGCTTTGTGATGTCGAAGCAGATCCAGTCTTCTGGTGCCGCATACGGTTGGGCGCTAAGGGTGGTTAGTGGCAGCAGTCAGTCGGTTTAGGTTGGTGAACTCATCAGTGCTTGTAAAGGCGCTGAAGAACACAGGCTTGCCGGAGTGGGAGAGCGGCGAGACGGGGCCCACCGCCATCCACGGAAACTCACGAAGATCTGAGCGGGGAGCACTATGTGGGTCGCGAAAAGACTGATAGAGCTCCATCGCACGTCGATCTCCGCCGGCAAACTCTGACAGCTTGCGAAACTCATCTCCCAGCGCGAGGCCGAAGCCGAAGTAGAGGATGCGGAGCTGACCTATAAGCTCGTTGTCGATGCCGCCGAGCGTCTGGCTGATGATGAACCAGCCGACGCCGTACTTGCGGGTCTCGCGTACGGCTCGACGGAGCGTGATCCTAAGCGCCTCTGCCTGGCTGCCCTGTGGGAGACTGCCCGATGGCGCGTGTCGGTGCGCCTCGTCGAGAACAACAAGGACGTTGGCGCTCTGCCCGAGGTTTTTCGCCGCCCGACCGTTGATAGCACCAAAGAGGTGGGCGAGGATGCGCTTTTGCAGCTCCTCGCTCCAGATATCACGGTTGGACTGCTCGGAGAGATCAATCGCCACGACAGGACGCGAATCGACATCCTTGCTCATGAGGTCATCGACGATGCCGTAGAGCTTACGCTTGCCACCGCCCGGGGCGAACAGCCGGCATAGTGGCTCCCAGCGCGTGCGAAGGACCTCATCAAGTTCGGATTGATTGTTCAGTAGGTCAGCAAGACGCTGCTGTAGGACGGCGGGACGATTGCCCGTCGCGTAGATCTGCGTTGCTCGGGCATTGAGCGCTTCGAGCGCCGCGCGTAGACCATCCTGGTCACCGAGCGCGGTCAGTTTCCGCGACTTAAGCGCCTCGACCAAGATCTCGCCGGCTAGTCGCTGGTGGTCTGAGCCACGGATTGCCAGAACATCACTTACGAACTTGCGTGCTAGTAGTAGTTCCTCCCACAGCTCCCAGCCCTCAAGTTGAATCTGCGAAATATCGAACGTCCGAATTGGACGACCAGCCTGCTGGAGGATCTCATCGACAGGCAGACCCTGCTCGCCGACACGGCTGCCATTCAACTCATGCGTGAACTCACCTTGGGGATCAACGACGAGGATGCCCATCTCGGGATGGCGGGCGTATGCAAGCAACAGCATCTTGGCCAGTCCGGACTTGCCTGAGCCTGTCTTGCCGAACACACCGAAGTGGTATGCCTCACCAGCGCCACGCGGGCCAGAGGCGAAATGCTTGAACCACATTGGGTAGAAGACGTCGTTTGCGTAGGCGCGACCGAGGTAGAAGAGCTCGTTGCTGTAGACACCGAGAAGGCTATCGAGGAGGGTCTGACCGACGCGCGCCACGCGCGTACCGGTCGGCGGCACCATGCCGAGCACATCGGGCTCAAAAGCATCGCCGACCTGGCGGAAGGTGGCTCCGGTCATCATCTCGGCGATGCGCGTGTCCTGACGGCTGGTGATCGGCGGGATCTCACCCGTCCGCTTGATCAGGTTGCGGAATACCGAGTCCTCATGCCAGCGGTTCTTGAGCTCGATGCCCACGATCTGCCCCACAGTCGTGATCCGCGATCCGGCCTGAGAGGCCACAAAGCTCACGAGCGCACCTACAAGGCGATCCTCCACGGCCTCCTGGAGCAGGTCCACGGTCAGATGCGTGTTGGTTGACGGGCTGCCGACGACAGCGACGTCCGTGTTTAGCGAGTCCGACATATCACACTCCTCCTCTTCCGCCCTCGGAGCGGTAGTTCTGTAGGCACAGCAGCGTTAGCTCCGCGTCCACGCCATTCTCAACGACGTGTTGGGCGACCTGCTGCTCGACAACAGCGACGCCGGCACCGAGACTCTTGACCATGCGGTCGGCGAGGAACAGCGGGTAGGGCTCGACGATCGCCGGTGAGAAGAACTGCGAGCGGACACCCTCCAACAGCGTAGCCAGCCGCGTCTCGCTGTCGGCTGCTGTGCCGGGGATCTCCAGGCGCAGCGCCGGGACCCAGCCGTATGGTCGATAGTAGACGACACGGACGTCTCGCATCGCCTGACCCAGACGCTCCTGCGAGACCTCGGGAAGCGATGACTTGGGGAGGTGGTATTCCTGCTCGTCGGCTGCGTAGACACCTAGGGGACGCGTGTACTCGCCCGGCTCCAGCACAATTGTCGCGAGGGTGCGACCGTCGATTCCCGCGCTCGAGGAAAGACCTCCCTCGCTCGTCAGCTCGTTACGCGAAGTGAACTTTGGAGCCGCTGCAGTGCGAGGGCTGGCGAGCAGGTCCAGCAGACGCTCCGGCGCTCCTGCCTGCCCCCAGCGGCGGTGCAGCTCATCGCCCAGCTCAGAGGGAACACGGTCGGCGTTGGAGAGACCCTGGTTGAGGTAGATGATCACCGAGGCAAAAGCGCCGTCGAGCAGCACCACGTCGTGGGGCGCCTCGGCCAAGAGCTCGAGCTCCATACAGATCATCACCGCGCGCAGCACGAGAGGCGTCGCATCGTGGTGGGGCACAGCGCGGGTCCACATCCGATGACGCGGCTCAGGCCAATGCCGAGTGGCATCCTTGCTGGTCCCCTCCACTGCGACTGCCGCTGCGGCACAGAGGTCCAACGAAGTGAGTCGGTGCAACTGGTAGGAGCCGTCCACGGCCGCAACCGAAGGCTCGCGCGGTCGCTCGAGGTCAGCCTGCCTGCATACGAGACTCCGTTCACTGGCCTGCTCGCGATAATGCTCGCGATGGTCGCGCAGGCTCTCGATGCGTACCCGGACTTCCTCGGCGACCTGCTCGCTGCCGTCGAGCAGATCCTTGACCAGAGCATCGGGAAGATCAGCGAAGGGCTCCATCAGGACCACAGCCGCCATGTCGAGGAATCGAAGTCGCGGAAGCGTTGGTCGCGTGCGGCCCTCGGGATCAGCCAACGATCGCGGAACTCGGCAGAGACGGTGTCCACGGTGCGGCCATACCAACGCAGGCGCTTGGCGTCGCCGCAGAGGAACGACTGGGCGTTATGTGCGAGCGGGAGCGCAAAGACCTCTCGGCGCACGCCGTGGTAGATCCACTTATCGGACATGCCAATGTCCTGCAGGACCTTCTTGACGATCTCCCTGCGATTGCGGAAGCCCGTGCCCCACTCGCTGTGCTTAGCAGTTGGCGCACAGTTTGCCAGGGCGTATCTCGTCATCGTGGCGTAGAGACCGTTGGAAAAGTGGAACTCGCCCGAGCCGCGCGTGTATCCGAGGCTGATGGCGGCCGGTACGCCCTTTGCACGCAGGCGGTTGTACAGCGATGAACGGCCGAGCGCCGATGTCGTGGTAACCAGCGCGAGCCGACCGTCACGTGGTTGGCCCGAGATCGTCCCGGTCCGGCCACCGTACTTGCAGGCGAAAGTCTGCGCGACCTCATGTGTGGTGGCAAGGAGCGCGACGAGCTTGCCGCACAGAAGCGGAGCGTACGGCGGGACTGCACCAAGGACAAACGCGTCCATGACGTGATGGAGACGCGCACCCCGGATCCCGCGTTCCCAGCCTACCCATTCGTCACGTGCGCGTAGGGAGAACACGGGGTCGCCGAGACCGATGATGCCCATAAGCATGCCGTTACTACGGTCGCGCACCAGGAAGCGGAGACGGCGTCCGTAACCAGAGGACACGGGGATGCTCCAGTGCAGCGCAGCGTAACGGAACAGCAGCTCGTCGAACGAGCCCGCCTGAACCTCCACTAGCTCAGGGTCGATCGCAGCCGGCGCAACCTCCCAGCCGTCGGCGATATGCTCCAAGAGAGCACGCTCGTGGCGATGCAGTCCCCCCTTGGCGCGATCAATCCGGTGGGAGACCGCTAGACGGTGAAGATTGCGGATCGACTCCTTGTCAGCTGCGTCCGGCGCGACGATGCCGCCACTGCGTACCTCGAAGCCCTGCTTGACGAGAGACTCGACGATTGCCGCACGCATGAGGCTTGGGCTCTTGCGGAGATCCTCCGGCACGTCAGCAACTGTACTCGGGGGAGCAGCCGGGTCCGCGGCCGCACGATGCCAACTATCGGCGGGGGTCCCAAGGGTCGAGTCATGTTCGAGCTGCTTACGCCTTGGAACTTTGCCCCAGTGTCCGAAATAGCCCGTCGGCGGTGTTGCTTGCGTTCTCAATCAGCTCGCTGCGTAGTCGCTCGCCATCCTCGCCTGCAACGGCGCGGACGGTGTAGGCACCTGGCGGCCAGACGGCGATCTTGCAACCAAGGAGTCCCTCGATATGTTCGATTGGCTCCCAGCGAGGGTTACGGAAGTCTCCTTCGACCCGCGCACCGGGCGACACGGCCACTTGCGCTCCGACGACGACGATGGTGCCCGCTCGGTCGCCCGGGTTGTCCGAGCTCTCGTGAGTGGCACGATGTTTAAAGTGGACGAGCGAGTAGGTGGGCGTGAGGCTACCGTCGATTCCGTCGGGATAGTGCTCGATCAGACGGAACTCGCGCCCGTCCGCGAACTCGTTGCGCTGCACAGCCGCCGCGACCATCTCGATCGCGTTAGTGATCGAAGTGCCCGGGTTGTCATCGAGCGCGCCGACAATGACTACGGGGAGCTGTCCCGGCTGCTCATAGACACGGACGTGGCAGACTCCATCGAAGCCGTTGAGTCCCTGATAGGGCAATAGCAGCTCGCGCGTTAGCTCCATGTCCGGCTTCCCTTCAGTAGTCGAGAGGCGTTGCCTCCCACTCCGACGAATCATGCGAGACGGGACAGCCGAACTGAGCGGCACACAGTGACGGCTCAGGTGGTGACGATCGGCCCGACCTCGACAACGTTTGGCCCGCCACCAAGCGGGTAAGGCCAGCCGCTATGCAGCTAGTCGGCTGCCCGTGGAGCTGGCACTGGCGTTGCGCATGGCGGATCGCAGTGCAGCGCGCCGGGAGGAGGCGAGGATCAAGATGCTGACCCTCGCGGACAAGCTGGAGCTGATCGCGCGTCCCTGAACAGAGGTGTCGATGAGCGAGCTCCGTCAAGGGCGGGCTCCGTAAACAAGAATAATTCGGGTTTACGCGCAGCATCGAGAGGTTTCTGACCGATGCTTTCGCGGATGTCGTTGCGAAAATATAGCTGGATCACTCGCAGAGACACGTGAGTCCCACGTGAAAGCGCAACTCTTCGAGCGGCGGGTTGCCCCTTGATACCCCAGCTTCGGATGAATGATCGCCGCGAGACGGCCATTGGCGTGTCTAATCTTTAGCATTGTTCCGCGATTAGGCCTACCTCAGTGGCGGAAAATGCTTATCCTGCTGTCAAGATGTCGCATGCTCCTGATTGGGATACTCCGCTGAGTTATCGTCGAGGCGGCGCCACGTTCCTGGATGGCATTGAGGTCTACTTCGACTTCGACTGGCACACTATCTGCGGCCACGACAGGCCCCAGTTCAAGAACGGGCAGTGTCTGGCGCGGCTTGCACAGGCCAACTGCCCGGATGGGAAGACCGCCGCGCTACTCCTGACAGCCCGCCACGACGTCCCGGAGCATCCCCGTACGACCGACAGCCACTTCTTCCTAGTGGTCAATCTACCGCGTTACCTAGCTCGGGCTACCGGCAACGTCGCGGTCTCCTATTACGCCGAGCAATTGCAGTCTGACATCACGCGGATGGGACAACTGGATGAACTCGCGTCGCAGCCCGAGATTCTTGAGGCCGTTCTGACTGTCGAGCATGTGGCCGAGTGGGCGACAGGCGTTCCAGAGCGTCGCGAACATCTTCGAGCGGCGTTGGATACGGATGAGCCGGTGGTCGATATCCCGGCACTTGTCGCTGCACTCGGAGAGCTAAAAGATCTCCACTTCGACGCCGATCTTATAGCCGCGGTTGCCTCCCTATTTGGTCCAGATGTCGATCGAGAGCAGCGCCTGGGACTTTTGCGCGCAGTGACCGAGGATCCTGACGGCAGATACGTCACCGGCGAGGTTTTTGCGGAACGAACATCTGAGCGAATCGCGGACGCTCGTGGAGCGATGGCGGCCTACCAGGTCCTCCTGGAGGATCCCGACACGAACGAGACGAGGATGCAGGAGTTCATAGAGAACAACTTGTGGCTACTAGGCCTTGACTACGCCAAGATGATTCCTCAGCAGCGGCTTCTCGGAGGCACGATGGACTTCGTGTTGGAGCGCTTCGATGGCTTCCAGGACGTGCTAGAGCTGAAGAGCCCGCAGGATCCGATCATCACTGTCAAGCCGCGCGACGCGGGCAGCAATGCGCCAGCTCCCCCTCCGAGCGCATACGCACTCAGCACCGACCTCGCCCAGGCGTTAGGCCAGGTCCACGCGTACCGTGATCGTCTGACGCGCCACGCTGAGGCAACTGAGGATCTGCTCGGCCTTCCCCTTTCACGGGATCCATGGCTCATCATCGTCATCGGCAGGGTTGATCGCCTGCCTGAACGCTCTCAGCGGGTGCTGACCGAGCTCAACAAGTCTCTACACCGCGTACAGGTCATACCGTACGACGTCCTGGCCAAGCGCGCAGACGCCATTCTAAACAATATTGATAAGTACCTACTCGCCGCCCAGGGACAGCACGCGTAGGGAACGCAGTTTTGTTGGAAGACGAGATGGCGTGCTTAGAAGGGGTTGTTCATTGGGTGTTTGGCTTGGTCGCGGCCACCGCGTACTCATACAGAGCCTTGTTGGAGTTGCGCTTGCGTAGCACTGTGACCACAGCGTTCTCAAAACCAGCTTCAGTAAGGAGCTGTGCATACCATTCATGCGTCGGTACGTGGACACCTGTTGAGGCCGAGGTGCCGCTATTTATCGAGATCGCCGACGCGGTGATTTTCAATTGGTACGGGCGCGAGGATTATCATCGCGTCGTGCGCGCCTTCTTCCGGCATGTGACGGGCTAGTCGCGAATCGTCGCCAGCGCCGATGGCGCCGCTCAGAGTGCGGCTGCCTACCTGAGCGGTCGTGAGCGGATGGTTGCGTTGTGCAGGACGACCGTGCTCCTAGGCGAATAGGCCCCCGATGGCGAACCGGCTTAGAAACTCTGCGGAGTGGCAACCGGACATCGACCGAAGTGTCGCCGAGTACGACGAGTGGTATCTCGCCGAGTCGCCGGGAATGTTCGCGGATGCGAGAGGGCGTGCCGTCGTCGAGGTCGCCGAGGCGATGCAGGCGACGGAGGACTTCCGGGTATTCGACGCAGATTCGTTGATCGCTCGGCCGGGTGCCCTCTCCGTCGCTCGCATGTGCGTGTCGCCCCCGATGGCCAGGGATCGTTTTGTCGGCTTCTCCGGGGCGAACAAGAGTCTCGTCACTGCGATGGAGCGAGCCGGAGCCATCCCGGCCAGGGTGCGCCGACTTGACATGCAGCTCCAAGCGATGTGCGATTTTCTTCGACCGCTGCTCGATCCAGGGCTCTTCTGCTGGCTCGAGGATAACCGTGCGCCGACCGCAGAAGAGCGTGACAAGGCACTCTTGGTCATCGGCGAGCGGCTGACTAGTGCTTTCTACCTGCCGACGCTCCGCAATGTGCAGGAGTTGAGGCAGAAGAAGTTAATGCAAGCGTATCTCGAAGGCGAGGAGTTCGAGGAGTCTTTCGAGCTTCCATTCGAGATGCCACCCGGAACATTCGGCTTCGGTCGGAACATACAGGTGGTGCGGGCGGACGGCGAGCCGCAGAACCTTCCGGTGGACTGTGTCGTGTCTCCGTTCGATGCGGGACTACCGCTGGTCTGTATCGAGCTGAAGTCAGCGGGCGACTTCACGAACGTGAACAAGCGGCGCAAGGAGGAGTCAAACAAGCACGACGCGCTCAAGAGAGCGCACGACGATCGTGCCGTGTTCCTTCTCCAGCTCTTCGGTTACTTCGGCCATCCGTACCTCGGCTTCGAGGCCGCGGCCGGGATCGACTGGGCGTGGGATCATCGACTCAGTGATCTCACGCCGTACTTGGGGATCTAGTAAGAACTAGAGCAGTCGCCGCTGTCCCGGCGGCTCGACACCCGCCGGTGGACGGATCGGCAAGGCGACCAGGTCGCCTGGCTCGATCTTTGCGAGGCCGCCCCCGTAGGTTCGACCGAACTCGCGTAGAAGCTGCGCGTTAGTGGAGTCTTCCAGCGAAGGTCGCAGAGCTTCTGGGTCAACATCGGACAGCGCCCAAACGTTGAGGAGGGAGGTCATGCACCGTGCGCCGATCAGATTGCGCACGATGCGGGCCCGGTTGCGTGACATGTACGTCGTGAAGAAATCGGGTGGTGGAACCGGCTCGACCCCGTACCAGGGTTTGCGGGTGCGGCAGTTAAAGCGCTCATGCAAGCCGAGCTCTTGACCATGTTCGATGTATCGCAGCGCATTTGTTTCGCGCAGGGCATCGATGGGGTCATGACAGAAGAAGAGGAAGCCGCGTGCCCCCGCCTCGATGCGCGAGGCGTGGAAATCCGTGTCTAGCGGGCCTGTCGTGGGAAGATCCTTGGACCCGAGGACGACGGGGACGAGGAACTGCTCCTCGATGCCCCATTGCTCGACCTCGGCGCGAGTCATGACAAAGAAGGAGTTATCGCCCGTCGCGATTCCACGCCGGACTCGACAGTAGTCACCCAACCTCGCTGTGCGGCCGTCGAGGAGGGGAGCGATCCGCTCCGCACGAGATGGCAGCAGTGGAGTCCAGGGCAGCGCGGCAGACGCGACCTTGGCCGACAGCTCAATCTCTCGGCCCTTCTCGATGGAACCGTTGAGCTTTCCCTCCACGAGTCGGAAGCGTCGGGATGGAGACCCACGCTTCGTCGCGATCGTGATGGCCGAAGTCGTCAGAACGCCCTCGAATGCAAGCTCGTCCATCTCCAGCACGATGATCTCGTCGATCTCGCAGTGATTTAGAAGCGCTTCCTTGACGGCTTGCCCGTAGCGCACATCGAGGAACTCCGTTGGCGTGATGAAGACCAGCCTGCCACCCTCGTTCAGCCGGAGAAGCGCCTCAAGGAAGAAGTAGACGTAGCTGCCTGACAGGCTCGACACTTTCAGGCTGAGCCGCGCTGAGTAATGCCGCGCGAGCAGCTTGTGTTCAGCCGAGAGGTTATGGTGGCGGACGTAGGGCGGATTCGCGATCACCGCGTCGAACGTTGCTTTGGCGAGCGGCCAGCGTTCCGCGTCGAGGAAGTCGCCCACCGCGATCTCGTGCTCGCCAGGCATCGAAGCGGCTGCCAGCTCCACGGCCCTTGCGTCGATGTCGAGACCGAAGAGCTTCGGGCCCTCTCCGACGGCGCGCAGCAGGATGCCGCCTCCGACTCCCGGATCGAGAACCGTCGCGGGCTCCACTTCGTGGACAGCGTTGGCCATCAGCTCGGCGATGGGCGTCGGCGTGAAGAACTGGCCGATCTCATAGCGCCGCTTGCGCGGGTTGAGGCGCTCGAGCTCGGCCTCGGGAGTGATGGTTGGCAAGAACATACGTTCGATCTTATGGTACCTTGCGGACAAAACGCTACATCGTGCATTGCGCTGAGCTGAGCAGTGGCGAGACGAGCCTGTTCCAGAATGCCACCTACAGCGGCGCAGGGCCGGCTTCGGCCCGTCCGACTGTCCCGTTAGTCGGGAATGGTCGGTATAAGGGGTATGCCTCTATCCCAGGAGTTGCGAAAGCTGCCGGTTGCCATGATCGGGCCGAATCCCTTCGTTTTGGGCGCAGCTTAGGTCCCCTTATTACTGGTTCGCGCTTCTTGCATTCGGCGTCGCCGCTGTGCTCTGGCTTGCCGCGGGCCACGGATGGCCGCGCTCGCTCGCTGCGGTTCTGTACGTCATCTCGTTACTTTCGAATGCGCTCGCTCGCCGAGACGCCGGTGCTGCTGACCTGCGTCGCGCGGCTACGGACGGAAAATGATCGTCCCCGCGCCGTTCGCCTTTGGCGGACGGATCGGCGAGGCAGTCGCTCGAGGGACGATGCGCAGATAGCCGACGCGGCTTGGGTATCGTCGCGCTGATAGCGTCGAGGTCCTTGCAGAGACAACGATCAGCGACGCGCCCGCCGGTTGCCTGTGAGGAGGCTGAGCTGCGGTGAGCAGCGCGAGCGCCGCCCCGAACATCCGCCGTGGCGAGTTGCCCGAGCAGGCACCCCTGGACCAGCGACGCCTGCGCCAGCGGCTGCTGTTGCTGCTGGCAGTCGTGGCCGTGGCGGTGGCGGTGATCACGCTTGTCCCCGGCCTCGCCAGCCTGCGTACCCGCTTCGCTCACGCTCGCTGGCAGTGGCTTGTGCTCGCCGCGGCGCTGAAGCTGCTTTCGGGCCTCTCCTACGTGGCGGTGTTCCGCAGCGTGTTCTGCGACCGCATGCCTTGGCGCTTGAGCGCGCAGATCGGCCTCGCCGAGCTGGGCGCCAACGCAATTGTGCCGACTGGCGGCGCCGGCGGGCTGGCGCTGGGTGCCTGGGCGCTGCGCCGCAAGGGCATGCCGGGCGAGCGGATCGCGCGCCGCAGCGTTGCCTTCTTCTTCCTCACGAGTGTCCCCAACGTCGCCGGCGTGATCGTCCTCGGCCTAGGGCTGTGGCTCGGCGTCTTCGAAGGCCAGGCCGGGATCGGCCTGACGCTCGTGCCTGCGCTCATCGCGGCGGGCGCGATCGCGCTCACGATCGCTGGCGGACGCTGGGCGGGACGCGCGCAACCTCGTCATGCGGCACAGCGCGGCGCCAACGCACGCCTGCCGCGCGTGCTCGGCGTGCTCGCGGGCGGCGTGGAGGAGTCGCTGGCGATGCTGCGCCGCCCCAGTGGCTGGCTGCTCGCCGGCCTCGTCGGCTACCTCGCCTTCGACATCATGGTCCTTTGGGCGACATTCCACGCCTTCGGCAACTCCCCCGCGCTAGCGATCGTCTGGATCGGCTACCTGATCGGCGAGCTTGGCGGGTTGATCCCCGTGCCCGGCGGGATCGGCGGCGTAGACCTCGGCCTCGTCGGCACGCTCGTGCTCTACCACGTGCCCGTGGGTGCGGCGACTGTGGCTGTGCTCGCTTACCGGGCGCTCGCGTTGTGGATCCCTGCAGTCGCCGGCGCTGGGGCGTTCGTGCTGCTGCGCCGCAGGCTGGCGCGCGAGGCAACGGCGATATCGGGCTGCGATCCGGGCGGGGAGGTCGAGGTGATTGGGCGCGGGCGCGTGAGGGTCTCGGCGTGAGCAGGCATTCCCGCCCTCCACGTCTAATCACTCTCCATGTCCGATGCCTGGGTCTACATGTTGCGCTGCCGGGACGGTTCCCTTTACACGGGTTGGACGAGCGATCTCGATAGGCGGATGGCCTGTCACCGGGCGGGTAAAGCGAGTCGCTATACCGCGAGCCGGTTACCGGTGGAGCTGGCTATGGCGTTGCCGATGACGGATCGCACGGCGGCGCGCCGGGAGGAGGCGAGGATCAAGATGCTGCCTCGCGCGGACAAGCTGGAACTGATCACCGGGGTCCCGGCCCGCGACTGAGGCCGCGAGAATGCCTGCAAAACAGGTTCATCGCTGGGCTTCGATCAGGTCCAGTGTGCCGCCACCGGTGCGGTATCGGCCGAACACGGTGACGGCCGAGAAGCCGGCCTGCGAGATGATTTCGGGGAGTTCTCCGCGCGCGTGCGCGCGCGTGTTAGGGAATCCGTCGAGCAGCTGGACGGCGAAGAAGGCGGCGCGCATCACCGGGTCGCTGGCACGGCCAATGTCGCATACCAAGAGGCGTCCGCCGGGGACAAGGACGCGTCGCGCCTGCGCAAGCGCGGCGCGCTTCGCGGAGGGGACGAGGTGGTGAAACATCAGCGTGCTCACCACACAATCGACGTTCGCGTCCGGTAAGGGAAGGCGATCGGCGAGCGCCTCGTGGAGCTCGAGCTCGACACCCTCAGCCCGCGCCTTAGCGGCTGCTCGCTCGAGCACGCCGGCATCGCCGTCGACGCCGATCAGCTTCACGTCTGGGGAGGCACGGGCAATCGCCAGCGCCATCTCGCCAGTGCCGCAGCCGAGATCCAAGATCCGCAGCGGAGCGCCAGAGCCCAACGCTCGCTCAACGAGGCGTGGCCGCCACTGCCCCTGTCGCATCGCCACCGCGTTGACCGTGTCGTAGAGCGGCGTAAACATGCCACGGCCGGCCGCGGGGACGTATCGATCGCTCACCTAGTCGGGCGCCTCGTCCGGCTTCTGTCGCTTGCGGCCCTTGTGGTCGGTGCGGCCCGTGCCTATGCAGGCGCGGCAGACGATCCATTTGCCCTCTTCTGAGGGCTCCTTGGCAGGCCACCATGTCCATCCCGACCCGCGGCACGTTGAGCACCGGTCCTTCTCGGCTATGTGACGGTCACTGAGACCCATAGAACAAGCCTACAACGCAGTTGCCTCTAGTACACGCGCGCGACCAGGCAGGGATGAGGGCCAGAACACGCTCGGGCCGAGAGAACCATCGCAAGCAGTGATTACTCTCGATTCCATGACCTCAAGCCTGCAACAAGAAATCTTCAATTGGGTCCAGACGCTGCCGCCATGGCAGCAGGATCTCGCACGCCGCCTTGCCACCAGCGATCAGCTCACAGCAGAGGAGATCGATGAAGTTGTGGGGCTGATTCTCGATGACGCCCCGGCCGCCGGACGGCCGTGTCCGCTGGAGATGGCGGATCTCCCGTCCGAGGAGGGCGCGGCTGCACCGGTTCGGCTGCGTGCGCTCGGCGACGTGCAGAACATTAACCGTCTGGCGCCGGGCCAGCGGCTGCGGTTCGCGCCGGGACTCAACGTGGTTTATGGCGATACCGGTGCCGGTAAGAGCGGGCTCACGCGCCTGCTCAGGCATTCGTGCCGGTCGGTAAAGCCGGGCAAGGTTCTCCCCAATGTTTTCGGGTCCGCTGCTGGTGACGGCAAGCAGACCGCGAGGATCTTCGCGAAGGCCGGCGAGGAAAATGTGGAGTTCGAGCTCGACTTGGACGAGCACCCGCCGCGTCTGCTCTCGAGCATCTCTGTGTTTGACGCCGCGTGCGCGCGCGTTTACGTGAGCGAGGACAACCAGATCGACTTCGTCCCGCGCCCGCTTGTGCTGTTCGACCGGATGGTGCGCGCGCAGGTCGCGATAACGGCTCGGCTGCGCGAACGGTCAGATACGCTCGCCGGGCCCGTGCCGGACCTCGACGGCTTCTCGCCAGAGACCGAGGCCGGGCAGCTCGTGGCAAATATCAGCGCGCCGGGGGCGGCGGAGCGGGCAACCGCACTGGCGGTGCTGAGCGAGCGTGAGCGCAGCGAGCTGCAGAGATTGAGTGAGATGGAGGCCGGTCTCTCCTCGCAGCACAGCGTCGCACTCGAGGCGGCGGCCAGGCGCGGTGCGTTGGCCCTGCAGGCGGCGCACGCGGCGCTGGAGGAGGCGCTGCAGGCAGTTGGTGACGACGTTATCGCGCAGGCACGGACAATCCGCAAGAGCCGCGAGGAGACGATCGCAGCGCAGCGAGGACTCGTCCGCGAGGCACTCGCGGACGCGCCGGTTCCAGGTACTGGGGAGGGATCATGGAAGCTCTTGTGGGAGGCCGGGAAAAGCTTCGCCGCCTCCGCGGGGCAGGCATTCCCGGATGTCTCGGGCGATGCGCGCTGTGGACTGTGCCAACAGGAGCTCGGCGAGCAGGCTCGCCGGCGGTTCATTGCATTCGAGCAGTTCGTCTGCAGTGATCTGGAAGGAAGGCTTACGCACTTGCGCGGGCGCGCGGCTTCTCTGCTCCGGCAGGCGCCTGAGCCGCCGGCGCTTGATGCCCGGGTACAGGCGTCGCTCGCGGGTATCGACGACGATGAGGTCGCGACGGTGACGAAGGCCGCGCTCTCTGCGTATGCCAGCCGCTGGGCGGCGCTCACCGCTTGGCTGTCCGAGGAGCAACCCAATCAGCGGATCGAGGAGCCGCTCCAGCCGCCTCCCGATTTGAAGGTCATCTCCGGCGCGCTGGAGGTGCAGGCCAAGCTGGCGGCATCTCACGCGGAGCTGCGCGACGAGCGGAAACGGCGCGAGCTGCTGGACCGGTTGGCCGGGCTGCGCGACCGCGCCCGTCTGGCCGGCTGCCTCGACGTGGTGCTCGAGCGCGTGGAGCAGCTCCGCCGGCGCGAACAGATCGCGATTGCGATGCGCCAGCTCGACTCACAAAGCATCAGCGTCACGCAGCGCAAACTGGGGATGCGGGGCATCACCGGCGACCTGCGTGCGGCACTCGCGAATGAGCTGAGCCGGCTGACGCCGTACTCGTTGCGGGTCACCGTGGCGGGCAGCGTTCGCAAAGGTCAGATCGTCGTCCGCGTGAAGCTCGACGCGACGCACTCCGCTGACGGTGTCGCGCAGGTCCTCAGCGACGGAGAGCAGCGGGTTTTGAGCATGGCATTCTTCCTCGCCGAACTGGCGGTCAGCACTAACCGCTCGGCGATTGTGCTCGACGATCCGGTCACCTCGCTGGATCAGGCCCGGCGTGAGTACGTCGCCCAGCGGCTCGTGGGTGAGTCACGCGAGCGGCAGGTGATCTTGTTCACCAATGACCTGGCGTTCCTCAGGCTGCTCCAATCGCAGGCTCGCGCTGAAGGCGTCAGCTGCCATGGCCAGACGCTGCTGCGAGCCGGTGAAGAGGTCGGCATCGTGAACGGCGAGCTGGAGCCAGAGTTGCCCGGTCGCCATAGACCAGAGCTACATTCTGTACCGGACATCGCGGCTCGCCGGGGTTCGCAGCTCGACGCCGTGACACCGGAGCTGGTTGAGCTCAGTTGACGACGTGGTACTTCAGATGCGTCACGCCGGGCGCCGCGACGACGCCAGGCCTGCAGCTTGACATCGGAGCCAAGGTTCTCCAGCATGCGCGTGCCGCTGCCGAGCAGCACAGGCACGACGCTCAGCGTGAACTCGTCGACCAGTCCGGCGGCGAGGAACTGCTGAGCGACGCTGGCGCCGCCGGCGAGTGAGATGTCGCGGTCGCCGGCTGCCTCGCGCGCCTGCTCGAAAGCCGACCGAACACCGTCGGTGACGAAGTGAAACGTCGTGCCGCCGTCCATCTGCAGCGGCTCGCGCGCGTGGTGGGTGAGCACGAACACGGGCGTGTGAAACGGCGGATCCTCGCCCCACCAGCCCTCCCAAGGGTCCTCTCCCCAGGGTCCGGGGCCGCCGCCGAACATCTCGCGCCCCATCACGACCGCGCCGGTGTTGGCGCGCATCGCTTCGACGACGGGCGTGCTGGCGTTTACCTCACCGCCGTCTTTGCCGTGCGGCTCGCGCCAGGCGGCGAGCTCGAAGGCCCACTCGTGCAGCTGCATGCCGCCTTCGCCGAGCGGGTGCTCCTCGCTCGGATTCGGCCCGGCGATGAAGCCGTCCAGCGAAACGGCAATGTCGAACCTCAACTTTGACATCGTGCCTCCTGTGGGATCGTGATGGCCTCAAGGCCGCCGCGACGACACTCTCGCGACGGCCTTGCCCGGCTTGATCAGCTTGTCTGGACGACGAACAGTTTGTTGCCGTCCTGGTCGCGGAAGAAGAACATCGGCGGCACCGGGTCTCCCATGCGCGACACCTCGTCGTCAACGTCAACGCCGCGGGCTTTGAGCTCTGCATGGTCGGCGTCGATGTCGCTCGTCGAACAGCGCGATGCGCGTCTCGACGCCGACCGGTTCGCCTGGGCGCGGCTTCACGATCGCGACCGTTGTGTCTGCACCCGCCGGCGCAACTTCGACCCAGCGGTCGCCGTTGCCGAAGGGAACGTCCATACGCTTCTCGAAGCCGAGCTTGCCGGTGTAGAAGGCGATCGCCGCGTCCTGATCTGCAACGGGGACGATCACGGTCCCTACCTGAGTGATGCGGGTTGAGGTGGTGCTGGTCATTTCAGTTCTCCTGTTCGTGGGGTGCTGCAGCTATGACCGTAGGGCGTGGAGAATCTCATCGCTCTGATCCCATGGGCCTATAGACTCCCATGATGCCCGTGGAGCACGTGGAAGGACAGTTCGCGGGAATAAAAGGGCTCGAGATCTTCTGGCAGTCATGGCAGGTACAGGAGATGCCTGCGCGCGCTGTTGTGGTCATCTCACACGGCGCCGGTGAGCACAGCAGCCGCTACGAGCATGTCGCGATCCGCTACGCCGGGCTGGGTTATCCGGTGTATGCGCTTGACCACCGCGGTCATGGCCGCTCCGCCGGTCCTCGTGCGCTCATTGATCGTCTTGAGCATGCGGCGGCTGACCTGGATGTGCTGATCGGGCTGGCCCGTCGCGAGCATCCAGAGGTTCCTTTGTTCCTCCTCGGTCACAGCCTCGGCGCCACGATCGCCCTGCGTTACGCGCTGCGCCACCAGGACAAGCTCGACGGCATGATCCTTTCGGGCACCTTGGCGGTGATCGACCTTCCTCCGGCGCCGGTTCGGCTTGCGGCTAAGGCACTCTCGGCAATTGCTCCCCGGCTACCGGTCTTGAGCGTCGATCCTGCCACCATAAGCCGCGATCCGCGGGAGGTGCAGGCCTACCGGACCGATCCGCTCGTTCATCACGGCAAGCTGCCGGTACGAACGGTCGCCGAGATTGCGGACGCGACCGAAGCGTTTCCCCAGCAGCTGGGAAACCTGACGCTTCCCCTGCTGCTGGTGCACGGCTCTGAGGACCGGCTGGTTTCCGTGCGGGGCAGCCGGCTGGTGCATGAGCGCGCGAGCTCTGATGACAAGACGCTGAAGATCTACGACGGCTTGTTCCACGAGGTCGTGAACGAGCTCTCCGACGATCGTGAGCACGTGCTCACGGACATCGGGGCGTGGCTGCACTCACATACCGAGCTGCCGCTCAGCCTCAGTACGCCGGAGAGCGGATAGATAGAAAGGCGGGGGAGAGGGCCGCCGCGCTCTCCCCCGCCATCTACTGCTGCCCTAGGCGGCAGCCGCGGCAATCGCCTCCTGGTCGGCGATGTCCAGCGCCTCCTCATCACCTCCGGTGATGCCCTCCAGCGCTCCTGTGCCGTTGCCGGCGGCGCCATCGGACTCGGACTCGCTGGGCGGGCTCCCGAGGAACTGCACGTTGCTGGCGATGATGCTCACCGATTGGGCCTTGCGCCCGTCGGCGGTGTCCCACTCCCGCCAGTCCAGTCGCCCATTGATCGCTACCGGGCGACCCTTGTACATGTACTTGGCGACATTCGCGCCCGGGCTGCCATACACGACGACATCGAAGAAGTTGGGCTTCTCGCCCCAGTCTCCTGTCGGGTTACGCCGCCTGGCGTTGACCGCAACCCGTAGGTGGCAGACGGAGCTCCCTGATGGGAGGACACGCAGGTCGGGGTCGCTCGTGAGCCGCCCAGTGAGGACGACGTGATTGATGTTGGTGCTCGACACGGCTGGCTCCTATTCGCTAGTCGGGTTGCGCTCAAAACCACGCGCCGCCCCAGCATCGGACGGGTTGTGGAGAGCCTCTAGCTCCCTATCCGACGAGCCGGACCAAACGGGACAGATTCGCGATTCCTTCCTCTCCAGTCCACGGAAGATCGCCATCGAAACCCCCCCCGGGGCTCGCAACTGCTGGAAGCGGCTTCAGAGCCCGAGCCGCTTGAAGTGTCCCGTCAGCGGGAAATGGTCGGTATAAGAGATGGGCATGGGTTGGAGGCTCATGAGAGCAAGGTGGAGATGCGAGGCTTGTCGATAGAAGAGACGGTCCTAAGGCGCTGGGGATGGGTAGCACCGGCGCGGCTCGCGGCTGTCCTGTTAACCGCTGCCGTGTGCCTTCTCGCCGTGCCTTCGCTGGCCTCCGCGGGCGAGTATCACGTCTACTCCTGTCGTACCCCGGCTGGGTCGCCGGCGCCAATAGAAGGGTGGACCGGCTCGGTTGGTGGGGCGTGGGACTACGACGGGAACTCGTGTCCTGGAGGCGGTGCGCTGTACGCGGCGGAGGGCGCGAACGTATCCCACCTAGCCAACACGGACTTGACCACGTGGGCGTTTAATGCTCCGCCGGGCGAGAGCATCGCCAAGGCGACGCTGTGGCGCGCGGGGGACACCGCGGGCGGCACCGCTTCGAATGCCACCTATGTTTTCTGGCTGGCCGCGCCCAACTACACCTACGACTCTGCGAACGTGTTCGATGTTTGCCCCAACTCGGAAGGTTGCCCGGGCAAGGGCGATCCTGGCAATCCCCTGTCTGCCGGCAATCGCGTCGAACTGCCCCCAGGCAACCTCGGCTCGCACATCTACATAACAGCGTCCTGCGGCGGTGTAACCAACTGGCAGTGCCCGGGCGGACCCGGCGACGCAAGTGGGTTCGCTGTAGTTGTTTATGTCTATGAGGCGAACATCGTGCTCAAACAGGACAGCCAGCCTTCGGCGAGCGCCGTCGGTGGCGAACTGGCCAGCGCAGCGACGGTGAGCGCCACCAGCGATCTCACCTTCTCCGCCGCGGACGCCGGCTCGGGGATCTACCAGGCGGTCTTCAACGTGGACGGCCATGTGGTGCAGAGTCTCATCCTCAACGAAAACGACGGTCGCTGTCGCAACATCGGGCAGACCACGGACGGGCTGGCGGCATTCCTCTCCCCTCAGCCCTGCCTGCCGTCGCTGAACGCCGACATTCCCTTCAACACGACCGCTCTGAGCAACGGCCCACACCATCTCATAGTGAGCGTGACCGATGCCGCGGGTAACTCCGCTGTGGTGCTCGATCGCCAGATCACGGTCGCGAATGCGAGCTCGCCCACGAGCCCGGCCACGAACGGACCGTGTACCGCCACCACCTCATCGAACCAGGCGACACTGTCCGCTCGCTGGACGAGCACGAAGAAGGCACTGCGTACGAGTCACTACGGAGCGGTTGACCGCATCACTGGGCGTTTGACGGCTCCCGGTGGTGCCGGTGTCGCGGGCGCGACCATCGCCGTGTGTGACACTCCCTCCTACCACGGAGCCGGGACGCAGCAGATCGGCAGCCTATCCACAGGAACAGCGGGCCAGTGGACCCTCACCTTGCCCCGCGGTGTCTCTTCCAGTGCGCTGCGCTTCGTCTACTCAAACCCTCAGAACCCCGCGTCCGCTGCGGCCATCGCGACTTTGCGCTTGGCCGTGCATGCCGGCATCACCCTGAAGATCACTCCGCGCAGCGCGAGCGTCGGGCGGAAGATCTTCTTTAGTGGTGTGCTGCACGGCTCCCCGATCCCAGAAGCCGGCAAGCAGCTCGTGCTGGAGGCGCGTTCGGGGGGCGAATGGATCCAGTTCAACACGATCCGCACAGACGCGAAGGGCCGCTACCACGCGAGCTACCGCTTCAGGTTCCCGGGCCCCGTTACCTACCGCTTTCGTGTCCTCTCACGCTACGAGGCGGACTTCCCATTCCTTGACGGCACCTCCAGAAACGTCGCCGTGCACGAGCACTGAGCATATGTATCGTTTGCAGGCCATCACGGTGAGCGCTGGCAAGCACCGCTACTGGCGTGCGCGGCTCGCGGCAGTGGCTGGGATCTTGGCCATCCTCACTGCGCTCGCGCTCGCGGCGAGCGCCCGCGCGGGTACCTATGTGATCAACGACTGCCCGTCGGCGCCGGGCAGCCCCAGCGACTCTGGCCCGTGGACGGTGTTCGGCGCGCCGCAGAACACCAGGGGCAGCTGCAGCGGGGGACCTGGCAACTGGATTGGACCCGAGGGTGGATACATGGGCCCGGCCAGCCTCGACGGCGTGCAGGTGGCGGTTCCCGCCGGCAGCGGCATCACTATCCGTGCAGCGCGGGTCTGGTGGTTCGTGCCCCAGCAGGTCTCGGGGGCCACGACGTTCGCGCTTGCATCCGCGAACACGGGCATCGTGGAGGAAGCGGCAACTCCCAAAAATAGTTCGGGTACTCCCGATGTATGGGCGCTGGCGTCCAATACGACCGAGCTGACCCTGGCGGACTACTGCTCGAACAGCGACGCTGGCAACGGCTGCACCTTCGGAAGCGGAGAGAACCCCAATCTCGAGCTCTTCGGCGCACAGCTGACGCTCAGCGACAACAATCTGCCCTCCGCAACGGTCACGGGCGGCGCACTTACGGGCACCGGGCCGCTCGCCGGAACCCAGTCACTGACTTTCAACGCCTCCGATGCCGACACCGGTGTTCGCAGCGCGCAGTTGCTCATCGATGGCAAAGTGCTCGCGCAGAAGGATTACCTGGCGCAGTGCCCATACACAAACTTCGTCGCATGCCCTCTGAGCCGGTCAGACTCGCTCAGCTTGAACACGAGCAGCATTGCTAACGGCTCGCATGAATTGGCATTGCAAATCGTCAATGCCGCGGGCAATACGACCATCACCGGCAGCCACACGATCACGACAAATGGTGCCGGTGGTGCCAGCGGGCCCTCAGGGCCGCATATCCCCAATGGTCAGTCTCCATGTGCTGGAGAGACGTTGAGCCTCCTGGTCAACGGCAAGGCCAAGCCGCCGGTCATCTCTTACGGTGAGACCGTCACGATCAAGGGCGTCCTGCACTGTGCAAGCGTGCCGGTTCGTGACGCCCGCGTCCTGGTTGCCACTAGCGGCGGGCCTCCCAAAGCAGCAATCAGCGGCGCCGTCCAGACCGCTGCCGACGGCTCCTTCTCCTACAAGCTGCCGAAGGGACCCGACCGCAAGCTGCGGTTCTCCTACACCGCCTACAGCGACGAAACGACACCCTCGGCGACCGCGACGGCGAACATCCTGGTCCGTCCGAGGATCAAACTGCAGATCACCCCACACCGCACGCGCAACGAGCACTCGATCCACTGGGCCGGCGCGATCGCGGGTGGGCCATATCCAAAGCAGGGTGTGACTCTCGACGTGGAGGTGCGCATTGGCCGGGTATGGAAAGTCTTTGACCAGGTGGAGGCAAACACGAAGGGGCGGTTCCATTACAGCTACCACTTCCACGCCACCGAAGAACCAACGACCTACTCATTCCGTGTCGCCCTGCCCAATAACGGCGCACAGGGCTACCCCTACACCTCCGGCTCCAGCAACACGGTCAACATACATGTAGCTCCCTGAGGTGCCCTCACGGGCCAGGGGACCCACGCAGTCCGCGCGAGCGCTTCGTCCTAAGTGCTGCGTAGCCTGGCCTGGATGCCTGTTCCGGCCCCTGCAATGCGCCATCCACGAGCCTGTGAGGAGTGCTTGCGCTCCAGTTGGCTGCTTCGTGCATGCAGCCGCTATCTGGATGAACAGGGCACTGACGCTCAGCGCCTGGTTGGGTTGCTGGAACTGGATGGTGATGAGCTGATCACCGCGGCTGGCGCCTCTGAGAACCAGGACCTGCGCAGCCGCTACGAGAGCTTCCAGAAGCAGTGGATCCCCAGCGCCCGGGGTGTGACGGCATTGTGCGCTCACGACCCCGGCTATCCGGCGGTGCTCGCCGGTCTCACCGGAGCCCCAGCGGTCCTATATCTCGCCGCGCCGCCAGAGCGTTTGAAAGGCATGCTCACCGAGCCTGCCGTTGCGATCGCCGGCTCACGCAAGGCCACGAATTACGGTATCGAGGTCGCGCATAGCCTCGCGCGCGACCTGGCGGCCGCCGGCGTGACGGTCATTGGCGGTTTGGGGGATGGAATTGCTGCGGCTGCCCATGCCGGGGCGCTGGATGCGGAAGGCCCCACCCTGACGGTTATGCCGGGAGGGGTTGACATCTGCTACCCGGCGCCCAGGTGCGCTCTCTATGAACGGATGCTGGAGGTGGGCTGCGTGGTCTCCGAGTTGCCGTGCACCACACCGGTCAGGCGCTGGTGCTTCCCGGCGCGCACGCGCCTCATCGCCGCGCTCGCCACCCTCACGGTGGTTGTCGAGTGCGACGATAGCTACCGCGCGATGATGCCCGCTACCCTCGCCCTCGCTGCCGGCCGGGATGTGGGGGCCGTGCCGGGGCCGATTACCTCGCCGGAGTCATGTGGCGCGCACGCGCTGCTCGCCGACGGCGCGTATCTCGTGCGTCACGCCCAGGACGTGCTCGATCTCCTCCATGGCGCTGGCGCGCGCACGGCCTGCACATCGGTGCCAGAGCTCGCGGGCGATCTGCGCAAAGTGCTCGAGCGGATCGGCTCCGGTTGCGACACCATCTCCAAGCTGAGCAAAGACGGGACAGGCCACAGTGACGTGTTGATGGCTCTCGCCGAGCTCGAGGTGCGCGGCCGGATCAGGCGTCTTCACGGTGGCCGGTACGTCGCTTCCCCGACCTGACGCGAGCTCTCAAGAACTATCCGAAAACTCCGGGATTTCCTTGCAGCGAGCGTTGGAAGCAGATCTGAGGAGTTTTCGGATAGATAGTGATTGCTCCCGGTAGTCATTGCTCCCGGTAGTCCACGAGGGGGCCTGTGGCGAGCGCCTGCTCCTCCATGGTCTGCGGATCCTCGTCTGCGCTCTCTAGGTCTGCGGCGGGCGCCTCTTCGTCCATGGTCTGCGGATCCTCGTCCGCGCTCTCTAGGTCTGTGGCGAGCGCCTGTTCGTCCATGGTCTGCGGATCCTCGTCTGCGCTCTCTAGGCCTGTGGCGAGTGCCTCTTCGTCCATTCTCTGAAGCTCCTCTCCGTCCGCGCTGTTCAGCGACTCCTCCTCGCCTACGGTGATGCCCTCTGGCGCTTCTTGGCCGTTGCCGTCGGCGCCATAGGACTCGCCCGGCGGGCTCCCCATGAACTGCACGGTCTCGGCGATGACCTTCACGGCCTGTGCTTGGCGGCCGTCTTTGGTCTCCCACTCTCGCCAGTGAAGGCGCCCGTCGATGGCTATACGACGGCCCTTCTGCATGTACTTGGCGACGGTCTCACCGTGTCCGGCGAACACGACCACGTCGAAGTAGTTGGGCCTTTCGCCCCACTCCCCAGTGACCGGATCGCGGCGTCTGGCAGAGACCGCGACCCTCAGGTCGCACACGCTGAGCCCCGAAGGCAGCGCACGCAGGACGGGGTCGCTGGTGAGATATCCGGTGAGGACGACTCGGTTGATGCTGATGGGCGACATGGCTCCTCGATCCGCTCGTGGTGCTCTTCCTTATCCGACGGGGCCATCCAAACGGGACAAGAAGAGCCAGAAAATGCCGGTCAGGCCCTCCGCGCGAAGAAACCGTCCAAAGCGGCTCGTAAGTTGAGCGCATGATCAACGTAAAGACAAAGCCTCAAGGCAAGCTGCGAGTACAGGCGGTCCGTGAGCGGACCACGTTTCAGGTTCTTTCGCGTGTGTCGCGAGGAGAGTGCTATGGAGTGATCACGCTCGCTGTGCCGAAGGCCGGCAAAGTTATTGCCGACGGAAGCCAGATCAAACGCGCCAAAGCGACTGTTCGCAAGGATGATCGTGTGAGGCTCGAAGTAGAGCTGAGGCCCGCTGCGAAGAGCGCTGTCAAACGGCATGGGCGAGTCCGGGCAAATATCAGGTTGAGCTATGTGCCCCGGGGCGGCAACGCGATCACCAAGACGGTTCCCTTGATCTTCGGCTACCGGTAGGGCACGCGCCGCGCAGTGCGCCGATAACACGGTCACTCAGACCGAGCTAAAGCGGCGCGCGGCGGTACTCGCCTGAGACTAATGACACCGAGGCGATCGTGTACCGGTTTTCTCCTCCAGGGCGCGCTAACCTGGATCTATGGCTACTCAGGCAGATCGTGCGGCCGAGCGCCGCGTCGCGAAACTCGAGGATGTCGAGCGACAGGTCAAGGACGGCTCGCTGACGATTCGCAAGATGACAGCGGCCGAGCGCAAGCGCTATCCCCCTAGGCCGGCCAAAGCGCGAAAGAGCAGTAGTCGTAAATAGAGTCATCCCTCGATGAGCGAACTTGCGATCTCGCTGCGCGGCGTGAGCAAGCGCTTCGCTTCGATCACCGCCGTCGACGGTCTCGATCTGGAGGTGCCGAGCGGCGTCTGCTTCGGTCTGCTTGGCCCGAATGGGGCGGGGAAGTCGACGACGATGCGAATGCTCACGGCTCAGACGCTCGCCGACGAGGGCGAGATATCGGTACTTGGCTTCCAGCTGCCGCGTCAGTCAAAGCAGGCGCGGATGGAGATGGGCGTCGTGCCGCAGCTGGACAACCTCGACGTGGAGCTGACGTGCCGACAGGTGCTCACGATCTTTGCGCGTCTCTACCGAGTGTCGCGCGCCGAACGTAGGGAAGCGGTCGAGCGGGCGCTCGCGCTGGCAAACCTCGGCGCCCGGGCGGACACGCAGGTGAGGGATCTCTCTGGCGGCATGCGCCGAAGGCTGCTTGTCGCGCGCGGGCTGATCCACCAGCCACGCCTCGTGTTGCTCGACGAGCCGACGGTGGGGCTCGATCCCCAGGTGCGTCAGGAGCTGTGGTCGCTGATCGACGGGCTGCGGGTCTCCGGCGTGACGGTGCTGATGTCCACTCACTACATCGAGGAGGCCGAGCGGCTCGCGGACACGGTCGCGGTCATGTCGGCGGGGCGCATCATCGCCCAGGGGACGCCGGGCGAGCTCGTGCGCGCCCATGCAGGCGTACAGGTGCTCGAGATCTATGGGGCGCCCGAGCGGCTGGCGGAGGTGAGCGAGCTGGCGATCAGCAACGGTTGGCCGAGCCGGCGCAGCGGACCGGCGATCGCGATCATGTGCGCAGAGGAGTTGGACGGGCAGGCGCCCGAGGGTGTGCGGCGTCCAGCGAACCTGGAGGACGCGTTCGTGGCACTGACAGGGGAGCAGATCGAATGAGCGCCCAGGCGCAGGCGACTGCGCGCGTGCGTGGTGTGCGCCGGCTCGAACCGGCTGCGCTCGCCGCGATCATGGGCAAGGACATCGTCATGTTTGGGCGCTACTGGAAGGCGACCACGTTTTCCTCGATCATGCAGCCGACGATCTACCTGCTCGCGTTCGGCCTGGGCTTCGGAACGATCGTCAAAACCCTCGGCCACGTCAAGACGATCGAGTACATCGGGACCGGTACGGTCGCCACCGCGATCCTCTTCTCCTCCGCATTCCCGGGCATGTTCAACACCTTCGTGCGGTGGCAGTTCCAGCGGACGTACGACGCCGTGCTCGCCACTCCCGTGGATGTAGAGGAGTTGATCACCGCGGAGGTGCTGTGGATCTCGCTGCGCGCGGGCGTGTACGGCATGGCGCCGCTGCTGGTGGCGATGCTGTTCGGCCTGGAACCCAACGCGGGCATGCTGCTAGTCCCCTTCATTGGCTTCATCACGGGCTTCGGTTTCGCCGCTTTTGGTGTGTCGATCGCCGCCGTGGCGAAGACGATCGACAACTTCAACTACGTCACGAGCGCCGTGTTGACGCCTATGTTCCTCGTCGCCGGGACCTTCTTCCCCGTCTCCAACCTTCCCGCCGGCATCCGCACGGTCGCCCAGGTCAACCCGCTGTACCACTGCGTGCAGCTCGTCCGTGACGCCTCGCTTGGCAACCTCCACGCGGGCGACCTGGGGCACGCGGCGGTCCTGCTCGCCTTTGCGCTGCTGATGTGGCGGGTGGCGATCTGGCAGCTCGGCAAACGCCTGATCGATTAGGGACGCTTCTCCCTAGACAACCGCATCTTGCATCGTGTAAGGTGCGATTTGCAAGAGGTCGCAGGATTCGTCTTCTGAGAATCATCGAATGACCGCAACGAGCCGCCGCAACTTTGGGGTGTACAGGGAGTCACAACCGGGTATAGAAGCCATGGGTCTATTGGGAGGTCGGTTATGAGGTCGCACGCTCGCTTTGCTCTTCTGGCGCCGCTGATCGTCGCGATCTTCGCCGTCTCCGTGCCCGCCGCACAGGCCGCGGTTCCGTTCGGCGTGGAAAAGTTCTCCGCGGCCAACTGCACGGCTGCATTCGAAGGGTGTGCCGGGGAAGAGACGACTATTGGGCCCTTTGAATACTGGACTCCTAAGGAAACCACTGCTGGCGAAGAAAAAGTTCAGGGCTATACGCAGGCGGCCGGCCATCCTGCATGGGGGATAACAGACTTCAAGGTCAACACGGAAGGGACCCTTCCCAATGAGGTGCCTGCGGGTATTGCGGAAGGCAAGGTCGTAAAGCACGTACGCACTGACGTCGGTCCGGGGGTCAGCACCAACCCTGAGGCGCTGCCGAAGTGCTCGATGAAAGAATTCGACGCCAGCGCGAAAGAAGAAGAAGCCGTTCCCGGCTCCGGCTTTTATCCGAAACCCGAATGCTCGGAAGTGGGCTCGGAAAGTACGGTCATCGGTGTCAACAGGGTGACTGTCTACGCAGGACCAAACGGTGTTGCGCCGGGAGTGTCTGACCTCCCGCTGGAAGGCACCGCCTACAACGTTGCGCAGCCTCAGGGAGTCGCCTCGGTCTTCGGTGTGGCGCTCAAACTTCCGATGGCCCTCACCGCAGCCTCGCTTAAAAAAGGCTTCGAAGCAGCTGAAGCCAAAGGGGCGGTACCGGGCGAAAACGGCTTTCCCTCGCTACCGGCACAGGCATTCCTCGAGGCCCAGCAGTACTACGCGCACACGCTGATCAACGGAAACGTGGAATGGGCGGGCAACTATCACGATTACTACGAAATCGATGTCTCGACCGCGCTCCCGCTGATCTCCTCACGGCTGGTCTTGAAAGGCGACATTGGCACCACTGAAAAAGGTGGCTACATCACGCTCCCGAGCAACTGCGCGGGCTCGGGTCCCGCTACCACCAACACCGTGACGGTCGAAGCGCCCGAAGGCAAAACGGGCGCGAGGCAATACGTTACGCCGGTCGGTGCCGAAGGATGCAAAGGCGAATCCGGCCTTTTGATCCCTCCCTTTGCTCCGGTGTTCTCGCCGTTGAGCGCAGAAACCACCCAGCATGATCAGCCCGACGGCATTACGACCGAACTGACGCTGCCTCACGATCCCAGCCCGGCTGGCATCGACTCCTCGCAGCTCAAGACGGCCAGTGTGACCCTGCCCGAAGGCCTGACGCTGAATCCGTCGGCCGCGAATGGTCTCAAGGCCTGCACGCCGGCGCAGATCGGCATCGGTACAAGAAACAAAGTCGGATGTCCGGAAGCTTCCGAAATCGGCAAAGTTACGCTGACTGTGCCCCAACTTCCGGCCGGCGAACCTCTCACCGGGAGTCTCTATCTCGGAGGGCCTGAATCGGGCCCGATCACGGGACCGCCTTACACGATGTACATCGATGCCGAGTCGGCGCGGTATGGCGTCTCGGTGCGGTTGAAGGGCTCGGTCGTGCCGAACGAAACGACGGGCCGGCTGACGGCCACGTTCGCGGAAAACCCCGAACAGCCGTTCAGCAAGCTGGTCATGAACTTCACGGGTGGCCCGAAGGCGGTGCTGGCCAACCCGCTGGCGTGCGGGACGACGAGCACTGAAACGAGCTTCTCTCCCTACACCGGCCAGCCGGCGGTGCTGAGCTCGAGCCCGTTCACGACCACCGGGTGCCCCTCGCCGCTGCCGTTCTCGCTGAGCCAGAGCACGTCGAACCTGGCCCCCGGGAACGCCGGCGCCAACACGTCGTTCGCCTTCAACCTCGCCCGGGAAGACGGGCAGCAGTATCTGGAAAAGGTCAAGACCGTGCTGCCCCCTGGGCTAGTCGGCAAGATCGCTGGGGTTCCGTTGTGCGGCGAACCGCAGGCCAGCACGGGCGAATGCCCGGTGGCCAGCCAGATCGGGGTCACGACGGTGAAGGCCGGCGCCGGTTCGGCACCGTTTGAATTCCCGGGATTCGTCTATTTGACGGGACCCTACAACGGGGCGCCGTACGGGCTGTCGATCGTGGTTCCGGCGCTCGCCGGTCCGTTCAGCCTCGGCAATGTCGTGACCCGGGCGACGATCAACGTCGAACCCAACTATCCAAACCGCGTGACCGTCGCCAGCGTGTTGCCGACGATCTTCAAGGGGATCCCGCTGCGGGTCAAGAACATCAACCTCAACATCAACCGGCAGGGCTACCTGATCAACCCGACGAATTGCAGCCTGTTCGCCACCGAATCGACGATCACCTCGACGTTGGGGGCGACGCAGAGCCTGTCGAGCCCGTTCCAGGTCGGCAACTGCTCAGCGCTCGCATTGAAGCCCTCGTTCAAGTCGGCGACCAGCGCCAAGACCTCGAAAGCGCTGGGAGCCAGCCTGGAAACGACGCTCAATCAGGGGGCGGGCCAGACGAACATTAGGTCAGTGCTCGTGCAGCTTCCAAGGCAGCTCCCTTCTCGCTTGACGACACTCCAAAAAGCGTGTCCTGAAAGCGTCTTTGCCGCGAACCCCTACAGCTGTCCGAGCGGTGCGTTCGTCGGCGGTGTCCGTGCGAACACTCCGGTCCTGCCGGACAAACTGAAAGGCCCGGCGGTGCTTGTGTCGCACGCCAATGCCGCGTTTCCTGATCTGGACCTGGTGCTCGAAGCCGACGGCGTGCGTGTGATCCTGGTGGGCAATACGAATATCAAGAACAGCATCACTAGTACGAACTTCGCGACGTTGCCCGATGTGCCCGTGTCGAGCATCACCGTGAACCTTCCGATCGGCGCCCATTCCGCGGTGACGGCGAACGGCAATGTTTGTGCCAATCAGCTTTTGATGCCTACCGAAATTACCGGCCAGAACGGCTTCAAAGTCAAACGAAACACGAAGATGAGGGTGACGGGCTGCGGCGTGCGGATCGCCGGTTCCAAGGTGATCGGCAACACGGCCTACATCACCGTGCAGACCTTCGAAGCAGGGCGGATAAGCGGCAGCGGGCCGAACCTGAGGACGACCTACAGGTACCTGGGCAGGGCCGTGAAAACCGCGACGCTCAAGGTCCCGCTCTCGAACAGGGGTCGCACCAGGGGACGCCCGCTGAGGGTGAAGCTGCGGGTCGGCTTCGTGCCGAAGAAGCACGGCGCCGCGAAGTCCGCGGCAACCCGCACGGTGACGTTCAGGTAGGAGGGTCCCGCCCACCCCCAGGATTACAAGCGCCCCGGGCGGGGTATAGAAGCCCTGATTGCCACTGGATGGAGGAGGGTGGAAGGGATGAGGGACGCTGCTCGTAGGGCATCGCTGGGGACGCTGGCAAGCATCGCCTTGTTCGCGTTCGGGGCCGCTTCGGCGTACGGCGCTTGGGGTCCGCCCGCCAATGGGAAGCCGGCACCTGCACCGGCAATCAGGTCGAAGTCAAAAGCTGCGAATACACGAGCCCCCCGAGCGTGTTCTACACGCAGGCGGCCGGCCACCCCCCGTGGGGGCTGACCGGCTTCGAAGTCGCCCACGAAAGTTCGGGAGGCAGCCGCAAACCGCTCGACACGCTCAAACGGATCCGCGTCGACGTCCCCCCCGGACTTGCCGCTGACCCACAGACGCTCCCCGCCTGCTCCCGTGGCGAATTCAACGCAGGCACGTGCATCCCGCTCACCAAAGTTGGCTTCGTGGAACTGGAAGCCTACGTTGGGTCGCCGGTCAACTCGATCCTCACGCTCGAAGGCAACGTCTACAACCTCGCCCAGGAACCGGGCCTGCCGCTGCTGTTCGGGATCGACGTCGAAGGCGTCCCGCCGCTCGTGGAAAACACCAAGCTGCTGCTCGAAGGCCACGTCAGCTACGCGAAGGAAGCCGCGCTGGAAGCCCGCGGCATTGCCTCCGGCGACTTCCACGAGTGGTTCGAAATCAACAACGTGCCCCCGAAAATCGGCGTGAAAGTCGGACCCCTCGAAGTCCCGCAGAACTGCAGACGCTGAAGTCGAAGCTGTTCTTTAACGGTCGTGCTGGCAAAGGCAACTTCCTCACGCTGCCGAGCGAATGCGGGCCGCCGAGCAAGTCGACGTCCTACCTCGAACTCGAAAACTACAAAGGCGAAACGACGAACGCGCCGACAGTGCCACCGGTCGGCGTCGACAGAATGCAACAAAGTCCCCTTCGAAGGGCTCAACACCCAGGTCAAACCGCAGACCTCCGGCTACGACCAGCCCGACGGAGCGATCACCAACGTGATCGTCCCCGCAGAACGAAGGTCCGAAGAAATCAACACCGCCGACATCGCGATGTCCGGACACGACGCTGCCCGAAGGGCTGACGCTGAACCCGTCGGCCGCGCATGGGCTCGAAGCCTGCGCGCCGGCGCAGATCGCGACTTCGAAACCACCGATCCGGTCGCCTGCCCGGCGGCCTCGCAGGTGGGCACTGTCACGATCGAAACCGACCTGCCGCCCGGCTCGCTGCGGGCAACGTGTATCTGGGCCGCCCCAGAGGCGTTCCGATCACCGGTCCGCCCTACACGATCTACCTCGACGCCGAGAGCGTGCTCGGCGTGTCCGTCAGGCTCGAAGGCGACGGTCACGCCGGATCCGAGCACGGGGCAGGCTGCAAGTCACGTCTGAACAGCGCGACCACCGCAACCTTCCACAGCTCCCGTTCAGCGAGCTCCACGCTGACGCTGAACGAAGCGGACCGCGGGCGCCGCTCGCCAACCCGCTGAGCTGCGGGGCGAGCACGACCGAAATCGGTTCACGCCTACACGGGCGAAGATCCTCAACGGTTCGACGCCTCATTCGCCGTTCTCGGCGACCGGGTGCCCGTCGCCGCGTCGCCGTTCGCGCTCAGCCAGAGCACGCAGAGCTCATCGCCGAACGCCGGCGCGTACACCTCCTACACGTTCAACCTGGCGCGGGCGGACGGCCAGCAGTACCTGTCGCAGTCTGACGACCGTGCTGCCTGCTGGCTTGGTCGGGGCGATCCCGTCGGTGACGCTGTGCGGCGAACCGCAGGCGCACGCGGGCACGTGTGCGGCGCGGCAGCCAGATCGGCAAGGCGACCGTCGACGTCGGGGCTGGCTGCGAACCGTATGCGTTCGCGGGGCCGGTCTTCCTGACCGGTCCCTACAACGGCGCGCCCTACGGACTGTCGATCCCGGTGCAGGCCGCGGCCGGGCCGTTCGACCTCGGCAGCAGGGTCGTGACTGCGGGTGACGATCGGCGTCGACGTCGCATAGCGGCCGGGTGATCGCCGACGAGCGCCTGCCGACGATCGTCAGGGCGTGCCGCTGCGGCTGAAGAACCTCAGCGTCGCCGTCAACGCGGCCGAACTTCCTGTTCAACCCGACCAACTGCGGGCCGCTTGCGACCGAATCGGCGCTGACCTCGACGTTGGGCGCCAGCCAGAGCCTGGCGAGCCCGTTCCAGGTCGGCAGCTGCGGCGCGCTCGCGTTCAAGCCGTCGTTCAAGGCGGCGACGAGCGCGAAGACCTCGAAACTGAACGGCGCCAGCCTGCGGGTCGACCTGCGGCAGGGGGCCCACGAGGCGAACATCAAATCGGTGTTCGCGCAGTTGCCAAAGCAACTGCCGTCGCGCTGACGACGTTCCAGAAAGCCTGCCCGGAAGCGACGTTCGCGGCCAATCCGGTCAACTGCCGTCCGTTGGGCTCGGAAGTCGGGACGGCCACCGTGGTCACGCCGGTGCTGCCGGGAAGCTTGACCGGGCCGGCCTATCTCGTCTCCCACGGCGGCGCCGCCTTCCCCGATCTCGACCTCGTCCTCGAAGGCGATGGACGTGCGGGTGATCTTGATCGGAAACACCGAACATCAAAAACGGGCATCACCACATCGACCTTCGCAGTCGATTCCCGACGTGCCGGTGTCGAGCTTTGAGCTGAATCTGCCCGTTGGGACCGCACTCAGCGCTGACGCGCCGATCGGGCAACCTCTGCACGAAGCACGCTTGTCATGCCCACGACGATCACCGCCCAGAGCGGCGCGCAGATCAAACAGAACACGAGCATCTCCGTGGTCTGGGTGCGGCGTGAGGATCCTCAGCCACCGTGTCGCGGCCACAAGCTCATCCTCACGGTCAGGACTTTCGCCGCGGGACGGATCAGCCGTGAACGGCAAGGACCTGCAGACCGTCCTACCGGCGCGTGGCAAGCGCTTCGCCACGGTTACGATCAAGACTCCCGCTCTCCCGCGGCGGGCGGCGGGCGCTGCGCCGCCATCACCGGCGGCTGAAGGTGGGGTCCGCGTGGCGTTTGCGCCCGCGCAGAAGGGCGGCCGATCTCGATCGCGTCGACGAGCGCAGGTTTCGGTAAGCATCTCCGCGTCGAGTCGAGGTGACGCTCCCAAGCCACGCGGATACCCTACATTGCAGGGTGGGCAGTACGGGTACGGATACTCTACGTCGCCTGCGGCATCGACTCCGGCGCGCCGATCCCTGCTTGCGAGCGTGCGACGTCTGACGCGCTCGCCGACGGCGCGGACGACGGTGGAGGCGATCTTCCGCGCGCTCGCCCGCGAGCTGCTGCACGGTCGCCCGGCGCCGAGGAGGTGCACGTGCACCATCTGCGCTCACCGGCAGCGCCAGCGAGCCGGTGATCGTCTATCTGTTCGAGGGCGATGGGCGGCTGAGCTATCTGTCGCCGCGAGCCGAGCGCCCGCCGGGCGTGAGCTGGGTGGCACGAACACCGCCGCAGCTTCCTGGCCGCCGACGCTCGAGGAGTCTCCAGGCCAGCGTGCCCCGCGTTGGCGAGCACCGGCTCGACCGAGCTGCGCGCTGCTGCTGCCGGTCGCCCGCTCCGCGGCGAGGTCGAGGCGATCGTGGTGCTCGTGCGCCGCGGTCTCGAGAGGTCTATGACGTTCGCTCGATCGAGCTCGCCACGACGCTTGTCGACCAGGCCGCCACCGCGCTGGCGCTGGTGCGCGCACGCGCCGAGGCCGGCACCGACGCCGTCACGGGCTGCATGAACCACCGCGCGATGCGCCGGCGCCTGGACGAGGAGATCGGCCGCGCGATGCGCACCGGCAACCCCGCTCTCGTGTCTGCTGATCGACCTCGACAACTTCAAGCTCGTCAACGATCGCCACGGGCACCCGGCCGGCGACGCTGCGCTGCGCGAGGTCGGCCAGGCGCTGGTGGGCGAGTTCCGTGCGTTTGACCGCGTCGCCCGCTATGGCGGCGACGAGTTCGTCGTGATCCTGCCCAACGCCGATCTCGAGAGCGCCGCTGCGGCTGCCTCCAGGGCGCTCGAACGTCTTCGCGCCGTGCCCGGCCCGGCCGGCGGCAAGGGTGTCTTCGCCTCGGTCGGGGTGGCCCAGTGGCAGCCGCCGATGGGCGCCGATGAGCTGCTGGAGGCCTGCGACGCCGCCCTGCTGCGATCCAAGCGCCAGGGCAAGGGCCGCGTCACGCGAGCCCCTGCCTGAACTGCGAAACTGCGAGGAATGTCGCAGAACAGCTTCGGCGCGAAGAGCACGCTGCTCGTGGGCGGGCGCGAGTACGAGATCTTCCGCCTCGATGCCCTTCAGCAGCGCTATGACGTGGCGCGGCTGCCGTTCTCGCTGAAGGTGCTGCTCGAGAACCTGCTGCGCACCGAGGGCAACGGCTCGGTGAGCGCGAAGGACATCGAGGCGCTCGCGAGCTGGGACGCCAAGGCCGAGCCGAGCAAGGAGATCGCCTTCACGCCTGCGCGCGTGCTGATGCAGGACTTCACCGGGGTACCCGCGGTCGTCGATCTGGCGGCGATGCGCGACGCGATGGCCGAGATGGGCGGCGACCCCAAGAAGATCAATCCGCTGACACCGGCTGAGCTCGTGATCGACCACTCGGTGCAGGTCGACGCCTTCGGCACGCGGGACTCGTTTCGCTTCAACGCCGAGCGCGAGTTCGAGCGCAACCAGGAGCGCTACGCGTTCCTGCGCTGGGGCCAGGGGGCCTTCGACGACTTCTCCGTCGTGCCGCCCGACACGGGCATCGTGCACCAGGTCAACCTCGAGTATCTGGCTCGCGTGGTCTTCGGAAACGAGGGATCCGATTCCCACCCACCCCAGGCCTACCCCGACACGCTGGTGGGCACCGACTCGCACACGACGATGGTCAACGGGCTCGGGGTGCTGGGCTGGGGCGTGGGCGGCATCGAGGCCGAGGCGGCGATGCTCGGCCAGCCGATGTCGATGCTGATCCCCCAGGTGCTGGGCTTCAGGTTGCACGGCGAGCTGCCGGAGGGAGCGACCGCGACCGACCTCGTGCTGACGGTCACCGAGATGCTGCGCGAGCGGGGTGTGGTGGGGAAGTTCGTCGAGTTCTACGGCGCCGGCCTGACCGGCCTGCCGATCGCCGACCGGGCGACGATCGGCAACATGTCGCCGGAGTTCGGCTCGACCTGTGCGATCTTCCCGATCGACGCAGAGACGCTCAGCTACCTCGAGCTGTCGGGGCGCTCCTCCGAGCAGATCGCGCTCATCGAGGCATATGCCAAGGAGCAGGGCTTCTGGCACGACGAGCGCTCCGAGAAGCCGACCTTCTCGGATGAGATCGAGCTCGACCTGGGTGCCGTGGAACCGAGCCTGGCCGGGCCCAAGCGCCCGCAGGACAGGGTCGCGCTGAGCGAGGCTCAGGGGTCCTTCAGGCGGGCGCTACGCGACTACATGCCGAGCGATGGCGACCAGGAAGACGCGCAGGACGAGGCCTCAGCCGAGAGCTTTCCGTCGAGCGATCCGCCAGCCAACGGCTCGCCGGGACACGCGCCGTTGAGCAGCGTCGCCCAGTCCCAACCCTCCGCTCACCGCACGGCGACGGTGTTGCCGCACAACGGCACCGCGACGAGCGTGACGGCTGGCGGGGAGACATTCGAGCTCGACCACGGGCACGTCGTGATCGCGGCGATCACGAGCTGCACGAACACGTCGAACCCATCGGTGATGATCGGCGCGGGCATCCTCGCGCGCAACGCGCTGGCCAGGGGGCTGAAGAGCAAGCCGTGGGTGAAGACCTCGCTCGCTCCGGGCTCGAAGGTGGTCACGGAATACCTGGAGGAGGCCGGTCTGACCGAGCCGCTGGAAGAGCTCGGCTTCAACCTCGTGGGGTACGGCTGCACGACGTGTATCGGCAACTCCGGTCCGCTATCGGCGGAGATCTCAGAGGCGGTCAACGAGGCCGATTTGGCGGTCGTGTCGGTGCTCTCGGGTAACCGTAACTTCGAGGGGAGGATCAACCCGGACGTGAAGATGAACTATCTCGCCTCGCCGCCGCTGTGCGTGGCGTACGCGCTCGTCGGCACGATGGACATCGACATCGCGGGCGAGCCGCTCGGCCAGGATGAGGAGGGCGAGGACGTATACCTCAAGGACGTCTGGCCGAGCGAGAAGGAGATCGCGGAGACGATCGGGAAGGCGGTGCAGTCGGACATGTTCCGCAAGAGCTACGGCGAGGTGTTCGCGGGCGACGAGCGCTGGAACGGGTTGGAGGTGCCGGCGGGCGACCGGTTTGCATGGGACGCGGACTCGACGTACGTGCGCCTGCCGCCGTACTTCGAGGACATGCCGGCCGAGCCTCAGCCGGTCACGGACATCGAGGGGGCACGCGTGCTGGCGTTGCTCGGTGACAGCGTGACGACCGACCACATCTCGCCGGCGGGGGCGATCAAGCGCGACGGGCCGGCGGGTAGGTATTTGCAGCAGCAGGGTGTTGCGCCGAAGGACTTCAACTCCTACGGGTCGCGCCGGGGGAACCACGAGGTGATGATGCGCGGCACGTTCGCCAACATCCGCATCAAGAACCTGATCGGTGGCGGCGGGACGGGTGGGGATCCCCTCCCGGAAGGCGGCTTCACGCGCTACTTCGGAGAGGACTCGAGCCCACCCACCGATCCAATGCCGGTCTACGACGCCGCGATGAAATACATCGAGCACGGCATCCCGCTCGTCGTGCTGGCCGGGAAGGAGTACGGGTCCGGGTCCTCGCGGGATTGGGCGGCGAAGGGTACGAAGCTGCTGGGCGTGAGGGCTGTGATCGCGCAGAGCTACGAGCGCATCCACCGCTCCAACTTGATCGGTATGGGCGTGCTGCCGTTGCAGTTTCCCGAGGGTGAGAGCGCCTCCTCGCTCGGGTTGACGGGCGAGGAGGCGCTCTCGGTCACGGGCATGGCGGCGGCCATGAATGACGGCGGCGGGCTGCCGGCACACGCGCGTGTGCGTGCTGAGCGCGACGGCGCGGATCCGCTCGAGTTCGAGGCGCTGGTGCGGATCGACACGCCCAGAGAGGCCGAGTACTTCCGCCACGGGGGTATTCTGCAGTTCGTTTTGCGAGGACTCATCGCTGCATGAGCGCCAAGAAGAGTGCTGCTCCGAAGGTGCTGCTCGACCTGCTCACCGCGCGCGGGCCCTCCGGTTATGAGACCGCCCCGGCGGCGGTGTGGCGTGAGGCGGCGAAGGGCTTCGCCGAGGTGAGCACCGATGTGGTGGGCACTCCGCTGGCGCGTGTGGCTGCGAAGGATGAGGATCCTGCCCACCCGCCGTCGCGGCTGCTCGTGATGGGCCACATCGACGAGATCGGGTTGATCGTCACGCACATCGACGACGACGGCTACCTGTGGTTCGGAGCCGTCGGTGGTTGGGATGCGCAGATCCTCGTCGGCCAGCGGGTTTCGGTGAACACACGGGCCGGTCGCGTGTTGGGCGTGGTCGGCAAGAAGCCGATCCATCTGCTGCGCGACGAGGCCCGCAAGAAGGTGGCGGAGATCCGCGACCTGCACATAGACATCGGCGCCCGGGATGGAGCCGACGCGTGTGAGCGCGTGCGGGTCGGCGACGTGGCCGTCATCGACGCCGATCCGGTGGCGCTGCCGAACGGCCGGCTGACCTCGCGGGCGCTCGACAACCGCCTGGGCTCGTTCGTGGCGCTGGAGTCCGCGCGGCTGGTGGCGCAGGCGGGAGGCGGGGAGTGGGAGCTTCAGGCGGTGGCGGTCGCGCAGGAGGAGATCACGTTCGGCGGCTCGCGCACGAGCGCCTTCTCGCTCGAGCCGGATGCGGCGATTGTGGTCGATGTGACCCACGCAACCGACGCGCCCGGGATCGAGGTGAAGGAGATCGGCAAGCACGAGCTCGGCTCAGGACCGGTGATCAGCCGCGGCTCGACCCTTCATCCGGGGCTGTTCGAGCTGCTGTACGAGACCGCCGAGCAGGAGAAGATCCCGTTCACAGTCGAGGCCACCGCGCGCAGCACCGGAACCGACGCCGACGCGGTGCATTCGAGCCGCGCGGGGGTGCCCACGGGGCTGGTATCGATCCCGATTCGCTACATGCACTCGCCGGTCGAGCTCGTGCAGCTCGACGACGTATACGCCTGCGCGCGCCTGATCGCTGCCGCCGCCCTGCGCTTGGACGGCGACACGGCCTTTTTGCGCTAGGTGGCGCTCAGTTCGCTGAAGGAGCTGGCCTCGTAGGCCTTGCCTGGTACGCCGCCGATCGCGATCAGGCTCAGGCCCTCTGAGCCCGGGAAGATCTTGCGCTTGCAGTCCGCTCCGACCCGCACGAGCATGTCGGGGGTCAGGTCTATCCGCTCGCCTTCGACCTCGATCTGGCCGGAGCCGCTGAGCGCCATGTAGACCTCCTCCTGTCCGTCCTCGGCGTGGTCGTGCTCGGGGTAGTCGGCAAAGTCGGGCGGCAGCCGGACGATCTGGACGCCGAACGAGGTGACGCCGAGCTCGGCTCGGGCCTTGACGAGGCTGCCACCGAAGCCAGCCTCCATGTCATTGATGCTCTTTGCTGTGTGACCGGCCATGGTGCACGTTCCTATCTGTTTGTGATTGGCAGCACGATTCCGAGCTGGCGCGACTGGATCAGCACCGTCCCGTCTACGGCCCAGATTACGCCATCCTCCTCGAAGAAGCCCTCGTGCACGACGCCGGTGCAGAAGCGCGCCAGGCACAGCTCGCTTGGATTGGAGGCCCCCGTCCCACCCGCTGCCTCGCGGGGCATCGGCGTGCGGAAGTGGACGGTGAGGTCGATCGTGGGTGTGGCGGCCGGCTCGGTCAGACGGATGAACGGCGGCGAGAAGAGGGCGTCGCTGAAGAACGCCAGCGACAGCGCGTCGATCGGACGCTCCTCAGCGAGGCCGAGCCAGCCGCCGATTTCCATCGGATGATCGGAGCCCGTGAAGGGGACTGCGCCCACGCGGGGCTGGAGGACGAGATGGCGCACGAATGGAGGAGCGTGCTTGTTGAGCAACACTCCCGACTCGCGCACCGGATCGGGCGGTGCAACCTGGGGCATCGGAAGCTCGGCGATCTCCTGGGCCGGCCAGGGGACCGAGAACGCCGCGAGCACGAGCGCGACGAGCGAGCCGTCCTGCTCCATCCGCGCGGAGAGCGTGCTCAGGGATCGCCCTTCGCGCTCGATCCTCGTGCGGATGCTCACGTAGCCGGGCTCTGGTGCGCGGGCATAGTGAATCGTCAGCGAACGCGGTGACCGGGATGGGTCGGCGACGGTCTCGATCAGCGCGCGCAGCAGCATCGCCGCGAGGTAGCCACCGTGAGGACCGCGCCCGGCGCGCCAGTCGGGGGAGACCTCCGCGGCGAAGGCTGCCTGCGCGGCGCCCTGGCCGTCGGCGCTCGGCGCGTCGATTCGCTGAACCGCGGTGTCGCGGTCGAACGTCGTCAGCGCGGTAGGAGTTAGGTCAGCCACGGACGAGGCGCTTGTAGGTGATCCGGTGGGGCCGGTCGGCGGCGGCGCCGAGGAGAGCATGGCGGTGCTCCTCGTAGGCGTCGAAGTTGCCCTCGAACCACGTCACCTGCGAGTCGCCCTCGAAGGCCAGCACGTGCGTGGCGACGCGGTTCAGGAACCAGCGGTCGTGGGAGATCACCACCGCGCAGCCGGGAAACGCGAGCAGCGCGTTCTCGAGCGCCCGCAAAGTGTCAACGTCGAGGTCGTTGGTGGGCTCGTCGAGCAGCAGCAGATTGCCGCCGGAGCGCAGGAGCTTGGCGAGGTGTACGCGGTTGCGCTCGCCGCCGGAGAGCTTTGAGATCTTGGCCTGCTGGTCGGAGCCCTTGAAGTTGAAGCCGGCGGTGTACTGGCGCGAGTTGACCTCACGGTCGCCGACCTTGATGTGCTCGTAGCCTTCGGAGATCTCCTCCCAGACGGTCTTGGCGGGATCCAGCGAGTCGCGCGACTGGTCGACGTAGGCGAGCTGGACGGTGTCGCCGAGCGCGAGCTTGCCGCTGTCGGGGGACTCGGCGCCGGTGATCATCCTGAACAAGGTCGTCTTGCCCGCGCCGTTGGCGCCGATCACGCCGACGATGCCCGCGCGCGGCAGGTTGAAGGAGAGGTCCTCGATCAGCAGGCGCTCGCCGTAGCCCTTGGAGAGGCCGGTCGCGGTGAGCACCTTCTCGCCGAGGCGCGGTCCGGGCGGGATGTGGATCTGGACCTCGTCGAGCTTGACGTTGCGCTCCTCGGCGATCAGCTCCTCGTAGCGGGCCAGGCGGGCCTTGGACTTCGTGCGTTTGCCCTTGGGGTTCGTGCGCACCCATTCGAGCTCGGCGGCGATCGTGCGCTCGCGCCCCTTTTCGGTGCGCTCTTCCTGGGCCAGGCGCGTCTGCTTCTGTTCCAGCCAGCTCGAGTAGTTGCCCTCATACGGGATGCCCTTGCCGCGGTCGAGCTCGAGGATCCAGCCGGCCACGTTGTCGAGGAAGTAGCGGTCGTGGGTGACCGCGACGATCGCGCCCTTGTACTCAGAGAGGTGCTGCTCCAGCCAGGCGACGGACTCGGCGTCGAGGTGGTTGGTGGGCTCGTCGAGCAGCAGCAGATCGGGCGCGCGCAGCAGCAGCCGGCAGAGCGCGACGCGCCGGCGCTCGCCGCCGGAGAGCGTTGAGACGCTGGCGTCGGGCGGCGGCAGGCGCAGGGCGTCCATTGCGTATTCCAGCTGCGTGTCGAGGTTCCAGGCGTCGGCCGCGTCGATCTTCGCCTGGATGTTGCCGAACTCCTCGGCGTTCTCCTCGGAGTAGTTGGCGGCCAGCTCATTGAAGCGGTCGAGCAGCGCGCGGGTCCCGGCGACGCCGTCCTCGACGTTGCCCTTGACGTCCTTTGACTCGTCGAGGTGGGGCTCCTGGGCGAGCATGCCGACGGTGGCGCCCGGCACGAGCGCGGCCTCGCCGCGGTACTCCTGATCCTCCCCGGCCATGATCCGCAAGAGCGTCGACTTGCCCGAGCCGTTGTATCCGAGCACGCCGATCTTCGCGCCCGGGTAGAAGGCGAGCGTGATCTCGTTGAGCACGACCTTCTCCGGCGGGTGGAGCTTGGAGAGGCGGTGCATCGTGAAGACGTATTGCGAGGACATGGCCGTCAGCAGGATAGAGGGGGAACGGAAACCCGACCGCCCCCGCTAACGTGATTGGGTCTATGCCTACGACCATCCTGGACATCGAGCAGCATCTGCTGCTGCTGGAGCTCGAGCCGCCCTTCGACAAGCGCGCGGTGCAGCTGGCGCGTCGCAGGATGGCCAAGCGCTGGCACCCCGACGTGGCGCCACAGGGCAGGCAATTCGAGCACGAGCGCCATCTGAAGGCGATCAACGAGGCCGCCGACCAGCTGGAGCGCCTCGCGGAGGGGTCCAGGGGCGGGAGCGTGTCGCGGAATGCCGTGCGTGCGAGCGCGCAGGCGGCGAGAAGAGAGCGCGAGCAGGCCGGTCGTCGCGCGTATGAGGCGGAGCAGCGCGCACGCGCGCAGGCCGCCGACAAACAAAAGCACGACCCCTTCGGCAGCCGCATGCCAGATCACTCGGTCGTACACAGGTATGCGCGCTGCGAGTCCTACCCGGAGTGGGGCGTGGGCACGGTGGCGGGCATCTACTTCACCGGCGAGGAGGACGACGTGCAGCAGTGGGCGCGCGTGCAGTTCAGCCACGGCGTGCGGACCGTACCGGCGGGGAGCATGAAGTTCGTCAACTTCTCAAAGCCCGACCCGGCGGGAGAGCGTACCGAGCGCTTCCTGATCGCCGCACAAAGAGCGATGGCCGAAGAGGAGTACGAGCTGGCGGCGCAGCGACTGATCTACGCGCGCGACGCCGAGCCTGAGAACGTTGCTGTGCTCCGCCTGCTGACGCTCGCGTTCTGGAATGCGGGCAACCTTGAGGCCGCGGCACGCGTGGTGCACGAATGGGCAAGAGCCGATGCGGGACGCCCCGCTGCCCACCGCTTCGCGGCGCGCATTTACGAGGACATCGGCGCAATCGACCTGGCGGAGGAGGCGGCGGCGCGGGCGGTCAAGCGCGGGCCGACCGACATGGGAGCCTGGGAGCGCCTGGGCAGGCTGCGCCTGCAACTGCTCGACCGCGAGGGCGCTCTCGAAGCCCTCGAGCGTGCCGGTGCGCTCGGCGCGGAGGGCGAGCTGAGAGATCTGCTGGCGCAGGCGCTGGCACTGGAACCGCGTATGTCAACACCTGCAGAGGCCTAAAGAATGTTGATGGCGCGGGAAACAATCAGACCGATCGTGACGAGCGAGACGAGCGACTGGATGCCCATGATGCTCTTGGCCATAGGGGTCAGCGGCATCGTGTCGGTGGGGGAGAAGGCTGTGGCGTTGGTCAGCGATACGTAGGTGTAGTCGATGAATTTGGGGCGCCACTCGCGGGGCTCGATCTGATCGTCGGCCATCTGCGGGAACAGGAAGTCGGGGGGGCCGTCGTGTCCGGCGGTCCGCTTGCCGGGTCCGCCCCGGTCCATCTCCCAGTACCAAAGGGCGAAGATCAGGAAGTTGGTCAGCCAGATCAGCACGCCCGAGACGATCAGCTCACGTCCTTTGGAGACATTGTGGTGAAGCAGGAAGTGGGTGAGCTCCGCGAGGGAGAAGATGTTGGCGGCGCTCACGAAGGCGGTGAGGCTCAGAGCGACACGCCGGCGCACCGGGTGCTCCCCCTCGAGCTCGCGGGGCGTGGCGAAGAACATGCCGATCAGCAGTGCTGTCTCCAGTCCCGGGATGAGCCAGAAAGGCCCGATCGTCAGCCGTGGCGGAAGCAGCAGCTGCAGGGCGATCGCGGTGAGCACGGTCAGCTGGGCCGGCCAGAACGGCTCTGGGGCGGCGGGCGGCGGGTAGGTGCGGGGAGTCTGGGGGGAGGTTGCTTGGCTCACAAAGTGAGAGCGTAGGGAGCGGTGCGGCGTAGCGGTAGTCTGAGGAAGCGTCCGAAAACTCCGAGACGGACCGGTCGATGGGAGCGCAGCAATGGGAATAGGCAATCCGGTGCACCTGATGTTCATCGCCGCGGTGGCGCTGATCGTGCTCGGCCCAAAGCGCTTGCCGGACCTGGTGCGTTCGCTGGGCAACGGGATACGCGAGTTTCGCGAATCCCTCAATGAGGCGGCGTCTGATGATCCCGCCCATCCCGAGCCGGTTGGTCCGGTTCAGCAGTTACCGTCAGGCGATGCGCCTGATCGTCGCTCGCTGTGAGGTCCGCTATACGGGCCGGCTGGAAGCTCTTCTGCCAGAGGCCCTGAGGCTGGTGATGATCAAGTCTGACGGCTCGGTCATGGTGCACGCGGATACGGGTGGATACAAGCCGCAGAACTGGATGACGCCGCCGACGATGATCGAAGAGTCCGCCGGTTCGATCGTTGTGCGCAAGCGTGCGGGCGCCACTGAGGACCGGCTGGATATCGCGATCACCGAGGTGCTCTCTGATGTCACGCACGACATGGGCGAGGCGGCGGCCCTGGAGAAGGAGGGCGCGGAGGTGCATTTGCAGGAACTGCTGGCCGGCGCGCCGCAGTGGTGCGGAGAGGGCTTTCGGCTGGTGCGGCGCGAGTGGCCGACCGACATCGGTCCGGTGGATCTGATGTGCCGCGACGCGCAGGACGAGTGGATCGCGGTTGAGATCAAGCGGGTCGGGACGATCGACGCCGTGGAGCAGCTGACGCGCTATCTGGAGCGCATTCGCCTGGGTCCGGCGATGGGTTCCTGCCGCGGAGTGCTCGCGGCGCAGGTCATCAAGCCGCAGGCGCGCGTGCTTGCGCAGGCGCGGGGAATCGACTGCGTGGAGGTCGACCTGGCTGTGCTGCGGGGCGAACGGGAGCCCGACCTAACGCTGTTTGCCGCATAGGATGCGGCCATGAACGACTACGAGGCAGTACTCACCGAGCGGCGCGGCAATATCCTTTTGATCACGCTCAACCGTCCCGAGGTGCGCAACGCCGTCAACGGCGCCGTCGCCGAGGGTGTGGCCGGCGCGCTCGACGAGCTCGACTCAGACGACGGCCTGTCGGTCGGCGTGCTCACCGGCGCTGGCGGCTTCTTCAGCGCCGGAATGGACCTCGGCGCGTTCGTCAAAGGCGAGTCGCCCTGGTTCGGCGACCGCGGCTTCGCGGGCATCGCCCAGCGCGCATCGCGCAAGCCACTGATCGCGGCGATCGAGGGCTTCGCCGTCGCCGGCGGGATGGAGATCGCGCTGGCGTGCGATCTGATCGTCGCTGCGAAGGGCGCGAAGATGGGGATCCCCGAGGCCAAGCGCTCGCTCGTCGCCGCCGGTGGCGCGTTGCTGCGGCTGCCACGGCGCATGCCCTACCACGTGGTCATGGAGCTGGCGCTGACCGGCGATTTGATGCCCGCAGAGCGCTTTCACGAGTTCGGGGTCGTCAACCGTCTCGCCGGGCCAGGCACGGCCGTCGATGTCGCGATCGAGCTCGCCGGGAAGCTCGCCAAGAGTGGCCCGCTGGCCGTGATCGCCTCAAAGCGCATCCTGCAGGAGCAGTACGACTGGTCAAGCGCGGAGATGTGGGAGAAGCAGGGCGCGATCTCGGGTCCCGTATTCGCTTCGGAGGACTCGAAGGAGGGCGCGAATGCCTTCAAGGAGAAGCGCGACCCCGTCTGGCATCGCGCTGAACTGGCGTTCTCGGCCAAACCCGCGCGCCTACTGTATTGGCGTGGCCGCTAGAAAGTAACCGCTGTCTCGAAGGCTCCCTGGCGTCGCCGGCTGTGGTGACCGGCGCCGGCAGGTGCTCGACGGGGGGCTCACCCTCCGCGTCTCCCAAAAATTGACCGCTACACGCCGCCTCTGCGCTTGCGTCTGCGCTGGCGCAGGATACCAGACGTTTCCACAGCGCCCACATCAGCGCTCTCCTGGGGTCTTGCGCGGGTACTGTGAGATCGGCCGGTCCAGGTCGATCGCGGTGGTGACGATGCGGTTCTGTTCTGAGATGTGCGCGGCCGGGTAGCCCTCGCCCGGGCTGGCGCGCTCGGGACGTCCGATGAAGCCGAAGTGCATCTCCTCGGGCATGATCTGCATCAGGCGCGGGAACATGTGTGCGCGGGCGCCCATGTTGCGCGGCTCCTCCTGTACCCACAGCACCTCGCGCAGGTTTGGATAGCTGTGCATGAGTTCCAGGATCTGACCCTCGGGGAAGGGGTAGAGCAGCTCCACGCGGCCCACCGCCAGGCCGGGGTGGGACTTGCGCTCGGGGTGGCCGGCGAGGTCGTAGTAGATCTTGCCGGTGCACAGCACGAGGCGTGTGACCTGAGCGCCCTCCACCCCGGGCTCGGCCAGCACCGGCTGAAAGCGCGTGTTCTCCGCGAGATCTGAGATTGCGCTGGTCGCCTGGGGCAGGCGCAGCAGCGACTTGGGGGTCATGATCACGAGCGGACGCTGCTTGGCGATGCGCGCTTGGCGGCGCAGGAGGTGGAAGTATTGCGCTGGCGTGGTGGGGCTCGCGACGCGGATGTTTCCCTCTGCGGCGACCGCGAGGAAGCGCTCCAAGCGTGCGGAGGAGTGCTCCGGTCCAGAGCCCTCATAGCCGTGCGGCAGCAGCAGCGTCAAGCGCGAGGTCTGGCCCCACTTGGCTAGGCCGGAGACGATGAACTGGTCGACGATCACCTGGGCCGAATTGACGAAATCGCCGAACTGGGCCTCCCACAGCACGAGCGTCTCGGGCGCCTCTTGGCTGTAGCCGTACTCGAAGCCCATGCATGCGAGCTCGGATAGCGGGCTGTTGTGCAGCTCCAGCGGCGCGAGCGCCTCGGGGAGGCTCTGGATCGGACAGACGGTCTGCCCGGTCTTCGCGTCGTGCAAGACCAGATGCCGCTGGCTGAAGGTGCCGCGCTCGGTGTCCTGCCCGGTGAGCCGCAGGGGCGTACCCTCGGTGAGCAGCGATGCGAAGGCGAGCGCCTCGGCATGTGCCCAGTCGATCGTGCCCGGCTCCCCGGGCGGCGGTTCGCCCAGTGCCTCGCGGCGGCGCTCGAGCTGTTTGACGAGCTTCGGGTGCACGGTGAACCCGTCGGGCACCTTCAGCAGCTGCTCGCCCAGTTCGCGCAGCCGCTCGCCTGGAACTGCCGTGCTCACTTCGGGACTGGGGGAGCGATCGAGCTGGTACTCGCCGGTGCTTTCCTGTGGGCTGTCGTGCTCTGCGGCTGCCGCGATCTTCGCCTTCAGGCGCTGGTGCAGGAGCGTCATGTGATCCCATACCTCCTGCGCCTGGCGCTCGACTTCCTCTTGGGTCACGACGCCATCGGCGACGAGGCGATCGCCCCACAGCTCCGCGACGCGCTTCTTGGCCTTGATCTTCGCGTACATCTCGGGTTGCGTGTATGCGGGCTCGTCGGACTCGTTGTGACCGAAGCGCCGGTAGCCGATCAGGTCGATCAGCACGTCGTGACCGAACTCCTTGCGGAAGGCGAACGCAAGGCGCACGGCGCTCATGCAAGCTGGCACGTCATCGGCGTTGACGTGGATGATCGGCACGTCGAAGCCCTTCGCCAGGTCCGAGGCCCAGCGCGTCGAACGTGCGTCGTCAGGGTCTGTGGTGAAGCCGATCTGGTTATTGGTGATCAAATGGACGGTGCCGCCGACCTTGTAGCCGTCGAGTGCCTGCAGGTTGAGCGTCTCCGCCACCACTCCCTGGGCGGGGAACGACGCGTCGCCGTGAATCACGATCGGCACGGCAGCGTCGGTGTCCTGGTGGGCGTGGGGTCCCTTGCGTGTGGTCTGCGCCGCACGCGTCGCGCCCTCGACCACCGGGGATACGTACTCGAGATGGCTCGGGTTGGACTCCAGGTTGACGCGGATGCTCTCCCCGTCTGCCAGCGGGAAGGAGCCCTGCGTGCCGTGGTGGTACTTGACGTCGCCGGTACCCCCCTGGGGAATGGTGGTGACGGCCTCGAGCGTCGAGGCGCCCTCGAACTCGGCGAAGATCGTGTCGTAGGGGCGACCGAGGTTGTGGGCGAGCACGTTCAGCCGCCCGCGGTGGGCCATCCCGATCACGACCTCCTTGCCGCCGTGGACCGCTGAGAGCGCGATCAGCTCGTCGAGCATCGGCACGGTCATGTCGAGCCCCTCGATCGAGAACTGGTGCTGGCCGAGGTAGGCCTTGTGCATGAAGCGCTCCAGTGCGTCGACCTCGACCAAGCGCTTGAGCAGGGTCTTCTGCTCATCGCTCGTCAACGGCTGGCGGAAGGCGCCGGACTCGATGTGCTCGCGCAGCCACACCCGCTGGCGGTGCGAGGCGATGTGCTCGATCTCATAGGCGATCGTGCCGCAGTAGGTCTCGCGCAGGTGCGGGAGCGCGTCGGCGAGGGTCCCCCCAGGGACGTACATGTGCAGGATCTTGGCTGGGATCTGGGTCGTGATCTCTCCGGTCAGTCCCAGCGCCTCGGGGTCGAGTCCGGGATCGCCCTCGGGCTCGGAGCCGAGCGGGTCCAGCCGTGCGGCGAGGTGGCCGTGACTGCGGAAACGCGAGAGCGAGCGTGCTGGCCGCCTGGACCGCCTGCAGCAATTGCTCGTCTGGAACGGAGCTCGGAGTCCTATCGGCTGCAGCCGAGGCGGCCGCGGAAGCCGCGGCTGCGGGCGCGGGCGGCGAGGGAGCAGGGCCGAGCTCGACGCCGAGCGCGGCGAACACGTCCTCGTAGAAGCCGTGCTCACCTCGCAGGTACTCCTCGATTCCTCCAAGGAAACGGCCGGACTCGGCCCCCTGGATGATCCGATGGTCATAGGTCGAGGTCATCGTCATGACCTTCGCCGCGCCGATCATCGCGCCGATGTCGCCCAGGCCGACGGGATAGGCGATCGAACCGGTGGCCACGATCGTCCCCTGGCCGGCCATCAGCCGCGGAACCGAGGCGATCGTGCCGAGGCCGCCGGGATTGGTGAGCGTGACGTTGGCGCCCGGTCAGGTCATCCGCAGTGAGTGTGTTGGTGCGGGCCTTCTCCACGAGCGCGTCATATGCATCCAGGAAGCTGTTGAACGGCAGCCCGCCGGCGTTGCGGATAACGGGAACCATCAGGGTGCGCGTGCCGTCCTTCTTCTCCACGTCCACGGCCAGCCCGAGGTTGACCTGGCCGTCATCGACGCGGTGTGGCTTTGCAGTCGATCTCGGCGAAGTGATGGGTCATGACCGGCATGTCGTTCCCCGCGCGGGCGATCGCATAGGCGATCAGGTGCGTGAAAGAGACCTTGCGCTCACCGGCCTTCAGCTCGCGCCGGCGGGCGTCGAGCACGGTGACGGTGAGCGTGCGAAAGCTCGTGGCCGTGGGGATCGTCAGGGACTGCTCCATGTAGCGCGCGAGTGCCGCGGCGCTGCCCTTCAACTGCTGAGAGCTCGCCTGACCGTCTGCCCCCGAGGGCTTGCCGTTGGCGGCGCCCTCCTCGCGGCCGGCACCGTTTCCTGCCGTGGCAGAGAGCACGTCGGCCTTCCTGATCTGCCCGCCGGGACCGCTCCCGGAGACGTTCGCGAGGTCCACGCCCTCGACTGCCGCTGCACGGGCAGCGACCGGCGAGACCTTCACGCCGTCGGGGGCCTGGCGCAGATCCAGTGGCTCCAAGGGTGGTGGCTGTCGTGGATTGTCCAACTGCTGCGCTAGCGCCGGATGCACCATCGCTCGCGGGTGTTCCGGCCTGCTGCTCGCCGGCGGCGATGCGCGCAATCACTTGGCCGACGGTGACGGTGTCTCCCTCTTCCACCAGGATCTCTGTCACCGTGCCGCTCGCGGGTGACGGCAGCTCGAGGTCCACCTTGTCGGTCGAGATCTCGACGATCGTGTCATCGAGCTTGATGAAGTCGCCCACCTTGACGTGCCATTCGAGGATCGTTCCCTCGGAGACCGACTCGCCCGCAGCGGGTGTCACGACATCGATTGTCTGCTGAGCCGTGGTGCCCGTTGCCATATTCGCTTTCACTTTAGCGCGGACGGTGGCGTTGCTCACGGATGAACTCGTAGCTTCCGAAGAACGGTCCGATCCCTCCGAGCACCGCCACTGCCACGGCCAGCCTCAAAGAGACGATCCGCGCGCGCGCGGCGGCGATGCAGGCCAGCGACATGAAGATCCACAGCAGACCGTGAGTAAGCCCGAGTACGAAGGTGAGGGGCTCTGGCTTGCCGGCGGCGAAGGCACAGAACAGCAGTGCCAGGTAGATGCAGGAGTGGGTGAATGAGATCCACTTCAGGCGCCCGTACCGCAGAGGCCCGATGCAGACCGGCTCGCTCACTGTGTCAGCCAGCGTGCCATCCGCGGCAGAATCTCCCCGGCCTCCGCCGGCCACTCGTCGATCTCCCGCGGCCACCAGGCGAACGCGTCGTGCTCGGAGTCAGCCTGTACTTCGTTCTCGGCGCCCTCGGCGAGCCAGGCCTGACCGACGAACATCACCATCTGGTGGGGGAGGCGCAGCAGCGCCTCCCCTCGCACGCGCTCAGGCGAGACTGACCACTCCTCGCGCAGCTCCCTGAGGAGCGTGTCGGCCGGGCTCTCGCCGAGATCGACCGCTCCGCCCGCGCCTAGCGCCCAGCGGCCTGCCCACGAGGCAACCCACGAAGCGCGTCGTCCCGCCAGCCAGCGCCCGTCGGCAGAGCGCGTCACACACATTGCCGCGACGCTCGCGGATGCGTCGCCAGGAACCAGTCGCAGCCCCCAGCGCAGGGGCTGCAGCTCGAGTGCCAGCCCTTCAGAGTCCTGGCGGTAATCGACCAGGCGCGCGGCCATTCCGTCGTGGCTGGGGGAGCCTCGCTGCTGGAGCTCGGAGATCGCTGCGTCGGCGAGGAGCGTGTGCTCTGCGGAGGGCTCGAAGTGCTCGTCGCGCCAATGTGCCTTCACCTGCTCCAGTGGCCATGGTCCGCGCGCGAGGATCTCGGGCAGCTCGGTGTTTGTCATAGGCTCGGGCTGGGCGGACATGGACTGAGAAGGCTAGTGGGCACTCCGCCCGCAGGCGTAACCGTCACGTGTTGCGCGAATAGACTCGCTGCCCATGGGCGCCCGTAGGCACAAGCACTGGGGCTGGGGCTTCGAGGACCAGCAGCCCACACCGGCGCAGGTGCGCGCTTCGGCCGGCGCGCTGGCGGCGCACCTGGGGATGACGCTCACGGAGATCGAGGAGCCAGTCCAGCTGGAGTCCCTCGAGCTGCCGGCACCGCGAATCCTCGCGCCCGCTTCGCTGCCGGCGATCTGTGCGAGCGACGACCACGCGCGCGCCTCCCACGCGCTCGGCAAGTCCTACACCGATGTGGTCAATGGCTTTCGCGGGCGCTTCGAGCATCCCCCGGACTTCGTCGCCTATCCGCGGGATGAGTCCGAGGTGGAGCGGGTGCTCGAATGGTGCTCAAACGAGCGCGTCGCTGCAATCCCCTACGGCGGAGGAACCTCGGTTGTCGGCGGGGTGAGCCCGGACATCGCTCCGTCCTACAACGGGGCGGTCACGATCGACCTGCGCGCGCTGGACCGCGTGCTGGAGGTCGATCCCGTGTCGCGCTCGGCGCGCATCCAGGGCGGCGCGACGGGGCCGGTCCTGGAGGATCAGCTCGGCGAGCACGGCCTGACGCTCCGCCACTTCCCCCAGTCATTTGAGTTCTCCACGCTCGGGGGCTGGATCGCCACGCGCGCCGCTGGTCATTTCGCGACCGTGTGGACGCACATCGAGGACATGGTCGAGTCGGTGCGTGCGATCACGCCGGTGGGGGAGTGGGAGTCGCGGCGGCTGCCTGGTTCGGGCGCGGGCGTGAGCCCAGACCGGATGCTCGCCGGCTCGGAGGGAACGCTCGGGGTGATCACGCAGGCATGGGTGCGCGTGCAGCAGCGCCCCGCGCACAAGCGCTCGGCGGGAGTGGAGTTTCAGAGCTTTGCCGCGGGCGCGGAATGTGTGCGTGCGATCAGCCAGTCGGGACTGCACCCTGCCAACTGCCGTTTGATCGACGCGCGCGAGGCGCGGATAACGATGGCCGGCGACGGCTCCCACGCCCTGCTCGTGCTCGGCTTTGAGTCCACCGGCCATGCGGTCGACGGAGCGTTCGAGCGGGCTCTTGAGATCTGCGCCGGGCACGGGGGTTCCAGGCCCGAGCGCCCCGGCGGGGATGCGGTCTCCTCGTGGCGCGAGGCGTTCCTGGGCGCTCCTTACATGCGCGACGTGTTAGTTGCGATGGGCGTGCTGTCAGAGACGTTCGAGACGGCGATCACGTGGGAGCGCTTTCCCAGCTTTCACGAGCGCGTGAGTGCAGCCGCGGAGGAGGCGGTGCGGAAGAGTTGCGGCACGGGCGGAGGAGTCTCGACGCGCTTCACCCACATCTACCCCGACGGCCCGGCGGTCTATTTCACCGTGATCGCACCCGCACGCCGGGGCGAAGAGGCCGGGCAGTGGGCACAGGTCAAGCGCGCGGTCTCAGAGGAAATCATCGCCGAGGGCGGGACGATCACCCATCACCACGCCGTCGGGCGCGACCACCGGCCCTGGTATGAGGAGCAGCGGCCGGAGCCCTTTGCCGCCGCGCTTAAAGGCGCGAAGGCCGCGGTCGACCCGCGCGGGATAATGAATCCCGGCGTGCTGATTGATCCCCTGCCATGAGCATCGCCGTGCTCGGCCCCGGCGGGGTGGGCGGATTGGTCGCGGGTGCGCTCGATCGGGGCGGGACCGATGTCGTGGTCGTCGCCCGCAAGTCGACCGCGGAGGCGATCGCCGGGCGCGGCCTGTGCGTCAACAGCGTGAGACTCGGCAAGTTCGTCGCGCACCCGCGTGCGACCGAGCGGCTGCAGGAGCCTGTCGAGGTGCTGATCGTGGCCACGAAGGCCTCGGGCCTGCAAGCGGCGCTCGAGCGCATTGCCGTACAGCCGAAGCTGGTGCTGCCGCTGCTGAACGGCCTCGATCACATCGCTGTCCTGCGCGAGCGCTTCGGGGCCGGCGCGGTGCTCGCGGGCACGATCCGCGTCGAGGCCGACCGTCCCGAGCCGGGCATGGTCGTGCACACGAGTCCCTTTCTGCTCGTGGACATGGCCACTCACAGTCCGTCCATGCTCCCGGGGATGGAGGCGATGGCCAAAGCATTCAAAGACGCTGATGTGTCCGTCAGGTTGACACTGCCCGTCTCCGAGCGCTCCGAGGCGCAGGTGATGTGGTCGAAGCTCGTGCGCCTGAACGCGCTCGCCTGCACGACGAGCGCGTTCGACAAGCTGCTCGGCGAGATCCGCTCCATCCCGGAGCTGCGCGCCGCGCTCGTCGGGGCGATCGAGGAGGGCTGCGCCGTGGGGCAGGCCGAGGGCGCCGAGGACGTCGACCCTCAGGTCGCGCTCGGCGAGCTGGAGCAGGCTCACGACACGCTCGGCAGCTCGATGCAGCGCGACATTGCCGCCGGACGCGAGCCGGAGCTGGACGCGATCCCGGGGTCGGTGCTGCGTGCCGCGGCACGCCACGACATCCCCTGTCCGACGATCGCACGCCTGGTCGCCATGATCGCCGAGCGCGCCGGCGTTGCGCTCCCGAGCGTCGCGCGCTGAGCTGCCTACTGTTCTTCGCCTTCGAATGGCGAGCGGCCCGGTGAATATGCGGGAACCGCCTGCGTCGCAATCGCCTCGACCGCCTGCTCCTCAGCCTCAGTCAACTCCTCCTCGTGGTCGCCATCGCACAGCACCCGGAAGTTGCCCGTCACGCCGCTGTCGGCGTGGATCGTGATGCCGGGCAGGATTTCCTCGCCCTCCTCGAGCCCGAGGCGCTCGATGTCAAAATGGGCAAGGCCAATGCCGTTGGCGGTGTGGGTCGGGTTCTCGCGGTCGTGCGCGGCCACCGCTTGGGCGAAGCGCTCGAGATTCTTGGCGATCTTGCCGGTCGTGTCCGCCATCTCTGACGGCAGGGTAGCGCGGTCGTGGCGCTGCGGCTACAGCCGCGGCTGCTCGATGATCTCGACCCGGTAACCATCGGGATCGCGCACGAAGCACAGCCGCGAGCCGCCCTCGCGCACGGAGTAGGGCGGCTTCTCCGGCTCGATGCCCTGCTCGGACAGGCGCGCGAGCGTGCCGTCGAGATCCTCAGAGGTGATCGCGATGTGGCCGTAGCCGGTGCCGGTCTCGTATGAGTCCACGCCGAAGTTGTAGGTCAGCTCCAGGCGCGGCGCCTCGCCGTCGCCTGGCTGGTTCATGAACACGTTGACCGCCTCATCTTTGATCGGAATGCGTCCCACCTCCTCGAAGCCGAGTGCGTTGTAGAAGGCGACCGAGCGATCGATGTCGGTGATCCGGTAGCAGGTGTGGATCAGGGCCATGGCTCGGCAGTCTATGGAGACGGCTTCGTGAGAGGATGCTCGGGATGATCGTTGAGCACGCGTGCAACCCTCAGTTCCTGTCCAATACATACCTCCTCGCCGAGGGCGAGGGGGGAGCAGCGTTCTTCGTAGACGCGGGCGGGCCAGTGAAGGACCTGATCGAGACGGCGGGGCGCCTCGGGGTGGAGCCCACGCACGTGCTGCTCACCCACCATCACTTCGACCACGTCAGTGAGGTCGGCCAGCTGCGCGAACGCTGGCCGAAGCTCGAGGTGCTGATCCACCCGTTGGAGCTCGATCTGCTCGACGGCATCGAGGCGAGCGCTGTGCAGGCAGGCGAGACGCTGCACTTTGGAACGCTGGAGGTGCGGCCGTTGCACACGCCGGGACATACCGGCGGGATGCTGTCGTTCCTGGTCGGCGACCGGTCTGAGGCAGGCGCGCCCGGAGGCGGCGGCCGGGGGCGCTCGGCGACGAACACGGCGCCGGGAGGATTCGCGGGTGCTGAGGCGGCCGTGTTCACCGGCGACACTCTGTTCCGGGGCTCGGTCGGCGGCGTGCGCGCACCCGGCCACACCACCTACACCGACCTGCGGGACTCGATCATGGGCACGCTGATGGAGTTGCCCAAGGACACGGTCATCCATCCGGGCCACGCCGATCCGACCACCGTCGAGCGGGAGTGGGAGGAGAACGGCTTCATCCGTATCTGGCGGGGACTCGACCCGCAGGGGACAGCCGCTTGCCTGGCGCTAGGCGAGCCCGCGACCCTGATCCTGCTCGGCGACGACTACGACGGCGGCAAGAAGGCCTGGGTGCGCTGGCAGGATGGCTCGGATGACATCGTGCCCGGGTCCCAGGTGAAGCGCAGTCTAGGGTCGCTGACCCTAGCCCTTACCATCAAGGGATGGCGCGCGAAAACATCCCGACCTCGAGAGTGCGCCGCACCGCCACGGTCGGCACGCTCGCGGCGAGCGAGGCCGTGAAGCAGTTCGGGACCCGCGCGGCGAACACCACGCGTGGTGCGCAGGCCTCCGAAGACGCCATGGCCAGGCGTCAGCTGGAGACGGCCAAGCAGATCGTGGCCGCGCTGGGCACGATGAAGGGCGCGGCGATGAAGCTCGGGCAGGTGATGTCGCTTCCTCGACGTCGGCCTGGTCGCGGAGGAGCACCGCGAGGAGTTCCAGCGCGAGCTCGCGAAGCTGCGCGACGCCGCGCCGACGGTGTCGTTCAAGCAGATGCGCCGCGTGATCGAGGACGATCTGGGAGAGCGGATCTCCGAGGTATTTGCGACGTTCGACGAGGAGCCGATCGCGGCGGCGTCGATCGGCCAGGTCTACCGGGCGACGCTGCGCGAGGATGGCCGCGAGGTGGCGGTCAAGGTGCAGTACCCGGGCGTGGCCGCCGCGGTCCGGGCCGACATGCAGAACATGGACATGATCATGCGTCTGCTCAAGCGGATGACGCCCGGGATGGACTCCAAGGCGATCGCCGCGGAGATCAAGGAGCGCATCGGCGAGGAGCTCGACTACGAGCTCGAGGCCCAGAACCAGCGCTCGCTCGCGCGCATCTTCAAGGACCACCCGTTCATCGTCGTGCCCGACGTGATCACGGATCTCTCCCGCGAGCGGGTGCTCGTCACCGAGTTCGTGCAGTGGCGTGGGGTTCGAGGAGATCAAGGGCTATCCGCAGGCTCAGCGCGACCGCATCGGCGAGATCGTGTTCAGATTCTTCCTCGGCTGCCTGTACCGCCACCGGCAGTTCTCCGGCGACCCGCATCCGGGGAACTTCCTGCTGCATGGACGACGGCAAGGTCGCGTTCCTGGACTTCGGTCTGTTCAAGCGCATGGAGCGCGAGCCGGTGGAGCTCGAGCTGGCCTGCCAGCGCGCGGTCGTCGGAGGGCGACGCTGGGACCCTGCATCGGCTGCTCGCCGAGTCGGGCTTTTTGCCCGAGCCCGAGCGGGTCAACCCCGAGCACCTGATGGAGTTCATCTCGGATGCGATCTGGTGGTACACGACCGCCGACGAGGTGGTCGAGCTGACGCCCGAGATCGCCACGCAGGTGATGATCGAGAGCTCTGATCCGCGCTCGAGCCACTTCCGCGAGATGCGCCACCAGGACATGCGCCCGGAGCACCTCTTCGGGCGCCGCATGGAGATGCTGACTCTCGCGGTGCTCTCGCAGCTGCGGGCCAAGAACAACTGGCATCGGATCGCGCGCGAGTGGATGTACGGCGAGGAGCCCGTCACCGAGCTGGGTCGTGAGGAGGCAGAGTTCTACGGGCGCAGCGGTGTCGGCGCGGCGGGCGGATAACCTGCAGCAATGGCCAACTGGCGCAGTCCCGGACGCGCGGAGCGGGTCGTGATCTATGAGGAAGGTGGCGAGCCACGCCAGTACTGGCGCGCCGAGGACGAGCAGGGAAATGTTCTCTGGCGCAAGGATGCGCCGCGGACCGCAGAGAAGGGCACAGGTGAGGCGATCACCACGGCGGTGCTTCTGAAAGCGGTCGAGGCATCGCTGCTCGAGCGCCGCCGGGCCGGGCGCGGTCGCAAGTTCCGCCTGTAGAGCCCCTCGGCGGGCTCACACCCTCTACAGCACCTGGATCTGCACGAGGCTCGTGGTGCCTGGCCGGCCGGAGGGCAGCCCCGCGGTGATGCCGACGCGCTGGCCCGGCTTGCACCAGCCAAGCTCGACCACCCGCCGGGCGGCGTCGGCGATCAGCGCCTCGGTCGTCTCGTGGCGGCGCATCGACGCGGCCTGCACGCCCCACATCAGGCAGCAGCGGCGGACGGTCTCTTTGCCGGGCGAGAGCGCGTAGATCGGCACGGTGGGACGGTGCGCCGAGACCAGGCGCGCGGAGCGTCCCGACAGGGTCGGCACGACCAGCGCGTCGAGGTTCAGCTCGCGCGCCGCCAGGCAGAGGTTGTGCGCGACGGTGTACGCGGTGTCCGCGTCGGTGCGACGCACGCGCGAGGTGTTCCAGTCCTCATACGGCGCGATCGACTCGGCCTGCACGGCGACCGAGGCCATCATCTCGACGGCCCCGACCGGGTAGGCGCCGATCGCGGTCTCCTGGGAGAGCATCACCGCGTCGGTGCCGTCGAGGATCGCGTTCGCCACATCCGCCACCTCGGCGCGCGTCGGGCGCGAGGAGGTGACCATCGAGTCGAGCATCTGCGTGGCCGTGATCGACGGTCGCGCCAGCCACCCGGCGAGTTTCAGCAGCTTCTTCTGGACGAGCGGCACCTGCTCGATCGGCAGCTCGATGCCGAGGTCGCCGCGCGCCACCATCACGCAGTCGGCGGCTCGGACGATCTCCTCGGCGCGCTCGACCGCCTGCGGGCTTCTCCATCTTCGCGATCAGCGGCAGGCGCGTGTGCGCGCGCACGGTCTCGACGTCCTCGGGGCGCGCACGAACGACAGCGCGACCATGTCGACGCCGATCGACTCGCCGTGGCGCAGCAGCTCGAGGTCCTCCTCGGGCACCGAGGGCAAGCGAGTCGATCGGGCCGGGGATGTTCAGTCCCTGGCGCGAGGCGACGGCGCCGCCGACCTCGACCTCGGCGTCGACCTCGCTCGCGCTCGAGCGCACCTCCGTCACGCGCAGGCGCACCGAGCCGTCGGCGAGGTACAGAACCTCGTCCTCGCTCCAAGCGCGTCGGCCAGGCCCGGCCAGGTGATGCTCATGTGGCGGGCGTCGCCGAGGCTCTCGCTCGCCGCAGGTGAACGTGACGCGGTCGCCGGGCTTGAGCTCGACGATGTCCTCGCGCAGCGGGCCGATGCGCAGCTTCGGGCCGGGCAGGTCCTGCAGGATCGCCACCGGGCGCCCGGCCCGTCCGGCCGCGTCGCGCACGCGGCGAACGGTCTCGGCGTGCTCCTCGAGCGTGCCGTGGGAGTAGTTCAGCCGCGCGACGTCCATCCCGGCCTCGACCATGCGCACCAGCGTCTCGGGCTCGCGCGAGGCGGGGCCGATGGTGGCGACGATCTTGGTGCGGCGCATGGCCCGCAAGGTATCGGTTCGGCGTCTGCGGGGCGTCCGCGCGGCGCTGCAGATCTGGCCATCGCGTATGCCATGTCATGCGGAGTGCTCCATCGTTGGAGTCGTCCCTCCCGACCCGTGCCCCGGTGGCGCCCGCGCGCGCATCGCTCACTTCGGTGGCTGGTTTCGAGCACGGCATCCGTCGATCGGCGTGCACGAGGAGGGGCGGCGCCTGCGCGGTGCGCGGTGAGGGCGGGGAGATCGGTCGAGTTCGTGCTCAGTCCTGCCACCGCCCGGTTCGTCGCGGCCGAGCCCGCACGGACCGCGCCTGGAGCTGCTCGGCAGACTCCCGCTGAATCAGTCGCTTCGTCCTCAGGGGGCCTCGACGTCGGGGAAGTGCTCGGCGCAATGCTCGCGCAGCACCGTGCGTACCCAGGCGCGCTCCGCGGCGGATGGCCGCGCGAAGGCGCAGCGAGCAGCTCGCGCTGGCGCTCGATCGGCGCGCCCGCGATCGTCCAGCGCACCGCGAGCCGCTCGAACAGGAGCTCGACCGCGCGCTGCCAGACGTCCTCCCGTTCGCCGCCGGCCGCGGCGGGTCCCTGACCCGCGAGCGCCCGCGCGTACTCGCGCCGCGTGGCCGGGCTGAGCGCGCCGCGCAGCGTCAGCACGTGTCCCCGTCGCGCATCGGTGTAGTCGCTGCTCGGGGCGACGAGCTCGTCGGAGTCACGCCCGCTCTTCGCCGATCGGCGGCGGTTGCGCTTGCCCACGAGACTCTCAGCAGTGCTGAATCGTCATGCCGGCTTGGTCCTAACGGTCCGCGGCTTCGAGCAGCTGCCCGCGCACGTCGCCCGTGACCGGTCTGGCGTGCCCCGGCCAGGCCGCCGCGGGCTCCATCTCGGCGAGCTTGCGCATGCTCGCGCGCGCCTGCTCGGTGTCGTAGTTGTAGATCTCCATCGGCAGTCTCGGTGCGCAGCTGCGCCCCCACATGTCGATCGTGTAGAAGCAGTCGCTCACGAGCGCCAGCCGGTCGGACTCGCGCCACAGCCCGATCAGCCCGGGAGCGTGGCCGGGCAGGTCGATCACCTTGAAGCCCGCCACCTCATCGCCCTCGCTGACGGTGCCGGCGATCTTCACCGGCCCGCCGTCCCAGGCGTAGCGGTGCAGCACGCGGTGGATCTGGCGCTGGGGCGTCGGCAACCCCGCCAGGTCGGCCGGCCAGTAGCGAAAGCCGCCGCTGCCCTCGGCGTCCTGCACCTCGTCGGGGTGGCACAGCACGGGCACGCCCAGCGCGGGCGCGACGCCGCGGTGGTCGGTGTGGCCGTGGCCGAGCACGATCCGCTTGATCCCGCCGAGCTTGGCACCGGCGCTGCCGCCACCGCGCGCGTCATCGTGCGCGCGCCGGCGTCGAACAGCGTCACGCCGCCCCTCGCTGTCCTCGATCAGATACACGTTGCAGCGCCCCGGCTGGCCCTGCACGACCCACACGCCCGTCGGCGACCAGCTTGGCCTCGCCGCGCCGAGGCTCCGTCGCTGATGCGCGTCTTGGCGTTGAAGGCGCCCGTCAGCCGCTGCTCGGCCGAGGAGCCCAGCGGCGGCATCATCCCGATCTGGCGCGGCAAGGTCATCGTGTCGGTGAACGCGTCGTTTGACTGGATCAGCCCGTCGCGCACGTGCAGCACGTCGACGCCCTCGAGCTCGATGCGGATCGCCCGGTCGGCGCGACCCCGTTGAACGAGCCCGGGCCCTGCGAACGTGCCGGTGAGGCGCCACTGCACGCGCGCAGCGCTCGTCCTCGGCGGTGGTCGAGACGATCTCCACGTTCAGGTCGGGGATCGCGCCGATCAGCTCGCCGATGAACTCGCGCACGCCCTCGGGCGCGATGTACGTCGACCTGGCCCGCGCACGTGCTCGCGACCTCCGGGCGCCCACATCGCGACGGCGCCCTGCACGTCGTGGGCGTCGATCGCCTCGAAGTACCGGCGCGTCACCGCCTCGGCCTTGCTCGCCGGTGACTCTCTGCGGCGTGTGGCCGCCTGCTGCACGTTGGCCGCCACCTCCTGCACCTTCGTGGCCGCCTCGCTCGCGCTCTCCTCCTCGGCCATCTCGCTTCTCCCCTTTGGCGACGCCGCCGGAGATACGTAGTCTAGTCTCCCTGCCCGTGGCCGAGGCACGATCCGCGATCGACCGGACAGCGATCGACGGCGAGAGATCGGCCGCAAGCCCGAGCTGGGACGGGGCGAGCGTGTGCTGCCGGGCGTCTTTCGACTGCGCCTGCCGCTGCCCTGGCCGGGCGTTCCCCACTGCAACGCCTGGGCGGTCGCGGCCGGCGACGGGGTCGTGCTGTTCGACACGGGAATGCACGAGCCAGGCTCGCTCGCGCATCTGGAACGGGCGCTGGCGATGTGCAATCTGACGCTCGAGGACGTGCGCCTGGTGGTCTGCACGCACGCCCACTCAGACCACTACGGCCAGGCCGCCACGATCGTCGAGCGCGCGGGATGCGAGCTGTGGATGCACCCCAACCACGAGCACATGATCCGCTGGGCCGAGGATCCGGACGCCGCGATTGACCGGCGCCTGGAGGTCGCCCGCCAGAGCGGCGTGCCCGAGGAGCCGCTGCGCCGCTACGCCGCCGAGCGCGGAACGCGCGAATCGGGGATCGCCGCCGTGATCGAGCCCGATCGGAGCTCCTGCCGGGACGGTCGTCGTCGAGACCGACCTCGGTCCGTGGACGGTGCACGAGACGCCCGGTCACGCCCCCTCGCACGTCTGCCTGTTCCAGCCCGAGCGGCGCCTGCTGATCTCCGGCGATCACCTGCTGGGGCGCATCTCGCTCGTACTTCGACTTCGGCTACTCCCCCGATCCGGTCGGCGAGTTCCTGCACTCGCTCGACGTCGTCGAGGCGCTGCACGCGCGCCTGTGCCTACCCGGCCACGGTCGCACGTTCACCGACGTGCACGCGCACATCGAAGGCAACCGCGAGCTCGTCTCCGAGCGCCTGGCGAGGATCCTGGCGGTTCGTCGCAGGCGGGCGAGCCGTTGACGGCGTTCGAGATCCTGCCGCGCGTCTACGGGCCCGACCTCTCGCCGATGATCGCGCAGTGGCTGCTGACCGAGACGCTCGCGATGCTGCGCCACCTGGAGGTCACCGGCCGCGCGCGGCGCATCCCCGGCGAGCCCGAGCGCTGGGCGGCATAATTCGTCGATGCGCATCGACCAGATCCTCGCCGCAGGACTCCCCCGGACGCCGGTCGTTCTCGTTCGAGTTCTTCCCGCCGAAGACGCGAGCGGGCGAGCAGAACCTGTACGGCGCCCTGGCCGAGCTGCGCGAGCTGGAGCCGTCGTTCGTGTCGGTCACCTACGGCGCGGGCGGCTCCACGCGGGACAAGACGATCGAGATCGTCAAGCGCATCCGCGACGAGTACGGGCTGGAGGCGATGGCGCACTTCACCTGCGTCGGGCGCGACCGTCGCCGAGCTGCGCGGGACGCTCGACGAGATGCTGCGCGGCCGGCATCGACAACGTGCTCGCCCTGCGCGGCGATCCGCCGGCCGGGCCAGGAGGAGTGGGGCAAGACCGACGGTGGCCTGGAGTACTCGCGCGAGCTGGTCGAGCTGATCGCCGCCGACTACCCGTTTGCGATCGGCGCCGCCTGCTTCCCGGAGACGCACATCCACGCCGTCAGCCCCGAGGACGATCTGGCGCATCTGGTGGACAAGGTGAACGCCGGCGTGGACTTCCTGATCACCCAGCTGTTCTTCGACAACGCCCTCTACTTCGACTTCGTCGACCGCGCGCGCGCGGCCGGGATCGAGGTCCCGATCATCCCCGGCATCATGCCGATCACCCACGTCGGGCAGGTCGAGCGGATGGCCGCGATGTGCGGCGCGTCGATCCCCGACGGCCTGCGCACGGAGCTGCACGCCCGCGGCGAGGACCCCGAGGCGGTGCTCGACTTCGGCGTCGCCTACGCCACCCTGCAGTGCGCCGAGCTGCTCGCGCGGGCGCGCCCGGCATCCACTTCTTCACGCTCAACCGCTCGCCCGCCGACGCGCGCGATCCTGTCCGCGCTGAAGCTCGCCCGGCCGTGGGAGCGCGCAGCAGCCGACGCCGGCTCTCGATCTCCAGGCCCTCGGCCACCCGTGGCGAGCCGTCGGCGCGCCTCGTAGCGCACGTCGACCGAGTCGTTCTGGCGGTAGGTGCCCACGCCCCACGCGCCGAGCAGCCAGCGCCAGCCGCTGATCTGGTCCTTGCGCAGCTCCCGCTCGAACACGAGCGCGCCTTCGCGCACCTTGAAGTCGCTGCCCAGCCGCTGGGGCACCCCGTTGAGATAGACCTCGTAGGGCTCGCGCACCTCGCGCGGGAGCCTCACTCTGGACTTGCTCATCGGCGTCGGATTATGCACCCGGGGGACGCGTACTCTCCGCTGCGTGAGCGAGATCCCTTACACGGTGCGCCGCTCCGCTCGCGCCCGGCGGGTGCGGGTGAACGTGCACGCGCACACCGGCGTGGAGGTCGTGCTCCCCCCGTGCGCCGGCCCGAGCGCGCGGCCGCCGGCTGTCAGCGAGCTCCGTCCGTGGATCGAGCGCCGCTGTCCGAGGCCCAGGAGGTGCGCGCGCAGATCGCCGAGCGACGCGGGACCTTGCCCTACCTGGGCGCTGCGCTGCGGCTCGTGCCCCAACCCGGCGCGCACGCGGGTGCACCGGACGGCGGGCGGTCTGCTCGTGCCCGACGGGGACGCGCGTCCGGCGATCGAACGCTTCTACCGCCGCGCGGCACGCGTCGAGATCGCGCCGCGCCTGGACCGCGCGACCGCGCTCACGGGCGCACCCTACCGCGACCTGACGATCCGCGCGCAGCGCACCCGCTGGGCGTCGTGCTCGGCCAGCGGGCGCATGAGCTTCAACTGGCGCCTGCTGCTCGCGCCCGAGCCGGTGCTCGAATACGTCGTCTGGCACGAGGTCTGCCATCTGGAGGTCCTCGACCACTCGCCCCGCTTCTGGGCGCTGCTCGAGCGGCCGCTGGCCCGGCTACCGCGAGGACCGCGACTGGCTGCGCCATACGGCGCCGCCCTCATCCTCTAGCGTCGCGCAAGCGCTGGGCGAGTCGCTAGCCACTGCTGGGCGACGCTCAGCCTGCGTCTGAGTCGATCGGGACGTAGTCGAGATCGCGCACGCCCGTGTAGATCTGGCGGGGGCGGGCGATCTTCTGCTCGGGGTCCTCGACCATCTCGAGCCACTGGGCGATCCAGCCGGAGGTGCGGCCGATCGCGAACATCACCGGGAACATCGCCACCGGCAGGCCGAGCGCCTCGTAGATCAGGCCCGAGTAGAAGTCGACGTTCGGGTAGAGCTTGCGCGAGATGAAGTAGTCGTCGTCGAGCGCGCGCTTCTCGAGCTCGGTGGCGACGTCGCAGCAGCGGGCTCTTGCCGCGCACCTCGAACACGTCGTCGAGGTATTTGCGGATGATCCGCGCGCGCGGGTCGTAGTTCTTGTAGACGCGGTGGCCGAAGCCCATCAGCCGCTCGTCGCCGGCCTTGACGCCCTCGAGGAAGGCGGGGATGTTCTCGACGGTGCCGATCCGGCGTGAGCATCCGCAGCGCCGCCTCGTTGGCGCCGCCGTGCAGCGGGCCGTAGAGCGCGGCGACGCCGCCGGCGACCGCCGAGTAGGGGTCGACCTGCGGTCGAGCCGACCGAGCGCACGGCGCTGGTCGAGGCGTTCTGCTCGTGGTCGGCGTGCAGGATGAACAGCACGTCCAGCGCGCGCTCCAGGCGCGGATCGGGCTCGTACTTGAGCTCGGTCATCTTGTACATCATCGCCGAGGAAGTTGCCGGCGTAGTCGAGGTCGTTGTCGGGGTAGACGTAGGGCTGGCCCATGTTGTGGCGGAAGGCGAACGCGGCCAGCGTCGGCATCTTCGCGAGCAGGCGGATGATCTGGATCGCGCGCACGTCGGCGTCGTGGATCTGGTTGGCGTCGGGGTAGAACGTCGACAGCGCGCCGACCGAGGCGACCAGCATGCCCATCGGGTTGGCGTCGTAGCGGAAGCCCTGCATGAAGTCCTTGACGTTCTCGTGCACGAACGTGTGGATCGTGATCTCGTGAGTCCAGTCGCTCGAGCTCGCTCTGCGTGGGCAGCTGCGCCGTGGATCAGCAGGTAGGCGACCTCGAGGTAGGTCGAGTGCTCGCACAGCTGCTCGATCGGGTAGCCGCGGTGCTGCAGGATGCCCGCGTCGCCGTCGATGTAGGTGATCGCGCTGCGGCACGACGCCGTGTTCATGAAGGCCGGGTCGTAGGACATCAGGCCGAAGTCGTCCTCGTCGATCTTGATCTGGCGCAGGTCGATCGCGCGCACCGTGCCGTCCTCGATCGGCAGCTCGTAGGTCTCGCCGGTGCGGTTGTCGGTGACCGTCAGCGTGTCCGCAGCCGGCTACGCCGTTGTCCGATGCCTGGCTCTGGTCGCGTCTCCGGGTGCTCATCTGGCTGTCTCCGTCGGTCTACCCGATTATGCGCGATCCCAGACCGGTCACCGCCGCGGACCGCTCGGGCGTGCCTCCGTAGCGGCTCTCGGTGCCTCCACCTGACCCTGGTAGTGGCTGCCGAGATCCTCGTGGCCGTAGGGTCGCAGGGCGGGGGAGTCGAGCGTCATGAACGAGAGCTGCGCGATCGGCAGGCCGGGGTAGAGCTTGATCGGGACGCGCGTGAGGTTGTTGAGCTCGAGCGTCAGCGTGCCCTTCCAGCCCGGGTCGCAGAAGCCGGCGGTGGCGTGCACGATCAGGCCGAGACGGCCGAGCGAGCTCTTGCCCTCGATCCGCGCGACGATGTCGTCGGGCAGCTCGACGTGCTCGAGCGTGCGCCCGAGGCAGAACTCGCCCGGGTGGATCACGAACGGCTCGTCCCGGCGGGGGCGTCACCTGCTCGGTCAGCCCGCGCGGCGGGCTCGCGCAGGTCGATCGCGGTGATCTTGTGGTTGTGGAACACCCGGAAGGAGTCCCCGAGGCGCAGGTCGACGCTCGCCGGCTGGACCAGTCCCTCGTCCCACGGGTCGATGCGGATGCGACCCTCGCGCACGAGCCGGGCGATCGTGCCGTCGGAGAGGACCGAGGCAGGGGGGGATGCGCTCATCGGCGCGATTCTCGCACGTGCGCGGGCACGGACGACGCGCTCAGCGCGGATCAGCCGCCGCGGGCGACCACGGCGTGCGGCGCGCGCGGGGGCGCGCCGGCGCGGGATCGCCGTGCGGGCCCGCGGCGGCGCGTGCGGGCCGCGGGCGCGGGTGGTGGCGGGGGTGCAGCGGACGCGAGCGCGGGCCGATGCCGCCGTCGTCGCTCCGGCTGCGTCGTCGGGGGTCTGGTGGACCGCCCACCGCACGAGCAAGAAGAGCGCGACGATCGGGATCTTCAAGAAGACCATCAGCCAGACGAAGGTCCAAGCGTCCATGTGCATGATCGTACTACCCGCGCTGCTGAAGCGGGTGATCTGCGCGCAGCTCCGCCACGCGCGCGGCGATCTCCCGTCGGGCCAGGCGCTCGACGCGCTCGGTGCCGAACTCCTCGACGTTGAACGAGGCGAGCGCCGGTGCCGTAGGCCATCGCGCGGCGCAGCAGCTCGTCTGAGATCTCATCGTCCGGCGTGGGCGGCGATGTAGCCGACGAAGCCGCCGGCGAACGTGTCGCCGGCGCCGGTCGGGATCGACGACGCTCTCCAGCGGGAAAGGCGGGCAGCGAGAAGAAGCCGCTCGGCGGTGATCAGCGCCGCGCCGTACTCGCCCTGCTTGGCGACGATCGACGCCCGGCCGCCGGGCCCAAGACAGACCTCGCGCGCGGCGCGCGACGAGGTTCGGCTCGCCGGTGAGCTGGCGCAGCTCGGCGTCGTTGAGGATCAGGCAGTCGACCGACTCGATCGCCTCGACCAGCGAGTCGCGGGCGATGTCGATCCACAGGTTCATCGAGTCGAGCGCGACGAAGCGGGCGTCGGGCAGCTGCTCGCGCACCTCGCGCTGCAGGTCGGGCTGGATGTTCGCGAGGAACAGCACGTCGCTCGAGCGCGACGCGGCAGAGAGCTTCGGCTCGAAGTCCTCGAACACGCCGAGCTGGGTGTCGAGCGTCTCGCGCGAGTTGAGGTCCCAGCCGTACTCGCCGCGCCAGAAGAACGTCTTGCCGCCGGCGACGTGCTCGATGTCGGAGACATCGACGCCGCGGAGCGCGAGCACCTCGAAGCTCGGCCTCGCCGAAGTCGTCGCCGACCGGGCCGACGACGCGCACCTCGTCGAAGAAGGAGGCGGCGAGCGCGAAGTGCACGGCGGCGCCGCCGAGCATGCGCTCGCGCTCGCCGAACGGCGTCTTGACGGCGTCGAAGGCGATCGATCCGACGACGGTGATTGGCATGAGGTGCGGAGGGTACGGGCGGTGGGCCGGGTGGGCGGGTGGCGCACCCGGTACGAAAGGGCGGCCCCGGGGACTGGCCGGGAAGTCCGTAAGCTCATGTCCGAAAGCTCATGCCCGAAACGACGACCAAGACTTTGCCGAGCTCGGGCTGTCCGAGTCCACTCTGCAGGCCCTGCGCGACGTGGGGTACGAGTCGCCGAGCCCGATCCAGGAACAGGCGATCCCGTCGCTGCTGGAGGGCCGCGACGTGATCGGCCAGGCGCAGACCGGGACCGGCAAGACGGCGGCCTTCGGGCTGCCGATCGTCGAGTACATCGACCCGGAGCGAGCGAGGTGCAGGCGCTCGTGCTGACGCCGACGCGCGAGCTGTGCATCCAGGTCACGCAGGCGCTGCGCACGTACGGGGCGCACAAGGGGATCGACGTCGTCGCGGTCTTCGGCGGCGCGCCGATCCGCACCCAGCAGGCGCAGCTGCGCGCCGGCGGGCACGTCGTCGTCGGCACCGTCGGACGGGTGCTCGACCTGATCTCCCGCCACTCGCTGGTGCTGCACGACTGCCGCTTCGTCGTGCTCGACGAGGCCGACGAGATGCTCGACCTGGGCTTCCTCGAGGACGTCGAGAAGATCCTCTCGCTGACGCCCGAGCGGGCGCCAGACGGCGCTGTTCAGCGCGACGATGCCGCCGCCGATCCGCCAGCTGGCCGACCGCTACCTGTATGACCCGGTGACGATCCAGGTCGAGGCGGCGACGCTGACGATCGACACCGTCGAGCAGTTCCAGCTCCCGGTGGAGACCAAGCGAGAAGGCGGACAAGCTGGTCGAGGTGCTGCGCGCCGAGCAGCCCGACCAGGCGATCGTGTTCGTGCGCACGAAGATCCGCTGCGATCAGCTGTTCCGCACGCTGCGCGACCGCGGGCATGAACGTGCGCGGCGCTGCACGGCGACATGAGCCAGGGCTCGCGCGACGGCGTGATGCTCGCGTTCAAGGGCGGGCGCGTGCCGATCCTGGTGGCGACCGACGTGGCCGCCCGCGGGCTGGACATCTCGACCGTCACGCACGTCGTCAACTACGACGTGCCGACGAGCCCGGACACCTACGTGCACCGCATCGGGCGCACCGGGCGCGTGGGGCGCTCGGGCACGGGCGATCACGTTCGTCGAGGCGCGCCAGAAGCGCGAGCTGGAGGCGATCGAGCGCCACATCGGGATGGCGATCGCGGCGTGGGAGCCGGGCGCGAAGAGCGCGCCGACGCCGGTGAAGGAGCGCCCGCGCCGCCACTCCAAGCCGGGCGATCACGCGCAACCAGGACAGCGAGGAGACCTACGCGAAGCTCGTCGCTCGGCGGCGGGCGCGCCGGCGGGCTGCGCGTGGCCGACATCGTCGGCGCGGTGACCTCCGCGGCGGGCCTCGACGGCGAGGCGGTGCGCGACGTGATGGTGCTCGAGCGCTTCTCGTTCCTGTCGGTCCCGGAGGGCGAGGCCGAGCGCGTGATCGAGGCGCTCGACGGCGACAGCGTGAGGCTGGGCGCTCCAGCTGACGCTTCGGCGCGTGACGCAAGCTCAGCTCTCCTGGCGCGCTTGCACCCGAGCCGAGCTAGACGCCGAGAGCACGTGAGGAGACCGCGATGTCCACCGCCACGATGCAGACCACCGAGGGTGACGATCACGTTCGAGCTGTTCGACGAGGACGCGCCGAAGACGGTCGAGAACTTCCGCAAGCTCGCCGCTGACGGCTTCTACGACGGGCTGACCTTCCACCGGATCATCAAGGACTTCATGATCCAGGGCGGCTGCCCGCAGGGGACGGGCACCGGCGGCCCGGGCTACACGTTCGAGGACGAGATCAACTCCCACAAGATCGTCCGCGGGGCGCTCGCGATGGCGAACGCCGGGCCGAACACGAACGGCTCGCAGTTCTTCATCGTCACCGCCGATGCCTGCCCCTGGCTGGACGGCAAGCACACCGTCTTCGGCCAGGTGACCGACGGGATGGACGTGGTCGACAAGCTCGACGGTGTCGACACCGACGGCGGCGACCGCCCGACCGAGCCGGTCGGGATCGTCACCTCGCGCTGTCCTAATCGCTAGCTGTTCCCAAGTCAGCCGCTGCGTCGGGCTGAAGTAGCCGCTTGCGGCCTTCCTGGGGCCTACGCAGCGAGAACGAGCCGGGGCGATACGCCACCCGGAAAATGGCCGACCGTGCGAGCAGTATAGCCTCTGTTACGAGCGAGCGAAGGGAGATCAGATGGCCAGCGTCGAGCAGATAGCACAGACGCACACGGCGCACTCCGGATGAGGACCCCGCCCACCCCGAGATTCCCGTCGAAAACCCGGCGACAGGGGAGACGATCGCGACCGTCCCCGACCTGGACGCCGCCGCGGTGGCGGAGCTTGCCACGCGCGCGCGGGCGGCGCAGCCCGGGTGGGAGGCGTTCGGCTTCGAGGGTCGCGCACGGGTGCTCTTGCGCATGCAGAAGTGGGTCATGGACAACGCCGATCAGATCGCCGCGACGATTGTCTCCGAGACCGGCAAGACCTTCGAGGACGCGCAGCTGGCGGAGATCTCCTACGGCGGCGGCGCGTTCGGCTTCTGGGCCAAGCGCGCCGAGAAGTACCTGGCCGACGAGCGCGTGCACTCGAGCTCGCTGTTCGTGAAGGGCAAGAAGCTGATCCTGCGCTACAAGCCGCTCGGGCTGATCGGCGTGATCGGGCCGTGGAACTATCCGCTGACGAACTCCTTCGGCGACTGCATCCCGGCGCTGGCTGCCGGCAACAGCGTGATCCTCAAGCCCTCCGAGGTGACCCCGCTGACCTCGCTGCTGCTGGCCGAGGGGCTGCGCGAGTGCGGCATGCCCGCGGATGTGCTTCAGGTCGCCACCGGCCGTGGGGAGACCGGCGCGGCGATGATCGAGCAGGTCGACATGATCATGTTCACCGGCTCCACCGCCACCGGGCGCAAGGTCGCCGAAGCCGCCGCGCGGCGGCTGATTCCGGCATCGCTCGAGCTGGGCGGCAAGGATCCGATGATCGTGCTCTCCGACGCCGACCTCGAGCGGGCGGCCAACGTCGCGACGTACTACTCGATGCAGAATGCCGGCCAGACGTGCCTCTCGATCGAGCGCGTGTACGTCGAGGAGCCGGTCTACGACGAGTTCGTCGCCAAGGTCACCAGCAAGGTGCGCGCGCTGCGCCAGGGCAAGCCCGACGGGGGTCCCGGCACGGTCGAGGTCGGCGCGATGACATTTCCCCCGCAGGTCGACATCGTCGAGGACCATGTCAACGATGCGCTCGCCAAGGGCGCCAGGGCTGTTGTCGGCGGCCATCGCGGTCTCGGGGCCGGGGCACTTCTTCGAGCCGACCGTGCTGCTCGACGTCGATCACTCGATGAAGATCATGACGCGAGGAGACCTTCGGGCCGACGCTGCCGATCATGAAGGTGCGCAACGCCGATGAGGCGGTGCGGCTGGCCAACGACTCCCCCTACGGGTTGGGCGGCTCGGTATTCAGCAAAGACACCGCCAAGGGCGAGGAGATCGCCCGGCGGGTGGACTCTGGGGCGGTGTGCGTGAACGACGCGATCATCAACTATGTGGCGCTCGAGCTGCCGATGGGCGGCGTCAAGGCCTCGGGGTTGGGCTCGCGCCACGGCGCGGGGGGGATCCGCAAGTACTGCTCCCAGCAGGCGATCCTCGTCACGCCGCGGCTGGCGCTCAAGCGCGATCTGCACTTCTTTCCCTACTCGCGCCGCGGGACCAAGCGGCTGGGCAGGATGCTGAAGTTGCTCTACGGCCGCGGCAAGCGCGACTGAGACTCAGCCGACAGCCTCCCCCGTCGCGCAGGGGGATGCCGAGCAGGCGCTCGAGCTCCGGGATCGTCGATATCCGGGTCGGTGTGGTGCACCGTCGCCATGCCGAGCTCCTCCGCGGGTGTGAGGTTGAAGGGCAGATCGTCGACGTAGACGCACAGCTCGGGTGCGATCCCGGCGCGCTGCGCGCCCAGCTCATACATACGCCGCGCAGGCTTGCGAATGCCCTCCTCGCCGGAGATCACCACGCCATCGAAGAGTTCGGAGAACATGTCGTGGGGGTAGCGGTGCGCACCCCAGGAGTTGGATACCAGGGCGGTGCGGACGCCGGCCGCGTGGGCCCTGCGGACGGCCTCGACCATCGCGATGTCCGGCTGCACGCCGGCGAACAGCCCATCCACGAGCCCGTCGGGCTCCACCTCTAGCAGCGCCGCGAACTTGATCTCGAACTCGGACTCTCCCAGTGCGCCCTGTCTCCAGCGCGATCAGCAGATCGCGGGCCTCGGGGTCACGCCTGAAGCGTCCCGCCAGCGCCTGCGGATCGATTCCGGCCGCCAGGCAGTACGCGTGGAAGGAGGCAAACAGGTTCGTCGTGAGCACGCCGCCCCAGTCGATCAGCAAGCCGGTGCGGGAGCCTTCAGCCGCCTCCACGTGCAACCTCCTCGGCCAGTTCGGCGAGTTCGGCGACGCCCTCGCCGAACTGATGCAGATAGGGATCGTCGGTGGTTCCGGCGATGGCGCGCTTGTAGTTGCCCTCCATGAAGACGACCGACTTCCACAGCGCGAGCGTGGTGTACCAGCGCAGATCCTTCATCGAACGCCCTGAGCGCTCCTCATAGCGCGCTATCAACTCAGCGCGGGTAGGGAAACCCTCGGCCCGTGTGACCCTGCCGAGGTGCTCGCGCAGGCCGCGTTCTGGATCGCCGGCCTCTGTCCAGAACATGCAGAGGTATCCGATGTCTGCGAGCGGATCTCCGATCGTGGCCATCTCCCAATCAAAGACTGCGACCAGGCGCGCGGGTGGCGCGGCGTCGAACATGGTGTTCCCCAGACGAAAATCGCCATGCACGATGGTGGCCGGACCGGACTGCGGCAGATGCTCTGAAAGCCACATCCCCACACGCTCCACCGCCGGTATCTCGCGGGTCTTGTTGAGCTCCCACAGGCCGGAAAAGCGCCGTAGCTGGCGCTCCAGGTAGCCGGTTGGCTTGCCAAAGCCCTCGAGGCCCGCCGCCTGCCAGTCGACCGCGTGGATCTCCACGAGGGCGTCGATCAGCTGCTCACCGATCTGGGCTCGCTGCTCGGGCGTATCCAGCGCGGGCGGAACGGTCGAGGTGATCACCTCGCCGCGCACCCGCTCCATGATGTAGAAGGGGCAGCCGATCACGTCGTCCTCGTCACATACCGCGAGCACTGCGGGCACGCGTGCGGGAGTGGGGGCGAGCGCCGATAGCAGGCGCGCCTCGCGCAGGACGTCGTGTGCGCTCGGGGGCAGCGGCGGGCGAGGCGGGCGGCGGAGGACCACTTCGTCGCCGGCGCGCTCGATCAGATAAGTCACGTTGGAGTGCCCGTCGCCGATCGGGCTCGCCGAAATCTCGCCACCCTGACCGATGTCGTGTGCATCGAGGAACCGGGAGAGGGGCTCTAGCACGAGCAGCGGAGGGCGACTGTTGCCATGCGCTTCGGCGGTGGTGTGGACGATGTCGTCTGGCGCGATGGTGCCGGTCACTGACCGCAACGCTACACGGACGTGGGCCAGGCAGGAGTGCGACCCACCTACAGTGAGGACGATGCCGGAGTTGCCCGAGGTCGAGATCACAGCGCGCCTGCTCGACGGTGCGCTGCGTGGCGCCCAGATCACCTCGGCGCTCGCTCCGGGTATCAACGCACTGAAGACGTTCGACCCGCCGCTATCTGCCCTGGAGGGCCGGACAATCGCCGGCGTGCGCCGCGGGGCAAGAATCTGATTGTCGATATCGGAGCAGCGCAGGACGCGCTGGCGCTGCTGATTCACCTGATGTCGGCAGGGCGCCTGCAGCTGTACGGCAAGCGGGCGGGACCGCGCGATCGCACCTCCAGGCTGCTCGTCCGTGTACTCGCTGGCGACGGCCAAGAGGTGGAGCTGCGGCTGCGCGAGTTCGGCTCGAAGCAGGCGGCCTGGGTCAAGCTGTTGCGCGCGGAGGAGCTCGAGCGCGATGAGGCCATTGCCAAGCTCGGCCCCGAAGCGTGGCCGGAACCCCCGGAGCTCGGGGAGATGCTTGACGTGGCCCGGCCGTTGCACACGTTGCTGCGTGACCAGCGCACGATCGCCGGGATCGGACGGTCGTGGGCCGATGAGATCCTGTGGACCGCCAAGCTGTCGCCATTCGAGCGCGGAGCCGACCTCGACGCCGATGAGTGCGAGCGCTTGCGGGCCGCGATCCTGGAGACGCTGGGCGGCGCGATCGCTCACTACCAGGAGGCGATCACGCTGCCGATCCCCGACAAGCCGCCGATGCCGCTGCGGGTGCACAGGCACGAGGGTGAGTCATGCCCGCGCTGTGGGACGACGCTTGAGGCCGTCCATTTCGAGGACTACGTGATCGCCTACTGTCCTTCCTGTCAGACAGACGGGCGGATCCTCAAGGATCGCCGGTTGTCGAAGCTACTGAAGTAGAAAGGATATCGATGATCGAGCAGGGACAAATGGCACCGGACTTCGAGCTGCCCGACCAGGACGGGCGCGAGGTCAAGCTCTCAGACTTCCGTGGCCAGCCGGTGGTCATCTACTTTTACCCGAAGGCAGATACCCCTGGCTGTACCGTGCAAGCCTGTGGGGTGCGGGATCACAGGGCTGACTACGCGAAGGCCGGCTCGGTCGTGCTCGGTATCTCCCCCGACTCCGTGGCCAAGGTCAAGAAATTTCATGAGAAGTACGACCTCGACTTCGCGCTACTTGCCGACGAGGATCACGCTGTCGCGGAGAGCTACGGTGTCTGGGTAACCAAAAAAAATTACGGTCGCGAGTATCTCGGGAACGAGCGCACGACATTCATTATCGACTCTGCTGGGAAGGTCGCTGAGGTACTGCGCAAGGTCAAGCCGGCCGAGCACGACAAGCTGGTGTTGAAGGCACTGGAGCGGGTTAGTCCGTCAGTGGTCTGACTCTCGGGTACGTGATCAGCGAGGGGTTGATCAAGCGCATGGACATCTACGACCACTGGACGATCCGCAGCGCCAGCGAGGACGACATCCAGTCCGTGCTCGACCTGTGGGCCGCGGCGGGCAGCCTGCCGAGCGTCACTGACTCCCGCGACGGACTGGATCGGTTGCTGGCCGCCGATCCCCAGGCGCTGCTTGTCGCTGAACTGGATGGTGTTCTGGCCGGATCGCTGATCGCCGCGTGGGACGGCTGGCGCGGGAGCTTCTACCGGCTGGCGGTGGCGCCAGAGCATCGGCGCAAGGGGCTCGCAACGATGTTGCTCAGAGAGGGCGAGCGGCGCCTGCACGAGCGGGGCGCCATCAGGCTAACCGCGATCGTCGCCGAGGACGAGGCGAGCGCGATGGGCTTCTGGCAGGCCGCCGGCTACACGAGGCAGCATGACCGCACACGGTTCGTCCGTCACATGGCGGACTGACCCCGCGAGTATGGCTGTATGACATCGCCCACGTCCATGGGTAGGGCGACTCACCTGCGACACTCTGGGCGGTGAGCAATGCTGCACTGACCGGAGGCTGCCTGTGCGGCGGTGTGCGCTTCGAGCTCACCGCGCTGCCGTTGAGCGCTGGCTACTGTCACTGCACTCGCTGTCAGCGTCGGACAGGCACGGCCGGCTCGGCGCAGGCGCGAATCGACGGGCGCACCTTCCGGCTGCTACAGGGCGAGGATCTGGTGAAAGCTTGGCGTCATCCCGACGGCGGCTTTGAGAAGTGCTTCTGCCGCGAGTGCGGAGCGCACCTGTACAGTCGCAACCCCGATGATCACACACAGATGAGCGTGCGCATGAGCGCCTTCGATGAAGACCCAGGCGTGCGGCCGAGCTGGCGCGCCTACGTCGCCTATGCATGTGCATGGGAGCCGATCCCTGACGACGGGCTCGAGCGCTTCGCCGAGGCCAAGCCGCGGTTCTGAGGTCCTCGATGGATCGGATGTGACCAGCATCGAAGACTTGCCGTGCCGGGACGATCTCGCGTGGGAACTCGCGCAGGAGCTCGATCATCAGCGTCGAGGCAGGTATTCCTACTCCCGCCCTCTATCTTATTTTATCGCTGCCTACGCTTCCTGTTGTTGACAGCGCGCTGCAACTGAGCCTTGTTCATGCTCGAGCGACCTTCGACTCCGAGGCGGCGGGCCTCCTGGTAGAGCTGCTCCCGGGTACGCCTGCGCGGCCCCGGCTTACCGGAGCGCAGCCCGCCGCGACGAGAAGAGGAGATGTCGCTCGTGGATGAGCGTGAGCGAGAACGCGATTCGCCGCTGCGCGCGCGCTCCTTGTTGACCGTGCGAGCCGCGATCTCCTCTGCACGCGACTCCGGGACACCGCGTTCGCGCTGGCCGTCCCTGACGTGTTTGTACTGACGATCGCGCTTGCTGCTCTGCTTGACCCCTTGGGGCGGCATGTCGGCACCTCCGTTCAGTTGTGTGACCTCGCCGTCATCGGCCTCGATGTCAGGACTACCCGCTGCCACCGACTCATAAAACCCGCTGGCATCCTGGCCGGGGAGCTCAAGAACGGTGCCGAGATCCTCGAGCGAGGGGAAGCCATCGATCCGCTCACGCGCAGTCACGAACCGGGCGGCGAGCTCGTGATCGAACGTGGGAAGGCAGACGATGGACCTACCTTTCCGACTTTGAGGAGATGGGGTTTTTCTTCATGCCGAGTCTGTTCAGAGCCCAAAACGGACGACCATCGCTGGATCTGGCCAGCTCCTGTAGCCGATCCGTCCCTTGCGCCCGGGGCGATCTGCCCGCGGCGCATCGCCTCGGTGTCCTCGTCAACCTCGAACCCGTGTCGATCGATTGCCCCCTGTCTGAACTGATCCAAACGCTTCCACTCGCAGTCCTCCTTGAGGCTGAACATGTGCTCATCGTCGGCCTCGCGCTGTAGGTCAACGTCGTCGTCGGAGCTGAGCATCTATGCCAATAAACCCATGGCTTAGTCCTCCTCAGCGATTGCTTCGCATAGCGCCTGTTTGAAGGATCGGGGTTGGAGGTCGAACAGTTCCATTCCTGATGGGTCGGTGACGGTCGTGTCGGTGGAGAGCCCCTCGATCAACGGTCTCGCGACGCCCGCGTCGACGGGTGTGATGAGCCCGATCCAGTGCGAGGAGAGCCACGGCGTCAGCAATGGGACCGGGATGCGTGGGCGGCGGCGAAGTCCCAGCGCATCGGCCATCAGGTCGAGCATCTCGTCCGTATGTGAGTATCTCCGCAGACCCGATCTGGATTTCGCGGGAGCGCGTCTGTGGAATCCGAGGAGCCTCGACGAGATAGCGCAGCACATCGCCGATGCCGATTGCCTGGGTCGGGTGTGCGACAGCCACGACGGTGCGAGCATCACCGGCAGGCGCTCGACCAGCGAGCGCAGCGTTCGGTAGCTCTCCGAGCCGGCACCCACGACCATGCCGGCGCGAAACCAGGTCAGCGGTGGTCCCTCGTCGCGCAGGATCTCCCCGACGCGCAGACGCGAACGCAGGTGCTGGGATGCGGGACGATCGCCGAGGCCGCCGAGGTAGACGACCCGCTCGATGCCCGTGGCGGTCGCGAAGCGCGCGAAGTTGGAGGCGGCGGTCGGCGTCGCGCTGCTCATAGTCGGAGTCGCCGCCGCGCCCCATCGAGTGGACGAGATAGTAGGCCGTCGTGTAGCCGCTCGCCGATCGCACTCAGCGAGCTCGGGTCGAGCATGTCGGCGCGATGCACCGTGACGGCGGATTCGAAGCCGACCCGACTCGGGTCGCGCGCGACGCACCCAACCGGCTCGCCGCGTGCGTGGAGCTCGCGCACCAGCCGGCTGCCGACGTAGCCGGAGGCTCCGGTGACGAGCGCGCGGACCATACAGACAACCGAGCATACGCCGCTCGACCGGCCCCACCAGTCCGGTCCTGAAAGGCCTGACCAGCGCCGCGGCTGAAGACGGCGCTCAGCCGGTACCGTGCCGAGCGCGAGACCGACCTCCTGGTCGAGTTCACGCTTGCAGATATGGAGAACATGCCTTTCGCTGATGGCATCGCCCGCCTCAGGGCAAGACCCAGGCAACCCCCGATGTCGCGCTCCAGGCAGCGGCATATAGGCCTGGGGCCGGTGCTGCGCAAGGTCAAGCCGGCCGAGCACGACGCGCTGGTACTGACCGCGCTTGCAGAGGCGAGCCCGCCAGTGGCATAGCCTCCGTAGGCTTGGGATCATGCCCTTGCCGCTTGCGTCAACTTCGATCGGCCACAGCCTCGATGCGTTCTTCGAAGCGGTCGGGCAGTTCTTCTCCGACTTGGCGGCGGTCCACTGGGGGGCGCTGGCGTTGGGACTGGCCTTCTTCGGGCTGAACCTGACATTGCGCTCGCGCGCGTTCTTTCACAGCCTGCGCGCCGCATATCCGGCGACCGTCTTCCAATGGCGGCGGATCTGGGGCGCCTACTTCGCCGCGGTCGGCTTCAACAACGTGGTTCCCGCACGCGGTGGCGATGTGATCAAGCTGTTCCTTGCGCGCTCTTCGGTCCCGGGGTCGAGCTATCCGGCGGTGGCGGCCGCGTTCTTCGTGGAGTCGGTGTTCGACGTGAGCGTGGGTGTGCTCGTGCTGATCTACGCGTTCACTCAAGGAGTGTTTCCGAAGCCCCCGGACTTCTCCAAGCTGAACTCCTTTGACATCTCCTACCTGGCCGAGCATTTCCGCTTCACGCTGTTCCTGATCACGGCGCTGGCGATTGGAGGGGTGGTCTGCTTTGCGCTGCTTTCAGTGCGTGCGCGCGCGTTCTGGGTACGTGTGCGCCAGGGCGTGACGATCCTTTCAGACCGGCCTCGCTACCTGCGCGAGGTCGCAACGCTTCAGGCGCTTGGGTGGATGTGCCGGTTCGCCGCGTTCTGGTTCTTGCTCGATGCCTTCCGCGTCGGTGGCTCGGTGAAAAACGTACTGCTGGTCTTCGGGATAAACCAGGTGGCGGGCGCTGTGCCATTTACGCCTGGCGGAGCGGGCGTGCAGCAAGCGCTGCTCGTGAAGGTCTTCTCCAAGTCCGCCCCGACCGCGGTGGTGGCTGCCTATTCGGTTGGACAGCAGCTCGCAATCGCCACGTTCACCGCGCTTGTGGGCCTGGGAGCGGTGGTCTTCATCTTTCGCTTTCGCTCCTTCAAGGAGGTGCTCCACGCCGGGCGTGCCTCACGCGACGCCGAGCGTGCGGCCGAGCGCGCCGGGGTGCTGCTGGCCGGGGATCCAGCGCTTGAGCCGCCGGGCCGGGGCGAGCGATCGAAAAGGATGCGTGCGCGCTACTGAAGACCCTCGCGCGCCTCGCGCACGAGGGCAACGGCCTCGGGAAATACCCGGGCCATCACTGTGCGGATCTGGTCGGCCTGAGCTTCGGCATCGCCCTGCAGGTTGATGCGCTCCACCGCGGCGACGGTCATGTCGACCGCGAGCTTGATCGCGTTGTCCGCCCACGCTAGGCGCTGGTTGCCCTGCATCTGCTCGGCGAACTCCGCCAAGCGTCGCTGCAGCTCCTCGGGATCGCCGAACAGATCTCCCAGGCCACCGCTCTCCATTGGGTCATCGTAGCGATTGTGCTCACCCGTTTCGGGGTTTGTCCATAGACTGCCCAGCCGATGCCCAGCCCAAGCGAGATCTCCGAGCGGGTGGCCTATGAGTCCGAGCGTCGCCGGCGCCTCAGTGTGCCGGCCTTCGCCGGCGGCGTGCTCTACCTGCTGAGCGGGATCATCATCTCTTCCACGCTCAACGGCGCCCCGACGGTGGGGCTGCTGCAGGGTCTGCAACCAGCACTCTCAGGCGTTGCCAACCCGGCCGTAAGTCCCCGCGCGGGCGAGGTCAGGTTCATCAGCCATCACGCCTTTTCGCTGATTGCTGGCAGCCTGCTCGCCGCCATCGCCATCGCCGTGCTCACGCTGGTGCTGCTGCTGCTCGCCGGCGCTACGCGCTTTCGCCGCCCCGAGACGTCGGGTCCCGCGCGCATGCTTGTGGCCGGCGGCGGCGCTCGCTTGCAGTGATCAGCGTTGCCCACCAGATCGTTAACGCGATCGAGACGCACAACTTTGCCGTCGGGCACGACTTCTCCAACCACGCCGTCGATTTCGCGTTGACGAAGGGCACCGCCAACCTCGTGATGGACTACCTCGACCTGGTCGCCGGCCTGTCGCTGGCCGTCGGCATGGTCGTCGTGATGGTGGGCGCCATGCGCGTCGGCCTGCTCACACGCTGGGTGGGGGTGCTCGGCATCTTCAGCGGTGTGCTGATCTTCCTGCCGATAGGCGGAGCGACGCTCGAGGTCGTGCCCGCCTTCTGGCTGGTGGCGATGGGCCTGCTGTGCGCCGAACGCTGGCCGAACGGCGACCCGCCGGCCTGGAGCACGGGAGAGGCACGCCCGTGGCCAACCCGGGCTGCGTTGCGCGAAGCCAATCAGGCAACCGCTGGCAAGGTGCTCGCGGCTACGAGCGGATGTCTCACCGGCGCCCGCACAGCCTGTCCCGGGTGGTTCCTCGCGCAAGCGACGCAAGCGCGGGGCGCGCCGCTGAGCAGGCCCACCGCCGGCTGGACAAAACGTACTATCGCTGGCGAGCCCGATGTCCCAGACGGATGATTTGGGGTGTGCGGATGATTGGGTTTTGCGAGGTTCGGGAATAACTAAAGGGAGAGCGCGGGAAACCGCCATGCGTGTCTCTTCCGCGATCCCAGGATCAGCCGTTACACGTTCGTCGATTCCGCCCCGTCAGCGGGCGCGGTCCAGGAGGAGGATTTCCATGGAGGCAGCGACAATCCGGCGTCCAGATATGGCGCGAGGGCAGGATCCGACGCGGGGCGAGGGCGATCCCGCGGCCGGGTGGAAACCGGCCGACCCGGGCCCGCTGGGACTCGGCGCGTTTGCGATGACGACGTTCGTCCTGTCGATGTTCAACTCGAATCTTGTCAACGGCAAGGGGCTGCCGGTCGTGCTCGGCTTGGCGCTGGCCTACGGCGGGATCGTGCAGCTGATTGCCGGCCTGTGGGAGTTCCGCACGGGGAATACGTTCGGCGCGGTCGCGTTCTGCTCATTTGGGGCGTTCTGGATCTCGTTTTGGGCGCTCAATGTGTTTTATGCCAAGGGGATTACCGGGAACGTCGGTCACGCGGTCGGCGTGTACCTGTGGGCGTGGGCGATCTTTACTGCGTACATGACGATCGCGGCGCTGCGCGTCAGCGGGGCGGTGTTGCTCGTGTTCGTGCTGCTGACCGCGACGTTCATCCTGCTGGCGATAGGCGCCTCGGGGGCGCATGAAACGATCACTCACTGGGGCGGCTACGTCGGTCTGGCGACCGCGGCCGCCGCTTGGTACGCATCGTTTGCCGCCGTCACCAACTCGACATTCGGCCGGACAGTGCTGCCGGTGATGCCCTTGACGAAAGGCTGATGACGCTACGGCATAAGAGCGACCCCACCGGCGCGCCGGGAAACGGCGCGCCGGTGGGAGAATGCGCCGCTCTGCGTGCGTGACTTGGAGCGAGAGGAGACAGCGATGGCAACCGAACCCGATATAGCCACAGGTGAGGAGCTCGACCGGGAACTGGCGGCGCTGCTCGATGTCGAGACGTTCGACCCTCCCGCCGGGTTCCGTGAGCACGCGCTGCTGAACGACCCCGCGGTCTACGAGCTCACCGCCGCGGACCCGCAGGCATGGTGGGTGGAGCAGGCCGAGCAGCTGGAGTGGTTTCAGAAGTGGACCCGGGTTTTGGACGACGACGAGCCGCCGTTCTACAAGTGGTTCACGGGCGGCACGCTCAACGTCTCCTACAACTGTCTCGACCGTCATGTGATCGCGGGCCGGGGTGATCGTGTCGCCTTTCACTGGCGCGGGGAGGACGGCTCCGAGCGCGAGATCACCTACGCCGAGCTGCTGGCCGAGGTTGAACGCTTCGCGAGCGCTCTCAAGGAGCTGGGCGTCTCAAGCGGAGACGTGGTCGGCATCTATCTGCCGATGATCCCCGAGGTGGTCGTGGCGATGCTGGCCTGCGCACGGATCGGCGCGCCGCACAACGTCGTCTTCGGTGGCTTCTCCGCGGAGGCTGTGCGCGAGCGCATGGAGTTTTCGCAGGCCAAGGTGCTGATCACCGTCGACAGCGCCGCGCGTAAGGGCAAGATAGCCCCGGTCAAGGACCGAGTGGATGAGGTGATGGGGGACCTCGAGACGCTCGAGAAGATTGTTGTGGTCCGCAGCAAGGGCACGCCGTGTGAGATGCAGGAGGGGCGCGACGTCTACTACGACGAGATCTGCGATGCGGCCGATCCAGTATGTCCGGCCGAGCCGCTGGACTCAGAGCATCCCCTGTACATCCTCTACACCTCGGGCTCGACTGCCAAGCCCAAGGGCATCCTGCACACGACCGGGGGCTACCTGACGGGCGTCTCGGCCACACATAGGTATGTGTTCGATCTAAAGCCGCAGGAGGATGTGTACTGGTGCGCTGCGGACGTCGGCTGGGTAACAGGGCACTCCTACATCGTCTACGGGCCGCTGTGTAACGGGGCGACGTCGGTGATGTGGGAGGGCGCGCCGGACTATCCCAACAAGGGCATCTGGTGGGAGATCGTCGAGCGCTATGGCGTCACGATCCTCTACTGCGCGCCGACCGCGATCCGCGCCTGCATCAAGTGGGGGGCGCAGTGGCCGGGCGAACACGACCTCTCGACGCTGCGCCTGCTGGGCAGTGTGGGTGAGCCGATCAACCCGAAGGCATGGCTGTGGTATCACAAGGTGATTGGGGGTGAACGCTGCCCGGTCGTTGACACCTGGTGGCAGACCGAGACGGGGGCGATCATGATCACGCCGCTGCCCGGGATCACTCGCACCAAGCCGGGGTCCGCCACCCAGCAGTTCCCGGGAGTCGTTCGCGGACGTGCTCGACGAGTCCACCGGTGAGCCGATCGCGGAAGGCCAGGGGCTGCTCGTGCTCACGCGTCCATGGCCGTCGATGCTGCGCACGCTTTACAAGGAGGACGAGCGCTTCGTCGAGACCTACTTCAAGCGTTTCGGAGCAGAGACCTACCTCGTGGGCGACGCTGCCAGGCGCGACAAAGACGGCTACCTGTGGGTGATCGGACGAATCGACGACGTGGTGAACGTCTCCGGGCACCGGCTCTCAACCGCCGAGGTGGAGTCGGCGATCGTGGCGCACGCCGATGTGGCGGAGGCGGCTGTGATCGGCCAGCACGACGAGGATTCCGGACAGGCGATCGTCGCGTTTGTCACCCTGCAGGGGGATCTCGAGGGCGATGAGGACACCATCGAGGGCATTCGCGAGACGGTTGCCTTGCGGATCGGCAAGTTCGCGCGGCCGAAGCGCATCATCTGGGCCGACGATCTGCCGAAGACGCGCTCGGGGAAGATCATGCGCCGGCTGCTGCGAGACATCGCCGAGGGCCGCGCGCTGGGTGACGTGACGACGCTGCGAGACCCGGGCGTGATGGCCCAGCTGGAGGGGCGCGTGAAGGAGTTGCAGGCCCAGGAGGACTGAGCCGGACGGACGCTTCCTCGGGACGGCGCCTTGCACGGATCCCCTCGCAGGAATACCAGCGCTCTCAGCGAATCTTTAGGTGCATCTGGGAGGCTGCGTCTGCGTTCCGCGCGCTGGATGGCGCCCGCCGTCGATCGATCGACAGAGAAAGCTTTGTCTATCCAAGTCAACGACCCTGCCGCGCGTCAGCAAGGCAGCGAGCTCGCGATCGAGACCCGCGGCCTGACCAAGCGCTTCGGCGAGCGCACCGCTGTCGACAGCGTCGACCTGCACGTGCCGCGCGGCAGCGCCTTTGGCTTCCTCGGCCCCAACGGCGCGGGCAAGACGACGATGATCAGGATGCTGCTTGGCCTTACCCACTCGAGCGCCGGCAGCGCGAGCCTGCTCGGTCATCCGTGCCGGCCGAGCGCGCGCAGGCGCTGGGAGGAGTAGGTGCGATCGTCGAGGAGCCCCGCTTTCACCCGCACCTGACCGGTCGCGAGAACCTGCGGATCGTCGCCGCCGCACGCGGCCCGGAGGTGCGCGAGCGGATCGCCCCGGCGCTTGCGCGCGTGGGTCTGGCCGATCGCGCCGGTGAGAAGGTCAAGAAGTACTCGCTCGGCATGCGCCAGCGTCTCGGCGTGGCGCGCTGTCTGCTGGCCGATCCGCAGCTGTTGATCCTCGACGAGCCCACCAACGGCCTCGACCCAGGCGGCATCCAGGAGTTTCGGTTGATGATCCGGGAGATGGTCGAGCAGGAGGGACGCACGGTCTTCCTCTCCTCTCACCTGCTCGACGAGGTCGAGAAGATCTGCGACGCGGCCGCGATTGTCGATCGCGGCAAGGTAGTCACGCAGGGCGCGATCGCCGATCTCGCCAGTGGTGGCGGCACCGCTCAACACGAGCTGATCCTCGGGGTCGACGACGTGGAGCTCGCGCTGAGCGCGCTCGGCGCCAGCGAGCTCGTGCGCGAAGCTCACCGCTCTGCGGAGGGCTTGCGGGTAGTGCTGAGGGGTGGACCCGAGACGGCCGCGGCGGTCAACGCGAGCCTCGTAGGAGCCGGCATCGGCGTGCTGCGTCTGGAGCCTGTGCGCCACAGCCTCGAGCAGCGCTTCCTGGAGATCACCGCGCGATTGGACGCCTCGTCCGAGGCCGAGGCTGAGAAGGTGAAGGCATGAACGCCACAATCGCCGCCCAGATGACGGCCGCGGACTTCCTCAAGCTGCGGCGCAAGCGCGGGACCCTGATCTGGGCGCTGGTATTGGCGCTCGCGCCCGTGCTGATTTATTTCGCCGTAAGTGCTCTGCAGCACTCGTCCAATCCGGGGAAGTACGGACCGGCTGGCGGGACCCACAACTTCGGCGACGGCCTGCGCTTTATCGCCCTCTTCACCGGTCCCCTCGCGGCGGTGCTGATCGGCGTCGAGGCCGGTACTGGAGATGCCTCCGCTGGCGTATTCCGGGACCTCGTCGTCACCGGCCGGTCGCGCTTGGCTCTGTTCGCTTCGCGCCTTCCCGCGGCCCTTGCGCTGTGCTGGCTGTTGATGACTCTCAGCTACCTACTGCTGATCGCCGGCACCTTCATCTTCGCCTCCGGGTTGCCCACACCCGACACCACGCTGATCCTCAATGGACTGGGGTTCACGCTGCTGGCGACCGGCGCGGTGTGCCTCGTAGGAGTGGGTCTGGCCTCGCTGACGACCTCCAAGCCCGCGGCAATCACTGCCTTGATCGGCTGGCAGCTCGTGGTGAGTCCCGTTATCGCCAACATCGAATCGCTCGGCAGCGCGCGCAAGGGCCTCTTGAGTCAGGCACTGGCGCACTTCAGCCCAGTGCGCGTCGGTGACCGGGGTGGGACCGTGACGATGTCCGAGGGCGTCGCGATCGTGGTCGTAATCGTCTGGATAGCTGTCTTTCTCGCGCTCGGCGCTTGGCGCACCCGCACGATGGATTCCTAAGAAGCCGCTCAGACCTTGCGGTGCTCGGGCACCCACGACCCGTCGTCCTGACGTGAAAAGTCCTGGAAGAGGTTGGGTGCCTCGGCCTGCATAGTGCGGGCGATGATGTCGAAGACGAGGCGCAGCTCCTCCTCTGCACCATCGGCGGTGCGCATCTCGATCACGTGGCGCAGCGTACGCGCGTTTGCGGTCCAGACAATGTCGGTGGAGAGCCCGATCGGCGCAAGGCGGCGCAGCGCCGAGGTGACCTCCTTCTTGACGTGGAAGGGCACGCCCTCGGCGTCGATCCCCAGCTCTTTCGCGGCGCTGACCTGGAACTCCTCGAGCTGCTCGACGATCGAGAGCACCCGCTCTCGTACAGGCTCGAGCGCTGGCGGCACGCGAAAGCCGATGTCGGTTAGGCGCACGTAGCGCAGGCTCTCCTGGCTGAACGCCGAGCCCGCGCGATGCCTGACGAGCTCGTGGGTAAATACACGGCTGACGTTACGGAGTACGAAGGAGTAGCTGGCGTGCTCGAGCACACTGCCGTGGGCGGAGCGCAGGATGTTCGCGAAGTACTCGCGCTGGTCGGTACGGACCTTCGTTACGTTCGGGTTCAGGCCAGGCTCCCAGCTGCGATAGCAGGCGCGTCCCCCGAACTCGACGACCAGCTCGCCCCCGTTGGGATTGCTGTCAGCCTCACTCAGCCGTCGCTGTAGCCATGACTCTCCGCCAACGTCGCGCAGGTAGCCGCGCATGCCCTCGATATCGATCGAGGGGCGGGCGATCAGGAAGACTTGCGGGAGGGTCTCGTGCACGGGTCGGCGATGCTACCGTCCGTCGCGGATGAGCCCTTCTGCCGCCGCCGCCAAGCCCGCGGACCCCGAGCTGGCTGAGACCGCCTGGGACCTGGAGCCGCTCGTCGAAGGCGAGGGTGAGGGCGGCGTGGAGAGCAGGCTGGACGACGCCCTCGCCCGCGCGAAAACGTTTGCCGAGCGCTATGCCAGCAGGCTCGATGAGCTCGACGGCGCGGGCCTGCGGGAGGCGATGGAAGAGCTCGCTGTCATCCACGAGCTGATCGGTCGCGCTGGCTACTACGCGGCGCTGCGCTTCTCCACCGACACCGCCGACCCCGCCAACGGCGCTCTGCTGCAGCGTGTGCAGGAGCGGGAGACTCAACTACAGACCACGCTGCTGTTCTTCGAGCTGCAGTGGGCGGCGCTGAGCGACGAGCGTGCCGCGGAGCTCCTGGCGGAGGAGGGGCTTGATTTCTGCCGCCATCACCTGCGCAATGTGCGCCGCTACCGCGACCACCTCCTGTCGGAGCCCGAGGAGAAGATCCTCGCTGAGAAGGCTCTCAGCGGCGCGAGCGCGTGGACGCGGCTGTTCGAGGAGCTGACATCGGCGATAGAGGTCACCCTGCCGGGTACACCCAGAGGGCACATCGCAGGCGAGCTGGGAGACGAGAAGACGGCTCTCGATGTTGCGCTCAGCCGCTTGGCCCTCCCCGACCGCGAGATCCGGCGTGCCACCGCCGAGGCTGTGAGCGCGGCCCTGGCTCCGGGGCTGCGCACACGCGCGTTCCTGTTCAACACGCTGCTCGTAGACAAGGCCACCGATGATCGCCTGCGCCGCTATCCCCACTGGCTGGCGGCGCGCAACCTCGCGAACGAGGCCTCAGGCGAGTCCGTACGGGCGCTGATCGAGGCGGTGCGCGGACGCTACGAGATCCCGCGCCGTTGGTACCGGCTGAAGGCGAAGCTGCTTGGCGTCGAGCGCCTCGCCGACTACGACCGCATGGCGGCCGTGACCGAGGACGAGGTCACCTTCTCGTTCGCACAAGCGCGGGAGATCGTGCTCGACTGCTACTCGTCGTTCTCCCCGGACCTCGGCGCGCTTGCGGGACGCTTCTTTGCCGAGCGCCGGATCGACGCGCCTGTCCGCCCGGCCAAGCGGGGTGGCGCCTTCTGTGCCTCGGCGGTGCCGTCCGTGTTTCCCTACGTGCTGCTCAACTACACCGCCCGCCGTCGCGACGTGCTCACGCTCGCTCACGAGCTCGGTCATGGCGTCCACTTCGCGCTGGCCGCCCGCCAGGGGATCTTCCATCAGCACACGCCGCTCACGCTTGCCGAGACAGCCTCGGTGTTCGGCGAGACGATCGTCTTCGGGCGGCTGCTGGCGGAGGATTCCACGCCGGCCTCGCGCCTGGCGCTGCTGGCGGAGAACCTCGAGGACACGATCGCCACCGTCTTTCGCCAGGTCGCGATGAACCACTTCGAGGACCTCGTGCACACCGCCAGACGCGAGCAAGGGGAGCTGTCAGTCGATCGCTTCGGCGAGCTGTGGGCCGAGAGCCAGGGCGAGCTGCTCGGCGACTCCGTTGAGCTCACCGAGGGGTATCGCTCGTGGTGGTCCTACATCCCGCACTTCATCGGCAGCCCCGGCTACGTCTACGCCTACGCCTACGGTCAGCTGCTCGCGCTTTCGGTCTACCAGCGCTATGAGCAGCAGGGGGCTGAGCTGGTGCCCCGCTACCTCGAGATGCTCGCCGCCGGCGGCTCGAAAAGCCCCGAGGAGCTCGGGCGGATCGTCGGCGTCGACCTCGTCGACCCCGGCTTCTGGGATGCGGGCCTGGATCTCGTCGAGCGCCAGTTGCAGGAAGCTGAAACAGCGGCGCAGGCCTCAGGGCGGCTGTAGCTCAGAACAGCCCGCCGAGCGCGCCACCGGCCCCATGCACGAGGTCGAACAGCGGCTGGGGAAAGACGCCAAAGAAGATCGTCGCTGCGCCCGCGAGCACGGCGACGAAAACAACCTCGGGCTGCTGGCCGGTTTGTAGCCGACCAGCGACGGGCTCACCTTCGAGCTCGGGTGAGCCACCAGCCATCACGGGGAGACCGCCCTCGATCGAAGGTGAGGTTGCGTGCCCTGGAGCCTCGCGCATCCACATCGCTGCGATCACCGGCAGGTAGTAGCCCAGGGAGATCATCGAGCCGGCCACGATTGCCACACCCAGCCAGGTGTAGCCGCCTGAGACGGCGGCGTCGATCAGGTAGAACTTGCCGATGAAGCCGGCGGTCGCGGGGATGCCGGCGAGGGCGAGCATCGAGATCGTCATCGGCCACGCAAGCCACGGACGCTCGCGGCCGAGACCGGCCAGGGCGTCGATCGAGTCCCCCTGGACGGGTGAGGTTTGGGTGGGTGGGGTTTGGGTGGGTGGGGTTTGGGTGGGTGGGGTTTGGGTGGGTGGGGTTCCTATTTCCCGTTCGCGCGCGACGATCACGGCGAAGGAGGCCATGTTCATGGCCACGTACACAGCCAGGTAGAACACCGTTGCCTGGACCCCCAGTTTGCTCGCGACGACTACGCCAGCGAGCATGTAGCCAGCCTGGGCCACCGAGGAGTAGGCGAGCATCCGCTTCAGCGAGGACTGACCGAGCGCGCCGGCGTTGCCGGCGAGGATCGTGATCGTCGCGAGCACGGCGAGGGCGGGGGCCCAATTCCCCTGCGCGCTGATCAGCGCGACGTCGAACAGCCGCAGGAACACCCCAAGCGCGGCGGCCTTCGTGGCGACCGCCATGAACGCCGTCACCGGTGTGGGCGCACCCTCGTAGACGTCGGGGGTCCACTGGTGAAATGGCGCGACGGAGGCCTTGAAGCAGAGGCCGGCGACACACAGAGCGATCCCCGTCAGCGTCAGGGGGTCGCTTGCGAGGTTGCCGCTTGCAAGCGCGCCTGCGATCGCGGTGAAGCCGGTCGCGCCAGTTGCGCCATAGATCATCGCCAGGCCATACAGCAGCGTGGCCGAGCCGACCGAGCCGATGATCAGGTACTTCAGCCCCGACTCCAACGAGCGCTCGCGTTTCATTTCGCTCGCACACAGGACGTACAGCGGGATCGACAGCAGCTCCAGGCCGACGAACAACATGACCGTGTTTTGGGCGCTCGCCAGTAGGGACATCCCGCCGATCGAGCTGAGCAGCAGCGCGTGGAACTCTCCATGCGCTGCTTCTCGCGCCGCCAGCGAGCGCCACGCGAGCAGCACGGTGCAAGCGCCCCCTGCGATCAGCACGAGGTTCAGCACGAGCGATAGGTCATCGATGCGCAGCGCCCCCGAGACGATCGACTTCTGCGCGTTCCACTGCCAGATCGTCAGCCCGAGCGCGGTGGCGAGTGCCGCCAGGCTGAGTGCCGGCACGAGGTGGGTGCGCACCGGCCGCGAGCCGGTCAGGCCGGCAAGCAGCACGATCACGGCGGCGCCCAGCAGCGCGATCAGCGGCGACAGGCCGGCGAAGTCGACGTGCGGGCCTTTGAGGTGGACGGTTGCGAGCGCTGCGGTCATGGCGCGCTCGCGAGGTTTGTCGACGACGGTTCGAGCGCATCGTGCGCCGCCGCGACAGCCGTCTTGACCGAGCCTTCGCTGCGGTGCAGCGCGAGCTGCGGGTAGACCGCCATAAATACGATCACCGCGATCAGGGGCACGAGCACCGCGCCGTCCCAGACGCTGATCTCATGTGAATGCACCCGCGGCCCGACGCGGTTGTGCATCGCGCGGATGAACAGCCGCAGGGCGTACACGCTCGCCATCACCACGCCGCTGAAGGCGATGATCGCGATCACGAGCTTCGCTTTGAACACGCCGAGCAGGATCAGGAACTCGCCGGCGAAGTTCCCCGAGCCCGGGATCGCGAGCGTCGCGAGCGCCACGATCAGGAACAGCGAGGCGAGCACGGGCGCGCGGAAGGCGATGCCACCCATCTCGCGTACGTCTTCCGATCCTCCGGCGCGCTGGGAGAGGAGCATGATGATGAAGAACAGCGGCGCCACGACGAGGCCGTGGTTGACCATTTGCAGCAGCGCTCCCTGGGCGCCCTGAGGGTTCAACGCGAATATCCCCAGCGTGATGAACCCGAGCTGGGCCACGGACGAGTACCCCGCGATCAGGCGCGCGTCGGTCTGCGTGAAGGCGAGCGCCGAGCCGTACAGGATCGAGGCCAGCGCGACGATCAGCATCAGCGTCTGGAAGTGCGCCGCCGCCTGCGGGAACAGCGGCAGCACGATCGCCAAAAAGCCGTATGCGCCGACCTTCGAAAGCACGCCGGAGAAGACCATCAGCACCTCGACCGGCATCGCACGATAACCGTCGGGCATCCAGCCGTGGAGCGGGAAGGCGGGCATCTTCACGAGGAATGCCGCTGCGAAGAACAGGAAGATCCACTCCTGCGAGCCCTTGCTCAGCGGCAGCGCCTGAAGCGTTGAGAGCACGAACGTGATGTGCCCGCCACCCTGCTGGGCGGCGAGAACTCCCGTGGCAATCGCCGCCGCCAGCATCAACAGCGAGCCAGCGAGCGTGTAGATCACGAGCTTGATCGTCGCCCTCGTCCGCTCCTCGCGAGTGCCTGTGCCCCACATTCCGATCAGGAAGTAGAAGGGGATCAGCATCAGGTCGAAGAACGCGACGAACAGGGCCAGGTCCTGGGCAAGGAACGCGCCGAGCACAGCGGACTCGGCGAGCATGAAGAGAAACCAGAACAGCTGCGGGCGCGGGATCGGGTGGGTCTTGATCCCAGGCTGGCGGCGAGCGTGGCGGCGGCAAACAGCAGTGTGGTGAGCCCGACCAGGAATACGTTCAGGCCGCTGATCCCGAGCTTGTAGTGGATACCGAGCTCTGAGATCCAGACCACGTCGGTGACGTGCTGCAGGCCGGAAGCGCCGCTGTGGAAGCTGGCGAGGTACCCGATCGCCAGCGCCAGCGCGGCCACCGAGCCGGTCAGGGCCAGCACGCCTGGAACGCGCGCGAGACGGGAGGGAAGGATCGCGCCGAGCACACCGCACAGCGCGGGCAGCCAGATCAGGATCGAGAGCGGTGGCATCTCACCCTCACGTCTGCAGCAGGAAGTAGAAGCCGACGCCCGCCACACCGAGCACGAGCAACGCAGCGTAGTAGCGCAGGAAGCCGCTCTGCACGGCGCGCACCGCGGCCGATCCCGCTCGCACGATCCCGGTCGTACCGCCGATGAGCGTGTCCTGCACGAATACCTGCTCGAAGGTACCCATCGCAAAGCGTCCCATCGCGGCTGCCGGGCGCACGACGACGAGGCCGATCAGCTCGTCGAAGTACCACTTGTTGACAAGCAGGGTCGTAGATCACCCTGAAGCGCTCGCGCGCAACGACGGCGAGCGAAGGCTGCTTGACCCAGATGCGGTACGCCACGCCGATACCTGCCAGGCCAACGATCGTGCCGAGAATCAGCCCAAAGGCCAGCAGGCCGCTCTTGGTGTGTGTGTCATACAGGCTCGAGTCGGCAAACGTCGGTGCCAAGAAGTCGTCGATCACGAAGTCCACCTTCGGGATCTGCAGCAGACCGGCGCCGATCGACCCCAGCGCGAGCACACTCATCGCGACCTTCATCGGAAGTGCGCGCTCGGCGATCGTGTGGTGCGGGCCGGGGAATCCCACACCGGTGTCCTCGACCTCGCCGGTGGCGGGGTTCGTCGGGACCTCGGCGTGGTGGAGGTGGCCGCCTTCGAGCTCGCGCGCCTCGGCCACCGGCTGGCCATAGAACGCCCTGAAGATCATCCGGAACGTGTAGATGGCGGTCAAAAAGGCGCCGATGTATCCGATCACGTACAGCGCCCAGTGCCAGCCGCCGAGCTCGGCGGTGACGAGCAGGATCTCGTCCTTGGAGAAGAATCCCGAGAACGGCGGGATGCCAGACAGGGCCAGACCACCGATCACGAAGCACGCGAACGTGAACGGCAGCGCCTTGCGAAAGCCGCCCATGCGATCGAGCGACTGCTCGCCGGCCATCGCGCCGATGATCGAGCCGGCCGCCATGAACAAGAGCGCCTTGAAGAAGGCATGGGTCATCAGGTGGAACAACCCAGCTGCGTAGGCGCCGACGGAGACGCCCATGATCATGTAGCCGATCTGGGACATCGTGGAGTAGGCGATCACCCGCTTGATGTCGGTCTGGGTAAGCGCGATCGTGCCGGCGATCAGCAGCGTCGCCGCGCCAATGGCAGCGCCCACGTCCTGCGCGGCAGGGGCGAGCTCGAACAGAACGTGCATACGCGCGATCAGGTACACACCCGCGGTCACCATCGTCGCGGCGTGGATCAGCGCGCTGACCGGTGTGGGGCCCTCCATTGCATCAGGCAACCAGGTATGCAGCGGGATCTGCGCGGACTTGGCAAACGCGCCCACCAGCAACAGCACGCAGCCGGCGACGATGTCCGCCTCGCCCTTGTGGAAGACGTGGGGGGCTGCGTGGAACGTTTTCAGGAAGTCCAGCGTGCCGGTGTGCTTGAAGATGAAGTACGTGCCGAGCACCAACCCGGCGTCCCCTACGACGTTGATCACGAACGCCTTGATGCCGGCGCGCGTGGCGGTGGTGCGCCGGTACCAGAAGGAGATCAACAGGTAGGAAGCGGCGCCGACGAATGCCCAGCCCACGATCAGCAGCAGGAAGTTGCCGGCGAGCACGAGCAGGAGCATCGAGAAGACGAAGAAGTTCAGATAGGAGAAGTAGCGTGCGAATCCCCGGTCCTCTTCCATGTAGGAGATCGAGTACAGGTGGATCAGCGTTGAGACCCCGGTGACGATCAGGATCATGAACACCGACAGCGGGTCAACGAGGATCTGAAGCTGAGCGTCGATCCCCATCGTCTTTGCGTAGTCCCACAGCGAGGAGGTCAGCTGGCGGTGAGCGGGGGCGTGGTCTTGGAGTGAGATCAGCGCTCCCAGTGCTGCAAGGAACGCGAGGAAGATCGCGGCCGTGCCAATCCACCCCGCGGCAAGGTTTGAGGGCCGTGCGCTCAGGGAGCGGAACCCGAATGCGATGATGAGCATGCCGAGCAGCGGGAACAGCAGCACGAGCCAGCCGTACGTCGTGGCGGTCATCAGCCCTGTAGCTCTCTTAGCTCATCGACGTTGATTGGCAGGCGGCGGCGGTGGATTGCGACGATCATGCCCAGCCCGATGCACACCTCGCAGGCAGCGACGGTCATAACGATCAGGGCGAGGATCTGCCCATCGCCGTTGCCCCACATGCGAGAGAAGGCGACGAGTGCGAGGTTGGCGCCATTGAGCATCAACTCGAGGCTGAGCAGCACGACGAGCGGGTTACGCCGCGTGATCACGCCAACGACGCCCAGCGAGAAGACTATGGCCGATACGGCGAGGTACCAAGCGATGCTCACCGGCGTGGCCCTCCGACGCCCTCGGCCATCGTGCCCGTTCCCTGCGGGCGCAGCAGGTCCAGCGGGGTGAGCACGTCGCGCTCGTCCTCCTCGCCCAGACCGCCCCGCCGGCGCGCCAGCACCACCGCACCGACGGCCGCGATCAAAAGCAGGAACGAGGCGGCCTCGAAGGCGAGCAGGAAGCGGGTGAGCAGAAGGTTGCCGATGTAGGCGGGCGTGCCGAACGATTCGGTCCCCATGCCCCGGGTTGTATCGCGCGCCCTTGCCGCCGATCGCCCTAGGCCGGTGCCGAGCAGCGCGATCAGCAGCTCGACTCACCAGCGCGCCGCCGAGGATCGCCCCGCCGAGCCGCAGGTCCGAGCCGATAGATCCGTGCCCGCCCACTCCGTTAGCGACCCGCCCCCCGCAGGCCCGCTTAAGCGGATTCGCTCTGGTCTCCGACATAGGCGACGACGAACACGTACAGCACCATCACCGCCCCCGCGTACACGACGACCTGCACCGCCGCGACGAACTCCGCGCGCAGCAGCAGGAACAGCACCGCGAGCGAGATCAGATGACCGACGAGAGCGAGCACGCTGAAGAAGGGGTCGCGCAGGACGACGACGCCAACGGCGCCGGCGATCGCGCCGAAGCCGGCGATGAAGAAGAGGAGGGCGCTCACGCCGCCTCCAGCCGGCGCCTTTGACTGGGATCCCCACCCGCCCGGCCATCCTGGCCGCGTGGACACGTTTCCCGGAGGGGGTTCTCATCACTCGCCCTCATTCCTCAGAGGCGTGCGCTCGAGCGGCTCGGCGAGCAGCATCTCCTTGGTGAAGATCAGATCCGAGCGGTCGTAGTCGGAGAGCTCGTAGTCGTGGCCCATCGTGATCGCGTCGAACGGACAGGCGATCTCGCAGTAGCCGCAGAAGATGCAGCGTGAGAGGTTGATCTCGTAAACCGCCGCGTAGCGCTCGCCGGGGGATACGCGATTTTCGGGAGTGTTCTCGGCCGCGACGACGCGGATGCAGTCGGCCGGGCAGGCGGCGGCGCAGAGCGAGCAGCCGACGCACTTCTCGAGGTGAGTGTCCTCGAAGCGGTGGAGCTTGTGCCGCCCGCGGAAGCGGGGATAGACGGGCGTCTTCTCCTCCGGGTATTGGACCGTGACGGGGGTTTCCCGGAAGCGGCCGAAGGTCGTCGCAAGGCCGCGCACGGTCTCTCGCGAAGGTGCGCCAAGTGCCGCGTGCGGCGCCCGGAGCGGGCGTGCGCTGGACCTCGATCACGTCCTCGCCGGGGCTCCAGCTCGTGAGGTTCAGCCCAGTGGTGGGCGCGGGGGAGGAGGGGTTTGGCTCTCGGGGAATCGGGCATCAGTGGGTGGCCACGACGAGAATCGCGGTGACGAGCGCATTGAGGGTTGCCAGGGGCAGGAGCACCTTCCAGCCGAAGCTCATCAGCTGGTCATAACGCAGGCGCGGGAGCGTCGCGCGGACCCAGATGAACAGGAACGTGACGAGCGACATCTTGAACAGCACGATGAACGGGTCGAGGAAGCCGGGCGGATGGATGCCGAACGGCAGCAGCCACCCGCCGAGGAAGACGGTCGTGACGATGCCCGAGACGACGAGCACGTTGAGGTACTCGGCGAAATAGTAGGAGGCGAAGCGTCCCGCCACCGAACTCGGTGTTGTAGCCGCCGACGAGCTCGGCATCGGCCTCGGTCAGGTCAAACGGCGCGCGGTTGGTCTCGGCAAAGCTCGCGGTGAGAAAGATGAGGAAGCCGAAGAACTGGGGCACGATGTACCACATGCCCGACTGAGCCTGGACGATGCCTGTCAGCGAGAGCGTCTGTGCGGTGAAGATCACACCGAGCAGCGCCAGCCCTTGAGAGACCTCGTAGGAGATCAGCTGGGCGGCGCCGCGCATCGCGCCGAGAAACGAGTACTTCGAGCCCGAGGACCAGCCGCCGAGCATGATTCCGTAGAACGCGATCCCCCCGAACGCGAACAGGTACAGCGGACCGATCGAGACATCGATCCCGTACAGGCCGACTTTCGTGCCGAAGATGTCCTGCGTGTTGCCGAAGGGGATGATCGCGAACGCGGCGACGGCGGTGAGGATCGAGATGACCGGCGCCAGCACGAACAGGAACCCGATAGAGGTCCTCGGGCGGAACTGCTCCTTGGTGAGCAGCTTGAGGATGTCGGCGAGCGGCTGCAGCGCGCCGTAGGGGCCGACGCGGTTTGGGCCATAGCGCGACTGAAACCGCCCGAGCAGCTTACGCTCGGCGAGCAGCACGACGGGCACCAGCTGCAGTCCGACGGCGAAGATCAAAATCGCCTTGAGGATCTGGATCCACCAGGGCTCGTAGTAGCCGACGACCGCAAGCGTCATGACGGCACCGCCGCTCCGATGCGGCTTGCCAGGTCATCCAGCACTCCTCGCTCGTCGTGCGTCTCGCCGGTGTGGCGCACGGCGCGGCGCACACGCTGGATGCGCCCGTCCGGGTGCGTGACGGTACCTTCCTTTTCCGGATATGTCTCCGCGGGGAACACGACGTCCGCCTGCTCGCGCAGGGCGTCGGTCAGAAAGGCCGCGTGGGCGATGACCGTCCCCGATCCGCCTCGCAGGCGGATCTACGCCGAGTAGGTAGAGGCAGCTCAGCTCGCCTCGTTCGAATGCCTCGGCGATCCGCTGGCGCATCGAGTCCGTCCTCATCGGTCTCGCTGAGACCCGGGCCGGCGTTGGGGAGCACGCCCGCCTCGCGCAGGCCGCGGCCGTTGGCGTGAGCAGGGACTTCGAGCAGTCCTGCGCCGTCGATCTTGGCCAGGCGACAGCGTCGCGGCCAGGTCGAGCAGGGCACGCACGGCCTGCTCACCGTCGAGGCCGGCCGCCAGGCGCTCGTGCCATAGCACGACCACCTCCTCGCCGGTGGCGCGCAGCGTGTCGAGCAGATCGTCGCGCTCGGCCTCATCGAGCAGCTGCTCGCGACCTGCGCGGATGAGCTTCATCCCGTGGCGGCGCGCCCCCTTGCGCAGCCGCAGGTCGAGGATCGGTGCGTCGGCGATCGGGTCGCAGTCGAGCACCAGCACCGCATGAGCGAACTCCAGATCGGGGACTTTCGCCTGCAGGGCGGGGTCGGCGAGCGCGCGGTGTGACTCGAGCGCCAGCCTGCCCGCGGTGCGTGAGTCCAGATGCGGCGAGCCCAGCACATCGCGCATCAGGCGTCTCAGTGCCAGCCCCTCCTCGTTGGTCGTGCCGCCGCCGGCGAGGGCTCCCGCCCGCCCGCCTGCACGGGAGAGGTGTGTGGCGGCCTCATCGAGTGCCCGCTCCCAGGAGACGGGGCGCAGCTGGCCGCCGTCGCGGATGAGCGGCTCGGTAATGCGGCCTTCGGCCAGCGCGGGGTAGGCGAAGCGGCCGCGGTCGCACAGCCAGCCGTCGTCGACCTCGGGATTCTCGCGGGCGAGCACGCGCAGCACGCGCTCGTCGCGGACGGTCAGGGTGACGTTGCACTGCGCGGGGCAGAGCGTGCAGACCGAGCCCGCGTCCTCGACGTCCCACGGTCGCGCGCGAAAACGGTAGGGGCGGGAGGTGAGCGCGCCGACGGGGCACAGCTCGACGATGTTGCCGCTGAACGGCGCCACGTAGGGATGGCCGTCGAAGGTCGCGATGTAGGAGTGCGCGCCGCGCTCGAGCAGTACGAGCTGGTGGTCTTCGGAGATCTCCTGAGAGAAGCGCGCGCAGCGATAGCAGAGGATGCAGCGCTCGCGGTCGATCGCGATCGTGGGCGAGAGCTCGAGTGGCTTGACGAAATGGCGCTTGGGCTCAATGAAGCGCGAATGGCCGGGGCCCCAGCCGAAGGTGATGTCCTGCAACGGGCACTCGCCGCCCTTGTCACACACGGGGCAGTCGAGCGGGTGATTGATCAAGAGGAACTCGACGACCGACTGCTGCGCGGTCTTCACGCGGTCGGTCTGGGTGTGCACGACCATGCCGTCCTTGACCGGCGTAGAGCAGCCGGTCTGCAGCTTTGGAATGCCCTCGATCTCCACCAGGCACATGCGGCAGGCGCCGACTGGCTGCCCGAGCTTGGGCTCGTAGCAGAACACGGGGATCTCGACATCGCCGTGCTTGGCCGCGTCGACGAGCATCGCGTTCTCCGGCGCCTGTACCTCGAGGCCGTCGATCGTGAAGGTGATGGTCTTGGATTCGGGCCTAGGCATGAACGGGCTCCAGCCTGCGGCTCTCGATGTGGGCCTCGAACTCTCCGCGGAACTTCGCGATCATCGAGCCGATCGGCATTGCCATCGCGTCCCCGAGCACGCACAAGCAGTTACCGATGATGTGCTCCTGGACGGAGGCCATGATGTCGAGGTCCATCGGCGTGGCCTGTCCGGAGTCGATCCGCTCGAGCATCTTCACCGTCCAGTTCGTGCCCTCGCGGCAGGGGGTGCACTTGCCGCAGGACTCGTGGCGGTAGAACTTCGCGAGCTTCATCGCGACCTCGACTATTGGCGTGGAGTCATCCACGACGATGATCGCGCCGGAGCCGAGCATCGAGCCGGCTTTGGCGAGCGAGTCGAAGTCGTAGGGCACGTCGAGGTCCTCAGGCGTGAGCACGGGCGCCGAGGAGCCGCCGGGGAACCAGCACTTGATCTGGCGTCCCTCGGGGGGGCCGCCGGCCAGCCCGTAGATGATCTCGCGCGAGGGGATGCCCAGCTCGATCTCGTAGTTGCCGGGGCGCTGTACATGGCCTGAGATGGACACGAGCTTGGTGCCTGTGGAGGTCTCGGTCCCGAGCTTCGCATACTCCGCGCCGCCCATCCTCATGATCGCCGGAACGGTGGAGAGCGTCTCGACGTTGTTGATCAGCGTGGGGCCCTGGTAGAGGCCCTGGTTAGCGGGGAACGGCGGCTTCAGGCGCGGGTTGCCGCGCTTGCCTTCGAGCGAGTCGAGCAGGCCGGTCTCCTCGCCACAGATGTAGGCGCCGGCGCCGCGGTGGATAACGAGCGACAGGGAGTGCGCGGAGCCGAGGATCTGCTCGCCGACATAGCCCGCCTCGCGTGCTTCTCCCAGCGCCGCGTCGAGCACGTCGGCCTGCTGTACGTACTCGCCGCGGATGTAGATGAACGAGCGGCTCGTGCCCGCCGCGTAGGAGGCGATGATCAGCCCCTCCAGCAGCATGTGGGGGGTCTTCTGCATCAGTTCGCGGTCCTTGAACGTCCCCGGCTCGGACTCGTCGGCGTTGCACACGAGGTACTTTTCGATCGCGCCTTTGGGGAGGAAGGAGACCTTCTTGCCCATCGCGAAACCGGCGCCACCGCGCCCGCGCAGGCCGGAGGCTTCGAGCTCCTTCAGCACGTCTTCTGGCGCCATCTGCAGGGCCTTGCGCAGCGAGGCATAGCCGCCGCGGGCTTCGTACACCGAAAGCGTGTTCAACCCAGGCTCGTCGATGTCTTTGAACAGCAGCTTCTCGCTCATCCCCGTACCTCTGCATCCGCACACGGACGTTTCACTAGCTGCTTGTCGGGCAGCACGTCTCGTCCGGCGCTCACGTCGTCGAGCAGGCGGGGAACGTCCTCGATAGCGAGTGGGCCGACGTAGACGCCATCGACGGAGGCCATCGGTGCGATATCGCACGCGCCGAGGCACTCGAACGCACGCACGTTGAATTCGCGGTTGCCGTCCGCTGCCTCTTGCACGGCGGCGAGCAGTGCGTCGGCGCCGCGCAGCGAGCAGGAGATGTTCGTGCACACATACACGCTGTGGCGCCCAACCGGCTTGGTCTCAAGCATGTCATAGAAGGTCGTGACCGCCTCGAGCTCGGCGGGCGTCACGCCCATCACGGATGCGACCTGCTCGATCGCCTCGGGTGAGCACCAGCCGTGCACGCGCTGCGCGGCGCTCAGCGCGGGCAGTGCGGCCGAGTGGCTATCGGGGTAGAGCGCCATGTGCGCCTCGATCTCGGCGCGCAGCCCGGCTGGAACTGAAATGCTCGTATCGCCATCCTGGCGGTCTGCTTGACCGGGACGGGACCCCTCCAGACTCCCGGGACCGCCCTGCTGCGCAGCGCTCACCGGTCGATGCCTCCCAATATCGGGTCGAGCATTGCGGTGGTGGCGATCATGTCGGCGATGTAGCTGCCCCGGGACATGGGCGCCAGGGCCTGGAGGTTGACGAATGACGGATCGCGCATGTGCACACGCGCGGGCTTCGAGCTGCCGTCCGAGCGCACATAACAGCCGAGCTCGCCACGGGGAGACTCGATCGCGTTGTATACCTCGCCCGGTGGCACACGGAACCCCTCGGTCACGAGCTTGAAGTGGTGGATCAGCGCCTCCATCGAGGTGGCGAGCTCGTGGCGGGGCGGCAGCGCGACCTTGCGGTCTTCGGTTATGTGCGCTCCCTCGGGCAGCCCGTCCAGCGCCTGCTCGATGATCCGCACCGACTCATATATCTCCGCCAGCCGCACGGCGAAGCGGTCGTAATTGTCACCGACTGTGCCAACTGGGATCTTGAACTCGAAGTCGTCGTAGGAGCTGTACGGCGCGGCCTTGCGCAGGTCCCACGGGTTGCCGGCGGCGCGCAGCAGAGGGCCTGTGACCCCGAGTCCCAGCAGCGTCTCGGCGTCCAGCGGACAGGTCCCGCGCAACCGCGCAAGCACGATCTCGTTGGAGTTCAGGATCGCGCCGTACTCGTCGGCGCGTTGGGGCATGATCGCGAGGAACTCACGCAGCTTCGGCGCGAAGGAGGCGGGGATGTCCTCGATCACGCCGCCGACCTGGAAGTAGCGCGTGTGCATGCGCGCGCCGGAGGACATCTCGAACAGGTCGAGGATCATTTCTCGCTCGCGCAGGCAGTACAGGAAGATCGAGACGGCGCCGAGATCGAGCGCGCTCGTGCCGAGCCAGATCAGGTGCGAGGCGATGCGGTTGAGCTCGAGATGGATCACGCGCAGGTACTGGGCGCGCTTGGGAACCTCGACCCCCACGAGCGTCTCGACCGCACCGATGTAGGCCATCGCGTTGAAGTAATAGGCCAGGTAGTCCATCCGCTCCACCACTGGGATGACCTTCCAGTAGGACTTGTCCTCGGCCGTCTTCTCGATCCCCGTGTGTACGTACCCGATGATCGGTTTGATGTCGCGCACGACCTCGGCCTGGAGGGTGACGAGTAGCCGCAGGACACCATGCGTGGCGGGGTGGTGCGGGCCGAAGTTGAGCGTCAGCAGCTCGTCGGTCGTCTCGCGGCCGTCGATCTGCGTCTCCACAGCGCTCACTGACGCGCCTCCAGCCATTTGGCCTCGTCGCGCGTGAAGATGACGGGTTCGCCGCCGATCGGAAAGTCGCGGCGCTGAGGATGGCCCTCGTAGTCCTCGGGCATCAGGATCCGGCGCAGGTCCGGATGGCCGTCGAATACGACTCCGAACATGTCATACACCTCGCGCTCCTGGTGGTTGGCCGTCGGCCAGTCCTCGGTCACAGACTCCACGGTGGGCGCATCGGAGTGCACTCGCAGCTTGACCGTGATGCGGTCGACCCTGCGCATGTCGAGCAACTCGTAGATCGACGCCGAGGCGCGGCTCCTGGGGGTAGTAGTCGACGCCGTGGAGGCTCGCCATGAACGAGTAACCCTGCGCGCGCAGCTGCTCGAGCACTCCCCGGATGCCCGGCGGGATCGACGATGAGGGTCGCACGATCGCGGAAGAAGACGGTGTCGAGGACCGTATCACCGAGCTCGTGGCGAATCAACTCGAGCCCGGTTGCGTCAGGCACCGGCCGTGCCATCCTCCGGGAGCCCCGCCGGTGGCGGAGTCTTGATGCCCACCCACCTCCGGGACCTCCTCGGTACCGACGGCGTCGTAGCGCTCACGCCAACCCATCTCGGGGTCGTTCTGGACCATCTTGCGCAGCTTGAGCACGCCGTGCATGAGGGACTCCGGGCGCGGGCGGGCAGCCGGGGACGTGGACGTCGATCGGCATGAACTTGTCGGCTGGGACCAGTGCGTAGTTGTTGAAGACACCCATCGAGCTGCAGCAAGCGCCCATCGAGATCGCCCACTTGGGCTCGAGCATCTGGTCGTAAAGCCTGCGAATGACCGGCGCCATCTTGATCGACACCCGCCCCGCGAGGATGATCAGGTCGGCCTGGCGCGGCGAGGCGCGAAATGCCTCATAGCCGTACCGCGCGATGTCCATTCGCGGGCCGGCCGCGTGGAACTGCTCCATCGCGCAACAGGCCAGCCCGAAGGCGAGCGGGAAGAAGGAGTTCGACCGCGCCCAGGCGACCGCCGGGTCGAGCGTCGTCGTCAGCACGCGTTCCTCCACGTAGCGCTCGAGCTCCGTCGCCCTCCAGGTGGGCGGATTGATTGGGGCCCTCGAGCGCGTTGCCGCGCAGCAGCTGATCGGCGTTCAGCGATTGCACACGCAGATCTGAACTTGCCCCGCCCGCACCCCGCGCCCCTGGCAACCCCGGCGCCGAGCCCGGTCCGCCCGGGGCCGTGAAGCCCGGTCCGACGCGCTCGCGTTTTACTTCCACTCCAACGCTCCCCTGCGCCACACGTAGACGAACGCGACGAACAGCAGCGCGATGAACGTGATCGTCTCGGCCAGTGCGAAGTCGCCGTAAGCGCGCAGCTCGACGGCGATCGGGTAGAGGAAGACGACCTCGATGTCGAACAGGATGAAGAGCATCGCGATCAGGTAGAAGCTGATCCCGAAGCGCATCCCCTGCTGGACCTCCGAGGGCAGACCACACTCATAAGGGTCTTGCTTCTGTGGTGTCGCCCGACGCGGGCCGAGCACGGAGTTGAGAGCCGCGAACACCCCACCGACAGTGCCACCGAGGACCAGAAAGACGATCGCCGGTAGATAGCTGCGCAGCACCGGGCCGTGTTATATCACCGCTTGTGGCAGAGTGTTACATAGTGGCAATCGGCTCGATATGTGCGGGGCTTTTGACAGGCGATCCCGAGAATTGCCGGGCTTGCCCGCGTATGTGCGTGGCGACGGCCGGCGTCGAGAGCGGCCGGAAGCGTAGCCTGACCGCGGGTCGGTGCGTTGACCGCCGCCGTCGTGGCGGGCGCGCTCGCGTTGGCCGCGCTCAACGCGCTCCCGGGGGTGCTCGGCGGTTGGCGCTGGTACCGCTGCGAGCCGAGCAGGGCCTTCTGGCTGCTGCTGCGCGTCGGGCAAGGCTCGGTGCTCATGTTCGCGCTGGTGGATCGGCTGCGCTGGCGCTGGCCGGCGAGTACTCGAGCGACCGTCTCTTCTATCTCTACGCGCTGCTCCCGCTCGCGGTCGGATTCGTGGCCGAGCAACTGCGCGTCAGCTCCGCGCAGACGATCCTCGACCAGCGCGAGCTGGCTGACGCCCAAGCGGTGGGCGAGTTGCCCGAGGCTCGAGCAGCGAGCGATCGTCGCGGAGATCATGCGCCGCGAGCTGGGCGTGATGGCGCCGCGGCGCTCGTCGTCATGTTCCTTGCGCTGCGTGCGGCGGGTACGGCCCACGGGTTCGAGTGAGGCTGCACCCACAGCTCCGGGTGGGTTGTACCCGCGCGTTCTGAGTGGCTGTACTGGGCTCTGAGTGGGGCTATATATTCCCGGCGCATGAAGCTTGCCGCGATGACGATGATCCTGCTCGCCTGCGCGAGGCGCTTGGCGCTTGCGGCTCGCAGGGCATATCGGTTCCCAAGAGCAGCCCCTACTACCGCGGGGCGGTGATCTTCCGCGACCATTGCTCCGGCTGCCACACGCTGGCCACGGTCGGCGCGCAGGGGTCGGCGACGAGCATCAAGAACCGCCTGCCGACGAACGGCCCGAACTTCAACTTCCGCAAGGAGAACGCCGAACAGGTGCTCTTCGCGATCCACAACGGCGGCTTCTCGGGCGCGATCATGCCGGAGAACATCGTCCTTGGCACCGAAGCGCGGAAGTCGCCGCCTTCCTCGCGAAGTACTCCGGGCTGCAGGCGCAGAAAGTGCCCTCCGTGAACATCACGCTCTCCACGAAGTAGCGCAGGACCCCTGACGGTCCCCATGTAGCGCAGGATCCTCAGGCTCCCCACGTAGCGCGAGATCCTCACCTCTCCACGAAATAGCCCGGGATCCGGGCATTCGTCTCGGGTAGGCTCCCGAACGTGCTCGACCTCAAGCGGATCCGTCAAGAACCGGAGGTCGTGCGCGCGGCGCTGGAGCGTCGCGGCGCGCAGGCGGTCGCCGGCCTCGGTCGGGTGATCGACTGGGACGCGCGCCGGCGCGAGCTGCTGCCCGAGCTGGAGGGGCTGCGTGCCGAGCAGAACGAGGCCAACGCGCGCATCAAGTCGGCCGCCGGCGTAGGAGAGCAGCGCGAGCGCGAGATCGCGGCGATGCGCGACGTGGCCGCGCGCGCCAAGGAGCTGGAGCGCGAGCTGGGCGCAGTCGAAGAGGAGCTGCAGGCGCGCGCTGGCGCCGCTGCCCAACCTGCCCGATCCGACCGCCGCGCCCGGTCCTGAAGGACGAGCTGGTGCGCGAGGTCGGCGAGATCCCGGAGGTTCGGCTTCGAGCCCCGCGACCACCTCGAGCTGGCGGGGGACGGGATCGACATGGATCGCGCGGCGCGCCTGTCGGGCGCGCGCTTCGCCTATCTGAAAGGCGACCTGGTGATGCTCGAGCTCGCGCTGGTGCGCTGGGTGCTGGAGAAGCTGCGGGCGCATGGCTTCGAGCCGGTGATCCCGCCGGTGCTGGTGCGCGAGCAGGCGCTCTACGGGACGGGCTTCCTGCCCGACACCGAGCAGCAGATCTACTCCCTGGCCGAGGACGAGCTCTATCTCGTCGGCACCTCCGAGGTCGCGCTCGCATCGCTGCACGACGAGGAGATTCTCGAGGCTGAGACGCCTGCCGCTGCGCTACGCCGGCTTCTCGCCCTGCTTCCGCCGCGAGGCCGGCGCGGCGGGGAAGGACACGCGCGGGCATCTTCCGCGTGCACCAGTTCGACAAGGTCGAGATGTTCAGCTTCGTCGCGCCCGAGGAGTCGGCCGACGAGCACGAGCGGATCTTGGCGATCGAGGAGGAGATCCTCAGGAGCTCGGGTTGCCCTATCGCGTCGTCAACATCGCCGTCACCGACCTCGGCAACTCGGCCGCCAAGAAGTACGACTGCGAGGCGTGGCTGCCCAGCTCACGGGCGCTACCGCGAGCTGACCTCGTGCTCGAACACGACCGACTACCAGGCCCGGCGCCTGAACATCCGCATGCGCCGCGACAAGCAGACACAGACGCTGCACACACTCAACGGCACCGCGGTCGCGGTCGGCCGCACGCTCGTCGCGCTGCTGGAGAACGGCCAGCAGGCCGACGGCAGCGTCGTGCTGCCTGACTGCCTGATGTCTACGGTGCGCCCGCGCTGCTGGCGTCCGCTGTCTGATCTATCCGGCGGATGGGTCGTCGTTCCTGCCAGGGCTCGAAACCCACCCACCCGCGTGGCGTGCTGGCCGATCGGAGATCCCGTCGATCTCCGATCGGAGGACGCCGCCAGGGGCGACGAGACGCCGCCGGATCAGTATTTGCTGCCGAGCAGCTGTATGTGATCGGCCTCGGCGGCGCCCGGGAACGGGCGGATCAGGCCGAAGCGCGCGAGCGTCGCCTCGGGGCACGCCCTCGACGCCGGGCGTGTCCGAGGCTTCGCCGCGCGTGTGCGGATCATCGGCGAAGCCGCCGACCTCGACCGAGTGCTGACGGCGAGCGATAGCCGGAGATGCCGATCAGGTGCAGATGCAGCGCGACGCCCGAGCGTGTTCAGGTGGGCGCCAGCGTCGGCTCCTCGCCGACCGAGTAGTTCGTGCCGGGCAGCCTGGAAGAAGCCGTATTCCCCTTCGGGCGTCGAGGTGAAGCTGCCGACCGGGCCGGTGTAGGCGTCGGCTACGCCGGCGGCGGCGAGTTCGCTGCGCCGCGAGCTTCGCAAGCTCGTGTTCGAGTGAGTGCTTATGCGATTGCAGTTCGTCCGCAGCTCGGAGCTCTTGCGGTCGCGCGCGCGGACGAACTGCGAGCTGGCGGTTGACAGACGCGAGGTGCAGCTGGGCGACCTCGTCGCGCTGGACGAGCACGGCGCGCGTCTCGCGCGCGTGGCTTGCCTCCAGCGTCGCGAGCTGCGTGGCCTGGGCGGTCACGGCCTTCTGCTCTTCGGCGACGTGGATCGTCGCCCCGGCGTTCTCGCGCGAGATCGCGCGCAGGTCGTCGACCCGCTCGATCAGGTCGGCAAAGCCGTGGGCCTCGAGGATCACCGTCGCGATGTCCGGCGGGGGAGACTCATAGGAGGCGATCACCTGGGCGACAAGCACCTGCCGGTCGCGCCCGAGCTGGACCTGGAGCGAGGCCAGGCGGGCGCGGGCGGCGCGCAGCTGGGACCTGCAGGCTGGCCAGCAGGCTGCGCTCGACGCTGAGGCTCGATTCCAGCGCGTCCAGGCGCGTCTGCAGGTCGTCGATGCTGCCCTGAAAGCCCTCGATCTGGTGGGTGTCGGCGCCGATCCCGGAGTGCAGCTCGCCTTCGCGCGCCTGCGAGGCGGCGATTCGGCTTTCGAGCGTGCCCGAGGTCGAACCGGCGGCAATCGGTCCGAGGGCCGCCATCCCCGCGGCTGCGGTGGCGAGGACGGCCGCGAGCGCGATCAGGGGGCGGAGCGAGCGAGACATGAAGTCGGCAAGCTAGCCAGGGGATGGTCCGAGCACAAGGAAATGGGGGTTCCTGCAGTGCGGCTTGCAAGGCCACCGATCAGGTGAGAGTGCCTATGTGGCCTGGAACGTGATCGACCGCGCGCCGCCGTGTTGAGGTGTGAGCGTTAGGCGGTAGCGGCCGGGGGTGAGCGGGTTGCGGCCGCTCAGGTGCCGGCGGTTGCGTCCCCTCGTAGCCGCGATTGTCAGCGAGTACGGCAGCGTCTGCCAGCGTCTGCGTCCGTGCGCATTGAGCTGCTTGGCGAGCGTGACGCGCACGCGCGCGGCGGCGCTGAGGGTGAAGACGAAGCCAATGGAAGCGGTCTTCGGCCGGACACGGCGCAGCGCGATGAGGGCGTTGGGGGTGAGCGCGAAGGCCGGATGAGGCGGATCGTCGGCTGTACGGCCGGGACCGGGTGAGGAAGATCGTGGTGCTACCCGCGCGAGGCGAGGGCCCCTGGCGGAACGCCGGTCGTGCTTGCGCCTGTGGATTTGCTTCTTGCTTCTTCTTCTATTTTTTCTTTCCTCTTCTGTTCTTCTGCCTTTCGTTCTTGGAACTTCCTTTTGGCTTCTTCGGTGAGGGGCTGGAAAGCGACGATCCCGTTCGGGGTACCGACACCGCTGGGGCCGTCATAGCCTTCGCTGGCCAGGCAGATGAGCTCGGAGCCGGGCAGCTGAGTTTTTCGCCTCTTCTTCGGGTTCATGCAGCCGGAGAGACCGTTGTTGGGTTCAAAGGGTTTCGAGCATTCCCCGTTGGACCCGGTGACGACATCGTGCAACGAGCTGGGTGACGCGGCCAGATTTTCGTACAGGGTCTGCGCGGGGTATTCCACTCCGTGTGCCCCACCGGCGAGCGCGAACACCGAGGCGACGAGCGGCGAGGCCAGGCTCGTGCCGCCGATCGTGCACCAGGCCCTGGGCGTTGCCGCCTTCTCGTATTCGCATTCGGCGGTGGAGTCGTAGATCGCGACGCCCGTATAGGGGTCGGCGTCGGCCGAGATATCCGCAACGGCGCGATGTGCGCCACAGCCGACCGATTCCCAATCGGAGACGGTTTGCTGCCAGGACGGAGCGGCGAGTACCGAGCGCTGCAGCCGCTCCCACCAGCGCCGCGCCTTCGATTTCGCCTTCTGTGTTCTGACCCCCGTCGTTCCACATGGTCTCGCCTTCCCATGCACCATGGTTCTGCAACAGCCGCGTGCCACCGACCGCGACCACGTGCGGCGAAGAGGCGGGATAGTCGGCAAAGCCTCGTTCTGAGGGTTCTTCAGCCGCCCAGTCGAGGTAGCCGTTATCGCCGGAGGCCGCTGTGATGACAATGCCCGGATGTTTGAAGGCGCTTGCGTCGTCTTCGGCCGCCGTCACGCCCTGCCCGGGGCCGCCCCACGAGTCGGAGATCTCGGTCGCAGTGAGCCTGACCGCCGTTTCCTCAGCGGCTTCGAGGTTGGGGAACGTCGCCGCGTTGGCCTCGACGAGCATGATCTTGCAGTTCTGGCAGACCGCGTGGGCGGTCTCGATGTCGAGCGATATCTCTTCCGACCATCCACTGGCTTCTTCCACTTCCTTACAAGCCGCTTCCTTTGTTTTCCCTATCGCTGTTTTGCATATCACTTCCTCTGCTTCCCTCGATACTTTGCTCTGGGGGAAAGGTGGGTTCCCAGTTTCGCCGTTCTGGTTGAGCTGCTCAAAGCATTTGTTCGCGGCGGTACATTCGGGCAGCCCAAATTCTTTGTCGTAGACCTTCAGGTCCGCTTCGGCGCTGAGGTCGTTGTAGGCATCCACTAGCGCGATCGTCTGTGTGGAGGCGGCAGCGGTCGGCAGCTGATAAATGCTGTGCAGATCCTGGGGTCGCAGGCCAAAGGCGCCTTCCGGGGCTTTGACGGCCACGATCGGCCGGCTTCTTGGTTATTCCCAGCGGATGGGTGTGAGCGCGTGCCGCCGCCGTTCTTGGCACCAGCTCCAGCGCTAGGCAGCTGGCGTATCCGGGGGCGGGTGCCGCGCATACGGGGTGCACCGTGTAGTTGGAAGCGGGCAGCGGCGCGACGGTGCCTGCCACGGCGACCGTGGAGCTGAGCAGCGAACAGCAGACCACCACAGCTGGAAGGCCAAGCACGGCGGTGGCGCGAATGCGTGTCTTCATCGCCTGGGGGGACTCCCTCCTTGACGTCGGCGGAAGCGAACGGCCAGCTTGAGCGAAGGGTAGGTGATGCAGGCGGACGATGAGCGATCACGAAACCGTCACACGCCGGTCACGCCTCCTTTACGCGCGCGCCGCGTGGGCGCCACAAGATTGCGTAGGCAAGCGCAGTCCCGAAGACGATGGCTGGGAGGTCACGGCTCCCACGAAGCCCGGCTGATGCCGGGACTCGCCTAGCAGGGCGCACGAGTGGGGCGGGACCCGAGTCCCGCCCCACTCCTCATTAGGCTGCAACTCATGTCGAGCCCGTTTGGATTCCTGCTGAGCGCGAGGCCAGCCATCGCGGCGCACGGGCGCGATCGTCGCGGTGGGTGCGGTGGCGCTGTGCACGCTGATCGTCTATCCGCTCAAGCAGTTGCGCCGGTCGTGTCGCTGGGCGTCGTGTATCTGCTGGCGGTGCTCGTCGTGTCGGTCATCTGGGGAGCGTGGCTGGGCTGTTGCGACGCGCGGTGCTGAGCGCTGCCGCCTTCAACTTCTTTCACCTGCCGCCGGTCGGCCAATTCACGATCAGGGACTCGAGCAACTGGGTGGCGCTGGTCGCGTTCCTGCTCGTCGCCGTGCTGGCCAGCTCGGTGGCGGAGGTCACACGCGCGCGTGCGCGCGACGCGAACGAGCGCCGGCGCGAGGCCGACCTGGCCGCGGAGATGGCCCGGCTGCTGCTGCGCGGGGACAGCCTCGCACGAGGCGCTGCCGACGGCCGCTGCCCGGCTGGCCCGGGCACGTCGGGTCTGACCTCGGCGGCGATCGAGATGGACGCGCGTCGAAGGGGACGAGCGCAGCGTCGCGTTTCCCGCTGCGCGAAGGCACCCGCCGGCTGGGGACGCTGCTGGTCGGGGCGGACACCTCCGAGGCAAGCCTGCGCAGGCTGCAGGAGCGCGTCGTGCCGGCGCTGGAGGCGCTGCTGAGCGCCGCACTCGAGCGCGAGGCGCTGCTGGGCGGGGTCGTCGAGACGGCGTCGCTGCGCCGCGCCGACGTGGTCAAGACGGCGCTGCTGCGCGCGGTCTCCCACGATCTGCGCTCGCCGCTGACGGCGATCTCGGCGGCCGGCGAGGCGGTCGGCTCGCCATCGCTCTCGCCGCAGGAGCGCGAGGAGCATGGCGGCGGTCATCCAGGAGGAGACCACGGCGGCTGTCGCGCCTGGTCGACAACCTGCTCGACCTCTCACGCCTGGAGGCGGGCGTCGGCTGAGCCCCGGCGCGAGTGGATGTCGGTCGAGGAGGTGATCGGCTCCGCGCTCGAGGAGCTGGCGGCCGCGGAGCGGAGGACTTCGCGCTGTCGATCGACCGCGACCTGCCGCTCGTGCGGGCCGATTCGGCGCAGCTGGAGCGTGCGTTCGTGAACGTGCTCGAGAACGCCCGCAGGCACTCCGGCGGGCATCCGGTGTCGGTGAGGGCACGGGCGGTGCGTCCCCTGGCCGGCGAGGGCGGAAGGCTGATCGTGCGCGTGGTCGACCGTGGTCCCGGCATTCCCCCGGCGCAGCTGGAGCGCGTGTTCGAGCCGTTCTACCGCGCGGGCACCGCACAGGGAGGCCATCGCGGCTCGGGTCTGGGGCTGGCGATCGCGCGCGGTTTCACCGAGGCCAACGGTGGCACGCTGCATGTCGAGTCGCTGCCCGAGCAGGGAGCGACGTTCGTGTTCGAGCTGCCGCTGGAGGCCCGGAGATCTGGACAGATGGCGGGCTGAGGGAGCCGCGCATCCTGGTGGTCGACGACGAGCCCCAGATCGTGCGCGCGTTGAAGGTGGTGCTGCGCGAGGCGGGTTTCGAGGCCGTCCCCGCCGAGACGGCCTCGCAGGCGCTCGACCTCGCGGCGGTGCGTCCGCCGGACGCCGCGATCGTCGACCTGGTGCTGCCAGACGGCGACGGCGTCGAGGTGACGCGCAGGCTGCGCGAATGGAGCGAGATGCCGATCCTCGTGCTCTCCGCGGTGGGCGAGGAGGAGCAGAAGGTCAGGGCGCTGGAGGCGGGCGCGGATGACTACATCACCAAGCCTTTCGGCGCGCGCGAGCTCGTCGCCCGGCTGCAGGCCGCGCTGCGCCGGGCGGCGCAGGCGGAGGGAGAGCCGAGCATCGAGGTCGAGGGCCTGGAGGTCGACCTCGCCGGGCGCGTCGTGTCGCGCGACGGACGAGCCGATCCACCTCACCCCGATCGAGTTCGACCTGCTGCGCGTGCTCGTGCGCAACCGCGGACGGCTGATGACGCACCGCAAGCTGCTCGCGGAGGTGTGGGGTCCGGAATACGTGGAGGACATCCAGCCGCTGCGCACGCACATCGCGCGGCTGCGAGCGAAGATCGAGCCGGAGGATGATTCGGAGCCCGCCCGGCATCGATACATCGTCACCGACCCTGGAGTGGGATACAGATTCTCCATGTGACGCTTCGCGTCACCGTCACAAAATCGTTATGTGAATCACCTGGATCGTTATGCGGGCGTAATGCGTGGGCATCGATAGTGATCGTCATGGACGTCGTGGCCATCGCTCTCGGGATCGTCATGTTCCTGATCCTGCTGGCCCTGATCGAGGGAATCGACAGGGTATGAGCGTGCGCCGATCGCGCACTGAGCGGCCTCGGCGGTCGTCGGTGCTGATCATCGCCTATCTCTTCTACGCACTGATCCGCGGAGAGAAGCTGTGACCTTCGCCGGCTGGCTGACGATCGTCGCCTTCGCGATCATCCTGACCGCGCTCGCGATACCGCTCGGCGGCTACATGGCGAAGGTGTACACCGGCAAGCGGGTGTTCCTGACGCCGGTCTTTGCGTGGCCCGAGCGTTTCCTCTACAGGGTCCTGCGGGTCGACCCCGAGCGCGAGCAGGACTGGAAGGCATATGCGAAAAGCCTGATCATCTTCTCGCTCGCCGGCTGGCTGTTGCTGTACCTGATCCTGCGCACGCAGAACGCCTTCTTCGTTCCGCATGCGCTGAACCCGCTCGGCTACAATCGGGCTCCTGGAACGTGACGTTCAACACGGTCTCGTCGTTCATGACGAACACCAACTGGCAGTTCTACAGCGGCGAGACGACGATGAGCTACCTCAGCCAGATGATCGGGCTGACGGTCCAGAACTGGCTGTCGGCCGGCGTTGGGATTGTCGTGGCGGTCGCGCTGATCCGCGGGATCGTCGGGCGCAGCGGCAAGAGCCTCGGCAACTTCTGGCAGGACCTCGTGCGCACGATCCTGTATGTGCTCGCGCCGCTGTCGGTGCTCACCGCGATCGTGCTCGTCTCCCAGGGTGTGATCGCGAATCTCAACAGCTACCTGACGGTTCACACGATCACGGGCCTGACTCAGTCGATCGCGATGGGTCCGGTCGCCTCGCAGGAGGCGATCAAGGAGCTGGGGACGAACGGCGGCGGTTTCTTCAACACCAACTCGGCGCACCCGTTCGAGAACCCGACCGCGTTCACCAATTTCTTCGAGATGCTGATGGTGCTGGTGATCCCGGCGGCGCTCGTGTTCGCGTACGGGCGGATGACCGGCAACCGCCGCCAGGGCTACGCGATCTACGCGACGATGATGGTGATGTTCCTCGGCGCGGTCACCGTCGCCTACATCGCCGAGGCGCACGGCTCACCGGCGCAGCACGCCGCCGGCCTGCACACGCACGTGATCGCCGGCTCGACCGGCGGCAACCTGGAAGGCAAGGAGCAGCGCTTCGGGATCGCCGGCTCGGCGCTGTTCGACGTCGTCACGACCGTGACCTCGTGCGGCGCGGTGAACAGCGCGATCGAGTCCTTCACCGGTATCGGCGGCGCTGTGCCGTTCGCCAACCTGTCCGCCAGCGAGGTGATCTTCGGCGGCGTCGGCACGGGGCTGTACTCGATCCTCCTGTACGTCCTGCTGGCGGTGTTCATCGGCGGGCTGATGGTGGGACGCACGCCCGAGTGGCTGGGCAAGAAGCTCGAGGCGCGCGAGATCAAGCTCGCCGGCCTGGGCATCCTGGTGACGCCGCTGGCGGCGTTGTTCTGCACCGCGCTGGCCACCGCGAGTAGCGCCGGGCGCAAGTCGATCGCCGAAGTGGCGCTCTCCAAAGCGAGCGGCAATACGCCGCAGGGCTTCTCCGAGACCTTCTACGCCTACCTCTCGCAGGCGAACAACAACGGCTCGGCGTTCGCCGGCTACACCGGCTTCATCCAGCCGAACGCCGGCAACGTCGGCTCTCACGGCGTCACCTTCGCCGACCTGCTCGGGGGCTTCGACATGCTGTTCGCCCGCTACGCGCCGATCCTGTTCGCGCTCGCCGTCGCCGGTGCGCTGGCCGGCAAGCGGGTGACGCCCGCGGGCCTCGGCACGATGCGCACCGACAACCCCACGTTCGTCGTGCTGCTGATCGGCGTGATCGTGCTCGTCGGCGCGCTCACCTTCTTCCCCGCCCTGCTGCTCGGACCGATCGTCCAGGGCCTGACCGGACACCTCTACTGAGATGAAGCGCGACATCGTCACATCGATCATCGCGATCGTCGTCTTCACGGTCCTGCTCGGCCTCGTCTATCCGCTCGTGATCACCGGCGTCAGCCAGGTCGCCTTCCCGGGCAACGCCAACGGCCAGAAGATCATAGGTGAACGGCAAGCTGGTCGGCTCGAAGATCATCGGCCAGAGCTTTGCCACGCCGGTGATCGGAAAGAACGGCAAGCACAAGGAAGAGAAAGACGAAGTGGTGACCGAAGCCGATCCGCGCTACTTCCAGTCGCGTCCCTCGGCGACCGAAGGCGGCGCCGTACAACGCGGCGGCCAGCACATTCTCCAACCGCGGCCCCAACAGCACGAAGACCGAGGAAGCGAACGCCGAAAACATCAAGGCCTATCTCGAACTGAACACGGCGCCGACAAGCAGATATGACCCCGGTCTGACCGTGGCGCAAGATCCCGGTCGACGCGGTCAACACCTCGGCCTCGAACCTCGACCCCGAAATCTCACAGGCCAACGCCTGGATTCAGGCCCACCGCATCGCGGCCATGCGCCGGCTCTCGCTTGCGGGGGTGGACGCGCTGATCGGCAAGTACACCTCCGGGCGCGGCCTCGGCTTCTCCGGCGAGCGGGGCGTGAACGTGCTCGAGCTCAACCTCGCACTCGACCGCTCACCGGAGGGAAAGGCTGATGTCGCGCAGAGCGTGCCGGCACCCACGAGCGCCAGGCGATCTCGCTGTTCCAGCGCGACATCGTCTGGCGCGCGCTGATCGACAGCTTCAAGAAGCTCGACCCGCGCGTGCAGATCCACAACCCGGTGATGTTCGTCGTGGAGATCGGCTCGGTGATCACGACCGTGACCTGGTTGATCCAGGTGTTCGGCGGCAAGCCGCTCGGCGGCGGTAACGAGCCAGCCTGGTACACGTTCCCGATCGCGATCTGGTTGTGGCTGACGGTCGTGTTCGCGAACATGGCCGAGGCGTTCGCCGAGGGCCGCGGCCGCGCGCAGGCGGACACGCTGCGCTCGATGCGCAAGGAGACGGTCGCCACGCTGCGCGACGGCTCCACCAAGGCGGCCTCGGAGCTCACGCGCGGCGACGTCGTGATCGTGCCGGCGGGCGAGCTGATCCCCGGCGACGGCACCGTGATCGAGGGCATCGCGACCGTGGACGAGTCGGCGATCACCGGCGAGTCCGCGCCGGTGATCCGCGAGTCCGGCGGCGACCGCAGCGCGGTCACCGGCGGCACGCGCGTGACCTCCGATGAGATCGTCGTGGAAATCACCCAGGAGCCCGGGCAAGTCGTTTCTCGATCGCATGATCGCGCTCGTCGAGGGAGCGGAGCGGCGCAAGACGCCGAACGAGATCGCGCTGAACATCCTGCTGGCGGCGCTGACGCTGATCTTCATGATCGTGGTGGCCACGCTGCGCCCGTTCGGCCTGTTCGCCGGCACCTCGATCTCCGAGACGACCCTGATCGCGCTGCTCGTCGCGCTGATCCCCACGACGATCGGAGCGCTGCTGTCCGCGATCGGGATCGCCGGCATGGACCGCCTCGTGCGCCGCAACGTGCTCGCGCTGTCCGGTCGCGCCGTGGAGGCCTCCGGCGACGTGGACGTGCTGCTGCTCGACAAGACCGGCACGATCACGATCGGCAACCGCCTCGCCTCGGAGTTCGTGCCGATGCCCGGCGTGGCCGAGTCCGAGCTGGCCGAGGTCGCGCAGCTGGCCTCGCTCGCCGACGAGACGCCCGAGGGACGCTCGATCGTGGTGCTGGCCAAGCAGTACGGCATCCGCGAGCACGACATGACCACGCTGCACGCCGAGTTCGTGCCGTTCACCGCGCAGACGCGGATGAGCGGCGTGGACATCGACGGCAGGCGGCTGCGCAAGGGCGCCGGCGACGCGATCATCGAGCTCGTCGAGAGCGAAGGCGGCTCCCCGCCGCCCGAGCTGCAGGTGCAGCTGGACCGCATCGGCAACGAGGGCGGCACGCCGCTGGCGGTCGCGCGCGACAACCAGGTGCTCGGCGTCGTCTACCTGAAGGACACGATCAAGGAGGGCATGAAGGCCGCTTCGACCAGCTGCGGGCGATGGGCATCAAGACGGTGATGGTCACCGGCGACAACCGCCTGACCGCGGCGAAGATCGCCGAGGAGTCGGGCGTCGATGACTTCCTCGCCGAAGCCACGCCCGAGCGCAAGCTCGCGCTGATCCGCGAGCAGCAGGCAGGACGGCCGGCTGGTGGCGATGACCGGCGACGGCACCAACGACGCGCCGGCGCTCGCGCAGGCGGACGTCGGGGTGGCGATGAACACCGGCACCCAGGCCGCGCGCGAGGCCGGGCAACATGGTCGACCTGGACTCCAACCCGACGAAGCTGATCGAGATCGTCGAGGTGGGCAAGCAGCTGCTGATCACCCGCGGCGCGCTGACGACCTTCTCGATCGCCAACGACGTCGCCAAGTACTTCGCGATCCTGCCCGCGGTGTTCATCGCCACGTACGCGCCCACACCCGCCGGACCGAATCGAAGGGCCCGCTGCACGTGCTCAACATCATGGGCCTCGGCACGCCGCGCTCGGCGATCGTCTCGGCGATCATCTTCAACGCGATCGTGATCCCGCTGCTGATTCCCGCTGTCGCTGCGGGGGGTGCGCTACCGGCCGATCGGCGCGAGCGCGCTGTTGCGGCGCAACCTGTGGATCTACGGCCTCGGCGGGATCGTGGCGCCATTCATCGGGATCAAGCTGATCGACCTGATCGTGCACAACCTGCTCGGAGGCTGATCAACCTCGGACGTCTGCGTGGGCGACAATGCCCGCATGGCATCACCGGACCGAGGACACCTGAAGGTCTTCATCGGCATGGCCCCGGGGGTCGGCAAGACGTATCGCATGCTGCAGGAGGGCGCCGCCGAAGCCGAGGCCGGGCGCGACGTGGTGGTCGGCTATCTCGAGTCCCACGGACGGGCGGAGACGGTGGCGCAGGCGGAGGGTCTCGAGATCATCCCGCGCCGGCATGTCGAGTATCGCGGCACGCCCCTGGAGGAGATGGACCTGCCGGCGGTGCTTGCGCGCAAACCGGAGCTGTGCTTGATCGACGAGCTCGCGCACACCAACGCCCCGGGCGTCGAGCACGAGAAGCGCTACGAGGACGTGCGCGACGTGCTGGAGGCGGGGATCGACGTGTTCTCCACCGTAAACGTGCAGCACCTGGAGAGCCTCAACGACCAGGTCACCCAGCTCACTGGTTCGCGCACGCGCGAGACGATTCCCGACGGGGTGCTCTCGGCCGCGGATGAGGTGGTGCTGATCGATCTCACTCCCGAGGCGCTGATCGCACGTCTGCAGGCCGGGAAGGTCTATCCGCCCCGAGCGTGTGTCGGCGGCGCTGAACAACTTCTTCAAGATCGAGAACCTGTCGGCGCTGCGCGAGACGGCGCTGCGGCAGGTGGCGGAGGATGTCGAGGTCAAGCGCCTCGTGCGGGAGCCGAGCTCGATCGTGCGAAGACGTGACGAGGACGGGTTGCTCGCCGCGCCTGAGGCTGCTCCCCAGGCGATCGCCGAGCGGCTGCTGGTGCTCGCGACACTCGCGCCGCGCTCCGAGCGAGTCGTGCGGCGCGCGTGGCGCTCGGCTCAGCGGTTGGACGCAGAGCTCGACGTGCTCGTGGTGCGCCCGCCCGGCCGGCCCCGAGCCCCGAGGACCGCGAGCGGCTGGAGGCGCTGCGGCGTCTGTCGGCGATGCTGGGAGTGCGGCTGCTCGTCGAGGAGGGCGACGACGTGGCGGCGGTGGCGATCCGCCTGGCTCGCTCGCTCGGTAGCACCTATGTGCTGATCGGCACGCCTTCGGAACCCCGGGGATTGCGCCGCTTCTCCTCGCCGATCGCCGATCGGCCGCTGCCGATGCGCCTGCTGCGCGGGCTGCCGGGTGTCGACATACGCATCGTCGCTGACCCCACGCTGCGCGGCGCGCCGCCCGAGGAAGAGCCACTCGCGGTGGACGGAGGACCGGCGTAGCCGCCCAACGTGTTTCGCAGCCACACGGCGAGGAGCGCCAGCAGGCCCGCCACGCCCGCGATCGGCGCGAGTGTCCGCAGTGGATAACGACTGCCCTTGTGGAGGGCCAGGTTCAGGGCCGTGTGGTCACCGGCTCCGACGATGGACAGCAGGCCACGATGGTCGATCCCCAGCAGCGTCGGCGCGAGCACCGCGAACGCGCACCAGGCGGCGAGCGCCAGCAGCCCCGCGCCGAGGGTGCGAGCGGACAGGCTCAGACGCGGGGTCGCCCTCGCCGCGAGAAGCAGAGCCGCCGCGGCGGCGAGCAAGAACGGCCAGATCGCGGCCCAGCCTCGGCCGGCGCTGAACGCCGAGGCGATCGTCGGCTGGAATTCACCATGTTCGAGCAGTCGGCCCCACACAACGGTCTCCGTCTCATAGCCGACGAGCGGGTGGGTGATCGTGGCGACCACGGCCACGGCGATCGAGGCCCCCGCGAGCGCCAGCGTCGGTCCCGGCAGGCGTCTGAGCGCGAGAGCAATCGGGAAGCCCAGGAACGGGAGCACCGTGATCAGGAAGCGCGGACCCATCGAGCCGCCGCCAAAGGGCAGGTAGTAGCCCGAGTTGTAGCCCAGGTAGCAGACGCACACACCGGCGATCGTGAGCGCCTCGGCGCGATGGCCGCGGCGGTAGAGCAACACCGTGCCGATCGCGCCCATCGCCAGCACCGGGCACAGCGTGAGCAACCCGCGCGAGTCGAACAGGAGCGTTGCCAGCACCGGCAGGCTGGGCGCCGAAATGCCGAAGAAGCCCTTCTGCTGCTGGGGAATGTTCGAGTAGGCGAGGTGTGTCCAGGATCCGAATGCGGCGTGGTTGTAGAGCAGCAGCGGCACGATCCCGACGAGGCCGCCCGCGACGTAGGCGCCGGCGCGCACCACCACACCGGTTGGATTGAGGGTGTCTGCTCTGGAGAGCAGGTAGCACCCGAGCACGAGCGCCACGAACGCCAGCGGGTACTCGGAGCTGACCGCGTAGCCCATCAGCAGGCCGGCCAATCCGAGCAGCAGCGGCCGCGACGGGCCGTCGCGCTCGCGCAGCATGATCGCGAAGGCAGCGAAGCCGAGCATCGCCGCGAACACGTGGCTGAACAGAAGCGTCGAAAACGGGAGCACCATCGTGCCGAGGCCCACGACGACAGCGGCCGCTGCGCCGTAACCCGGCTCGAAACGATCTGCCACCCGCCACACGAGCAGCATCAGCAACAGCGCCGGAAGCACCGAGCCCCACTCACCCACGAAGTCGATCATCTCGTCTTCGCCGCGCAGCGCGTGTGAAGAGCGCGCCACCGCGGGCGCTTCGGCGACCCTCAGCAGCTCGTAGAAGGGGAGTGAGTAGATCGCAAGTCCTGGCGCTCGCGCCGAGTACCAGTGACCGCGGTAGAAGGCCTTGTCTTTGGTGGGGTATGGCCCATAGTCGATCGTCGTGCGGCCCGCGTCGAGCGCGCGGATCAGGTCGTAGTGAGAACTCTGGTTATCAGACCAGTTCTGCAGCATCAGCGCGGAGGAGAGGCCTGCGAGCAGGATCGCCGCCAGTGCGAGCCTTTTCTTGATGAGCATCAATCAGTTCCGTGCAAGGCCTTGGGGCCAGGGCCGATCTCGTAGATCACGAGCGACCCCACCTGCTTGCTCCTGACGCCGAGGCCCGCAACCGGCTTGGCGGCAGCCGCATACACATCCGGTGGCTCGGCCAGCGCGTAGCCGACAATCCCCGGCAGCTTTGGCATCTTCAGGTGCAGTACCACGGTGCGGATTCCGTAGAAGCGCAGCTTCTCGACGCTTGCCCGATCGGGAAAGCCGTTCATGCCTCCGCGCAGGTCATCGACGGCTGTGATGTCGAAGGTGCTGTTGCCGACCGGGATCTCATAGAAGCCATTGGTCGAGAAGTACTGCCAGACACGGTCGGCGGCGCCGTCGGTGGGAAGGTCCAGCAGCGGTCCCGGCAGGCCGGTCTCCGCTCGCGCTGGCTGCGGCACGACCGGATGATTGAGATGCCCAGCTCCTTCTCCGAGCAGGCCGATCAGCAGCACCACGCCGAGGAGCGAAGGCAGTCTTTGCAGCGACTGGCGCTCAGCCCACGGTCGCAGACGGCGGACGAGCAGCTGCGCGCCCGCGCCGGCCAGCAGCGCGTAGAAGAGCGTCGCCGTAGTGAAGATCCTGCCGGGCACCCGCACGCCGTTCCAGCCGGGGGCGTAGTTGTATAGAAGGCGGTAGGGGTAGCCGGCGCCGGTCAGGCCCATGCCGAGCGCGAGGATCGAGACGACGGCGATCCCAACGGCCAGCCCAATGCGTAGTCGCCGGGTATACGAATTCCCACCTACCCCATTCCCGCTCTCCCCCGGCCCGCGCACTCCGATGAGTCCCACCAGGGCGAGCATGAGGATCAGGCCGCCGGGGAAGAACACGCTCTCGTTCTTTGAGTGAACTTTCGCGCGCATCCCTGCGGTTGCGCTGCCCCACACGCGGTTCTCCGAGGAGGCCGACAGGAGCGCGGCTGGGCCGGCCGAGTAGTTTTTGACTTCCTTGAGCGTGCGTTTCGCCGTCGGGTACTCGCTGGCGACCTTCAGGTAGGGCCGCGCCTGATAGACCGTGACGATGCCCACCACCGCCATGCCCACGAGCGTGACCGCCACCAGATGGCGCGGCAGAGCGGGGCGCTGCGCTCGCCACCAGTGGATGAACGCCAGCGCCGCCAGGATCGCCAGCAGGTAGGCGAATTGCAGGCCCAGCGTGAAGCCGAGGCTGATCTGCCAGGCCGCCACCAGCCAGCCCACCACGATCAGCCCGCGGGAGGAGCGCCGGTAACCGCGCAGCAGCAGGAACAGTGCGAGCGGGATGCCGCCGGAGGAGATCACGTGCAGGTGGCCCGCCTCGGTCACGCGATAGGGCGCGTAGGCGAAGGCGATTCCCACGGCACCGGCGGCGAGCCGGCCGAGACCTAGCTCGCGTCCCAGCAGATAGGCGCCGGCGAAGCACAGCGACCATGCAAAGAGGAACAGCAGGTTGTAACGGATGAGCGCGGCGATGGTGCCGTGCCCGAAGAACCCCGCCGGGCCGTAACCGAGCAGTGAATCCGAGAAGGCGAGGCTCAGCGGATGGGGGTAGAAGGCGTTCGCGTTGAACAGGTGCAGGGGGTTGTGCAGCATCGCGTGGCCGACCCAGGCAACCTGCCAGGCGGTGCGGACCGGGTCGCCGAGATCCGGGGCGATGCGGCTCGGCAGGTGCAGCACGAGCGGCCAGCTCGTGAGGATGGCGAGGAGCACTCCGGCAATTGCGACCCACAGCACCTCGGCGCGCCCCAGTGAGGGGGAAGGCGCCCAGCGGGCAGATTGCTTGGCGGCAGGAGAGGGCACCGGCGTGTCGAGGAGCGCAGTCGCCATCGAAGCGGGCAGCATATGGGAGCCGTCCGCTGTGGCGCGCAATCGGAGGATATGTCCTTCGCGGCGTACGCGCGAGGTCTTCTTGGGCCGTTCCGGGGTGGGGATCTGCATCAAGCACGTGATGGCAAATATCCAGGTCTGAGACAGGCGTCTGCTACGGTCCCCCTACCGGGCGGCGACGTCGCCCGCGAGGTTCTTGTCTTTGTTGGCGCTTTGAGTGCGCGGATGGGGTCAGTCGAATCTCCATCCGCATAACGGCCAGAGGGCCGTGAGAAGGAGCACCAACACATGAAGGATGCAACGTTCGCCAGCCTTGGCGTGTCCGAGGTTGTCGTAGGAGAGCTCGCGCAGCGCGGGATCGAGAAGCCCTTTGCAGTACAGAGCATGGTCATTCCCGACGTGCTCGCCGGTCACGACGTGCTGGCCCAGTCCCCGACGGGCTCGGGCAAGACGCTGGCGTTCGGCGTGCCGATGGTGGAGCGCATCAAGGATTCAGACGCGCGCCCCTCGGCGCTCGTCCTGGCACCCACGCGCGAGCTGGCCAGCCAGATCGTCGACGACCTGCGTCGACGATCGCCCACGCGCGAGCGTTGTCGATCGCTGCCGTCTACGGCGGCGCGGGAATCGTCAAGCAGGCTCGCCTTGCGGCGCCGCGCGCACATCCTGGTCGCCACGCCGGGCCGCCTGATGGACCTGATCGACCGCCGCGATGTGTCGCTGAAGCAGATCCGGCTGCTCGTGCTCGACGAGGCCGACCGGATGCTCGACATGGGCTTTCGCCCGGTCGTCGAGCGGATCGTGAAGATGTGCGCCCGTGAGCGCCAGACGCTGCTGTTCAGTGCGACGCTGCAGGGCGAGGTCGGCAAGGTCGCCAAGGCCTACACCACCAATCCGCGCCGTCACGAGCACGCGCACTCCGAGGAGCGCAAGGGCGATGTCGAGCACCGCTTCGTGACGGTCTCACACGATGCCAAGGTCGCACGGCTGGTGGCCGAGCTGGGCGAGGCAGAGCGCGGCCTGACGCTCGTGTTCGTGCGCACCAAGCGCGGCGCGGACCGGCTCGTCAAACGCCTGGCGAGCAACAACGTCCGGGCCGTCGCGATGCACGGCGACAAGTCCCAGGGCCAGCGTGAGCGTGCGCTGGCCAGCTTCGAGGCGGGTGTGGTCGACACGCTCGTCGCCACCGATGTGGCCGCGCGCGGCATCGACGTGGCGGGCATCACGCATGTGATCAACTTCGACATCCCCGGCTCGCGTGAGGACTACGTGCATCGCATCGGGCGCACCGCGCGCGCGGGGGCCAGCGGCACGGGCGTCACCTTCGTCGTCCACGACCAGGCGCGCGAACTGGTGAGCATGGTCCGCGACCTCGGCCTGCACCGCGAGCTGGAGCTCGGCGGGCTGCCGAGCGACGCCACCGGACAGCGCTCCGGCGGCTCTCAACAGAGCGCGCGGTCATCGCGCAACCGTGGCCGGAGTGGCCCCGCCCGCAACGGGTCCGGCTCGCCGCGGACCGGCTCCGCGCGCAGCGGTTCCGGCGGCGGGAACAGAAGCGGCGCCGCGCGCTCCGGCCGCCACTAAGGGCGGGTTCCCAAGTATTTGGAAGACCGAGGTGAAGCCGGTGCGGAAGCCGTTACGGGCGGCGCGCAGGTAGAGCCGCCACACGCGCACGCGCTCGGCGCCGGCCAGGCGCTCAGCCTCATCGAGGTTGGCATCCAGGCGCTCGATCCAGTGGCTCAGTGTCTCTGAGTAATCCTCGCGCAGGCCCTCGACGTGCTCTGGCTCAATGCCCGCTTGCTCGAGCGCCATGATCACCCGGGAGACGTGCAGCGGCGCGGCGTCCGGGAACACGTAGCGCTCGGAGAAGGGTCCCGCCTCTGCCTCGCCGTGGCGCAGGCGGGCGATGCCGTGGTTGAGCAGCCTGCCGCCGGGCTCCAGCAGGTCGGCGAGCTGGGCGGCGTAGAGGTCGATCTGGTTGGAGCCCACGTGCTCGACCATGCCGATCGACGCGATCGCATCGAAGCGCTCACCGCCGAGCTCGCGGTAGTCGCAGGTGCGGATCTCCACGCGATCGGAGAGACCTGCCACGGCCACACGCCTGCTCGCCTCCTCGGCCTGGGATGGGGAGAGGGTGATACCGACGGCGTGCACCCCGTGGTTGCGGGCGGCGTGGAGCACAAAGCTACCCCAGCCGCAGCCGACATCGAGTATGCGCTCGTCCTCTTTCAGGGCGAGCTTTGAGCAGACGAGCGCGAGCTTCGCTGCCTGGGCCTCCTCGAGCGTTTGGGCGCCGCGCGAGAACAGCGCGCAGCTATAGGTCATCGACTCGTCCAGGAACAGCGCGAAGAAGTCGTTGGAGACGTCGTAGTGGTGGCGCACCGCGCGCGCGTCGCGCTCGCGGCTGTGACGCCGGCCGCGCGGGCTTAGCTCGCTGGCGGGAACGCGCGGCGGTGCGCTCAGCCCGCAGGCACGCACAGCGGCAAGCGCCAGCCGCAAGCGGGTCCTTACATCGATTGCGGGAGCCTTGAAGGAGTCGAGCAGCCCGATCACGCGGTCCAGGTCGTCCGCTTCGAGCTCGCCGGCTGCATACGCGCGTCCCAGCCCCAGCTGACCGGGGGCGCGCAGCAGGTGGGCGACCGCGGCCGGGGAGCGCACCGTGAAGACCGGCCCGCCGGATGCTGTCGGTGCGAGCTCAGAGCCGTCCCAGAAGTGAAGCCCGAACGGGCGCTCGGGTAGCGCGTGGGCCAGCTCGCGGCGCAGCGGCTCAGTACGGGCGAACATAACCGGTTCCGCCGTTGCGTTCGAGGTCGATCTGCTCGTGGGCTGCCAAACTCATCTCCGTGGCGCCCAGCTTAGAAGGAGCTTCGCCGGATCCCACCGTCGATGCTCGCCGGCTGGCCGGGCACGGTGTCTTGCGCCTGCGTGCGGACAACCCCGGTCCCCTGACGCTGTCGGGCACAAACACATGGGTTGTAGGTCGCGATCCTACCTATGTCGTCGATCCCGGTCCCCTGATCGGTTCTCACATCAAACGGTTACTCGACGCGATCGATGCGCGCGGTGGCCTTGGAGGCATCGTGCTCACTCACGATCACGCCGATCACGCCGAAGCTGTTGGAGCTCTGCGCGAGCACGATCCGGCGCCGCTTGCGGTGGGTCGTGGTAAGGCCGACGTCACGCTTACCGAAGGGAGGAGCTTTGGGCCCTTTGAGGCCGTCGCCACACCAGGGCATGCCCCCGATCACTTCGCGCTGGTCTGTGGGCGCGTGTGTTTCACCGGAGACGCGGTGCTCGGCGAAGGGAGCGTTTTCATTGCTCCCGGTCCCGGCGCGCTAGCCGGCTACCTTGGCGGTCTGGAAAGACTGCGTGAGCGTGATCTGGATGTGCTTTGCCCCGGTCATGGGCCACCGGTCTGGGAGCCTCGCGCCAAGCTGGATCAGTACATCGACCATCGCTCCGAGCGCGAGCGGCTGCTGCTCGCCGCCCTCTCCGAGGGCAGGCGCTCCGTCGAGGAGCTGCTCGACGCAGCCTGGCCGGACGTGCCAGCCACGCTGCGTCCGGCAGCGGCAGTGACGCTACTCGCCCACCTCGACAAGCTAGAGGAGGAAGACCGGCTGCCGGCAGGCGTCGAGCGACCCTCGTGGTGAGAGCTCAGACGAACTTCGGGTACAGCGTCATGCCGCCATCGACGAACAGCGTCGCGCCGGTCACGTAGCTCGCCTGCTCTGAGGCCAGCCACGCCACCGCGCGAGCGACATCCTGCACGTGGCCCCAACGCCCAAGGGGGATCTCGCTCTGGACCTTGGCGCTGGCCTCGGGGCTTGCGAGCACATCCTTGTTGATTGGGGTGTCGATCGCTCCCGGCGCCACACCCACTACCCGGATGCCGAGCGGCGCGAGCTCCTTGGCGATCGACTGGGCGAACATCTTCACGGCGCCCTTGGAGGCGCAGTAGTGGGAAAACTGCTCCCAGGGGATCTGCTCGTGGACGCTCGAGATGTTGACGATCACTCCCTGCGAACCCTCCTCGTGCATCATGCGAGCCGCCTCGCGGGCGCACAGAAAGGATCCAGTCAAGTTCACGCCGATCACCTTCTGCCACGCCTCCAGCGGCATGTCGAGGAGCAGGTATGGGTGCTCGAGCCCGGCGTTGTTGACGAGCAGATCGATACCGCCGAAGACCTCCTTTGCCTGGGCGAACGCGCGCTGGACGTCGGGCTCGCTGGAGACGTCCATCTTCACCGCGAGCACCCGGCCGCCGGCCCGCTCGATCTCCCCAGCCATCCGCTGCGCTTCCTCGGGAGCGCCCACGTAGTTGATCGCCACCGCCGCTCCGTGCGCCGCGAGCTCGTAGCAGACTCCCTGGCCGATGCCGGAATCTCCACCGGTCACGAGTGCGCGGCGGCCCTCCAGCAGGCGGGCGTCCGCAGGGTGTAGATGAAAGGGCGGCTCGGTCACGTGGCTCCGCTGCAGCCTACCCTCGCCGCCGGTCCGGTAACCCCGCTACCGTTCTCGCACGATGGCCGCGCGCGTTCCTCCTTCCGGCAAGCGCACGCGAGCTCGTCATCGAGGTGCATCGATGAGTGGCGCCCAGGCGGCGAGCACGGCGCTGGCGTCTAGAGGCTTTGGCAAAGCCTCGCCGTTTCCGCCGATCGCCGACTACGGCTTCTTGTCGGACTGCCACACCGGTGCGCTGGTCGCCTCCGACGGGTCGATCGAGTGGATGTGCCTGCCCTACTTCGACTCGCCGTCGGCGTTCGGTGCGCTGCTCGATCGCGGAGCGGGCAGCTGGCGCGTAGGCCCATATGGCGTGTACGTGCCGGCCGGGCGGCGCTACATCCCGGGCACGAACATGATCGAGACGACGTGGATGACGCCGCAGGGATGGATTCGCGTGGTTGACGCGCTGACGATGGGCGAATGGCACGACAACGAGCACGGCTCCAGCCACACCCGCCCGCCGACCGACTTCGACGCCGACCATCTGCTCCTGCGCATGATCGAATGCGTGCAGGGTCAGGTGCAGGTGGAGGTCGTGTGTGAGCCGATGCTCGACTACGGCGCCACGCCGGCCGAGTGGCGAAAGGTCGAGCTCGAGTCCGATGCGCAGGAGCCGCCTGACGCGCACGACGCGATGGCGATGGACGCCTCCGACGGCCGCACGATGTTCAGGCTGTTCAGCGACATCCGCATGGGCATCGAGGGCAACCGCACGCACGGGCGCCACACGATGGCCGAGGGCGAGAAACGCTTCTGCGCGATCTCCTGGACGGAGTCGCGCGGCGGCCCGCACACGGCCGAGGAAGCGGAGCAGATACTCGAGAGGACCGGTCACTTCTGGCGCGGCTGGCTGGCCGAAGGCACCTATCCCGACCATCCCTGGCGCCGCCACCTGCAGCGCTCGGCGCTCGTGCTCAAGGGCCTGACGTTCATGCCCACCGGCGCGCTCGTCGCCGCGCCGACGACCTCGCTGCCGGAGACTCCTGGCGGGGAGCGCAACTGGGACTACCGCTTCTGCTGGATGCGAGATGCCTCGTTCACGTTGTGGGCGCTGCATGCTCTGGGGCTCGACTGGGAGGCCGACGACTTCGTCCAGTACGTCGCCGACGTTCCGCGCAACGAGGACGGCTCCCTGCAGATCATGTACGGCGTCAGGGGTCAGAAGGACCTCGAGGAGTTGACGCTCGATCACCTGAAGGGCTACGAGGGTGCCCGGCCCGTGCGGATCGGCAACGGCGCGTATGACCAGCGCCAGAACGACGTGTTCGGCGCGGTGCTCGACTCGGTCTACCTGCACTCGAAGCGGCGCGACCACATCCCCGAGCGCCTGTGGCCGGTGCTGATCGACCAGGTCCAGTGCGCGGCCGCCGCCTGGAAGGAGCCCGACCAGGGGATCTGGGAGGCGCGCGGTAAGCCCCAGCACTATGTCTCCTCCAAGTTGATGTGCTGGGTGGCGATGGACCGCGGCGCGCGTCTGGCCGAACGGCGAGGCAACGACGAGCAGGCCGAGCAGTGGCAGAAGCTCGCCGATGAGATCCGCACGGAGATTCTTGACCGGGGAGTCGATGGACGCGGGGTCTTTCGCCAGCACTACGACACTGACGCGCTGGATGCCTCGACGCTGCTGGTGCCGCTGCTGCGCTTCCTGCCGCCCGATGACGAGCGCGTAATCGCGACCGTATGCGCGATCCGCGACGAGCTGACCGAGAACGGCCTGGTGATGCGCTATCGCACGGAAGAAACCGATGACGGCCTGCACGGCAAGGAGGGAACCTTCCTGATCTGCTCGTTCTGGCTGGTCTCGGCGCTTTCGGAGATCGGCCAGGACCGCGAGGCCGAACATCTCTGCGAGCGCCTGCTCGCCTACTCCTCGCCACTCGAGCTCTACGGCGAGGAGCTGGAGGCTTCGAGTGGCCGGCATCTCGGCAACTACCCGCAGGCGTTCACACATCTCGCTCTGATCAACGCAGTTACGCACGTGATCGAGGCCCAGCAGGCCGGTGAGCTCTTAGCTGCGGCGGTGGACGATCAGCACCGAGCGCCGGGAGTGCGCCGCGACCGCCTCGGCGACGCTTCCGAGCAGTACCCCGGCGAGCCCGGTGCGGCCGTGGGAGCCGAGCACGATCAGGCTCGCGTCGTGCTCCTCGGCGGCATGGACGATGCCCTTCCAGGTGGGAGCGGCCTCGATCTCCAGGCCACGGGCATTGAAGCCCGCTGCCTTCGCCAGCGAGGCACCGCCGGCGGCTGTCTGCGCGGCTGCGTGTCTGACGTCGGCGATCTCGGCGGCGTTGAGCCGAAGCGCGACGGTTGGCACGAACCCGACGTCGAACGGCTGCCAGACGGTGAGGACCAGCGCGTCGCGGCCCGGGCCGAGCTGCCGGCGCGGCCTCGTCGATCGCGAGCTTGGCCAGCTCCGAGCCGTCGTAGGCGAAGACGACGGGGCCGCGTGGCGGGCTGGCGCCGCTTTCGGTGTCCTTTGTGATGGTCATGCCGCCTCGTCCGCAAGCGTTTGACGGTGCGGGTGGCTGCGGATGCCCGCGAGCAGCGGCGGCGAGTACCAGGCTGGGCCCTCGCCGTTCATGAAGCGCTCGAGGTCGGGCGTTTGCGGGCGCGCGCGGCCGAGCGCGTAGAGGCCGACGGCAGCAACGGCCCCGGCGACCGCGAGGCCAAAGCCGATCCACAGCGCGATGCCGGTGCCGGCTGTGGCGTTGCCGCCGACGGTGGCGGCGAAGTGCACGAACACCGGAGCGATCATGAATGCGGCGACCGCCCGGAAGAGCTCGACGATCGCGAATACCCGTTGCAGGCTCGCGGCTGCAAGCGAGAACCCCGCGACGAACAGCGCTGGGGCGACTGCCGCGCCGAGACCGATTCCGGTGAGCCCGGAACCGATCAGGGTGAGCGTTTCGGTGGGCGGGGCCTGGACCCGGAACACTGCGATTCCAGCAGCCAGAAATGCCATGCCGGCCAGCGGGAGGTAGTGCAGTTGGCGCTTGTTGAAAACTAAGCCGAGCGCCACCGCCGTGAGCAGGGCGCCACCCAACTCAGGCAGGTAGAGCAGCCCGAGGTGCAGGGGCGTGTAGTGGGGAGCCAGCTCGCCGGCGGTGAGGACTGTCGCCGAGACTGACGCAGCCGCGGCCGACAGCGCGACGACGATGCCCGCGACCGGAATCGTGCTGGTCAGCATCGTGCGGATGGTCAAGAGCGGGCGGCGGCTGCGGTACTGGTTGACGACGAGGACGACGATCAGCGCCAGGCCGGCGAGCGAGCGGCAGCAGCGTCTGGGGGCCGACGAAGCGGTGGGTCAGCAAGCTCGGAGGCGCCGTAGAACGCGGCCACGCATCCGGACGCGGCCAGGCCGATCGCGAGCGGGTCTCGGGGTGCGTCGCGGTCGGCGGGCGGGGCGTCCTCGAACGTCAATAGCGAAAGCAGGAGCGCCGCGAGCGAGATCCCGGCGACGATCCAGAACAGCGGCCGCCACGCGTGGGCGCTCGCCTGGATCCCGCCGATCACGGGTCCAAGCGCGACCGCTCCGAAGATGCAGACGTTCATGATCATCGCCGTCCAGCGGAACTTCTCCAAGCCGAAGCCGAGCGCCAGCGGCGGCACGGCGGCGATCAACAGCAGGCTCGTGCAGAGGCCCTGCAGCACGTGCCCGGCGATGAACATCGCGGGATTCTGCGCCGCCGCCGCCAGGACCGACCCGATCACCAGCAGCACCGCGTAGAGCACCATCATCCGCCGCTGCGGCAGAAGCTGGGCGAACTGCACCGCCAGGATGGTCCCCACGGCGTAGCCGGCGTTCGCCATGCCCAATCCCAGGCTCATCGTCTGCATGCTCATGTGCAGCTGCCTGCCGATCATCGGCGTGAGCGGCTGCAGCGCCGCCGACAGCCCGAGGTAGGGCACCAGGGCGAAGATCACCATCGCCGCGGCGGCGGGATAGCGGCCTGCCAGCCAGCCCTGTCGCATCAGCCGCCCCCCGGTCCGGAAGTGGTCAGATCGAGGAATCGGGCGGCAGCTGGGTTCATACGGATCACCTTGTCGATATCTGGGATCACGGCTAAAATGGAGGCCACCTCCGGAACATTGAGAGGCACCTTTCGGAACTATACGGAGGTAGCCTCCGGTTTTCAAGGGCGAGTCACATGAACTCAGCGCAAACCGCCACGCAGACAATGCCCATCGGGTCCAAAGCGAGCCGACGCGAAGCGCAACTACGAGCGAATCCTCACGCCGCGCGCAAAGCATTCGCCGAGGGTGGCGAATCGACGTCGCTCGAGGAGATCGCCCGCCAGGCGGGCGTTGGAATCGGCACGCTCTACCGCCACTTTCCGAGCAGGCAGGTGCTGCTCGAGACTCTCTACGTCAACGAGGTGCACGAGGTCTGTCGCTCCGCCTCGCAGCGCGACGCACGATCCGTGGCAAACCCTCAGCGTCTGGTGCGAAGGGCTGATCGGCTATCTGACCACGAAGCGTGCGCTTGCGCAAGAACTCCTGAACTACCTCGACGAGGACGCCGCCCTGTTCCAAGAGTGTCGGCGTACGGTCTTCGCCGCCGGCGAACCGCTGGTGAAGCGCGCCCAGGACGCCGGCGTCGTACGGCCCGACGTCGAGTTCTGCAGACGTGCTCCACATGTTGGCCGGCATCTCGCGGATGCCTGCCAGCGACCCTGATCAGATGAAACACGTCGTGCGCATCGCGCTCGACGGCCTTCGCTACCGCCCGCAGGCGTGAGGACATCAGTCGGTGCTTACGTCGTACCGGGCATGATGTCGGGGAGCACCGGCTGAGCCTCTCTCAGCGCACCAAGCGATCCAGCCGCTCGATTCAGACGTTGATCCATCTTCTATCTGCAAACGCAAACAAAAGCAGATATTGCGAGTAGCGATGAGCGGCGAGCTCATCGACGTTTACGTACGCAGAATGGCTTCATTCCTTGGCTGGTGGTTGCTCGCCCTCGTAGTAGCCGATCGTGTCCGCTGCGCGGAAGACTGCCCGCAGTCCACCTCCGTCTGACAGTCGCTCGTAGGCGCCGAGTGTGCCCGAGTCGGGGCGGATCACGATGTCCGGCTCGCCGTTGGTGCTGAACGCCAGGAAGCGCACGGTGTTCTGTGTGCGGTTGACCAGCTGGTGGCAGCCCTGCTCGCCGCGCAGGAACGGCACGACCTCTCCCTCCTGCAGATCGCGCCACCCGTCTGGTGTGCGGAGGCTTGGCTGGCCGTCAAGAACGACGACGAGCTCCTCCTCGGCGAGGTGGTAGTGGTACGGGTAGGCCGCTTCGCCGGGCGGCAGCTCCCACAGGCTCAACCCCAGCCGGTCGCTGCCGGTCTGGCGACTCAGGCGAGCGCGTAGGCAGCGAAATCCTGGGTGCTCGCGTGGCTCGTCAAAGACGGGATCGTTGATGTTCGTCACAGGGCGGAGGGTATCTGCAGCTCACGCCGGGTGTCCGGGAAGGTTAGCGGGGTGGCGGTGTCTATAGGTGGAGATGACAGTCACGCGCCCGAGCACTCGATATTCGGAGGAACCATGAAGAGAACTCACGTTTTCTTGTCCGTCGCCTTGGCAAGCGCGGCGAGCGCCGCGACGGTCGCGAGCGCACAGAGGAACCTCCCGCCCGCGCACTCGAGCCGCGCTGCCACGGTGCGGCTACGCCATACGAATCTCGGCAGCATCCTCGTCAGCAGCTCGGGCCGCACGCTGTATGAGTTCACGAGGGACCACGCCAGCAAGAGCAGCTGCGCGGCGATCAGCGGGTGCTCGGAAACATGGCCCTCGCTGAAGACAAGCGGCCGCCCGACAGCCGGCTCTGGGATCAGGGCAACGCTTTTGTCCTCAATCCGGTCCGCAGGCGGCAATCAGGTCACCTATGCCGGTCACCCCCTCTATACCTACAGCGGCGACAGCGGGCCAGGAGAAACATCCTACGTTGGGGAAAAGCAGTTTGGTGGCACCTGGTATGCGATCAACGCCTCCGGGCACACGGTGAAGTAGTCGTCCTCTCGCTCGCCGGTCTAGCTTCCTAGCGCGAGCGTGAGGTGCACAGCGGTGGCGATCCCATATCCGGGGCCGAGCGACGGCGACGGAAACGTTCAACTCGCCTGGCTCGACCCTCGAGCCTGGGCCTAGGTAATCAACGCGGAGATCGCCTGCTCGATCACCGAGTGCTCCTCTGTCCAGCGTCGGCTTGGGGCTGCACCGACGATCACCGACGATGCGCGACGGCCATCCACGAGGCACGCGATCTCCACGTAGCGGGTGTTCGTGGAGCTCGTGTAGGCGTCGCGTACGCACGAGCCCTGTCCGCTACGAAATCTCAGACCAGCGGCCGCGTCCATTACCGTTACGTCCTTCTCTCCCTCGGCAGCGTTGTGGCGCGGGCGGAATGCAGCCCAGTTCGCCTGCGCCTCCTTGCCCTGACGCGGGGTCAGGTTGAGATATCCGAGGTAGTGGCCATGGGTGTCGAGCAACGCCGCGGTCGCGGTGCCCCGATCACCGGCGAGCGCGCGCCAGCCGGGTGGATAGACCATGGTTGCGCCGCTTGACAACCGCGCGCGGGGCCAGGTGTTCAGCGCCGGCGCCGGCCGAAGCCACGCGTAGCCCGCCCTGGCGGCGTTGGCCGACGGGATTGCCAACCCTGTCGAGCGCCGCACCGGGGCCGGCGGTGCCCTGTGGGCGCTCGCGCCGCAGCCACCTCCCGCCGTTGCTAGTGCGAGCAGCCCGACCAGCAGTGTCCTAGAGGTTGCCATCCCCGTCGCTGGGTCCGCCTTTATTATCGCTGTCGCCATCCCCCGCGTGTTCACCCTGCGGGATGCCGGCACTCGAGGATTCAGTTTTTGGTTCCGCAGGCGCTTTCGTTTCTTGCGCCGGCGCCTTTGTTTCAGCGGGTGCGGGCGACGATGACGATGAAGAGGTTCCGGAGCTCGAGGAACCAGAGCTGCCACAACCGGCTATTCCCAATGCGACAAGGACGACGCCGAGCGTCCCCCATCGACGCGAGTGTGGGCTAGCGTGCCCGTCAGGTGACTTCGTAAGCATGAGACCTCCGTTGCGGGATTAGTACATCAAGACCTCAGACGCCAGCACCACCCGAAACCTTCCGGGCGTCCCGGCGGGGAGGCCGAAAGGGACGCCCATAAAGCCGAGAGTGCTACCTAGGCGCCAACATGGCGATGCGTCGGCTGAGCCTCTCTCAGCGCACCAAGCGATCCAGCCGCTCGGCGGCGATCGTTTCGCGCAGGGTCTGCAGCGCGTCGTGCTTGGGCCGCCACCGCAGCTCGCGCCGTGCCTTGGAGACATCCATGATCATGGGCTCGCGGAAGGCCGCGATCCACTGCGCCTGCGCGGGCAGGAAGCTCAGGCGCCCGATCATCTCCGCGACCGCGTCCACGGCCAGCTCGGGCACTGGGATCGAGTACCAGCCGAGCTCCTCGGCGAGCTGCTTGACGGTCAGCTCGCCGGCCCGGCGAGGTTGTAGATGCCGGGGGTGCCGCGGCCGAGCACGGCGGCGCGCATCGCGCTTGCGACGTCGTCGTGGTGGACGAGCTGAAAGGGCACGCCCGGATCGGGCAGCACCGGCTTGAGGATCGGCACGCCGTCGAGCAGGCGCAGGACCGGCCCGGGCAGCCGCTCGGAGAGCTGGGTGTAGGGCAGGCTGTCGATCAAAAGCGGTGCGTCCGGGCCGCCGACGATGCACGGTCGCAGGACGTAAGCGGCGGTGGAGGAGCCGTCCAGCACCTCTCCCAAGATCGCCTCGACCTCGGCCTTCTGGGCGGAGTAGTAATGGCTGGCGGTGCCGAGCGCGGGAACCTCCTCGGAGAGCGGCTGGGGATTTCTCCCGTGGAACCCGTAGGCGGCCACCGATGACGCATAGACCAGGCGCTTGACGCCGGCCGACGACAGTGGCCTCGAACACATTGCGCGAGCCGTCCATGTTCACCGCCGAGGTCTCCTGCGGGCCACCCATGATCATGAAGGCCAGGTGCACGACCACATCGGCGTCCTTCACCAGATCTGTCACGGCGCCGCGGTCGAGCACGTCGCCGCGCCGGTAGGAGACCTTCTTCCAGCCCTGCGCGGCCGGGTCGAACGGCCGTCTGGCCATCCCGAGCACATGTCCCACCTCGGTGCAGCGCTCGAGCGCTCCGACCACAGCCCGGCCGATCTCGCCCGTGGGCCCCGTTACGGCGACCGTCAGGCCGGAGGGTCTGGATGCACGTGCCGCGGCGGGCATCCTCCCGTTCTAGCGCATCGTCCGGCCGGCTGCGAAGGTCAGTATCCGGGCTCGCCCGGAAGGAGCACGCGGGCTACCTCACCCTCGAGTACCACCCGCGGCTGGATCGGCTGCACCTCGCGGCCGCCAGCATAGGAGAGCAACTCCCCCACTGCCTCGAACTCGCTGAGCTGTTCGAGGTGCTTGATCGTCGGGAACACGAGCACGATCTGCTCGCGGCGGTGGGCCTCGAGCGCTGCCGCGGGCGTGAACCAGCCCAGATCGACGCACTCCTCGCCGTCGACCTTCGGTTCCTGCCCATCGGGCAGCGCGGCGAGGAAGAAGTGCGTGTCGAAGCGGACCTTCACAGCCGCGGGGGTAATCCAGCGAGAGAACTTCACCAGTGCCCGCGGATCCTCGAGCACGATCGCGGCCTCCTCGCGCAACTCACGGATCGCCGCGGCGCGATGGGCATCATCCCCGTCTCCCTCGCTGGCGTCGACGGCTCCGCCGGGGAACACCCAAACACCGCCCATGAACCGCGCTTGCGGCGTGCGCCTGACTAAGAGCACTTCGAGTTTCTGCGCCCGGTCGCGCAGCAGGATCACGGTGGCCGCCTGTCGCGCCGGCGTCTCCCGCCCGCCGGCCGCGTCCTGCCCTGGCAGCGCTGCCAGGTTGAGCTCCTGGCCCGGCTCCCCAATCGGGTTGCTCATGGCAGTCAGCCTACCGGCCGGTAATCTTCTATCCATGACGACCACCACCCTTCAGCGCTGGATCTGCGAGTCCTGCGGCTACATCTATGATCCCGAGGAGGGCGACCCGGACGGCGGTATTCCGACGGGTACGGCGTTCGAGGACATTCCCGACACGTGGTTCTGCCCGGTGTGCGGCGCGCGTAAGCGCGACTTCGTCCTATACGAGGACTAGGCGCCGTCTGACCGATTGGGACGCACTGCTAGCGCTCGACTCCGAGCACGTCTGGCACCCATACGGCGCGCTGCCCAGCACGCTGGTATCGCTGCCGGTCGTCTCGGCGAAGGGTGTGCGGCTGCAGCTGGCTGATGGGCGCGAGCTGATCGACGGGATGGCTTCGTGGTGGTGTGCGATTCACGGCTATCGCCACCCGGCGCTCGATCGCGCCGTAACCGGCCAGCTCGGGCAGATGGCACATGTGATGTTCGGTGGCCTCACCCATGAGCCAGCCGTGTTGCTGGCCCGGCGCCTGGTGGAGATCACGCCGGACGGGCTGGAGAGGGTGTTCTTCGCCGACTCGGGCTCGGTCTCGGTCGAGGTCGCGATCAAGCTCTGTCTTCAGTTCCAGCGTGCGCTCGGACGTCCGGCGCGCACGCGCCTATTGACTGTGCGGGGCGGCTATCACGGCGACACGTTCGGCGCGATGGCTGTGTGCGACCCAATCGGCGGGATGCACAGCATGTTCACCGGCGTGCTGGCAGAGCACTTGTTCGCCGATCGGCCACCCGACGGGTTTGACGGCGGTCTCGACGACGCCTGGGCGGAGCATGTGAGCGAGCTGGTCGCTCGCCACGCGCACGAGTTGACCGCCGTGATCGTGGAGCCCGTCGTGCAGGGGGCGGGGGGCATGCGCTTCCATTCACCGGAGTGCATTGCGCTGCTGAGGAGGCTATGCGACGAGCACGACCTGCTGCTGGTGCTGGATGAGATCGCCACCGGTTTCGGGCGTACCGGCGCGCTGTTCGCGTGCGAGCACGCTGGTGTGACTCCCGATGTGATGTGTGTCGGCAAGGCGCTGACCGGCGGCTACATGACACTGGCGGCGACTCTCTGTACGAGCGCGGTGGCCGAGGCGGTCAGCGGCGGCGAGGGCGGCGGGCTGATGCACGGGCCGACCTTCATGGCCAACCCGCTCGCCTGCGCGGTGGCGCTGGCGTCGCTCGATCTGCTCGCCACCGGTGGCTGGCGTGAGCGAGTTGGCGTGATCGAAGGGGGACTTCGCTCGGGATTGGAGCCGGCCCGGCAATTGCCCGGGGTGGTTGATGTACGCGTTCTCGGGGCGATCGGTGTGGTGCAGATGCGCGAGGAGGTGGACGTTGCGGCGGTCACTGCAGCGGCCGTCGAGCGGGGCGTGTGGTTGCGACCGTTTCGCGATCTGATCTACACGATGCCCCCATACGTGATCGAGCAGGAGGACCTGGCGCACGTGACCGCCGGCGTCGTGGACGCCGCGCGCTCGGGCTCATGAGGATTAGCTTTTCGCGAGCCAGCGGCGCCACGGCAACGCCGCGCCGGCGCGTGCGAGTTCGGTGATCTGCGGTCCGCTTACGCGGGCGAGCGTGTCGACCTCGACTTCGCCCATGCGCGCGATCGTCTCACGGTTGGAGCGCTCCAGGGCGGACGGATCCTCCGGCCATGGGGTGAGCACGACCGCGTGTACGTCGAGCCCCGCCGCGCGCGCGGCCTCGAGAGTGAGGAGCGTGTGGTTGATAGTGCCCAGCCCCGGGCGGGCGGCGATCAGTAGGGGCGATTCCAGCGCGACGGCGAAGTCGCGCACCGTGTAGCCGCCGGCGAGTGGTACCAGCAGGCCGCCAACACCCTCGACGATGAGCGTTGTATCTTGGGCCGCGGCTTGCGCTGCGGCCAGCAGCATGGGCGGCTCGACGCGCTCACCCGCCAGCTGCGCCGCCAGATGGGGTGAGACGGCGGGACCGTAACGCAGCGGCACGACCTCCTCGGGTGTCATGCCCGCGGCGGCGGCGAGCAGCTCGTGGTCGGGAGGCCATGCGGTGGATGGCTCGTGCAGGCCGGTAACGACCGGCTTGTGCGCGCGCACCCGCTCGCCGGCGGCGACCATCGCCGCGAGCAGCGCGGCACTCAGGATCGTCTTGCCGGCCCCGGTGTCGGTTCCGGTGACGAACAGGCCCCGCACGCCGTTGCAGCCGCGCTAGGCGGCGTGTGCGACGGCGCCCTCGCGCTCGCCGTCGAACGGTGGGCTGGCGTCGCCTGAGCCCGTCTCCGCGGGAGCACGCGGTCCTCGCCGGCGCGGCTGTTCGATGTCGAAAGGCGCCGGCGGCGCAGAGCTTGCGACGGGCATCGCCTCATAGGATTCGCGCTCTGCGTCTCGCACCGCCTCCTCCACGGGCTCCGGCTCGGGCAGCGGGGTCCCCAGCTGCGCCGGGTCCAGGCCGAGCTTGCGCGCCGCCGCGGCGAGGACCTCCGCGGCCATGCGCATGTCCGTGGCCGTATGCGAGGCCATCGTCGCCAGGCGCAGCCGCGAGGTTCCGGCCGGCACGGTCGGCGGCCTGATCGCCTGGGCGAACACGCCGTGCTCGATCGCCTCCTGGCAGAGGCGCAGCGTGTCGCGCTCGTCGCCGATGACGAGCGGCACGATGTGCATGTCGCCCTCGAGCACCGCAAAACCCTCAGAGGCGAGAGCGCGGCGCAGAGCCCGGGCGTTTGCGCACAGCCGCTGCACCCGGTGTGGGCGCTCCTGCAGCAGCTCAAGCGCGGTCAGCGCTCCGGCGATCGCGGGCGGCGGTGGCGCGGTGGAATAGATGAACGAGCGCGCCGTGTTCAGCAGATAGCGGACCATCTCTTCGTCTGCGCACACGTACGCGCCGTATGAGCCGAGTGCCTTGCCGAGGGTGCCGACGATCGCGTCGACCTCGCCCTCCAGGCCTTCCTGCGCGAGCACGCCGCGTCCGCCTGGCCCATATGTGCCGATCGCGTGAGCCTCGTCGACGGCCACGCGCGCCCCGGATGCGTGCGCGAGCTCGACAATCTCCGCAAGCGGCGCCACGTCGCCGTCCATCGAGAAGACCGAGTCGGTGACGATCAGACGCCCGCCATGTGTCTTGCCGCGGCCGCTGTGACGACGCATGCTCCACAGCAGGTGTTCGACGTCGGCGTGCCGGTAGACGACGACCTCCGCGCGGGATAGGCGGCAGCCATCGACGATCGAGGCGTGGTTGAGCTCGTCCGAGAAGACCGTGTCCCCGCGTCCCGCGAGCGCGCCGATGACGCCGAGGTTCGCGAGATAGCCCGAGCCGAACAGCAGGCACGATTGCCTGCCGGCGAATGCCGCCAGGCGCTCCTCCAAGCGGCGATGGACGGTCATCGTGCCGGAGATCAGCCGCGATGCCCCGGCGCCCACGCCCCAGCGCTTCGCCGCCTCCGCCGCCGCCCCACATACGCGCGGATGGTCCGCGAGGCCGAGGTAGTTGTTCGAGCACAACAGCAATACGGGCTTGCCGTCGAGCAGCACCGTCGGTCCCTGCGGCCCCGAGACCAGACGCAGGCGACGACTGAGACCGAGTCGCTCCAGTTCCGCCAGACGCTCCTCGATCTCGCTCACTCTGTCCTCTGCACTAGCCGACTGCGGCTGGGTGGGATTGGGGAACTCGGTTAATCGCCCCATCGGGGCGTGCCGGCACTGTGCGCTTGGCGCGGAACCGCAGCTGGCTGGATGGGTCCCACAACTGCACCTTCAGAACGGTCTCCTCGGCTCTCCTGGGATCGTCCAGCAGCTCCTCGACGACGTCTGGGGTTTCGCCCTCCAGCCAGCCCGAGCGGTTGTCCGGACGTGGGTTGGAGCCATTGTCGGGCTGGCGCGCGACGTTCAGGCCATGCTCCTCGAACATCGCCCGGTCCTGCTCGGGTTCGTTACCGAGCGTGGTGAGGAAGTTGCCCATCATCACGCCGTTGATCCCCGCCTTCACGGCCAGGGACTGGAGCTCGCCGAGGTTCTCCACACGCCCGCCGCAGAGCCTGAAGAGCGCCGCGGGCAGGATCAAGCGGAAGATCGCGATCCACTTGACAGCCTCCCAGGGATCCATGTACTCGCGATCGCCGAACTTCGTGCCCGGCCGCGGGTTGAGCATGTTGATCGGCACGCTCGTGGGCTCGAGTGCGGCGAGCTCGAACGCCATCTCCACGCGCTGGGAGCGGCTCTCACCGAGGTTGAGGATGCCGCCGACGCACGTCTCCAGGCCCGACTCGCGCACCGCCTCGATCGTCCGCAAGCGGCCCTCGTAGCGCACGGTGGTGGAGACCTCGTCGTAGTAGCTCTCGGCCGTCTCGACGTTGTGGTGCACGCGCTGGATGCCTGCCTCCTTGAGCGCCTGCGCGCGGGCGGCGGACATGTGCCCGACCGAGGCGCAGCGCTTCAGGTTGGTGTGCTCCACCACCAGGCGGACGCCTTCGAGGTACTTCTCGAAATCGCGCTTGGACAGTCCCTGGCCCTGGGTCACCATGCAGAAGCGGTGCGCCCCCGCAGCCTCGGCGGCGCGCGCGTGTTCGAGCACCTGATCGGGCTCCATCATCGCGTGCATCGGCGTCTCTGCCTCGGCGAAGCGTGACTGGGCGCAGAAGCCACAGTCCTCGGCGCACCCGCCCGACTTGGCGTTGACCAGCGAGCACATGTCGGTCGAGTCGGCAAAACGCTCCACGCGCGCTTGCCAGGCGCGTTCGATCACAGCTTCGATCTCGGCGTGGTCCTCGATCTCGCCGAGCCGGAGAGCCTCCTCGCGAGTGATGAGCGGCGCCATGCGCCACAAGTTATGAGGTGCCCCGGACGCCTATTCCCCGCTCCAGCGCGGGGGGCGCTTCTCGGCGAAGGCCTTCATTCCCTCGCGCATGTCCTGCGAGGCGAAGGAGGCGCGGCGCAGCTCGACCAGCTCCTCTTCGACCTCGGGCGCCAGCTCGCTCCCGGCGCGCAGCAGGGCGCCGATCACGCGCTTGTTGCCGAGCTGTGAGAGTGGCGCGTTGCCCGCGAGCTCGCTTGCCACCTTCAGCGCCACCGCGTCCAGCTCCTCAGCCGGGGCGAGGCGGTTGACCAAACCCCACTGCAGGGCTGTCGGTGCGTCGATGTAGCCGCCGAGCAGGAACAGCTCGCGCGTGCGCGCCGCGCCGATCGCGTCGATGAAGCGGCGCAGGCCGGTGTGCGAGTACACCAGCCCGAGCTTCGCGGGCGGCATCCCCAGCTTGATGTCCTGCTTGGCCACGCGCAGGTCGCAGGCCAGCGCGAGCTCCAGGCCGCCGCCGATCGTGTGACCGGGGAGCACCGCGAGGGTCGGGTACGGGAAGGACTGCAGCGCGTCGATCGCTTCGGTGAACGGGTGTGCGACCAGCCGCTCGGCGCGCTCCTCGAACTCCTCGTCCGGAATCTCGCCAATGTCATACCCGGCCGAGAACATCCCGTGTGCGCCCGTGACCACGACGCATCGCGTCCCCGGCTCTGCAGAGGAGAGCCCGGTGAGCGTCGCGGTGATCGCATCGAGGATCGGATGATCGAGCGCGTTGCGCTTCTCTCGGTTGGAGATCGTCAGGCGTACGATGCCCTCGGCAGGCTCGTCGATCAGCAGCTTGCCGTCCGCGAGCTCCCGGGTGTGCTCACCGTATGACACGTATTCCTACTCCAGCACGACGAGTGTGTCGCCCTCGTTGACCGCCTGGCCCTCCTCGCAGCGGATCTCTGAGACCGTGCCGGCGTCCTCGGCCTCGACCGGCATCTCCATCTTCATCGACTCGAGGATCGCCACCGTGTCGCCCTCCTCGATCTGATCGCCGACGGCGCACTCGATTTTCCAAACCGTGCCGGTGATGTGGGCCTCTACCTCAGCCATGTCGCGATCCTCCTGGTTGATCCGGTGACGGTTGGGGAGGATAGCCTCCGGTGCCGATCGATCCATGCCCCCGGACATCCTCGTCATCGTCACCGCCTACAACGAGGCCCCTCGGATCGGGGCCACGCTGACTGCGCTCGCCGCTGCCTTCCCCGGTGCGCCGGTCTGGGTGGCCGACGACGGCTCGACTGACGCCACGCCTCACCTCGCTCGGGAGGCCGGGGCGCGGGTGGTGCGCAGCGAGCGGGTGATCGGCAAGGGCGCCGCCGCCACGGCCGCTGCGCACGAGGCATTGGCGGCGACCGGCGATCGGCAGGAGCCGGTGTTCGTGCTTTGTGACGGCGATCTGGGCGAGTCGGCGGCAAAGCTCGGGCCGCTCGTCGACGCGGTGCGTCAGGGACAGGCTGACCTGGCGGTGGCCGCGTTCACCCGGCGCGTTGGGGGAGGAGTTGGCCTGGCTGTGGGATTCGCGCGCTGGGCGATTAGGAGGCGGTGCGGTCTGCAAGCTCAGGCGCCGGTCTCCGGACAGCGGGCGTTGCACGCCCGCGCGCTGGAAGACGTGCTGCCCTTCGCGCACGGCTTCGGCATGGAGATGGGTATGACGATCGACGCAGTGCGCGCTGGGCATCGCGTTGCCGAGATAGAACTGGACCTCACCCACCGCGTCACTGGCCGCACTCTCATGGGGTTCCTGCACCGCGGGCGCCAGCTGATCGATTTCGTGCGCGTCTATCTGGCCCGGCGGTAGGCTCGCGCCGGGATGATCCTCGCGATCGATCAGGGCACGACAGCCACCACCTGCTTCGTGTTCGGCGAAGAGGCTGAGCCGATCGGCCGCGGTCAGCGCGAATTCACCCAGCACTTCCCTCAGCCGGGCTGGGTGGAGCACGACGCGGGGGAGATCTGGGAGGTTGCGCAGGCGGTGGCGGGCGAGGCGCTCGCGGATGCTGGGGTACTCGCGGGTGAGCTTCAGGCGGTGGGGATCACCAACCAGCGCGAGACGGTCTGCGTCTGGGACCCTGCTACCGGAGAGCCGCTGCATCGCGCGATCGTCTGGCAGGATCGCCGCACGGCGGTCCGCTGTGCAGAGCTGCGAGAGGCAGGACATGAGCCGCTCGTACGCGCACGCACCGGTCTCGTACTCGACCCGTACTTCTCCGGGACGAAGATCGAGTGGCTGCTTGCGAACGTGGAGGGCCTGCGTGAGCGGGCGAGCAATGGCACGGCACTGTTCGGCACGATCGACTCTTGGCTGATCTTCAAGCTCACGGGCGAGCATGTCACCGACGTTTCCAACGCTTCGCGCACAATGCTGTACGACATCACCACCGGCTGCTGGGACCCAGAGCTGCTCGATCTGCTGGGCGTCCCTGAACGCGCGCTGCCGCGTGTCCTGCCGAGCGCCGGGGCTTTTGGCGAGACGCGCCCCGAGGCGTTGCACGGCCATGCCGTCGCCGTCGCGGGCGTTGCCGGTGATCAGCAGGCGGCACTGTTCGGCCAGGCATGTGTGGATCCGGGAATGGGCAAGAACACATATGGGACGGGCTCGTTCGTGCTCATCAACACGGGCTTTCGGGCACCCGAGCCGGCGCCCGGCCTGATCGGGACCGTCGCGTGGGGGATTGGCGCACCGCGCGGCGCTCCATCCTCCACCGCATACGCGCTCGAGGCGTCGATCTTTGTCACTGGCGCCGCCGTGCAATGGCTGCGCGATGGCCTTGGCATCATCGAGCGTGCGTCTGACACCGAAGCGCTGGCCGCGTCACTGAAGAGCAACGATGGCGTGTACTTCGTCCCGGCTCTCACCGGCCTCGGTTCACCGCACTGGGATCCCTACGCGCGCGGAACGATTGCCGGGCTCACTCGCGGTACTGGCCGCGCTCACCTGGCACGCGCGACGCTCGAGGCCAGCGCCTATCAGACCGTTGACGCGATCCGGGCGATGGAGGCGGGGTGCCAGGAGCCGCTGAGCGAGCTACGCGCCGATGGCGGCGCGAGCGCGAACGGCTGGTTGATGCAGTTCCAGGCGGACGTGCTCGGCGTACCCGTCGTCCTGCCCGAGATCTCAGAGACGACCGCGCTCGGTGCCGCCTACCTGGCAGGCGTGGGCGCCGGTCTGTGGACGGTCTCCGGCGTGCGCGAGCACTGGCGCGAGCGCCGGCGCTACGAGCCGCGTATGAGCGAGGACGAGCGCGCCAGTCTGCTCGCGGGCTGGGCGGACGCGCTGGGACGGACGCGCAGCGGCGCGTAACTTTGCCGGGCCTGCGAGGTAAAGCGCTCAGATGAGCGATCTCGCCTCGATGCGCGAACAGGTCTACGCCGACCCCCGCCCGAAGGAGCACTTCGACCGTTTCCACGAGCGCTCACGCACGCGCGAACCGGACTGGGCATATGAGCTGACGCGGGTGATCACCTCGCTGTACGCCTACACGTTCCTGCGAGTGCGCTCGATCTCCTCGGAGAAGGTTCCTGGCGCTGGCGCGGTGATCCTTGCGCCCAATCACTTCTCGTTCATGGACCACTTCCTGATGGGCTGTTACATCCGGCGCAAGGTGCGCTTCATGGCCAAGTCGCAGCTGTTCAAACCGGGGCCGATGCAGTTCATATACACCCACGGCGGCGTCTTCCCTGTGCGCCGCGGCGCACGCGACGAGGAGACGTTCATCACCGCCGAGACGATCCTCGCGCGCGGCGGCGCGATCACGATGTACTGCGAGGGCGGGCGCTCGCGCACGGGCAAAGTGGCCGAACAGGCCAAGCGCGGGATCGGACGCCTGGCGCTGGAGACCGGCGCGCCGGTCGTGCCGATCGCGATTCACGGCTCCTCGCGTATCCGCAACTGGAAGCGCCTGCAATTCCCCAAGGTCACCGTGCAGTACGGCGACGCGCTGCGCTGGGAGCAGATTGAGCATCCCACGCCCGAGCAACAGCAGGCGGTCGCGGATGAGATTCTTCTGGAGATTCGCAAGCTCTACGCCGGCCTGGAGGCGCACGGGCGCAAGGGCATCCTGCGCAGGCTGCGCGAGCAGCGCCGGGCCGAGAGCCGCGCGCGGCGCATCGCAGTGCAATAGCCGTGCTCGCCCCTGGGCTGCTGCGCGAAGGTTTGCTGGCGGATCTCTGTGTCCTGGTGGCCGGGGCAACCGGACCGGACGCTCATTTTTCCCCAGCGGTGAGCAAGGCGTGCGCAGAGCTGGGAGCTCGCGTACACACATGTGCCTTCGATGCCGCCGAGGAAACCGTCGTGGACGAGCTCCTCACCGCTTCCGTCGCTGAGCTCGGGGGCCTGGACCTGCTGGTCCTCGACGGCGCTGGCCTGTTCAATGACGGTGTCCCCGGCGCCCTGCGCATGTGCCTCGACTCCACCTGGAACATCACGCGGGCAGTCGTCAACCGTGCGTTCCTGCCGGCAGATCGAGCCGGTCGGATTGTCTATCTAGCTCCGGCTCCCGATGCTGGGACTCACGCAGGTGCTGCGCGCGCAGGGCTCGAGAATCTCGCGCGCACGCTGTCGATCGAGTGGGCTCGCTATGGCATCACGACGGTGACGATCGCGCCCGGCGACGACACCGCCGCGGGCGAGGTGGCGGCGCTCGTCGCCTACCTCGCCTCGCCCGCGGGGAACTACTTCTCGGGCTGCCTGCTCGATCTCAGGGGTCCGAGCCGCTCTTAGCTCTGCGCTGCCGCTGGCTCAGCCGCTCATCCCGCCGAACAGCCCGCCTGTGACGTGGAGTGTCTGCCCGTGAACGTAGTTGGACCATGGTGAGCAGAGGAAGAACACGCCTCCTGCCGCCTCTTCGGGCGAAGCCGGGCGTCCCAGCGGGATCAGCATCGAGGCCATGCCGCGCATCTGCTCGGGGATGCCGAGCTGAATCTTCTCGCCGTCCTTTTCCATCGTGTTCTCACCGTCCTTCGCCTGGGTCAGGCGGGTGTCGATGAAGCCGAAGGCGACGGCGTTGACGTTGACCTTGAACTGGCCCCACTCCTTGGCGACCGTTTTGGTCAGGCCGACGACGCCCGCCTTGCCGGCCGAGTAGTTGGCCTGACCAGGGTTGCCGAACGTGCCTGAGGTCGAGGAGATGTTGACGATCTTGCGGAACACCTCCTTGCCTTCCTCTTTCTCAATCTTTGCGGGCTCGCGCAGGTGCGGCGCGGCAGCGCGGATCACCCGGAAGGGGACGACCGTATGAATGTCGATCATCGCCTGGAAGTGCTCATCGGACATCTTGTGGATCGGCGCGTCGAGCGTGTAGCCGGCGTTGTTGACAATGATGTCGATCTTGCCGAACGAGTCGATTGCCTTCTGCACGAGATCCTCAGGGACGCCGGGCTTGGTCAAATCGCCGGCGAACACCGCAGTCTCACCGGCGATCTCCCCAGAGGCCTGCTCGGCCACGTCGCCGTCGAGGTCGTTGATGAGGCACTGCGCGCCCTGAGCAACGAGCAGCTCCGCCGTAGCGCGCCCGATTCCGCGCGCCGAGCCAGTCACGATCGCCGACTTGCCGTCGAGTACTCCCATAGCCGTTAGGTCTCCTTGTCGTGGTCAGTGACTGGAGGTTATATCTGGCCGGCCTGTATGGGCCGCCGGGGCGGGGCGGGGGAGCGATCACCCGGTGATGATGACCCCGAAGTCCTGCGTGTAGATCGCGCCGTCCTGGCCGCGGGCGAGCGAGGTGGGGGGATGGGGGGAGATACCAATCGCGGTGTCGTGAAAGTGGGCGTCGAGGATGTTCGCGCGGTGTTCGGGGGAGGCCATCCACGCGGCGACGATCGCACGTGGGGTCGCCAGCCACAGCGTGCCCCAGCCGATGTTCTCGCCGACTTCGTAGCCGACTTGCGAACTGTAGATATAGCCGCTGGAGCGAATGCGACTCAGCGGTGTGTCACCGTTCGCTCCCGTGTGTTCGAAGTAGTTGCCGAACGCCATGTCCTCCGTATGACGCTGGGCTGCCTGCTCGAGCTGCCCGTTGGGCTGCAGTGGGCTCTCGCCATGTCCAGCACGTTCTCGGTTGACCAGGCAGAGGGTGGCAGCGCGGATGCTTTCGAGATCGTCCTCGCTGGGCCTGAGGTTGGCGTTTGCGCAGGTGTCGCTTCTGGACGCGGGCGGAACGTGGTGAGAATGGACGCGCCGGACCCCGTGGCGATGGCTCCGCAAGGGCCGGTGAGTGGTGTGTCCGGCGGAGCGTCGTCGCCTGGGACAGGACCCGTGATGCCGGCGGCGACGGGGATGACCGCCCCGGGCATGAAAGCTGCTGCGCTTGGCGCAGGTAACCGCGCGGTGGGCGTGGTGGTGGGCGCGACGGTGAGTGGCAGCGGAGGCGAAGCCGGCGCCGGCGGACAATGTGCACAGGCAGATGGCAAAGAGCGCAGGGACAAGGACGAGGCGGAGTCGGGCCACGTTTCAGGCATCGGCCCGAAGGTCCGCGGGCATGAGCCGGTTTGCGGGGCTTGGACGGGTTTTTGCAGGATCTCAGAGGGCCAGAACGCGCCCCAGGATCTCGCGCAAGTCTCAGCGGAAGGGGGCGGGCCCCCTCCCGACCACCCCCCACCCCCCCGTTGGTGCCGGGGTCGCCTAAAGGGCCAGAACGCGGCCGAGGATCTCGCGCATGATCTCGTCACTGCCGCCGCCGATCGGCCCGAGGCGGGCGTCGCGGGCGGCGCGCTGCACCCAGACCTCCTTCATATAGCCGGCGCCGCCGTGGATCTGCAGGCACTCGTCCATCAGCTCAAAGCAGGCACGCTGGGTGAGCAGCTTGGCCATCGTCACCTCCTTCAGCGGCTCCTCGCCCGCGACGAAGCGGCGCAACGCGTCATAGGTGACGCAGCGGCAGGTGTGCGCCGAGGTGGCAAGGTCCACGAGCTTGTGGCGGATCGCCTGGTGCCCGGACAGCGGACGCCCGAAGGCATTGCGCTCCTGGGCGAACTGCGCCGTGCGCTCCCACGCGAGCGTCATCGCGCCGACGGCGCCGAGCGCCATCGCCAGGCGCTCCCACTGGAAGTTGGCCATGATCAGCGCAAAGCCCTCGTTGAGGGTCCCCAGAAGGTTCTCCTCCGGCACGAACACGTCGTCGAAGGCGATCGTCGCGGTGTCCGAGGCGTGCCAGCCGAGCTTCTGCAGCTTCGACGAGGTCACACCCTCGCCGCGGTCGACGATCAAGAAGGAGATGCCGTGGTGGCCGCCCTCGGCGGTCGTCTTCACGGCGGTCACGATGAAGTGCGCGCGCACGCCGTTGGTGATGTACGTCTTCTCACCGTTGACCAGGAAGCCGCCGTCGACGCGCTCGGCCCGCGTGGAGATCGCCGCGACGTCCGAGCCGGCGCCGGGCTCGGTGATGCCCAGCGCCCCGATCCGCTCGCCGGCGATCGACGGCACGAGGTAGTGCTGCTTCTGCTCCTCGGTACCGAACTTCCAGATCGGCGGGGTGGCTATGTTGATGTGCGCGCCGATTCCCGCGGCGGTGCCGCCTGAGCCGATACGGGCCATCTCCTCGCACAGCACGGCCTCGTGCAGGTAGTCGCCGCCCTGGCCACCGAGCCCGGTCGGGTACTTCAGCCCGAGCAGGCCCTGCTTGGCGAGCTTTCCAAAGACCTCGTCCGGGAACCACTCGTCCTGCTCCCACTGCTGGGCATGCGGTGCGAGCTCGCGGTCGATGAAGCCGCGGACGGACGCCCGCAGCTCCTCGTGCTCCTCGGTGAATGGTGGCGTCAGCGGCAAGGTCTACAGGCCATACGAGCGCCCGATCACGTCCAGCATGATCTCGTCGGTGCCCGCACCGATGCGGTTCAGCCGCGCGTCTCGCCACACGCGCTCGACGCCGTACTCGCGCATGTAGCCGGCGCCGCCGTGGATCTGGATGCATTCGTCGGCCACTTCACAGAGCACCCGCGAGGCGTGGAGCTTGGCCATCGAGATCTCGCGCACCGGGTACTCGCCGTTGTGAAAGCGCCAGGCGGTCATGTAGGTCATCTGCCGCGCAGACTCGATTTTGGTCGCCATCTCCGCGAACTTGTGGCGGATCACCTGGAACTTGCCGATTTCCCGCCCGAATGCCTTGCGCTCGTGCGCATATTGCAACGTGCGTTCGAAGCACTTCTGTGCGCCCGCAACCATGCCGGCCGCGCCGATCAGGCGCTCGCCCTGGAGCTCCCACATGATGTGGTAGAAGCCCTTGCCCACCTGGCCGAGCACTGCCGTTGCTGGCACGCGCACGTCCTGGAAGGCCAAGAGCGCCGTATCGGAGGCATGCATGCCCAGCTTCTCGAGCTTCTTCTCGCGGATCACCCCGGGAGCGTCCATCGGCACGAGGAACAGCGTGAACCCGTCGTAGCCGGCGTCGGGGTCGGTCTTCGTCACGAGCACGATCACATCGGCGCGGTGGCCGTTGGTGATGTAGGTCTTGGAGCCGTTGATGATGTAGTCGTCGCCATCCTTGACCGCCCGCGTCTTGATGCCTTTCACGTCCGAGCCGGCGTCGGGCTCTGTGATCCCAAGGCACAGGATCTTCTCGCCCTTGATTGCGGGCACGACCCACTGGAGCTTCTGCTCCTCGCTGCCGAAGGCGAGGATCGGCGGCATCGCCATGTCGGTGTGGACCGCGATCCCCATTGCCAGCCCGCCGGAGTTGCCGTTGGTGATCTCCTCCGCCAGCACGAGGCTCGTGTAGTAGTCGCCGCCCTGACCGCCGTAGGCCTCGGGCTTGTCGAGACCCAGGAAGCCGAGCTCGCCCATCCGCCGGAAAACCGAATCGGGGAACGTGCTCTCCTCCCATTCCTCTGCGTGTGGGGCCAGCTCTTTGATGGCGAAGTTGCGGATCGACTCGCGCAGCGCTTCGTGCTCGTCGGTGAAGATGAAGTGCTTGCGCGCGCTCTGGAAGTCGGGCTTCAGCACGCTCTCGGCAGTAGCGGCCATGGAGTGGCTCCTTTTTGTTGTTCAATCCGACGAACTGCAACAAAGAAGCTAACGCAGCGGCATGGGAAAGTAAACAGTAGAGCTGCTCACTTTCGACAAACGGTGGATGCGGTTAGGATGCGGATGTGACCACAGAGCCAGTCCAGTACGAGGCCGGTGAAGCCGGCGTCGCGACGATCACGCTGAACGACCCGGACACGCGCAACGCGCTGTCAGCGGAGCTCCTCGGCAGCCTGATCGCTGCCTTTGAGCGGGCTCGCGAAGACGACGCGGTTCGTTGTGTCGTACTTGCCTCCTCGCATGAGAAAGTGTTCTCCTCGGGCGCCAACCTGGGTGGCTTCGCAGGGGACGTGTCGCTAGTGCACAAGCACTTCGGCTCAGCACGCTTTGTGGAGCTGTTCAAGCTGATCACCGCGCTTCCCAAGCCCACGATCTGCGCTGCGGGGGGTCATGTGCTCGCGGGGGCATTGGGGATCGCGCTCGCGTGCGATCTGATCGTCGCGTCCGAGGAGGCTACGTTCGGCACCCCGGAGATCAACGTGGGGACGTTCCCGTTCATGATCATGGCGCTGATCTACCGGAACGTTCCGCGCAAGAAGGCGAACGAGCTGCTGCTGCTGGGCGAGCGCTTCAGCGCGCAGGAGGCGCTTCAGGCGGGGATCGTCAACAAGGTTGTTCCGGCCGGTGAGCTCGATGCTGCGGTTGCCGCGTGGTCGGAGAAGCTCGCGGGGTCCTCGCCAGTGATCATGCGCCTAGGCAAGGAGGCGATGCGCCGTCAGCTGGACATGGATCTCGATGACGCGCTCGACTACCTGCGCGCGCAGCTAACGCTGGCGCTCTCCACCGAGGACATCGTCGAGGGCGTGACCGCGTTCTTCGAGAAGCGCGAGCCGCAGTGGAAAGGCCGCTGATGAGCACGCAACAGACCACCTCGATCCTGCGGCCGCTCGTCGAGGACCTGGAGGCCCGGCGCGCGCAGATCAAGCTCGGCGGCGGCGAGGAGAAGATCGCACGCCAGCACGCCGCCGAGAAGCTGACGGCGCGCGAGCGCCTCGCGCTGCTGATCGACGACGGCACGTTCACCGAGCTCGGAATCCACGGCCGTCCGCACTTCGCCCAGCGCGCGATGGACGGCAAGGAGGCTCCGGCCGACGGTGTGATCACCGGCTACGGCAAGGTGGACGGGCGTCTGGTGGCGGTGTGCGCGTACGACTTCACGGTGATGGCTGGCTCGATGGGGATGACGGGCGAGCTGAAGGTGACGCGCTTGCGCGAGCTCGCGCTGACTAAGCGGATTCCCTTCATCTGGTTGCTCGACTCCGCGGGCGCGCGCATCCAGGAGGCGGTCGGCTCGTTGTTCGCCGGCTCGGCCACCTGTTCCGCGAGGAGGTCGTGATGAGCGGCGTGATCCCGCAGATCGCCGCGCTGATGGGCCCGTGCGCGGCGGGCACCGCCTACATCCCCGGCCTCGCCGACTTCGTGCCGATGGTCAAGGGGCGCGGCTCGATGGCGCTCGCGGGGCCACACCTCGTCCGCGCGGCGATCGGCGAGGATGTCACCCAGGAGGAATTGGGTGGCTCGCGCGTGCACTGCCGCAAGTCCGGCGTCGGCGACATGGAGGTCGCAGACGACGAGGAGTGCATCGATGCGATCAAGCAATACCTGTCGTTCATGCCGCAGAACTGCGAGTCAGCGCCTCCGCTGCTCGCCAGCTCCGATCCGATCGAGCGCGGCGACGAGGAGTTGCTCGACGTGCTGCCGGAGTCAAATCGCAAGCCGTATGACATGTACGAGGTGATCCGCAGGATCGCCGACGACGGCTTCTACTTCGACATGAAGGGGCAGTGGGCGAAGACGATCATCACGTGCTTCGCGCGCTTCGGCTCACGCCCGGCCGGCATCATCGCCAACCAGCCCAAGCACCTGGGCGGCATCCTCGACAACGACTCGGCCGACAAGGCCGCGCGCTTCGTGAACCTGTGCAACGCGTTCGGCATCCCCTTGGTCTTTCTGATGGACGTGCCCGGCTTCATGGTCGGCACAAAGGTCGAGGCCGATGGGATCATCCGCCACGGCGCGAAGATGCTCTACGCGGTCGCCAACGCGACAGTCCCGAAGATCACCGTGATCACGCGCAAGGCCTACGGCGCGGGCTACTACGTGATGAACGGCCGCGCATACGAGCCGGATTTGATCGTCGCCTGGCCGTCTGCCGAGATCAGCGTGATGGGCGCTGAGGGGGCGGTGGAGATCGTGATGCGCAAACAGGTCGATGAGGCTGAGGATCCGGAGGCGAAGAAGGCCGAGCTGATAGCGGCCTATCGCAAGCTGATCGATGTGTACGTGCCTGCGGGCAACGCCATGATCGATGACGTGATCGACCCACGCGAGACTCGCCTGACGATCTGTCGCGCGCTCGAGCTGACCGAGAACAAGCACGTCGAGCGTCCTTGGAAGCGCCACGGCGTGGTGCCCGTATGAGCCTCGACGATCCCGTCGTGATCACGTGCTCGATCTCGGGGGCGATCGCCAACCGCGAGCAGTGCCCGGCGATTCCCTACACGCCCGCGGAGTATGCGGCGGAGGCACGGCGGATCGCCGACGAGGGCGGCGTGATGATCCACATCCACGCGCGCAAGCCGGACGGCACGCCGAGCTATGAGGTCGAGGACTTCCAGGCGATCACCGACGCGATCCGCGCAGAGGTTGGCGACGCGGTGATCATCAACTACTCCACCGGCACGATCGGCGTGCCCGTGGAGAAGCGGGTGGAATACCTGCGCGCCTGCCGCCCGGAGGTGGCGGCGCTGAACATGGGCTCGATGAACTACGCGAAGTACTCGAAGTCGAGGAAAGAGTTCGTGTTCAAGATGGTTTTCGCCAACCCGTTCGAGGAGATCATCGAGCTGTTATGTGCGATGAACGAACTCGGCATCAAACCCGAGCACGAGTGCTTCGACATCGGCCACGCCGGCAGCCTGGAGCCGCTGATCGACATGGGCGTGCTGAAGACTCCCCTGCACGTCGACTGCGTTATGGGTGTGGTCGGGGGTATTCCGCCGAGCGCGCGCAACCTGGCGGCGATGGTGGACAACATCCCTGTGGGCTCGCATTGGGGAGTGATCGGGATCTCCCGTGACCAGTGGATGCTGGTTGGCGCGGCGCTGAGTCTCGGCGGGTCGATCCGGGTCGGGCTGGAGGACAACCTTTACCTCCCCGGCGGCGAGATGGCCAAGTCCAACGGCGAGCTGATCGCCAAGGCCCGGCAGATGACCGAAGATCTAGGTCGCCGTCCGGCCACCGTGGAGGAGGCCCGGGCAATGCTGAACGTCCCGCAACGAGGGACATGAGCCTGCCGCTCGAGGGCATCCGTGTGCTCGACCTCTCGCGCCTCTTGCCAGGAGGCTTCTGCTCGCTGCTGCTGGCGGACTTCGGCGCGGATGTGCTGAAGGTCGAGGACACGGGGATGGGTGACTACATCCGCTGGGCGCCACCGTATTACGAGGGGGCCGATGACAGCGCGAAGTCGGCGCTGTTCCTGTCGCTGAACCGCAACAAGCGCTCGATCCGCATCGACCTCAAGAGCGAGCGGGGCCGCGAGGTGTTGCTGCGGCTGGTTGGCGAATACGACGTCGTGCTCGAGTCCTTCCGCCCGGGTGTGCTCGACCGCCTCGGGGTGGGCTATGAGCGGATGCGCGAGCAGAACCCGGGCATCGTCTACTGCGCGGTCTCGGGCTACGGGCAGAGCGGTCCGAAGCGCGATGCATCCGGGCACGACATGAACTATCTGGGACTGGTCGGGCTGCTGGGTTTGACGGGAGACCCGCCCTCCCCGCGGGGAGGCGGGGCGGGTGGGGATCCCATTCAATCCGCCGGGCAGATCGCAGACCTCGGCGGCGGTGCGCTGATGGCCGCCTTCGGGATCCTCGCGGCGCTGCGCGAGCGCGACGGTTCCGGCGAGGGCCAGCTGGTTGACGTGTCGATGGCCGATGGGGCGCTGTCGTGGCTGGCGATGGTGGCTGCGGGGTACTTCGCCGACGGGATGGTGCCGCACCGGGGCGATCTGCCGCTGGCTGGCTCGCTGATCTGTTACCGGCCGTATGAGTGCGCCGGCGGCTGGGTGACGCTGGGGGCGCTGGAGCCGAAGTTCTGGCAGTCGTGGTGCCGGGGAGTGGGACGTGAGGATCTGATCGAGAAGCAGTTCGAGGGGCCCGGCTCTGAGGCGCACGCGCAGGTCAAGGAGATCTTCGCTGCCCGCACGCGGAGTGAATGGGAGGCGTTCGCCTCCGAGCACGACTGCTGCCTGGAGCCTGTGCTCGAGCTGGACGAGGCGCTCTCCTCAGAGCTGGTGCGCGAGCGGGAGATGGTCGTCGAGATCGAGCAGCCCGGCGCCGTGCTGCCTGTCCGCCAGCTCGGGATTCCGGTGAAGCTGGGACGTACCCCGGGCGATCACGCGCGGATGCCAGGCCCGGCGCTCGGTGAGCACACCGAGGAGGTGCTGCGCGCGGCTGGCTACAGCGAGGCGGAGGTGAGCGAGCTGCTGCGGGCGGGCGTTGTTGCGAGTTCCGCCCGCCCGGCCGAGGGAACCGATGAGTCCCCGTCCCCGGCGTTTCGGGTGTAGGCAGAGGCCGAAGGCATGGGCACTACGGAGGTTTCGCCCGACCGGCCGTTGTTGAAGATCAGCGAGCTGGCCGAGCGCTCAGGTGTGAGTGCCGGGACGATCAGGCATTACGTGCGGGAGGGCCTGCTCGGCGGGGAGGAGGAGATCGTCAGGACGAGCCGCAACATGGCCTACTACCCGCCCTCCTACGTTGAGCGGATCGTGCTGATCAAGCGCCTGCAGGAGGAGCGGTTCATGCCGCTGCGGGTGATCAGAGGTGCGCTCGAAGACGACCCGGAACGCGTGCGCGCCCTGATCGAGCTCGAGGACCGCATCCTCGAGCGGGCGCTTGCGAGCGCCGAGGACTCGCGGCGCGTGTCCATCAGGGCCGTGCGCGAGCGCTACGAGATCCCCCGCAACGTGCTCGAGCGGCTCGCGGAGATCGGCGTGCTGACGCCCAGCCGCAACGGCTACGACCAGGACGACGTGAAGATCATCGAGGCGATCGCGAGCTTCCGCGCGGGCGGCTACGAGGAGGCGCTCGGCTTCACCGTCTACGACACCCTGCGCTACCGCGAGGCCCTGGAGCCGCTCGTCGCCGACGAGGTGCGCGCGCTGCTCGACCGCCTGGCGGGCGAGGTCGATGTCGAGCGCGCGATGGAGATCGTCGCTGCCGGCGTCGAGCCGCTGCGCGAGCTGATCGGGGCGATGCACTCCAAGCTGCTGCTGGCCGAGCTGCGCCGCCAGCACAAGCGATAACTACCAGTGCGCGCGGTGGTGCTCCACGACCCCAAGGCCATGGGCCAGCTCGATCCCGCCCGGGAGCGTCCCCGAGAAGGTGCCGAACGGGGCGCGATAGTCGCTGCTCACGATCAGCAGGTTCTCGCGGCGGCTGCGCTCGGCCTCCGGGAGAAAGCGCAGGTCCGATCCGTCCTCGCAGCGGATGCGTGAGAGATCGTCGCGAAGCTGACGGGCGCGGCCTCCGCGGCGGCCCGCGACCCACACGGCCCGCTCGCTGCCGTGTGGCGGGTCGTTGACTCCCGCCACGAGGTTCCAGGCCAGCGGAGTCCCGTCCGGACTCTCGCCCACCCCGGCGCTCCACCACCACTCGGTGTGGCGGGCGTGATAGCCGACCGTGTCGTCGATCACCGCGAGCGCCTCGACCTCACGCTCGGGGCCGCCGTCGAGGGCAAGCGTGCCGTGCGCCGGCAACGCCGGCCTGCTTGCGCGTCCACACCTGCTCGCGCCCGTGCATGCAGAGCGCCTGGATGCCGGCGTCTTCCTCCAGTGTAGAGATCGAGCCGCACGCCGCTGTCGTTGATTCGCAGGCGTCGGGATTCAAGCACGCCACTTCGTCGCGGAAGCAAGCGCGTGCGCTCGCGCAAGCGACGTCGCTGCGCGGATGTACCGCCCAGAACGACTGGCGGGCTGGTCCGACCTGAACGACCGCAGCGCACGCCATCAGCTCCTCGCAGAACACGCCCACGTAGCGCCAGCGCTTCAGCGGCCGCGTCCCGCGGAACATGCGGGTGTCGAGCTGCGGCCCGTGGGGCGCTATGCTTTGGAGTGTTGACTGACTAGTCAATCTATTCTGCGGGTGAAGCGTCTGCGGAAGGGGAATGAGACATGAGGGTCGCGGCAGTCCAGCTGAACTCCACCGCCGACGACGGCCGCGAACCTCGCCGCGGCCGATCGTCTCACACGCGCCGCTGCGGCGGACGGCGCGCGCTTGATCGTACTCCCCGAGAAGTGGACGCGTGATCGGCACCGACCAGCAGCTGCGCGACGGGGCCGAGACGCTTGACGGGCCGGCGATCTCCTGGGCGCGAGCGACCGCGCGCGAGCTGGGGGTCGATCTCGTGGCCGGGTCGATCGCCGAGCGGGTGGCGGGCGAGGAGAAGCTGGCCAACACCTGCGTGCACGTCGATCCCGCACGGCGTTCTGCGGGCGGTCTACCGCAAGCTGCACATGTTCGACGTCGAGATCGACGGCACGCGCCTACCGCGAGTCCGACGTCGAGCATGCGGGCGAGGAGATCGTGCTCAGCGAGACCGCCGGATGGCGTCGAGCTGGGTTGGCGGTCTGCTACGACCTGCGCTTTCCCGAGCTGTTCCGCATCCTCGCCGTGCGCGGCGCGCGCGTGATCGCGCTGCCCTCGGCGTTCACGCTGCCGACCACACGCGACCACTGGGAGACGCTCGTCCGGGCGCGCGCGATCGAGAACCAGACGTTTGTGATTGCCGCCAACCAGGTGGGCCGCCATCCGGGCGGCCATGCGCTCGGGCGGGCGCTCGATGATCGTCGACCCCTGGGGCGTCGTGCTGGCGCAGGCGCCCGACCGCGAGCGGTACATCGTCGCCGAGCTCGACCTCGAGCAGTCAGCGCGAGATCCGCGCGCGGCTGCCCTCGCTGGCCAACCGCCGCCCGGTGGCCTACCGCTGGCCGGAGGCGGCGCCGGCGGGCGACGTCCACATCCGCGCGCTCCACGCCGGGCCCGGGGCGAGGTCCTCGTCCGCGCGCTCCACGCCGGTCCGAGCCCAGCCGGCGCAGGGGACGGGGCATGAACGCCTCGCGCGGCGACAGGCGCCGGACAAGCGCCGCTTGATCCTCGACGCGGCCGTGCGCGTGTTCGCGCGCCAGGGCTTTCACGCCTGCCGCGTGTCGGACATCGCCGACGAGGCCGGCGTCGCCTACGGGCTCGTCTACCACTACTTCGCCTCCAAGGACGAGGTGCTCGACACGCTCTTCCTCGAGCGCTGGAACGTGATGCTCGAGCTGATCCGCGACGTCGACGCCCAGCCGCTTGCCGGTGCGCGAGAAGCTGGGCGCGATCGCGTCGTTCATCATCGACAGCTACCGCCACGACCCCGACCTGATGAAGGTGATCATCGTCGAGGTCACGCGCGCGGCCAACTCGTTCGGTGCAGACCCACCTCGCGCAGATCCGGGAGGCCTACGAGCTGATCGGCGGCAGATCGTCACCAAGGCCCAGGACGAGGGCGTCTTCAAGCCCGAGATCGAAGCCCGCTTCGCCGCGATGGCCTTCTACGGCGCGATCGAGCAGCTGCTCACCGGTTGGATCTTCGGGCTGCTGCCCGCGGGCGAGGAGCACTTCGAGCGGGCCAAGTGGCTGGTGGTGGAGACGGTCTGCGGAGGAGCTCGGAGGCGCAGCGTGGCTGAGCGACGCCTCCGCGCGCTCGTGCCCCTCGGGCGGCCAGGCACGGAGAGCGACCTCCGCGGGGAATAGACTGCCACAGATGGAGAACGACATGGTCAAGCGCCTGATGTGGTCTGGCCTGCTGGCCGGGCTCGGCGCGCTGTCGAGCATCGTCGCCCACCGCGCGGCGGCGCTTGTGTGGAGGCGTCTGTTCGACGAGGAGCCGCCGGAGTGAGCGCGGCGCCCGGTAGCGACCCGCGCGAGGATGACCGGCGCGATGCGCCGGCGGCGTGCATCTGCGGACGCAGGGCATCGCGACGGCGATCACCGAGGTCTCCGAGCGCGCGACGCTGCTCGTCCGCGAGGAGATCGAGCTGGCCAAGGCGGAGGTCACCGAGAAGGTCGGCAAGCTCGCCAAGGGCGCGGTCGTCGGTGTCGCCGCCGGGCATCTTCATCGTCACCGCCGCTGTTCTTCGTGCTGATCGGCTGCGCCTGGCTGCTGCTCTACTACCTCCCGATCGGCAACCCGCTCACCTACTTCTGGGGCTTCTTCGCGATGGCCGTGATCCTGGTGGTCCTCGGCCTGATCGCCGGCCTGATCGCCGCCAGCGCGGTCAAAAAAGGCTCCCCGCCGATGCCGAGCATGGCGATCGAGGAGGCGCGAAAGATCCGCGAGACGGTCTCCGCGGGCGCCGATGGCGACGGGCGCGATTCGGCGCAGCGAGCAGGGAGACATCTGATGGCGCAGCGCAGCCCGCCGAGATCCGCAGCTCGATCGAGGCCAACCGCGAGGAGCTGGCGGTCTCGCTGGTGCAGCTGCGCGGTGAGGTCACGCACCTGGCCGACTGGCGCGGGCATCTCGAGCGCCACCGCCACCGAAGTCGACGGCCGCGGCTGCCGTCGTCGGGCTGTTGATCGGCGGTCGCATGTTGCGCCGCCGCCGCGCGGCCGCTGACTTCAAGCTGCCGGTCTCAGGCGGCTGCGTCGCTAGGAGCGTGCGCGGAATCGCGCCGACGCCGATCAGGCCGGGGCCGGTGTAGGTGCCGATCACCGGTCCGACCTCGGAGGTGAAGACCGGCTCGGAATCGAAGATCTCGCGGCAGCGATCGATCAGGCGCTCGGCCTGCTCGGGCGCCTGGATGTGCTGCACGACCCAGCCGTCGGCGCCTGCTGTCGTGGAGTTCCTGTGCGTACTGCACCATGCGCTCGAACGCCCGCCCGGCGGTGCGCACGCGCTCGACGGGCGTGATCTCGTACTCCAGCGAGAGGATCGGCTTGATCTTCAGCGTGCCGCCGAGCCAGGCCTGTGCCTTGCCGACGCGTCCGCCGCGGCGCAGGTACTCGAGCGTGTCCAGGCAGAACCAGATGCGCAGCGCCTTGCGCGTCTCGCGCACGCGCGCGACGACCGCGTCCATGTCCGCGCCCGCGCGGACGGCGGCGCAGGCGGCGAGGACGAGCAGGCCCATCCCGCCAGCAGGCCGTTTCGCCGTCGATCACCTCCACGCGATCGCCGAGGCCGCGCTCGGTGAGCAGCCCATGCGCCTGGCGGGCGGCCTCGCAGGTGCCGGAGATGCCTCCGGCGAGATGGATCGAGACGACGTCCTGGCCATCCTGCAGCAGTGGCTCCCAAACGGCGAGGAAGTCGCCGATCGAGGGCTGGGAGGTCGTGGGCAGCTCGGGATCGTTGCGCAGCCGCTCGTAGAAGGCGTCGAAGCCGTCCATCTCGAGCTCGCGCTCGGGTTTGCCTTCCCAGCCGACGTACAGGCTGACCTGATTGATCCCCTGCTCGCTCAGCGAGCGCGCGCGGGAGGTATTGCGTGCTGTCGGTGGCTACCGCGACGGAGGGCACGCGCGGGGACGCTACAGCAAGCCCTCACTGCCAGGCGCTTCTGAGAGGCTCGGCCAGCTCCCCGACTCGTACATCTCGGTGACGATGTCGCAGCCCCCGACCAGCTCGCCGTTCGCGAACAGCTGTGGGATCGTCGGCCAGTTCGAGATCGCCGACAGCTCCTGGCGGATACGCGGGTCGGGCAGGATGTCGACGGCGGCGAACGGCACGTCCAGCGCCTGCAGAGCAGCGACCGTGCGCGCCGAGAAGCCGCAGGCGGGCGCCTCGGGAGTGCCCTTCATGAACAGGATCACCTTGTGCTCTGACGATCGCCTGTGTGATCGCCTCGCGGATCGGGTTGTGCTCGCCGCTCTGCACGGGAGCCTCGCCCACGGTGCTGGGCTGGCTGGCGGACATTGGGAGGTCACGGATGGTGCTTGGCTCGCTAGTGGGCATTGGAGGGCTCCTGGCTCTGGGGTGGGGGTCTTCTGCGGGGTCTGGGTCTTCAGTGACAGGGCGTGGATCGGGCCGCCGATCTCCGCGCCGAAGATCTCGTAGACGAGGCGGTGCTGCTCGATGCGGCTGCGCCCCGCGAACGCCTCGGCGGTGACGGTCGCGCGGAAGTGATCGCCGCCTCCGGTGTAGTCCTCGACCTCGGCCTGGGCTCCCGGGATCGACGCCTCGATGCGCTGCTTTAGGTCCTCTGCAGAGGGCATTTCAGCTCCAGCTTAGCCGCTATACTTTGGAAAGCGATGATCACCATCAGCGACAAGGGTGCCGAGAAGGTCCACGAGTTTCTCGCCGCGCAGGAGTCCGACGTGGGCATGGCCGGCCTGCGCGTGGGCGTGCGCGGGGGCGGCTGCTCGGGCTTTCAGTATCAGCTCGCGTTTGACGAGCAGCGCGACGGCGACATCGTGTTCGAGAGCCACGGGCTGAAGCTGCTCGTCGACAACGAGAGCCTGCCGTTCGTGCGCGGCTCGGTGATCGACTACGAGGAGAGCCTGCAGGGCGCGGGCTTCAAGGTCTCAAACCCCAACGTCGTAGCCGCCTGCGGCTGCGGCTCATCCTTCAGGGTTGCCGAGGAGGAGCAGGTCTCCGCAGTCTGAGGTTCGGAGCGCGTAGGGTGCGCTCCGTTGTGCCAGCCCTACCGTCTCGTTTACGGAGTCTGACGCCTCATCGCCTGCGCGACGATGTGCGCCTGCGTGCGCTTGCGGTCGGGCTTGGGCTGATACCGCCGCGCACGATGCACTCCGCGGAGGATGCGCGGGTGCTGCTGGCGGCGGCGCACTGCGCACGGCGGGTGGTCGAGATCGGGGTGTACGAGGGATCCTCGGCGCTGGCGCTCCTCGGCGCGCTTGGGCCGGGCGCGGAGTTGCATCTGGTCGATCCCTTCGGCTCGCATGCCGATGCGCTGCCGAAGGGATGGGGCGCCACCGAGCGAGCGACGCGGCGCGTGATTGAGCGAGCGCTGCGCCGGCGCGGCCCGCAGGCGCCGGTCATCCACTGGCACGTGTGCCTCTCCGAGGAGCTTGCCGCGCGCTGGCAAGGTGAGACGGACCTCGTGTTCATCGACGGTGATCACTCGCAGGCGGGCTGTGAGCTGGACTGGTCGTGCTGGGCGCAGTTCGTCCCACCCGGCGGCCATGTCGTCTTCCACGACGCTCGGGCCGGCCAGGCCGGTGGCCGAGGGCTCCCCGGCCCCACCGCGGTCGTCACTCGTCAATTCCGTTCAGTTGATCCTGCGCCGGGTTGGGAGATCGTGGCTGAGGCCGACCGCACGGTTGCTGTCCGGCGCGTCGCCTGACTCACCTCACGACGAGCGTGGCCTTCATGCCTTTCGCCTCGTGTTCTTTGAGCGAGCAGAACAGCGTGTAGCTGCCGGGTCGCAGGTTGAGCGTCAGGTCCGGATGAGCGCCCGGCAGAGTGTTCGGGAAAGCTTTTGCTTCTGAGCCTTCGGCCGGTTCGGTCGTGTGCAGGTTGTGTTCGTCCTGGCCTGCGTTCACGAACTCGACGATCACCTGTCCGGCGGGCACTTCCGTGCGCGAGAGGGTCAAGCTGTACTCCTTCGCGATCACCTGCACGTGCGCAGGTGCCGCTGGACTGGGGGGAGATTCCGCGGGAGGCGCTCCTGCGGCTGGGCCTGTGGGCGTCGCACCACCTGGGCCGGGAGTGACCGGTGTGGTTGAGGTGCCCGTCGCGCCCGAGCCCGCAGAGGCGCTGTCGGGCGCGTGTACAGAAGGTTTCGAGGATGCGCCCAGCTTGTGCTTGCGGTGGCAGCGGCGATGTCTCGTGTGATGGCAGGCCCGCGCCGCGTGGGAGGGGCGATGATGTGAGGAATGTCCGGGTGCGGCAAGTGCCACCGCGGCCACCGTGCCACCTACCAAGCACAGCAGGCATGACAGGAGCACGGGTTTCGCCGCGCGCAACATCAGCTCTTGATCAGCTGCGGGACTTCGCCGAACGGGCCGGGACCGGCCACACCGGTTCCCGCCTCCGGGATGACGAGTCCGGCTTCGGTCTGAAACCACTGGGCCAGCAGCGCGGAGTACATCGCGCGGTAGTCGGAGGTGTTGATGAGGTTTTCGTTTTCGTCAAGTTTCTGAAGGCCGGGGAATTCGCCCACCATTTTGCCGGCGGCCTGGGTCCCGATCAGGAACGCGACCCCGGCCGCGCCGTGGTCGGTACCCGAACCGTTTTCTTCTGGGCGGCGGCCGAACTCCGACCAGAGTTGGATCAGCACGCGATCGGCCAGTTTGCGAGCTTCGAGGTCACGCTGAAATGCCAGCACCGATTCCACTGTCTGGCCGAGATTTGTCGAGAGCGTGTTCGCCTCGTCAGAGTGCGTGTCGTAACCGCCGACGGCGGTCAGCGAGGCGCATTTGATCGGCAGGCCAGAGTCGAGCATCTGCGCGAGCGCCGCGAGCCGCTGGGGAAATTCGCCGCCTTCGGTGGGATAGGGGACGGGCGACTGAAACGCCGGTTTGCCTTCGCGTTCGACAAACGGCGCCATCTTCTGGCGGATGATGCTCGAGTCAAGCGACGCCGCGCGGGCCTGGGCATAGGCTGGAGATGGCGCCGCGAGGGCGCCCAGCTGCCCAAAGGTGTCGAGTGTCGGTTCGGCCAGCGGATCGCTCAATCCGTAGGCCCAGAAGTTGTAGTCCGACGGCGAGGAGATCGCTGCGACCGGCATCTTGGCACTCGCCAGCGCCGGGGCCAGGTCATAGTCCAGGGACAGGCCCTGGAGCGGGTTGCCGGGGTCGCCGGCCAAGTCCAGGTAGCGCCCCATCCAGCCCGTACGGGTTTCGGTGTCCAGCTCGCCGACCTCCCAGTAGTGGCGGCTGGTGAAGTGGCTCTCGTCCGGTGGGTCATAGCCGATCGCCGGGAAGACGCTGACCTTGCCCTCCTGGTGCAGTTGGGCCAGGCCCTTGGCCTGCGGATGCCACATCAGAGTTTCGTCCTCCGTGAACGGCTGTCCACCTCCGGCTTCTTCCTGGGCTTTGATGAGAGCCGCGGCAATTTGGGGACGCAGGGCCTCGTAGCGGTGCTGTTCTTCTTTTTCTTTTTCCTTTGCGATCGCTCCGAGTGGCGCGAGCACCGACAGGGCGTCCCAGCCGCCTTCCATGAAGATCGACACGAGCACCGGCTGTTTGGGCGCGGCCGCTGCGGCCGCGGCGATCCCCTCTTCGAAGTTGCGCGGGCTGAGCATCGAGGCGCCGTACACCGACAGGGCCGTGCCGGCCGACGCCAGCAGGAACGTGCGCCGGTCCATTCCCGTGCCGGCCGGCAGCGGCATCCCCGGCTCGATCGACGGCAGGCCCTTCCCCGCCACGGCTGCGCCGCGGCGCAAGAGCTGGGCGCGGTTGAAGTCGTTGCACGAGCAGCTCTTGGCCATTGCTAGCTCACCTGCATGTCGGGGGAGGTGGCGATCAGCATCCGCAGCGCGTTCTGCCTTATCGCCCGGAAAGGACTCTGCTCCCATTTCGCGGTGGCGACGCCCGTGAGGCAGGAGCCGGCGAAGGCGGCTATGCATTGCTGTGATTCTGTGGACAGCAGCGGGTTCGCCCAGTAGGACAATGCGCTCGCGAGCGCTTCGCTAGGGGTCTCGGTTTCGCTGTATTCGGGCGTGCCTTCTGGGGGCCACGGGTTGGGGTAGGTATTCGCGGTTACGTAGCTGGCCATTTCCCATCGCGCCTTGATGGTCGACGTGTCGAGCCAGCGAGTGAAGTCCCAGCCAGAAACGTTCGGCGGGTAGAACAGCTGCTGTCCGGCGCCGGCGGACAGCCACGCCCACGAGGTGCTGTCAACCGGCCGGCCGATCGCACGCAAGAGACCGGCGTTGTAAACGGCGGGCGGGGTCACGAGCTCGGGGCCTTCGTAGAAGTAGGGGTGCTGCAGGATCGCCTCGACGACCGCGCGGATGCTGTATCCGGAGCTCAGGTACAAGCCTTGCAATGACGCCAGCGTTGCTTCGTCCGGTGGGGTGGGAATGAAGTAGCCCCAGAGCTTCGTCACGAAGAACGAAGCGTGCAGGGGGTGACTGACGCACAGCCTGACGGCGTCTTCCCAGTTCCAGTTGCCCGTCTGCCCGAACACAGTCTTCGGTTCTTCGTCGTGCCGTTCTGGGTCGTAATGGAAGTTGGCATAGCCCTCTTCCGTCCATTCCGCCTGCCACCCGGTCAGAGCGCGAGCCATTTCGCGCACGTCATCCTCGCTGTAGGCGCCACGATCGGCACCCAGCGAGAACAGCTCCATCATCTCGCGGGCGTAGTTCTCGTTCGGGTTTTCCTTTTCGTTGTAGATACCGTCGAGGAAGACGAGCATCGCCGGGTTGGTGGTCACTGCGAGGAACAGGTCGTGGAAGCTGCCGAGCGCCATCGAGCGGAACAGGTTGTTCTGGTCGAGCATCAGCTGCTGGCTGTTCACCTTCTCGTTGGAGTTGGCAAACCAGTCGTGCCAGATGAACGTCATCCGCTCGACGAGCTGCTGATCAGAACGGACCATGCGGTCCAGCCACCAGCAGTGGTCATGGCCCCACGCGTCCGCCGGAGCCAGGGGATGGCCTTCTTCGTCCGTGGGTTCGGGACCGATGAGGTTGGCGGGACCCGAGGGACGGGTAAGGCCGTAGACGACCTGACTCAGCGGCTGGCCGACCAGTGCCTCGGCCTGTCCGGGGGCAGGTCCGGGTTCGTGGGCCGGTCCAAAGCCCGCGCGCCACAGCAGGCGGTGCGCCTGGGCGAGAGAGACCGGTGCGCCGAGCGACGGGACCGGGGCGGGGGAGGGAGCGGGAGGCGAGGCCGGGGGGCCGACCGGCACCAGCGACGCTTTGTTCTTCAGTGTCGTCTTGTGATGCTTGTGGAGGTGCTTACGCTTGCGGTGCTTGGGCTTGTGGTGCTTGGCGTGCTTCTTGTGATGCTTCTCTGCGTGCGAGTGTGCGCCCTGTCCGGCGCGTTTGCGCAGTCTGGGGCGCGTCTTCATCGATCCAGTGCCGTCTTTGCGCGCGGACGGGCATGGCGCCGGTGGACCATGGGCAAGTACCTCGTCTGCGCCGGAGTGATGCTGCGCCTCGGGTGGCGGTTATCGACGGATGTCGTATTCGGCCGGCTGCGTGCGGTGAGGCTCTACGCGGGCTCGTTCTGAAGCGAGCGCCACAGATAGCGGCAGGCCAGGGTGCGGTGTGGTCGCCACGGCTCGGCGATCTTCTCCATCGCGCTCGGGTCGGGCAGTGCAGTCCAGTCCGTAGGCGACGTTCGATCGCGCGGCGGATGCCGAGGTCGCCGGTGGGCAGCACGTCGGGGCGCTCCAAGTGGAACATCAGGAACATCTGCGCACTCCACTCCCCGAGGCCCTTGACAGCCGTGAGCTCCGCGATCACCGTTTCGTCGTCGAGCTCGTCCAGCCGCTCCAGCTCCAGTTCGCCTGAGAGCGTGTGCTCGGCCAGCGATCTGCAGATAGCTCACCTTCGCGCGTGACAGTCCCGGCCGCGGCGCGCAGCTCTTCCGGCTCGTCGTCGAGGATCTCCTGCGGCGTGGGTGGGCGGTCTTCGAAGCGCGCCGTCAGTCGTCCGTAGATCGCGCGCGCCGCCTTCACCGACAGCTGCTGACCGGCGATCGTGCGCACCAGCGCCCCGTAGTGGTCGTGCCTTGTCCGGTCGTCCATCGCTCGAGCTCGGCAGCTTTCCGACCGCGGCGATCAGCTCCGCCATGATCGGGTCGCTGCGGCGCAGCTGGGCCAGGCCGCGATTAGACAGCGGATGCCGCCTCGAAGGAGACCGGCTCGCCGTCGAGCGCGTTCAGCGCCCGGGCGAACGGACATCGCCAGGCACGTGAAGCTCGGTGTGTCGCGCACGGTGTACGCAGAGGCCTCGGTCGTGCGCAGGCGCTGCACCAGATCGAGGAACGTGCCCACGTCGTCGGTGTCGAACGCGACCACGAACTCCTGGTCGTCCAGCCCGAACGAGTACGTCGTGTGGTTGTCCACCCCCGGGTATTCGCGCCCGACCTCGATGTGTCCCTGCATGATCCGCCAGCGCTCCTCTGCGGGCAGCGCGTACCACGCGCGCGACTTGACGAACGGGTAGACGAACACGTACTTCCCGCGAAAGCCTCGCGGGGTCGTGCGCTCGTCTTCGGAGTACTCCGAGCTCTTGCGCATCCCCAGGAACGAGTGAGGGATCTCCGCCCACTTCATCAGCCCGCTCTGTCCCAGCACGACGTGCAGCTCGTGGATCCGGTCGAGGTTCTCCGCCTCTGAGATCAGCAATAGCTCGGCGTCGCCGCGCGTGCCAACCAGCGAGAAAGCCTGCAGCAGGTGGCCGTCGGCGAAGTCCTCGCATGCGGCGTTGAACTCGCGCTTGTCCTGCTCGCGCTGCTCGTCGTCGAGCCGGCGCCAGGCGGGGTCCATCTTCAGGAACGTGTACTTCACGAAGTGCCGCGCGCTCATCTGCCGATTATCGCAAGCCCGAACCCTCCTGTCCGGCTTCGTCTGCGGATACAGTGATAGCTGTGCGGATCGCGCTGCTGTCGCCGTATTCGTGGACGTACCCCGGTGGTGTAACGCGCCATATCGAGGCGCTCGCCGCCGAGCTGACCGCGCTTGGCCACGACGCCCGTATCCTCGCGCCGTTCGATCCCGACGACGCGTTCTCGCGGCGACTGCACCGGGGCGCGCGTCCCCAGCGCCTTGAGGAGCCCGAGCGGTTCGTCGCACTCGGGCGTACGGTCGGCTTTCCCGCCAACGGCGCCGTCTCGAACCTCGTCGCCCATCCCTCCCGGGGTGCTGGCACTGCGCCGCGAGCTGCGCGACGGCTCCTATGACGTACTGCACATCCACGAGCCGGTCGTGCCGCTACTCGGCTGGGACGCGCTCTGTTCGACCGCGCCGGAGCTGCCGCTCGTCGGCACGTTCCACACCTACTCCGAGAACGCGTTGACCAACGGCATCGCGAACCTGCTTGGCGCCAGGCGGCGGATGAACCACCTGCACGTCCGTATCGCCGTCTCCGAAGCAGCCGCCTGGACCGCGCGGCGCTTCTACGGCGGGCGCTACCGGATCGTGCCCAACGGCGTCCATTCCGGCGTTGAGCCCGGCCAGCCCGCGGAGTGAGCCTGACGGTCAGCTGCGGATCCTGTTCATCGGCCAGGCCGTCGAACGCAAGGGCCTGCCTGTGCTGTTGCGTGCGTTCGAGGCGCTGCGTGAGCAGGTCCCCGCGACGCTTACGCTCGTCGGGGCCTCTCCTGAGGAGGTCGCGCACATGATGCTCGACGACCGTGGCGTCAATGCGCTCGGCAAGGTCTCTGAGTCCCGCAAGCTGGACGAGCTCGCCCGAGCCGAGGTGCTATGCGCGCCGTCGCTGCACGGCGAGAGCTTCGGCATGGTTCTCACCGAGGCGCTCGCCGCCTGCACGCCCGTCGTAGCCTCCGACATCCCCGGCTACCGCGATGTCGTGCGCGACGGGATCGACGGGTGTGCTGACGCCCCCCGGCGATGCGCTCGCGCTGGCCGAGGCGCTGCGTTCGCTCGCGCTCGACGCTGGCGCCCGGATGCGGATGGCCGCCGCCGCGCGCGCGCGAGCCGAGCGCTTCTGCCTGGCCGCACGTCGCCGCCGAGGTGCTCGACTGCTACGAGCAGGCTCTGTCGGTCGGTCGTCCCGCGACGCGCGCCGCCCGGGTCGGGGTGCGCTTCGGCATCGTTCCCGCCGACCTATTGCCCGCGTGTCCCCGCCCAGCGTCTGCCGAGCCTCGAGCTGCCCCGGCCCTCCCCAGCCGGTGCGGGTAAGCCCGTGCGAGAGCGCTCCAAGCGAGCGCTACGTCGTGGCGCGGTGGTGGCAGCCTCGCTCGGCGGCCTCGGGCTCGCGCTGCTCGCGCTCGTGCACATCGGCGTCGGTCGCGTGGCCGCGAGCCTGCTCGCCTCGAGCCCCGGCCTGCTCGCGCGGTGCCCTTGGCGGTGATGTGCGCCTCGATGTTCGCCCGGGCGATCGCCTGGCACGCGATCCTCTCGGCCGCACCGACCTGGCGTCAGGCCAAACGCCGCGACGCGATGCAGGGTACGTTCATCGGTGTCCTGATGTCGGCCACGCTCCCCGCGCGCCTGGGGGAGCCCTCGCGCGCGCTGATCGTCGCGCGCCGCCTCGGCCGCGCCCGCGAGACGCTGCCCGTCGTGCTCGGCACGATGGTCTCGCAAACGCTGCTCAACCTGCTCGCGCTGACCATCCTCGGGATCGTGATGTTCTCGAGTGTCGACCTGTTCAACGGTCATCACGGCGCTTTGATCGCCGCGGCGCTGGCGCCGCATCGGCGCTCTCGCCGTGGTGCTGCTCGCGCCCATGCTCTTGCCTCGCGCGGCGATATCACGCTCGTTGCGCCTGCGGGTTTTGATCGCCGCGCTGCGTCTCTCTCTGGTGCGCGTGCGCGATGGGCTGCTTGTATTCCGTCACCCCCGCCAGGCCGCCGTCGCGACGGCGGTGCAGCTCGGGGCCTGGGGTCTTCAGTGGATGTCCTGCTGGCTGCTGTTGATGGCGCTCGGTCTCGATGCCCGCGTCGGGGTCGCGGGTGCCGCGGCGGTGCTGTTCGCCGTCAACGTCACTGCCGTTCTCCCCGCCACCCCAGCCAACGTTGGCGTCTTCCAGGCGGCGTGCGTGGCTGTGCTCGCCGGCGCCTACCACGTCTCCACCCCCGACGCCCTTGCCTACGGCATCGTCTTGCAGGTTGTCGAGGTCGCCACTGCCGTGCTGATGGGTATTCCCGCGCTCCTCAATGAGGGCCTCTCCTGGAAAGACGTGCGCCTGCGGACAATGTCCGGCGCGCCGGTCAAGCTCAGCCCTCTGCCGGAGGGTGCAGGGCGCTCCAGCGCCACCAAGGGTTCGCCCTCGCACGTCGAGCGGTAGATGCTGCGCTGCTTCTCGAGCTCCTAAGCCAGTGCGGGCTCGTCCTCGGCTTCCACCGCTCCGTCAGGCGGATCGGCGTCGTCGATCTCGCCGAACAGCGACGGGTCGCGGTTTGAGCCGCGGATCAGGTCGTCGGGCGAGCCGTTGGGCAGCAGGCGGCCCTGGCGGGTGCCGAAGTAGATCGCCTGCGGATGGTGGGCGATCAGCGCGAGCGTCGACTGCTCGGGCTCGGGCGCGTAGCCGCCGGTGATCGTCATGCCGATCTGACCCAGGTTCAGCAGCTTCTCGACCTTCAGGTGCTCTGACTGCTCGGGCACGGCCGGGTAGCCCCACGAGTAGCGCCGGCCCTGCGTGTCCGGGATGCCGAGCATCTCGCGAGCGCGCCAGTGCAGCCACTCGGCCAGGCCCTCGGCCGTCTGCACGCCGAGGCCGTGCACGAACAGCTGCTCCGCGAACTCGCCTTCGGTCTCGAGCTTCGCCATCAGCTCGGTGACCTCAGAGCCGACCGTTACGGCCTGCACAGCGATCACGTCGAGCTCCTCTGGCGGCTTGCCGTCAACCGCCGGGCGGTAGAAGTCCGCGAGGCAGATCCGGTCACCCTTCGGCTGGCGCGGGCAGACGAAGCGCGTCAGCTCCGTCGCGCGGTCCTCCGGGTCGAGCACGACGATGTCGTTGCCGAGCGAGTAGCACGGGAAGAAGCCCAGCAGCGCGCGCGGGTGCAGATAGGTCTGCTCTTTCCACATGCGCTCGAGGCGCGGGCGGAAGTCCTCCTCGAGCAGCTTCTGCCACGCCTCGCCTTTGACTCCGCGCCCGCCCCAGTGCAGCTTGAACAGCACGTGCGTGTCGAGGTGGCGGTAGACCTCGTCCAGATCGACGCCGATCTCCTGCACTCCCCAGAACGGCGGCGTCGGGACCGGGACGTCCGTGCGCGCGGATGAGCGAACCGAGTCGTCGGCGAAGTTCAGCTCCTCTTCGGGCGCCTCGCCCTTCGCACGGAACTCCGTCGCGCCCGCGAGCAGCTTCTCCACGAGCGCGCCGCGCGCGTCCTCGTCGACGAGCTGGTCCATCACCGAGAGGCCCTCGAACGCGTCCTTGCAGTAGAACACGCCCGGCTCGTAGACGACGTCCGAGTCTTTGCCGCCCGGATAGAGCGTGCGATAGCTGAAGGCGCGGTTGATCGCCGCGCCGCCGATCAGCACCGGGTAGGTCAGGCCCTTGGCGTGCAGCTCCTGGATGCATGCGGGCATCTGCTTGGAGGTCGAGACGAGCAGCGCCGACAGGCCGATCGCGGTGGCGTCGTGCTCCTGCGCGGCGTCGACGATCGTCTGGATCGGCACCTGCTTGCCGAGGTCAACCACCGTGTAGCCGTTGTTCGTGAGGATCGTGTTGACCAGCGACTTGCCGATGTCGTGCACGTCGCCGAACACCGTCGCCAGCACGACCGTGCCCTTCGTGTAGCCCTCGATCTTGTCGAGGTATTTCTCGAGCTGCGCAACCGCGCGCTTCATCACCTCGGCCGACTGCAGCACGAACGGCAGGATCAGTTCGCCGGCGCCGAACTTGTCGCCGACCTCCTTCATCGCCGGCAGCAGCACGTCGTTGAGCGTCGGCACCGCGCCGATCTTCTCGACGCTTGAGTCGATCTGGTCCTCCACGCCGTCACGGCGCCGGCGCAGGATGTGGAAGTGCAGCGCCTCCTCTGGCTCCATGCCCTCGGTCGGGTCGGCCGCCCCCGCCGGGCCCTCCTCCTCGCCCTTTGACTCGAAGTGCTCAATGAACTTCTCCAGCGCGTCCTCGCGGCGGTTGAACACGAGGTCGTCGGCCAGCTCGCGCTCGTTGTCGGGGATCTCCGAGTACGGCGTGATGTGGTTGGGGTTGACCATCGCCAGGTCCAGCCCGGCGCCGACGCAGTGATGCAGGAAGACCGAGTTGAGCACCGCTCGCGCGCCGGGGGAGACGCCGAAGGAGACGTTGGATACGCCCAGTGACGTCTTCACGTCGGGGATCTCGGCCTTGATCGCCTTGATTCCGGCGATCGTCTCGACGGCCGACGGGCGCCACTCCTCATCGCCGGTCGTGAGCGTGAACGTCAGGCAGTCGAAGATCAGCAGCTGCGGGTCCATGCCGTGCTCCTCGCAGCACAACTCGCGGATGCGCTTGGCGATCTCCACCTTGCGCTCGGCTGTCTTTGCCATGCCGACCTCGTCGATCGTCAGCGCGATCAGCGCCGCGCCGTGCGCGAGCGCCACTGGCACCACGCGGTCGAGCTTGTCACGCCCGGCCTCCAGGTTGACCGAGTTGACGATCGCGCGGCCGGGGATCTGCTCGAGCGCGCGTTCGATCACCTCGGGCTCGGTCGAGTCGATCTGGATCGGCGCCGGCTGCGTCAGCGAGACCTTCTTGGCGACGAGGCGCATCTGTTCGTCCTCGTCGGTGCGCTCGGTCAGCGCCACGCACAGGTCGAGCACGTGCGCGCCGCCGGTCACCTGATCCTCGGCGATCTGCACCAGCCCGTCGTAGTCGTCGGCCAGCAGCAGCTCCTTGGCCTTGCGCGAGCCCTGCGAGTTGACGCGCTCGCCGACCATCGTCGGCGCCGGCTCCTGCTGCAGCGGCGTCGAGGCGATCATCGAGGAGAGCTGTGGCGGCCGTGGCCGCGGGCGCGCGCCGACGGGCTTGCCGGCAACGCGCTCGGCGATCGCCGCGATGTGCTCGGGTGTCGTGCCGCAGCAGCCGCCGACAATCCCCACGCCGTAGCGCTCGACGAACTCCTTCAGCGCTTCCGCCAGCGGTTCGGGCTGCTCGGGAAAGATCGTCTCGCCGTCGGGCCCCTGCAGCGGCAGGCCGGCGTTGGGGATGCATGCGACGGGAACCGGTGAGAACTCGCCGAGGAAGCGAATCGCATCACGCATGTCCTCCGGGCCGGTCGAGCAGTTCAGGCCGATCACGTCGACGTTCAGCGCCTCCAGTGTCGTCAGCACCGCGGAGATGTCCGTGCCGAGCAGCATCTTGCCGCCGTTTGGCAGCAGCGAGACCGAGGTGTGGATCGGCAGCGTGCGCCCGGTGGTCTTGAACGCCTCGCGTGCGCCGAAGATGGCCGCCTTGACCTCGAGGATGTCCTGGGCCGTCTCGATTATCAGCAGATCGGCGCCGCCGTCGATCAGGCCGGCTGCCTGCTCGGAGAAGACCTCGACGAGCTCTGCGAAGCGGATCTGCCCGAGCGACGGGTCCTCCGAGGCCGGCAAGAAGCCGGTCGGGCCAATCGAGCCTGCCACGAAGTGATCCTCGCCCGCGGCCTTACGCGCGATTTCCGCCGCCTTCGTGTTGATCTCGACCGTGTAGTCGGCGAGGCCCCACTCACCTAGCTTGATCCGCGAGGCCTGAAAGGTGTCGGTCTCCAGCACTTCCGCGCCGGCCTGCAGCATCGAGGCGTGCACGCCCTCGATCACGTCCGGGCGGTTGAGCACGAGCGCCTCGTGGCACTTGCCCTGAAGGCCGCCGTAGTCCTCGCTGCTCAGCTCGAACTGCTCGAGCGTGGCGCCCATGCCGCCGTCATAGACGACCACACGGCTGTTTATCGCCTTCCGGTAATCGCGGGCCATGCAGTCATGCTAGCTAGCGATGCCCTCCCGGTTACTTGATGAAGAGCATCTCCGAGTACTTGGGCAGTGGCCAGAGGTCGTCCGCGACAAGCTTCTCCAAGCGGTCAGACACGTCGCGGACATCTTCCATCGCCGGGATGACCGTGTCGCGCATGTAGAGCGCCCACTTCTGGGCGGAAGAGTCGGGCTGGTTCTCCTTGAGGTTGGCGTCCTCGAGCCCCCGCAGCGCGAAGTGGAGCTCCTTGATCAGCGGTTCGACCTCGCCCGCTAGCTCCGCTAGCCCAGTCGCTTGGAGTTCGCTTAGGTAGCGGATCGCCGCCGGCAGGATCATCGTGCGGGCGATCGCGGCCGCGGTCTCGGACTCGATATTGATGGTTACGGCGTACTGCTCGGTAAACACCTCATAACGGGAGTCGAGCTCGCGCTTGGAGAGGACCTTGTATTTCTTGAACGCGGCAACCGTCTGTTTCTCGACGAGCCATGGCAGCGCGTCGGGGGTGGTGCGCAGGTTGTAGAGGCCGCGCTTCTCCGCCTCCTTGTGCCACTCCTCGGAGTAGTTGTCGCCGTCGAAGACGACCTGCTTGTTGGCGGCCCAGCTGTCCTTGACGACCTTCGCCAGCGCCTTCTCGAGGGTCGCCCCCGAGGCTTTCAGCGCCGTGCGCAGCTTGCCGGCCAACTCGTCGATGGACTCGGCGACGATCGTGTTGAGCACGGTGTTGGGGAAGGCCGGCGAGGAGTTCGAGCCCAGCGCGCGGAACTCGAACTTCTGACCGGTGAACGCGAACGGGCTCGTGCGGTTGCGGTCGCCGCCGTGCAGCGGCAGGGGCGGCAGCACGGGCGTGCCGAGGCCGAGGAACGAGCCCGGCTTGGAGGCCTGCCCTTTGCCCGTTTCGATCGCCGCGTACACCTTCTGCAGCTCGGCTCCGAGGAAGATCGAGATGATCGCCGGGGGTGCCTCGTTCGCGCCAAGGCGGTGGTCCTGGCCAGCGCTAGCGATCGATGCGCGCAGCAGCGCCTGGTGGCGGTTGACGGCCTGGATCACGGCCGTGCAGAAGAACAGAAACTGCAGGTTCTCGTGGGGGGTGTCGCCGGGATCGAGCAGGTTCAGGCCGGTGTCCGTGCCCATCGACCAGTTGTTGTGCTTGCCGGAGCCGTTGACGCCGGCGAACGGCTTCTCATGCAGCAGGCACACGAGCCCATAGCGGCGCGCGGCGTTCTGCATGATCTGCATCGTCAGCATTTGGTGGTCGGAGCCGACGTTCGAGTTCTCGAAGATCGGCGCGACCTCGTACTGGTTGGGGGCGACCTCGTTGTGGCGGGTCTTGATCGGGATGCCGAGCTTGGCCAGCTCGCGCTCGGTGTCGAGCATGCAGGCGAGGATCCGCTCGGGGATCGAGCCGAAGTAGTGGTCGTCGAGCTCGTGGCCCTTCGGCGGCTTGGCGCCGAACAGCGTGCGGCCCGTCGTGAGCAGGTCGGGCCGTTCGAAGTAGTACTGCTCGTCGATCAGGAAGTACTCCTGCTCGCAGCCGATCGTCGTGAACACCCGCCTTGCTTCGCTTTCACCGAGCAGCTCGAGCGCGCCGATCGCCGCCCCCGAGAGCGCGTCCATCGAGCGCAGCAGCGGGATCTTGTGGTCGAGCGCCTCGCCCGTCCACGACGTGAACGCCGTGGGGATGCACAGCAGTGCGCCGTTGGGATTCTCGAGGATGAACGCCGGGGACGTGGGATCCCAGGCGGTGTAGCCGCGCGCCTCGAACGTAGCGCGGATGCCGCCGGTGGGAAACGAGGAAGCGTCAGGCTCGCCCTGGATCAGCTCCTTGCCGGAGAACTCGGCGATCGCCGAGCCGTCGCCAGCGGGGCCGTAGAAGGAGTCATGCTTCTCGGCGGTGGATCCCGTCAGCGGCTGGAACCAGTGGGTGTAGTGGGTGGCACCGTTCTCCATCGCCCACGCCTTCATCGCCTGGGCGACCGCGTCGGCCAGAGAGGTGTCCAGAGCCGCCCCGCGGCTGAGGGTCTTCTGCAGGGCCTTGTAGACGTGCTTGGGCAGCCGGTGGCGCTGGACCGCCGAGGAGAATACGTTGGAGGCGAATACCTGATTGCCGGGCAGGGTCAGGTCGGGCGAGCCGAGCCCGCTTCCGTTGGCGCTCCACTGGGCGGCGGTGACATTCTGCTGACGTGGCATGGGTGGGGTTGATTCCTCCTCGGGAAGGGCGAACGGGTGAGTCGGGCACGCCGCCAGTAGCTGGGTCGGACGTGGGCCAAAGAGAATCGTAGTGCGAAGGTGCCCGATTGACATCTGCGCCTGGCGAAAGCGGGGTGAGGATCTTTCGACAGCGGGCCAAGCAGCGCGAGAGACTGGTGCTGACTATCTATCCGAAAACTCCTCAGATCTGGGTGGGAGGGTCCCAATCCAGGCTGCAGGGAAATCTCGGAGTTTCGGATAACTCTTAGGGCGTGAGCGGGGCGGAGCCCGAGACGACCTGGCCGGTATTGGGATCAACGTGGGTGGCCGGGGGCTTGGGGGCGATATCCACAGTGAAGTGGCCCGCTGCTGCGGCGCCGCCCGAGAGCTGAGCGCGGGCCTTGCCGGCGAGGCCCGCGGCGATCGTGAAGTTGACTCTGTGGAGCCCTGGCTTGACGGGAGCGACTCGCCAGAGGAATGTTTGCGTTCCTCCGGCCGCGAGCGGGCCCAGTGCCCAGGTGTTGACATAGGCTGTCTGGCCACCGCCGGGCGGGCTGATTTCCTCGCTTTCGACGAGACGCTTGGGGATCTTCCCGGGACCCTGTTCGACGACCCAGACCGGACTCTTGTTAGACGCCAGTTCGGGGTAGTTGTTGGTGTAGGCGAAGGAGTCGATCGTGACCGCTACGTTCGGCACGGTGCGAGTGCCGGTGTTGCGCACCACCAGCTCGAGGCGGCTCTGCCGTGCGACCGCCTGACGGGCTGGGAAGCTAGCCTTGACCACCCGGACGGTGAACGTGCCCTTCGGTTCATGAGCGTCCTGGTGCGCCTGGCCGCATCCGGCGGCGAGCAGGGCACCGCCGGCGCCCCAGGCGCCAAGGAGTAACGTCGAAAAGACTCGCCTCCCCCTCACGGTGGCGCCACGATACCAGCGGGGGTGGCTATCCCGCCGGACCAGACACAGGGCCTCCACATAGGCGGTGGTGGCGTACCGGGGGCGCATCGCGTAAAGTGCGCCGTGCCGTCGATCGTCACCCGAGGAGGGGAAGCAGAGATGGTTCGCAGTTCAGCTGAGCGGGCGTTCCTCCCGGCGAGGAACCTGATCGAGGAAGTCGGGGACATGATGATCCTGACGGGTAGGACCATATGGTCTGCCCTGCGCCCGCCTTACCCGTATGGCGGGGAGTTCGTGTCGCAGTTCCTGTTCGCGATACGGCTGTGCTGGTTCCCGCTGCTCGTATCCACAGTGGCCTTGTGCTACGCCGCCCCTGGCCTGCAGGCGGCGAACTTCTTTGAGATATTTGGCGCGCTCGACCGGCTCGGCGGGATCTTCGTGCTGGCGGCGATCCGCGAGATTGGCCCGAACGTGACCGCGATCGTGCTCGCGGGCGTGGCGGGCACCGCGATCACCGCTGACCTGGGGGCGCGCAAGATCCGCGAGGAGCTCGACGCTCTGCAGGTCCTCGGCGTGGACCCGATCAAGAACCTCGTCGTGCCTCGCTTCCTCGCGCTGATGATCGTCACGGGTCTGTTCAACATCTACGCGTTGCTGTTCGGGATCTTCGGCGGTCTGGTCGCCGAGTTCGTCAAGGGCCAGCCGTTGGGGCCCTTCTGGGCGACGCTGTTCGCTAACGCCTCGACCACCGACCTATGGGGCTCGGTGCTGAAGACGACGCTGTTCGGGGCGATCATCGCGATCGTCTGCTGTTACAAGGGCATGACCGCCTCCGGCGGTGCTGAGGGCGTCGGGCGGGCGGTCAACCAGGCGGTCGTCGTCACGTTCTTGGCGATTTTCGCCTTCGACTATGTCTTTACGCAGACGCTGCTCGCCACGCACCCCGAGATCTTGGTGATCAAGTAATGAATGAGCTGCTGGCGATGCCGCGCGAATGGCTCGCGGCGACGGGTGAGATCAGCCGCTTCACCGGCAACATCTTGCGTGATGTGTGGGGCCTGCGCGTATTCCGCTTCTTTGGTGAGGCGCTGCGCCAGTCGGGCATCTTGATCATCTCCTCGACGCTCATCATCTGGGCGCTGATGTTCATCCTCGGCCTGGAGTGCGGCATCGAGGGCGCCTACTTCACCGAGGCTCAGGGTGCGCCCGGCCTACTCGGGGGTGTTCAGCGCATGGTGTGATCTGCGCGAGATCACCCCATACGCGTTCGGCTACATGATGGCGGCGAAGGTGGGCACCGGGATCGTCGCCGAGCTCGGCGCTATGCGCATCAGCGATGAGATCGACGCGCTCGAGGTGATGGGAATCGACTCAATGACCTTCCTGTGCGGCACACGCCTGCTGGCCGCCTGGCTGGTGCTGCCGTTCATGTACCTCGCCGGGATCGGAGCAGCCTTCCTCGCCTCCTACATCGCGGTCGTGCAACAAGTCGGAGCGGTCTCCTCAGGCGGGTATCTGCTGATCTTCTGGCAATTCCAAGCCCCGCCGGACTTCTTATACAGCCTCGTCAAGGCGATGTTCATGGCCACGGCGATCGTGCTCGTGGGGTGCTACTACGGCTACAACGCCAGCGGCGGTCCGGTGGGCGTGGGCAGAGCCACGGCCAAGTCGATGGTGCTGAATATCGTGCTCGTACACATCATCGGAATGCTCGGCACACAAGTCTTCTGGGGCACCAACGCACGAGCCCCGATCGGGGGGTGAGTGATGGCTGAGGACCGGCCAGGCCGAGGAGATTCCGGGCTCCGGTGGTGAGCCTTACGAGCAGATCACGCATCATTCTGCGCCTGTAGAGCCGGGCGGTGAGACCGGCTACGCAGCACCCGAGCCGGAAGAGGCCGGGCAGGATACGGCGAACGCGGGGGTTACCTTTGAGCCGCCGCCCGAGAGCGATCCGGAGGAGTTCAGCTACCACACGGGTACGATCCACGCCTCGAAGGTGCCGGCCGCGATCGAGTTCATCGACGTGCACAAGTCGTTCGGGCGAAACCACGTGCTGCGCGGTCTGAACATGGAAATTCCCGAGGGCCAGGTCTCGATGATCATCGGCCCGTCGGGCACCGGCAAGTCGGTGTGCATCAAGCACATCGTCGGACTGCTGTATCCCGACGAGGGCGATGTGCTCGTGCATGGAGAGTCGATCCCGAGCCTGCCCGACGCCGAGCTGTTCGAGCTGCGCAAGAAGTTCGGCGTGCTGTTTCAGGACGGCGCGCTGTTCGGATCGATGAACCTGTACGACAACGTCGCCTTCCCGCTGCGCCAGCACACCGAGAAGAGCGAAGAGGAGATCGCCGAGATCGTCAACCGCCGGATGCGCGAGGTCGGTTTGGGGGGCGAGGGCACGAAGATGCCAAACGAGCTGTCCGGTGGGATGCGCAAGCGCGCGGGGTTCGCGCGCTCGCTTGTGCTCGATCCCGAGATCGTGCTGTTCGACGAGCCCGACTCGGGCCTCGATCCGGTGCGCACCGCGCTGCTGTGCGAGCTGATCAAGGAAGTCCACGCGGAGAACGGCGGCGCATATGTGGTGATCACCCACGACATCATGAGCGCGCGCCGCGTCGGCGAACACATCTCGGTCCTGTGGAAGGGCCGCGTCGTCGAATCGGGGCCGGCGGCTGAGCTGTTCGCGAGCGAGAACCCGTTCGTCCGCCAGTTCCTCTCGGGCGAAGTCGCAGGGCCCGCTCGGTATGGAGTGACACCGGCGGTGGCCCGGCGCCACTGGTGGCGTCCCCGTTCGCTCGTGTGCGTAGCTGCGCTGGCAGACTGCCGTCCGGCGATCGGAACCACACCCATTCGCGGTTGCTCTGTGCAGCACGATGCCCTCGATCGGGACGGTCGCCTATGACGGCGCGGGTCCCTGGCCCTCGCCGGTGCAGCCGCGCGTCGGCCCTGTTGGTGGTGGTCGCTCGCCGGAGCGCTCGGGCTGGCGGGCGCGGCCTTTGCGTTGCGGTTGCGTCCGACGGCTGCGACGAACACCTTCGTGTCGAGCTCCAGCCCCGCGTACAAGGACACCCAACGGTTTTACGCGAACTTCGGCGAAGAGCCGATCGCGGTGCTGGTGAAAGGCGACCTGCAGCAACTCGTGCTCAGCTCGGACGTCGACCGCCTGGTGGGGCTGGAGGGCTGCCTGTCAGGCAACGTCCCGCGCAGGGCGCTCGCGAGAGAGGGTGGCGCAGAGCGGGCCATGCGGGCAGCTGGCGAAGGCGCGGACGGTGAAGGTGGTGTTCGGTCCGGGCACGTTCATCAACGAGGCCGCCGAACAGATCGACGAACAGCTGACAGCCCAGACCAAGCAGGCCGAAGCGGAGGCCAAGCAGGCTGAAAAGGTGGTGAGCGAAGGCCGCGCTCGCGCGCGGCGAAAGCGACCGAAGCGGCGGAGAAGCTCGGCAGCAGGCGAGCTCGATCACGATGGTGCGCTTCCAGGAGGGGCTCGCGAAGCTGGCGCTCCAGTATCACCTCACCACCCGGCCGAGTCTGGACGATCCGAGCTTCGTCTCGACCCTGGTGTTCGACCCGGCCAAGCCGGCGGGCACGCCGAAGCAGCGCTTTGCCTACCTGTTCCCGAGCCGCGAAGCGGCGTTGGTGTCGGTGCGGTTGAAGGCCGGGCTGTCCGAACGCGCAGCGGACCCACACGATCTGCGCTGATCCGCCAGGTGGTGGGGATGAAGGAGTGGCAGCTGACGCGCGGCGGAGACCTATCTGGTGACGGGCGAGCCGGTGCTCGTCGCGGATCTGACGGGGGCGATCACGCGCTCGATCGAGCTGCTGCTGGTGGCCGTGATGCTCGTGATGGCGGGCACCCTCAGCCTGATCTTCCGCGGCCGCCCGCGCCTGTTGCCGCTGGGGATCGCGCTGCTCGCCGCCGCGCTCACGTTCGGCGCGCTGTCGATCGTGGGGGCGTCGCTGACGGTCGCCGCGATCGCGGTGCTGCCGGTGCTAGTCGGTCTCGCGGTGGACTACGCGATCCAGTTCCAGTCGCGCGTGGAGGAGGCGTTTTCCGAAGGCGTGGAGGACGCGCGGGTGGCCGTCGGGCGCGCGGCGATGGTCGGCAGCGCCGACGATCGCCACGGCCGGCATCGCGAGCGTCGGGGCGATGCTAGTGCTGCTGCTCTCACCGGTGCCGATGGTGCGCGGCTTCGGGCTGCTGCTCGTGGTGGGCGTCGTGATCGCCTTCATCTGCGCGCTCACGGCGGGCTCGGCCGCGCTCGTGCTCGCCGATCACCGATCGGCCGGAGCGGGGGGGACGCGAGGTAGAGCGGAGGGGAGAGGTGGCGTTCAACGAAGCGGCCTTCACTCACGAAGTGGCATTCACAACTTGGGTGCGCGCGCGCGCGAGGCGGGTGCGCGTGCGCGTGAGGCGATCGATGCGAGCGTCGGATCCGCCTGGCGTGGCGCGCGCGAGCTGCTGCTGGACAATCCGGTCAATCGCTTCGTGACGAGGGTCGCGCTGGTCGAGGCGATACGCCGCCCGGGGCGCCTGCTGGGCGTGGGGCTGGCGCTCGCGGCGCTCGGCTGGGGACTGGATACGCAGACGCGCGTGGAGACCGACATCACGAAGCTGGTCCCGCAGAACCTGGAATCGCTGCAGAACCTGAACGTGCTCGAGCACGCACGGGCGTGGGCGGTGCAGATCGATCTGATGGTGAGCGCGAAAGACCTGACGAAGCCGGCGACGATCGAATGGATGAGCTCATATGAGAGCGCCGTGCTGAAACGCTTCGGCTACAGCGCCACGACGGGCTGCGGCCGAAGGCGCGACTATGTCCGGCCTTCTCGCTGCCGGACCTCTTCGAGGGTGCCGCCACGGCCACACCGGCGAACCCGACAAAGCTCACGCAGAGCCGAGGTGCAGGGTCTGCTGGACGCGATCCCGTCGTACTTCTCCCAGGACGTGATCAGCGCCCGATCGGCGCGTGGCGACGCTGGCGTTCGGCATCCGGCTGATGCCGCTGGCCAGAACAGCAGCGGGTGATCGAAGACGATGCGCTCGAGCCTGCACCCACCCGCGGGCGTGAGCGCCCGGCTGGTCGGGTCTGCCGGTGCTGGCGGCCCAGTCCGGCGCGCAGGTGTCGTCCCCGTGGCGACGTCTGGAGACGCTGCTGGCGGGGCTGGCGGCGGTCGCGCTGGTGCTGTTGAGCGCCTTCCGCGGCGAATCTTCGCCGGGCGCTCGTGCCGCTCGCGCCGATCGCGCTGGCGACGGGATGGTCGGCGCTGATCCTGTTCGCGGTGCGGGTGCCGCTGAACCCGATGTCGGTCACCCTGGGGGCGCTGGTGATCGCGATCTCGACCGAGTTCAGCGTGCTGCTGTCCGAGCGCTACCGCCAGGAGCGGCTGCGGGGGCGAGACGGCGATCGAGGCGCTGCGCCGCACCTATGCGCGTACGGGCGCCGCGGTGGCGGCGTCGGGGGTGACGGCGATCGCCGGCTTCGGCGTGCTGGCGCTGTCGGACATCAAGATGCTCCGCGACTTCGGCCTGGTGACGCTGATCGACCTGAGCGTCTCGCTGGTGGGCGTGCTGGTGGCCCTGCCCGCGGCGCTGCTGATCGCGGAGCGCCCGCGAGCGATCGCCGTTCGTGTCCCGGGCTTGCACCGGATACGCCGGCATGGACAGACGCGCCATGAGTCCGTCTGAGCCGACCGGCCCACGGTACGGCCGCTACATCGGCGTCCTCGCGCTGCTGATCGTCATCCTGATAACGATCAACACGGCACTGACAAAGCCGAACGGGGTGGCCGGCATCGAACCCGGTCAGATGCTGGCGCCGTTCGCCGTGCCACTCGCGCTGGGAGCGGTGAACGGCGATGCCAACGTCGCCACCCCCGGAGACGAGGGCGCGGCAGGCAAGCGCCCCGCGTGCTCGGTGCGGGGCGTGGGGATCCTGAACATCTGCGAACTCTACGAACAGGGACCGGTGGTCCTGGCGCTGTTCGTCAACGGAGGCTCCTGCCCGAAGGTCCTGAACGACCTCCAGGCGCTCGCGCCCTCGTTCCCGGGCGTGCGCTTCGCGGGGGTGGCGATCAAGGGAGATCGAGGCCAGCTGCGCAAGCTGGTGCGAGCGCAGAAACTGAGCATTCCGATCGGCTTCGATCGCGATGGCGCGCTGGCGGCTCTTTACAAGTTGGCGAGTTGCCCGCAGGTGAGCTTCTTCTATCCGGGGGGGATCGCGCAGAGCAAGGCGCTGGTTGCGCGCCCCACGCCGGCGGTGTTGCGCGCGCGCGTGAGTGCGCTGGTGCAGGCGGCGCGCGCGCGCGGTTGGAAGCCACGGGCGCAATGACGCCCAGCATCCATCGCATCCAGAGCCGGGAGGCCCCGAGCTGGAGCTGGGATGGCGCGCGCGGGAGGTCGAGCAGGAGCTGCCGGAGCTGCGACTGGTGGTGGCGCAGGCGCGAGTCGGTCGGTCGGGCTCGGTCACGGCCGGTTCGCCGCCGGGGCTCGAAGGCCGTCTACAGGAACTGTCCAATCGCTTTCGGGGGGCGCGGGCGGTGGGTATCCGGCGCGAGCCGGTGCCGGCGGCCTATCGGGTCTTCTTCCGTCAGATCGGCCTCGACCCGGATGTGGCGCATACGCCGATCGAGGCGGCGGCGCTCGAGCGGATGCTGCGCGGTGGCTTCCTCTCCGGCGGTCTGCTCGAGGATGTCCTGCTGATCGCGCTGGTGGACACGGGCGTGCCGGTGTGGGCATTCGATGCCGAGGCCGTGGACGGCCCGCTGGGCATCCGCCCGAGCAGCGAGGGCGAGCCGTTGGGACGGTCGCCCGACGCTTCGCAACTGCCGGCCGGCAGGCTGGTGGTGGCGGATGCCTCGGCGGCGCTGGCGGTCCTGTTCGACGCGCCGGCCCCGGGCCATGAGGCCGGCGCGGGCACTCGCCGTTTGACGCTGTTCGCGGTCCAGGTGGCCGGCGTGCCCTCGCTGTATGTGGAGGAGGCGCTGTGGAGTTGTTGCGCGGCCCTGGAACAGCAGTGACTTCAGGTGAGCGCACTGGTAGAATCGTCGATTCCGGCGCCATGAGGAGGAGACGGGTTTGACCCAGTCCGGCCTAGTCATAGATCGTGACCGATCGGGGATCGCGGATATCGCCCGCCCCTCAGGCTTCCGTCAGGGGCAGGATGGTGAGCGCGCCGCGCGCAACACTCTGAGGACGCAGATCGGGAGGCTCGAGCGCGAGTGCTCGGCGATCGTCGCCGACGCGTTCCCGCACATCTCCCCGGTGGAGCTCCCGCAGATTTCCCCGCAGAGCTCCCGCACGCCTCCCCGGTAGGGCCGCGGGACGTCAAGGGCGAAGCGGTCGGCGGCCCGTGTCTGCTGACGCTGGAGGAGCTGGAGCGGATGCGCGACCGATTGGCCGGGCGCGCGCAGGACATGCGCCGGCTGGCGGCCAGACGGGTCGAGCACGAGCGCGCCTCGCGCGAGCTGCTCGAGCGGATCAAGCTCGAACCGGGCCACTACAAGTTCGCGCGCCTACCGGTGCGGGATCTCGGTCAGGGCGGCTGCGGAGTGTGGGAGGTTCGGCCACGGCTCGGGCTGATCGGCATGCTCGCCGGTTGGTGGCACGTAAAGCTCTCCTCCGGCTGTCCGTTACCCAAGGGGCCGCGCATCGCGCGCGGCCCCAGGACTAGCGCTCACTAGCGTCACTCACCGCGACTGAGCGCCATTCGCACGGCGCTCGTGCGGAACACGACTGGGCGGCGCCTGGCATGCCGTGAGGTCGACGGGGTCGAGCTCGGTGAGCTGATCGGGACTCTGGGGGACGGCGGTGAGCATCGCGGCGAGCGTGCGACGCTGACGTTCGGTCATCGATCCGACGGTCTTCTTCTCGGACATCGCGATCTGGGCAAGGAACTTGCGACAACGGGTCTGACCCCAGCGACGCTGGCTCATGAGCAGGTCGGCGACGGCCATGCTGTGGGTCTCCCAGGGGCAGTCGAGGATCACCGCGGCGACGTCGAGCTCGCCGAGCGCCACTTGGCGCTTGAGCTCGGCGCGGGCAAGGCGAACCTTGTTGGCGCGTTCGAGGGCGCGCATGTACTGCGGACCGAGCAGGGGCGACCGTCGCTGTCGCGTTCATGTGAGCACTCTCCCCGTTGCCGTCGCGAGCCCCGCGGCGGCAACATCCTTGGCTTCAGTTTTAACGAATATGCGATCGCCATGGCCGACCGAAGTCGCCCGCGACAAGTCGCGGTGATCCCGGTACTTGGCCCCCACCCGTTGCTTCGGGGCGAACTTCAAATGGTCATGCAGAGCGCTCTTGGAAGCTACGCGAGCAGGGCCTCCGGTCAACAGCGCGACTGCACTTCGTACGCTAGAAGCGACCTTTTTCTTGCCGCCGGGACTTGTGAAGAAATGGACAAGCGGGAGGACCTCAGCCCAGGCCCGGAAGGGCGCCGTGCTCGGACTCGAACTCCTCCTTCACCCGCGCAAAGACCCCGAGTGCCTCGTCGAGCACCGCGCGGTCGTGCGTGGCCATCACGCTGGTGCGCAGTAGCGCTCCCCCCGGGGGCACGGCGGGGTGCAGCGCGGTGTTGACGAACACACCGGCGTCATAGAGCGCCTTCCACAGCAGCGCTGCCTTCCAGTCATCGCCGACGAGCACGGGGACGATCGGGGTGACGATTTGCGGCGGATCGGCTCCCTCCCTGACCACGCCCGGGGCCGATGAGACATCGACGGGCAGGGCCTGGGGCTTGACCACCGCGAAGCCAAGCTCGTCGAGGCCGTCACGCAGGTGGCGAGCGTTGGCGAGCACCGCGCTCGAGCAGTGGCGGTCCGTCTGCCGAGCGGATCACACGCAACGCCGCGAGCGCGGCTCCGAGCGATGCTGGGACCGCGGAGGCGGTGAACAGAAACGGGCGCGAATAGATGCGCAGGTACTCGATCACGTCCGCCGGCCCCGCCACGAAGCCCCCGCAGGAGGCGAGCGACTTCGAGAACGTACCCATGCGCAGGTCGACGCGATCCTCCACACCAAGCAGCTCGGCGGTGCCCGCCCCGCGCGCGCCGAGTACCCCGGCACCATGGGCCTCGTCAACCATCAGGCGCGCGCCATAGCGGGCGCACAGGTCGCAGATCTCGCGCAGTGGCGCGATGTCGCCCTCCATCGAGAAGACGCCATCGACGACAACCAGCACGCCACCGCCGTCGCCCTGGGCGCGGTCGAGCATCTTCTCCAGCTTGTCCAGGCGATTGTGGCGAAACGCCCGCAGCTTCGCACGAGAGAGGATGCAGCCGTCGAAGACCGAGGCGTGGTCGCCCGAGTCGACGATCACCGTATCTGCAGGCCCAAGGATTGTGCCCAGCGTGCTGAGGTTGGCCTGGTGGCCGGTCGTGAACACGAGTGCAGCGTCGGTATTCATCCACTCGGCGATCTCCTGCTCGAGCTCGAGGTGCAAAGGGATCGTCCCGTTCAGGAAGCGCGAGCCGGTCAGCCCGGTGCCGTAGCGATGAAGGGCATCCTCGGCCCCCTTCATCACACGCTCGTCGCCGGTCAGCCCGAGATAGTTGTTGGAGCCGAGCATGATCCGCTGTGCGCCCTCCATCTCGACGACCGGCATCGCCGCCGAGGTGAGGACATGAAAGTAGGGCAGCACATCGGCCTCGCGTGCGGCACGCAAAAGCTCCTCGCGCTCGTGGCCGCGGACCTTTGCGAAGACGTCTGTCGAAGTGGGCATATAAGGTGGTGCCGCGATGGCAGTGGAGATTCGGCCCGTAACGTCCAAGCGCGAGCTGAGCACCTTCATCAAGCTGCCGTGGCGGCTCTATCGTAACGAGCCCAATTGGGTTGCGCCGTTGCTGATGGAACTGAAGAAGCGCCTCGACCAGAGCAAGAATCCGTTCTTCAAGCACGCCGAGGCGCAGTACTTCCTGGCCTGGCGCGACGGGCGTCCGGTCGGTCGCGTCAGTGCTCACGTGGACCGCAACTTCAATGAGTTCCAGGGCAACGCCTGGGGACTGTTCGGTTGGTTTGAGTGTGAGGACGACCCCGAGGCGGCCCGCGCGCTGCTGGACGCGGCCGAGGTGTGGCTGCGCGAACGGGGCCGCGACCGCATGGTTGGCCCGATGGACTTCACGACCAACGACGAGATCGGGCTGCTCATCCAGGGACACGAGTATCCGCCGATCATTCTTTGCCCCTGGCACCACCCCTACTACCAGCGCATCTTCGAGCAGGACATCGGCATGACCAAGGCGATGGATCTGTACATGTGGAGCCTGTACGTGGACAAGCGCGAGAAGGTCCACCCGGCGATCTGGGAGGCGGCGGAGCGGCTCGAGTCCGAGCACGGGATCGTCTGCCGCAACTTCCGCAAGAAGGACCTGCAGGCGGAGGTGACCAGGTTCCTCGAGGTCTACAACGCCGCCTGGGAGAACAATTGGGCCTCCGTGCCCCTCAACGAGGAGGAGGTTCGCCACTACGCCAAGGACCTCAAACCCGTCCTCGACGAGAACTGGGCGATGGTCGCCGAAAAAAAGGACACCGGCGAGGTCGTGGGCGCCGCGCTGACGCTGCCCGACTTCAACCAGGTGCTCGCGAAGCTCAACGGGCGGCTGCTGCCATTCGGCTGGGTGACGGCGCTGCGCGAGAAAGCCAAGATCGACGCGGTGCGCGTGTTTGCGCTCGGTGTCAAGCCCTCCTACCAGCACACCGGCGTCGCGGCGCGCTTCTACCAGATGCACTTCGACGCCGCCGAACGCACGCCGCAGAAGGGTGGCGAGATGGGCTGGATTCTGGAGACCAACACCCCAATGAACCGGGCGATGGAAGGCATGGGCGGCGAGATCAAGCGCCGCTACCGGGTTTACGAGCGCGTGCTCGACTAGCAGTCTGGGCCGCCCCCTACACTTTGCCGATGGGTGACACTGAGGAAGTCGATGCGCTTCCCGTGCTTGCGGACGAGCCTGCCGTCCTAGAGACCTCGGCCGCGCGCGCGCTGCCGGGTGACCGGGGAACGGGCCGCGCTGTAGTGCCGGCCGCACAGGCCGCCGCGGTAGCGGCTGGAGGGTTCGTCGCGGGGGCTGCGGTGGTCGGTCTTGTGAATCGCCGCCGTCACCGGCACCTCCGCGCACTCGCGAAGAGGGGCCGCGCAGGGCGGCGTCTGAGCCGGGATGCCCGTTCCGGGGGTAAGGCCGGCGAGCTGCTGCAGATCGTGGGCAGTCGCTCGCTGCTGGTCGATGTGCACCTGCTCGGTGGGCGCGACTAGCTTCGCGCCCACCGGCACCCCAAATGGGGTGGAGCGCTTCTCAGGAGAGCTGCGTGTCGAGGTGAGGCCGGCGGAGCCCTTTTCGCCTGCCCCTGCGAGGGGGCATGGACAGCGTGCTGCGACATCGCGGCGGAGTGCTCGAACGCCTGCTGCACCACGAGGAAGAACCCGTGCTGGTGCGGGTGACGCAGACGGCTGAGGACCGGGTTCTGTTTGGAGCGCGGGCATCGAGCCCCGCGAGCGCCACATACGGCATCGCACGGATGCGCTTCGCGCTGGGTGTCGATGAGGACATGCGGGAGTTTTACCGCCGCTTCGCGCGCGACCCGCTGATTGGCAGCTCGGTGCGCCGCCGTCCCTGGTTGCGCGTCATGCGCCGGCCGGAGCCGTTCGAGGCGCTGGCGTGGGCGATCTGCGAGCAGCTAATCGAGTTCGAGCGAGCGGCCGCGATCCAGCGTCGTGTGGTGGCCCGGCTGGGACGGTGCGCGGTGGGCACGGATGGCAACACCGTGCGCGACCTTCCCACGCCAGCGGCGCTAGCCGGGGTGGCACCCGCGCTGCTCGAGTCCTTCGATTTGGCTCCTGTTCGCGCGATCGCGCTCGTGCGCGCCGCGCGCGAGGTGGCCAGTGGCCGCGTTGATCTGCATGCCTCAGACCATGAGCACGCGTGGCGGCGGCTGCGCGCGATCCCCGGCATCGGCGCCTGGACGGTGGAGATGCTGGCGCTGTTCGGCCAGGGCCGCCACGACCAGCTGCCCGCCGCGGATGTGGGGCTCCTGAAGCTCGTCGGGCGGCATCTCAGCGGTGGGAGTGGGTGGGGCTCCCATCCCCGCGCGCAGGAGCATGAGGTACGGGCGTTCTTCGCCCCCTACGAGGAGTGGGCCGGGCTGGCGGCGGTGCACATGCGGGCGCTGTAGCCGCCTCGGGCTAGAGGCCCTGCCCGGGAAGGAACTCATTCGTGAACGGCGGCAGACCGATGTTCGGATCGTGCTGGAGTAGCCCGTGTGCGAGCATCCACGAGCCGAAGCTCGCCCACGCCGACGGTTCTTGCCAGCCATATGGATCGCTCGCGCTCGCGGGCAGCACGGCGGGTAGCGTGTGTTCGATCGAGCTGAGTTGCAACTTTCCTTCGAGCGAGGGGTTGGCCTTCACGATGAGCGTGGCCGCGGTGGCCGGATTGGCTCGTACCTCGCGCTCGCCGCGGGTTAGCGCCTGCAGGAAAGCGCGTAGGTCCTGTCCTCGGGTGTGTGCCTCGTCTTCGCGTATCACCAGCACGAGCTCGTTGTATGACGGCACGCCCGCCTGGTCCACCGGAATCGTGACGGGGCGCTTGTGCAGCAGCTGGAGCTGGAGCGCCTCGTAGTTCCAGAAGCCTCCCAGCGTCGCCGCAACCCTGCCCGAGAGCATCGCCGGCACGAGGTTGAAGCCAACATTCACTTCTTTGACTTGCGACGGGCTCACGCCCGCGGTCTGCAGGGCGCTCTTCAGCTCCGCTGCCTGGTAGGGGATGCCGGCCGTGCCCACCGTCTTGCCCTTTAGGTCCGCGACCTTCCTGATGTGCTGGCTGGCCAGAGCGATGATCGACGTCAGTGGGCGCTGTACGAGCGCGCCCACAGATACCAGCTTCAGGCCCTGGTCTCGGGCCAGCAGCAGCTCTGGCTCGTAGGAGATCGCCATGTCCACCTTCCCTGCTGCCAGCAGCCTCAGCGGTTCGGCTGGGTTTGCCGGGGTCTGTGGCTTCACATCCAGGCCCACCGCGCGGAAGTCCCCGCCCGCAATCGCCGAATACAGCGCCGCGTGGTCCGCGTTCGGGAAGAAGTCCAGCATCACCGTCCACGGCTTCGTGCTCTTCGCTGCCGTCACGTCCTGCTTCGCGCCGCATGCTGGCAGGGTCAGGGCGCAGGCCACGGCTAGTACGGCGAGTTTGATTCTCAACGGTTCTCTCCTCTTGGTCGGTGCGCCCACGGCGCCAGCCGGCGCTCGGCCAGGGCGAGGCTATAGAAACAGGCCACGGCTGCCACAAACAGCACGGCGGTTGCCGCCCACGCGCGGGGGGTTTGCAGGGCAGTCAGATCCGTATTGATCTCGTGCCCGAGGCCCGCCGAGGTACCGGCTGTCGAGATCTCCGCGATATAGGCCGCGATCATGCCCACCGCCAGCGCTATGCGCGCGCCGCTGAGCGCTGCCGGCAGCGCCGCTGGCAGCTCCGCCATGCGAAAGGCCTGCCAGCGTGACGCGTCAAGCGTGTGCAGCAGCTTCAGCTGGTCGGGGTCCACGGCGCCTAGGCCGTCCACCATGCTCACCACGATCGGGAAGAAGCAGATCAGCGCTATCACGACGAGCTTAGGCGACATGCCAAAGCCCCACCAGAACACCAGCGGCGCGGCCAGCACCGCGACCGGCACCGCCTGCGAGCCCACAGCCAGCGGGTAGATTGCCCGGCGCGCCAGCGGCGAGAAGTGGATGGCCAGCGCTGTCGCGAAGCCCGCTATGAGCGCCGCGCACAGGCCGAGGCCCACCTCCTGTGCCGTCACCAGGAAGTTCGACCAGATCAGGCTCCCGTTGTTCCACAGCGCCGCCGCCATCGCATGGGGCGCCGGCAGTACAAACGCGCTCACCTGGCCGCTCTCGACATATACCTCCCAGGCGCCGAGCAGAGTCGCGACGAGCACGACGGCCGGCAGCGCGTTCACCACGCGGCGCCTCATCGCGTGCTCCCTGAGCCCAGGGCGATCAGCGCCCGCTCGCGCAGTGCCACGACCGCGGGATCGGTACGCGAGCGCGGCCGGCCGGGCGTCACTTCGAGTTCGGATACCACCCGGCCGGGGCGGGGAGACAGCACCGCAACCCGGTCGGCAAGCATCACCGCCTCCTCGACGTCGTGGGTCACGAGCACCACGGTGCGCGGTTCGCGTTGCAATGCCTGGCTCAGCCATCCCTGCATCTCCGCGCGTGTGATCGCGTCGAGCGCGCCGAATGGCTCATCCAGGCACAGGACCGGCTTGCCTGCCAGCAGCGTGCGCAGGAATGCAACCCGCTGGCGCATCCCCCCCGAAAGCTCGTGTGGATGGGCCTCCTCAAACCCCCGCAGCCCCAGCTCGGCGAACAGTTCTGCGGCCTGTGCGCGGGCCGCGGGACGAGTCCGGTGGGCGATGCGCAGTGCGAGCGCGGCGTTGTCGAGGGCGCTCAACCACGGCAGCAGCAAGTCGCGTTGGGGCATCAGCGCCGCGGGAGCGCACACGATCGTGCCCGCATCAGGGGATTGCAGGCCGCAGATCAGCTCCAGCAAGGTGGTCTTCCCGCAGCCACTGGGACCGACTACCGCGAGCAGCTCTCCGTGGCTTGCGTGCAGTGATACTCCGGCGAGTGCCCGGATCACCGTCCGCTTTGAGTCGCGGTAGGCGCGACTCACTCCGGTCACATTCACGCCTGCGGCTTGCCGGTTTGTCTCAGGCGATCTCGGGCTGTCCTTGAGTCCCGTGAACACATCTCTCCCTCCGCGGGCATTACCCCACAGGTTCGAAGGGTCGGCGCTGGGAACTCTCCGCGCCATCTCAGCCGGCCTACCCGCCAGCTCCCCTGTTTTCCTATGGTTGATGCTACAGCGCGCTGGTGACCGGCCGGGTGAGCGCGCGGACGAAGTCCTCCAGCTGCGCCGTCGTCCAGCACTCAAACGCCGTGCAGTACTGCTCGTATGCCGCGATCACCGAGTCGCCATAGTTCCAGTACAGCCGCGGCTCGGGATTCAGCCAGAACGTGCGCCCGGCGCGAGCGGCTAGCCTGGCGAACAGGTCGGCGCGGGGATCGCGGCCGTTCGTACGAGCGTCGCCAAGCACGATGACCGTGGCGCGCGGGTGCAGGTCTTCGCCCACCAGTTCCAACATCTCTGACCACACGCGCCCGTAGTCGGTGTACCCGGATATGTCGGCCACGCCCGCGTCGCTGGAGATTCGCTCGCTGACCGTTTTGAAGTTGCGCTCCTGCTCGAACACGTCGGTCACCTCCGAGACGCGCTCGATGAAGACGAACGAGCGCATCTTGCGAAACGAGTCGTGCAGCGCATGCAGCACCGACAAGAAGAACACCGACGCCGAGGTCACGCTCGTGGACACGTCGCACAGCACGTAGATCTCCGGCCGTCGCGGCCGTCGCGGGCGGTACTTCAGTACCACCGGCACGCCTCCTGTTTGCAGCGACGCGCGCATCGTGCGCCTGACGTCCACCTGCGCGTGCCGGCGGTGGCCGCGAGCCTGCATGCCCTGCGTGGCCAAACGACGCCGCAGCTGGGTCACCACGCGATGTACGGCGGCTAGGTCGGCCAGCGGCCCGGACGGTAGCGCCCTGTCCAGATCGCCCAATGGTCGCGCTGGGGGCAGGCTGCCAGTGCGCTCGATCTGGCCTCGTTCGAGCTCCCGTCGCAGTAATGCCTCGAAGCGGCGCAGTGCATCGCGCGGCAGTCCCTCACGCCGGGGATCCCCGGGGGGCAGATCGGGTTGGGGCTCGGTGCGTAGGCCGAGTGCTCTGCGGATGCGCTGAACGTCGACGCCGATCACGCCCGATCCCTCCTCGCGGCGCCCGAACGCCGCGAGCGCCATCCGGGCGAGATCACGCAACGCTCCATCCGAGCCATCTCTCAGCGCGGCGGCGATCTGCGCACGCAGCGCCTCCAGCTGTTCGTCGCTCAGCTCATCGAGATCCAGGCCCGCGGCGAGCGCACCGTCGCTCTGCTCGCGGATTCCCTTTTCTGCCGCAGCGAGCTCGACGGCACGGAAGAAGAAACGGTCGAACACGAGCTCGAACACGCGCCGGTCTTCCTGGCTCTTCGCCAGCGTCGCGGCGAGTGCCTCCCTGAAGTCCTGGGGCTCAGTCCAATCCACCTCGCGCAGCACGGCGAAGGCGTCGAGCAGCTCCGAGGTACCGATCGCCACGCCTTCGCGGCGCAGCTCCTCGCCCAGCTCCAGCAATCGGGCGGGCAGGCCCTCGAGGCGGCATCGACGGCTGGGGAGGAGAGCTTCAGCCCGACCCGCTCGGCCACCACGTCCATGTCGGTGCGATGCTTGACGATCACCGACATAGTGTCCGTGAACGTCTGCTCGTCGATTTCGTCTACGCCGAGCAGCAACAAAGCCCGCGCCCAGTCGATCGACTCGGCGATCGACGGCGGCTTCTTCAGATCGAGCTCGCGCACCATGCCGATCACCTCGACCAGCTTGCGCGCAACCGTTTCCGGCAGGTCGGGCGCGTGCAGGTGCACGATCTCGAGCTCGTGCTCGAGATCGGGGTAGTCCAGCCATAGGTACAAGCAGCGGCGCTTGAGCGCCTCGGTCAGCTCGCGTGAGTTGTTTGAGGTCAGCAGCACCACTGGATGGGTGCGCGACTCCACGCGCCCGAGCTCGGGGATCGAGATCTGAAAGTCTGAGAGCACCTCCAGCAGCATCGCCTCGAACTCCTGGTCGGTCTTGTCGATCTCGTCGATCAGCAGCACCACCGGCTCCTCGGATGCGATTGCGCTCATCAGCGGGCGGGCGAGCAGGAACTCCTCTCCGAAGATGTCCTCCTGGACGGCGTCCCAGCCGGTACCGCGATGCCTCGGCCTGGATGCGCAGCAGCTGCTTGCGGTAGTTCCACTCGTACAGCGCCTTGGCCTCGTCGAGGCCCTCGTAGCACTGCAGGCGCACCAGCTCGCGGTCGAGGTAGAGCGCGAGCGACTTTGCGAGCTCAGTCTTGCCCACGCCCGCTGGCCCCTCGACGAGCACGGGCTTGCCGAGCTTGGTGGCGAGGAACGCCACGAGAGCGGTCGACTCACCGGGCAAGTAACCCACTGCGCGCAGGCCCTCGGCGAGGTCTGCGACAGAGGCGGGCGCCGGGGGCGAAGGGGCGGACATCGTCCGCGCAATGATAGGCCCCTCCCGTCGTCCAGTCGGGATCCGGCTCGGCTCGTGCTCCTCGAAGGACAACTGCTCGGTCGCGTCGGTTGCCGAGACCGGGCGGCGCGGTGAGCGGCTGGGTGGCGCGAAAGGCGGGGAGGAGGGGTGGCGTGGACGGCGCACGAGCGGAGGCTCAGGCGCAGCGAGGCATCAAAGACCGCCCAGCACGCATTCGCGATCCCGAGGCTGCGAGCAGTCCGGCGGCGGCCAGTGCGAAGAAGATTCCCCATTGGATCCCCACATTCGCGGCCACTCCGTGGCTCGTAATCCCGGGCTTGTCGAACAGCCGCAGCACGAGCAGCAGAGCGGCCCAGAGACCCGCAGCGAGTACCACGCCACCATCGCCGCCCGGTAGCTGGAAGGAGCGGCGCTCGCCACGCGCGAACAGTAGATACAGAACCGCTACGGCGATGAGCAAGACGGCGGCCTCGACGAACGAAAAGACCTGGAACGCGTTCAAATTGCGGCTCTGCAGTGGTGCCGTACGGGGAGCATTCACGACCGCGTTCTGCTGGTACCACGGCAGGAACATCGTCACGAACAGTGCGCCTGACGCGCCGCCTGCCAGGCGCTGCTCGGGTGTCAGTGCCCGCCAGGCGTTTATCAATCGCGTCATACACCCAGGCTATCGGTGCCTTCAGCCGTTGTGCGCAGTGCCCGAAGTCCCGGTCACCGTGATGTCACAATCACCGTGCCGGCTGCGCTCGAACTGTTTCCCGCCAGATCGGTTGCAGTTAGCGTGACCGAGTACGCGCCCGGCTTGTTCTTGGGTGTCAGCCACAGCAGCCGCGGCTTGCCGTGTTCGAGTGTGGCTCTGTTCGTCCACACAACTTTCCCGCCGCGGCGGATCGTCAGGCCGACGTTCGAGACCTTCGACAGCGAGATCTGCACGCCCCCGCGCGTTCCCCCGCGCAGGGTGCTGGTCAGCAGCGCGATCGCCGGCGGCGTATGCAGGTCGGCGGTGAACCGCCCAGCCGTCGTGCAGTAGATCGCATCCGCGCTGATTGCGGGCGAGACAGCGTTTGCGGAGGCGCTCCGCGCCGTGTAGCGCGCAGCGCTGGGTGGGGCACCTTCTCCGGCCGTGCCGCCGGTCGCGGGAGCCGGCGGTGCTGGTGTGGGTGCCGGGGTTGGCGCGGGTGCCGGGGTGACAGCGCTCAGCGGCTCCCCCTTGCCCGTGCGTTCGCATAGGTGCTTCAAGAATTCCGTGAGCAGTTCGTGGTAGCTCAGGTCTGATTCGCCGAACTGGTCGTACATCGACCAGCCGCCAGTGTCATACATGGGCACGCGCGCTCGTGCTTCGGCGTCGCCAGCTTCGAACAGCTTCAGCCCGAGCGGGTCTTTCGTGATCGAGGTGTAGTCGTACAGCCCAACCAGAGCCTGGATTTCACCGTTCAAGATACGGTCCCGCGGCGCGTAGGTGTACTCCAGATAGTGCGCTCCGATTGCGCTCGTCACGCGCACACCGTTCGGTGGCGCAGTCTGAAAGAGGCCGAGCGCTTCCTGCGCCGCGGTCAAATCCGCCGGTTCCTTCAGTCGCGACCACGCGCGTGTCAGCACCTGCAGCGCGGTGCCCTGAGACAGGCCGCTCGTCCACGGCGGTAGGCCGCCATCGAACTGGAACATGTACTCCCATGCGATCCCGCCCGCGCGCTTGGTTGCGAGCGGGATGATTTCACTTACCAGCTGGCGCAGGTTGGCATTTTCATGTCCTGACAGGTAGTACCCGTTGCCCTCGCCAAAGGTTCCCAGCCACTGGATCTCGAGCCCCTGACCCGGGTAGTACTCCCACACGAGCTTGCTTTTAGGAAAGCTCACGCGCGCACCCCCGGAGAGCAGTGGCCCGGTGGTCCACCACTGGCGGTTGCGTTCCAGCGTCATGAACAAGGCCGGCAGCCGCGAGGGTATGAACCCACCTGCAGCGGCGATTGCCTGCACGTTTGTCAACACACCGGCGAGCTCCGTGTGCCTGGTGGCGCTCAGCTTCTTCAGCGAGCGCTGTGCCGCTAGGAAGGCCGTGTAGTACTGCTGGTAGGACGCGGCCGTGATCGCGCCCGCACGCTGCAGGCTCCCAAGTGCCGCCCCCACAGACGGCCCGCGGGCGGCTTGGGCGGAAGAGAGCCCGCCCGGGCTGCCCAGCACAGCCATGCTCAGCGTAAGCACGCCCAGGGCGAGCGCCCGCGGATACTTGGCGCGCACCGCCCGGATGCTACGCACGATCGCGTTCGTTACTGCAGTCCCCATTGCAGTCCCTCAACACGGCCCGGCGCAAGGTAGTTGCGCCGTCCGCCGCCTGGCTACTCGGGCTCGATCTCCTCGTCCGGCTCCAGCTCGTCGTTCTCGTCCACATCGTCGGAGTCCTCGTCCACCACAGCCTGCTCGCCCGCCGGGTGATAGGCCACCTGGAAGCTCTCGATCAGTTCATCCCGGCGGTGCTCGTCAACGGGTGCCTCATCGGAGATCAATACCCACTCACCGTCGTCGCTCTGCTCGGTTCCGAAGATCTCGTGGTCCACATCAGGCGAGTCGTCGACGACCACCAGCACCTCGGTCTGCGGGTTGAAATAGGTGCCCGGACGGTTGCTCAGCTCGTCCAGTTCGTATCGATGAGGGTCGGCCATTGGCGCGTTTATATCCGACCTCGCCATGCCGGTGCAATCTAGGAGTTCAGGGATCCAGCTCTTGCAGGGTGCGCTGGATCTCTTGGTCCACGTCCAGCTCTTGCATCCCCTTGCGGGCGCGTCGCTCATTGCGGGCCGTCACGAGCTGACGCACCTCCTCGATAAGCCCTGCGTCGTGGCTGCGCTGCTGTGGCGCAAGCAGTCTGGCGAGTTCAGCGTCAATGTCGAGTGCTGGCTTGCCGCTCCGTACCAATCGTTCACTGCGGGCGCGCAGCATCTGCCGGATTTCCCGCTCCTGCTCCGCGTGTTCGGAGGGGGAATGGATTCCCATCCCCCCCGGCGCGCTCGCCCCCTCCGAACCCTCGCCGTCCCGCGAGAACCCACCCTGGCCAATCTGGTCGTACGCGCTCCTGCCGGTCGCTCCCCCGTCGCTGAGGAGCAGCACCACCAGCATCGCCAGGACCGACAGCACCACCACTCCCAACACCACGACCGGGAAGAGATTCTGCATGTACGGATTATTGCCTGGAAGGCCAGCCTTCGCTACCCTTCCCGTTGACTGACTAGTCAATCTATTCTTGCGCGGTGGCTCGGCCCCGCGCCGGCCCATAGGAGATCACCCAAAACATGGTCGATTTCACGCTCACCGACGAGCAGAAGAACCTGCGCGAGATGGCGCACGACTTCGCCGTCAAGGAGATACGTCCCATCGCCTGGGAGTACGACAAAGACGGCACGTGGCCTCAGGACATAATCGAGAAGGCGTGGGATGTCGGGCTGATGAACTCGCACATCGAGGAGCAGTACGGCGGTGCCGGGGCCGGCTATCTCGATGGCTGCCTGATCGAGGAGGAGCTCTCTTGGGGCTGCTCGGGCATCCAGACCTCGCTCGGCTGTAATGGCCTGGCGACCGCGCCGATCGCGTTGGGGGGCTCGGAGGAGATCAAGAAGAAGTACCTGGGAATGCTCACCGAAGCGCCGAAGCTTGCCTCCTTCTGCCTGACTGAGCCAGACGCTGGCTCGGACGTTTCCGGGATGCGCACGACGGCCGTCAAGAAGGGCGACAAGTACCTCATCAACGGCTCGAAGTGCTTCATCACCAACGGCGGCTATGCCGACTACTACACGGTCTATGCAAAGACCGACAAGGACGCCGGGCACCGCGGCATCTCGGCGTTTGTCGTCGAGCGCGACTGGGGCGTGGTCGTTGACAAGAAGGAGGACAAGCTCGGCCAGCGCGCCTCCAACACCGCGACGATCTCCTTCAACGACGTCGAGGTTCCGGCTGAGAACCTGCTCGGCGAGGAGAACAAGGGCTTCAAGCTCGCGATGATGACGCTCGACCGCACGCGTCCGGGTGTCGCCGCGATGGCGACCGGAATCGCTCGCGCGGCGTTCGAGTTCGCGACCGACTACGCCAAGGAACGCGTTCAGTTCGGCGTGCCGATCGCGATGCACCAAGCGATCCAGTTCATGATCGCCGACATGGCCACCGAAATCGAGGCCGCGCGGTTGCTGACGTGGAAGTCGGCGGCGATGCTCGACAACGGCGAACGCAACACGCTCGTCTCATCCCACGCCAAGCGTTTCGCCGCCGACGCGGCGATGAAAATCGCCACCGACGCGGTCCAGGTGTACGGGGGCTACGGCTTCATCAAGGAGTACCCCGTCGAGAAGCTGTTCCGTGACGCCAAGATCATGCAGCTATACGAGGGCACCTCCCAGATCCAGCGGCTCGTGATCGCGCGCGAAACGCTCCTGCCGCGGCGCGTCGAGGAGCCAGCGGTCGCCGTATGAGCCGACGTTGGTACCCTCTATAGGCGAAGCTAAAGGAACTCTTACGATCTCGCCGAGCCCATTGACCATGCCAGGTCAAGCTGGGGCGCCGGTCTGCACGGGATGAGAGCGACGCATGGATTACGATCGCCCGCCCTGCCCGCACCTGCGGCGGTTGACCGCGGACCAGCTGCGCAGCCTCGGTGAAGCGCTGAACACGCGCACCGACGATGTGGTCGCGGGAATGCTTCGCCGCTCTGCGGACTCGGGACGGTGCTCGACGCTGTCGTCGAAGACAGCTTCGTGCGAGTGGGCACCGTCTCCACGATCGCGGTAGCTCGCTGGATGGCCGGCGAGGGAGCCACAGTGGCGCGCGAGGTCGGGCAGGAGTCCTGGCGGATCTTCGGCCAGCTGGCGGCCCAGCGCGCGGCGCCGCTGAACGAGGTCACCAAGCGCTGCCTGCGCTGGCGCGATGCGGCCGATGACGTGGTGCGCGAGACCGCCGAGCGGCTCGAACTCGCCCTCAGAGGTGCTCGCCTGGGCGCTTGGCATGTTGCAGCGCAGCCTTGACGTCACGCTCGTACGGATGTGCCAGTCCTTCGAGTCCGAGCGCCAGCACTCCCATGAGGAGCTCACCCGCCGCCAGGAGGAGCTCGCCTTCCTTGCGACCCACGATGCGCTGACCGGGCTGCCCAAACCGGACGCTGATCCTCGACCGTGTCGAGCAGATGCTGGTGCGCTCGCGCCGCAGCCAGACGCCCGTGGCGGCGCTGTTCGTCGACCTCGACAACTTCAAGTCCATCAACGACACGCTCGGCCACGGCGCCGGCGACGAACTGCTGCGAGCGGTCGCGGCGCGGCTCGACGGCGTGGTGCGCGACATCGATGCGCTCGGGCGCCTCGGCGGCGACGAGTTCGTGATCGTCGCCGAAGGGATGTCGCTCGACGGCCGGTCCCGAGCTGATCGCCGAGCGCCTGCTCGAAGCGCTCAAGCAGCCGTTCGAGCTGAAGGGTGCGGAGCAGAGTCGCCTGACCGTGACGGCGAGCGTCGGCATCGCGGCCGGCGACCGGATCTCGGCCGAAGAGCTCCTGCGCGACGCGGACATCGCGATGTACCGCGCGAAGTGGGACGGCAAGAACCGCTACGTCGTGTTCGAGTCCGGGATGCAGGACGCGGTTCAGAGCCGCATGGAGCTCGAGATGGATCTGCGTGCTGCCTTCGAGAACGAAGAGTTCTTCCTCGTCTATCAGCCCACGTTCGACCTGCAGGAGATGACCCCGACCGGGATGGAGGCGCTGATTCGCTGGCGCAGTCCAGCGCGTGGGATCGTGCAACCCGATGACTTCATCCCGCTGCTCGAAGAGACTGGCCTGATCACCGAGGTCGGCGAGTTGGGTGCTGCACGAGGCCTGCCTTCAGAGCGCCGTCGTGGCGGCGTGAGCGGCTATGGCGTCGGCATCGCCGTCAACGTGTCTGCCCGGCAGCTCGACACCGATCGAGTTCGTGACCGAGGTGCGCGACGTGCTCGAGCAAACCGGGCTCGATCCGGGCGCGCTGACGATCGAGATCACCGAGACGACCCTGATGAGCAACGCCGAGGAGACCGCACGCCGGCTCGTCGCCATCAAGGAACTCGGCGTGCGGATCGCGATCGACGACTTCGGCACTGGCTACTCCTCTCTGGCCTATCTCCAGCGGTTCCCTGTCGATGCCTTGAAGATCGACCGCTCGTTCATCTCTCGCGTAAGCCAGGATCCCGAAGGCGAGACGCTGATCCGTACGCTCGTCCAGCTCGGCAAGTCGCTTTCGATAGAGACGCTCGCCGAGGGCATCGAGCAATCCCGCGAGCTTTCGCTCCTGAAGGAGGAGCATTGCGACAGTGGGCAGGGCTTTCTATTCGCTCGCCCTCTCGACGCGGATGCCTGCGAGTCGTTCCTGCGGGATTGGACTGGGGGCTCCGCCTCTACAGGCGCGGTCACGCTCGCCGCGGATACCGCAGCGATCACCGCCGACTTGCCTTCGTCCGCTTAGCTGATAGGTCCGCCTGCCCTCTAGCTGCCGCGCCAGCGCGCTAGGCTGCCGCGACCGTAATGATCAGAGGAGAGCGATAGATGTTCGTGTTCAGAGCAGCCGTTGTCGGTGCCGGGACGATGGGCGGCCAGATCGCCCAGACGATCGCCGCCGCGGGGATCCCGGTGGTGCTGAAGGACATCGACGACGCGCTCGTGCAGGCGGGACTCGACGAGGCCCGCAACGTGACCACGGGGCAGATCTCAAAGCTTGCCGAGAAGGGCAAGATCACTGCTGAGCAGGCCGAGCAGCAGATCGCCGCGATCCTCGGCCGGATCGACGGCACGACCTCCTACGCCGCCTTCGGCGACGTCGACTTCGTCGTCGAGGCCGTGCCGGAGCGGATGGAGATCAAGCAGGCCGTGTTCGCCGAGCTCGACGCCTGCACGCCCGGTCACGCGATCCTCGCCTCGAACACCTCCTCGCTGTCGATCACCGAGATCGCCGAAGCGACGCTGCGCCCGGACAAGGTCGTCGGCTTCCACTACTTCTACCCGGCGTCGATCATGCCGCTGATCGAGATCGTCGAGGGCGATGAGACCTCCGCTGAGACGGTCTCCGCAGCGGTCACGTTCGCGCAGGCGATCCGCAAGCAGCCGATCACCTGCGCCGAGGTGCCGGGCTTCGTCGTCAACCGGATCCTCAACTCCTCGAGCGCCGAGGTGTGGCGCGAGCAGGAGGAGAAGGGGCTGTCGATCAAGAAGATCGACGAGGGTCGTCGGCGCGGCGGGGATCCTGCCGCTTGGTCCCTACACGCTGATCAACCTGCTCGGCCTCGACACCGTGCTGCACGTCGCTGAACACCTAGTCGAGTCCTACGGCGAGGAACGCTTCTTCGTGCCCAAGGGCATGCAGAAGCTCGTCGCCGACGGCAAGCTCGGCGCGAAGACGGGCGGCGACGGCTTCTATGACCCGCAGGGCAAGCGCGAACCTGCCAGGCGACGCCGAGCCGAACATCGAGGAGCTCGTCGAGCTGCTCTCGCTGAAGACGTTCCTCGAGGCGTGCCTCGTGCTCGAGGAGGGCGTCGCCAGCCACCGCGACATCGACTTCGGGATGATGGCCGGCGCCGGGCTCGACCCGCGCCGCGGGCTGCTGCCGCCGTTCATGCGCGCCGACTCTGAGGGCCTCGACACAGTGCTCGAGCGGATGGAGAGCGCGCAGGAGCGCTACGGCGAGCGCTTCACGCCGCCGATGATCCTGCGTCGCCTGGTCGCCCAGGGTCGCCTCGGCCAGAAGAGCGGACAGGGCTTCTACGCCTACCCGCAGCCCGACGCCGAGCAGCCCGCCGAGGTGATCAAGCTGGAGACACGCGACGACGGCGTGGCGATCGCCTGGCTGGCGAACGGCCAGATGAACTCGATCTCACCACAGGTGGCGGGCGACCTGGCGAAGGTCTGGGAGCAGGTCAAGTCGAGCGGCGTACGTGCGCTCGTGATCGCCTCCTCCAACCCGATGCTCTACTCGCGCGGGCGCCGACATCAAGGCGTTCACGACGATGGACGAGACCGCGGGTGAGCAGCTGATCAACGACACGCACGCGCTGTTCAAAGAGCTCGGCGAGGGCTCCATCGCGACGATCGCCGCCGTCAACGGCCTCGCCTTCGGCGGCGGCTGCGAGCTCTCGATGGCCTGCGACGTGCGCATTGCCGCGCGCTCCGCACTGTTCGGTCAGCCCGAGATCAAGCTCGGCATCATCCCCGGATTCGGCGGCACGCAGCGGCTGCCGCGGCTCATCGGCGCCAACAAGGCGCTGGAGATGAACCTTGTCGGCGACCCGATCCGAGCCGAGGAGGCGTTCGAGTTCGGCCTCGTCAACCGTGTCGTCGAGGACCACGAACTGCTCGACACCGCGCTCGCCTGGGCGCGCAAGCTCGCGCAGCAGGCGCCGCTCGCGCTGGAGCAGATCAAGCAGGTCTCGGCGCGCCGGTGACCTCGACGAGGGGATCGAGGCCGAGAAGGCGCGCCTTCGCCGAGGTGTTCTCAGCGAGGACGCGCAAGGAGGGCATCGCCGCCTTCCTCGGCAAACGCGCGCCGGGCTTTCAGGGCAAGTAATGAGCTCTCCAGCCCGCCTCGCGGCTCTGGTGCGCGAGGCGGGATCGGTGGTGGCTCTGACCGGGGCCGGTATCTCGGTGCCGTCCGGGATCCCTGACTTTCGGAGCCCCGGAACCGGCCTGTGGGCAAACGTAAATCCGATGGAGGTCGCTCACATCGACGTCTTCCATCGGGAGCCCGAGCGCTTCTGGAGCTTTTACGGCCAGCGTTTCGCGACCCTCGGGGACAAGCAGCCGAACGGGGCGCACCGCGCGCTTGTGGAGCTGGAGCGATGCGGCCTACTCGACGGTGTGATCACGCAGAACATCGACATGCTCCATCGCAAGGCGGGCACGCGCGAGCTCGTCGAGGTTCACGGCAGCATCGCCACCTGCTCGTGTCCGTGTTGCGGTGGCGGCATCTCCCTGGCGCAAGCGCGCGAACGGCTTGCGGCGGAACCCGACGGCGTCCCCCGCTGCGCGGGCTGCGGCGGCCCGATCAAGCCCGACGTGGTCCTGTTCGGCGAGCTCCTGCCCGTCGCGGCGCTCGAGCGAGCGCGAGCGCCTGTGTGAGCAGCGCCGATGCTGTTGCTCTGCATCGGCTCCTCGCTGGAGGTTCATCCGGTCGGCGGGACTGCCGCTGCTCGCACCCGAGGGTGGCGGCGCGCTCGCGATCCTCACGCAGGGGCCGACGCCGCTCGACGGCTCGCCGATGTGCGCCTGCACGGCGATGTCGTGCATGAGCTCGAGGCCCTCCTGCGACGAGCTCTCGCCGCGCGCCCGCGCTGCCGGCTGAGTTGGCGGCAGTCCCCGCGGCACGTCGATGCTCATCGCTGCCTCCCGGCTAGTTGACTGTCGTGCGCTCCCGTTTGACGAGGTCGCGCTCCGGCTCGATCTCCCAGCGCGCGGCGAGCTGTGATAGTTCCTCGTCGAGCTCCCAGCGATCAGCCGCCGCCGGCCCTTCGTAGTCCGGGCTTGCGCCCTTCAGCGCCATGCAGCCCGTGTTGTCGCCGATTGCCCTGAGCTCCGCCAGCTCGGTCTCGCTGAGGACGGGTCTCGCTGGGGAGTGACGCCAGCTCGGCACGCTTGTCCTCGACCGGACGGGGATTGGATCCCTGCCCGCCGCCGGACTCCTGGATGAGAGTGGGCGCGACACAGCGCACGGCGGATGCGAGAGATTCCACGCGCACGCCAGCTGCAGCATCGCTGAGGCCGTGCCGCTGTGCATAGGGGCGCATCAGCTCGAGCTTCTCGCGCCCGGCCTCGACCCAACCCGTCGGGGCGAAACTTGCGATGGTCGTGCTCGGCGAACGCGTGACCGGGCAGCACATCGTCGTGGAAGAGGCCACCATAATCCACGACACGGGTGATCAGCTTGACATCGTGCTTCGCGGCCGCGTCCAGAACGAGCTCGCCCGGCCAGGGCTCCATCGGGCTCAAAATGATCATCGCCCAGTCGATCAGATCGGCAAAGCGCTCGATGCAGCCGATCAGATCAAGGGTAAAACCGTTTGCCGGTCCGGGTGCCACGCCGAGTGCTCCTGTCAAGCCCGGCGTCTCGCACGGCCGCCATCCCATCCCACACCAAAGGACTCGCTGATAGCCCGTCAGGTCGGGATTGTGCAGCAGCAGCAGATCGAAGCGCTCGGCGCCGATGCGCTGCAGGCTTCGCTCGAGTAGCCATGCGGATGTAGCCGGCGTAGTCGCGCTGCGGGCGAAGACGCAGGATCGGTGAAGCGGGGAAAGCCCTTGGCGCCCTCGCGCTCGCCCTCGTAGAAATCGTGGCCGATCGCGCCGATCAGGCAATAGTCCTCGCGCGCGATCCCGATGAGCGCGCGTCCGAGCATGCTGTCGGCCTCGCCCGCGCCGTATGCGTCGGCGGTGATAACCGTGTCGATTCCCTCTCCAGGACGGAGCAGAGTTCGCAGGCGATCATCCTCGAGGGGCTCGCCGAAGTGCATGAAGCGCCCGCCGCTCCAGGTGCCGATCGCTGTAGTGGTGGGGTCCATCGTCTTGGACTTTATGACGCCGTCGCGAACCCCGCGGCCGTGCGTGCTCGCAGCGCGGCTTCCAATCGCTCAAGCGCATAGCGGACGACCTCTTCGTGAGGCTCCTCGGGTGTGACCCCCGGGCGCAGCGCCTCCAGCTCGGCGACGCGCGGAGCGAGGTCGGGGCGCTGCTCATCGTTCAGCTCGGAAAGCGCCGCGGTGAGGGCGCCGTCCAGCTCGATCGTGGCGTGGTGCAGGCGCCCGTGGTCGAGGTCTAGGCGCGCGCGCAGTGCCAGCTCCTCGCACAGCAGCTCCTCGCCCCGCGCGCCGAGCAGCTCCGCGAGGCGCTCTTGGGGGCGCAGCGCGGCCACGCGTCGCCGCGCACGCGAGGATGGTCTCCAGGGCAGCTCTACGTGCGTGCAGCCAGTGCCCGTCGGCTACCTGCTCGCCCTCGCCCCAGCCGGCGCGGATCACGAGTGCCTGGGCGGGAGAAATCTCATGCACGTGGGGATCCGCCGAGGCGATGCGGTGGGCGAAGAGGACACGGTTGAGCACCGCGACGGCTGCACGCGTTTCCCGCTCGGCATCGAGATCGGCCAGCCACGCGTGGGCCTGACGCTCGGCGGAGAGCGACACGGGATCCACGATCGTCGCGCGCGCGATGGCCACCGGCGTAGACTCGGGTGTGGTGGCTCGCGGACGCGCCCTGCGCCGGTTCGTCCGGCCCAGCCTCAGCTCCGCTCGCCGGCTGGCCCCCAGCGTGCTGAGCACCACTACGCGCTCGGGCTGCGCACCGTCAATTTCGGATATGCCCGCCATCCCGGACGCTCCGCGTGCGCGCAGCAGGTAGCGTCCATCGGGCGGCCCCAGTTCCCAGGGGAGCTCCAGCTGGATGAAGAGGAACAATCGCTCGGGCATCGCTGCACCGTATCCTTGCAGCCAATGTCTGATGCGAGCAAAGCCGTCAAGGGTCTGCGCGAGCGCCTGTCGGACGGTACCGAGGACAGGCTCGGCAAGGCGCTGACGGACTTTCTCGAGAACCCCGTGCTGACCGGCGTCGTCGGCCGCGCGTTCGATGCGCGCGAGAAGGCCGCGCAGGCGCAGGAGGTGGCGATGGGTGCGCTGAACATCCCGTCGGCAGCCGACATCGAGCGGTTCACACGCCGGCTGCGCTCAGTGTCGCAGCGGCTGGAGGGAATCGAGGACGGCGTGCATCGCTTGGATCGTGCGCTCACCGGGCGCGGCGTCGACCGCTCGGAGATCAGCCAGCGTTTGTCAGCGATCGAGGATCAGCTGGGGACGCTCACGCAGAAGCTCGGCAAGGTTTCCGGGCGAGCACCTGCTGCCAAGGCGTCCAAGCCGGCCCGGATCCCCGAAACCGGGCGTGCATCCAAGCCGGCGGCACGGCGCTCCACCAAACCGCCGCCAAAGCAAAACCCAAGAAGGCCTGAGCGCTCAGGAGGAGAGGGCGGCGACGGCGACGGACGCCCATCGCCTCGGCCGCCTGGAGCAGGGGATCGTCGTCGATGCGCGTGCGCGTGCCGGGGCGTCGAACGTGTCGGAGACGACCAGCACACAGGCGACGGGCACCGATGCGGCGGCTCCGACCGCGAACAGCGTGGCTGCCTCCATCTCGATCGCGAGCGCATCGGCGGCATGCGGCGCGCCAGTCCGGCACGGGCGTCGTAGAAGAGGTCGACGCTCACGATCGTGCCGGCGTATGCCGCGGCGTGTCGCCGGAATCAGCTCGCTCGGTGCGGTGGCGGTCAGCCGCCGATCGGAGACCGGCGGAATCTCCGGCCGGTCCGAGATCAGGTGCGATCCGCCGTCGGCCGCTGCGCTCGCCCGCGCCCAGCGCGCGGGAGGTTCCGTCAGCGCAGATCGATCGCGCGCGATCAGCAGATCGCCGAGGGCGAGTCCCGGGGTCGAGCGCGCCGCAGGTGCCGACGCGGATCGCGCGGCGCGCGCCGAGGGCGATCAGCTCGGTCAGGACGATCGCCGCCGAGGGGCCGCCCATGCCGGTGGACTGGATCGTCAGTGGCTCGCCGTCGGCTGCCGGCGGCCCCCGTGTAGCCCCAGAGGCCGCGGTGGTGGTTGAACATCAGCGGCTTGACGAGCAGCGACTGGGCGAGCGCCAGTGCGCGTCCGGGATCGCCCGGCAGCAGCACGCGCTCGGCCAGCGCGGCGGTGGGGCGCAGGTGGATCGCCTGGCGGTACGCCGGACGCCGGCGGAGCGGGGTGCGGATACGCTGGCGCGCGGCGGCTCGAGCGCGGACTGGGACTCGGGCTCAGGTTGCGACACGGGCCGCGACTTTAGACTCCGGCCGATGGCGACGTCTCCCAACAGCGACCGCGCGATCCCGCGGACGAGCGCCGCCGAGAACGCCCCGCCGAGCGAGCTGACGCTCAAGCAGGTCGCCGCGCGCGCGGGCGTGACGCCGGCGACGGTGACGCGCTGGGTGAAGGAGGGGCTCGTGCCCCAGTACGAAGGGGACGTGGACGCCGGCGGCGGCCTCGCACGTGCGGATCGTCGCGCGGCTGCGCGAGCGCGGGCACACGTGCAGCGGATCAGGGAGGCGAGCCAGAGCGGGAAGCTCGCGTTCGGGTACATCGACGAACTGCTGCCGAGCACAGAGGCGCGCTACACGCTCGAGCGAGGCGGCGCGCGCGATCGACCTGGAGCCCGGCGCTGATCGAGCGGCTGATCGGCGCGATGGGGCTGAACGCGCTGTCGACGGAGGAGATCTCCGAGGAGGACCTGCAGGTGCTGCGCTACGGCGCGGAGGTCCTCGCCGCCGGCCTGCCGCTGCCGGCGCTGCTGCAGATCGTGCGCGTGTACGGGCAGGCGATGGCGCAGGTCGCCGACGCGGAGGTGCGGCTGTTCCACCTGTATCTGCACGAGCCGCTGATGCGCGACGGGGTGCCCGGGGTCGAGATCGCGCAGGCGATGGAGGGGATGACGCGCGAGATGCTGCCGTTCGCGGTGCCGTTCATCAACTACCTGCACGGGCGGATGCTGGGGTACTTCGTCGAGCAGGACGTGATCGGCCACATCGAGGCGGACCTCGACGACGAGGAGACGGCGGAGGAGGGCCGGATGCGGGTGGCGATCGCGTTCGCCGACCTCGCCGGGTACACCAAGCTGACCGAGGAGCAGGGCGAGGCCGAGGCGGTCGAGCGCGGTGGAGCGGTTCGTGGAGACCGTCGAGCAGACACTGCCGATCGACGCGCGCGTGATCAAGACGCTCGGCGACGAGGTGATGGTCGTCGGCGCGGACGCGGGCGCGCTGACGAGCTGGGCGGTCGGGCTCGGCCGGAGAGCTGCCGCAGGGCTCGCCGCCGCCGCGGATCGGCATCCACAGCGGGGCGGCGCTGTATCGCGACGGCGATTACTACGGTCGCGAGGTCAACCGTGCTGCGCGCGTGGTCGCGCGCGCCGCCGGCGGCGAGGTGCTCGTCACGCGCCCGGTCGTGGACGCCGCAAGCAAGCAGGACGGCCTGGAGTTCGAGCTGATCGGCGAGGTCGTGCTGAAGGGTTTCAACGAGCCCACCGAGCTGTTCCTGGCCTCGCGGAGGGAGTAGGAGGGTGCCTTGATCGTCGAGCAGGTCCGCGAGGCGGTGCGCGCGGGCGGTCTTCGATGGGATGCGGATGCCCGCCCGCCCACCCCGCCGCCTGCCTGCCCGCCCGAGGGAGATGAGAGCCTCGCCCGCCCCGCCCAGCCGGTCGTTGCGATGGTCTCGGGCGGACGCGATTCGGTCTGTCTGCTGGACGTGGCGGTCGCGCTGTGCGCGCCGGGGAGCGTGATGGCGCTGCACGTGAACTACGGGTTGCGCGGGGCAGAGTCCGACGCAGACGAACGCCACTGCGCGGCGCTGTGCGAGTCGCTCGGGGTGGAGCTCGAGATCGTGCGCGTACGCCGTCGAAAGGGCGAAGGGGCAATCTGCAGGCGTGGGCGCGGGACGTGCGCTACAAGGTGGCGATGCGCCTGACGAGGGCGAGAACGCGCTGGTCGCAGCCGGGCACACCGCGAGCGACCAGGTGGAGACGATCCTCTACCGGCTAGCGGCCTCCCCGGGGCGACGCGCGCTGCTGGGGATGAGCGCCCGCGAGGGGCGGCTCGTGCGTCCGCTGCTGGGGGTGACGCGCGCGCAGACGGCCGCCTACTGCCGGGAGCGGGGGCTTCAGTGGCGCGAAGACGCGAGCAACGACAGCGACAAGTACGCGCGCGTGCGCGTGCGCACGGGCTGATGGCAGCGCTCGCGCGCGGTGCACCCGGCGGCCGAGGCGAACGTGCTGCGCACCGCGCAACTGCTGCGCGAGGAGACCGAGCTGCTCGACGGCCTCGTCGAGGGTGTGCTGGAAGGGGGGCGGAGCGTTGCAATCGAGCGCTTAGAAGAGCTTCCGGTGGCGCTGGGCCGTTTGGTCGTGATCAGTCTGGCGGAGCAGGCAGCGGGCACCTACGTGCCGCAGGCGGGCGATCGCGTCGGGGAGATCCTCGAGCTCGCCCGGCGCGGCGGCAGGCTCGATCTGCACGTGGGGGGCAATGTGAGCGCGCGGATCGAGGGCGGCACGCTGAGCATGGTCAAGCTACCGCCGCGGTGAGCAGAGCTCTGAGCTTTCAAAGCCCTACACTGCATCGCGTGGCAACCCCTGTCCGCGTCGTGCCAGAGCTTGCCGATCGTGGAGTCGGCGAGGTGCTTGTCAGCGCTGAGGACCTGCAGCGCCGGGTGCGTGAACTGGGCGAGCAGATCTCGATTGACTACGCCGGGCGGCCGCTGCTGCTCGTGGGGGTGCTGAAGGGCGCGGTATTCTTCCTGAGCGACCTGATGCGGTTTATCGACATCCCGGTCGAGATCGACTTCATGGCGGTTGCCTCCTACGGCTCGGCGACCGACTCCTCAGGGGTCGTGCGGATCCTGAAGGACCTGGACGCGGCGATCGAGGAACGCGACGTGCTGATCGTCGAGGACATCGTCGATTCGGGGCTGACGCTGCAGTACCTGTTGCGCAACCTAGGCTCGCGCAACCCCCGCACGCTCGAGGTGTGCGCGCTGCTGGTAAAGCCGGAGCGGCGCAAGGTCGACCTGCCGACCCGCTACGTCGGCTTTGAGATCGAGGACCGCTTCGTGGTCGGCTACGGGCTCGACTACGCTGAGCGCTACCGCAACCTTCCGTTCGTCGCCGCGTTGGAAGCCTGATGAGGATCTATCCGAAAACCCCTTAGCTCGCATCGCGATGATCGCCACGGAGAAGTCACGGGGTTTTCGGATCGTTCTTGCTGAAGCAGCAGGAATTTCGGCTCTCCGTGGTACGCTGGACGACTGGCGGCCACGACAAAAGTCTGCGCCAGGCCTCCTCTAAGACCCCTTGAGAAAACGTTATGAGCCGTTTCTTCAAGAGCGCCGCATTCCCGATCCTCATCGTGGTGGTGCTGGCGTTCCTGGCCGTGAAACTGGTCAATCCCGGCTCCAGCACGCACCGTTCACACAGCTACCAGACGCTGGTCAGCTCCGAGCTGCCCCACGGCGAAGTCAAGTCGGTCGAGCTCAAGAACAAGGGCAAAGCCCTCGAAGTCAAGCTCAAGAACAAAGAAAAGTACGAAACCGGCTTCGTCGACCAGGCGGCCCCGCAGCTGATCGCGCAGCTCGAAAAGACGCCCGGCGTGAAGTTCAACGTCGAATCGGAAAAGAGCAGCGTGCTGCTCAGCCTGCTGACGTACATCCTCCCGTTCGTGCTCTTCCTCGGCTTCTGGATCTTCCTGATGAACCAGGTCCAGGGCGGCGGCTCGAAAGTGATGTCGTTCGGCAAGTCGCGCGCCAAGCGCCTGTCGGCCGACTCGCCGAAGATCACCTTCCGTGACGTCGCCGGCGTGGACGAGGCCGTCGAGGAGCTGCACGAGATCAAGGAGTTCCTCGAGAACCCAAAGAAGTTCCAGGCGCTCGGCGCACGGATTCCCACGGGCGTGCTGCTGTACGGTCCGCCGGGTACCGGCAAGACGCTGCTGGCGCGCGCTGTCGCGGGCGAGGCGGGCGTGCCCTTCTTCTCGATCTCGGGCTCGGACTTCGTCGAGATGTTCGTCGGAGTCGGTGCGTCGCGCGTGCGCGACCTGTTCGAGCAGGCCAAGCAGAACAGCCCCTGCATCATCTTCATGGACGAGATCGACGCCGTCGGGCGTCACCGCGGCGCCGGACTCGGCGGCGGTCACGACGAGCGCGAGCAGACGCTCAACCAGCTGCTCGTCGAGATGGACGGGTTTGAGGCGAAGGACAACATCATCATGATCGCGGCCACCAACCGGCCCGACATCCTCGACCCGGCGCTGCTTCGCCCGGGGCGCTTCGACCGTCAGATCGCTGTCGATCGGCCTGACCGCAAGGGCAGGGCGAAGATCCTCGAGGTGCACACGCGCGGTAAGCCGCTGGCGAAGGTGATCGACATCGACGCGCTCGCCGGCCAGACGCCGGGCTTCACCGGCGCTGACCTCTCCAACCTGATCAACGAGGCGGCGCTGCTGTCGGCCCGGACCGGCAAGCGCGAGATCGGTCAGGACGAGCTCGAGGAGGGGATCATGCGTGTGATCGCCGGTCCCGAGAAGAAGACGCGGGTGATGAGCGAGAAGGAGCGCCTGATCACTGCCTACCACGAGATGGGCCACGCGCTCGTGGGCCACTTCCTGGAGCACTCCGATCCGGTTCACAAGATCTCGGTGATCTCTCGCGGGCAGGCACTCGGGTACACGATCTCGATGCCTCAGGAGGATCGTTTTCTGACCACGCGCGCCGAGCTGAACGACACGATGGCGATGACCCTCGGTGGGCGCGCCGCCGAGGAAATCGTGTTCGGTGAGATCACCACCGGCGCCTCCAACGACATCGAGAAGGTAACGCAGACTGCCAAGCAGATGGTGATGCGCTTCGGCATGTCAGAGAAGCTCGGCCCGCGCGTGTTTGGGCACGATCACGGCCAGCCATTTCTCGGCCGCGAGTTCTCGACCGAGCCCGATTATTCAGATGAGATCGCGCGTGAGATTGATGATGAGGTGCGGCGAATCATCGAGTCGGCACACAAGCGCGCCACCGGCATTCTCATGGAGCACGAGCACGACCTGAAAAACATCTCCGAGATCCTCGTCAAACGCGAGACGATCGAGAAGGAGGAGTTTCTGGCGCTGCTGGCTGGTAAGAGTGAGGAGGAGGTGTTCGGCGCAGAGGAGCCGAGTAAACCCGAGTTGCCGGCGCCGCCCTCGCCCGCCGACCGTGCAGAACGTGAGGCCCCACGTGCCACCCCGCGTCCGGGGCTGGCGGGCGGTACGACCGAGTTCAGGGCCGACGACGCCCTCTGACGGCGTCTACCGATCAAAGACCGGCGGGATCTCCAATCAGCTGGCCCACTTCGCTCACTGCGTCCTAGCCAGCCGCGCCGGTCCGCTGCTCAGAGGAGGTGGATTCTTCGTATGAGTACTGTCTTTGACCGGAGTGCCCGGTTTCGCCTGATGGGCATCTTGAACGTCACGCCCGACTCGTTCTCCGACGGAGGATTGTTCCTCGAGACGGACGCCGCTGTGGAGCATGGACTGAGCCTCATCGAGCAAGGAGCCGACATCGTGGACGTGGGCGGTGAGTCGACGCGGCCTGGGGCCGAGCCAGTGTCCGCCGAGGATGAGCTGCGCCGCGTGCTCGGAGTGGTCGAAGGGCTGGCCTCAGCAGTGAAGGGAATGCCCACCCGCCTCCCCGCCCGCGCGACCGCACAGATCTCGATCGATACATCCAAGGCGGTGGTCGCCGAGGCGGCGCTCTGTGCGGGCGCGAGCTTGGTGAACGACGTAAGTGCGTTCAGGACCGATCCGGCGATGGCCGGGGTCGTGGCAAGCAGTGGCGCCGAGTGCTGCTTGATGCACATGCGCGGCGAGCCACGCACGATGCAGCGGGCGGGCGGGCCTCGATATAAAGACGTGGTCGCCGAGGTGAAGGCGTTCTTGGAGGAGCGATTGAAGTTCGCCGTAGGGGAGGGCGTAGCGGAGGAGCGCGTGCTGCTCGACCCTGGCATCGGGTTCGGCAAGACGGTCGCGCACAACCTCGAGCTCCTGCGCCGCCTGGACGAGCTGACCGCTTTGGGCCGCCCGCTCGTAATTGGCACCTCGCGCAAGAGCTTCCTGGGCACCGTCGCCGCCAGCCTAGGGGAGCCGTTGCAGGCGCGGCATAGGCTGCCGGGCACGATCGCCTCTAACGTGCTGGCGCTGGAGCGCGGCGCGAGCGTTTTCCGTGTGCACGAAGTCGCGCCCGTGCGCGAGGCGCTCGCGGTGGCGGCTGCTACGTTGAGCGGGCGATGGACGCAGAGCAGCGGAACGATGACGACGGGGATGAGCGAGACGACCCGGCCGGCGGGGACGAGCTAGACGAGCTGACGAGGATTCAGAGCTCGACGAGGATGCCGATGCAGGAGCCGAGTCGGTCACGATCGAGATCACGGGCCTATCGCTGTACACCCACCACGGAGTCAGCGAGGCCGAGCGCGAGGTGGGCCAGCGATTGGTGCTCGACCTGCGCCTGGATGTCGGTGAGACGGACGCCACCGCGACCGACGCGCTCGAGGACACGATCGACTACGCGGAGGTCTGCCAGCTGGTCGCGCTGATTGCCCAGCAGCGCTCCCACAAGACGCTCGAGCGGCTGTGCAGCGTGGTGGCCGACCGGTTGCTCAGTGACTACGAGCTGGAGGGCGTATGGGTGAAGGCGACCAAGCCGGAGCCGCCGATCCCGCTGAGCGTGGACGAGGTCTCGGTCGAGATCTGGCGCGAAGCCGAGGAGTAGGCCGCCGCGCACCTGTTTTGACGCCGTTCTGTCGCCGGGGTGTGGCATTTGTTTGCATTTCTCTTGACAGGTTAGTTAGCAGTCACTTATAATCTCGACTCATGCTTGACCTCTTCGCACGGCTCGCGACGGAGCGCACGCGGCGGATCCTGATCATCGCGGGCGTGGGGTTTCTGCTCGCCGCGGCGATCGGCGTTCCGGTCGTCAAAATCCTGAAGAGCGAATCCTCGGACTTCCAGGATCCGCACGCCCAGAATCAGCAGGTACTGCATGCGATCGAACGCGCCACCGGGCAATCCGCGTCCTACGGCGTGGCTGGGCTCGTGTCGAGCCCAGCCGACGTTCGCGGCAACCCAGCCGCTCAGTCGCAGGCCGCGCACGTGGTCGCGCTGCTGTCCCGCCAGCCCGGGTTTCAGCGCGCGCTCGACTATCCAGCCACGCATCTGCCGGTACTCGTCTCGCGCGATGGCCACGAGACGCTCGTGCTCGCCGCGTTCGACACCCGCGGACACTCGTCCGAAGCGGTCGAGCACATACGCCCGCAGCTTGCCGGCGCAGGCGTGCGCCTCGGCGGCAACGACGTTGCATTCGACGAAATCAACAAGCGCACCTCCTCCGACCTCGCGCGCGCGGAGACGTTCGCGCTGCCGATCCTGCTGCTGCTCTCGTTCTGGGTATTTCGCGGCCTGATCGCCGCGGCGCTGCCGCTGCTCGTGGGCGGGTTCGCGATCGTGATCACGTTCCTGCTGCTGCGCCTGATCGACCAGTTCCTGGGACTGTCGATCTTCGCCGTCAACCTCGTCACCGGCGTGGGGCTGGGTCTCGGCATCGACTACAGCCTGTTCATCCTGTCCCGCTATCGCGAGGAGCTCGCCCGCGGCCTGGACTCGCACGCGGCGATCAAGCGCACGCTGCAGACCGCCGGGCGCACCGTGCTGTTACGGCTCGCTGACGGTCGCCGGCGCGCTCTCCTCGCCTGCTCGTGTTCCCGCTGCGCTTTCTCTACTCGATGGGGATCGGCGGCGCGCTCGTCACGCTGTCCGCGGGGGCCGTCTCGCTGATCGTGCTGCCCGCCGTGCTCGTCGCGCTCGGCCCGCGCATCAACGCGCTCGCGCCCGCCCGCCTGCAGCGCAGCGCCGCGCAGGCGGCGCAACCGGCCGAGCGCGGCGCCTGGTACCGGCTCGCGCACGGGGTGATGCGCCGCCCGGGTCTCGTCGCGCTGGGCACGGCCGTGGTGCTGATCGTGATTGCGCTGCCCGCCCTGCGTCTGCAGCTGACCCCGGCCGACGCGCACGTGCTGCCGTCCTCCGCGCAGCCGCGCCAGGTCGCCGAAGCGATCACCCACGACTTCGCCGTCGACGGCTCGCAGACGGTCACGATGGTCGTGCACGCTCCGCAGAGCGGCGCTGCGCACCGTCGCCGCGCTCGCGCGCAGAGCGCAGGTCGCGGCCGGCAGCCAGGCGAGCCTGGCCGGGCCCCCGCGCTATCTCGGGCGCGGTGTGTGGGAGATCGAAATGCTGCCGCGCGGCAACCGACGGCTCGCCTGCCAACCAGGCGCTCGTCAAGCGTCTGCGCGCACTCGCCAGTCCGCCTACGCTGCTCGTGGGCGGCGCCACCGCGTGGTTCGTCGACCAGAAGGCCGCGATCGCCGCGAACACGCCCCTCGCGCTGCTGATCCTCGTCGCTCGTCACCAGCGGGTTCCTGTTCCTGATGACCGGCTCGCTCGTGCTGCCGTTCATCGCGCTGGCGATGAACCTGCTCACGGTCGCCGTCGGCGCGGGGCTGCTCGTGCTGATCTTCCAGGACGGCCACCTGTCGAGCCTGTTCGGCTTCACCCCGATCGGCGGCCTGGAGGAGTCCAACCTCGTGCTGCTGTTCATCGTCGCGTTCGCGCTGTCCACCGACTACGGGGTGTTCCTGTTCGGCCGCATCAAGGAGGCCCACGACAACGGCCTGCCGACCCGCGAGGCTGTCGCCTACGGCGTGGAGCGCACCGGGCGTCTGATCACCGCCGCCGCGCTGCTGTTCTGTGTCGCGGTCGGCGCGTTCGTGACCTCGCACATCTTCTTCATCAAGCAGTTCGGCCTGGGCACCGCGCTGGCCGTCGCGATCGACGCCACGTTCGTGCGCGCGCTGCTCGTCCCCGCGCTGATGGGCCGTCTCGGCGAGCGCACCTGGTGGGCGCCCACGGCCGCTGCGCCGGCTGTACGGGCGGATCGGGTTACGCGAGGAGGAGCTCGCCGGCCAACTAGCGCCTGAGTGCCTGACCATCCCCGCGATGGCTTTGAGGGATAGCGTGGGGCGATGATGTCCTTGCGCACAGGCCTGCTCGGTCTCGGCTCCAACACCGGCGATCGCCGGCTGCACCTGCAGGAGGCGGTGGATGCGCTGGCCGGGGCCGGGGTGCGCGTGCTCGCGGCCTCCTCGGTGTACGACACCGATCCCGTCGGGGAGGTGCTCGACCAGCCGAGCTTTCTGAATGCCTGTCTTCGGATCCAAACGGCGCTCGAGCCGCTGGAGCTGCTCGATGCGGTCAAGCGCTTGGAGTGTCAGCTGGGCCGGGAGCATGATCAGGTGCGCCACGGCCCACGGACGATCGACATCGACATTCTGCTGCTCGACGAGGTGGAGCTGCGCCACGAGCGCATGTCCTTGCCACATGAGCAGCTGCTCTGCCGGCGTTTCGTGCTGATTCCCGCTCTGGAGCTCGATTTCAGCCTGACCGTGCCCTCCGGAGCCAGGCTTGCAGACGCCCTCGCTGCGCTCTCGCTCGAGGAGGGTGTGCGCTGGGCCGGTGAGCCACTACAGTTGCCGCGGTCCTCTGATTGACCGAAGACCGGTCAGTTGACGATGATCTTGCCCCGCATGCCTTCGGATTCGTGGATCGTGCAGCGGTAGCTGAAGGTCCCAGCGTGCGTGAAGCGCACCGTGTAGGAGCCGCTTGTTTTGGTGCGTGAGTGCAAGCCGTGGAAGGTGACGTTGTGTTCTTCTCTGTCCTCCCATCGCCAGGTCACGCTGTCACCGCGGCTGATCTTAAGGGTGCCCGGATGGAAGCGGACGTTCTTGAGCCCTACCGTGTGGCTGCTCGCCGATCGCCCGCCGCCGAAGGCCGCGGTGGGAATCAGGGCCGCGGCTGCAAGCGCGACAATTGCCAGCAAGCTAAGTCTCTTCCTGCTCATCCCAAGCTCCTTCCCTCCTCACCGGACCGCTGTGATCCATCTCCCGTAGGACCCCGCGGTGCGACGAACCTTCCCGCACATCGTCATGAGGTGATCCCTCCTCGCTGCACCCAGCTGGCCAGCCGCAGCAGTGTGGCGCTGCTCACGTCGCGTCCGGACACCACACACAGCCGGCCGCTGCGCAGCCAGGTGACGACGTGGCTGCCATTCTCGACGAGCAGCCGGTAGGGCACCCCGCCGCGCCAGGCCACGACACCGCCACTCAGCCGCGGCACCGAGGTGCCCGCGACAATCGCATAGCCGATCCGCTGTCCGCGGCTGTCCGCGTAAAAGACGGTCCTAACCGCCCGCCCGGCGATGCGGTCGGAGCGCGCGCCGGTCGAGCGCCAGCCAAGGCGCCCTCCCCAATAGGGAAAGGGAATGCCGTCCACCGCGGCGGCGAGCTGAGCACGGTGCTCGTGGCTCTCGGACGGAGCGGCCATCGTGGCCGGTCGCAGCGTCAGCGCGGATGCTTGGCGCAGGCTCAGCGCCGGGGCGCCACCGCCGGTCAGAGCCGCCACGATCGCGCCTGCGGTGGCCGCGGCGGCCATCGTCCAGGCGAGCCTCCGGGTGACGAACGGACGCCGGCGTTCGCCGGCGAGCTCCTCTATCTGCCGGTGCAGCGACTCCGGCGCCTGCACGTCAGCGCAGCGCACGAGCTCGACCAGCTCAGATTCAGTGTGTGAATGCGGTTCGGTCATTGTGTTCCCCTGCTTTGCAAGACTCCGGAGGCCCGTCGCTCTTCCCGGTGACGGCCGTTCTCGTCCGTCTTCGCCGCCGGGGCTGGCTCTGGGGCCAGCCGCTTGGCGATGAGCTTACGTCCGCGGAACAGCCTCGTCGTGATTGTCGCCTCCCGCACGTGCAGCGCACGTGCGGCTTCCCGGTAGGAGAGGCCAAGCACGTCCACCGCCACCAGCGCCAAACGGAAGTCCTCTGGCAGCCCGGCGATCGTCGCATACACCTCCTGCATCTCAAGTGCTCGTTCGGGATGTCCCATTGGCTTCGGGTCGGCCGTGACGACGTCCTCGACCGGGGCCACGGTGACCGGCCGCCGGCTTGCGGTGCGACGGCTCGTGAGGAACGTGTTGCGCAGGACGCGCATCAGGTAATACAGCTCATCGTCGCCGCTCAGCACGCGTGGCCGGGCGAGCACGCGCGCAAATGTTTCCTGCACGAGATCCTCCGCGTCCTCTTTCGATCCGCACAAGGCCCACGCCGCGCGATAGAGGCGGTCGACGTGCTGTGGCAACGACTTTGGGTCCAGGGTGCGCATTGAGTGGCGGAGCGATCCTGACTCCACGAGACGGTCGATCCTGCCTGCGACTGTAGCGCCGCTGCCATCTGGGTGAGGCACAGGGAAGGTTCGGTGCGCGACGGCGTCTTGTGGGGCGAGGCGTGGCCAACCTGAGGAGCACGCCGGCGTCCTTCGGGGTGAGGAGTGGCGTACGGCATGGGAGGGGTCGCATCGCCCCAGGGTTCATCGACTGAAAGGCGGGCTGAGATCGTGAGAATGCGCAGAGGCAGCTTTCCCCGTAAGCGCCACCTCCCGCTGGCGGCCTTGCTCGGGGTCGCCGTGGCGGTGCTCCCGGCGGTTGCGAGCTCGGAAACGAGTCCGATGATTGAAGCGATCAATAAACCCGGGGGTGGTTTCTACGGGGAAGAAACACATGCCTGGTCGCCTTCAACGGCGACGGTGAGCGCGGGCGGGGTCGTGACGCTCAGCAATCACACGGCGATCGAACACGGTGTCCACTGGGTTGGCGGTCCGGAAACGCCGGCTTGCAGCAACGGTGTCCCCGTTGGCACGACCTCCGCCACCAAGGGCGCGAACTGGAGCGGCACATGCACCCTGACGAAACCGGGGACCTACACCTTCTACTGCACCGTCCACGGGCCGGAAATGACCGGCACGATCACGGTCACCGCCGCCGGAACACCGGCGCCCGGCCCGACCCCCACGCCGACCACGCCTGCGCCGACGCCGGTCGTACCGAGCCCGGAAAACCCCTTGGGCCCGCTGCTCGTGGGCAGTCCGTTGGTTCGCTCCAGTCAGCATGGCTCTTCCGTACGTGGCTCCGTCCAGATCTCCAAGGCCGGTGCCGGCGGCCGGCTGGAGGTCGATCTGCTGGCGAAGAGCGCATCCCTGGCGAAGGTCAAGCACTCCAGCCAGGTACGGGTGGGCCGGCTGGTGCGCTCCTCGCTGTACGCCGGGAGCGTGTCCTTCGCGGTGTCGTTGACCGCACGCGGTAAGGCTGCGCTGCGCCGTCACAAGCGCCTGGCGCTAACCGTGCGGATCGTGCTCACGCCCGTCTCCGGCGTGGCGGCGACCGTGACCAAGAGCGTGGTGCTGCACGCAGGGACGATGGGGAAATGAGATCTCGTGGGCTTCGCCTGTGGCCGGCGGCTCTTGTGGGTCTCGCCGTCGCGTTTGTCGTTCTTCCGGCGATGGCCGCAGAAACGAGTCAGATGATTGAAGCGATCAATAAACCCGGGGGTGGTTTCTACGGGGAAGAAACACATGCCTGGTCGCCTTCAACGGCGACGGTGAGCGCGGGCGGGGTCGTGACGCTCAGCAATCACACGGCGATCGAACACGGTGTCCACTGGGTTGGCGGTCCGGAAACGCCGGCTTGCAGCAACGGTGTCCCCGTTGGCACGACCTCCGCCACCAAGGGCGCGAACTGGAGCGGCACATGCACCCTGACGAAACCGGGGACCTACACCTTCTACTGCACCGTCCACGGGCCGGAAATGACCGGCACGATCACGGTCACAAACGGAGAACCCACCGTGACAACCGAAGCGGCCACCTCACAAACCGAACACGAAGCCACACTCCACGGGACCGTCAATCCCAACGGCAAGCTCACGGAATACTTTTTCAAGTGGGGGACCACAGAATCCTATGGAGAACAAACAGCCGTCAAATCGGCCGGTGCAGGCACAACGGGCGTGCTGGCGCCCGAAACGCTGAAAGGGCTCGCGCCAGGCACGCTCTACCACTTCAAGCTGGTCGCGAAAAATGAAAAGGGCCCGGCGGAAGGCGAAGACCACACGTTTACGACCACTTCACCACCGGGGCCGCCGACGGCAACGACCGGCGAAGCTACCTCGGTGAGCGAAACCGAAGCGACGCTCAAAGGCACGGTTAACCCCGATGGCAAGCCGACGAAATCATTCTTCGAATGGGGCACGAGCAACTCCTATGGGCAGGTGACGGCTGAAGTCCCGGCCGGCGAAGACCACGCCAATCACGCTGCGTCGGCCATCCTGATGGCGCTGAGCCCTGGCACGGTCTACCACTTCCGGCTGGTGGCGAAGAACACGTCATCGGAAACCGTGCCGGGCGTTGACCAGATGTTGAAGACTGCCCCACTGCCGCTTTCTCTGCTGGCCCACTCTTCTCCGCCCATCGCCACGCCGTCCTCTATGACCCCAGGTCCAACAATCGTCCCGATGGCGCCGATCGAACTCCCCTCAGGCCCGCCGCTCGCGGGCAGTCCGTCGGTTCGCTCCGTCCAGCACGGCTCCTCCGTACACGGCTCGGTAAAGGTCTCCAAGGCTGGCGTTGGCGGCCGGCTGGAGGTTGATCTGCTGGCGAGCGGCGCGTCGCTGGCCAAGGCTGGGCACTCGGCGCAGGTACGCGTTGGACAGCTAGTGCGCTCTTCGCTGTACGCCGGGAGTGTGTCATTCGCGGTGCCGTTGAACGTCAAGGGGAAGGCTACGCTGCGTCGCAAGCGGCGCCTAGCGCTGACGGTGAAGATCGTGTTCATACCACTGCACGGCGGGGCGGTGACGATCAAGCGCAGTGTCGTGCTGCACGCCTGAGGGTAGTCTTCGGGCTGCCATGGAGCCCGACCAGCAGATAGAGCTTGCGCACGGGACTGTGCGCTACCGAGACAGGGGCGAGGGCCCGCCGATCGTGTTCGTACATGGCCTGTTGGTGGACGGACTGCTGTGGCGGAAGGTCACGCCGAGCTTGGAGGGTGAGTTCCGCTGCATCGTGCCCGACTGGCCGTTGGGCTCCCACCGGATGGCGCTGGCGGAGCCGGCCGATCGCTCGCCTCGGGGTATGGCGCATCTGATCGCCGATTTCCTGGAGGCAATGGAGCTGGAGGAGGTGACGCTTGTTGCCAACGACACCGGCGGGGCAATCGCCCAGTTGCTCGTGACCGAGCGTCCCGCGCGGATCGGCAAGCTGGTGCTGACTCCCTGCGACTGCTACGAGAACTTCCTGCCGCCGGACTTCCGCCCGCTGCAGTGGGCGGCGCGCGTTCCGGGGGCGCTGACGGCATTCGCCCAGCCCATGCGCCTGGCCGCGGTGCGCCGTTCGCGGCTGGGCTTCGGGCTGCTCACCAAGCGCCCGATTCCCGACGAGATCACGTGGGGCTGGCTCGAGCCCTCGCTCGGGGACGTCGCCATCCGGCGCGACGTGATCGGGCTGTTGCGCGGGATCGACAAGCGCGACACGCTGGCCGCCGCCCAGAAGCTGCGCAGCTTCGATCGCCCCACCCTGCTCGCATGGGCGCGCGATGATGTCGTCTTCAAGCCGCGCTTCGCCGAACGCTTAGCGCGTGATATCCCGAGTTCACGCTTGGAGTGGATCGAGGACAGCCGCAGCTTCGTCCCCGAGGATCAGCCTGAGCGTCTGGCCGGGCTGATCGGCGAGTTCGTCCGGGAGTCCTAGACGCCGGCAAGCGCCGGCAGCCACTCGGCCGGCAGCACGCCGGCCTCGACCTCACCGACCATCGGCGGGAAGTAGCGCGTCAAGCGGGCGGCTGGGCGTCCGTCGATCAAAGGACGAATGTCGCCGATGCTCTGCAAGAGGCGGATCGTTGAGCCGATCTGCAGGTCCGCTGCGTTCGGTTGCTCGCCGCCGAGGATGCCCTCCTCGATCCAGCCGTCCACCCTGTCCAGCTGGCCTGGAAGCGCCGCGATGTCGGCCTTCGCGGTCTCGTCCTTTGCCTTGTTTTTGAATGCCATCAGCTTCGCCGTGACTGGCATTGCGGGCCCCATCAGGGCGCTCGGTATCGGCAGCTTCGCCTCGCCCGCATAGCTTCCCATCGCCTTTGGCGTGCGCAGGAACGCCACGTCGATGATCCTGCGTGGCATGCCCTGCAGCACCTCATCGCCCCAGCGCTCGGCCTCGAGTACGCGCTCGCGCGTGGCGGGATCTGACGGCAGCAGCGCTGGCTCTGTCACCAGCTCATCGAGGCGGCGCATGATCGTCCGCGAGCCGACGAGCTTCTCGCCGTCCATCCGCATCCCCGGCACCGTCGGCCCGCCGTAGCGCAGCGGCCCGATGAGCATCTGCGTCATGGGCAGCAGATCCACGCGGTCGAACTCGATCCCCTTCAGCTTCAGCGCCGCTTCGACCGCCGCGCATGGATGCGAGCCTGGCAGCACATACAGCTTCGGCTTCATCGGATCAGCATAATGCCTTGCCATGCTGCTCGTCGTTGAACGTGGGAAATACGCAGACTCACTTCGGGGCGTTCCGTGACTCCGAGCTGGTCGAGCACTGGCGCTTTGCGACTGTCCGTGAGTCCACCGCCGACCAGCTGGGGGCGGCACTGAGCAACCTGCTGGAGCTGCGCGGCTGCGCGTTCGAGGACCTGACGGCGTCGATCGTCTCCTCCACGGTGCCGCAGCTCGAGCCTGAATGGACGGCGATGGCCAGCCGTTATCTTGGCCACGAAATACTGGTGGTTGGGCCAGGGACCAAGACGGGCATGGCGATCCGCTATGACAACCCACGCGAGATCGGAGCAGACCGGCTCGTCAACGCGGTAGCTATCCGCGAGCGCTTCGGGGGCCCGGCGGTGTGCGTGGACTTCGGCACCGCGACGACCTTCGATGTCGTCTCACGCGAGGGCGAGTATCTCGGCGGCTCACTGATGACCGGCATCGAGATCTCACTCGAGGCCCTCTCCGAGCGGGGTGCGCGGCTGCCGAAGGTCGATCTCGCGCCGCCAAAGAGCGTGATCGGCAAGAACACGGTCGACGCGATCCGCTCTGGCGTCGTCTACGGCTATGCGGGCGCGATTGACGCGATCCTGCGCCGTCTTTACGACGAGCTGAGTGAGCGTCCGGCGGTGGTTGCCACGGGGGGTCTTGCTCATCTCGTGGTGCCCTACACGGAGGAGATAGAGGAGGTCGACGACCTCCTCACACTGACCGGGCTGCGATTGCTGCACGAGCGCAATTCCTAGAGCAACGCAAGGCGCGTGGCCATAATGGGATCCATGTCCCTCCAGTTCACGGACTCTTGGATGCTCGGTCGGTTAGAAGTGCCCAACCGCGTGCTGCTAGCCCCACTGGCCGGAATCGGCAACTGGTTCGTGCGCCTGCAGGCCAAGCGCTATGGCGCGGGGATGGCGGTCTCGGAGATGGTCTCCTCGCACGCGGTCCACCACCGCAACGAGAAGACGTGCACCGAGATGCTGCGCATTCACCAGGATGAGCAGGCGACCGGGCCGGTGTCGATCCAGCTGTTCGGCGAGGATCCCGCGGTTATGCGCTCCGCCGCCACCCGGGTAGCAGCCGCCGGTGCCGATGCGATCGACCTCAACATGGGTTGTCCGGTGCCGAAGGTGTGTAAGACCGGCGCTGGTGCTGCGCTGCTGTCCGATCCCGATACTGCGGTGGCCGTCGCGAGGGCCGCTCGCCAGGGGAGCGGGCTGCCAGTCACCGTAAAGCTGCGCTCGGGCCTGCGCAGCGGTGAGCAGAGCGGCTTCGAGCTGGCGCACCGCTTGGTCAACGAGGCGGGAGTGGCCGCGATCGCGTTTCACCCCCGCTCGGCGGCCGTTCATCACAAAGGCACACCCGACTACGAGCTGGTCGCCCGTCTGACACAGACGCTCGATGCGCCGGTGATCCTCACCGGCGGCCTGAACGACGCCAAGGGTATCCGCGAGGCATTTGACTTCACAGGCGCCACCGCGGTGATGCTCGCGCGGGGGGCGCTCGGCAATCCCTGGCTGTTCGCTCAGCTTGTAGAAGACCCGGCCCGCTCGCGCGCGGGTGGGCCGGCCCGCGCCGAGGTGATAGCTGAGCTGCACTGGACGATCGACCGCGCCGTCGAACATCTTGGCGCCGAGCGCGCCACCCGCTATTTGCGCAAGTTCTATCCCTGGTACATCACCCGCCTGCAGCTCGAGAAGGCCAGTGCGAGACGCCTGCAAGGATCCCTGCAGGCGGCGCCTACACTCCAGCAGGCCAGAGACTTGCTCAACGCCGCCGGCTGCCCGCGGTGCTCGCAGCCTGATGCTTCGGCGCCGTAGGAGTGCGTCGCTATACTGCTGCGCTCGCTGAAGCCTCCGGCCGGCGAAACCCCCCGCTTGAAAGCGGGGTTTTGTTATTCGCCGGCCTAACCCACGAACCCGCGCGGAGTTAGTCCCGCCCACCCATATGCAGAAGGACGTCATCCTCACCCCTGAAGGCCTGGAGAAGCTCCAGGACGAGCTGGAGCAGCTGTCGACCGTGAAGCGTCGCGAGGTGGCTGAACGCATCAAGGAGGCGCGCGAGTTCGGGGACATCACCGAGAACTCCGAGTACGACGACGCGAAGAACGAGCAGGCGATGGTCGAGAGCCGCATCGCGCAACTGCAGGAGCGCTTGCGCATGGCGACGGTCATCGAGACCAAGGATCTGTCGACCGACATGGTGCAGGTCGGCTCGGTGGTGCACGTCAAGGACGAAAAGACGGGCAAGTCGGTGAAGTACACGATTGTCGGCTCGGCGGAGGCCAAGCCTGATGAGAACAAGCTCTCCAACGAGTCGCCCGTGGGGCGCGCGCTGATCGGCCGCAAGCGCAACGAGACGGTCGCTGTGAAGGTACCGCGCGGCCCCGCACGCAAGCTGAAGATCACGAAGATCGACGTCGGTCTCAAGTAGTCTCGCCGCTGTGAGCGGCGAGACGACGCCCGAGACGGACGGTGCCCGCCACGGCCTGGCAGAGCTGATCGCCGAGCGGCGCGCCAAGGCCGAGCGCCTGCGGGCGAGCGACCCCGGCGCGTTTCCATACTCGTTCGAGGACGTGGAGCCGATCGAGCGGGTGCTGAGCAGCTATGAGCACCTTCAGAGCGGCCAGGAAACCGACGAGCGCCATCGCGTCGCTGGCAGAATCGCGGCGCGGCGCGAGGCGGGGCGCATGGCGTTCCTGGACTTGGTCGACCGAACGGGCAAGCTTCAGCTCCACGCCCGCGTGGACGTCCTCGGGGAGGAGGACTTCGAGCGCCTCACCTCCCTGGACGTGGGCGACCTGATCGGGGTGGACGGCTCGGCGCTGCGCAGTCGCAGGGGCGAGATCTCGCTGCGGGTAGAAACATTTCAGGTTCTCGCCAAGGCGCTGCGCCCCCCACCCGATAAGCATGCCGGCCTGAGCGACGTGCAAACGCGCTACCGAAGGCGCGAGCTTGATCTGATCTCGAGCGCGGACGCGCGCAAGCTGTTCGTCGATCGCGCCAAGATCATCTCCGCGGTGCGCGCCTACCTCGATGGGCAAGGGTTCGTCGAGGTGGAGACGCCGGTGCTGCAGCCTCTCTACGGCGGGGCACTGGCGCGGCCGTTCACGACGCATCACAACGCGCTGGACCGCGACCTTTACCTGCGGATCGCGACCGAGCTGTACCTCAAGCGTCTGATCGTCGGCGGCCTCGAGCGGGTCTACGAGCTCGGCAAGGACTTCCGCAACGAGGGCGTCTCGACCAAACACAACCCGGAGTTCACGATGGTCGAGTTCTATGAGGCCTACGCCGACTACACCGTCGCGTCCTCGCGCCTGGAAGAGCTGGTTCGCGGCGCGGCTGCGGCGGCCGGGTACGCCGGGGAGCTGGACTTCGCGAGTCCGTGGCGGCGGGTCGGGTTCGTCGAGTCGATCGCGCAGGCCACCGGGATCGACCTGAGAGCGGTCGCCGGCGAGGACGCCGCGCTGGCTGAGGCTATTCGCGGGCAAGGCGTCGAGGTGGATACCGAGGGAGCGAGCTGGGCGCAGATGGCCGACGCGCTGCTGTCGAAGTTCGTCGAGCCGGCCCTGATCCAGCCGACGTTCGTGCTCGACTACCCGGTCGAGCTCTCGCCGTTCGCGCGCGCGCATCGCTCCGAGCCGGGCCTGGTCGAGCGCTGGGAGGCGTTCGCAGGCGGCATGGAGATCGCGAACGCTTTCAGCGAGCTCACCGACCCGGACGTCCAGCGCGAGCGTTTCGAGGTCCAGGCGCGACTGGCCGGTATGGGCGACGATGAGGCCCAGCCTTACGACGAGATGTTCGTGCAGGCGCTCGAGCAGGGCATGCCGCCGGCCGGCGGCGTCGGGCTGGGCATCGACCGCCTCGTGATGCTGCTCACCGGGCGCGACTCGATCCGCGAGGTCGTGCTGTTCCCGGCGATGCGCGATTGATGCTGTTCTGGGTGGCGCAACTGGCCAATCTTCGATCCTCCGGAGAGGATGCACATGTTCGAGGCCGAACAAAGAAGACCCGGGCCGCACTGCACCCGGCGGAGCCAAGGTAGCCGGTTGGTAGACTGCCCAAGAGGCATAACCGGGATCAAAATAGGGCTTGAGGCACGACCCTCGAGGAAGGAAGCACACCATGTTTGAGCGATTTACAGAACGGGCCCGGCAGGTGGTCGTTCTTGCGCAGGAGGAGGCGCGAACGCTCAAGCACAACTACATCGGCACCGAGCACATCCTTTTGGGGCTGTTGCGGGAGGAGGAGGGCCTGGCTGCCCGGGTGCTGGAGAGTCTCGACATCACCGTTGAGCGCGTGCGTGCGCAGGTCGTGCGGATCGTCGGCTCTGGTGAGGAGGTCACCTCCGGGCAGATCCCGTTCACGCCGCGGGCCAAGAAGGTGCTCGAGCTCGCGCTGCGCGAGGCGTTGAGCCTGGGCCACAACTACATCGGTACTGAGCACATCCTCCTCGGGCTGGTGCGCGAGAACGAGGGCGTGGCCGCTCGCATCCTGCTCGACTTCGACGCGGATTCCGAGAAGATCCGCAACGAGGTGATCCGCATGCTGTCTGGGCCAGGCGGTCGCCGCCAGGGCCAATCGGGCGGTGGCGGCTCCGGCTCGGGCGCGGCAGGAGGAGAGGGCAAGAAGTCCTCGAAGCTGCTCGACCAGTTCGGGCGCAACTTGACCAAGCTAGCCGCCGAGGGCAAGCTCGATCCGGTCGTGGGCCGCGAGACGGAGATCGAGCGGATCATGCAGATCCTCTCACGCCGTACGAAGAACAATCCGGTGCTGATCGGCGAGCCCGGCGTGGGCAAGACCGCCGTCGTCGAGGGCTTGGCCCAGCGCATCACCAACTCGGACGTACCGGAGCTTTTGAAGAATAAGCAGATCTACACGCTCGACCTGGCCGCGCTGGTCGCGGGCTCGAAGTACCGGGGCGAGTTCGAGGAGCGGCTGAAGAAGGTGATGAAGGAGATCACCCAGCGCGGCGACATCATCCTGTTCATCGACGAGCTGCACAACCTCGTGGGCGCGGGTGCGGCCGAGGGCGCAATCGACGCCGCCTCGATCCTCAAGCCCGCATTGGCCCGCGGCGAGCTGCAGACGATCGGCGCGACGACGCTGGACGAGTACCGCAAGTACCTGGAGCGTGACTCGGCCTTGGAGCGCCGCTTCCAGCAGATTCGCGTGGAGGAGCCCTCGATCGATCAGACGGTCGAAATCCTCAAGGGGCTGCGCGACCGCTACGAGCAGCACCACAAGGTGCAGATCACCGATGAGGCGCTCCGTGCTGCCGGCGAACTGGCCAGCCGCTACATCTCCGACCGCTTCCTGCCCGACAAGGCGATCGACCTGATCGACGAGGCAGCCTCGCGCATGCGCATCAAGTCGATGACCTCGCCGCCTGCCAACCGCGAGCTCGAGGGCGAGGTCGAGACGACCCGCCGCGAGAAGGAGGCGGCGATCGAGGCGCAGGAGTTCGAGAAGGCCGCCGCGCTGCGCGACAAAGAGCGCAAGCTGACGAACAAGAAACGCGAGCTCGAGCAGGAGTGGGAATCGGGCGAGACGGGCAATCGCCCCTCGATCGGCGAGGAGGAGATCGCGGACATCGTCTCGATGTGGACCGGCATACCCGTGTTCAAGCTGACCGAGGCTGAGACTCAGAAGCTGATGCGTATGGAGGACGAACTGCACAAGCGCGTGATCGGACAGCACCCCGCTGTGGAGGTCATCTCGAAGGCGATCAGGCGCTCGCGCGCGGGCCTGAAGGACCCGAAGCGACCGACCGGCTCGTTCATCTTCCTCGGACCTTCTGGCGTGGGCAAGACTGAGCTCGCGCGCACGCTCGCCGAGTTCCTGTTCGGCGACGACGACGCGATGATCCGCATCGACATGTCGGAGTACATGGAGAAGCACTCGGTCTCGCGTCTTGTTGGCTCACCCCCCGGATACATCGGTTATGACGAGGGCGGCCAGCTGACCGAGGCCGTGCGCCGCAAGCCCTACTCGGTGCTGCTGCTCGACGAGATCGAGAAGGCGCACCCGGACGTGTTCAACATGCTGCTGCAGATCCTCGAGGACGGTCGCTTGACCGATGCACAGGGACGGACGGTTGACTTCCGGCACGCCATCGTGATCATGACCTCGAACATCGGCGCCGCCGAGATCGCGCGCAACACGCCGCTTGGCTTCGCGGTCTCAGAGGACGAGACGGGTATCACCTACGAGGACATGAAGAGCCGGATCATGGGCGAGCTCAAGAAGGTGTTCCGCCCGGAGTTCCTCAACCGGATCGATGACGTAATCGTCTTTCACAAGCTGCAGAAGGAGGAGATCAAGCAGATCGTCGAGCTGCTCCTGCTGCGGATCCGCGAGTCGATGGCCGAGCGTGAGCTGCAGCTAGAGCTGACCGATCCCGCCAAGGACCTGCTGGTCGAGAAGGGCTGGGACCCGTCGATGGGCGCACGCCCGCTGCGCCGCGCGATCCAGCGCTACATCGAGGACCCGCTCGCGGACTTCGTGCTGCGCGAGCAGCTGATGCCCGGCGCGACGGTCGTGATCGACCCGACGCCCGAGGGCGAGGAGGGCGAGGTGCGTCTGACGATCGTCAAGCCCAAGAAGCAGAAGACGCCGGTGGGTGTCGGAGCAGAAGGCGCCACCGAGGAGCTCGCTGCGGGCGAGGATCACCCGGACGCCGGCGAGCCGCCCGGCGAGTCCTAGGAATTATCCGAAACTCCGAGGTTCTCCTCAGCCCGGATTGGGACCCCTCCCACCCAGATCAGGGGAGTTTCGGACAGATAAATTAGTCACCTCCATCATCTCGTCCGCAAGAGCCGTCCCCGGCGATGCGTAGGCTGGGGAGATGCCTCGCGGGACCATTCAAATCTGCTCGCAGTGTGGTTTTCAGACGCTCCAGTGGCTCGGGCAGTGTCCCGGCTGTGACGCATGGAACACGCTCGAAGAGGAGTGCATCCCGCTCGCACGCGGGGGCACCAGGGGCAGCAGGCGCGCCGGCGGGCAGGGCGATGGGCCAACGCTCGCGCCGCGCCTGCTGAGCGAGGTCGGCTCAGCCCCGATTGAGCGCATGTCGACCGGGATTGGCGAGCTCGATCGCGTGCTGGGCGGCGGCCTGGTTCCAGGTGCGGTGGTGCTGCTGGGCGGCTCGCCGGGGATCGGCAAGTCGACGCTGACAAACATGGTGCTCGGTAACCTGGCCCAGGAAGGACGGCGCACGCTGTACGTCAGTGGTGAGGAGTCCGCCGAGCAGGTGAGGCTACGCGCCGAGCGGCTATCGGCCCGCGCTATGGGAGTGCCGGTCCTCGCGGAGACAGATCTCGATACCGTCCTTGGCACGCTGGCCGGAGAGGTTCCAGAGGTGTGCGTGATCGATTCGGTGCAGACCCTGCGCTCCGCCGATCACCCGGGCCTGCCAGGCGGTGTGGGGCAGGTGCGCGAAGTTGCCGGTCGCGTGATGGAGATGGCCAAGGCACGCGAGATCGCGGTGATTCTCGTAGGCCACGTGACCAAGGACGGCGCGCTGGCAGGGCCGCGCGTGCTCGAACACCTGGTTGACTGCGTGCTGCAGTTCGAGGGCCAGCGGGAGCGTTCATACAGGGAGCTGAGGGCGCTGAAGAACCGCTTCGGCTCGACCAGCGAGGCGGGCCTGTTCGAGATGCGCCAGGGCGGCCTGGTTGAGGTGCTGGACGCCTCCGCGCGGTTTGTCGCCGAGGCAACGAGCGCGCCGGGGAGCGTGGTGCTGGCGGCGATGGAGGGCTCGCGGTCTCTGCTCGTGGAGGTCCAGGCGCTGGTGGTGCCCTCAGAGCTCGAACAGCCGCGCAGGGTGGTGTCAGGTCTCGACCGCAACCGGCTGGCGCTGATACTCGCGATCCTCGGCCGTCACGGCCGCGTGGGAACGGGCGGTGCGGACGTGTTCGTGAATGTGGTGGGGGGTATGCGCGTAGACGAGCCAGGTGTTGACCTGGCGGTCGCTCTGGCGGTCGCGAGCGCGATTCGTGGCGTGTCGTTGCAAGGGACTCCGCGTGCGTGTTTCGGCGAGCTTGGGCTGACGGGCGAGCTGCGCTGGGTGAGCCACCCCGAGCGCCGTTTGGCCGAGGCTGCAAAGCATGGCCTCAAACGCACCATCGCCCCTGCTGGCAGTGGCGATGGTGCCTACGAGGCTCACACCCTGCGCGACGCCCTCGCGGCGGCGCTACCGGCCGGGGTGAGGTCTCCGGCACGCGCGGCGGCATAGACGGATGTCCAAGCAGGGAGCGGCTTAACAAAGGCTAAATGCCCTAAAATGGGCGGTCGTGCCCTTACGATCCGGCGAAGATTTCGACACAGAGGCAAGGCTGGAGCCGGGATTGATGAAGGCGCTGGAGATGATCGCGCCTGGGACATCTTTGCGCGAGGGCATCGAGAGCATCCTTGATTCCCGCACCGGCGGGTTGATTGTGATCGGTGAGCCGGAGGACCTGAGCTTCCTGAACTCGGGCGGGATCAAGCTGGAGATCGACTACACGCCTGCGTTTCTCTACCAGGTGGCGAAGATGGACGGCGCGATCATCCTCAACGCGAACGCCACCAAGATCACGATGGCCAACGTCCAGCTGATGCCCGACCCGACGATCCTCTCGCACGAGACAGGGACCAGGCATCGCACGGCGGAGCGCGTATCGAAGCAGACCGACGCGCTGGTGATCGCCGTCTCGCAGCGCCGGGAGGTGGTCTCGGTGTATGTGGATGGCGCGAAGTACATCCTGGAGGACATCACGGTGGTGCTGGCAAAGGCCAACCAGGCTCTGGCGACGCTGGACAAGTACCGCACGCGTCTGGACCAAGTGTCCACGCGGCTGACCGCTTTGGAGTTCGAGGGCGGGGCGATGCTGCATGACGTGCTGAGTGTGCTGCAGCGCTCGGAGCTGGTGGCACGCATGGCCGTCGAGATCGAGCGCTACATCGTCGAGCTGGGCAGCGAGGGACGCCTGATCGAGATGCAGCTGGAGGAGACGACCGTCGGCACGGCTCAGGAAAAGGCGGCGCTTGTGCGCGACTACCTGTTCGACTACTCCGACGAGGCGGTTGCGGCCGGGCTGGAGGAGATCGGGCGTCTTGCGCACCAGGATCTGCTCGACTTCGGCCGGCTGGCAGAGCTGCTTGGCTACGACCGCAAGCTGAACACGCTCGACTACCCCGTGTCGCCGCGCGGCTATCGGGTGCTCGGGCGGATTCCGAGGCTTCCGCGGATTGCGGTCGCGCAGATCGTTAGAGAGTTCGGGGGCCTAGACGAGCTTCTGGCTGCGGGCGACGCTCAGCTGGAGGCGGTCGATGGTGTGGGGGAGATCAGGGCGAAGGACATCCGTGAGGGCCTGCGCAGGCTGCAGGAGCTCAATCTCGTGGATCGCTACCTACAGACTTGAGACAAGGGCCGTCCGACCGGCCGGCCGCAACGAAGGAGGACACCATTCCGCCACAAGCAACCGCAGAGGTATCGCTCATCGAGGAGCTCGAGGTTACTCGCGAGGTCGAGTACATCGAGTTCGAGCTCGGCGACCACGTCGTCTATCCCCACCACGGCGCCGGGAAGGTGCTGAAGAAGGAGGAGATGGAGATGCTCGGCGAGCGGCGCGAGTACCTCACGATCAAGATCCTTCACAACGATATGACGGTGAGGGTGCCGACTGAGAACGCCGCCCTTGCCGGCCTGCGCCGGGTGATCGACGAGGAGACGGTGAAGAAAGTCCTGGACGTGCTCCGCGACGAGGTCTCCGAGATGCCGAAGAACTGGAACCGCCGTTTCAAGCACAACCGGGACAAGATCAAGACAGGCGACATCTATGAGCTGGCGGAGGTCGTGCGCAACCTCTCGCTGCGCGAGTCAGAGAAGGGCCTGTTCGACCGGTGAGAAGCAGATGTTCACACGCTCCAAGAAGATCCTCGCCTCAGAGCTGATGTACGCGCTTGACAAGGATGAGGACGAGGCTGAGGACTACCTCGACGAGCTGCTCGCCAATTCGGCCTCCAGCCAGATGGCCGTGGCCAAGTAGCGAGGCTTTCGCGCACGCGGCAGCAGTCCTTCAAGACGCCTGCCGCGTGCGCGACAGTTCCCTGCAATGGCCATCGCTCTGATCCTCGCCGCCGGCAGCGGCGAGCGTTTCGGGGCGGGGCGCCCGAAGGCGCTCGTGGAGCTCGCAGGCCGTCCGCTGATGCAGTGGAGCGTCGATGTGCTGCGTGAGGTGGCTGAAATAGAGAGAATCGTGATTGCGCTGCCGCCGGGCACACCGGCCCCGGTTGGCGTCATGAGCGTGGACGGCGGGGCAGTGCGTTCGGAGTCGGTGCGCTTGGCGTTCGCGGCAGCTGGTCCGGGAGATCCGATCCTGGTCCACGACGCCGCGCGCCCGCTGCTCACGGCCGGGCTGGCGAGGGCTACGATCCAAGCACTCATCCAGGACGAGAGCATCGACGCAGCGATCGCGGCGATACCGATGACCGACACCGTCAAGCGAGTCAAGGACGGATTGGTGAGCGAGACGCTGGATAGAAGCGAGCTGTGGGCCGTGCAGACGCCGCAAGTCTTCCGTCGCGCGGCTCTGGAGCGGGCTCTGGGCGTTTCAGATGAGGTGCTGGCGCAGGCCACCGACGACGCCTGGCTGATCGAACGCGCTGGGGGCAGAGTCGGAGTGGTGCAGGCCTCGGCTGAAAACCTGAAAGTGACGACTAGGCTTGACCTACGCTTGGCGGAGATGCTGATTGCGGCGCGGGCTGCTTGAATCGCAGCCTTGATGCTGACCGACTACCACACTCACCTGCGTCCCGACGACCTGGATGCGACGCCTGCGCAGTACTTCACACAGGCCAACGCCGCCCGCTACCGCCAGGCAGCCGACGAGCGCGGTATCGCAGAGCTTGGAGTCTCCGAGCACGTCTACCGCTTCGCCCAGGCGCTCGATGTCTGGCGGCACCCTTTCTGGCGCGAATACGCCCACGACGACCTCGACGCCTATTGTCAGTTTGTGCGCGAGCAGACCGATCTGCGTCTGGGCATAGAGGCCGACTTCGTGCCGGGAACCGAGGACCGTATGGCCAACCTGCTCGGGGCCCATGATTTTGACTATGTGATCGGCTCGGTGCACTTCATCCGTGAGCACTCGGTCGACATGGACGACTACAGCGTGTGGGATTCTCCTCGCAATTCTCCCGAGGAGATCTGGACGCGCTATTTCCAGGCTCTGGGGGAGGCCGCGCGCTCAGGACTCTTCGATGTGCTGGCGCACCCCGACCTCGTGAAGATATGGGGTTCCGCCCACCCCGATCGCCCGTTGCCTGAGGGTGATTTGCGTCGTTATTACGAGCTCGCGATCGACGGGATCGCCGAGTCGGGGATCGCGATCGAGCTCTCCACCTCGGGATTGCGCAAGCGCGCAAAAGAGCTGTATCCAGCGCGGGCGTTCTTAGAGATGTGCTTAGAAGCGGACAACCCCGTGGCGCTGTCGAGCGACGCGCACCGGCCCGAGGACATCGGCGCCGACTACGCGGCTGCCCTCGAGCTGCTGGAGAGTATGGGTGTAGGTGAGCTTTGTGTATTTGAGCGCCGCGCACGGCGCCTCGAGCCAATTGGTGCGTTGGTCTCGTGACGCTTACGGGGATCGGCTATGACTCACACCGCCTGGCCGAGGGGCGACGTTTGATCTTGGGCGGCGTTGAGATACCGCACGAGCGGGGTCTCGAGGGGCACTCCGACGCGGACGTGCTTACCCACGCCATCATCGACGCGCTGCTGGGCGCCGCTGGCATGGGGGACATCGGAGAGCACTTCCCCGACACCGACGAGCGCTACCGCGACGCTGATTCGATCTGCCTGCTGACGGATGTGGTCGCTGACCTGCGGGCCGCTGGCATGGAGGTGGCCAACGTGGACGTGACCGTTGTCATGGAGCACCCCAAGCTGGCGCCTCATCGGGATGCGATTCAAACGCTCCTCGGTGGCACGCTCGGCGTGGCGGCCGGGCGCGTCAACGTGAAGGCCACCACTGGCGAGGGAATGGGGTTCATAGGGCGTGGCGAGGGCGTGGCCGCGCTGGCCATCGCCAGCCTCGATCGGCGATAGGTCCCGGCGATGCGTGAGATTCGTCTGCACGACAGCCGCAGTGGGGAAGTGCTGCCCCTGCGTCCCCGCGAACCGGGGCGCGTTGGCATCTACGCTTGTGGTCCCACCGTCTATGGCCGCATCCACATCGGTAATGCCCGGCCTTTCGTTGTCTTTAGCCTGATGAAGCGCTTTCTCGAGAGCCAGGGCATGAGGGTGACGCTGGTGGTCAACGTCACTGATGTGAATGACAAGATCTATGACGCGGCCCGCGCCCAGGACCGGCCGAGTACCGAGCTGGCGGCGGAGATGACCGAGCATTACCGCTCTGACACCGTTGCCCTGGGACTGGGACGTCCCGATCACGAGCCGCTTGCGTCGGAGACGATGGGACCGATCGTCGACTACATCCAGACACTGATCGACCACGACCACGCCTACGCGGCCGGCGGGGACGTCTACTTCCGCGTGCGCTCCGATCCCAAGTACGGCACGCTGTCGCACCGCCAGCTCGAGAACATGGACCAGGGCGAAGCCGCCACGGAGGCCGGCGAGCTCGCGGGCCGCAAGGAGGACCCACTGGACTTCGCGCTGTGGAAGGGACGCAAGGAGGGAGAGGACACCTGGTGGGACGCTCCCTGGGGGCAGGGCCGTCCCGGCTGGCACATCGAGTGCTCGGCGATGGCGGAGCAGTTCCTGGGCGTAGGCTTCGACATCCACGGCGGTGGCTCTGACCTGGTGTTCCCACACCACGAGAACGAGGCGGCCCAGACGCGAGCGGCGCGCGGTGAGGAGCTGGCGAGGCTGTGGGTGCACAACGGCATGATCCAGTTCACCGGTGAGAAGATGGCCAAGTCGGCCGGCAACATCGCGCCGCTGGGAGAGGTGCTCGAGCGCTACGGCCGCGATGCCGTCGTCATGTACCTGATCTCGGGCCACTACCGCCAGCCGCTGGCGTTCTCGCCGTCCGAGCTCGAGGATGCTGATCGCCGTGTGTACCGCATACGCGACGCGCTTAGAAGACTCGAGAAGGGTGAGCCCAGCCTACCCGGCATGGCCCATCACAGAGAGGCCTTTTTCGACGCGCTGGCCGACGACTTCAACACGCCGGCAGCGCTGGCCTGCCTGTTCGAGTGGGTTCGGGAGGCCAACCGGCGTGCAGGCGGGGTGGGAGACGCTGACCTGCGCGAAATGCTGGCCGTTCTCGGGTTGGAGGCGCTAACCCCGCTCGAGGCGGCCGGCGTGCAGACGGCGATCGACCCGGAGGCCACGTCGCTGCTGCTTCAGCGGGAGCAGGCGCGCAAGGCTCGCGATTTCCAGACGGCCGATCGCATTCGCGAGGAGCTCCACGCCAAGGGTTATGAGATACGCGACGGACCAGACGGTGCCGAGCTGATCTTCTCGTCTTCGCCGTGATCCTCTACGGCCGCAACCCTGTCAGAGAGGCGCTGCGGGGGCGCCGCTCCCACGCGGTGGGAGAGGTGTGGGCGACTGCGGGGGCGATACGCGAGCCGTGGCTAGCGGACGTAGCGGTGCGGAGCGCCAGCGCGGAGGAAATCGAGCGCCGGTGCTCCTCGGCCGCCCATCAGGGGATCTGCGCGGAGGCTGGCGGGTACCCGTACTGCTCTGCCGAGGAGCTGCTGGTGGGCGCAGATCCTCTGGTGGTGGTGCTCGATCAGGTGCAGGACCCACAGAACCTGGGGTCGATCTGCCGTACCGCGGAGTGTGTGGGCGCCGCTGGCGTGGTGATTTCAGAGCGGCGCGCGGCGGAGATCACGCCCGCGGTGTGCAAGGCATCTGCGGGCGCCGTCGAGCATCTGCGGGTGGCGCGGGTGCGCAACATCGCCGACTTCCTGGGAGAGGCCAGCGGCGCGGGGTGCTGGTGTTACGGGGCGAGCGCGGAGGTGGCGGTGAGCTATGACACGCCGGACTACGGCCGCGGTGGGGTGGTGCTGGTGCTCGGCAGCGAGGGGCGAGGCCTGCGCCCGCGGGTGGCGGGGGCATGCGACGAGCTGATCGCGCTGCCGGTGCGGGGGATGGTGGGGTCGCTCGGCGTGAGTGCCGCTGCATCGGCGGTGCTGTACGAGATCTTGCAGAATCGTCGTGGAGGGTCTTGACAAGGCTCCATAACTGTGAGAGGCTCGCGCTCACATAACGCTGAACCTAAGGTTGATGAAGCCTTAGGTTCATCGCTTTGATAAATAGCTTTGGCGCCGGGGGAGGAGTGCGCCACTGAGCAACTTTGGGCTGCAAGCAGCCCAGAAAGGATCTGCTCGTGGCACGAATCTCCAGCAGCACTAACTCTGAAGTAAAGGTTGAGGATGGGTTCCTGATCGCCCTCGCGAAGCAGGGCGACCGCAATGCTTATGAGCGCCTGGTCAAGCGCTACCACGGCTTCGTGCGGTTGAAGGCCTCTTCCTACTTTCTGGCGGGCGGCGATTCCGAAGACCTGATCCAGGAGGGTCTGGTGGGCCTGTACAAGGCAATCCGCGATTTTCGCTTCGATCGCGAGTCGAGCTTTCGCAACTTTGCCGAGCTCTGCATCACGCGCCAGATCATCACCGCGGTGAAGACAGCCACACGCAACAAGCACACGCCGCTGAATCAATACGTCTCCTTCTCCTCGACTCCGGCGGGCGCCGGCGATGATGTGCCGACGCTCGACCAGATGCTTCCGGGTCCGAGCGTGCACGACCCCGTCAACCAGGTGATCTCCTCCGAGGAGCTGCGCTCACTGGTGGGATGTCTGTCCACGGCGCTATCGGAGCTCGAGAGCCGTGTGCTGGGGCTGTACCTGGACGGTTATTCCTACGAGCAGGTGGGCGAGCGGCTGGAGTGCGACACCAAGACCGTGGACAACGCCCTGCAGCGGGTCAAGCGCAAGGTCGGAGCGCACCTGCAGGCCCGCGCGGTGGCCGCCTGAGCGAAGCGGGGATGAAGACGGAGCGCGCGATCCCCTGAAGTTCTCCGCTGGCGGCCGGATTGCGCCCGCCGCCGGGCGCAAGGCAGATCGCCGCACCCGGCTTGCGAGAGGCCGGTCCTGGCCGGCCCGAGCCCCTACTCGTCAGTTGCCCGAAGCGTTCGCGCCGTCGGCGACTTCGGGACCGACCGCTGATCGGGGTTAGTCCCGAGCAGGCGGTCCCCGAAATTTGAGCTCACGCCCATCCAGTAGCCCTCGTGCTTGAAATGGTGCAGGCGGTGGTTGCGCCAGATCGTCCGGTAGAAGCGTGTCTTCGGCACGTACGGGGTATGGATCAGGAAATGCGACCACTCGTAGCGCAACAGGCCGAGATAGGCGAAGGTGATCCCGGTGAGCGCAAGCGGCAGCACCGGCCAGCCGGCCGGCAGCGCGATGGCCAGCGTAAGGAGCGCGATGGCGAGGGCTATCTGGACGAGGAAGCTGATCACCTCGATGGGCTTGAGCAGCACCCGGTCGAGGTCAGAGGGCGCGAGGTGGTGGTTTCGGTGCTGGATCGAGCCGTATAGCTCTATTCGCCGGCCGCGCAGTTCGAATGCAGGCAGGTGGAGCAGGTATTTGTGGATTACCCACTCGACGAACGGCTGGGCCGCGAGCAGCGCCAGCGGCGGCAGCAGGTCGCGCCAGGACCAAACGCCCACGTAGATCCTTGCGCCGAGCGCGAGCAAGGTCGCGGTTACGGCGGCGCGTGGTGAGAAATGCCCCGCGAACTCGCGCCAGCAGGCGCTGAGAGCGGTGAGGTCCGCACGCTTGGCGGTGAGCGCCCGGTCATAGCCGGGCGGAATCTGCTGCGAGCTCACCGTGTAGGCCTTTGCTGCCAGGGACCGAGAGGCGCGTCGCCGTCAGGTGGCCTCAGCGCCTCGTGCGCCGCCCTCGCGGCGGCCTCGGCATCGCCGGCTGCGATCGCGGCTGCGATCGGATGGCGGTAGTCGCTGCGGCTCAGCTCCTGCTCGAGCCAGGTGAGGCTGAAGCCGGTGCGCGCGTGAACAGCCCGGATCAGGCTGTTGAAGGCCAGCTGGTAGGCGAGGTTTCCAGTGCCATCGACGACAAGCCGCCAGAAGTGCTCGTCGAGCGGGAGCAGCTCGGGGCCGCCGGCGACGGCCGCGAGCCGGTGCGAGATCGCCAGGAGCTCATCGCCCACCCTGTGCCCGGCCCGCTGCGCGCACAGACGGGCCACGTTGACGCCCATACCGGCCCGCATCTCGAGCGCCGCCAGGAGAAACGGAGCCAACTCCTCACCGGCCTCGGCGTGCTCGGCGACGACGCTCAGCAGGTCAAGCCCCGCGGTCTGGCGGAAGTCGAGCACCTTTGTGCGGCCTCCCTGGATGACCTTGACCAGTCCGATCTGTTCCAGGCGCTTGACGGCCTCTCGGACGACGTGGCGGTTGACCTGAAGGACCTCACTCAGGTCGCGCTCGGAGGGGATGGTGGCTCCGGGTGGATAACGACCGCTGACGATCTCAGCCGCGAGCTGCTCGAAGACCTTGTCCGGGAGCGAACTCTTGTGAATCGCCTGGAGAGCCACAGCACAGCAGCTTAGCAGCTGGTCCAACCAGTTGCTCGGGGCCAGACTTTGGCCAGGCGCACTGCGACCTCCCCGGCGCGGGCGATCAGCGTGGGCCAGCGCGGTGGTTGCAGCGGGATGGGTGAGGGTTCTGCCTAATCCTTCTTGTCGACCTCGATCGCGGCGAGGATCGCGCCATAGAGAACGCGGCTGCACAGCTCTGAGAAGTGCGCGCGGTCGATTCCTCCGGCGGCGAGCCAGGCCAGCTCGGCGCCCTCGACGAAGGATCCCCATCCCTTTACGGCCAGCGTGACGGCCGGGCCCGCCGGCACCTCGGGCGGCAAGCCCTGCAGGACCATCTCCTGCAGAGCGCTCCGCTGGTCCTCCATGATGGTGCGGACCTCGGGGTGGGCCATGGCGCCGCTGAGCAGCTCGCGGTAGCCCGCCGGGTACTGTTCGATGAAGGCCAGGTGGGCGTCGAGCGCTGCCATCAGGCGCTCGCGGGGGGTGGCGGAGGAGCCGGCGGCTGCTGCTGCGATCTGCTCGTGCATCTCCCGCGCCAGCCGCTGCAGGCCGGCCACATAGAGGCCCTGCTTATCGCCGAAGTAGTAGTAGAGCAGGCTCTTTGCGAGGCCGGCCTCCGCAGCGATCTCGTCCATCGAGACCTTCCCGTAAGGCCGCGCGGAGAACAGGCGGATCGCGATCTCGATGAATTCGGCGCGCCGCTCGTCCGTGCCTTTGCGAGGAGGGCCGCTGGACTCTGCCTCGGCTATCTCCCGCGTTGCGTTCAAGAGCGTATGTCCTTCGCTTGAGATGCTGAATCCTACCGTGTGCGGATGATACGGGCAGCTATTTATGGGCGAGGGTGCTCACAGCAAACGTCATTTGAACATGGTTGATCACGAAGCCTAAATCACGAATCCTCATCTAGGCAGAGCCTTGAACCAAAGTCAAGACTCGACTCGCGGTTGCCTCTTGACTTTCGTTCAAAAGCGGCATAGCTTTGCTGCAGGCACTGAAACAGCGGCCGGGAGGCCGCCGAGAGGGAGAAGAAGGCGATGCGCAAAGCGCCGGTCTGTCTGGCTTTGGCTGCACTGGGGATTCTTGGCCTGCCGCCGGCCGCCCCGGCGGCGACGGTCACGGGTGTGAGAGCGTCGATCAAGCCTATTCCCGGCTTTCCGGAAACCGGGAACATCCTCGGCGCGGGCGCGGAGGTTGAAATCGAAGGCAGGCTCGAAGGCAACGAACTGCCCGGCGGGCTGCCTCTGCAGACACGGAGGCTGGTGTTGTACTTCCCGGCGGGCACGAAGATCGACCCCACGGGCTTCCCGACGTGCAGTGTGGCAAAGCTCGAAGTGAGCGGCCCGGAAGGCTGCCCCAAGAAGTCCCGGATCGCCGACGGGACGGTCGGTGTCGCCGATCAGATCGGCTCAGGCGAAGCGACGCGCGAGGAAGGAAAACTAGAAGTCTTCATAACCCCCGGCAACGGGGTGGTGGCATACGCCAACGCGGCCTCGCCGATCTCTGCGCAGATCATCATTCCGGCACAGTGGGAAACGGCGCCTCCGCCATACGGGCCAAAGCTCACGTTCAACATTCCGCTGGTCCACTCGGTCCCCGGCGCGCTGCCAGTGTCCGGGACCTCGTTGAAAGAGACGGCCGGGGCGGCGATCAGGAAGGGCGGCAAGACCTATTACTACGGCCGCGTCCCCACCAAATGCCCCAAGGGCGGGTTCCCCGGCAAGGGCGAAGTAACCCTCGAAGGGGGCCAGAACATCGTGACGATGGTGAAGGTCCCGTGCCCGGTCAGGAAACTGAAGAAGAAGCATCACAAATAGAAAACGGCCTTTCAGCCCACAACGGCCTCTCAGCCCACGTGAAAGGGATTTGATGATGCCAACGAAATTTATCGCCCAAAACAGCGCCGCAGCACCGGGCGCCAGGTCATGCAGATAAGCCGGAGAGCGGACTCGAACCGCTGACCCCCCTCTCAGCATGGGGGGAGCAGGCTCCCCCCATGGGCCCCCCACGTGCGTGGAGTGGGCAGCTTTGCATCAAGCCGGAGAGCGGACTCGAACCGCTGACCCCCTGTTTACAAGACAGGCGCTCTACCAGCTGAGCTACTCCGGCGCGACGGAGATCGCGTGTTCGATCCTACCGTGGCCGTTTGAGGACGCGACGCCAGCGCAGTAAGGTGCCTGCACAGCGGCCGGGGCGTTCAGGCGCCGCTCGATCTCGCCGAGCAGCACGCCAAACAGCAGGTGGCGCCAGGTGGATTGGGCGAAGGCCCGCGGGCTTGTGAACACGGCCGGTAGCTCCTTGCGCGCGGGGTGCAGGCGATCGGTGAGGGCCGTGAGCGGCCACGTGAGGATGTTCTCCGCGCTCGCCGCAACTGGGCCGCGCGCCCAGGAGGGCAATGGCAGGCGTGGCGCCAAATTGGCATACGCGGCGCCGAACAGCGCTCCGTTCTGCAGGTGCAGCGCCCATCCGGCAGCTGGCCATGCATCTGTGCGCGTAAGGGCCTTGCCGAGCAACGCAACATCATCGAAGTCTGATTTGAAGGCACGCTTGTCGAGCGGCATCTGCGCTGCCCACACGGCGGCGGCCAGAGCACCTGCGATTGCTCCCCGTAGCGTCTTTGCATAACCGGTTTCCATCGCTTATCAACTGTAACGGGGTCCTCGCGCGCGGGTATCCCAGGGTGTGGATCCTCTGGAGAACGAGCAGACCCGGGCGAGTGGGAGTCCAGCAAACCTGAGCTCCTTTCGCGAGCATGCTCTGCGCAGCGGTGTGAACCCGGTTTTGTATTGGCTGCTGCGGGCGCTGCTGGTTCCGTTCTTCCTCGTCTACTTCCGAATGCAGCGCATCGGCCGCGAGCATCTGCCGCGCAGCGGTCCGCTGCTGCTGGCCTCCAACCATCGCAGCTTCCTCGACCCGTTCGTGATCGGCACGATGGCGCGGCGCCCTGTCTACTACATGGCCAAGCGCGAGCTGTTCGAAAAGCGCTGGCAGGCATGGATTCTCAACGCTCTCGGCGCCTTCCCGGTCGATCGCGGCGCGGGCGACAGCGGCGCGATGGACACCGCCCGGGCGATCCTGCAGCGGGGGGACTGCGTGGTCGTCTTCCCTGAGGGCACGCGCACGCGCCCGGGGCCGCTTGGCGAGCCCCGGCGCGGTGTGGGGCGCCTCGCGCTAGAGACGGGCGCGCCCGTGGTGCCGATCGCGGTGATCGGCAGTGACGCGGTGCGCAGGGGCTGGCGCATCCGCCCGCGCAAGGTACGCATCCGCGCTGGGCGCCCGCTGCTCTTCCCGAGGGCCGAGAACTGCTCGCCGGCGCTGGCCGCCGGGGTGACTCAGCGCGTGTGGGCCTGCGTGAGCCTGCAGTGGGACTGGCTGGGCGGTGTCAAAGCTACATCTGCTGATCTCCCTCTAGAGGCCCGCGAGCGTGAAATGTCTCGCGCCGCGTGAGCGAGACGGGTGGGCTCGAGTGGGACGCGAGGGTAGTGTGCGATGAGTGAGCGAACAGGTCAAGCAGAAGTCCAAGGCGCAGCTCGACAGCGAGTTCTCCGATCTCTACCGTGCTCACCTGCGCGACGTTTACAGCTACGCGTACTACCGCATCGGCAATCATCACGACGCGGAGGACCTGACCGAGCAGACGTTCTTGCAGGCTTACCGCCACTTCGAGCGGGCGCAGCGCGAATCGCGGGGGCGGCCATTGCGCCCATGGCTGATCCGCATCGCGCACAACCTGGCGGCCAACCTGTACCGCGACCGCGCCCGCAAGCCGGCCACGCCGATCGACGAGTCAACCGCGCTGGCAGCGCCCCACACGACCGAGCAACTGGTCGAGGGACGCGAGGAGCTGACCCGCGTGCTCGGCGGTGTGCGCCAGTTGCCGGAGGACCGGCGCGAGGCGCTGATCATGCGCTTTGCGCTCGGCATGGACAACCGCGAGATTGCGCGTGCACTGGGGCGCTCAGATGGCGCCACGAAGGTGCTCATACATCGTGCCGTCAAGCAGTTGGAGGGGCTCGTGAACAGTCCCGGCGAGGAGGACTCCGATGAGTGAGGCGCTGGGAAACTTCGAGGGGCTGCTGCGCGAAGCGCTCGCGCCCGTGGAGCCGCCGGCCGATCTGCCTTTGCGCCTGCAGCAAACGCTCCAGAGCCTCACGGAGATCGCCGCTGAAGAGCTCCAGGACTGGGAGCTATCGGCGATGCGCGACCCGCGTAACTGGGCCCGCCCGGCCGCGGCGCTCGTGGTTGGAAGCACGGCGGGGGTCGCGCTGGTCCTGTTGCGTGCCCGGCATCGTCCCAATCCTCCCAGCGGCCCGGCTGCTGTGCGCAACGTGGCTGGGCGCACCTTGCGCGATCTCGGTGGGGAGGCGCGAAAGCTCCTTGGCGATCGTTGAGCGAGCCTGACTGGCGCGCTCAACACCCTGCCCAGGCAGCCAGCTGCTGCTGGTAGCGTCTGCGCACTGACATGGCCACCTGCTATCGCCACCCCTCGCAGGAGACGGGGGTTTCGTGCTCGAACTGCGGGCGGCCTATATGTCCTGACTGCATGACGACCACCCCGGTGGGCATGCGCTGTCCGGAGTGCTCACGGGAGCGAACCGTTGTCAAGACGCTGCGCAACACGATTCGCCGGCCCGAGGTCACCTTCGCCTTGATCGCGATCAACGTGGTGGCGTTCCTGGCCGAGGGCAACATCAGCTTCAGCGGCCAGTCGGCGAGCAAAGTCTATGAAGAAGGCGCTCTGTTCGCCAGCATCAACGGGATACCCACGCTGGGCGTTGCCCACGGCCAGTGGTGGCGAATCATCACCAGCGGCTTCTTGCACGAGAACCTGATCCACATCGGTTTCAACATGTATGTCCTGTACATCCTCGGCCAGATGCTCGAGCCAGCACTCGGGCGCCTGCGGTTCGGGGCGATCTACGCGGTGTCGCTGCTGACGGGCTCCTTCGGGGCGCTGCTCGTCACGCCTCACTCGCCCACGGTCGGCGCCTCAGGGGCCGTTTTCGGTCTGATGGGGGCGGCCGCCATCGAGATGCGTACCCGTCAGATCCCGATCATGCAGAGCGGTGTGGGTGGCCTGATCCTGCTCAATCTGATTATCAGCTTCACGCTTCCCGGTATCTCTTGGGGAGGGCACGTCGGCGGGCTGGCCGGCGGGGCGCTGGCGGCGATAGTGATTCAGCTCGGCGCTCGCTATCGCTCGCAAGCGATCGCCTTGGCCGGCTGCGCTGCAATTGGGTTAGCGGCGTTTGCCGGATCGATCGCGGTCGCGAAGTTGACCGAAGTGCAGCCGGCGGCTCCGGTCCCGCTCGCCGAACCCGGTCAGTGAGCCAGGCTGCCTGAGAGCTCCACGGCGAGCGCCTGCGCGCCGCCCGGCGCGTCTTTGACGAGCTCGGGATGGAAGATGTGTGCAAGCAGCTGAAGCCCATCGATCAGTCGCGGGCCGGGCCTTGAGAAGTAGGCCGAGGCATTCACTGCCACCATCCGCCGGGCGTTTAGTCTCGCCAGCTCCTCAGCGTGCTCGAGTGCCTCCACGCGGGCGCGCGGGGCGTCATAGCCACAGGGCATGATCACCACGATCTCGGGTTCGGCTTCTGCGACGGTCTCCCAGGAGACGGTTTGTGAGGGTTCGCCGGGGAGGCCCAGCACATCCTCGCCGCCGGCGAGATCGATCAGCTGTGGCGTCCAGTGACCTGCGACATACACGGGGTCGAGCCACTCGATCGCCGCCACACGCGGTCTGAGCGCTCCGCGCACCGCCAGCTTGACGCGGTCGATCCGGCCCGTGATTTCGTTGGTCAGCCCGATAGCCCGCTCACGCCGCTCGGTCGCCTGCGCCACCGTATGCACATCAGCGAGGGTCTCACCGAGCGTCTTTGGATCCAGTGCGATCACCCGCGGTTTGGAGGGCAGCGTGCCGGCCAGCTTGGCGACGTCCTCATAGGACACCGCACACACCGGGCACAGGGCCTGGGTGACGATCAAGCCGGGTCCTAGCTCGCGTAGGGCCTGCTCGTCGAGCTCGTAGATCGCCTGGCCGTTTTGCGTGCGCTCGCGTACCGCCGCGTCGATCCCGGCGGCGCTCAGGCCGCCTGGTAGCACGTCGCGGGTTACTCGCGGCAGCCTCGATGCCGCGAGCGGGTAGTCACACTCGTGGGTCACCGCGATAACCTGATCGCCTAGGCCGAGCGCGAACAGCAGCTCGGTGGCGTGAGGAACGAGGCTAACGATCCGCATCCTGTGACTGTATTGCCACTGCTCACCGACAACGAGATCGAGCAGAGGCTCGCCATGAGTGAGTGGTATCGCTCTGGGCAGGCGATCGTGCGCGAGTGGAAGCTCGCCGACTTCGCGGCGGCGATCGCGTTTGTCAATCGCGTGGCCGAGACAGCCGAGGCGGCCAATCATCATCCGGATATCCTCATTCACGGCTGGAACAAGGTGCGCTTGGAGCTCTCCACCCACTCGCAGGGCGGCCTTACCGAGGCCGACTTCGGGCTGGCGGTGAAGATCGACGCCGTTGCCTGACCCGTTAGGTGCCCTTTGCGCTTCCGACCCTTCGCCTTGCTAGGTTAGGCGCGTCGGCAAGTGATGAACGACGACGAAGAACTTCCCCGAAGTAGCGCGGCCCCGGTGGGCCTCATGCGTCCCAGTCCAGGGCGGCGCATACACGCCAGGCGCCCCGGCGTCGCGCGGATTGCCGCTGCCGCGTGAACGCGCTGAAGATCATCTTTGCGGCGGTCCTGGTTGCGATCAACGCCTTCTTCGTGATCGCCGAGTACGCGCTCGTCCGCTCGCGCCGCACCGTTCTGGAGCAGATGCGTGACGAAGGCGTCAGAGGGGCAAAGCTGGCGCTTGCGCAATTGGCGGACATCAACGAGTACATCTCCGCCGTCCAGATCGGGGTAACGCTGACCTCGATCGGCATCGGCGCGCTCGGCGAGCCGGCGCTCGCGGCAGTGCTCAAAAACGCGCTTGGAAGCACGCTCGCTCACGGCGCGGCTGTGGCGATAGCGGCGCTCGTCGCGTTCCTGATCATCTCCAGCGCGCAGCTGGTCGCGGGCGAGATGGTTCCGAAGTTCTACGCGATCGATCGCGCCGAGGCGGTCGCCCGCCGCGTCGCCCGTCCGCTGCAAGCCTTCAGCGTGCTGTTCCGTCCGATCATCCTCGCGCTGACAGCCGTGGCGGACCGCATCCTGCGGCTGCTGGGCGTCAACATGAGCCTCGAGCGGCGCGGCGGCTCGCCGGACGAGCTCAAGCGGCTGATCGCCGAGTCCCATGCCGGCGGGCACATCGACCCGGGCGAGGCGGGGATGCTCACAGGCGTGTTCCACCTGCACGAACAGGAGGCGCGCCAGGTGATGACGCCGATTCCAGCGGTCGTCACGATCGACGTCTCCCAGGACGTCGAGACGGCGCTCCAGCTGTGCGTGTCCAGCGGCCATACGCGCCTGGTCGTGACCGAGGGCGATGACCGCGACCGCGTGCGGGGGATCGTGCACGCCAGCACGCTCATCGGCAAGCTGATGCAGGACGGCCCACGCTCCCCGGTGGCGCCGCTCGTGCACGACGCGCCGATCGTCCCCGAGACCAAGCCGCTGGACGACCTGCTGGCCGACCTGCAGCGCCAGCGCACCTCGATGGCGGTGGTCGCCGACGAGTACGGCCGGGTGGTTGGGATCGTGACCGTCGAGGACATCATCGAGGAGGTGGTCGGCGAGATCACCGACGAGACTGACCCGGCGGCTGGTGAGATCCGCAAGCTCGCCAACGGAGATTGGTTCGTGCGCGGTCATGTCGCAGTCACCGATCTCGCCGACTATGGCCTGCACCTGCCCATCGACAGCGACGCCTACAACTCGATCGGCGGATTCGTCTTCGCGGAGCTCGGCCGCCTTCCCAGGCGCGGGGACACAGTCAACGCGAACGGCTTCTCGATCCGCGTCGAGTCCGTACGCGACAACCGCATCGAGGCGGTGCGCATCCGGGAGCGCCGCCCGGTGCCGCCAAGCGGCCCCCCCGAAAGCGAGGCTTAAAACACGCCCGGCCCGCGGGGGGAGCGGGCCGGGGCGTGCGCACTGGGAGGAGGCGGGTGTGCGTGCGACTACTGCGTCGCAGCTACCAGTATCGCGAGCTTGATGAAGACCAGCTAAAAGTCGCCTGAGCTGAGGTAAATTTGCCGTTCTGGGCCTTGAACGAGGTGGGCATAAGAAGGTTTCGTTTGCAGAGGTGCCACGCTCAGTAAGCGTGGAATCCTCGTCCGCTCTTGCGCCCGAGCGCGCCCTTCGCGACCAGCTCCTTGATCCGGGTGGGGATCGTCTCGCCGATCGTCTCGCCGATCGCCACGGAGACGTCGAGTCCAACCAGGTCCAGCAGCGCCAGCGGCCCCATCGGGTGTCCAGCCCCGAGCTGCATGCAGGTGTCGATGCCGGCCGGCTCCATGCCGGTCTCTTCGAGCAGGCGCACCGCACTGAACAGGTACGGGAACAGCAGGCGGTTGACGACGAACCCGGGCACGTCGGGAACGATCACGGGCGTCTTCTCGAAGGTCTCGCACAGGGCGATCGCGCGCGCGCGCGACTGCTCGCTCGCGGCGGAGGGGAAGATCAGCTCGACGAGCCGCATCTTGGTCACCGGGTTGAACACGTGCAACCCGACGAACCGCTCCGCCCGCCCGCTCGCCTCGGCCAGGCGCTGAACCGATAGCGAGGAGGTGGTGCTCGCGAGGATCGCGTCGCGGTCGAGGACCCCGTTCAGCTCGGCGAGCAACCCCGCCTTGACGTCGTGATCCTCGATGACCGCCTCGACCACGAACGTGGCGGCGGCGAGCGCCGCTGGGTCAGTTACGACCTGGACGGAATGGAGTCCACCCACCCCCACCTCGGCGCCCATACGGGCGAGCGTCTGCTCGACCTTCGCACGGGCTCGCCCGGCGGACGCCGGCGGACCGCGCCAGCAGCAGCACTGGTCCGTGGTGAGCCGCGGTGGCGGCCAGGCCGCAGGCGATGGCGCCGCTGCCGGCTATCGCCAGGCGCTCGTCCAGGGTTTGCGGTGGGTGTGTTGACTGACTGGTCAATCTAATCTTGCGCTGGCGCGGTAGAGTAGGGATACGGAGCCGGGCATACTCGCATACGTCCGCTTCGGGACTCCACAAAGCCGCGATAGATCCTTACTAGGAGGACTTCCACCATGAGGCAAGCAGAGGGCCGCGAGGTAGTGATCGTCGAGGCAGTGCGCACGCCGATCGGCCGCGGGCACAAGGAGAAGGGCTACTACAAGGACACCCATCCGAACGCGCTGCTCGGCAAGGTCTACACCGAGGTCATCGAGCGCTCAGGGATCGACGCGACCGAGGTCGAGGACGTGATCGCCGGTTGTGTGCAGCAATTCGGCGAGCAGGGCTTCAACATCGCACGCAACGCCTGGCTGCAAGAGGGCCTGCCGATCGAGACGCCGGGCACGACCGTCGACCGTCAGTGCGGTTCGGCCCAGCAGGCGGTGAACTTCTCCGCAGCTTTGATCGCGGCGGGCGTGCACGACGCGATGATTGGCTCGGGCGTCGAGCACATGGGCCATTTCCCATTCGCGGCGGGGATGAAGACCCAGGAGGACTTCGGCTTTGCCTTCACACCGGAGCTGATGGCCAAGCACAACATCGTCGGGCAGGGCCTCGGTGCCGAGATGATCGCCGATCAGTGGGAGATCTCCCGCGCCGAGCTCGACGAGCTCGCGGTGCGCTCCCACCGGCTGGCCCACCAGGCCACAGAGGAGGGCCGCTTCGAGCGCGAGATCGTGCCTTTCCAGGTCAACGGCGATACCTTCGTCGCCGACCAGGGGATCCGCCCGGGCACCGATCTGGAGACGCTCTCCCAGCTCAAGCCGGCGTTCAAGCCGGACGGCAAGATCACCGCGGGCAACGCATCACAGATCTCCGATGGCGCGGCAGCCGTGCTGCTGATGAGCGCGGACAAGGCCAAGGCGCTCGGGCTGACCCCCCGCGCGCGGATCGTCGACCAGACGACCGTCGGCTGTGACCCGGTGAAAATGCTCGAGGGGCCGATCCCCGCGACGCGGAAAATCCTCGACCGCAACGGCATGAAGATCGAGGACATCGACCTGATCGAGATCAACGAGGCGTTCGCCCCGGTGGTGGCGGCGTGGAAGCGTGAGCTCAACCCGGACATGGACCGGGTGAACGTCAATGGCGGTGCGATGGCGCTGGGTCACCCCCTCGGTTCCACCGGTGCGCGCCTGATCACCACCCTGCTGCACGAGCTCGAGCGCTCCGACAAGGAGATCGGCCTCGTGACGATGTGCTGCGGCGGCGGGCTCGGCACCGGCACGCTGATCCAGCGCGTCTGAGCTAACCGCCGCTTGGCCCGCCCCCCGTCCAATCCACCGCGACTGGGGGTAGGGCCAGCAGCGCGGCCCAGGTGGCGGCGTCGGTTCGTCCGCTGGGGGGGATCGAGTGGGTGGTCTGGAAGGTCTCTAGGTTGGTCGTCGTTTCCGAGCCGAAAGAGCCGGTGGTCGCCTGGGTGGGGATCGCGCTCGCGAGGTGCTCCTGCATCCACAGCACCTGATCGCCCTTGCTGCCGGCGCTCAGTTCGGGGGAGGAGGTGTTCGGGGTGACGCTGGTGAGCGGGGTGAGCGGTGCGGCGAGGGTGCTCCAGCCGCTGGGATGGGTTTCCTGCCAGTCCCAGAAGGACAGCCCGGTCGCCCCATAGCCGACGGCCTCCTCACGGAAGCGCAGCAGATCGGCGGTGGAGATGCCGCCGTAGGTCTGACCCAAGGGAAAGACCGGGCGCCCGTAGATGCGGTTCGCGATGTAGGTATTCGCGTAGATCGTGTCAACCGATACGCCGATGTCCTTCCAGTACATCTGCGGGGCGTTGTACTGCGCACCGTTGGGTCCGAGGAATACCGAGAACGGGAAGGAGGGGTGGTAGGAGACGTAGGGGAAGGAAGCCAGGCCCAAGGGGTAGCTTGGTCCGGTCCGCGCACGCAGATCGTTGATGTAGGTCTGTGCGGCGGCGTAGTGGCCTTCGTACTCGGCCTCGGCGTCGATCACGAGACAGTCGGCGCCCGTGGCGACCGCTTGTGCGCCGAGGTTCGCCTCGCCCGCGGGGTTGGTTCCGTAGACGTACTGCCAGGCGCAGGCTTTCAGCCCATTGGCGTGCAGTTCCGCCACCAGTTGGGGCGAGAACTGGCTCCAGTAGTTGCTCGAGCCGTCGGAGCTCTTGACGAACACGGTGGTGACGCCCGCCGCATGCGCCTGCGCCACGATCGAGGCGACGTTGCCACCATTTGACTGGCTCACGTACCAGATCCACATGCCCTGGCCTTCAAAGCCCGTGCCGCTGGCGGCGGTGGCGGCCGGGGGCGCAGCGGGTTTCCGCGGTGCAGGCGGGTGAGGTGGGTGCAGAGCATGGCGCACCACGTAGATCGGCCCGTAAGAACTCGTGTAACGGCTGTGGGTAAGCAACACCATGATGCGCCCAGAGTGCGCACTGGCGGGGACCGTGACGAGCAGCCCGGCTCTGGTGAGGCGCAGGCGTGCGGCGGGCGAGGTGCGGCTGATGTGAGCACCCGGAGCTTTTGGAAAAGCCACGACCATGCCCGCCTTCAGCCCCACACCTGCAAGCAGCAGGGTGCCGTGGGTCGAGACTTGGTGCGGGTTGGTGGCGCAGCGAGCAGTGGGCGTGCAACTGGCGTGCGTGATACGCACCGTACGGACGTGAAGGCTCGAGGCCTGTTTCGTGGGGGCTCTTTCCAGCGGCCCAGCTTTCTTGACGGGGCTGGAGGGAGCAGCGCCGGTGCCGGCGGCAGCGGTGCCTCCGGGGTTAGCGGCGTTAGCCCTCAGAGGCTGCCCGAAGGAGCAGCACAGCAGCACGGAAGCGGCTGCCGCGAGCGGAAACATGAGTCGCTGCTTGGGGGCGCTCCTCGCCAGAATTTCCTCCGCGCCGGAAGCCTGATTGCATCGAACCGGCGGCCACCGACCTTAGCCGCTGTGCCTAAACAAACCGAGCAGCGGGAGAGAAGTTGCGTCAGTTCCAGCGGAAGCCCGTCGCCGAAGGCGCGGGCGCCAGCGGGCTGCCCGGCAACCCGTCGGGTGGCTCGGGCATGTTGAAGCCCGCAGGTGCGACATCGTTGGGGGCGCTGGGGTGGAACAGCGAGGCGAGGTACTGGATCTGGCCGCGGCCGACGCTCAACTCTGATTGCCCGCCGCCATAGCAGCCGATGCCGTTCGCCCGGCAGTAGTCGTAGACGTCCAGCAGTGAGCGCAGGCCCCCGAGCCGGGAGGGCTTGATGTTGAGCGTGCGCGGCGGGAACGGCAGCGCCTCGATGTCCGCGATGGAGTGGATCGGCGCGTCCCAGGTGATCCGCTCACGGTGGGGTAGGAGGATCGGCTCGGTATCTGCCGTCAGCTTGGGATCCTCGATCCAGGCGTCTGGGAATGCGTCCACGATGCGCTGATACAGCGCAGGGTCGGCGGGGTTGTCGACGATTGTGCCCTCGTACTGGCCCTTGAGGTCAACCGACTCGACGGCGCCGAGCGCCACGAGCCCGGAGATCAGTGAGGCATCCCAAGAGGGCGTGGGGTCGAGCTTGAAGCGCAGTGCCGGTGCGATCTGAAGGCGCCGCTTGACCGGCTCGATCGACGGTGGCTCGCCGAGGCGCAGCGAGGCCACGAACGAAACCGGCTCAGGGTCGCGCCCGAGCGCGGCATGAAGTGTGGTTCCAGACTGGCGCAAGGCGAGGTCAAGTGCGGCCGAGTCGAACGCCCAGTTGCGGTACAGGCGGAACTCTCCTCGCTCGGTTGGGACCGGGAAGAGGTCGAGCGTGCGTATGTGACCGGCGAATGACGCGAGCGTGAAAGTCCCCGCCAGCGGCAGGTTCGCGCCGGCGCGCTGCAGAGCCTCCTGATCCTCGGCCGCATAGGTGACGTCCTCGCCTGCGCCCTCCTCGCCCGCGCCGCGCAGCTTGATGACGGTCGTCTTTCGCACGAACTCGCTGGAAAGGGCGATCTCGTGGCCTTCGAGCTCATATCCTTCGACGATCAGGGGAAGCCCGGCAAGCAGCTCGTAGCTGCTCACGGCGTCTCTACCCGGCTCTCGCTTTCCAGGCGCTCGACGAGCTCGTCGAGCCGCAGCTCCTGCAGCGCCGCGCCGACGGCCTCTAGCTCACCCGCGCAGAGCTCGATCAGCGACTTGCCCTCCTGGACTAAGGCAATGGTCTCGTTGAGGCTGGCATCGCCCGAGTCCAGGCGGCGGATGATCTCCTCGACGCGCGCTGCGGCGGTCTCGTAAGTCGGAGGCTGGGGATTGGCTGTGGGCTGGGGGTTGGTCATTGGGTAATCCTTGCGGGGACGGTGGCATCGGCAAAACGCAATCGCACGTCACTTGCCTTACGGGCCAGAGCGGCTGTGGTCAGGGCCTCGCCTGAGGACGACTGTACGAGGACATAACCGCGCTCGAGTGTGCGCTGAGGGTCGTGGGCGGTCAGTGTGAGCGCGAGCCGCTGGAGCTCGTGCGGGTGCCGGCGGTGGCAGTCCAGGAGCGCGGATTGAGCCTTCCGCTGGAGCATCAGCACGTGGCGCTCCGTTACCGAGCGCTCGGACTGAAGGCGCCGGCGCGAGCCAGCCCGAACCTCGCGAAGCTGCTGGTGCAACCCTGCGCGCTGGCGGGCCAAATGCCCAGCGGGGGCACGGGAAAGCGTCGTTAGCTGGCGCGCGCGCGAGAGCACGGCTACCCGCCCGTGTTTGCGCAGGCGCGTGGCAGCGGCGGTGGCCTCGGCGCGGGCGCGCAGGCAGTCAACGCCGACAGCGGCCTCCGCGGCGTGAGTCGGCGTCGAGCAGCTGACCGCGGCGACGTCGTCCAGCAGCGTACGGTCGGTGTGGTGGCCAACCGAGGCGATCACCGGCACTCCCAGCAGTGCGACTGTGCGGCAGAGGGTCTCATCGCAGAAGCACAACAGGTCGGCTAGCGAGCCGCCGCCGCGTGCCACGATCGTCACTTCGACTTTGCCCACGGCAGCTAGGTCTCCCAATGCCCTGACGATGGCCGGTGCGGCATGGCGATCCTGCACAGGGGCGAAGCCCCAGACGAGCCTTCCCGCCCAGCCGCGCCGCCGCAGTGCGGCGAGGATGTCATCGCGCGCCTTGCCGCTCTCGCCGGTGATCACGCCGATCGTGCGGGGGAGTAGCGGCAGGTGCAGGCGCTGCTGGCGCTCGAGCAGCCCCTCAGCGTCGAGGGTCTTGCGGAGGCGGTCGATCCGCGCGAGCAGGTCTCCCTCGCCGGCCACGCGGAGGTCGGTCACTGAGAAAGAGAAGCTGGGAGAGGAGGTGGCGCTGCCGGGGTAGAAGTCGCAGCCGCCGGCCACCACCACCTGCATACCCTCTTTTGGAACCACGCCCATCCCATCGCCGGAGCGCGCGAGGATCGAGTCCCAGTCCTTCAGCCACACAGCGCAGGGGATCCCGCCTGTGGAGTCGCGCAGCTCGAAGTACACGCGCGCGCGGGCGAAGCGCAGGTTGACGAGCTCACCGGTGAGCTGCACGCGCGCCAGTGAGCGCAGCTGCCGGCGCAGGGCGGCGGTGTACTCCCCAACGGGGAAGGGGCCGGCAAGGCCGCTACCGGGGATGCCCGGGGCGGCAGGTATGGCTGAAGCCTGAAGCGGCGAGATCGGAACCATGCAAGCCAGGATAGGCGCTAGGATCGACGGAAATGCGGCGCAGCGAACCCCGGCCGAGCGCATAACGCCGTGGCGAATCGCAAAAAGGGCCGTGGCAGGCGCTCGCGCAAGCGCCGGCCGGCGGCCGCAGAGGACCCTGCAATCGCTACGAGCGGCCAGCCTCCGCTCGCTGGTGGAGAGGCGCCGAGCCAACGGGCGTCCTCTGCGAATCCACTTGCAGCGAACAAGCGGGCGCGTCCACGGGGCGCAGCTGCTCGCAGCGGCGCTGCCCGGAGCGATAGAGCCTCCGCGGGTGAGCGACCGCAGGCGCCATGGCACCCCTTTCCGCTCGCCGAGCTGCTGATCCTGATCGGCCTTGTCGCGATCGTCGCCGGGGCCTCGAAAGGCGCGTCGGGGCTCGTCGTGCTGGCGACCGGCGCCGGTATCGTGTTGCTTGGCACGATGGAGTTCAGCATCCGCGAGCACCTGAGCGGGTATCGCTCGCACACAATCCTGCTGGCCTTCCTGCCGACGGTCATGTTCCACACGGCGGGCGTGCTCCTCCTCGCCCAGGTTCTGGGCGTCTCGACAGCGCCTTCGGTGATCGCGCCGCTCGTGCTCGATCTCCCCGTGTTCGCATTCTTATTCCGGTTGCTGCGAGCGCGCTACCTCGACGCTCGTCGTGAGCGTGCATTCGCGCGCGCTGAGGAGGCGCCAGCCTGCTCTTCACAGCGCCGGTTGCGCGACCTCGGTGCGCTCGGCGCGGTACTCGCGCCGTTTGTCCTCACCGGCCAGAACTATTGGATCGCGACAGATCTCCACGAGACGAGACACCGTCCGGTCGCCTAGGCGCTCGCTCAGTGCCTCGGGCTGCAGGTTGGTGGTCGCCACGATCGCGCGCTGAGCCTCATAGCGCGAGTTGACGATCGAGTAGAGCTGCTCCAGCACCCAGTCAGTCTGGTTCTCCGCACCGAGATCGTCGATGTGCAGGAGATCCACGACGCTCAGCCTGTCCAGCAGATCGGTCAGGCCCCCGTCGGCCTGCAGCGACTCGCGCAGCAGGTTGAGCAATCGCGGCAGAGAGTAGATCGCCACCGACCGGCCGGCGTTGATCGCGGCTTTGGAGATGATCATCGCGAGGGTCGTCTTGCCTGTGCCGACATCTCCC